>NZ_CAKXZS010000011.1:528538-591573 GCF_935822925.1 Mesorhizobium ventifaucium
AAAAAGCTGACCGGGCCGGATCAGAAAAAGCTGACCGGGCCGGATCAGAAAAAGCTGACCGGGAAATAGCGCAGATAGAATTCGGCAAAGATGCCCTTCACCGAAATCTGCTGCAGTGCGTAGTCGAACGCAGCGGCCAGCGCTGGATCGTTGGCCCTGGTGGCGATGGCCATGCCCAACCCCAGATATTCGGGCGCCAGGTAGGGACCGCCGGCAAAGCGGCAGCAGGCTGCGGCATTCGAGCTGCCCAGCCAGAAGGCGAAGCGCATGCCGTCGCCGAAGCCGGCGTCGACCTTGGCGGCCCTGAGACCATCGTAGAGCTCTTCCAGCTGCACGAAGGGAACGACCTGAACGGTGCCGAAATAATCGCGCAGCATTCTCTCATGCGCGGAACCTGCGACTACGCCGACGCGCTTGCCGCGCAGTCTGTCGAAGATAGGTTCCGTGAGCGCGTTTGTCTTCGGCATGATGAAGCGCGCCGGAAACTGCAGGTAGGAACGTGAGAAGGCATATTTGGACCGCGACTCCGGGGTGGCGGCGATGCCGGCAATGACCGCTTCGCCTTCGCCCTTCTGCAGCGCCGCATCGAGCTCGGCCCAGGGCAGCGCCTGGATCTGGCATTTTTCGGCGATGCCGAGTTCGGCGCAGATCGCGCGCGCCAGATCGACGTGGAACCCGGACAAGCGGCCCGCCCCGTCGAGGAAGTTGAACGGCGGGAAATCGGTGGTGGTCAGGAATCTCAGACGCGGCAGCGCGGCAAGGTCAGGCTTCGGCAGCCGCTCCTTGGCATCCCACAGCACCGGCACTTGCGGCTCCGCGGCACGCGCTCCCGTGAGCCACTGTGCCCCGGTTATTGCCAGCATCAAGACGATGGTTATCCACCGAATTGCCACGATCGAGCTCCGCCCTGTCCTGTCCAATCTGGCTTTTGGTACGAAAATGCCACAGGCACAACGGTTTTTGATTTCATCACGCCGATTTAGGTCTATGCTTCAGCGAGCTTGCAAACATGTGTGGCGGTCGGCTGGAGGGTAGCCGCAAGCCGCTGCAAACTGGGAGGAGCAGGTTTGTAATCCGGGGTCGAGGCAAGTGCGGGTCAAGCACTGGGTCGTTGACCTCAACGCGGGAAGGCAACATGGGGTAGATGTTGCAATGGGCCACTTCGATCGCACACTGGAATTCATAGATCAGCTACAGGCCGCTGATACGGCGGCCGCGGTCTGCGAAAAGCTGCTTGGCATAACCTCGGAGTTCGGCCTGACGGCGCTGATGGCCGGAACGGTTCCGCAACCGGGCACGCCAAGAGGCCAGCAAAAGGACCATGTGCTGCTTTGCGAGTGGCCGGGAGAATGGCTGGAGCGCTATGTGGCGCGCAACTATGTCGACCATGACCCCGTCGTCAGCCACATGAAGCGGCTGCAGGCACCGTTCCAGTGGCGGGAAGCGTCCCAGAGCATCCGCATCGACAAGAGCAGCGGCGAAGTGATGGGCGACGCCGGCGAATTCAAGCTGCGCGACGGATTGGCCTTCCCGCTGATCACGCTCGATGGCCAGATCGTCATGGTGTCGCTGGGCGGCGAGGCCGTCGAATTGTCGGGCGCCGATTTTGGGCTGGTGTCACTCGTGGCGACCTATGCGATTGGCCGCGCCATGCAGATCCACACGATGGCGGCCAAGACCATCGACCACGTCGAACTGACGCCGCGTGAACGCGAATGCATGCAATGGGCCGCCGTCGGCAAGTCCGAATGGGAGATTTCACAGATTCTCGGCATTTCGGAACACACATCAGAGAAACACCTTCTTAACGCCAAAAGCAAACTCGGTGCCGTCAACCGGGTGCAGGCGGTCGCGGAAGCGATAAGGCGCGGCTATATTAGCTAGCTCGGCCGCGCCGGCCTAGAAATTCTTGCCTACGTGATCGCGTAATTTTCTCGGGACAGCCCGGCCGTATCTTCCTATTGAACCTAGGAGACGGCAGATGCTTTTTTCCCTTACCACACAGGAACTTATGGAACGTCCCGACCTTTGGGAGGCCGTTCATCGTTTACGCTACAAGATTTTCGTCGAGGAGATGGGGTGGACCGACCTGCAGCGCCCCGATGGCCTTGAGATCGATCAGTTCGACCATGACGAGGCGGTGCATCAGCTCGTCATCCGCAATGGCGAGCTCGCCGGTTATCAGCGGATGTTGCCGACGACGCGGGCGCATCTTCTGACCGAGGTGCTGGCGGACCTCTATGAAGGGACGCCGCCATCCGGGCCGAACGTGTGGGAACTGACCCGTTATGCGGTGGCGCCGGGCTTTCGTGACGGCAAGCGAGGCGTCTCGACGGTCGGCACCGAGCTCATCGCCGGCTTCGTCGAGTGGGGGCTGAAGCGGAACGTCAACCAGGTGATCATCGAGTTCGAGCCGATGTGGGTTCTGCGGGCGCTGCAGTTGCACTTCCTGGCGAAGCCGCTTGGCTACCAGCGCACCTATGGCAACCAGCAGGTCGTCGCCACACTGCTCACCTTCAACGAGCATACGCTTGAGGTGGTGCGGTCGCGCCGCAGTCATTTCGCGCCGGTGCTTGCCAGGGGATATCCCGACAGGCTCGGCATGAGGCAAGCCTCGTGAGAATTGGAGACAGTCATGAACATCCATCCGCAAACAGAGTTCCGCAATCATACGTTGATCGTCACGGTGTCGTCGGATGACGGCCGGCCGGTGCTGGACGGGCGAGCCTATGAAAGCCTGGCCAGGATCTTCCACGAAGCCGCAATCGACGACGATGTGCGCGTCGTGGTGCTGCGGGGCCTCGCCGGCTGCTTCTGCCTCGGCGGCGATTTCTCCGAGTTCCTCGACGCCACCAAGCATCAACGGTTGATCGCTGCCGTCACCGACATGTTCCGCACGTTAGCAACGTTCCCCAAACCGGTCCTTGCCTGTGTCGACGGCGACGCCGTCGGAGTCGGCTGCACCATCCTGTTCCATTGCGACATGGTGATCGCATCTGACGAAAGCACGTTTCGGGTGCCGTTTGTCGATTTCGGCCTCGTGCCGGACGCGGCGACCAGCATCCTGGCGCCGCAGAAACTCGGCTATGCCGGCGCTTTCCGCTTCTTCTGCCTGGGCGACACGCTCAGTGCCGCGGACGCCAGGATGCTTGGCCTGGTCACGGAGATCGTGGTGGGCGATGTCGAGGAAGCCGCACTTGGCAGAGCCAGGCAACTCGCCAAGAAGCCGGTTGCCGCACTGCTGCAGACGCGCGACCTGCTCAAGGGCGATACAGGCGCGCTCTGCGATCGCATCGACCATGAGATTTCGCTGTTTCAGCAGGCTTTGCAGGACGATACCACGCTGCGGCGGCTGCAGCGGATTGCCCGGCTGGCGGCATGAGAAGTCATTCGGCAGAATGACAGGAACATCCGGAATCGTGCCGCGCGTCCTTTGGGGGCGCGCGGCGGGTGCTTCAGCCCTGTGGTCCCAGGAACGAAGGCCCTTCCCCGATGATCTTCCTGTCTTCCTTGCCGATGGCGTCGACGTCGCGGCCGTCATAGGGAAGCGACAACAGGATGCGCCGGATGACGGCAAGTCGCCCGCGCCGCTTGTCGTTGGCCCGTACGATGATCCAGGGCGAGAATTCCTTATGCGTGCGTTCGAACATGAGATCGCGCGCCTTGGTGTAATCGTCCCATTTGGAGATGCCGGCAACGTCGATCGGCGAGAATTTCCAGCTCTTCAAAGGAATCCAGCGGCGATCGTGAAACCGCTCAAGCTGTGTTTCCCGACCGATGTTCAGCCAGAATTTGAAGAAATGGATGCCCTCGTTGCAGATCATCCGTTCAAAATACGGTGTCTCGTCCAGGAATTTCTGATGCTGCTCCGGTGTGCAGAAGCCCATGACCGGCTCAACGCCGGCGCGATTGTACCAGGAGCGGTCGAAGGTGACGAACTCGCCGGATGTCGGAAAGTGCGCGACATAGCGCTGGAAATACCATTGCCCGAGTTCGGTTGGGCTCGGCTTGGTCAGCGCTACGTTGCGCGCTGTCCTGGGGTTCATGTACTGGCGCAGCGCGAAGATCGTGCCGCCCTTGCCGGCGGCATCGCGTCCTTCGAACAGCGACATCACCCGCTTGCCCGTCGATTGCAGCCATGCCTGCGCCTTGACCAGCTCGATCTGCAGCCGCTCGAGCGTCTCGTCATACTCCTCGCTATTCATTTTCTTGTCATAGGGGTATCCGCCGGCGGTCAGCTTGTTGTCTTCGACCCAGTCAGGAAGCTTGGGATCCTCGATGTCGAACTCGCGTTCCTTGCCGTCGATGTGGATCTTGAGCGGACCTGGAACGGGCGCGGCGGCATCTTCCTTGGGGTTTTTCATCGAGACGAACCTTTCCAGTTTCCGGACACATGCTATTGGGAGCCTTACTGCATCGGCCCGAAAATCGGAATCGATTTCGGAAAGAACGATCCAGCGGATTAGAAGTGGTAGAGCGTCCTTGGTCCGTCCAATTGGACGCAAGGCGCTCTAGCGCCGGTCAGCGGGAAGGTCCACCCGGCCGGGTGGGGACGGAGGCACAGTGCGCGCGAATGGCTGACAGTGGCTGACAATGGCTGATATGGGCGGCGCAGAACAGCGAAGCACGGCGCAAACGGTCGCCACCCGGTTGTGGAACAGCCGCTGGCTGCTGGCGGCCGGCATCGTCGCGGTGCTGACGGTCTATGGTTTCGCGGACATGTCCGGCTATGTGGTGCTGCTGGCATGTGCTGTGCTGCTGCTTGCCGCCGCGATGCTGCCGGCCGGCGTCGCGCGCCAGTCCCCGGAGGATGCCGCGGCGATCGAGGCAGGCGGGCTACAACAGCTGTCGGGAGAATATCTGGCAGCCGCCGTTGCCGATCCGCTGATCATCTTCGATCGCACCGCGACGATCGTCCATGCCAACGCCGCCGCCTTCGCCGCCTTCGGCGGCATCGCACCGGGCATGTCGCTGTCGCTGAAATTCCGCGCGCCCGAGATGCAGGCCCTGCTGGACAGTATTTTGTCGGGCGCCGCCGCTTCGGATGTCGTCGACTATACCGAAAAGCTGCCGGTCGAACGGGCCTATCGGGTGAGTTCATCGTCGGTCGGCCACGGCACCGACCTCTATGTGCTGGTCTTCAAGGACCAGAGCGAGGCGCGCCGCATCGACCGGATGCGGGCCGACTTCATCGCCAATGCCAGCCATGAGCTGCGAACTCCGCTCGCCTCGATCTCCGGCTTCATCGAGACGCTGCGCGGCCCGGCCCGCAACGACCCGGCGGCGCGCGAGCAGTTCCTGCAGATCATGCACGACCAGACTGGCCGCATGGCGCGCCTGATCGACGACCTGCTGTCGCTGTCGCGGCTGGAGATGAAACCCTATTTGAAGCCGGGAACCGAGGTCGATCTCCACCGGACCCTCGACAGCGTTATCGATTCGCTTGGGCCGCTTGCCAGGGAAAACGGCGTTGCCATCGAGCGGGATTTCGCGAAAGGACCACTCAATGTGCCGGGGGATCGCGACGAACTTTTCCAGGTTTTCGAAAATCTGCTGGAAAACGCCTGCAAATACGGACAATCGGGTGGCCGTGTCGTGGTGACGATTGCCCACAGCGATGACGGTCCCGAACCGGGCATCGACGTCACCATCCGGGACTTCGGCCCCGGCATAGCCGAGGAGCACATCCCGCGCATCACCGAACGCTTCTACCGCGTCGATGTCGAAAACAGCCGGACCCAGAAGGGCACCGGCCTTGGCCTGTCCATTGTCAAGCATATCCTGACGCGCCACAACGCCAGACTCTCGATCAAGTCGGAGGTCGGCAACGGTGCAGCTTTCACGGTGCATTTGCCGGCGCACTGACGCTCACTATCCAAGAACGCGCCGGCCCGAAAACCGGAAGATTTTAAGATAGCCGGATGCGTGGATAAGGCGCTTAGAGCGTACTCTGTGTCCAAGTGGACGCACGTCGCTCCAACGGTTTCTTTTTTCTGTCATCCGGCTAGCGTATCAGCGGGGATTCGAGGAAACGACTCGGACCTGAAGACCCCGGGAAGGCATCTCCATGCAGTCCGTGCACATCGTCAGCGCCTATGACGAGGAGCTGAAATATCTGTCGAAGCGCATTGCCGCGATGGGCGGGCATGCCGAACGCATGGTCGAACAGGCGATTGCTGCCCTGGTCAACGCCGACCCCGGCCTTGCCCAGAAGGTCATCCGCGACGATGCCGTTCTTGACCAAGGGCAGCGCGAGATCGACGATAAGGCGATCATCATCATCGCCAGGCGCCAGCCGATGGCGACGGATTTGCGCGAGATCGTCGGCGCGATCCGCATCTCGGCGGATCTCGAGCGGGTCGGCGACCTCGGCAAGAATGTCGCCAAGCGCGTGGTTGCCGTCATAGAAGGGCGCCAGCCGACCAGCCTGTTCCGCGGCATCGAGGCCTTAGCCGATCTGGCGTTGACGCAGCTCAAGGAAGTGCTCGACGTCTATGCGTCGCGCTCGGTGGAAAAGATCGGCTTCGTGCGTGACCGCGACGATCAGATCGACGCCGTGTACACCTCGCTGTTTCGCGAGTTGCTGACCTATATGATGGAAGATCCGCGCAACATCACGCCCTGCACGCACCTGCTGTTCTGCGCCAAGAACATCGAGCGGATCGGCGACCACGCCACCAATATCGCCGAGACGATCTACTACATCGTCACCGGCGACCAGATGCCGCCCGAGCGGCCGAAGGGCGACAAGACAGACAGGATTGTTATTCCGGGAACGCGAAGTGAGATCTCGAAGGGGAGCGAATAGGGAAAGACGGCTTGCTTCCGATTCACAACGGATCAAGCTACTTCTATTCGCTATTCGCTATTCGCTATTCGCTATTCGCTATTCGCTATTCGCTATTCGCTATTTGCTATTTGCTATTCGCTATTGGCTTACCTACTGCGGCGCCGCTCCGAAGCGGGCTGAAACGCAATGCGGGCGTGGTACTTGCAATAGGGTCCGGTTTCGGCCGCGTCGTTGCCGCAGAAATGGAACTCCTCCGAAAGCGGATCGCCATTCGGCCATTTGCATGTCCGCTCGGTCAACTCGACGAGCTGCAGATGCCGCGAGATCGGTACGACGACGTTCTCGACCGGACGGACATAATGACGCGTCACCGGTACGGCGTCGAATTGCGCCTGCAGCGCGGTCGCGCCGATCGACGTGGTGATATGCCGCGCAGTGCTCGCCGCCCGCGACACCGATTTCTGCACGGTCGATCCCTGCACGCTCTTCTTCTGGCGTGACGGCGTGGCAGTTGCGCGTCCGCGGCCCGACAGTTTCAGCCGATGCACCTTGCCGATGACGGCATTGCGGCTGACGCCCCCGAGCTGTGCGGCGATCTGGCTGGCGCTCAGTCCCTCCGACCACAATTTTCTAAGAAGTTCGACCCGCTCGTCAGTCCAATTCATGAGACCGCGCTCCTGCTGAAATGTGCGGCGATCGGAATCCTTCCACGATCCGGCTTCCGCCGGGCAGACACCACATGTATCGGGTGATTAGGTCCGCCGCACGAAATCTAGTTATTTCTCGACCTACAATTACCTTATGCGCTGACTCGGTGACAAGAGTCCGAGGGCCAACACGAATCGGTTTTTTCGGTTTTCCCCAACTTGCCCGGTCGCTGATGAGCCGGCGTCTCGCTGGAAAGCTTGCCGCGCGTTCTTGCGCGACGTTTTCGTTGACTTCATGGCCGAAAAACACGATAAGCCGCACAGGCCGCCGCTTTGGCGGCTTTTTGATTTTCCGGTTCCGGAGACGCATATAATGAGCGGTTCGGCGCTTTTCGAGACCTTTACCCGCGCACCCCTGGCCTTCGACCATGGGGAAGGCACTTGGCTGGTCACCGACAAGGGCGAGCGATATCTCGATTTTGGCGGCGGCGTTGCCGTGAATTCGCTGGGCCACAGCCATCCGCATCTGGTCTCGGCACTCACCGAGCAGGCGGCCAAGCTCTGGCATGTCTCCAACCTCTACGAGATTCCGGGGCAGAGCCGTCTGGGCGAGCGGCTGGCCGACGCAACCTTCGCCGACAAGGTGTTCTTCACAAATTCCGGCGCCGAGGCGCTGGAATGCGCTATCAAGACGGCGCGGCGCTACCATTTCGTCAAGGGTCATCCCGAGCGCTTTCGCATCATCACCTTCGAAGGCGCCTTTCATGGCCGCACGCTGGCGACCATCGCCGCCGGCGGCCAGTACAAATACCTGGAAGGTTTCGGCCCCAAGGTCGAAGGTTTCGACCAGGTCGGCTTCGACGACATCGACGCCGTCGAAAAGGCGATCACATCAGAGACCGCTGCGATCCTGATCGAGCCAGTGCAGGGCGAGGGCGGTATTCGCCCGGTGCCGACGCAGTCGCTGAAGCGGCTGAGGCAGCTCTGCCAACAGCATGATCTGCTGCTGATCTTCGACGAGGTCCAGTGCGGCATCGGCCGTACCGGAAAACTGTTCGCGCATGAATGGGCTGGCGTCACGCCGGACATCATGGCCGTCGCCAAGGGCATCGGCGGTGGCTTCCCGGTGGGCGCCTGCCTCGCCACCGACGAGGCGGCCGTCGGTATGACCGCCGGCGTGCACGGCACCACTTTCGGCGGCAATCCGCTGGCGATGGCAGTCGGCAACGCCGTGCTCGACGTGGTGCTGGAAGACGGTTTTCTGGAGGATGTGCAGCGCAAGGCGTTGCTGCTGAAGCAGGGGCTGGCGGGTGTCGCCGACGAATTTCCCGATGTCATTGAAGACATCAGGGGCACCGGCCTGATGCTCGGACTGAAATGCGCCGCGCCCAACACTAAAGTGAACATGGCGTTGCGCGACCAGCATCTGCTGGCGGTTCCGGCCGGCGACAACGTTCTTCGCCTGTTGCCGCCGCTCACCGTCACCGACGCCGAGATCCATGAGGCGCTCGACCGCATCCGCGCCGGCGCCCGGGGCCTGTCGGACGCCATCGCCGCGGCTGCGGCGAAATAACAGTCGGAAGACCCAAATGAGCCTTCGCCATTTCACCGATCTTTCCGCCGTTTCCGAGGGCGATCTGCGCCTTATGCTGGACGATGCCGTCGTGCGAAAGGCAAGGCTCAAGGCTGGCGAGCGGACAAAACCGCTTGAAGGCAAGGTGCTGGCGATGATCTTCGACAAGCCGTCGACGCGCACGCGCGTGTCCTTCGACGTCGGCATGCGCCAGCTCGGCGGCGAGACCATCATGCTGACCGGCGCCGAGATGCAACTCGGCCGCTCCGAAACCATCGCCGACACGGCCAAGGTCCTGTCGCGCTATGTCGATGCGATCATGATCCGCACCACATCGCATGACCGCCTGCTGGAGCTGACCGAGAACGCCACCGTTCCCGTCATCAATGGGCTGACCGACGATACCCATCCCTGCCAGCTGATGGCCGACATCATGACCTTCGAGGAGCATCGCGGCCCGGTCGCCGGTAAGACCATCGCCTGGACCGGCGACGGCAACAACGTGCTGCATTCGCTGCTGGAGGCCTCGGCACGGTTCCGCTTCAACCTCAACGTCGCCGTGCCGGAAGGCAGCGAGCCGGCGCAGAAGCATGTCGACTGGTCGAGGGCGCATGGCGGCAAGTTGAACTTCACCCGCTCGCCCGAGGAAGCCGTCCACGAGGCCGACTGTGTCGTTACCGATTGCTGGGTGTCGATGGGCCAGGAGCACCGTGCTCGCGGCCACAATGTCTTCTCACCCTATCAGGTCAATGCGGCACTGATGGCGAAGGCAAAGCCTGACGCGTTGTTCATGCACTGCCTGCCAGCGCATCGCGGCGAGGAGGTCACCGACGAAGTCATCGACGGGCCGCATTCGGTGGTGTTCGACGAGGCCGAGAACCGGCTCCACGCCCAGAAGGCGGTTTTGGCTTGGTGCCTCGGCGCTTGATCCGGGCCGCCGTGATCCGGGCCGCCTTGATCCAGGAGTGCGTGATGCCTATCTCAGGCGCATCACGCAAATCGAGCGCGTTTCGACGCATGCGCCCCGGAGGGCGGCATCGCCGCGCCCCGGAGCTTTGTCATGTTGGAAACCCGTCAATTGGCTGAACATCAACCCAAACTCGGCGAATTCGGCTACGCCGGCGACGATCATGTCGTGCCCTTCGAGGTTGGGCCGCTCGACGTGCGCGGCCGCACCGTCCAGCTCGGGCCGATGCTCGACGCGATCCTCAGCCGTCATGACTATCCCGAGCCGGTGGCCCGCTTGCTCGCGGAAGCCTGCGTGCTGACGGTGCTGCTCGGCACCTCGCTCAAATTCGAAGGCAAGTTCATCCTGCAGACCCGCACCGACGGGCCGGTCGACATGCTGGTGGCGGATTTTTCCACGCCGCATGCGCTGCGCGCCTATGCCCGCTTCGACGCCGACCGGCTGGAGGCACTGACCTCTGCCGTCGAGACCTCGCAGCGGACGCTGCTCGGCAGCGGTGTCCTGGCGCTGACTATCGACCAGGGCGCCCACACGCAGCGCTATCAGGGCATCGTCCAGCTCGACGGCGAGACGTTGGAGGAGGCCGCCCGCACCTATTTCCGGCAGTCGGAGCAGATCCCGACCGATCTCAGGCTTTCGGTGGCCAAGCTGTTGACGCCCGGCATCGGCGGTGCCCGCGAGCAATGGCGCGCCGGTGGCATCCTGGCGCAGTTCCTGCCGCAATCGCCCGAACGCATGCGCGTGCCCGACCTTCCGGGTGGCGACGGCGATCCGCGCGAGGAGATCCATGATCCGGCCGACAATTCCTGGCAGGAACTGCTCGCGTTGCTTGGCACCATCGAACCGACGGAACTGATCGACCCGACGATCGGCGCAGAGCGGTTGCTTTACCGGCTGTTCCACGAGCACGGCGTGCGCGTCTTCGGCGGCGTACCGGTAGCCGACCAGTGCTCATGCTCCAGGGAGAAGATCCGCGGCATTCTCGAAGGCTTCTCCGCCGACGAGATCAGGGACAGCACCGAGAATGGCGGCATTCACGTCGCCTGCGAATTCTGCTCGAAGCAATATGACTTCGACCCGGCGGAATTTGCTGCGGCGCAATAGCAGGCGTCAGTGCTGCCTCGGTGCCTTCGCAGAGCTTGGGTTCCTCGCCCCACGCAGAGAGGTGAGGAACCCAAGTGAGCCTCAGTTGACGGTGCGCCGCGTGCCCGGCAGGTCGAGCGAAAAGGCGGGGATGGCAACGTCGAACGTCTCGCCCAGCTTGTTGCGCATCGTGTAGTGGCCGACCATGATGCCGGATGGCGTCGAGAGTGGGCAGCCAGACGTATACTGATAGCTATCGCCGGGATTGAGTTCAGGCTGGTCGCCGACAACGCCAGCGCCGCGCACCTCCTCGACCCGGCCGGTGCCGTCGGTGATATGCCAGTAGCGTGACAGAAGCTGCACGAATTCATCCGACTGGTTGTCGATGGTTACCTGGTAGCCCCAGACATAGCGGTTCTCCGAAGGGTCGGAGCGATCCTCCAGATAGAACGGCCTGACCTGCACTTCGATGTTGCGCGTGACGGCGCTGTACATAAATTACTCCACAGTATGCAGACGGAACATTCGACGCTCTCCGCAGTTCGGCCAACGGGGTGCCTCCCCTCGTTCGGTGCCTGCCATCGTTGCCCGAAACTGTTGAGCGCAGGTGCCGAAGAACAATGTCATTTAAGTGACACATGACAATGATGGTGTGCAGGGCCGGGCGACTCAGCATTCTGTCGAACTGTTGAAAACGGCTTTGATGCGGCCGGTTTTTCTGGAGCGACCAGATATTGATGGAATTGACAGTCACAGCCGCCTTGCTTTCCATAGCTTTGCTTCTTGTCAATCTCGCCAGCATCCTGCTCGCTTCGTTGAAGCTGAAGCGGCCTGGCAGGATCACGCCGCCAGCCGGCAAGGCGCCGCCGGTGTCGATCGTCGTGCCGTCGCGCGGCGTCGAGCCGTTTACCGAGGAGACGCTCGACCGGGCCTTCTCTCTCGACTGGCCGCACTATGAGCTCATCTTCTGCGTCGCCCATGCCGACGACCCGGTGGTCGGGCCGATCACCGATGCGATCGCCCGCTTTCCGGCCGTGCCGGCCCGGCTGCTGGTCGGCGACGACCGCATCAGCGGCAATCCGAAACTCAACAATTGCGTGAAGGGCTGGGAGGCGGCGCGCCACCCCTGGGTCATCCTTGCCGATTCCAACGTCCTGATGCCGAGGGACTATGTCCAGCATCTGATGACGGCATGGCGGCAGGACACCGGCCTCGTCTGCTCGACGCCGATCGGCTCGCGGCCGGACGGGTTCTGGGCGGAGGTCGAATGCGCTTTCCTCAATACGCTGCAGGCGCGCTGGCAATATACCGGCGAGGCGCTCGGGCTCGGTTTTGCCCAGGGCAAGAGCATGTTGTGGAACAAGCCATTGCTCGACGCCAATGGCGGCATCCGTGCGCTTGCTGCTGAGATTGCCGAGGATGCCGCTGCGACCAAGCTGGTTAACGGGCTCGGACTGCGCGTCAATCTCGTTGCCGCACCCTTCGAGCAGCCGCTCGGTTTGCGCACATTTGACGAAATCTGGTCGCGCCAGGCCCGCTGGGCACGCCTGCGTCGCGTCACCTTCCCACTGTTCTTCGCGCCCGAGATCCTGATCGGAGCGGCGCCGCCGCTGGTGCTTGCGCTGGTTGCGGCAGCAGGCGCCGGCTTCAGCCTGCCGGCAACCGCTATCGCCGTGCTGATCGTCGCCTATCTCCCGGAATGCGCTCTCGCCTCGGCCAAGGGCTGGCACCTGTCGTTGCGCATGATCCCGGCGATGGTTGCGCGGGACGTGATGCTTCCCGCCATCTGGGTGCGCGGCTGGCTCAGCGGTGCCGTCGACTGGCGCGGCAACACGATGACCATCCAAACCAGCGCCGTTGCGGAATTGGAAGAGACGCCGTCGGGCGCCTGACCGCGCCTGCTTTGCAGATAGAGCGCAGCAGTTCGGCGCGTATCCCTATCCAGCGGCTTTCAAGGCCTGCTCGATGTCTTCGAGCAGGTCGTCAGTGTCCTCCAGTCCGACGGACAGCCTGAGCGTGCCTGGCCCAATGCCAAGTTCGGCCCGCGCCTCGTCGCTCAGATTCTTGTGTGTCGTCGTCGCTGGATGGGTGATCAGGCTCTTGGCGTCACCGAGATTGTTGGAAATCAGCACGACATCGAGCGCGTTCTGGAAGGCGAAGGCCGCCTGCTTGCCCCCCTTGACGTCGAGGCAGATCAGCGTCGAGCCGCCCGACATCTGCTTCGTGACGACCGCCGCCTGCGGGTGATCGGCGCGGCCGGGATAGATGACGCGGACAATTTCCGATCGCTCGGCGAGGAAGTCAGCGATCCGGCCGGCACTTTCCGTCTGCTGGCGCACGCGCAGCGGCAGCGTCTCCAGGCCCTTCAGCAGCGTCCAGGCATTGAAGGGCGAGAGGCTGGGGCCGGTGTGGCGGAAGTAGTCGTGCAAATTCTCATCGATCCACTTCTTGTCCGACAGGATGATGCCGCCGAGGCAGCGGCCCTGGCCGTCGATGTGCTTGGTCGCCGAATAGACGACAATATGGGCGCCGAGCTGCAACGGCTTCTGCTGCAAGGGCGTGGCAAAGACGTTGTCGACGATCAGCCGCGCGCCGATCGAATTGGCAAGCGAGGCAACGGCGGCGATGTCGACGACCTCCAGCGTTGGATTGGTCGGGCTTTCAAGGAAGAACAACTTGGTGTTGGGCCTGACCGCCTTTTCCCAATTGGCGATTTCGGTGCCGTCGACCAGCGTCGCCTCGATGCCGTATTTCGGCGCCAGCGTCTCGACCACCCAGCGGCAGGAGCCGAACAGCGCGCGCGCCGCCACGATGTGGTCGCCCGCCCGGGCACTGCACAGCAACGCCGCTGTCACCGCCGCCATGCCGGATGCGGTGGCGCGGGCATCTTCGGCACCTTCCAGCGCACACATGCGCTTCTCGAACATGTCGACCGTCGGATTGGCATAGCGCGAATAGATGAAGCCCGGTTCCTCGCCCTTGAAGCGGGCTTCCGCCGCCTGCGCCGTGTCGTAGACATAGCCTTGCGTGAGATACATCGCCTCGGAGGTTTCGCCGAAGCCGGAACGCAGCGTTCCTGCATGCACGAGGGCGGTCTGAGGCTTCCAGTTGCGCGTGTTGCTCGTCATCACCTTGTTCCAAACACAAAAAATCGTCCAAACACAAAAAAACCGGCCGCGAAAGTCGCAACCGGTCCATACGGCCTTTCGGCCAACGGTCCTTTAGCGACTTGTTTAACGTGGCTGCAAGCCGACCGGCCAAATCACCACGGGATAACGATCCTTTAGACCTGCACCGCGCTTGCGTCAATTGCCCGCATGATTAAGAGGTTTGTACCAGCGGGTTCCACGGCAGGAACCTGCGACAAGACGAGACCACGCCCGGCCTTGGAGCGGAGCCAGACTTTGCGGCAGACAGGCATTCTTCCGGATCAGGATATTTCCGCGCTGCACCAGTCGGGCGCGCTGAAGTCACTGCGCGCGCTCGATGCCGACCAGGTCCAGCCGGCCAGCCTCGACCTCAGGCTTGGCGACAAGGCCTGGCGGGTGCGCGCCTCCTTCCTGCCCGGGCCCAACCACAGGGTTGCTGAAAAACTCGACCGCCTGAAGCTGCACGAAATCAATCTCGCCGATGGTGCGGTACTGGAGACGGGCTGCGTCTATATCGTGCCGCTGCTCGAGAGTCTGGCGCTTCCGGCAAACATTTCCGCCTCGGCCAACCCGAAGAGCTCGACCGGGCGGCTCGACATCTTCACCCGGGTGATGACCGATCGCGGCCACGAGTTCGACAAGATCGCTGCCGGCTACAACGGCCCGCTCTATCTGGAAGTCAGCCCGCGCACGTTTCCGATCGTCGTTCGCGCCGGCTCGCGGCTGTCGCAGATCCGGTTCCGCACCGGCAATGCGCTTTTGTCGGAAAGCGAGCTGCACGAATTGCATCGTGCCGAGACGCTCGTCGCCACCGACCCGCCGAACATTTCCGGCGGCGGCATCGCACTGTCCATCGACCTCGACGGCGACAAGGATGGGCTGGTCGGCTACCGCGGCAAGCACCACACCGGCCTGGTCGATGTCGATAAGCGCGCCGCGCAGGATGTCGTCGATTTCTGGGAGCCGCTCTACAAGAGCGGCGCCGGCGAACTGGTGCTCGACCCGGACGAATTCTACATCCTGGTGTCCCGCGAGGCGGTGCATGTGCCGCCGCTCTATGCCGCCGAGATGACGCCCTTCGATCCGCTGGTCGGCGAATTCCGCGTCCACTATGCCGGTTTCTTCGATCCGGGTTTTGGCCATTCGGCCTCGGGCGGCACCGGCAGCCGGGCGGTGCTCGAAGTGCGCAGCCACGAAGTGCCGTTCATCCTCGATCACGGCCAGATCGTCGGACGGCTGGTCTACGAGCACATGCTGAAGCGGCCGCAGGCACTCTACGGCACAGATCTCGGCTCGAACTATCAGGCACAGGGCCTGAAACTGTCCAAGCATTTTCGCGCGGCGCGCTGATCGCCCACTATGATCAGACCATGCTTGCCTGACCTTTCGGGTCGTGCTTGGCTGTGCCTAGCCGTCAACACGGTTGAACAAGGGGAACAAAAAATGCAGATTTCAAGATGGATCGCATCGGCAGCAACAGCTGCCATGCTGGCGATGTCAGCCGGGTCCTTGTCGGCGCAAGCACAGGAAAAGTTGAAGATCGCCACTGAAGGCGCCTATCCGCCGTTCAACACCATCACCGCGGATGGCAAGCTCGTCGGCTTCGACATCGACATCGCCAATGCGCTTTGCGCTCAGATGAAGGTCGAATGCGAACTTGTCACGCAGGACTGGGACGGCATGATTCCGGCGCTCCAGGCGAGAAAGTTTGACGCCATTATCGCGTCCATGAGCATTACCGAGGAGCGCAAGAAACAGGTCTCCTTCACCAACAAATACTATACGACGCCGCTTTCGCTGGTGGCCTTGAAGGACAGCGATATTGCCTCGACCGAACCGGCGGCACTCGCCGGCAAGACGGTCGGCGCCCAGGCTTCGACCACCCAGGCCGACCATGCCCAGGATGTCTATGGCAAGGCCGGCGCCGAGGCGAAGCTCTATCCAACCCAGGAGGAGGCGGTCGCCGACCTGATGAACGGCCGTCTCGATGCCGTCCTTTCAGACAAATTCGTGCTGATGGACTGGATGAAGAAATCGAGCGACGGCTGCTGCAAGATGGTCGGCGACGTCAAGGGCACCGAAACCGAAGCCGGTATCGCCGTGCGCAAGGAAGACAATGCGCTGCGCGAAAAGCTCAACGCCGCGATTGACGCGATCGTCGCCGATGGGACCTACAAGAAGATCCAGGCCAAATATTTCGATTTCGATATTTATTGACGTTGAAGGGTGCGCGCTCTTCCTTCTCCCCTTGTGGGAGAAGGTGGCCTCGCGAAGCGAGGTCGGATGAGGGGTGTTCCAGGGAAAGCCGACGCCTCATTCCGTCCAGCACCCCTCATCCGTCTCGGCGCTGCGCGCCGATCCACCTTCTCCCACAAGGGGAGAAGGAGGAGGCTGGCGTTCAAAGCGCCTTCACCGCCACCTTCACCGGCTGCTCGATTTCAAGCGGGTTGCGCAGCGGCAGGCCGAAATCCCTGGCCTCGATCTCGAAGACGTCGCCGGCCTCGGTCCTGACGCCGTCGGCGAAGGACAGTGTCGCCGTGCCGAACATGTGCACATGCACGTCGCCCGGCTGGCGGAAGGCCGAATATTTGAAGTGGTGATGTTCGAGATTGGCGATGGTGTGCGACATGTTCGCCTCGCCCGACAGGAACGGCTTCTCCCACAGCAGCTGGCCGTCGCGGAGGATGCGCGAGGAACCCCTGACGTCGGACGGCAGGTCGCCGATCAGGATCTCCGGCCCGAACGAAGCGTTGCGCAGCTTGGAATGCGCGAGGAAAAGATAGTTCACGCGCTCGGTGACGTGATCGGAAAATTCGTTTGACAGCGTGAAGCCGACGCGGAACGGGACGCCGTCGTCGCCGATGACATAGATGCCGGCGACTTCCGGCTCCTCGCCGGCATCCTGGGCGAAGGCGGGCGACAGAAGTGCCGCACCGGGCGCCACTGCCATGGTGCCGTTGCCCTTGTAGAACCATTCCGGCTGCACGCCGGTCTGGCCCTTGGCCGGCTTGCCGCCCTCCAGCCCCATGCGGAACATCTTCATGGAATCGGTGAGCTGCTCCTCGCCGTCGCTGCTGAGCTTCTTGTGCATGGAATCGCGGGTCGCGGCGGAGCCGAGATGTGTCAGCCCGGTGCCGGTGAGGTGGAGATGCGCCGGGTCGGGATGGTTGATCGGCGACAACAGCCGCCCCTTCTTGTAGGCGGCATCGAGGTCGACCGCTTCACCGAAGCCCTTGCGCTCGATCAGGGCGACGAGCCCGGTGCCGGTGCGCGCGGCCTCCATCGCCAGCGAATAGACGCTGCGGGCGCCGTTGATGATTCTGGTCTTGCCGCCGTTGCGGGCGACGACGCGGATGGTCTCCGCCTCGTCGAGGATTTGCGAAATCAGCATGACGTACCCTCTCTCAATTGCCTTGGCCGGCCTGCCGGTCTGGCAAGCTTTCCTGGCGCAGCTCTGACGGTGTCCGCGCCACGGGTGAAATTCTTCGTCCGGATTGCGCTCGCGGGCCCGGCCCCCGGGGGACTTCCTTGCGGCGCCCGGCAGCGCCGCGATGTGACCCGTGCCTCCTAAAAGCGCGCCGCGTTTGAAAAGGGGCCCGCTTTAATCCTTGCTTTTATGCATGCCGTTGTCCCAATACTCTGCACATTTTTGGCGACATGCATGAGTTGCCTCGCCCTCAAGCCTTGTTCTTGTTGTAGACGTCGAAGACCACGGCGCCGAGCAGCACCAGGCCTTTGACCACCTGTTGCCAATCGACATTGACACCCATGATCGACATGCCGTTGTTCATGACGCCCATGATGAAACCGCCGACCACCGCGCCAACAACCTGACCGACGCCGCCCATCGCCGAAGCGCCGCCGATGAACACAGCGGCGATGACGTCGAGCTCGCTGCCGAGGCCGGCCGCCGGCACCGCCTGACCAAGGCGCGCCGCAATAATCAGCCCGCCGAGCGCCGAGAGCACGCCCATATTGATGAACACCATCAGGGTCAGCCGCTCCGTCTTGATACCGGAAAGCTGCGCCGCCTTGGCATTGCCGCCCATTGCGTAGATGCGGCGGCCGACCGTCATGCGTTTGGTGACGAAGACGAACAGCGCGATCAGCACGCCCATCACCACGAGAACGATTGGCAGACCCCTGTAGGTGGCGAATTGGTAGACCAGAAACAGCGCCAGGGCGCTGGTCACCAGGGTCTTGACGACGAACAGCGAGAACGGCTCGGCTTCGTAGCCATGCCGCTCGCGGCTGCGCCGTGCCCTGAGTCCGAAATAAGCATAGGCGACCACGGCGACGATGCCGAGCATGATCGTCGTCATGTGCAGCGTCAGGCCGCTACCGACGATTGTCTTGCCGGCGGCGTTGACGACCGGCGGTATGAGCGTCAATGAGCCGATCACGTCGGGAATGAAGCCGGAACTGAGCGCCTTGAAGCCGACCGGAAGCGGCCCCACGGAAGACCCCCCACCCAGCAGCGCCTGGCAGATACCGCGGAAGATCAGCATCCCCGCCAGCGTGACGATGAAGCTCGGTATTCGGTGATAGGCAATCCAGTAGCCTTGTGCCGCGCCGATTGCACCACCGACGATCAGGCAGATGATCGATACCACCAGCGGATTGCTGAAAGGGCCGAGCGGCCAGATGACCATCATCATCGCCGCCAGCGCGCCGATGAAACCGGCGACGGAGCCGACGCTGAGATCGATATGGCCGGAGACGATCACCAGCAGCATGCCCAGCGCCATCACGATGATGAAGCTGTTCTGCTGCACCAGGTTGCTCAAGTTCACCGGCTTGAACAGCGTTCCGGACGTCGTGTACTGGAAGAACACCATGATGGCGATAAGCGCCAGGATCAGACCGTATTCGCGCAAATTGGTGACCAGCGCCGAGACAGCAACGCGCGGCCCTTGCTGCACATCTTCGGCGACGCCGCTTTTCGGGACGGGACCGCTTTCGGTGCTCATGATGCTTTTCCTTCTCCGCGAACGATGGCGCGCATGATCTTTTCCTGGCTGGCATCGCTCGCCGCCATTTCGCCGACGATGCGTCCTTCGTTCATGACATAGATACGGTCGGTGATGCCGAGCAGTTCGGGCATTTCAGACGAGATGACGATGATCGCCTTACCCTCCGATGCGAGACGCGCGATGATCGTGTAGATTTCATACTTGGCGCCAACGTCGATGCCGCGCGTCGGCTCGTCGAGGATCAGCACCTCCGGATTGGCGAACAGCCACTTCGACAGCACCACCTTCTGTTGATTGCCGCCCGATAGATTGCCGGTCATCTGATAAACGCTGGACGAGCGGATGTTGGTCTTGGCCTTGTAGTCGTTGGCGACGGCGAGCTCGCGCATGTCGTCGATCACGCTATGGCGCGACACGCCGGGAAGATTGGCCAGCGTGATGTTGTGCTTGATATGATCGATCAGGTTGAGACCGTAGGTCTTGCGGTCTTCGGTGACGTAAGCAATGCCGTGTTCCACTGCCTTGCTGACAGAGGAGACATCGATGGGCTTGCCGTTGAGCAGCACCTCGCCGGTGATGCGGCGGCCATAGGAGCGGCCGAACAGGCTCATCGCGAATTCGGTGCGTCCGGCGCCCATCAGCCCGGCGATACCCACCACCTCGCCCTTGCGGACGTCGATATCGATGCCCTTGATCACTTGCCGCTCGGCATGGATCGGGTGATAGACCGACCAGTTCTTCACCTGGAGCACGATCTCACCGATGTTAGGCTCGCGCGACGGATATCGGTCGTCCAGCGAGCGGCCGACCATCGAGGTGATGATGCGGTCTTCCGAGATGTCCTTCTTCGCCAGCGTCTCGATCGTCCGCCCGTCGCGGATGATCGTGACCTTGTCGGCGACCCGGTTGATTTCGTTGAGCTTGTGCGAGATCAGGATCGAGGTGATGCCCTGCCGCTTGAATTCGAGCAGCAGGTCGAGCAGCGCCTGGCTGTCCTTTTCGGACAGGCTCGCCGTCGGCTCGTCGAGGATCAGCAACTGCACTTCCTTGCTGAGCGCCTTGGCGATCTCGACCAGTTGCTGCTTGCCGACGCCGATATTGGTAATCAGTGTCTTGGGGTCTTCCCTAAGGCCCACCTTCTTGAGCAGAGCGCTGGTGCGGGTCTCGTTGGCGTTCCAGTCGATGATGCCGTAGCTGGCGTGTTCGTTGCCGAGGAAGATGTTTTCGGCGATCGACAGCATCGGAACCAGCGCGAGTTCCTGGTGGATGATGACGATGCCGCGGCGCTCGCTGTCGTGGATGCCTTTGAAATGGCACTCATCGCCGCGATAGACGATTTCGCCATCATAGGTGCCGGCTGGATATACGCCCGACAGCACCTTCATCAGTGTCGACTTGCCGGCGCCGTTCTCGCCGACCACGGCGTGGATCTCGCCTTCCTCGACGCTTAGGTTGACATTCGAAAGCGCCTTGACGCCGGGAAACGTCTTGGTGATGTCACGCATCTCCAAAATCGTCGAGGCCATCGGCAATACCACTCCTGCGAGGTCCGGAAACATACCGGGGTCGTTCACTGACGAAGCGGGGCCCTGCGCTGCGCAGGACCCCGGGTTTTACGTCTGCGGTTACTTCAGCTCTTCGGCCTTGATGTAGCCGGAATCGACCACCAGGGCCTGGTAGTTCGACTTGTCGACATCATGCGGCGTCAGCAGGATCGAGGGGACGACCTTGACGTCGTTGTTGTAGGTCTTGGTGTCGAGGCCTTCCGGCTTGCCGCCCGAGAGCACCTTGTCGACGAGCTCGACCGTCGCCTTGGCGAGTTCGCGGGTGTCCTTGAACACGGTCGAATACTGCTCGCCGGCGATGATCGCCTTGACCGAAGCGGTTTCGGCATCCTGGCCGGTAACAATTGGCCATGGCTGATCGGCCGTGCCGTAACCAACGGCGCGCAGCGAGGCGATGATGCCGCGCGACAGGCCGTCATACGGCGAGAGCACGCCATCGACGCGGCTGCCATCCGAGTAGTTGGCGGAGAGCAGATTGTCCATGCGGGCTTGGGCGGTGGCTGCCAGCCAGCGGAGCGTGCCGACCTTGTCCATGCCCATCTGGCCGGACTTCACGACCAGGGTCTTGTCGTCGATCAGCGGCTGTAGAACGGACATGGCGCCGTCGTAGAAGAAGAAGGCATTGTTGTCGTCGGGCGAGCCGCCGAACAGTTCGACGTTGAACGGACCCTTGTTCTCAGGATAGCCGAGGCCCTTGAGCAGCGATTTCGCCTGGATGACGCCGACGCCGAAATTGTCGAACGTTGTGTAGTAGTCGACATTCGGAGTCTTCTTGATCAGTCGGTCATAGGCGACGACCACGACGCCGGCGTCAGCCGCCTTCTGCAGCGCGTCCGACAAGGTGGTGCCGTCGATCGAGGCGATGATCAGCGCCTTTGGACCCTTGGTGATTTCGTTTTCCAGCTGGCTGAGCTGGTTGGGGATGTCGTCCTGCGCATATTGCAGGTCGACAGTGTAGCCCAGAGCCTCGAGCTGGGACTTGACGGCGTCGCCGTCGTTGATCCAGCGCTGCGAGGTCTTGGTCGGCATCAGCACGCCGATGAGGCCTTCGCCTGCCTGCGCCGGGACCGTCATGGCCGCGATGCTAAGGGCCGCGACGGCGGCCAGTGTCTTGATGATCTTCACATTAACTCTCCCTGGTTGATGGACGCGCACCCTGGGTTTCGTGGGCCGCGCGATCGTGCAGGAGCGAGCCAAAACGCGCCGCTGCCGCTATATCGATCTCCGGTATCCTCCCAATCGGCCCTGAGACTCTGGTTCCGGTCGATGCGATTTTTCTCGCTGGCGACGGTCAGGCTTCAGGACGCGCAAAGGGTGTGGCGCTTTGCCATAACTGTCAAATGCGATCTTTGGTAGTTGCTATACCCAAACTGATATACTGAAAGTGGCCAAAAGAATTCAAAGTGGCCAAAAGATCGGCCGGGATTGCCGGCCGGCGACGAGCGAGGAGCAAACCGATACCATGGCGGCGCTAAGGGATCCTGGCGGACTTTCAGATGGTTATGGGGAAAGTCCCGGCAGGAGTGAGACCTTGCTGCGCAGCGGCCTTAGCCTGCGCCACATGCGAATGATCGCAGCCCTCGATGACCATGGCCGGGTCAGCGCGGCAGCCCAGGTCATGAACATCTCCCAGCCCGCCGCCTCGCGCATGATCGCCGAGATGGAGGCGGTGCTCGACGTCAAGCTGTGCGAGAGGCTGCCGCGCGGCATCACGCTGACGCCCTATGGCAAGGCGTTGGCGAGGCGCGCGCGTTCGATCCTGCTCGAGATGCGTGAAGTCGACCGCGAGATATCCGAGCTCAAGGCGGGCAAGGGCGGCTCGGTGTTCCTGGGCGCGGTGACGGCCCCTGCAATCGAGCTCGCCGTGCCGGCGATCCGCGAGATCCGGCGCATCTATCCGCGTATCGAGATCACCATGCAGGTCGAGACCTCCAATGTGCTGGCGCGCGAACTGATCGCCACACGTCACGATTTCATCATCGCGCGCATCCCCGAGGACCTCAATCCACGGCTGTTCGAGGCCCGCGTCATCGGCGTCGAAAAAGCCTGCCTCATTGTGCGGCGCGGCCACGCGCTGGCTAAGGGCAAGGCGGTGCGGCTGGAGGAGACCGCCGCCTATGACTGGGTTTTCCAGTCGGGCGGCTCGCCGCTGCGCCAGGCGATGGAGAGCAATTTCCTGAACCGCAACATCGCGCTGCCGGACCGCATCCTCAACACCAGCTCGCTGCTGCTCACCCTGGTCATGGTCGCACAGTCGGACGCCATCGCGCCGGTGTCGATCCAGGTGGCGAAATTCATCCAGAACCCAGAGGGGCTGGCCGGCGCCATCGACGTCGTCCAGACCGAATTCGACATCGAGGTCAGGCCTTACAGTCTGATCACCGTAAAAAATCGCGTGCTGTCGCCGGCAGCCAAGATGCTGCACGACTTCATTTTGAGAGAGGTGGGCTGACGGCGTTAAATCAAGCAATCCATTGCCAATCCGTTGGACAGCTATCCAGCTACACGGCTCTTCGGTCATGTCGCTTCAATTCGGAATATCGCTCGAGCGAAGGAACCACACGGGGCCGTGCCGCGTCATAGAGGCGGGCTCTTGTTGCAGTCCCAGCGAGGCTATCGATGATAAGATTTCTCCTCGTCTTCGCCGCGACGCTTGCCTTCGCATGCGGCGAGACGGGGGCGGCCAAGCTGGACCTAACCACCGTCAATCAGGCCCAGTTCGCCGCCCGCGAACCGAAGGGTGTCGACCCGACCGTGCTGAAGGCACAGATTCTCTTGGATCGCGCCCGCTTCTCGCCTGGGCTGATTGACGGTCGCCTTTCAGCGAACTTCGCCAAGGCAGTCGGCGCCTTTCAGGCGGCGAACGGACTCCCACCCGATGGCAAGCTCACTCCGCAGACCTGGAGCAAGCTCACGGCAACCTCCACCGACCCGGTGCTGGTCACCTATGAGGTAACGCGCAAGGATGTGCGCGGACCCTTCACCAGGCGTATTCCGGCTCGCATGGAGAGGATGGCCCGTCTGCGGCGGCTCGCCTATCGCAACGCGGTGGAGAAGCTGGCCGAGCGCTTCCATGTCAGCGAGCAGTTGCTCAGGATGCTCAATCCGGACGGCGGCTTCAGGAAGCCCGGCAAGACTTTAACCGTGCCTGATGTTGGCCGGGGCGATCCTCCCGCGGCCGTTGCCGGCATTGAGGTCGACAAGGGCGCTCGCCTGGTGCGCGTGCTCGACCCTTCCGGCAAATGGCTCGCAGTCTACCCCGCCTCGATCGGCAGCGACGAAAACCCGGCGCCAAGCGGCATGGCGGAGGTCAAGCGCGTGGTGCGCAACCCGACCTATCACTACGATCCGGACTTCGCCTTCAAGGGAGTCAAGAGCAAGCGTCCCTTCACCATCGCTGCCGGGCCGAACAATCCCGTGGGATCGGTCTGGATCGATCTCTCCATCGAAAGCTACGGCATCCACGGCACGCCCGAACCTGGCAAGATCGGCACGACCTTCTCGCATGGTTGCATCCGACTGACCAATTGGGATGTCGAAGATCTCGGCTCCATGGTGCAGCCGGGCACGAAAGTCGAGTTCAAGGACGAGATCGCCCGCGCCGTCGACGAGCTTGCTCCGTAGCAAAGCGGACCGGCCAGCACCTGCTCGCAAGCACGGCGTGCGCCGAGACCTTCGCCGCGTTCCGAAAATGCCCTTCGCCAGAGGCCCGCTACTTCAACAAAACCACATCCGCAATCACTTCCGATACGACCGGCGACGTCCTATGGACAGGCCCAGGGCGGTGGCGATGCTATGAGGTGGTGGAAGACCCGTCCGACGACCCCGGCAAACGCTCGCGAATGGCTTCTTCGGTTCGCTTTGCGGTCGATTCGACAACTTTGCCGACCTTGCCTGCCAGCGTGTCGGCATCTCCACCCGAGCCTTGCCGGTCGGCCTCTTCCTTGACCGCTTCATAGGCTTCGGCGGCAACTTGCTTTGCTTGCTCCAGGCCCGTTTCGACAACCTCCTCCGCAGTGTCGCGAATTTTGTCGCGGTAGGGGCCAAGTTGCTCATCCTCTGTGGCTGTGTGGGGCAGCATCACCCCGATGGCAGTGCCCAGCGCGAGGCCGAATGCCGCGATAGCCAGCGGTTCGCGCTCGAACAGGTCCTGTGCCGATTGGCGCGTTCGAGCCGCTATTTCGCTGGCGCTTGAGCCGAACTGGCCGGCGGTGTTTGTCATCCTCTCCTTGGCGCCCGTTGCGGCGTTTGCCGCAGCTTCGGCCGCGCCGCTTGCTGCTGATGTAACTGAACCGGCGGCATCGGAGAGCATCGCCCCGATTCCGGACCCTTCGTTGCCCTGGCTGAAATCATCGCTGCGCAGGTCGGAGAAAGCGTCGGGAGCCGTGCCTGTCCGATATGTGGCAGCAGCTGAACTGGTTCCTGACGTGCCGTTGCCAAGCATAAGCCACGCCAGCCCGGCTCCAATCAACGTTAGCGGTAACGGGTTGTCCCTGACTTGCGACTTGAGTTTGCCAAGCATGGCTGATCCCTCGCCGCCGGCGAACATTCCGGTAAATTCGTCGATCAATTGACCCGGAGTCATCTTGCTGCGGATCGAATCGGCGGTGTCTGCTATCTTGGCTCGGGCGATGTCGGCATCGCGTTCGAGCTCGGCTGCGGATTTGTCGCTCATCTTATTTGATCCTTAATCACGCGCGCGTCGCGCTTGAGTTGGTCTTGTGTGCGATCGGGCGTCAGCTCGGAAGGAGCCATGCTTTTCGTGCCAGAGCGCAAGAGAATGATTCCCAGTATCGCGACGACGATGCCGACCAGCAGCGAGGACCACCCCGCTCCCAGGCCGGCACTCGCCAGGGCGATTACGAGTGCTTGCAAAAGCACCATCAAGGCCGCGAGAAGGCATATGGCGCCGGCCAGAACCTCGGCGGCGCCTGTGCCGGCCTTACTGATTTTTTCCGACATTTCGGCCCGCAGCAGCCTGCTTTCGGTTTGAAGCAGGGTTGTGACCTGCTGTGCCAGATCGCTGACGAGGGTTGCGAGGCCGCGACTTTCCTGATTGTTGGTCATGGGTTCTGCTCCAGGCCTGCGCCGGCCCAGTCGTCGCCAGCCACGGCCCTGTCGTCTCTGGGCTGGTTGAGGCGGGGCGGCGTAGTGTTAGGTGCCCCTGCCGATCGCGTAGCGGGCTTATCCGAGTTCGAAACCGTTTCTGAACCCCCGTCTGTTTGCGATCGACCCCCGTCTGTTTGCGATCGACCCCCGTCTGTTTGCGATCGACTCTGTGTCTCGGCCCGGGCAGATGATGGCGAGCTCTTGATAAACCGCCCTAGCGCCAAGCCTGCCAACACTGAACCGGCGATCAGCGCCCCTGAATTTTCGCGGCCGAACGACCGCATCTCGCCAAGAACGTCTTCGAATGGTTTGTCCTTCAACGAAGATGAAAGGCGTTCAAGCGAGCCGGCAGCATCGAGGGCGAACTTCGAAGCGGTCCGTTGATCATTATTGGCCAGATGCTCGCTTGCTGCCCGCAACGCTCCGCTAAAGGCCTTTAGGTTGGAGCTGATATCGCGCTGTGTTCCCTCGGCCTTGTCAAATAACGCCTGCTTCGCTTCAGCAGCGTAGTCGCCCGCCTTCCTGGCGAGTTCGTCGCGCGCATCGTGTAGCGCCTCTGTCGCGGTCTGCGTTTCCTGCTGGAACCGTTCGGACAGTTCGCTTTTGGCTGTTTCGAAATCGGCCGGCTTACGGCCCTGATCGTCTTCGCGCTGCATGGCATTCTCCTAATGGAATCCGAGGAAGGAGAGGATCGCAAGCACGACGACGACAAGGCCGATGAGATAAATGACACTGTTCATGGTGGCAATCTCCTCCATTGCCTACCGAACTTGCCGGGGGCAAACAGGTTCCATCACTTCCAGCTAAATTAGCGGTAGCGGAGCAACCGGCGAGCCCGTCGAGGTCTCTTGGAAGTTCTCACGCGCCGTGTGCCGAGACGCGGACCTAGCCGGGCCGTGCGAGGTTAATCTAGTATAATAAAGCACGACGCCTAGCTCTCTTTAAGGTCAAAGCTCACAGGAAGGTTGTAGTCTATTGCACGATTGGCAATCATGTTCGCTAGGTCGGAATCAGAGACCGAACATGCCGGTACGATTTGTTTGAGCGCCTTAACGGCGAGCCTCGTCGATATGAAACTATGGCGCCGCCTCCGAATATTTACATAATGTTCGATGAGATTTTCGAGTTCACGCATATGCAATCCTTCTTTGACGTCAACTGTGCCAATTGAACCCAGCTGTAATCGATCCGGAGCGAGGGCTCATTCACATTGTTTAGCTGACGAGAAATCTTGATCCCGCATCAGCGCGCTGGCGCATCCTGGCCGAGGCGGTCACCGCGGTTCATGGAAGAGATTTAGGTAGGTCGCATCAAAGTCGGCCAGCAAGGCCAATCGCTGGAAATCCAGGATAACAATCCTCCTGTCTTTCCAGCTAACCAGGTCCTTCGATCGAAGTTCCTGCAGCGTCCGGTTCACGTGAACTACAGATAGACCAAGCACGTCGCCCAATTCCGCCTGGGTCAGTGGAATCGCGAACGTCTGGTCAGAGGCCAATCCAACTATTTCCAACCGGACATACAACTCGCAGATTATATGTGCGAGATGCTGTTTGGCGGAGCGACGCCCGAGGCAGGTTATCCAAGTGCGTTGGATTGAGGCATCGATAGTCGTCGAAAGCCAGAGCATCCGGGTGAGGTGTGGACTGCCATCCATTGCTGTGAGCAGGTCTTTGTGTCGAATGAAAACTACATCGCACGAACCCAGCGCGCTCACGCTGTGATCCATCACTTTTAGCAGCAGACTATGAAGATCGACAAAGTCTCCCGGCACGTGAATTGCCGTTATTTGACGCTTTCCTTCCCGAATAGCCTGGTTTCGAACCGCGAACCCATTCGCGACAAGACAGCTTTCGGCGGGGCGGGAACCCTCCCTGACGATCTCCTGATCTGGTCCGAAAGTTACCGGCCGGACCGGAAGGGCCTCAATAAGCGCGATTTCGTCTGGCGGCAGGGTGTCGCGGCGGTCGAGCATGCGAACCAGGAGGTCTTTGCCGATCATCGCGGTGCCTTTTGAGCAGATCAGGCAGGGAGTTCCAGCGGCTCGTGCCAGTTGACGTACCGCAGGTCCCGAGCATCTACGACTTGGCCCCCTGTCGGATTCGCATAGATATGGTCGCTCTCATGTTCGACTTCTTCGCTATGTCGCTTGCCGGTCATGGGCGGCCCTGGTTGTGAAAAGTCCGGTTGTCGTTCGAGATCCGCTCTTGTGTGGTCACGGCGCTTCCGAGCTTCCGAGCCTCCCGATACAGGGTCTCGCGATCAGTGCCGTGCTTGCCAAAAAGCTCGCGGATCTGCGGTATTGAGAGGCCGAACTTGGTAGCGAAATAGCGGAACTCATAGTCTTGGTCGTGCGCGACGCGGTTTCCGTCGCCAGAACCTCTATTGCTCTTGTCGTCGGCCATTTCCGGTTCCTCCCTGGCTGGCCTTCAGATCAAACGCAACGCGGATCAGCGTCTTTTGTTGCCGCCTTTTATTAGAATCACGTTATGTTCTATCCGGCTGATATGGGCCGCCCACCTGATCATGTGGGTCTTGCGAGGTGCGGCGCCGGCCGGTCCGACTTCATTGCGCAGATGATGCCTTCCTTGGTGGCCAGGCCGCTCCAAGGTGACGAACGGATTCCACCGACCGCAGCTCGTCATCAACCTCAATCCTTTTCTGGGAAGCTGGAGCGGGTAGCGGGAATCGAACCCGCGCGTTCAGCTTGGGAAGCTGACAGGCTACCATTACATCATACCCGCGCAGCAGCCTCGTTACCACGCAACCCGGCGTTCGGGCAATGGTTGAGCGTGCACTCATGCCTTGCCAGCCGCTAGACTGTTATTCCGTCGTGGCAAGGGCATCGTCTGTGGCAAAGGCCGGCCAGTATTTCGAAATTGCCAGCGTGGCCCCGATGGTAGAAAAATGGCCGTAATCGAAATAGAGGAACTGGCCTGCGTCGGCGTAGGAGCAGCGTCCGGCGCTACAGAGGAAATTCAGCGGATCGATGAAGGTGGCGCCTTTGGTAAATGCGCGCACACGGTTGTTGATGTCGGGATCCATCGCCATTGGCCACGATGTATCATCGAGTTTTTCGCGCGTTGCGAAGAACGCGATTTTCCGAACATCTGTTATGAACTGAGGAGACTGGCCGATGACAAACACGCGCACACCCAGGCCACGAAGCGTATCGATCGTTTGCTGGAGACCGTCGAAACTTCTGGCCTCATAATCGGTCCACCGACCGCTGAGCACGACCGTCTTGATGCCAGCGTCCTGGATGATCTTCAGGGCTTGCTGATTGAACCGCATGCAATCTGGGCGTCCATAGGAGAAGTAGGAGAGAATTGGGGGACAGCCCGCG
Organism: Mesorhizobium ventifaucium; assembly: GCF_935822925.1. GTDB lineage: Bacteria > Pseudomonadota > Alphaproteobacteria > Rhizobiales > Rhizobiaceae > Mesorhizobium > Mesorhizobium ventifaucium. Next base: position 557,738 of record NZ_CAKXZS010000011.1, read on the forward strand.
TAGGTGTATTCCACGATATTGGCCTGGAGTTGATTCATGTTGGCGTCCAGGCCTGAAACATAGTGGGCTGCGAACGAGTCACCCCACAACAAAACGGTTGTAGGGAAGCCGCGTGTGCGCGTGCAATCCTCGATATTCCAGTTTTCGATCCGGCTGAAGCCCTCGTTGAAACAGGTGCCATTGCCCCAGTCCCCGACAGGAATCCGCTGTTGGACATAGTCTGGAAAGCGTTGCGGAAAGCCGTTGCCGAGCGCCCCCGCCGCCCCGCCTAGGCAAAGAACAGCAATTGCGCCCGCTGAAAAGGCGAAGATGGGCGCCGGGGCGGTGAAGCTCCTTTTCTGCCGAAACGGCTGCTCGATGTACTTCCAGGAAAACGCAGCCAGCGCGAAGCTTGCTACCGTCAACGCAACGGTCATCGACGGGTCGAGTTCCTCTAGAGAGAGATAGTGCGCGAACGCATTGATCGGCCAGTGAACAAGATACAGTGAATAGGAGATGAGGCCGATCCAGACCAGCGGCCGGACTTCTAATATGCGGCTGGCGATCGTCGAGGGGCTGTTTTGGCCGACATAGATAAGGAGGGCCGTTCCGAGGCAGGGATACAAGGCGTTGTAGCCCGGGAACGGGTCGCTCTCCGAGATCGCAAAGAACCCGATGGCGAGAAGGCCAAATCCGGCCAACCCGACCAGTTCCATAAGGAACCGGTTGCTCAAGGGCGGGGGGCGTTTCAGCATAAGCACGGCACCCAGCATGAGTTCCCAGATCCGTGTCGGCAGCAGGTAGAATCCCGCGTTTGGCGCCAGCCACGTCGCCATGACCGCCAGCACGAAGCTGCCGAGGATGATCGGCAGGAGTATCGTCAGCCAGCGTTTGGCAAAAAAGCGGTAGATCAGGAACATCAGGATGGGGGCAAAGATATAGTACTGCTCCTCGACCGAAAGCGACCAAGTGTGCAACAGCGGTCGGAGCTCGGCATCGATCGAGAAGTAATTTGACGTTTTCCAGAAATAGATGTTCGACCAGAAAGTCGAAGCCGCTATGACGCTGAGGCTGAATTCATGCAGATCCGACGGCAGAAGAATGAACAAGGCCGCAATACAGGTGAGAAGCGTGACAAAGATCAGCGCCGGCAGAATGCGCCGGGCGCGGCGCCAGTAGAAACTGACGATCGAAAACTGGCCGCGTTCAAGGTCGTCCAGAAGGCTTCCGGTGATCAGGTAACCAGATATGACGAAGAAGATATCGACGCCGGTAAAGCCGCCCGGAATTGCCGAGATGCCGAAATGGAAGAGTACAACCGGCAGTACCGCAACGGCCCGAAGACCATCGATATCGCGCCTGTACTTCATTCAAGAAGCCCTGTGTTCCAAGAAGCCCTGCGTTCGCAAGTCAGGGTGAGGCCAGCGCAGTCCGTCCATGGCCGGGCGATGAGTCTGGCAATTCGATATCAACTGGTTACCCTCTGTCGTCCAATTTTGCTGCGCTGCAACATAAGTGTCAAGAGCACAATTCGGCAAAGCGCCGACCGCAGCAACTGAGCGATCACCTTGATGCCGGGCGACCAAGTGCGTATTTCTGATTCTGTGCCCGAATCGGGGCAACCGAATCTGGAGACACGCCTTGTCCGCACTGACGCGCTTTCTCGGCGACACGCCGCTCCGGGTGCTCCTGAAGCTGTTGGTGGTATCGTTCCTCGTCGGCCTTGTCATGAACGCTTTCGGCTGGTCGCCGATAGATGTGCTCTACGGCATCCGCAATTTCTTCGTCGATCTCTGGAACCTGGGATTCCGCGCTATTGACCGTTTCCTCGGCTACATCCTGCTGGGCGCGGCGATCGTCATTCCGGCCTTCATCCTGCTCAGGATCGCCAACTATCGAAAGTAGAACATGACCCGAAGGTCGGCGTAGCAAAAAAGCCGTCAGGCGAAGCCTGAGGCCGTTTCGAACAGGATGGCATGGCGCGCGGCCAGAGCCGCCACGTCAGTCGAATAGCCGCCGCCGATGACGCCGCAGACCGGGATTCCGAGCGCGCGGAAATGGCGGATCACCATGTCGTCGCGGGCGCGCAGGCCCTCGTCCGACAGCGACAACCTGCCAAGCCGGTCCTCGGCATGAACGTCGACCCCGGCATTGTAGAAAACGATGTCCCAGCGCGCCATGGCGGTGAGTTCCGGCAGGATATCGCCCAACCTTTGCAGATAGGCCGCATCGCCGGTGCCATCGGGCAGGGCGATGTCGAGGTCGGAAGCGATCTTTCGCGTCGGATAGTTGCGGTCGCCATGCATGGAAAAGGTGAACACGCGCCGTTCACCACCCAGAATGTCCGCCGTGCCGTCGCCCTGATGCACGTCGAGATCGACGATCAGGATGTTGCCGACGGCAGCTTCGGCAAGCAGCAGCAGTGAAGCCACGGCAACATCGTTGAAGGTGCAGAAGCCGGCGCCCTGTGCGCGCCGCGCATGATGGCTGCCGCCGGCGGCATTGCAGGCGATGCCGTTCAGCAACGCCAGCCGCGCTGCCAGCACCGTGCCGCCCGTTGCGAGCTGCGCCCTGAGCGAGACGCGCGGGCCCACCGGAAAGCCGATCTCGCGCTCGATTTTTTCAGGCACTTCGCAGGCCAGCACCTGGTCGACATAACCGGCGGCATGGGCAAGCTTCAGCCATGATGCCGGCGCCGGTTCGGGCATGTTGAGAGCGGCGGGGCCAGTCAGTCCGCGCGCGCCCAAGGCTTCCATCAGCAGCTTGTATTTGCTCATGGGGAAGCGATGGTTGACTGCGAAACCGGCGTCGTAGTCGGGATGATGAACGATCTGCAGGGGCATTTGGGTGGTTTACGGCGGGTGCGCCAGAGGCGGGTTTCGGTTGGCCGTGGCGGGATGAGTGGTTGCGCGGCGTCCGGAATCTGGGCCACATCGGCTGTTCGATCAAGCCACGATGGGGAAGCGGATCCTGGATCAGGTGTCAGCAGCGGCCAACGGCCGGTCTTTCGTCGTCACCAACCGCTCGGTGCTCGCCATCGCGGTGCCGATGACGCTTGCCTATCTGACGACGCCGCTGCTCGGCATCGTCGACACTGCGGTGGTCGGGCAGTTGGGCGACGCTGCCCTTCTCGGCGGCCTGGCGGCGGGCGCCCTGGTCTTCGACGTCGTCTTTACCTCCTTCAATTTCCTGCGCTCCGGCACCACCGGTCTCGTCGCCCAGGCGCTCGGACGCGGCGACGAACTGGAGGAACAGGCGGTGTTCTGGCGCGCCGTGCTGATCGCGGTCGTCGCCGGCATTGTGTTTGCCGCACTTGCGCCACTGGTCGCCATCGCCGGACAATGGTTCATGAGCGCCGAGCCGCGCGTCAGCGAGGCGATGGCCGTCTATATCCGCATCAGATTGCTCGCCGCGCCTTTCTCGCTGATCAACTACGCCATCCTCGGCTATGTGCTGGGGCGCGGCGAGGGCGGGCTGGGACTGATGCTGCAATTGGTGCTGAACGGCATCAACATTGCGCTCTGCATCCTGCTGGGGCTGGAGCTCGGCTGGGGCGTCGCCGGCGTGGCCTGGGCGACCGTCACCGGTGAATTCGTCGCCATGCTGCTTGGCCTGGCGATCATCGGCCGGCGTTTCTGGGCAGCGCCCCGGCTGCCGCGCCATCGCATCCTCGACCTGTCGGCATTCCTGCGCATGATGTCGCTCAACCGTGACATCATGATCCGGTCGTTTTCGCTGCTCGCCGCTTTCGCGCTGTTCACCCGCCAGGGCGCACAGTTCGGCACGGTGACGCTGGCCGCCAACGCGGTGCTGATGAACTTCTTCCTCATCGCCGGCTATTTCCTCGACGGTTTCGCCACGGCGGCCGAACAGCTCGCCGGGCGTGCCGTGGGCGCGCGTGCCGCGATGCAATTCCGGCAGGCGGTGCGGTTGACCCTGTTCTGGGGCTTCGGATTGGCGGCCACGGCGACGCTTGTCCTTTTGCTGGGCGGTACTGATCTGGTCGCCCTGATCACGACGTCGGAAGATGTACGCGCCGTTGTCGACATCTATCTGCCCTGGGCGGCGTTCACCGCGCTGAGCGGCGTGCTGGCGTTTCAAATGGATGGCGTCTTCATCGGCGCGACCTGGTCGCGCGACATGCGTAACATGATGCTCTTGTCGTTCCTTGTCTTCAGCGCGGCCTTGCTCATCCTGGCCCCGGCCTTCGGCAATCACGGCCTGTGGGCGGCGCTGCACGTCTTCCTGCTGGTGCGCGGCTTCAGCCTGCTTGCCATTTTGCGCGTGCGGATGCGGACTGCGTTTTAGAGCAACTTCGGGTTAGAGCGGCTTGGACGACCATTGATCGAGGCTGGTATCGCGCAACTCGCGCAGCGATTTGAGCCGTTGCATGTCCGCGAACCGGACCATCCCGCCAAGAATGCGGCCCGGCAGTGCTGGCCCAGCATAGATCATGCCGGTGTAGAGCTGGACGAGATCGGCGCCGGCGCGGATCTTTTCCAGCGCCGTCTCAGCCGAATCGACGCCGCCGACGCCGATGATGGCGTGGTCCGGGCCAAGCAGTTTGCGCATCTTGGCCAGCACGATGGTCGAGCGTTCGAACAGCGGTTTTCCCGAAAGCCCGCCGGTCTCGCCGGCAAGATCGGCGCTGCGCAGCCCCGGCCGCGCGGTGGTGGTGTTGGAGACGATGACACCGTCTATTGCCTTCTCGGTAACCTCGGCGGCGATATCCTCCAGCTCGGCCTCAACAAGGTCCGGCGCGGTCTTGAGGAAAACGGGCGGCTGCGCAGCAGCTGCCGTACGTGCGGCCATGACGCGCGACAGGAGCTCGCCAAGCTGTTCGCGGGCCTGCATGTTGCGCAGACCAGGCGTGTTCGGCGAGGAGATGTTGACCGTCAGGTAGCTGGCGTATGGCGCAAACCTGACAACGCCGCGTTCATAGTCACTGACGCGGTCGGTGCTGTCTTTGTTGGCGCCGATATTGACGCCGACGATGCCGGCGCGGCCCTTGCGGGCAGCAAGCCGTTCTTCGGCAGCTTCGTGACCCTCATTGTTGAAGCCCAGCCGGTTGATCACCGCTTCGTCTGACGTCAGCCGGAAAATGCGCGGCTTCGGGTTGCCGGCCTGCGGCCGCGGCGTGATCGTGCCGACCTCGGCAAAGCCGAAGCCGAGGCCAAGCAGCGCATCGGGAACCTCGGCGTTCTTGTCGTAACCGGCAGCCATGCCGAGCGGATTGGGGAAATCGATGCCGCAGATGCGGACTTTCAACCTGTCGTCGCGCACGGGGCGTCGGGCGACGGGCAGCCCGCATTTCAGCGCGGCGATCGACAGGCCGTGGGCGGCTTCCGGATCGAATGCGAACAGGAATCTCTGGCCGAGCCGGTCGAGCACACTCATTCGGCCTCCAGCGCCGGGAATTGGTGCAGGCCGTCGGTGCCGAGCGGCAAGGATTGCACCCAGACAACGGCCTTGAGGTCGAGCGGGCCGTAAAGATGCGGGAACAGCGCGCCGCCGCGCGAGATCTCGTATTTCAGCGCATCACCCAGTCTGACTCCATCAACGGCGACCAGCAGCAGTCCGGTCTGGCCGGCAAAGTGTTTTGCCGCCGTTTCCTCCGCCTGGTCGGCGGTGGAAAAATGGATGAAGCCGTCGGCGAGGTCGACCGGCGCGCCGGTGAAGCGGCCATCTCTTTCGGCCTCGCGCCACAGCGGTTCAGGTACTATCTTGTAGATAATCTGAGACATGGTTGCGCTATAGTCCGAACCAATCGTACGGGGAAGAGGCAAGCAGGTTCCGGAAAAGTGTCACACGGTTTTCCGACAAGAACCTGCGTCAAGATAAAAGCCAGGGTTCTTCCCCATTTCCGGCGCAAACATGCGATAAATTGCGCTTACTGGCCTATGGAGGACAAAATGCGTCCGCAGCACGTCTTGATTCCCGCAGCACTCGTCTCGCTCGTCGCGGCATCAGCCTTTTCCGAGGAGACCGACCGCTACCGACTGGAAAAGTCGGCCAACGGCTATGTCCGCATGGACACGCAGACCGGTGCGATGTCGATCTGCGAGGAGCGTTCCGGCCAACTCGTCTGCAAGATGGCGGCCGATGAACGCGCCGCCTTCCAGGACGAGATCGACCGGCTGCAAAATTCGGTGAAGGCGCTCGACCAGCGCGTCGTCAAGCTCGAGAACTCGCTTGCCGCCCGCTTTGAGTCGACATTGCCCAGCGAGGAGGATTTCAACAAGACGATGAGCTACATGGAGCGCTTCCTGCGCAGCTTCATGGGCATCGTCAAGGACATGGAAAAGGACAGCGGCGAGGATGGCGCCAGGCCCAATTCGCAAAAAACCTGAGCACCGTTCGCCGGGGAAACCCGGCGCACAGCTTGCCGCTTGAAAACGGCTGATATCGCCGCATAATCGTTCGACTGATCCCGTAAGAAGCAGACAATCATCAATGGGATTCGGGGAGGGTCATGTGCCGCCAGGCTACACTTTCGTCATCGCTGACGATCATCCGCTTTTTCGCGGCGCGCTGAGAGAGGCGCTTGCCGGCATCGGCGACGTCGCCGGCATTCACGAGGCTGGCGATTTCGACAGCGCCAAGGCGCTGGTCGTGGCCAATGAGGAAGTCGATCTGGTGCTGCTCGACCTGTCGATGCCGGGCGCCAGCGGCCTTTCCGGTCTGATCTCGCTGCGCGGCATCCATCCGACGGTGCCGCTGGTGGTGGTGTCGGCACATGACGACCCGGTAACCATCCGGCGTGCGCTCGACCTTGGTGCCTCGGGTTTCATCTCCAAATCGGCCAGCATGGAGGAGATCCGCAGCGCTGTGCAGTCGGTGCTTGCCGGCGACATCGCTGCGCCCACCGGCATCGATCTCGGCGTCGAGCGCGATCCCGAAATATCCGATCTGATCAAGCGGCTGCAGACGCTGACGCCGCAGCAGACGCGCGTGCTCGGCATGCTGGCCGAAGGTCTGCTCAACAAGCAGATCGCCTACGAGCTCGGTGTCTCCGAAGCGACGATCAAGGCGCATGTCTCGGCCATTCTGCAGAAGCTTGGCGTCGACAGCCGCACCCAGGCGGTGATCCTGCTGTCCAAGATCGGCAGCGACCCGCTGCCGGCGGCCGGCTGACCCTCCGGCTTTACTCCGCCGCCGACGCCAGCGGCCTGACCCTCGCCATCATCGAACGCAGCACCGCTGGTTTGAGCGGCTTGTTGATCACCGGCACGTCCAGCCTGCCGGCGCTGGCGCGCACCTCGCTCGAGCGGTCGGCGGTGACCAGCACAGCCGGCGTGTCATGGCCATGGATAGCGCGCAGTTTGGCGATCGCGTCGAGGCCGGTCTCGCCGTCGAGATGATAGTCGGCAAGCACGATGTCGGGTCGACGCATGCCGGACCCCTCGAGATCCCCTGAGCCGGCAAACGTGTCGACGCTGCAGCCCCAGCCTTCGAGCAGCAGCCGCATGCCGTCGAGGATGCGGGCATCGTTGTCGATGCAGAGCACGCGCAGCCCGGCAAGCGAAGCAGCAGTGCGGACCGGCGCCCTGGCCTCGATCTCGCGCCGCGGCTCCTGCACTGCCGCGACCGGCAGGATGACGGAAAAGCGCGTGCCCTTGCGCGGGCTTGAAAAAATCTGGAGTTCAAGGCGCAAGACGCGAGCGATGCGGTCGACGATGGAAAGGCCGAGCCCGAGGCCGTCAGCTTCGCGCGCACCCTCGTCGAGCCGGGTGAATTCGTGAAAGACCGTGTTCAGCTTGTCGGCGGCAATGCCGATGCCGGTGTCGATCACCTGTATCTCGGCCAGTTCGCCGCGCCGCCGCACGCCTACCAGGATGCGGCCATGGCGGGTGTATTTGATGGCGTTCGACACCAGGTTCTGGATCAGGCGGCGTAGGAGATTGCGGTCGGTCGTCACGCTGAGCGATGATGGCATGATCGTCAGGCTGAGTTTCTTCTCGGCGGCAAGCGGCTGAAAGTCGTTGCCGATCTGGCGCAGCAGTTCGTCCAGGCTGAAGGCCGTATCGTCCGGTTTCATCGCGCCAGCGTCGAGACGGGAAATGTCGAGGACTGCGCCGAGAATGGTCTCGACCGATTCCAGCGAGGATTCGATGTTGGTTGCGGCCTTGCCCGCAGGTCCCTTGCCGGCCTTTTCGATCAGCGACGAGCAATAGAGACGAGCAGCGTTCAGCGGTTGCAGGATGTCATGGCCGGCGGCAGCGAGGAAGCGGGTCTTGCCGAGATTGGCCTCCTCCGCCAGCATCTGCGCCTGTGCCAGCTCCTCGTTGACGCGGGTCAGTTCGACGGTGCGGTTCTTGACGCGCTGTTCAAGCGTTTCATTGGCGCGCTTCAGCGCCAGGTCCTGCTCGACGCGCCCGGAAATGTCGGCATAGGTGGCTACGATGCCGCCATCCGGCATCGGGTTGGAGCGCAATTCCAGGATGCGGCCGCTGGTCTTCAACTCCATCTGCCAGGGGCTGACGAAACTGGTGAGGCGGTTGAGCATCGCCACCCGCTGGTCGGCCGGAATGTCGCCACGCTCGGCCAGGTGGCGCAGGATGCGGTCGAGCGAGACGCCGACCTGGCCCATCTCGTCGGGCAGGTCGAACAGCGCCCGATATTGGCGGTTCCAGCAGATCAGCCGGAAATCCCTGTCGAAGACGGTGATGCCCTGTTCCATCTGGTCGAGCGCGATCTGCAGCAGGTCGCGATTGTGCTGCAGCGCCTCGGTGGCGTCGTCGAGCAGGCGGAAGGCGTCCTTCGCCTCTCGATCGTTGCGGCGCAGCAGCAGCGACAGGATCAGCCGCGCCGAAGAGGAGCCGACGGCACTTGCCAGAAGCTGCTCGGAGAAACGGATGACGTCCATGCTGGCCTGCTCGTTGCCGTGCAGCGAAGCGCCGTTGCTCTTTTCGAACGACTGAAAGGACCGTTCAGTGCGTTCGACGCCGAGATAGCGCGCGATGGTGTCCTTCAGGTCGTTAACGGTGACGGTGGTGCGGAAGCGGCGCAGGCTCGGCATCGGGCTCGCCTCGCGCGGCACGAAAATCGACGCCTGGATGCGCTCCAGCGGCACCGACGCGCGCGACAGCGAGCCTAGCACGAAGAACAGCGTGTTGACCGACAGGCTCCACAGGACGCCGTGGTTCAGCGGCTCGGCGACGGTGCCGAACAGCGCTTGCGGCCGCAGTGCTTCGAAACCGAACAGGCCGTGGACGACGATGCCGGTGTCGGACGCGGCGAGCGAAGGCAGCAGCAGCGTGTAGCTCCAGACGACGATGCCGGCGACCATGCCGAGCGCCGCCCCCCTGCCGTTGGCGCCGCGCCAGATCAGTCCGCCGATCAAGGCCGGCGCGAACTGCGCGATCGCGGCGAAGGACATCAGGCCGATCGAGGAGAGCCGCGCGCTGTCGGTGCTCTCGCGATAGTAGAGGAAGGCGATGAATAGCATGATGAAGATCGCCGCCCGTCGCACGTTGAGGATAAGCGCTGACCAGTCCTCGTTCTCGGACGTCGTGGTCTTGAGCAGGCGACGCACGAACAGCGGAATGACGAGATCGTTGGAGATCATGATCGACAGCGCGACGCTTTCGACAATCACCATCGCGGTCGCCGCCGACAGGCCGCCGATGAACGCCGCCATGGCCAGCACATCGTGACCGCTGAGCAGCGGCAGCGACAGGACATAGAGATCGCTGCTGGTTCTGGTGCCGACCAGCGCCAGGCCGGCGAGCGCGATCGGCAGCACGAAAAGGTTGATCGCCACCAGATAGAGCGGAAACACCCAGGTCGCGGTGCGCAGTTCGGCCTCGCTGCGGTTCTCGACGATGGTGACGTAGAACTGGCGCGGCAGCATGATGATGGCGAAACCGCTCAAACATGTCAGTACCAGCCAGGTGGCGAGCGAGGTGCTGTAGTCCATCGCTTGCTGAACTTGCGAATTCTGGGCGAGTTTGTCGACCATATCGCCCAGGCCGCCGAAGATCAGGAACGTCACCATCAGGCCGATCGCCAGGAAGGCGGCGAGCTTGACCACGGTTTCGACCGCTACTGCCAGCATCAGCCCGTCCTGGTGTTCGGTGGCGTCGGCATGGCGCGTGCCGAACAGCACCGCAAACAGCGCAAGCAGCATGGCGACGACCAGCGAGATGTCGCTGACGAAAGGATCGAAGGAAGGTGGCGAGCCGGTATAATGCTCGACCATCAGGCTGACCGAGCCGGAAATCGCCTTCAACTGCAGCGCCATATACGGCACCGCGCCGATCGTCGCGATCAGCGTGGCGATCGCTGCCACGGTAAAACTCTTGCCGTAGCGGGCGCCGAGGAAGTCGGCGATCGAAGTGATCTTCTCTGTCTTGGCCAGCCTGACGATGCGCCGAAGCAGCGGAAAGCCGAACACGAACACCAGCACCGGGCCGATATAGATGCCGAGGAACTCAAGGCCGCGCTCGGACGAAAGGCCGACCGAACCGAAGAATGTCCAGGAGGTGCAGTAGATCGCCAGGCTGAGCGCATAGATGAAGGGCCGGGCCCGGTCAGGCCCGGATGTCGTAGAGCGCCGGTCGCCGAGGCTGGCGATGACGAACAGCAACGTCACATAGGCGATCGCGATGATGACGATGAACCAGCCCTGCACGGCCTGAAAATCCTCCCTTGCCAGCTTTGCATCCGGCCTGCTGAGACGCAATCACAGCTTGGCGATCAAGTCCATCGCGGCTTTCGGCGCAGGATGGCCGCGGCTTGGGGAATTTTGGCCGGCGGGGACGGGCTTTTGTCGATGCTGCAACCGCAGGTTTTTGCTATTGTGCCAGTGGAGCCAACGAGAGGGCGAAGGCGGCGGCCTGCCCCGTCAGAACAAGGAGGGTCGAATGCTGAAAGAATTCCAGGAATTCATTTCCCGAGGTAATGTCATGGACCTGGCCATCGCCGTCATCATCGGCGCTGCCTTCAGCAAGATCGTCGATTCCCTGGTTGACGACATCATCATGCCGATAATCGGGGCGATTTTCGGCGGACTCGACTTCAACAACTATTTCCTGCCCTTGTCCTCCGCCGTCAACGCCACATCGCTTGCAGACGCCAAAAAGCAGGGCGCAGTCTTCGCCTATGGCAGTTTCATCACCGTGGCGTTGAATTTCCTGATCCTCGCCTTCATCATCTTCCTGATGGTCAAGGCGGTGAACAATCTGCGCCGGCGGCTGGAACGGGAAAAGCCCGTCACCCCTGCCGCTCCGCCTGCCGATGTTGCGCTGCTCACCGAAATTCGCGATCTCCTCGCCAGAAAATAATCCGAAGACAGATTGCCTGGACCAAAACCCCGGTCGATTTCGGCCGGGTTTTCTATTCTCGCCGGTCGTAAAACACGCTAGCAGTCCAGCAGACGAAAACGGATCTACCCATGACCCTGATCGAGAATTTGCGCGCCGAGGCCCGGGCCGCGCCGGAAAGCGGCATTGTCGCCGTCATGAACCGCGGCCGCGACCGCGACGGCATGATCCCGCTCTGGGCCGGCGAGGGCGACCTGCCGACGCCTGCCTTCATCACCGATGCCACTGCCCGGGCGCTGGCTGGCGGCGAGACCTTCTATACCTGGCAGAAAGGCATCCCCGAGCTGCGGCAGGCGCTCGCCCGCTATTACGTCAGGCATTTCGGCAAGAGCTTCGCCGAGGAAGAATTCATCGTCACCGGTTCGGGCATGCATGCCATCCAACTGGCGATCGATGCCGTCGCCGGGAAGGGGGACGAGCTCGTCTATCTGTCGCCGGCCTGGCCGAACTTCGCCGCCGCCGCCGGCGTGGCGGGCGCCGTCCCGGTCGCTGTAACGCTCGACCAGTCCGGCAATGGCTGGTCCTGCGACGTCGGCAAGATCGAGGCGGCGATCACGCCAAGGACAAAGGCGCTGTTCGTCAACACGCCGTCCAACCCGACCGGCTGGACTGCCGACACGGAGACGCTGCAGGCGATCCTCGACCTTGCCCGCGAGAGGAACTTGTGGATCATCGCCGACGAGATCTATTCGCTGTTCCACTACGGCCAGGGCCGCGCGCCGTCCTTCATCGACATCATGGCCGACGAAGATCGCATCCTGTTCGTCAACAGTTTTTCCAAGAACTGGGCGATGACCGGCTGGCGGGTCGGCTGGATCAAGACCCATCCTTCGCTGCAACAGGTGTTCGAGAACCTGGTCCAGTATTCGACCTCCGGCGTTGCTCAGTTCATGCAGCGCGGCGCGGTCGTCGCCCTCGACGAGGGTGACGCCTTCATCGTCGAGCAGGTGGAGCGGGCAAGGGCGGCGCGTAACCTGGTCTGCAGCATCCTGGCTGCGACCGGCAGGGCACGCTTCACCGTGCCGCAGGGCGCGTTCTATCTGTTCTTCGCGGTCGACGGCATCACCGATTCACGCGCCGCCGCCTTCGACATCGTCGACCGCGCCAATGTCGGTCTGGCGCCCGGAACCGCATTCGGTCCCGGCGGCGAAGCCTTTCTCAGGCTATGCTTCCACCGCCGCCTCGACCAGCTCGAGGAAGCCGCGCACCGGCTGGCGAAGTGGATGAAGAGTGTGTGAGAGTCAGGTCCGCCCGGGGGTGCGCAAGCATCTGGATCGCTGCACTCCTCGGCCACTGTAACGGCATGGATCCTAGGGTCTGCGCTCCGCTTCGCGTTCGCTCGCTCTAGGATGACGAAGCGAAGGGAGGGTTCCAGCCAATCTCCGACGTCCGCGATTTGCCTTATGCATCACGCGTTCGTCATTCTAGGGCGGAGCAGGAGCGAAGCGACGTCGCGGAGACCCTAGGATCCATGCCGTGACCTTCGAATGCCGCGGCGTCGAAGAACAAGACGGCACCCGCGGCGGCGACCTTCAGCCGCCGGACTTCGGCACCAGCAGCGGAATGACGCGGTCGCTTTCCCTCACCGCCGGCCGGCCCGCAGAACCGTAAGAGATACCCAAAGCATCCCAGGTCTCGACCAGCGCGTCCTGAAGTTCCGCGATCAGATGATCCGAATGGAACGGCGTCGGCGTGATGCGCAGCCGTTCGGTGCCGCGTGGCACGGTCGGGTAGTTGATCGGCTGGATGTAGATGCCGTGGATGCCGAGCAGGCGGTCGCTGGCCATCTTGCAGAGCTCGGGATCGCCGACGAGCAGCGGCACGATGTGGGTAGCGGAGTCCATCACCGGCAGGCCGGCGGCGGTAAGAACCTGCTTGGTCCGCGTCGCCTGGCGCTGCTGCGCGGCGCGCTCGGCCTGCGAGCGCTTGAGATGGCGGATCGACGTGGTCGCCGCGGCGGCAATGGCCGGCGGCAGCGCCGTGGTGAAGATGAAGCCCGGCGCATAGGAGCGCACGGCATCGATCACCGCACTTGTGCCGGTGATGTAGCCGCCGAGCGTGCCGAATGCCTTGGCCAGCGTGCCTTCGATGATGTCGATACGGTCGGCCAGCCCTTCGCGCTCGGTGATGCCGCCGCCGCGCGGCCCATACATGCCGACGGCATGGACCTCGTCGATATAGGTCATGGCGTTGTAGCGCTCGGCAAGTTCGACGATCTGTTTGATCGGCGCGATGTCGCCATCCATCGAATAGACGCTCTCGAAGACGATCAGTTTGGCGCGTTCGCGGCCCGCCGCCTGCAGCAGGCTTTCGAGATGCGCAACGTCGTTGTGGCGGAAGATCTTCTTCTCGGCGCCCGAACGCCGCACGCCCTCGATCATCGAGGCATGGTTCAACTCGTCCGAGACGATCAGGCAGTTGGGCAGAAGCCGTGCAATGGTCGAGATCGAGGCTTCGTTGGAGACGAAGCCGGAGGTAAAGACGAGCGCGGCTTCCTTGTCGTGCAGGTCGGCCAGTTCCAGTTCGAGCTCGACCAGCGGATTGCTGGTGCCGGAGATGTTGCGGGTGCCACCGGCGCCGGATCCCATCTTGCCGGCGGCGTTCTGCATCGCGGCGATGACGTCTGGGTGCTGGCCCATGCCGAGATAGTCGTTGGAGCACCAGACGGTGATTTCCTGGGCGCGGCCGTTGGCACGCCAGATGGCGCGTGGGAATTTCCCCACGATGCGCTCGAGGTCGGCGAAGATGCGGTAGCGACGCTCGGCGTGGAGCTGGTCGATCGCGTCTTCGAAGAACCGCTGATAGTTCATTTCGGCTTCCCAATTTTTGCGTGGGATCATAATCATTGCCCTATTCGACGTCTACTTGGCCTTTTTGGTCAAAATGCCACGCCCCAAGCCTGTTCCTAACGGCCACGGATCATGGCCTATTCCCTTGATGTGGATCAATTTTGTTTCAGGACGATGCCATGCACCGACGAGAATGGTTACCAGGCACTGATGGGCATGGACCAATGGCCTGGCGGCAGGCTTTCCAGTAGGGCGGGTGTTGAGACAGTTTCCGATAAATCTTGAGCAGCGAGGACGCGGATGACGGTTTTGGTGACAGGCGGCGCCGGCTATATCGGCAGCCATATGGTCTGGGAACTGCTGGACGCGGGCGAGACCGTTGTCGTCCTCGACCGGCTTTCGACCGGGTTTGAGTGGGCGGTGGCGCCGGAGGCAAAGCTCGTCGTCGGCGATATCGCCGACAAGGAGCTGGTCGGCGGGGTCATCCGCGACAATCATGTCGACGCGATCATCCATTTCGCCGGCTCCATCGTGGTTCCCGAATCGGTCGCCGACCCGCTCGGCTATTACGAGAACAACACCTGCAAGACGCGCACGCTGATCGAGACCGCGGTGCGCGAAGGCGTGCCCAATTTTATCTTCTCCTCGACCGCCGCCGTCTATGGCGGCGCCGGGCTGGAGCCGGTGCGCGAGGATGCGCGCCTTGCACCGGAATCGCCCTACGGCCTGTCCAAGCTGATGAGCGAATGGATGCTGCGTGACGCCGCGATCGCCCACGGCTTGCGCTATACGGCGTTGCGCTATTTCAACGTCGCCGGCGCCGATCCGAAGGGCCGCACCGGCCAGTCGACGCCGGGCGCCACGCATCTGATCAAGGTCGCCTGCGAGACGGCGCTCGGCAAGCGTCCCTTCATGCAGGTGTTCGGCACAGACTATCCGACGCCCGACGGCACCTGCATGCGCGACTACATCCATGTCAGCGATCTGGCGGCGGCGCATCGGCTGGCGCTGGAACGGCTGCGCGCCGGGGGGACAAGCCTCGTCGCCAATTGCGGCTACAGCCACGGCTATTCGGTGCTCGAGGTGATCGACAGCGTGCGCCGCGTCTTTGGCCATGATTTCGACGTGCGGATCGGCGAGCGCCGTCCGGGCGACGCCGCTGCGGTGGTTGCCAACTCGGAGCTGGCGCGCAGCGAACTCAGTTGGACCCCACAACGTGATGACCTCGACCGGATTGTCGCCGACGCGCTGGCCTGGGAGCGTATCCTGACCGGCAAGAATTCGGCGCGGAGCTGAAGTCCCGGTTTTTCCTCCGTGGGCTCGTAGATCGAGCGTAGAAGCGCTATTGAAGGAGCTGCGCGGCTGAAGCGTGGAGGCGTTTCGGCCGTATTTGATCCTTTGGGGGCGGCATGAAGATATTGGTCCTTGGCGCTGGCGTCGTCGGCACGGCGGCGGCCTACTATCTGGCGAGCGACGGCCACGAGGTGACCGTCATCGAGCGCCATCCGATGGCGGCGCGAGGCACCAGCCAATCGAATGCCGGCCTGGTGTCGCCCGGCGACGCCACCGCCTGGGCCTCGCCCAATGCGCTGAAGACGTTTTTGCGCGCGCTCTACAACCACGATCTCGGCATCAAGGTGCGGCTGCGCTTCGATCCCTATTTCTTCGCCTGGAGCCTGCGCTTCCTGCGCCAATGCACGCATGCGCGACTGCGCGCCAACACCGACATCAAGCTGCGCCTGGCGCTTTATTCGCGCGACTGCATCAACGCCATCTCGGCCGACACCGGCATTCACTATGACGAGCGCAAGAAGGGCATTCTCTATTTCTTCCGCTCGCAGCACAGTTTTGATGCCGGCACCGACAATTACCGCTATCTCGCCGAGCACGGTCTGCCGATCGAGATCGTCAGCCGCGAGCGGCTGGTTGAGCTCGAGCCCGGCCTTGCCGGCGCAAGGGACAGAATAGCCGGCGGCGTCTATTCGCCGATCGACCAGACCGGCGACTCCAGCCAGTTCACCCGAAACCTGGCTGCCTACGCCGCCGAGAAGCTCGGCGTTCAATTCCTCTACGGCACGACGGTCGAAGGCCTCGACATCGAAGGTGATCGGGTGCGCACGGTGATGACCTCGGCTGGTCCGATAACAGGCGACGCCGTGGTCATCTCGATGGGGCCGGAGAGCGGTCTGCTCGGCCGCCGCTACGGCATCGACCTACCGGTCTATCCGGTCAAGGGCTACACCGCGACCGTGCCGCTGGAGGACGAGAGCAAAGGGCCGACCATGGGCGGCGCCGACGAGGATCAGCTCATCGGTTATTCCAGGCTCGGCAACCGGCTGCGGCTTGCTTCGACAGCCGAGTTCACCGGCTTCGACCGCACCCACAAGCCGAGCGATTTCGCCGCCATGTTCAAAGCCGGCAACGAGCTTTTCCCCGGCGCCTTCGACGAGAACAAGGCCGAGCTCTGGGCCGGTCTGCGGCCGATGATGCCGAACTCGGTGCCGGTCATCGGCCGGGCGCGCTACAGCAATCTTTATCTCGACACCGGCCACGGCCATGTCGGCTGGACCATGGCCTGCGGCTCGGGAAAATTCCTCGCCGATGTGGTCGCCGGCCGCAGGCCGGAGATCGACCCGCAAGGTCTGGTCTATGTCAATTGAGGGGGAATTAACCGTCGTGTCGGCACCGGGTCCATTCGCCCAGCACCCACTCGGCAAGCCAGCCGCGTTCAAGCTCGCCAATCTGCGTCAGATTATCTTGCCTGACGGTGAGATGCCTGAAGCCGACAATTTCGAAATCTCCGCAGTCTGCGGGATGGTCCTGCTCGCCACAGGTTAGTTGCCACTCGCCATCGAGATGACGAATGACCAGTGTGATTGGCCTCTCTGAGCGAAAGACGTGCCCACATACAAGAGCCCTTGTTTCCGGCATGAACACGACCCATTCGGATATTAATTCTCGCCAGCTACGATACCGGAGAAGATAAATGCGCCTAGTACCGTGCACAATTTCTGAGTAAAAAATGTCCGGACCGCAAGTCGCCATCGACCTTGGCCGTATCGAGCGCAATGCGCGCACGATCGTCGACCGCTGCGCCCTGTCCGGCATCAAGGTATTCGGCGTCACCAAGGGAACTTGCGGCATGCCGCAGGTGGCGCGCGCCATGCTGCGCGGCGGCGTTGCCGGCATCGCCGAATCGCGGTTCGAAAACATCCGCCGGCTGCGCGACAGCGGCATCAATACGCCTATCATGCTGCTGCGTAGTCCGCCGATGGCGCGCATCGAGGAGGTGGTCCGCACCGTCGACATTAGCCTGCAATCCGAGCTCGCCACCATCCGCGAGCTATCGCGCATCGCCGAGCGCATGGGCCGCGTCCACGACATCATGCTGATGATCGATCTCGGCGATCTCCGGGAAGGCATCTGGCCGAACGACCTCATCCCGACGGTCGAGCGGATACTGGCGCTCAAGGGCGTGCGCATCGCCGGCATCGGCACCAATCTCGGCTGCTTCGGCGCCATCATGCCGACGCAGGAAAATCTCGGGCAACTCGTCGCCCATGCCTACAAGACCGAGCGTCTGTCCGGCGCAAGGCTCGACTGGATCTCAGGCGGCGCGTCATCGTCGCTGACGCTGCTGCTCGAGGACAGGCTGCCCGCCGGCATCAACAATCTGCGGATCGGCGAGGCGATCCTTCAGGGTGGCGTCGAGACCTTCCGCGAGAAGCCGTGGGCCGAACTCGAACCCGATGCCTGCCGGCTGACCAGCGACATCATCGAGGTCAAGCTGAAGCCGTCGCGGCCGATCGGCCAATCCGGCTACGACGCTTTCGGCAACCAGCCGGTGTTTGCCGACGATGGCGACAGGTTGCGCGCCATCGCCAATATCGGCCGCGAGGATGTGTTGATCGAAGGTTTGACGCCGATTGCCAAGGGCGTGCGGGTGCTCGGCGCCTCCAGCGACCATCTGCTTCTCGACGTGACCGATGCCGAGCCGCCACCCGCCGTCGGCGATCGTGTCGCTTTCCGCATGAGCTATGGCGCCATGCTGCTGGCGATGACCTCGGAATATGTCGAAAAGGCACCAATGCACGACGTCGAGGATTTCTCCGGCCGCAAGATGGTGTCGATATCTGCCGAACCGGCGGCGGCATGCATCCTGGCCAGTGAGGCGACCGGCGCCCGGCTGGAGGCGATGAATTTCGATGTCGTCGAACTGGCCGATATCGAGCGGCCGCCGTCCGGCTTGGTCCGCCTCAGCGCCGGCAGCGACCGGCGCATCGCCCACAAGGCGCTGACGGTGACCGCGCGGGCGACGCACTCCTTCGGTTTGATCTGGATCGACTCCATCGCGGCCCTGATGCCCGAGGACGAAGACGGCATCGACCTGCCGGAACGTTCGGTGCTGGCGCGGACGCTGGGTCTCGACCACAAGCCCGGTGCGCTGCAGCCACAACTGTCGCCGGAAAATGTCGTCATTGTCGGTTTGCGCCATGCCGATCCGGCCGAGGCGCGGGTGCTGAAGGATTCGCGCGTCTGCGCGTTCACCATGACCGACATCGACGCCATGGGCATGCGCGACGTGATGCACGAGGCGATCCGCATCGCCACATCCGGCACGCAAGGCTTCCATGTCAGCTATTCGCCTGATGTGACCGAATTCGCCGGCTGGGCGGCGGGCTCCGGCGGCATCACGATGCGCGAAACGCATCAGGCGATGGAGGCAATCGCGCTGTCCGGCGGGCTGTTGTCGATGGACGTTTCCGGCCTGACGTCAGGTTTGGAACTGCGATTGGCGGCGGAAACGGTCAACTTCGTCATGTCGGCGTTTGGCAAGCGGATTCTCTAAGCATGATCCCGAACGAAGGACCGCGTCAGCGACCGGTTTTCGGAAAAGATCATGCTCAAAAATGTCAGCTACGCGTATCGACCGCCGCGCGCCATGAACGTGCATAATCCGCCCAGGCTGGGTCGGCCGCCGGTTTGATCTTTTCGCCCTTCCCCTGGACCGTTCCTTGGTCCGACGTCAGCAAGGCGGCGCCGATGCTGGTGCCGGTTGCGGCCTCCGACGCAATGACGGGGCGCACTGTCGCCGCTGCCAGCATGCTGACAAAAAGCCGGTTGCGGGCGAATGGGCCCTCGACAATTGTCGGGCCGCCGGCGCCGATCAGATCGAGGCAGGTCGCGGTCATCAGCGCCAGGTAGAAAGAGATGGCGGCAAAGCTCTGGCCGTTGCTGATCCCGTCGGCGTTTAGCCACGCGGCGCTGTGATGCGGGAACGGCCCCGAGCCCTGTTGGGTCGAAGGCAGCAGCGACGTCTTCCGCGCAAGCACTGTGGCGATATCCTCTT
This sequence comes from Mesorhizobium ventifaucium, assembly GCF_935822925.1. Classification (GTDB taxonomy): domain Bacteria; phylum Pseudomonadota; class Alphaproteobacteria; order Rhizobiales; family Rhizobiaceae; genus Mesorhizobium; species Mesorhizobium ventifaucium. Next base: position 577,180 of record NZ_CAKXZS010000011.1, read on the forward strand.
CGGTCCAGTCTTCCGATTGGCCTTCCGTCAGCAGCGAAAACTCACGGCCGCCCATGAAGCGTGCCGATGGCACGGGATTGCCGAGTGCATTGACGTTGACCAGCGTGTCGCGGGCCGGGTCGAGTGTGACCTTGTTGCCGCCAACCGCCATCGACACCACCCAGGTGCCGGTCGAGACGACCGAGAAGGGCGGCGTTTCGGAGAGGAGATGCGGCAGCAGCGAGGCATTTGAATCATGCAGCCCGCAAAATACCGGCGTTTGCGGATCGAGCCCGGTCCGTATCGCAAGCGCGGGCAGGATCGGGCCGAGGCGATCCTTCGCCCGCCGCACCGGCGCCATCAGATGGCGCCATTGCATCTTGTCGACCAGCGACGAAAAATCCGCCTTCCACGGTTTCCACAGATCGGTGTGGCAGCCAAGCGAGGTCGCTTCGTTGGCGGCGACGCCGGTCAGGCGCAAGGCCCAGTATTGCGGGTACATCAGCATCACGGCGGCCTTGGCGAAATCCGCCGGGAAGCGCTTCTGCTGCCAGAACAGCTGCGCGCCGAGATTGAGGCCGACCGGCAGGCGCGGCGTGCCCGTCTCGGCGAAGGCCGGACGGATCGTGTCATAGTCCTCGGCAAGGGCGTCGGGCCCGGCAAATTCATAGTCGAGCACCGGCAGCGCCAGTTCGCCGGCAGCGTCAACCAGCACGCCCGTCGCGCCATGGGTGGTGATCGATATCGCTCCGATGCGCTGTTCGCGATTGATCTCGGCGAGGCTGTCGAGGATGAACGACCACAGGAGCTCGACATCGTGGTGCGGGTAGCGACCGTCAAGAACAGGCGCATTCGCCATGCGGCGCAGCGCAACTTCGCCCACATCGGCGAGGTCGACCAGCGCCACCTTGGCGTTGGTCTTGCCAATATCGATGACGGCGACGTGGCGGGTCATTCCATATGGAACATGGTTTCCAGCGGCACCGCCACCGGCTCGTTATCAGGCCTGGTCTCCATCATATGGCCATCTCGGCCCTCCAGCGCTGCATCAGCTTGTGCTTCGGCAATTCGTCCATGCCATGGTCGTCGCGCCGCCACAGCACGCCCAACAGTATGTTTGTCTCTTCGTCGAGATGGATCGAATAATCGGAAACGCCGGCCTGTCTGAGCAGCGCCACCAGCGACGGCCAGATCTCGTCGTGGCGCCTTTTGTATTCGGCCTTCATCCCCGGATTGAGCTTCATCTTGAACGCGTATTTTTCGGCCATCAGGTAAAACGCTCCCGCCGCACCCGCCGCCAGACGATGGGCAGCGCGATGACGATGATCAGCAGCAGGCCGATGAAGATCGACATAACGATGCCGGGCACGTTGAGCAGCCCCAAGCCAAAAGTCACCAGCCCCATGATGAAGGCGGCGAGCACCACGCCCACAATGCTGCCGGCGCCGCCGAGGATGCTGACGCCGCCAAGCACCACCATGGTGATGACTTCCAATTCGTAGCCTTGCGCGATCGATGGCCGGGTCGAGCCGAGCCGCGAGGTGATCAGCACCGAGGCGATGCCCGCCATCAGTCCGGTCAGGCAGAACAGGATGAATTTGATGCGGCCGACGCGCACGCCGGAAAACTGCGCCGCGACCGGGTTGTTGCCGATGGCGAAGACGCGGCGGCCGAAGCTCGTCCGGTGCAGAAGGAACCAGTAGATGACCGCCGCGACGAGGAACAGCGTCAGCTCGAACGACACCACCCACCAGACATAGCCCTGGCCGAAGAAGGCGAAGCTAGAGGGATGGCCTTTGTAGGCCTGATCGCCGAGGACGATGAAGGCGATGCCGCGAAACAGGCTCATCGTGCCGATGGTGACGACGATCGACGGCAGGCCGAGCCTGGTGACGAGCAGCCCGTTGAAGGCGCCGCAGCCGAGCCCGACCAGGATGCCGATCGCCACCAGCACCGGTGTGCCGGCGCCGGCCTGCACCGCCATGCCCATCATCGTTGAGGCCAGCGCGATGATGGCGGCGACCGACAGGTCGATCTCGCCGGAAATGATCAGCAGCGCCATGGCAAGCGCGATCAGCGCCTTTTCGGTGAAGTTGAAGGTCAGGTCCGACAGCGACCACGCGTCGAGGAAATAGGGCGAGGCGAAGCTGTTGACGGCAAAGATCGCGACCGCCACCGCGACCAGCAGCGCCTCCCATGAGTAGATCGCCGAGTTGAGCGGCGTGTCGAGCCGGTCGGGAATGTGGCGCGGGGCTGGGGTGTCGGTCATCCCGCTTCCGCCTTCTTGAGGATGATACGACCTTGCCGGCGTTCGCCGCGCGCGTTGAGCACCACGGCCAGGATGATGGCGCTGCCCGAAATCGCCATCTGCCAGAACGGCGAGATGTTGATGACCGGCAACGCATTGGAGATGATGCCGAGGAACAGCGCACCGAGCACCGCGCCGCCGACCGAGCCGATGCCGCCGGCGATCGAGATGCCGCCGATGACGCAGGCGGCGATGATGTTGAGCTCGTAGCCATTGGCGACCTCGACCGAGGCGATGACATAGCGCGAGATCCAGAGATAGCCGCACAGACCAGCGGCCATCCCCGAGATGCAGAAGACGATGAACTTGGTGCGGCCGACATCGATGCCGGCGTAGACCGATGCGGTCGGATTAACGCCGATGGCATAGATCGAGCGGCCGAGCGCGGTGCGCGTCATCAACAGGAAGAACAAGGCGATGACCAGTATGGCGATCCACGACAGCACCGGAATGCCGAGGAAAGCCGCGCGCTGCAGGCCGATGAAATCAGGGCTCATCTGGTCGGCATTGACCCAGGCGCCGCCTGAAATGACGAAGGTGGCGCCGCGATAGATGGTGAGCGTGCCGAGCGTCACCACGATCGAGGGAATGTTCAGCCGCCATACCAGCACGCCATTGATGGCGCCGAGCACCAGGCCGACCAGAAGGGCGATGACGATCAGCAGTGGGATCGGGATTGCCGGATGCGCTGCGTTCAGCATCGCCACCACCATGCCGGTGAAGCACAGGCTCGACGCCATCGACAGGTCGATCGAGCGGGTCAGGATCACCACCATCTGACCCAGCGCCAGGATCATCAGGATCGAGGTGTCGTTGAACACCTGGCGCAGATTGCCGAAGGCGGCAAAGCCCGGAAAGCGCATCGAGATCAGCCCGATCAGCACGACGATTGCCGCGAGCAGCCAGACTTCGCGATATTTCAGAAAAGCCTTCATGCCGCGATCCCTGCTGCCGTCTTGACCAGCGTTTCGGCGTCGAGCCCCTTATTGTCATAGATCGAGGCGATGCGGCCCTCGCGCATGACCACGACGCGGTCGGACATGCCGAGGATCTCGGGCAGTTCGGACGACACCATGATCACCGACAGGCCTTGAGCGACGAGCTCAGCCATGAAGCCGTGCACGGCGGCTTTCGAGCCGATGTCGATGCCTTTGGTCGGCTCATCGAGGATGATCACCTTGGGCGCCGTCGCCAGCCATTTGGCGATGACGATCTTCTGCTGGTTACCGCCCGACAGCGTGCCGACATCCTGGCTGAGCGAGGCGGCGCGCAGGTCGAGCCGCTCGGTGTAGGCACGGGCCAGCGCGAACTCTTCCGCCAGTTGCAACACACCTGATTTGGACGTGCGCTTGAGCGAGGGCAGCGAGATATTCTGGAAGATCGGCAGGCCGATCACCACGCCTTGCTTGCCGCGTTCTTCCGGCACATAGACGATGCCGGCGTCGATCGAATCCGCCGCCGATTTCGGCATGATCGACTTGCCTTCCAGCGTGATGGTGCCGCTGCTGGTGCGGGTGATGCCTGATATCGCCTGCATCACCTCGCTGCGCCCGGCGCCGACAAGGCCGTAGAAGCCGAGGATCTCGCCTCTGTGCAGCTCGAAGCCGATGTCGTCGAACTCGGTCGGGTGCGACAGGCCCGAGACGGCAAGCACCGGCGCGCCGATCTCGGCCTTGCGCTGCGGAAAGATGTGATCGACGGCACGGCCGACCATCATGCGCACGATCTGGCTCTGGCCGGCATCCCTGATCAGGCCTTCGCCGACCATCTCGCCGTCGCGGAACACCGTATAGCGGTCGGCGATGCGGTAGATCTCGTCGAACTTGTGGCTGATGAACAGGATCGCCTTGCCTTCGCTCTTCAGAAACTCGACCAGCAAAAACAGCTCCTCGATCTCCTTCAGCGACAGCGCTGCGGTCGGCTCGTCCATGATGACGATCTGGGCATCGATCGACATGGCGCGGGCGACGGCGACGAGGTGCTTGTTGGCGATGCCGAGGTCCCTCAGCCGCGCATCGGCGTCGATGTGGCCGGCGCCCATCGTATCAAGGACTTCACGGGCATTCTTGCGCATGGTGCGCCAGTCAATGGTGCCGAAGCGCGATCGCGGCGCATGGCCGAGAAAGATGTTTTCGGCCACCGTCAGGTCGTCGAACAGCACGGTTTCCTGATGGATGGCGGTGATGCCGTGCCCGAAGGCGGCATGCGCGCTGGGCAAGGTGACAGCCTGGCCATCGATACTGATGGTCCCTGTGTCAGGCTGGTAGATGCCTGTCATGATCTTGACCAGCGTCGACTTGCCGGCGCCGTTCTCGCCGATCAGCGCGGTTACCTGGCCGGGGTACAGCGACAGGCTGACATCGTGCAGCGCGCGCACGCCGGGAAAACTCTTCGAGATGCCGGCCAGGGTCAGGCGCGGAGCGGCAGCCAAAGGCTGCTCGGTGGTCGGGTCGAGTTGGGCTGTCGTGTCCATGGTCGTATCAAGCCCTGAAGCAGGTCCGTTTGAGGACGCGGCGGGAACCTGAGCCCCGCCGCGCCGGCTTGAAGCGCTCCAGGATCAATAGATCTTGGAGAACTCTTCGATGTTCGACTTGTCGAACTTGAAGGGCGGAGCCATCGCCGCCGAATTGGTGTCGTCGAGCGTGACCTTGCCGACACGGCCGATCGACAGCGTCGCACCCGGCTTGGCTTCTTCCTTCTTCACCGCCAGATCATGAGCGAGGTAGACGGCCGAGTAGCCGAGATCGATCGGGTTCCACAGGGCAACCGCCTGGCTGGCGCCGTTGTCGATGAACTTTTTGAACTCCGACGGCAGCGCCAGACCGGTGACGTTGACCTTGCCGATCAGGCCTTGGTCGGTCACCACCTGCGCGGCGGCGACGACGCCGACCGTGGTCGGTGCGATGATCGCCTTGAGGTTCGGATAGGATTTTAGCAGGCCCTTGGCCTCGTCCGTGCTCTTGGCCGAATCGTCGTCGCCATAGACGGTGGCGACGAGATTGATCTTGGGGAATTTCTCCGGCAGCACCTTCTTGGCCGCTTCGATCCAGGCATTCTGGTTGGTCGCGGTCGACGATGCCGACAGTATGGCGACATCGCCGCCTTCCGGCAGATAGTCGGCGGCAAGCTTGATGATGGTCTCGCCGATCAGGTTGGTGTCCGAGGGGTTGAGGTGGAGCTGGCGGCCTTCCGGAGCGACGCCGGAATCCCACGAGATGACGGTGATGCCGCGATCCATCGCCTTCTTCAGCGCCGGAACCAGCGCGTCGGCGTCATTGGCCGAAATGGCGATGGCGTCGACTTTTTGGGCGATCAGCGAATTGATCACCTCGATCTGCGCTTCGGCGGTCGCCTTGGTCGGGCCGGTGTAGATGATGTCGACGTCGCCGAGTTCCTTGGCGGCCTCTTCTGCGCCCTTGTTGGCGGCATCGAAGAAGCCGTTGCCGAGCGACTTCACCACCAGCGCGATCTTGACGTTCTCGGCATAGGCGGCATTCACGAACATGGCGGCGGAGAACACCGCCGTAACCATCAATTTCTTCAGAAAGCTCATCGAATATCCTCCCTTGAGCGTTGCATTCCATCGCCGCTGCGAACCCTCAGGCCTGCAGCGAAGATTCTTCCCTATTGACTGCCGTTGTGCGGGCGACGACCAGCGTCACACCGGCGGCCTCCAACATCTTGGCCTCGCGATCCTCGATGCCGTCGTCGGTGATGACCGTGGCGATGCGCGACAGGCCGCACAGGATCAGGCTCGAGCGTTTGCGGAACTTCGACGAATCGACCAGCACCACCAGCTCGTCGGCCTGATCGATCAGTTTCTGCTCGGCCTGGATCAGCAGCGGATCGCCTTCCATCAGGCCGAGCGGCCCGAGCCCTTGCGCGCCCATGAACATGCGGCGCGCATAGAAATTGCGCGTCACGTCATTGTCGAACGGCGACAGGATGATGTTCTGCTCGCGGTAGATGGTGCCGCCCGACAGCATCACCGTGTTCTTGGAGTGCTTGAGCAGATGCTCGGCGATCGGGAAGGAGTTGGTGAAGATCGGCATGCGGCGGCCGGTCAGGAAATGCACCATCTGGAAGGTGGTGGTGCCGCCATTGATGATGATCGGCTCGCCGTCCTTGCACAGTTCCACGGCGTCCCGCGCGATCGCCCGCTTCTGCGCAGCGTTGATCGTCTCGTTGACGGAAAAAGGCCGCCCGGCAAGGCCGATGAATTGCGGCGGGGTGATCGCCTCGGCGCCGCCACGCACGCGGCGCAGGCGCTTTTGCACATGCAATGCGGCGATGTCGCGCCGGATCGTCGCCTCGGACGAGTCCGTCAGGTCGACCATCTCCTGCACCGTCACCACAGGCTTTTCCTGGACGGCCGACAAAATGATCCTGTGGCGCTCTTTTTCGTGCATGGTTCCTCCCCTGCCAGCACATCTAGGCACTCAAAACGCGCAGTGTCAATCATTTCCGATCATATCATTCCGTTGTGCAGTGCAATATGATCAATCTTGATCGTTTATGATTGACAATGCCGCCGCTTCCGTGGACATTCGACCGAAGCTGACCCGCTATGCGGTCGCAATTGACCGCGCCGTTTTGCGCGTCTCACGTCACGGGAGGATTACCTATGCTCGACAAGCGATCCGGCACGCGCCTCGCCAACCTTTGGGATGAGGCTAAAGCCCTGGGGATGAGCGATCCGGAACGTCTCGTCTATCGCTCGAATGTTCTCGGCTCCGACAAGCGCGTCACCAACTATGGCGGCGGCAACACCTCTTCCAAGATCTGGCAAAAGGATCCGCTCACCGGCGAGAGCGTGGAAGTGCTGTGGGTCAAGGGCTCGGGCGGCGACAGCGCCTCGATTAAAACAGACGGTTTCGCCACCCTCTACATGGACAAGTTGCGCGCGCTGAAGGGTCTCTATCGCGGCCTCGAGCATGAGGACGAGATGGTCGCCTATCTGCCGCATTGCACCTTCAATCTTAACCCACGCGCGGCCTCGATCGACACGCCGCTGCACGCCTTCGTGCCGAAGCCGCATGTCGACCACATGCATCCCGACGCCATCATCGCGATTGCCGCCGCCAAGGATTCGCAGGCCCTGACCAGGGAGATCTTCGGCGACGCGATCGGCTGGCTGCCATGGAAGCGCCCGGGCTTCGAGCTCGGCCTGTGGCTGGAAAAATTCTGCTCCGAAAACCCTGAGGCCAAGGGCGTGGTGCTGGCGAGCCATGGCCTGTTCACCTGGGGCGACAGCCCTCGGGAATGCTACGAGACGACGATCTCGGTGATCAACCAGGCGATCGACTGGTTCGAGCGCAAGTCTGAAGGCAAGCCGATTTTCGGCGGCGAAGTTGTAAAATCGCTCGACGCACCGGCGCGTCGCGCCATTGCGGCAAGACTGATGCCGAGGATCCGCGGCCTGATCTCGGAGAAAAGCCACAAGCTCGGCCATTTCGACGATTCGCCCGCAGTGCTTGAATTCGTTAATTCGAAGGATTTGCGCCCGCTCGCGGCGCTCGGCACCTCCTGCCCGGATCATTTCCTGCGCACCAAGATTCGGCCGCTGGTCATCGAATTCGATCCCAAAAATCCCGATGTCGACGCCGTCATCACCCGCCTCGCCGACGATTTGGCCGAGTATCGCGTTGGCTACCAGGCCTATTATGACAGGTGCAAGCATGCGGATTCGCCGCCGGTGCGTGATCCGAACGCCGTGGTCTATCTGATGCCCGGCGTCGGCATGTTCACCTTCGCCGGCGACAAGGCGACGGCGCGCATTTCGGGCGAATTCTACGTCAATGCCATCAATGTCATGCGCGGCGCCTCGACAGTGTCGACCTATGTCGGCCTGCCCGAGCAGGAAGCGTTCGACATCGAATACTGGCTGCTCGAGGAGGCAAAGCTGCAGCGCCTGCCAAAGCCGAAATCGCTTGCCGGCCAGATCGCGCTGGTCACCGGCGGCGCCGGCGGCATCGGCCGGGCGACGGCCAACCGGTTGCTGCGCGAGGGCGCCTGCGTCGTGCTGGCCGATATCGACGAGACAGCCCTTGCCAGCGCCAATGACGAGTTGGCCAAGGCCTATGGCAAGGATTTCGTGCGGCCGGTGGTGATCGACGTCACGTCAGAGGACCAGGTGATCTCCGGTTTCGCCGAAACGGCGGTCGAGTTCGGCGGCATTGATGTTCTGGTGTCAAATGCCGGGCTGGCAACCTCGTCGCCGATCGAGGAGACGACACTGGCGCTATGGAACAAGAACATGGACATCTTGTCGACCGGCTATTTCCTCGCTTCGCGCGAAGCATTCCGGCTGTTCCGCACGCAAAAGATCGGCGGCAATGTCGTCTTCGTCGCCTCCAAGAACGGGCTTGCCGCCTCCCCCAATGCCGCCGCCTATTGCACCGCCAAGGCCGCCGAAATTCATCTGGCGCGCTGCCTGGCGCTGGAAGGCGCGGAAGCGCAGATCAGGGTCAATGTCGTCAATCCCGACGCTGTGCTGCGCGGCTCGAAGATCTGGACCGGCGAGTGGAAGGAACAGCGCGCCGCCGCCTACAAGATGTCGACTGACGACCTCGAGGAGCACTACCGCGCACGCTCGATGCTGAAGCGCTCGGTATTCCCCGAAGACATCGCCGAGGCGATCTATTTCTTCGCCTCCGACATGTCGGCCAAGTCGACCGGCAACATCGTCAATGTCGACGCCGGCAACGCCCAGAGTTTTACGCGATAATAGTTTGAAGGCGGCGCTGCCCCTCACCCTTACCCTCTCCCCGCAAGGAACGGGGAGAGGGGGTCGCCAATGCCGGAGCGCTTCCCTTCTCCCCGTCTCTATACGGGGAGAAGGTGCCGGCAGGCGGATGAGGGGCAGCGCCAACCGAACGCATTGGGAGGAAACGCAGTGTCCGAAACCATCATCTCCGCCGACATCGTCGACAAGGACAACGCCGCGCGCGCGGCCGAGCTCAAGCGCGATTACGATGCGCTCGGCGAACGCCTCGACCGCCGCAGCATCGCCATCGACGCCATCCGCGACAAGGTCGAAAAATTCGCCGTGGCGATCCCGTCCTGGGGCGTCGGCACCGGCGGCACCCGCTTTGCCCGCTTCCCCGGCGCCGGCGAGCCACGCGATATTTTCGACAAGATCGAGGATTGCGCCGTCATCCGGCAATTGACGCAGGCCACACCCACCGTCTCGCTGCACATTCCGTGGGACAAGGCCGACCCGAACCATCTGAAACAGGCGGCATCGCGCTTCGGCCTCGGCTTCGACGCCATGAACTCCAACACCTTCTCCGACGCCAGCGATCAAAAACTGTCCTACAAGTTCGGCTCGCTGTCGCATGCCGACGCCGGCACCCGCCGGCAGGCCGTCGAGCACAATCTCGAATGTATCGAGATCGGCAAGACGCTCGGCTCCAAGGCACTGACGGTATGGATCGGCGACGGCTCGAATTTCCCCGGCCAGGTCAATTTCGCCAAGGCGTTCGAGCGCTATCTCGACGCGATGAAGGAGATCTACGCCGGACTGCCTGACGACTGGAAACTGTTCACCGAGCACAAGATGTACGAGCCGGCTTTCTATTCGACGGTCGTGCAGGACTGGGGCACCAACTACATCATCGCCAAGGAGCTCGGCGACAAGGCCTTCTGCCTGGTCGACCTCGGCCATCACGCGCCCAACGTCAACATCGAGATGATCGTGTCGCGGCTGATCCAATTCAAGAAGCTCGGCGGCTTCCATTTCAACGATTCGAAATATGGCGACGACGATCTCGACGCCGGCTCGATCGATCCCTACCGGCTGTTCCTCGTCTTCAACGAACTGGTCGATGCCGAGCTTGCCGGTGCCGAAGGTTTCGATCCGGCTCACATGCTCGACCAGAGCCACAATGTCACCGACCCGATCGAAAGCCTGATGTTGTCGGCGGTCGAGGTGCAGCGCGCCTATGCGCAGGCGCTGCTGGTCGATCGCCAGACACTGGAAGGCTTCCAGGATACAAATGACGCGCTGATGGCGACGCAGACACTGAAAGCCGCCTATCGCACCGATGTCGAGCCGATCCTCGCCATGGCGCGGCTGAACACGGGCGGCGCCATCGATCCGGTCGCCACCTATCGCGCCGCCGGCTACCGGACCAAGGTCGCGGCGGAACGGCCGGCAGTTGCTGGTGGCGGCGGCGGGATTGTTTGATGCCGGCCTGAAACGAAAAACCCGCCACGGCGGGTCGCGGCGCATCAGCACCATAAGTAAATCAATAGCATAACTGCCGGCACAAAGCAAGAACAAACGGCTGAAGCGTGAAGCATAGGGCTTGCTGTCAACGCGGCGACGCTGAGCGGTCACGGCATGGACCCTAGGATCCATGCCGTTGCATCAGCCGAAGATCGCAACGGCGGCTTGCGAAGCGGCCGGTGATGGCTGCACCAATCCCTTTCCGTTCTATTGCCATGGACTCGCCCCCTCCAACAGTTTCTTCTAGGCGCATCCCACGCCTCGGAGGAAACGGCCATGCACCGCCGCACCCTAATCGCACTCAGTCTTTCCCTCACCTTGACCTTTGCGCCGCTGGCCGGCGCATTGGCCGCCTCGCCGCAGCCGGCGAAGGGCGAGCATGGCATGGTGGTGACCGCCCAGCATCTGTCGTCTGAAGTCGGCGTCGAGGTGCTGAAGAAGGGCGGCAACGCCGTCGACGCCGCGGTCGCCGTCGGTTACGCGCTGGCTGTGGTCTATCCGAACGCCGGCAATATCGGCGGTGGCGGCTTCATGACCATCCGCTTCAAGGACGGCCGCTCGACGTTCCTCGATTTCCGCGAGCGCGCGCCGCTCGCCTCGACGAAAACCATGTATCTCGACAAGGATGGCAAGCCGGTGAAAGGCGCCAGCCTCGACGGCTATCTCGCTGTCGGGGTGCCGGGCTCGGTGGCCGGCTTCGAGACGGCGAGGGAAAAATACGGCACACTGACGCGGCAGGACTTGATGGCGCCGGCCATCCGCTATGCCAAGGACGGGTTCGTGCTGGAGCAGGGCGACGTCGCTTCGCTCGAAGGCGGCGCCGAGCGGCTGGCCAGGAACCCGGCCGCGGCCGCCATCTTCCTGAAGCCTGACGGCAAGCCCTATGCCGTCGGCGAGCGCCTTGTCCAGGCCGATCTCGCCGCCTCGCTCTCGGCGATTTCGGAACGAGGTCGCGATGCCTTCTACAAAGGACCGATCGCCGACGGCATCGTCAAGGCGAGCGGGGAGAAGGGCGGCATTCTGGCCAAGGCGGACTTCGAGACCTACGCGGTCCGCGAGCTAAAACCGGTGACCTGCAACTACCGGGGCTATGAAATCACCTCATCGCCGCCGCCGAGTTCGGGCGGCGTCATCATTTGCGAGATCCTCAACGTGCTGGAAGGTTACCCGCTGTCCTATCTCGGTGCGGGTTCTGCTGAAACCGTCCGGATCATGGTCGAGGCGATGCGCCATGCCTATGTCGACCGCAATTCGGCGCTCGGCGATCCCGACTTCGTCGACAATCCGGTCGAAAAGCTGCTCGACAAGAACTATGCGAAAGAAATCCGCGAAAAAATCGATCCGTTCCGGGCCGGCGTGTCGCAGGATCTGATGCCGAAGGGTTTTGGCGAGAGCCAGGAGACGACGCATTATTCGATCGTCGACAATGACGGCAACGCCGTCGCGGTGACCTATACGTTGAACGGTTCGTTCGGCGCCGCCGTCGTCGCCGACGGCACCGGCATCCTGCTCAACAACGAGATGGACGATTTCACCCAGAAACCGGGCGTGCCCAATCTCTACGGCCTCGTCCAGGGCGAGGCGAATGCGATCGAGCCGAGGAAGACGCCGCTGTCGTCGATGAGTCCGACCATCGTCGCCAAAGACGGCAAGCCGTTCATGGTCATCGGCAGCCCCGGCGGCTCGCGCATCATCACCATCACGCTTGAAGCGATCGTCAATGTCGTCGATCACGGCATGAACATCCAGGAGGCGATCGACGCGCCGCGCATCCATCACCAATGGCTCCCCGACACGGTCTATATCGAACCGTTCGGCCTGTCGCCCGATACCGAAAAACTGCTTGCCGGCTTGGGCTACCGCCTCGATGTCACCGATGCGACCTGGGGCCAGGCGGCCGGCATCCTGGTCGGCGGCAAGAGCCTGACCGAGATCGAAAAGGGCGGCGGCGCCCGCTACAATGGCGCCATCGACAGCCGCGCCGCATCCGGCGAGGCGATCGGATATTAAGCATCACCTGAATATCGGCAGACCGTCAGATCACCAGCGTTATAGTCGACGCAATCAGCATCACCGCCGCGATGCCGACGAACAAGGCATAGATACGCGGCCGATCGAGCAGGAGCGCATTTCCCGATATCCAAGCCGCGGTGGCGCCGCCAAGCGCGTACAGGAAGCCGTTGCGGTGCCCCAGGGCCAAGGTTGCGGCCATCAAGCCACCAATGATGAGAGCGCCGAAAACGATGATCACGGCGACCGCGTATTTCTCGAAATCGTTGCTGCCCACAGCCGGACCCATCACGTTCAACGTCGTCAGGTCGTCCGGGTCGAAGGGGTTGGCCGACCCATATTCGTCTTGACCGACAGGCTCGCGCATCATTCATTCTCCTTGAAGCGGCAACAAATCATCAAGCCTTCCCGAGCGCAACCGGATCGCGACACGTTCAATGCGATCGGCACGGTCTTCAACACTTTCTGGCCGCGGCTTGCTACCGTCTTTTTGGATTTAATGCATGTCGCGCAAAAGTGTGCAGCGGTTTTGCGATAACGACATGCAAAAAAACAACAACCTGAAGCGCGTCGCCTGGTCAAACGCGACGCGCTTCAGGTCGGATCGCGCGGCCGTTCCAGGCGATCTGTCGCACTGGAATCGCCAGTCGGGGCGTTTTGACCTGAAAAGTCCGCGGCTCTGGAGGCGGATACGAACCGCTGCCCCTGGTTTCGGCCTGACCGCGCGTGACTTGCCAGTGGCGAAGATTCGGCCAGTGGCGAAGATTCGGCCAGTGGCGAAGATTGGGTCGGCGGCGAAGATTGGGTCGGCAGTGAAGAGTGGCCGGCGCCACTTTGGGGGGGGGCGTTGGGGTAGGTTGCCTGATGGGCGCCGGCCAGGCGGAAATCAGGTCCGCCGCAAGCAAACATAACAGGCATGGCGAGATTTGGCAGTGGTGTGATCGCGGAAGATGGTTCGCGCTTTCCCTGTGCGGTGTCCCATTATCGGTCAAAACGGTCTGGCACCTGAATTGCATCGTAAGCAATGCCGGGCAACGGCCCGGAAGTTGTTCCAGAAAATGGGCTCGCCGCTTCGCAAATGGAGCGGCGGGCCTTTTTTTGGCTAGAGCATTGGAGCAAAAGCGGGGCCCGTTGTGGCAGCGTTTCGCAGCACGCCTGGATTTCTTAGGCTGCGGGAGCCGGCGGCAGCTCGAACAGTTTGGCGCCATTCTCCTGGCCCCGCTCGATATAGCCGATTACCCGGAACCATTTTGCGACGTCCGGTCTATGGAGCCAACTGCGCGAGTGAATGGGGAGGTTGCCGGCGAGCGCCTGGATGTGGCGAATGTGCCGCTTGCAGAAGCGAACGGTCGCGGCGCTGAAGAAATCTTCCTGCGCGGCGAACAGCGTATCAGCAGCGTCGCTATTCTCGTGCCAGGCGATAAGCGCTACGGTTTTTTCACCCTGCACGAGCGCATGAGCACGGCCTTCTTTCAAGTTCATCATCAGATTGTCGTAGGCGATCTTGCTGTCCTTGCCGGCCGCGACGTACTCGTCCGATATCCGCTTGGACAGATCACGGAAAACATTTTCCAGATCTCCAATCGTTGCTGCGCGTGCTCTCATTTCGCCTCCTGGAGCCCCAGCGGGCAGTTTGCCCTAAGGATAGGGGATCACCAAGCAAATCAAATCCGTCATTCGCCCAATGCGAGCAAACAGTTTCGCCAATGTGCCGGCGATGCCAGGCGCGGGGAATGATTGGAGGTCGCCGAGAACGCTACGCAACACGCCGCAAAGACGGCGACCTGAATTCCTCCAACCGATTTCAGCCAAGCGGGCGTCATGCGCAATTTGCTGAAATTGCTATGCCCTTCCCGAGAGATGGGTG
>NZ_CAKXZS010000012.1 GCF_935822925.1 Mesorhizobium ventifaucium
ACCTATGTGTCCAGAATGGACCGTGGAAATTTGGCGCGCCCGAAGAGATTCGAACTCCTGACCCCCAGATTCGTAGTCTGGTGCTCTATCCAGCTGAGCTACGGGCGCGCAACAGGCCATGCTTTGCACGGCCCCGCGATCCGATCCTTAAACGACCGGCCGCGATGTGAGGTGTTCCCTAGCGACTGCATTTCCGAAAAGCAAGCCGATCGGCAAAAGTTTTGTTGTTCGTGCCTTTGTGAGGATCGGACGGGGCGAGGATCGGGCGGGCGAGGATCAGGCGGGACGGCGCAGGCCGTTGCGGGCCTGGTCGAGCCGGACCGGCTGGTCGGGAATGGTGACCGCGAATGTGGTGCGGCCGCCTCTGCTTTCGACAAGCTCCACCGTGCCGCCATGGGCGCGGATCAGTTCATGGGCGATGGCCAGGCCAAGGCCGGTGCCACCGCTGCGGGCCGAGCCGCGGAACGCCGCGAACAAATTCTCGCGCGCCTTCGGCGGCAGGCCGGGGCCGGTGTCGGTGACGGTGATGCGGCTGACGCTGCCGACGCGCTCGGCCGACACCTCCAGCCGGCGCACCACCGCGCTTTCCGCGTCCGCCGCCATCGCCTGGACGGCGTTGCGGCAAAGATTGGTGAGCACGCGAAAAAGCTGATCGGAATCGGCATCCACCTCGAAAGCCAGATCGACGGCGTTGACGAATTCTATGCCGCCTTCGGTGTCGAGCAGGCCGTGGACGTCGTCGACCAGCTGGCGCAGCCTGAGCCTGCGGCGCGAGGGCGGCGGCTCCTGGGTGCGGCCATAGGCGAGCACACCTTCCGAATAGGATACGGCACGATCGAGCGCGCGCAGCAGTTTTGGCGCGAAGGCCTGCACGGTCGGGTCCTTGACCTGGCGCAGGCGGTCCGACATCAGCTGCGCCGACGCCAGGATATTGCGCATGTCATGGTTGATCTTCGACACGGCGAGGCCAAGGTCGGCGAGATGCTTCTGCTCGGAGAGCATCTTTTGCAGCCGCTCCTGCATCTGCGAGAGCTCGCGCTCGGCAACGCCGATCTCGTCGGCGCGGGCAGCAGGGCGGATGATCCGCCCGGGGTCGTCGGGAGCCTCGGAGAAGGCCAGCATCGAGCGCGTCATCGTCCGTATCGGACCGATCATGATCAGGTCTATGGCGGCATAGACCAGCATGGCGGTGAACAGCGAGATCAGCAGCGAGACGAAGGCGACATTGCGCGAATAGATGAGCATGGCATTGCGCAGGGAGTAGTCGGGCATGATCAGCTCGAATTCCTTGTCGCTGTCGCCGACCGGCCCGAAAACGCGCAGCATCCGCTCGCCGCCGAAAAGCAGCGTGTCCAAAGCGCCGGTCATGCCCTCGATCAGGCCGACATTGGCAATGTCGATATGCTCGTCGACATGCGGCGGCATCTCAGCCACGACCAGAAGCCGCGAGACACCGCCGTCGCGCACGGCGATCGCCTTGGCGCCGATGGCCATCAGCACGTCGTTCTGGGCGGCGCGCGACAGCGAGGCGGGCTCTCCCTGCACCAGCACGATCGAGACGGCCGCGGCGGTGCTCAGCCTCTCTTTAAGCCAGCTCAGCCGGTAGCTGGCGATCCAGGGCAGAAAGATGAGGATCTCGGCCAGGAGCACGAAGACGATGGTGAGCAGCAGGAGCTTTGTCGACAATCCACGCGACAAGGGCACCCTGCGGGCGGCTGCGGTCGCCCGATCGGTCCTTTCCTCCGCGGATGGGATTTCAGTCATGCTGCTTTTTCTTCACGATCACTTGATCAGCCAAGATTAGGCCATTGCGGCTTTTTTGCCAATTTCATCCTTCGTCCCAATACTGGGCAAGACCGCCCAGACTTCGGCCATCACTCCCGCGTTGGCCAGAGGCGCTGGAATGTCGAGGCCGGATATCGGGGCCGGATTGACTTCCAAAACCCTTCTTTCTATAAGCCCGCTCACGCTCGGGCCATTCGTCCCGGCGCGGTTTCGATCGCGCCAAAGCCGGCCGGGCAAAGCTCCTGTTACAGAGTGACAGAATCAAGAAGGGCCGCACCCCGCGGTATTAAAACAAATGAAGCGTACCTACCAACCGTCCAAACTCGTCCGCAAACGCCGGCACGGTTTTCGTGCCCGCATGGCCACCAACGGTGGTCGTGGCGTCGTCGCAGCCCGCCGCAACCGCGGCCGCAAGCGGCTCAGCGCCTGAACGGAAGACGAGATCGTTGCCCGCAACCGGCAAGCCAGTGGGAGCACATCCCAAGCGGCTTCTGAAGCGCGCGGAATTCCTGGCCGTCCGGCGTGGCGAAAAGCGGCGCGGGCGGCTTTTTCTCGTCGAGGTTCTAGACCGCAGCGACGCAGAGGCGCCTCGCGTCGGCTACACGGTCACCAAGAAGGTCGGCAACGCAGTCATCCGCAACCGCATCCGGCGGCGGCTGAGAGAAGCCGTGCGCACGCATGCCGCGGGTGACATGAAGCCAGGCAATGACTATGTCATCGTCGGGCGCGAAGATGTGCTTGCCATTCCGTTCGGTCAGTTGAAGGCCGAACTCTCACGCCGACTGCGCGGAACACGATAGGCCAAGGCTTTCGATGGAAAACAACCGGAACTTCTTCATCACCATCGCGCTGTCGGTGCTGATCCTGTCGCTTTGGCAGTATTTTTACGTGCTGCCGCACAGCGAGGCGCAACGCGAGGCGGCCCGTATAGAAGAGCAGCGGCTAGCGGAGCAGAAGAAGGCGGCCGAAGCCGCCAGTCCGGGCGGCAGCGAAACGCCGGTGCCGCAGCAAGGCGCCATTCCTAATGCACCGGGAACCGAAGGCACGACCCCGGCCGGCCGCGAGCAGGCGGTGGCGTCGACGAAGCGCGTCAGGATCGATACGCCAAGCCTGGAGGGCTCGATCAACCTCACCGGCGCGCGTCTCGACGACCTCAAGCTCAAGCACTACACGCTGACGGTCGACAAGAACTCGCCCGAGATCGAGCTGCTCAACCCGGCGGCGCTGCCTACCGGCTACTATGCCGAGATCGGCTTTGTCGGCAGCGACAAGACCGGCACGGTGCCAGGCCCGGAAACCGTATGGACCTTCGACGGTAATGCGACGCTGACGCCGGCGACCCCGGTCACGCTGAGCTTCACCAACGACAAGGGCCTGACGTTCAAGCGCACCTTCTCCGTCGACAGCGACTACATGTTCACGGTCTCGGACACGGTGCAGAATTCGGGTTCGACCGCTGTTACGCTGTCGAACTACGGCCGTGTCACCCGCTTCGACAAGCCTGCCGTTGCCAGCATCTATGTGCTGCATGAGGGGCTGATCGGCGTCTCCGGCACGGAGGGCCTGCAGGAACACACATATTCGTCGGTCGAGGAGGACAAGCAATACACGCCGAGCAAGTCGACCGATGGCTGGCTGGGTATCACCGACAAATATTGGGCGGTGACGCTGGTGCCGACCGAGAAGCAGCCGTTCCAGCCGCGTTACGCCTATTTCGAGGATGGCCGCCCCCGCTACCAGGCCGACTTCCTCACCGACCCGATCACCGTTGATGCCGGCCAGTCGGCAACGGTAGAGACGGAGATCTTCGCCGGCGCCAAGGAAGTCGCCAAGGTCAACGCCTATGCGGAAGACCGCAACATCAGGCTGTTCGATCGTTTGATCGACTGGGGATGGTTCATCTGGATCACCAAGCCGATGTTCTATCTGATCGACACGATGTACAAATTCTTCGGCAATTTCGGCCTGGCCATCCTGGCCACCACCGTCGTCGTCAAGGCCGTCTTCTATCCGCTCGCCAACAAGTCCTACGCGTCGATGGCGAACATGAAGAAGGTGCAGCCCAAGATGCTCGAGATCCGCGAGAAATACGCGGACGACAAGATGAAGCAGCAACAGGCGATGATGGAGCTCTACAAGACCGAGAAGATCAATCCGCTCGCCGGCTGCTGGCCGGTGGCGCTGCAGATCCCGGTCTTCTTTGCGCTCTACAAGGTGCTCTACATCACCATCGAGATGCGGCACGCACCGTTCTTCGGGTGGATTCAGGATCTGGCGGCGCCTGATCCGACCTCGATCTTCAACCTGTTCGGCCTCATTCCGATCGCTTTGCCGGATATGTTGATGATCGGCGTTTGGCCGCTGATCATGGGCCTGACCATGTTCCTGCAGATGCGCATGAACCCGACGCCGCCGGACCCGACGCAGGCCATGATCTTCACCTGGATGCCGGTGGTCTTCACGTTCATGATGGCCGGTTTTCCGGCCGGCCTCGTCATCTACTGGGCCTGGAACAATTTGCTTTCGATCATCCAGCAAGGCGTGATCATGAAGCGGCAGGGCGCCAAGATCGAATTGTGGGACAATCTGGTCGCGCTGTTCCGGAAGAAACCGTCGCCGGCGGAATAGACGGAGCCCCTTTCCGCCGAATCCAGGAAGCCCTGGCGCGGCGGTAGACGCCGCCGCGACCTATAAGCTCCGCTGTCGTTTCAGGAGCGCTCCCGTCGATGAACAGGTAAGGATGGTCCGCTGCGCACGCGGTTGGTGCTGCCGGGCGGATCGCGCTATTTTGGCCTGTTATTTCGTCGCTGGAGCCAGACCATGATCGGACCCAACCCCAACATCAAGCACCCGATCCCGATGCATGCCCGCGTCGGCTTCCTGAAGGGGCTGGTCACGGCACCGAACATCGAGATCGGCGATTTCACCTATTATGACGATCCGGAGGGGCCGGACAAATTCGCCGAGCGATGCGTGCTGCATCACTACCCATTCATCGGCGACCGGCTGATCATCGGCAAGTTCTGCGCCATCGCCGAGGGCGCGCGCTTCATCATGAACGGCGCCAATCATGCCATGTCCGGCTTTTCGACCTATCCGTTCAACATCTTCGGTCATAGCTGGGAAGAGGGTTTCGATCCGGCGACCTGGTCGAGAGAATTGCGCGGCGACACAGTGATCGGCAGTGATGTATGGATCGGCATGGAAGCGGCGATCCTGCCCGGCGTGGCGATCGGCCACGGCGCCATCGTTGCGGCAAAATCGGTGGTGACGCATGATGTGGCGCCCTATGCGATCGTTGCCGGCAATGCGGCCAAGGTGGTGAAGATGCGTTTCGACGACAGGACCATCCGGCGGCTTTTGGCAGCGGCGTGGTGGGATTGGCCGGTGGAAAAGATCAGCCGCAACCTCAATGCCATTCGTGGCGCCGATATTTCTGTTCTGGAGGCAGCGGTTTGAACGCGTTGAACAAGTCCGTGATCGGCATCGAGCTGTTCACGCGGCCGTGGATCTTCATCCGCGGCGTGCCGGCGATGAAGTTCCTGCCGCCGGAAGGACCGCCGGAGATCGCCTTTGCCGGCCGCTCGAATGTCGGCAAATCGTCGCTGATCAACGCGCTGGTCAATCAGAAGGGACTGGCGCGCACGTCCAATACGCCGGGGCGGACGCAGGAACTCAACTATTTCGTTCCGGGCGGGTTTTCCGGCGAAGGCGCCGACCTGCCGCCGATGGCGCTGGTCGACATGCCGGGCTACGGCTACGCCACCGCGCCCAAGGAAAAGGTCGACGACTGGACGAAACTCGTCTTCGACTATCTCAAGGGCCGCGTCACACTGAAGCGCGTCTACGTGCTGATCGACGCCCGCCATGGCATCAAGGCCAAGGATGACGAAGTGCTGTCGCTGCTCGACAAGGCGGCGGTGTCCTATCAAATCGTGCTGACCAAGACCGACAAGATCAAGGCGGCCAGCGTGCAGCGATTGATCGAAGAGACACTGCAGAAGATCAAGAAGCGGCCGGCTGCGTTTCCGTTCGTTCTCGCCACGTCTTCGGAAAAGAGCGAGGGCCTCGAGGACTTGCGCACGGCGATCGTGCTGGCGGCCAATGGCGGCTAAACGCGTCGCGCAAAAAAGTGCAGCGGTTTTGCGAACATGCATTGCAAACCGGTCAAACGCGACGCGCTTTAGGACTTTGCCTCCAGCGCAATCGTTTGGGTGCTTTCTTCCGTGGCAAGCCTTTCGGTGCCGTAAGCCTTCAGGAACATGCCGACGCCCGACCTGACGATGTGGTCGATTTCATCCTGGCTTGGCGCCTTGGTGCGGTAGGCGAATATGCACTGACGGAAAAGACCCGCCAGGCACAGTTCGGTGAACTGATAGGCGGCAAGATCGACATCATCGATCTTGAGCAGGCCGCGCTCGATGGCGGCATTGAGAAAAGCAACGACCTTGTCGTGACCGCGTTTCGGGCCGCGTTCGTAAAAACGCGCGCCAAGTTCGGGCATCCTGTCGGACGCGCCGATTACGGTGCGCTGCGCCTGGACGACCTTGGCCGAGGTGATCTTGAGGGACAGCACCTTGCCGAACTTCACCAGCGTCTCGCGAAGGTCGTCGGCGCGGTCGAGCATATCGTACATGTTCTTGAAGATCGTGCCGCGCTCTTCCTCGATCAGCGCCTCGAACAGCTCTTCCTTGTTGGCGAAGTAGACATAGATCGTGCCCTTGGAAACGCCGGCCTCGCGGGTGATGTCATTCATCGACGCCGCTTCGAAGCCCTTGTCGATGAAGACACGACGCGCGCCCTCGATGATCTGGCTGCGCTTGACCGGGTCCTGTCCCGCCGCCGGGCGGCCGCGACGCAGGCCATCCAGCAGATCGCACTGGTCCTTGTCGGGCTCGGTCATAACGTCACACCTCGTAAAAAGTCGAACCGATCGGTTCGATCGTCCTTGATATGGCCCTCTCTCCGCGCTAAGTCAACATAAGCATCGAACCGAACGGTTCAGTCTGACCGATTTCCCGAGAGATGCCCAGTTTCCAGCGCGATGCCAAGAGAGATGCCATGTCCTCGAACGCGACCCCCACCGCCGAAGTCCGCCCCTTCCCCAACGCCAAGGTCGCGCCGGCAGCCGAAGTGCCGAACGCACCGACTGAGCCCGCAATAAGTCCTCCGGCCGAGGCGCCGGCCAAAAAGAAACGCTCGGCACGCTCCTTTCTGTTGCCGATCATTGCGCTTGGCTTGCTGGGCGCTGGCGCCTGGTATGGCTACGATTACTGGACCGACGGGCGTTTCATGATCTCCACCGACGACGCCTATGTCCAGGCCGACATGGCGTTCATTTCACCGAAAATTTCCGGCTATGTCGATCAGGTCAAGGTGACCGAGAACCAGCAGGTCAAGGCCGGCGACCCGTTGCTGGTCGTCGACAATGGCGACTACAAAATAGCGGTCGCCCAGGCCGAGGCGCAGATCGCCACCTTGAGCAAGACGCTTGACCGGATCGACGCCCAGACCGAGGCGGCGCGCGCATCGCTTGAGCAGGCGCAGGCGCAGAAGACCGCCGACCAGGCCGCCGCCGCCAATGCGGCGCGTGTCCAAGCGCGCGCCGCCCAATTGCTCAAGACACATGTCGGCACCCAGGCCCAACTGGACGATGCCCAGACCGCGGTCGAGCAGGCCAATGCCGCCCTTGTCGGTGCCGACGCCCAGATCGCGGCGGCTGAGGCCAATATCGGTGTGCTTCAGGCGCAGCGCGCGGAGACGGCAAGCACGCTGGCGTCGCTGCAGCTTGGCAGGGACAAGGCCGCGCGGGACCTGTCCTTCACCGTGCTGCGCGCCCCCTATGACGGTGTCGTCGGCAACCGCTCGGTCGAGCAGGGCGACCTGATCAGCCCGGGACAGAAGCTCGCGGTCATCGTGCCGATGGACAAGCTCTATATCGTCGCCAATTTCAAGGAGACCCAGCTTGCCCGGCTGGTGCCTGGTGAAAAGGTCAGGATTTCGGTCGACGCGATCGACGGCCAGGATTTCGAAGGCACCGTCTCGTCGCTGGCGCCGGCATCCGGCGCGGTGTTCTCGCTGCTGCCGCCGGAAAACGCCACCGGCAACTTCACCAAGGTCGTGCAGCGCGTCCCGGTTCGCATCGACGTGCCGGCGGATGTGCTGAAGACAGGCAAGCTGCGCGCCGGCCTCAGCGTCGTCGTCGCCATCGACAGCCGCACCGCACCTTCGGCATCGAAATAAGCAGGCGCCTGGAGCAACGTCATGGCGACCGCAACCCTGACCGCGGGATCGGCGACGGCCAAGCCGGTCGATTACATCGAGCCGCGCCGCATCATCGCCTTCCTGGCGATGGTGTTCGGCATGTTCATGGCGATCCTCGACATCCAGATCGTTTCGGCCTCCCTGGCCGAGATCCAGGCGGGCTTGAGCGCCAGCTCCGACGAAATTCCGTGGGTGCAGACCGCCTATCTGATCGCCGAAGTCATCATGATCCCGCTCTCCGGTTTTCTCAGCCGGATGCTGTCGACGCGTGTGCTGTTCATCGTCTCCGCGGCCGGCTTCACCGCCGCGAGCGCGCTGGCGGCGACCGCCACCAACATCGACCAGATGATCGTCTACCGCGCCGTCCAGGGCTTCATCGGCGGCGGCATGATTCCGAGCGTGTTCGCTGCCGCCTTCACCATCTTCGCGCCGTCGCGCCGCGCCATGGTGTCGCCGATGATCGGCCTGGTGGCGACGCTGGCGCCGACCATCGGCCCGACTGTCGGCGGCTATATCAGCCATGCCACGTCCTGGCACTGGCTGTTCCTGATCAATGTGGTGCCCGGCATCCTGGTGACCGCCGCGGCATGGTCGCTGATCGACTTCGACAAGCCCAATCTCAGTCTGTTCCGCAAATTCGACTGGTGGGGCCTTGCCGGCATGGCGGCCTTCCTCGGCTCCCTGGAATATGTGCTCGAGGAAGGTCCCAACAACGACTGGCTCCAAGACCAGGCCGTGTTCGTCTGCGCCATCCTGATGACGGCCGGCGCGGTGCTGTTCTTCTGGCGCGCCTTCACCGCAGAGGAGCCGATCGTCGACCTGAAAGCCTTCACCAACGCGAACTTCGCTTTCGGCTCGCTGTTCTCCTTCGTCATCGGCATCGGCCTCTATGGCCTGACCTATCTCTATCCGGTGTATCTCGGGCGCATCCGCGGCTACGACTCGCTGATGATCGGCGAGGCGCTGTTCGTCAGCGGTTTGGCGATGTTCGTCACCGCGCCGATTTCCGGCATCCTGTCGCGCAAGATGGATCCGCGGCTGATGATGATGATCGGCTTCTTCGGCTTCGCTGCCGGCACCTGGCGGATGACCTATCTGACCGCCGACTGGGATTTCTGGGAGCTTTTGGTGCCGCAGATCCTGCGCGGCGCCTCGATGATGCTGTGCATGGTGCCGATCAATAACATCGCGCTGGGAACGCTGCCGCCTGACCGGCTTAAGAATGCATCCGGCCTGTTCAACCTCACCCGCAATCTCGGTGGAGCCGTCGGCCTTGCCGTCATCAACACCGTGCTGATCGATCGCAGCGCCTTCCACTACGCAAGGCTGGCCGAGCACGTGCAATGGGGCAGCGCCGAGGCGCAGACCACGCTGCAGAACATGACGCTCGACTTCCAGCAGAATGCCGGCCTCGACGCCTCCAAGGCGGCGATCTCCAAACTGTCTGGCATGGTCCAGCAGCAGGCTTCGCTGCTGTCCTTCATGGACGTGTTCTATCTGTTGACGGCGCTGTTCGCGACGCTGGCGATCTTCACCATGGTCATCCGCAAGCCGGCCGAGCAGGCTGGCGGAGATGGCGGACACTGATCGCGCAACTTTTGCGTGTAAAAAGGGACGCGGCGCTGTGGGTCAGGCCGGGGCCGGCTTAAAAGTCAAGGCGACGCCGTTGATGCAATGACGCAAGCCGGTCGGCGGCGGGCCGTCGTCGAAGACATGGCCGAGATGACCGCCGCAACGGCGGCAATGGACCTCGGTCCGGGTCATGCCGAGCGACCTGTCCACGGTCATGCCGACGGCATTGGGAATCTCCTGCCAGAAGCTCGGCCAGCCGGTGCCGGAATCGAACTTCGTCTCGGAAGGATAGAGCGGCAGGTCGCAGCCGGCGCAGACGAAGATGCCCTTGCGGTGTTCGTTCAGCAGCGGACTGGTGCCGGGATATTCGGTGCCTTCCTTGCGCAGCACGTTGAAAGCCGCGTCGGACAGGACGGCGCGCCACTCGGCCTCGGTCTTGGTGACCTCGAAGGTTTCGGTCGCGTGTGCGTCCTGCGGCCGGCCCATGCGCAGCGCTGCTGCCGTGCCTGCCAACAATGCCACAGCAGCACCGTTCCAAAGAAAGTCGCGTCGGATCATCACCATTCCTCCTTCTGTCCGTTTGCCCAATTCGACCGTCACATGGAAATCAAAAGCCGGTGACGGCCAGTTCCCGACAACGGGCACTCCGCACCTGCCCCACGCCTACAGCGGACGGCGGACGGTGCGGAGTGTACGCCTGTCGATTGCGCGGGTCACGCCAGCAGAAATCCGCGCACTCGGCATGGGGCCTCAGCCATATCTTCGCTGGCGACGACCACTTCGTTACATCTTCGGCAGGAGAACCTTGTCGATGACGTGGATAACGCCGTTCGACTGCTCGACATCGGCGACGGTCACATTGGCGACGTTGCCGTTCTCGTCGGTCGCGGTGACCTTGCCGCCGTCGGCCTTGAGCGTCAACTCGCAGCCGCCAACCGTCTTGACCTTGTGCGCGCCACCATCGTCCATGGCCATCTTGGCGACGTCGGCGGCCATTGCCTTGGCACCGATGACGTGGCAGGTCAGGATCTTGACCAGCTTGTCCTTGTTTTCGGGCTTGAGCAGCGTGTCGACGGTGCCGGCCGGAAGTGCGGCAAAGGCCTCGTTGGTCGGCGCGAACACGGTGAAGGGGCCGGCACTCTGCAGCGTGTCGACGAGACCACCGGCCTTGACGGCCGCGACCAGCGTGGTGTGATCCTTCGAATTGACGGCGTTCTCGACGATGTTCCTGGTGGCATACATGGCGGCGCCGCCGACCATCGGATTCTGGGCATAGGCGAAGGTAGCGAGCGCGGAGACGGCGACCGTTCCGGCAAGCAAAAGGGTGGCGAATTTACGCATGATTTCAATCTCCTCAGTTTATCTTTCCCCCCTTGGGGGCGCAAGGAGATACGGGAGATAAATGCGTGAGTTTCGTCGTTCAGGAAAAATTTTGTTTTTCATAACGGCGGTTCAGAGCAGAGACCCTTCTCGGGTGCTACTCCTAAACTCACTCCACTAGAGGAGATCGATTCAAAATGTTCTCGAAAAGTGAAAAGACA
The DNA here is from genome assembly GCF_935822925.1 of Mesorhizobium ventifaucium. Taxonomy (GTDB): domain Bacteria; phylum Pseudomonadota; class Alphaproteobacteria; order Rhizobiales; family Rhizobiaceae; genus Mesorhizobium; species Mesorhizobium ventifaucium. The sequence continues at coordinate 11,163 of NZ_CAKXZS010000012.1, forward strand.
GGGCGATCAGATGCTCTTCAAGTCGCCCGCAGCGACCACAGGGCCGGTCGGCTGACCGGTCGGTGAACCGCCGGCCGGCTCGAGGCTGACCGCAAGAACGGCGCCCTGCGCAAGCTTTTCCTGCACGGCCGGGGAGATAGTCATATGCGCGGTCTGACCGGCCGGGATGACGCCCATCGAGACCGGCGGGTTCTTGCCCACGATCATCCACAGCTCGAAATCCTTGCCGGCGGCGCGCTCGCCGGAGACATGCGACAGGCCGACCTCGCGACGGGCGGCGTCATAGACGGCAAGATATCTGACGTCGCTGCCGCCGGCGCTTAGCGAGGCGATGAGCCGCGGCTGTTCGACCGGCGGGTTGAGATAAGGCGCGGCGATGGTGATCGCCAGCGCCGCGACAGAAGCTGCGGCAAGACCACGCCAGAAGGCAAGGCTCGACCATAGGCCGGCGCGAGGCTCTGCCACGAACAGCCGGCGATCAATTGCCTCCTTGACCCTGATCGGCGGCTCTGTCTCGGGATAGGCGTCGGCCATCGGCGAAAGACGCACCTCCCAGGCATCAACAAGGCGCGCGAAAGCGGCGTCCGCTTCGATGCGGCGTGACGCGATCTCGCGTTCGTCCGCGGCCAGGACGCCAAGAACGTATTCGGCGGCGAACAGGTCGTCGCCTCCAGATTCCGGTCCGTCATCCTGCGCCAGCGTCATCTTTCCAGACACTCCCTGAGCTTCAACAGGCTGCGCCGCAGCCAGGTCCGCATCGTGTTGAGCGGCACGTCATGGCGCACCGCCAGTTCGGCATAGCTTTCGCCTTTCAGATAAGCGCCCCGGACGGCCGCCGCCCTGTCCTTTTCCAATTCATCGAGACAGCGATAGATGCGCTCCGATTCACCGCCCGCTACAGCCGCAGCCTCCGGTCCCGGCGCCGGATCGGCGACCTCGAGCGCAGCGTCGATATAGGCGGCAGGCTCTCGCCGCGCCCTTATCCGATCGATCGCGTGATTGCGCGCAATGGCCACCAGCCAGGAAATCGGGCTTAGCTCCGAGACGGCGAAACGGTCAGCCTTCGTCCATATCTTGACGAAGACCTCCTGCAGCGCCTCTTCCGCCTCTCCCCGGTCTTTCAGTACACGAAGGCAGGCGCCGAAAAGTTTCGCACTGGTCTGCCGGTAGAGCAGATCGAATGCAGCCCGGTCCTTCATCGAAGTCCGGACGATCAGGTTGCTGATGTCCTGCGGCGTCATCGGCTGCCAAATTAAGCAATTGCCGAAATTAGGCAATTGCCCCAAATTATTCCACTGCAATGTATTGCAACGGCGGAAGCGTTCCTTTGCACCGGGAGCGCCGTGGGCTTCCATTGACGAGCAATAGCCGACCTTTTTGAGCATCGGATTTTCCCAAAACCGGGTTTCCACTTTTGGATCCGATGCTCTAGCTTGCCGATAGTTGGGGGAGCAAGAATGTCGGTCGAACGGGCCCTGTGGGAACATGACGCTACCGGCCTGGCCGGCCTGGTGCGCAGTGGAGAAATCTCGCCGCAAGAGCTCGTCGATGCGGCGATTGCGCGGGCCGAGGCCACTCGCCCGGACATCAATGCCATCGCCGAGCCGCTTTACGAGGCGGCGCGGACGCGGGCGAAAACCATCGACCGGAACCTGCCGCTGGCCGGTGTGCCCTTTGCGCTGAAGGATCTCGGCATCGCCATGAAAGGCGTGCCGACGTACGGCGGCAGCCGCATTCCGGCTTTCGTTGCCGATTTCGACTCGGTGATGACCGAACGCCATCTGGCCGCCGGCCTTGTCCCGATCGCCACCAGCACCTCGCCCGAACATGGGCTGAGGCTGATGACCGAATCCACCGCTTTCGGCATCACCCGCAATCCGTGGAATACAGCCCATACCAGCGGCGGCTCGTCTGGAGGTGCAGCGGCGCTGGTCGCGGCCGGCGTCGTGCCGGTGGCACATGCTTCGGACGGCGGCGGCTCGATTCGCGTTCCCTCCGCCTGCACCGGGCTGGTCGGGCTGAAAACCTCGCGCGGCCGTGTACCGCTGTCGCCGCTCGTCACCGAAAGCTGGCACGGCATGGTCGTCGGCCACGCCGTTTCCCGCTCGGTCCGGGATTCGGCCTTGCTGCTCGACTTGACCCATGGACCCGATCCGCTGTCGCCCTATGCGGCGCCGCTGCCGAAAGGAACTTTCGCCGCCGCGGCAGTGCGTGACCCCGGCAAGCTGAAACTGGCCGTCTACCGGAAATCGCCGCTCGGCCTGCCGATATCGGCCGAGACGCTGGCGGCGCTGGACACTGCGACAGCATTGGCGCGCCAAGGCGGCCATACGATAGAGGAGATCGACCTGCCCTATATCGATCGCGATTTCATCGCTGATTTCGCCAGAACCGTCGCCGCAGCGGTGGCCGGCACGATGCGCGGCGAGGTCTTGCGCGTCGGCCGCTCCATTTCAGGTGATATCGAACGCGCCACACGTGTGATGAGCCGCTTCGGCGAAATCCTTTCGGCCGGCGAGATCTATGCCAGCCTGCAGCGGCTGCACGCCACGTCGCGCCGGCTTATTGCCGAAACCGCGCACTTTGATGCCGTGCTGATGCCAATTATTGCGCATCCGCCGCTCGCCTGCGGCGCGATGGACCCGAAAGGCGCAGAAGCGTTCCTGGAAGAAATGCTCGACAGGCTGCGGCTTGCCCGCCTGCTGAAATTCAAGCCGCTGTTCGGGCAGTTGATGGACAAGAGCCTGTGGTTCACCCACTGGCCGGCGATCCAGAACGTCAGCGGCCAGCCGTCGATCGCGCTGCCTGTTTATGTCACCGACGCCGGCCTGCCGCTCGGCATCCAGGCCGCCGGCCGCCCCGGCGACGAGGAGACCTTGTTGGCCCTCGCCGCGCAAATGGAAAAGATTTCGGGATGGCTGACGCGGCGGGCGCCGCTGCAGATGCCGGTATAAAAGCGGGCCGATTTCACCTGATATGACAGCAAAGCCGTTTGCCCCCTGCTCCAATTCCCGCTAAGACGCCGCCGTTCATGCCACGCTGGGAACCAAGCCGAATGACGGACGTCGCCGCCACCGCCGAAATGCAGGCCGCGCTGCTTTCGAGGGCGCTGCCCTATATGCAGCGCTACGAGAACAAGACGGTCGTGGTGAAATATGGCGGCCATGCCATGGGCGATATTGCGCTCGGCAAGGCCTTCGCGCGCGACATCGCGCTGCTCAAACAATCCGGCGTCAACCCGATCGTCGTGCATGGCGGCGGGCCGCAGATCGGCGCCATGCTGAGCAAGATGGGCATCGAATCGAAGTTCGAAGGCGGATTGCGCGTCACCGACCAGAAGACGGTCGAGATCGTCGAGATGGTGCTGGCCGGCTCGATCAACAAGGAGATCGTCGCGCTGATCAATGCCGAGGGCGAATGGGCGATCGGCCTGTGCGGCAAGGACGGCAATATGGTTTTCGCCGAAAAGGCGCGCAAGACCATGATCGACCCGGACTCCAACATCGAGCGCGTGCTCGATCTCGGCTTCGTCGGCGAGCCGGTCGAGGTAGACCGCACCCTGCTCGACCTTCTGGCGCGGTCCGAAATGATCCCGGTGCTGGCGCCGGTGGCGCCGGGCCGCGACGGCCACACCTACAACATCAATGCCGACACCTTCGCCGGCGCCATCGCCGGCGCCTGCCAGGCGACTCGCCTTCTGTTCCTCACCGACGTGCCCGGCGTGCTCGACAGGAACAAGAAGCTCATCGACGAGCTGACCGTCGCCGAGGCCAAGGCCTTGATCAAGGATGGCACGGTGTCGGGCGGCATGATCCCCAAGGTCGAGACCTGCATCGAGGCGATCGAGCGCGGCGTCGAAGGCGTCGTCATCCTCAATGGCAAGACGCCGCATTCGGTGCTGCTCGAACTGTTTACCGAACACGGCGCCGGCACACTGATCGTGCGCTAAGCGCAGGCTGCAACTTATCGGCGAGAAACCCAGGGTTGAGCAGGCCCCAGGGCGAACTTATCGCCTGAGGTGCCCAAGCGGCACGTGGCCCGGCCCCTTGATGTTCTGCAGCACGAGCTGCGTGTGGACGTCGCGCACGCCGTCGAGCCGCATCAGCCGGTGCATGACAAAGGCGTTGAGCTCGTCCACCGACGGCACCATCACATGCAGCAGGAAATCGTAGTCGCCGGTCATCGTCCAGCACGACGACACCTCGTCCATGCGCTGCACGGCAGCGATAAAGGTTTCGGGCGAACCGTCGCTGTGGGTTACCAGGCGCACCTGAATGAACACTTCGACCATCAGGCCGATGGCGCGGCGGCTGAGCACAGCGGCAAAGCCCTTGATGATGCCGGCGCTCTGAAGAGCCTCGAAGCGGCGCGCGCATGGCGTCGTCGAAAGGCCGATATCCTGGGCCAGTTCGGAAACGGGCTTGCGTCCGTCACGCTGCAAGATATCGAGCATCTTGATCTCAAAATCGTCAAACTGAGGCACTTTCACTCTCCTGCCCCTTTGCTGTGGTGTCTTTTACCTCAAATCGCCTGTTCGGGCCATCATCAAAGCGGATTCGCCTCACCGAGCCCGGCTAAACTTTTATAATGTTAGTCGTGATTTCCAGGGAGAACAGCCATGACGATGAGCGTTGCCGATTACGCCCGCGAATGCGCGGCGCAAGGCCTTCGCGGCGACTATTCGGTCTGCCGCGCCGATTTCACCGTTGAGCAGACCTACAACTACACTGCTGACGAGCAGGCGGTGTGGCGTACACTGTGCGACCGCCAGACGAAGCTGACTAAAAAGTTGGCACACCGGTCCTATCTCGACGGCGTCGCCACGCTGGGCCTGCTCGACAGGATTCCGGATTTCGGTGTGGTCAGCGAGAAGCTGCGCAAGCTTACCGGTTGGGAAATCGTCGCCGTGCCAGGCCTCATTCCCGCACCAGCCTTCTTCGTCCACCTAGCCGCCCGGCGCTTCCCGGTGACCAACTGGCTGCGGGCGAAACAAGAGCTCGACTACATCGTCGAGCCGGATATGTTCCACGACTTCTTCGGCCATGTGCCGGTGCTGACCCAGCCGGTCTTTGCCGATTTCATGCAGATGTATGGCGAGAAGGCCGAGCATCTGATCGCGCTCGGCGGCGACGAGATGATCAGCCGCCTCTACTGGTACACCGTCGAATACGGGCTGATCCAGGAAGCCGGGCAACCGTTGGAGGCTTTCGGGGCCGGGCTGATGTCGTCCTTTGCGGAACTTCAATTCGCGGTTGCAAGCAAGGACGCGCATCATGTTCCCTTCGATCTGGAAACGGTAATGCGCACCAGCTATGAGATCGACAAGTTCCAGCGCGCCTATTTCGTGCTGCCGTCATTCGACGTTTTGCGCGATGCCTTCCAGAACGTCGCCGACATGGCAGCGATCATCGGACGCCACAAGGGCAAGCCGGCGCTCGACCCGGCGAAACTTTAGACGCTGGCCAGACTCGGACGATTGCAGCCGATCGGCGCGGGCGTTATTGGGGATGGCGCGCTGTGATGACGATCCGTCGGCGGCCGGGTGAGCCGGCTTCTAGACGCCTGATGGTCGCTCGGCAGGCCGGAAGCCGAGAAGATGGGACCGCTCAGGCCGCTTCGGAAACGTCCCTGTCCAGGATGGTCCGATTGCGGCCGCGATCCTTGGCCTGGTAAAGGCGGCGGTCGGCGGCACGCATCAGATCCGATACGCCGGCATCCTCGCCGCAAGTGACACCGCCGATGCTGACGGTGAGAGGTATGACCCGCTCATCGACGGGACGGAAGCGGATCAGCTCGACTTCACGGCGAATGCGTTCAGCGACGCGTTTGGCTTCCTGTTCGGTGGCGCCGACCAGAAACGCACCGAATTCCTCGCCGCCGATGCGGCCGATCACGTCGCCGCTGCGCACGCCGCGCTCGATCGCGCTGGCAATCAGGAGCAGCGCGTCGTCGCCGGTCAGATGGCCGTAGCTGTCATTGATGAGCTTGAAGTGGTCGGCATCGATGATCAGCAAAGCACCGCGATCGGATTTACGCCGGGAGGCCTCGAGCGCCGCAAAGAAGCTCTCGCGGTTGAGCATGCCGGTCATGTCGTCGCGGCTTGCCTTCTCCGACAGACGCCGATGCGCTTCGGCGAGCTGGGCATGAGCGCGGGCGAGGTCGCGATGGGCACTTTTCAACCTCTCGCCCTGCCAGAACGTGTAGGCGCTGGCGATCCAGGCGAGCGCCAGCGGGCAGACCGTGGATGTCAGCCAGATCGTGCGGTTGATCGGAAAGCCCATTGCCGGAACGACGATCAGCGTCAACAAAAGCGAGACTGCGAGGGAGGCGAAAGCGACGGCGGCAGACTTCAGAAATATGCGGCTCATCGCTGGTTCCCCCTGGACCGTCTGTTTGCCAGCAAGCCCTGAATGGCACCTTTCGGCGATGCCTAAAACTTGAATCATCGCGCCATTTTCGCCACTCGTGACGCGCATAAGTTGTGGATAAAGCCTCTGCCAAAAGCATTGTTTCGTGCCATAAGAGGTTGCATGACCACGTTCCCGGATCCCGCCCGCTTTGCCCATGTCACCGACTGGGTGTTCGACCTCGACAACACGCTCTATCCGCACCATTCGAACCTGTTCTCGCAGATCGACGTAAAGATGACCGCCTATGTCGGAGAACTGCTGACGCTGCCACGCGACGATGCCCGCAAGCTGCAGAAGGAACTCTACCGGGAATATGGCACGACGCTGAACGGCCTGATGGCGCGCCACGGCATCGATCCCGACGACTTTCTCGAGAAGGTCCATGATATCGACTATTCCTGGCTGGTCCCCGATCCCGTTCTCGGCACTGCCATACGCCAGCTTCCCGGCCGCAAGTTCATCTTCACCAATGGCGACCGCAGGCATGCCGAACGCACCGCGCGCCAACTCGGCATCCTCGATCATTTCGACGACATCTTCGATATCGTCGCTGCCGGGCTGAACCCCAAGCCGGCGCGCCGCACCTACGAAAAGTTCGCGGAACTCCACGCGGTCACCGGCCACAATGCGGTGATGTTCGAGGATCTGGCCCGCAACCTGTCCGTGCCGAAATCGCTGGGCATGACCACGGTGCTGGTCGTGCCGCGCAACTTCGAGCCAACCTTCTCGGAAATCTGGGAACGTGACCCGGCCAACGAGGACGCTGTGGATTTCGTCACCGACAATCTTGCCGAATTCCTCACCGCGATCGTCGACGTCACCGCTTGAGCCGTTGCTTCGTAGAGCCGGACCGATACCGCAGTCCGCGGCCTAAAGCTGATAGAAGCGGCTGATGATCCCCCAGGCTTCATCGGCGGTGTCGACGAAATCGATGATGTCCTGGTCGCCGGGGGTGATCGTGCCTTGCTCGGCGAGGAAATCGAGATCGATCGCCCGTTTCCAGAACGCCTTGCCGAACAGGATCACCGGCACGCGCTCCATGCGGCCGGTCTGGATCAGGGTCAGCGTCTCGAAGAATTCGTCCATCGTGCCGAAGCCGCCCGGAAACACCGCGACAGCCTTGGCGCGCATGACGAAATGCATCTTGCGGACCGCGAAATAGTGGAAGTTGAAACAGAGCTCCGGCGTCACGTAGGCATTCGGCGCCTGCTCGTGCGGCAACACGATGTTGAGGCCGATCGACGGGGCGCCGACATCGTCGGCGCCCCGGTTGCCGGCTTCCATCACGCCGGGCCCGCCGCCTGTCACCACGACGAATTCGCGATAATATGAGGTGGCCGACTGCTGCGAGCAGAGGCGGGCGAATTTTCGTGCTTCCTCGTAATATTTACTGTTTTTCTCGAGGTTCTTCTTCTGCGTCTCGTTCTTGGCCGCCCAGGCTTCACCGCCCGGCTCGGGGATGCGCGCCCCGCCGAACAGGATGACGGTCGAGCGGATGCCGCGCTCGGCCAGGATCATCTCCGGCTTCAACAGTTCCAGCTGCAGCCTGACCGCGCGCAATTCGCGCCGTGTCATGAAGTCGGGATCGTTCCAGGCCAACCGGTAGGTCTCGGCACGCGTCTGTGGCGTGTCCGGCACGCTTTTCGACCGCTCCAGATCCTCGTCCGAATGCGGCAGCGGCGTCCACCCCGCCTTTTCCATAGGAGTCATATTGCCTACCCGTCCAATTATTCACTTGCCCAATTATTCACTTGCCCAATTATTCACTTGCGCCGTCCCGTGACGCAGCCGCGATTGACCCTCACCAAGCCTTCACATAGGGTCCGGCGACTTTCAAAACAGGTTAAGGTGCGGCCCCTTAACAGCTTGGTAATGGAGCGAATTCATGTCGAAGCCCGATCTGGCGAGCCTCGAAAAGACCATCGAAACCGCCTTCGAGGAACGCGAGACGATTTCGACGGCAACCCGCGGCGCGACCCGCGACGCCATCCAGTCGGCGCTCGACCTGCTCGACCGGGGTGTCGCCCGCGTTGCCGAGCGCCAGGCCGACGGCACATGGCATGTCAACCAGTGGCTGAAGCAAGCGGTGCTGCTGTCGTTCCGGCTCAACCCGATGGAGATCATCAAGGGTGGTCCGGGCCAGGCCGTGTGGTGGGACAAGGTGCCGTCGAAATTCGACGGCTGGAGCGCCATCGATTTCGAGAAGGCAGGTTTCCGCGCCGTGCCGTCATCGATCGTGCGGCGCTCCGCCTACGTCGCGCCAGGTGCCGTGCTGATGCCGTCCTTCGTCAATGTCGGAGCCTATGTCGACAGCGGCACCATGGTCGACACATGGGCCTCGGTCGGTTCGTGTGCCCAGATCGGCAAGAATGTGCATCTGTCGGGCGGCGTCGGCATCGGCGGCGTGCTGGAGCCGATGCAGGCCGGCCCCACCATCATCGAGGACAATTGCTTCATCGGCGCACGCTCCGAAGTGGTCGAAGGCTGCATCGTGCGCGAGGGCTCGGTTCTCGGCATGGGCGTCTTCATCGGCCAGTCGACCAAGATTGTCGACCGTGCCACCGGCGAGGTTTTCTACGGCGAAGTGCCGGCCAATTCAGTGGTGGTGGCGGGCACGATGCCGGGCAAGAACGTGCCATGTGAAAACTGGGGTCCCAGCCTCTACTGCGCCGTCATCGTCAAGCGGGTCGATGCCAGGACCCGTTCCAAAACCTCGATCAATGAACTGCTTCGCGATTGATCTTTTCAAAGAAACGGACGTACCCGCTTGCTCGACAGACCTCGATTTCTATGGCTTTTCTTCAGCCTTTCCGGGCGAGTGAACCCCAGTGCCTATGTTTTGGCGGGTCTTTTGCCGCTCCTCGTTCAGCTTTTTCTGCTCTACCAGTTCTCGCGGGCGCCGCAGGGCACTGCTGCAAGTCAGTACTGGGCGCTCGCCTGGTGGATCGCTGTGGTTGTCTCGACATGGTCGACCTTTGCGCTAACTGCGAAGCGGTTCCATGATTTCGGCAAGCCCACCTACTACGCATTGATCTCTCTCATCGTCGGCGCCATTCTGCTTGTCATTTTGGCCTTTTTCAAAAGTGATCCCGGACCCAACCGCTACGGCAAACACACCAATGCGCCGGCCGAATCCTGAGCGCCGGGCGGGTATCTAGCCATGCGCTACCGCACGCTTGATGCGAAACTGATCATCGAAACCGCCGAGCGACTGGAAAAACGCGTCGCCGAGCGGTTTCCCGATGCAGGCTTGCGTGGCGTCGCCATCGAACTTGTGTCGCTGTCGCGTGATCTGGCCAAGGCGGCGAAGGCGCTGGAAGCGCCGATCTGGTGGCTGCGCGGCGTCGTCATCACCGCCATTGCCGCCGGCGCGCTGACGTTCCTGTTCGTCGGCACCATTCTGCCGCTCGGCCGTATCTCCGGCACCCAGGATGCCATCCAGTCGGTGCAAGGCATCGAATCCTTGATCAACATGATCATCCTCGCGATGCTCGGCTTCCTGGCCCTGATCCGGACCGAGGAGCGCATCAAGCGCAAGCAGGTGTTTCGCAAGCTTCATGGCTTGCGATCGCTGATCCATGTCATCGACATGCATCAGCTGACCAAGGATCCGGCAGCCCTTTCAGCCGATTTCAAGCCGACATCGCATTCACCGGCACGCATAACCGACCGTGCCGATCTCGCCCGCTATCTCGACTATTGCTCCGAAATGCTGTCGATCACCGGCAAGATCGCCGCGCTGTTCGCGCAATCGGTCAACGACGATGTGGTCGTCGATGGCGTCAACGACATCGAGTCCCTGGGCTCCAATCTGTCGCGGAAGATCTGGCAAAAGATCACGCTGATCGACGGTCCGTTGCGGTCGGCTCGTCCAGGTACCTAAGCTAATCTTAATCACCTTGGTCCAGCATGCCCCGTGAAGACTGTGTCGACCGGCACGGAGCACTCGACCGGCACACGACGAACCCCTGGCCAACCCGAAACCGCGCGGAAAGCGAAGTGCCGGCGCGCGGCTGTTCGCCTGGTTTTCTTCACCGATCAGAGCGGAACCGGAAGCGGTCCGCGCGCGGCTTCTCGACACCACTTTCGACCGCAAATTCGCTGTCCTGTTCGGCACCATCAGCGTCCTGGTGCTGGCAGTCGGCGCCGCGGTCGTCACCGGCGATCGGTGGCCCTACGCCTGGATGGCGGCCGACCTCGTCCTGTTTGCCGTCCGCTTCCTGCTCATGCGGGAATGTGAGCGGGCCCGCAAGCTCGGGGGAACGGGGCCGCTGGCAGGCCTCATGGCCGCCGGTGGGTCATGGTCGGTGATTTTCGGCCTCGGCTGCTATGGCTGCGTCGTCAGGGGGGATATGGCGCTCGCCGTGCTGGCTGCCTTGAACGTCGCAGGCGTCGTGGGAGTGGTTTCGTCGCGCAACGCAGCGACGCCGCGCTACGCCATATTCGTCATGCTGGCCGTAAGTCTGCCTTTCCTGGTTGGCGCGCTGTTATCTCCGGCGCCCGGAATGTCGATCGTCGGATTTCAAGCGCCTTTCTATGTGGCCGGCGTCATCATCGTGCTGCTTCAAAATCATGCGATCAACGCGCGCATGATCCGCGCCGAACTGGACAATCGCGATCTGGCGATCAAGGACGCGCTGACCGGCCTGCCAAACCGCATCTTCCTTCAGGAGAAACTGCGCGGCATGTGCAGCGAGCTTGCGGCGCCGGCAGCAAACGGCGGCAGGCCGTTTGCCGTTCTCAGCATGGACCTCGACGGCTTCAAACACGTCAATGACCGCTTCGGCCACGCGGTCGGCGACATGCTGCTGCGCAAGGTGGCCGAACGATTGCAACGCGCTTTCCGACCGGGGGATGTGGTCTTTCGCATCGGCGGTGACGAATTCGTCATCCTGCTGCCCGACACATCCGAGATCGAAGCCAACTACCTGGCAAAGCGCGCCATTGAGAAGATTTCGGTACCTTTCGAACTTGGCGTGGGCGCCGCAATACCCATCGGGTTGAGCATTGGAAGTGCCTTCGCGCCTGCCGACGGCGGCGAGCCGGAACTTCTTCTCACCTGCTCCGATCACGCGCTCTATGAAGCCAAACGCACCGGCAAGGGCCGTTACTGGGCGCATGCCCGGGCCGCGAACTGACGACCACCACAGCGGTTATTGGGGCCTTTTGCCGCATCCGGCCATCCAATATCCCGCCTAAGTGTCGCGTCTGAAGCGACTCCTGCGACGCCACTTTACGCCTTTGTTTGCTTTATGCGTATTTGCCCAAAACCGCTGCGCCCGCACGGGTCAAGTCCGAGGCAATTGCCTTTGGGCGACATGCAGCAGGCCTGCGACAATACGACATGAAAACCATAATGTCGGCGGGATGGCTGGACCTTATGTCTGGTCGTGACAGGCCTTGCGCTTTCGACTAACGCTTTTGCCCATGACGTTGCCGACCGATCCCGCTGGAAATCTCGCCGCCCTCATCCGCTGCCCCTCGGTGACACCCATTGAGGGCGGGGCACTGAGCACGCTGGAAACAATGCTGAAACCACTCGGTTTTTCCGTCGAGCGCCCGGTGTTTTCGGAGGACGGCACGCCCGATATCGAAAATCTCTATGCGCGGCGCTCCGGCAACGGTCCGCACCTGATGTTCGCCGGGCATACCGACGTGGTGCCGGTCGGCGACGAGACCTCATGGACGCATCCGCCTTTCGCTGCCGAGATCGCCAAGGGCGAGATGTTCGGTCGCGGTGCCGTCGACATGAAGGGGGGCATCGCCTGTTTCATCGCCGCCGTGGCGCGCCATCTCGAGTCGAAAGGCGGCCTGAAAGGCTCGGTCTCGCTGCTGATCACCGGCGACGAAGAAGGGCCGGCCATCAACGGCACGACAAAGCTGCTCGAATGGGCGGTCGCCAAGGGCGAGAAATGGGATGCGTCTATCGTCGGCGAGCCGACCAATCCCGATGCGCTGGGCGACATGATCAAGATCGGCCGGCGTGGCTCTTTGTCCGGCAGCATCATCGTCAACGGCCGCCAAGGCCACGCCGCCTACCCGCAGCTTGCCGACAATCCGGTGCGCGGCCTGATGACGCTGGTCGAAGCCTTGCTGCACCCAGTCTTCGACAAGGGCACCAAGGACTTCCAGCCGACCAATCTGGAGGTGACCTCGATCGACGTCGGCAATCCGGCCACCAATGTTATTCCGGAAAAGGCGACCGCCACCTTCAACATCCGCTTCAACGACACATGGACCGCCGAGACCATCCAGGCGGAAATCCACAACCGTCTCGACGAGGCGGCGAAGCGAAAGAAATACCGGGCCGGCAAGACGACGCCGGTCGATTACGAACTGGTCTGGCGCGACCGGCCGAGCCACGTCTTCCTCACCCGCGACGAGCGGCTGATCGAAGCGCTCATCGGTTCGGTCAAGGCGGTGATCGGCAGGAAGCCGGCGCTTTCCACCTCCGGCGGCACCTCCGACGCCCGCTTCATCAAGGATTATTGTCCGGTGGTCGAGTTCGGGCTGGTTGGTAAGACCATGCACATGGTCGATGAACGCGTCGCGCTTGCCGACCTCGAGACGCTGACGCAGATCTATCAGCACTTCATCGAAGACTGGTTCGAGCAAGGCGCATCGTAATCATGCTTTCGTCGGATGAAACCTATGCTTCGCTGAACGGCGCCTGGCGACTGATGCTCGGCAAGGCCGATGGGCTGCGCCAGTTCGACCTTTCGGCCGACGGTTTCTGGAATTCCTTCTTCGCCATCGTCGTCGCGGCACCGGCACTGATCGTCGGTTGGGTCGGCCTTGCCAACGAGATCGGCGATCCGAATGCATTCGCCGGACGCTTCAGCATGCTGATCCGTCTGGCGACGGTCGACATCGCCGTCTGGGTGTTGCCGCTTGTCGGCCTTGCCCTCGTCGCGCCGCGCGCCGGCATTGGCGGGCGTTTCGTCCACTATGTCGTCGCCAGCAACTGGGCGTCGGCGATCATCGCCTGGATAATGCTGCCAGCGGCGTTGATCAGGCTTTTCCTGCCGTCCACCAACGAGTTCGCCGCACTGGCGTCGCTGCTTTTGTTTGCGCTGTCGATGATCCTGACCTGGCGGATGACAAACCTCGCCATCGGCAGGGGCGCGGCTGTCGGCAGCGCTGTCTTCGCCGGAATGTTCGTGGCGTCGCTGGTCGTTCTGTTCGGCCTGCAGGCGCTGCTCGGCATCGGTGCGCCGAGCGCGACCGGGACTTGAAGCATCTAAGTGAATTTATCCGAATTCCTGGTGTGGTTTCGCTTGCTGACGTTGGCGCTGCCCCTCACCTGCCTGCCGGCATCCTCTCCCCGTACAGTGACGGGGAGAGGGAAGTTTTCATCAACGATTTTGCCAACCACCAGCGTTGCAAGCAGGATGCCGCGGCCAGCCTCTCCCCGTCACTATACGGGGAGAAGTGCCCGGCAGGGCGATGAGGGGCAGCGCCAACTCCCATAATGGTCGAAGGGGACGAGAACTGATTTTTTACTCATCCGAGGCCTGCGGGTAGTCCACAGCAACGAGGAAAAGTCCGTCGGGCGGCGCCACCTGGCCGCAGGCTGCACGGTCGCGCGCGTCGAGCGCCGCCTTCAGGTCGGCAATTGTCCAGCCGCCTTCGCCGATGCGCTTCAGCGAGCCGACCATCGAGCGCACCTGATTGTGCAGGAACGAGCGCGCCGAGGCTCGCACTTCGATCACATCACCCAGCCGACTGACATCCAGCCGGTCGAGCGTCCGGACCGGGCTGTCGGCCTGGCACTGGGTCGAGCGGAACGTGGTGAAATCATGCCGCCCCAGCAGCACCTTTGCCGCCTCGTGCATGGCCTCGGCGTCGAGCCGCTTCGGCACCCACCAGATCTTGCCCTTGTCGAGCGCCGCCGGCGCGCGCCGGTTGACGATGCGGTAGAGATAGTGGCGGCCGATCGCCGAGAAACGCGCATCGAAGCTATCCGGCACCACAGCCGCCCTGAGGATGGCGATGCGTGCCTTGGCCGCTTGCAGATGAGCGTTGACGGCATCGCGCACCTTGTCGTCAGGCCATGCCCTGACGAGATCGACATGCGCCACCTGACCGGTCGCGTGGACGCCGGCATCGGTGCGGCCGGCGCCGCGCAGCGAGACCTGTTCGCCGCAGAATTTCTCGATCGCCTGCTCGATCGCCTGCTGCACCGAAGGCTGGTCCGCCTGGCGCTGCCAGCCGGCATAGAGGCTGCCGTCATATTCGATGTCGAGGCGAAAACGCGGCATTCCTAAGCAGGATGAGGTTAGGCGGCGAGCGCGGTGCCGAAAGCCGAAGCATAGAGCAGCTTGCCAGTCTCAGGCGCTTCGCCCCACGCGAGCGCCTGCAGCGCGTCGCCCTGGTACTCGCTTTCGAAGTTTTCGGCGCGCGCGTGACTGTAGCCGAAGCGGCCATAATAGGCGGGATCGCCAAGCACAACCGCCAGCACCTCGCCGGCGTCCTTCAGGCGGATATGCGCCTCGCGGACCAGCGCACCGCCGATGCCGGTGCCATGGAATGACGGCTCGACCGCCAGAGGCGCGAGCGCCACCGCGGGAAAGTTCTTGCCGCCGTTATGCACGAAAAGCCGCGAAAACAGGATATGGCCGACCACCTGTCCATCTTCTTCCGCCACCAGTTCGACGACGGCATCGCCGCCGCTGACCAGCGCGTCGACCAATCCGGCCTCCGCCTGCTGGCCGAATGCGTGTTCCTCGACGAGGCGGATCGCCTCGCGGTCCCGCGGTGTTGCCGCGCGTATTGACATCATGCTCATGAGAATTTCATTCCTTTTTCGAGCTTGGCCCCGCGCAGAAACTCCTGCGCGGCAATGGGCCTTCCGCCCGCACGTTGAACTTCGACCAACCTGATCGCGCCTGACCCGCAGGCGACCGTCAGCCGGTCATCGAGAATTCCTCCCGGCTCGCCGGCGCCATCTGAAAGCGTCGAGCGAAGCAGTTTCAGCCGCTCCAAGCGGCCGCCAATTTCGATCTCGCACCATGCGCCGGGAAAGGGCGACAGGCCGCGAATATGATCGTGGACTTCGCCAGCAGGCCGCCTCCAGTCCACGCGCGTCTCCGCTTTATCGATCTTTTCGGCGTAGGTCACCCCCTCCGTCGCCTGTGCAGTAAATGTCAGGGCATCCCGTTCCATTCGTGCCAGCGCTTCCGCTATCAGCGCGGCACCAATGTGCATCAACCGATCGTGCAGTTCGCCGGCCGTCATATCGGGGCCGATGGCGCATTTTTCGACCATCGCCACCGGGCCGGTGTCCAGGCCTTCTTCCATCCGCATCACCATCATGCCTGTCTCGGTATCGCCGGCCATGATCGCACGCTGGATGGGAGCGGCGCCGCGCCAGCGCGGCAGCAGCGACGCGTGACCATTGAGGCAGCCGAGCCGCGGCGCCTCGAGAATCGGTTTGGGCAATAGCAATCCATAGGCGACGACCACGGCGACATCGGCCCGCAAGGCGCGGAACGCCTGCTGCTCGGCCTCGCTTTTCAGCGACACCGGCGACCGCACCTCGATGCCCAGCCGCTCCGCCTCGCGCTGCACCGGCGACGGCGTCAGTTCCAGCCCGCGGCGGCCGGCGGCGCGCGGCGGCTGGGTGTAGACGGCTTCTATCTCATGTCCGGCATCCGCGATCGCCCGCAGCGTCGGCACGGAGAATTCGGGCGTACCCATGAAGATGACGCGCAAGGGCATTTTTGAGCCCTATCCCACCAACTTGCCCGGCGCCTTGTTGCCGGACTTGTCCCTGGCGAGCTTCTTGAATTTCTTCACCACCATGTCGCGCTTCAGCTTCGAGATGTGGTCGATGAACAGAACGCCGTTGAGATGGTCGATCTCATGCTGCAGGCAGGTCGCCATCAGCCCTTCGGCCTCGATCTCCTGCAGCTTGCCGTCGCGATCGAGATATTTCACCCGCACGGCGGCAGGGCGCTCGACCTCGGCATAGTAGTCCGGGATCGACAGGCAACCCTCCTCGTAGACCGAGCGCTGATCGGCGTTCTCAATGATCTCGGGATTGATGAAGACATGCGGCGCCGGCGTCTCGTCTTCCTTGGCGAGGTCGATCACCAGCATGCGCAGCGGTTCGCCGATCTGGATCGCCGCCAGGCCGATGCCCGGCGCATCATACATGGTGTCCAGCATGTCATCGGCGAGCTTGCGCAAAGCGCCGTCGACGCGCTCGACCGGTTTCGAAACCTGGCGCAGGACGGGATCGGGAAGGATGATGAGCGGCTTGATCGGCATGGCGTCTCACCTAAGACCTCGCACGAAAAGCGTCAACCGGGGCAGTTGCAGCACCGTTCACGTTTTGATCTGTGCCGTCAGACCGAATCATCTATGCTGTCTGATATGAACGACCTGACCACCATCCTATCCGAACCGATTGCCCGGCTCGGTGCCACCACGATCACCCTCGGCCACGCACTGACATTCGGCGCGGTCCTGTTCCTGGGCCTGTTCGTGGCGCTCGTCGTCGCGCTCTGGCGCTCGGCCAAGGCGCGTGCGGTGGCTGCCGCGGAAGCCGCCGACCACGCCCGCGACGCCGAGGCGCGGATGGCCGGCATCTTGGCAAGCCAGGCCGAGATGCAGGGCCGCATGGGCGCCATCGCCGAAGTGTTCGGGGCGCGGCAGGCCGAACTCACGCAGTCGATCGGCCAGCGTCTCGACGCGATGACCGGCCGTCTCGGCCAGACCATGACCGAGCAGACGAAATCGACGCATGAGAGCCTCGCCAAACTGCAGGAGCGGCTGGCGGTCATCGATACAGCGCAAGGGAACATCCAGTCGCTCGCCAGCCAGGTCGTGCAACTTCAGGCAATCCTCTCCAACAAGCAGACGCGCGGCGCCTTCGGCCAGTCGCGCATGGAGGCGATCGTCGCCGATGGCCTGCCGCACGGCGCCTATGAATTCCAGGCGACCCTGTCGAACGGCAGCCGGCCCGACTGCCTGGTGAAGATGCCGAACGGCGCGCCCGCACTTGCCATCGACGCCAAATTTCCGCTGGAAGCCTGGAATGGCATCCGTGCCGCCGAAGGCGCCGATTTGCAGAAGGTCGCCGCACAAGCGTTCCGGCGCGATATCGAGGTGCATGTCCGCGATATTTCCGAAAAATACCTGATCCAGGGCGAGACGCAGGACACCGCCTTTATGTTCGTCCCGTCGGAATCGGTATTCGCCGAGATCCACGAGAATTTCGAGGGAATTGTCCACAAGGCGCACCGCGCCCGCATCGTCATCGTCTCGCCGTCGCTGCTGATGCTGTCGATCCAGGTCATCCAGGCGATTCTCAAGGACGCCCGCATGCGCGAGCAGGCGCATTTGATCCAGGGCGAAGTCATCCGGCTGATGGAGGACGTCTCTCGCCTTGACGAGCGGGTGCGCAAGCTGCAGAGCCATTTCGGCCAGTCGGCCAAGGATATCGACGATATTCTGGTCTCGACATCGAAGGTGACCAAGCGCGGCCAGAAGATCGAGGCGCTGGAGTTCGGCGCGCAGCCGACGGAGGGCGACGCCGGATCGGCCGAGACGACACACGGGGCCGGCGCCAGGGCAGAAGCGGGTGCGCGCGTCGCCGACTCCAAGACAGGTCAGCTGAGACTAAGGGTGGTCGAAGGCGACGACTGAAAGGCTACTGCTCCTCGACGATCATCGTGCCTTCGAACTCCGGCAGCCAAGGCAGCGCCGAGCGGTGCCAGATCTGTTTTCTCGGGATCAGTTGTTCGCGCTGCCGCGCCGTGCCGACCCTGATGCCGTAGACTTTCGGGCCGTCGCCAACCGACGTGGCATAGAGGTGCGAACCGCACTCGCCGCAAAAGGCCTGGGCGCGCCTGGCGCCGCTCGATGCTATCTTTATGTAGATCTTCGGCGTGCCCTTGGTGATCCGGTAGTGGTCCTCCGGCGCCGGCACGGTCACGCGGAAGGCCGTGCCCGTCAGTTGCTGGCAATCGGTGCAGTGGCAGATACTGGTCTTTTCCGAATCGACTTCCGCCTCGTAAGTGATGGCGCCGCAATGGCACCCGCCGTCGATCTTCATCTTCATTCCTCCCAAAACCCGTTCGGCAATGCTAGAGCGAGGTGCGCCCGTTTGGACACATAGTATGGTGCGGCGAGCGCCGCGTAGATCACTTTTCGGGACCCGCCATGGTGTGCTGCCTCGTTTCAATGCGCTGTGAGCCTATCGATCCATGCGCCGAAACTCCACACGCAGCACAACGCACGAGCTCTCCAGTCGTTCAAAGCGATACGCCAAAGCCCTAGAGAGTCGGACAGTGGCTTTGGGCGTTCCTTCTCCCCGCGGGAGAACAGTCCGCAGTTGGCCGGGCGCCGAAGGACACGCTTCGCGGGACACTTTCTTTTCCGACGCGCTCTCCGGCCGCAGAAGCCTCAACCTTGCCAGAGGTGAACTTCTGACCCCTGAGCGGCTATCGCGGAGCGCATTCCGGGCCACTTTGCTACATCCCCTTCACTGATTCACTGCCCGTCTAGCGCCAGAATGCGAAATCCGCTGTGAGGGTGGGGCTTAGCAACAATCGCTCAAGGTCGGTGCGCCGTTGCAGGGCTGACGTGTTTTCATCGAGCCAAGACTGACGCTGGTACCGTGCCGGGAATGAGCTATAGTTCAGATACCAATCACTGCCGGGCGCTTGCACAATGGCTGGACTGGGTGAACAGATTGCGCGTGAGCAGCGCACCATGGGACCGCTCCTGGTGGCGGCAGTGGTCATCGGCCTTATAGGTCTGCCCGTCGCAGCCTGGCTCGATCTCCGAGACCTATCGGAACGGATGCTGCGCACGCAAGCCAGCGAAATCAGCCGGATCATCGACGAAATGCGCGGATTCTACGGCAGCGAAGTCGTGGGGCGCGTGCTGCAAGCAGACGACGCCGTGACCGCGACGCACAACTACCGGGACGTGCCAGGCGCGATCCCTATTCCAGCAACCCTCTCGATCGAACTCGGCAAGCGCATCAGCGCTCACGACGGGTCGGTCAAATATCGGTTCGTCTCGGATCTACCTTTCAAAGGTCGCGACCCCCACCAGCTCGATGTATTCGAGCGGAATGCAATCTTTGCTTTGCGCGCCAACCCGAGGGAGCCGATCATCGAAGTCTCGGGTTCGCTGTTTGACCGGCACGTCCGCGCCGCCGCCCCGGTTGTAATGGGACAAGTCTGCGTAACCTGCCATAACTCCCACCCGGACAGCCCCAAGACGGACTGGAAGGTAGGGGACGTCCGAGGGATCCAGGAGATATCAGTCAAGCAGCCCATCGCTGCGAACGTCCTCGCTTTCAAGTATCTGCTCCTATATTTCGGCTTCGCGGCGGCGGCGGGCCTGACGTTCATTCTCCTGCAGCGTCGGCAGTCCGCCTTGGTTCAGGGCATCAATAAGGAGCTTTCCGAGGCAAACGACTTCCTGGCCGCGATCTCATTGAAGATCGCCAAATACCTCTCGCCTCAAATTTACAAAAGCATCTTCAGCGGCCAGAAAGACGTCACCATCGCGACCGAGCGCAAGAAGCTCACGATCTTTTTCTCCGACGTCAAGGATTTCACGGCGATCGTGGAACGGCTCCAGCCCGAGGACCTGACGGTTCTCCTCAACGAGTTTTTCACCGAGATGTCGACGATCGCGCTCAAACACGGCGCCACCGTCGACAAGTTCATCGGCGACGCGCTTCTTGTGTTCTTCGGAGACCCCGAGACGCAAGGCGTCGAGGAAGACGCGAGAGCCTGCTTGCGCATGGCTGTCGACATGCAGCGTCGGCTGGAGCAGTTGAACAGGGTGTGGCGTGACCGCGGAGTTGAACGGCCCTTCCAAGCTCGCATGGGCATCAACACGGGCTATTGCAATGTTGGGAACTTCGGTTCCGATGATCGGATGGACTACACGATCATCGGAGCCGAAGCGAACTTGGCGGCCCGTCTGCAGTCGATTGCCGAGCCCGGCGGCATCTGCCTCAGCTATGAGACTTACGCGCTCGTCCGCGACCTTGTCCGAGCGCGTCCGTTAGCACCGATTGCCATGAAGGGGATCAGCCGGGAGGTCGTCCCCTACGAAGTCGAGGGCCTCCTGGGTGAACTGGCCCAGCGCCCTCAGGTCATCAGCGAGCACGCGACCGGCCTCGACCTGTTCCTCGATGTTGAAGCAATCGACGAGAACGGGGTCGAGCGGGCGAAGAAACGACTTTCGGAGGCGCTCCTGGCCTTAACCATCCGAAGCAAGCCCGCCGCTTTTTAGGTTCTTGAACGTCTGACCGCATTTGAGACTTTGGCAAGCGCCACTACAGTGCAAGCTAATCTATGTAGGCCGCCTCTAAAAACTGTCCCCCTGTCAGGGCGCCTCTATGCGCAGCGTCATCTCGTCGAGTGCTGCTTCTCCAAACTCAAGCAGTTCCGGCGGGTCGCAACACGCTTCGAGAAAACCGCTCGCAATTACCGCGCGTTGTCACTCTCGCGGCTATGCCTTGTGATTGCGCTAACTCTCCACACGGCCTAGTCGACGATCTCGTTCGTCCAGACCTTGAAACCGGCCAGCGTGCCGGGCCCAAAAATATGGGTCAGCGGCACATCGGCAGCATCGCGGCCGGAGGCGATCAGGATACGGCCGATGCGCGGCGCATTGTTGCGCGGATCGAAGGCATGCCAGCGGCCGCCGAGATAGACCTCCATCCAGGCGGCGAAATCCATGTCCGACCAGGGTTTCGGCAGGCCGATGTCACTGATGTAGCCGGTGCAGTAGCGCGTTGGGATGTTCAAGGCGCGGCAGAAGGCGACGGCGAGATGGGCGAAGTCCCGGCAGACGCCGCTTTGCTCACGGTAGGCCTCAGCTGCCGTGCGCGTCGGCCGCGCGTTGCCGTAATTGAAGCTGATGTGGTTGTGGACGAAATCGCAAACCGCCTGCACGCGTGGAATGCCGAGCGGCGTGTGGCCGAACAGCCGCCACGCCTCGTTCGCCAGCACGTCGCTCTCGCAATAGCGGCTCGGCAGCAAGAACAGCAGCGTCTCGGACGGCAGGTCGCGCACCTCGTGCTGCCACGCCATCAGATCGCCAATCTCGAAGCTTCCGGGATCGCGGATCACCGCGTCCGTGCCGAAGGTAAAGCGTCCGGGCGGGGCGACAAGACGATTGCACCAATTGCCGAAACTGTCGCGGTAGCTCTCGATCGGCACCGGTGGATTCGAAGTCAGGAAATCCGGCCGCTCGAGATCGGACGCGCGGGAATAGTGAACGTTGAGCATCGCAATCAGCGGCGTTTCCTGCGGAAAGTCGAAGCTCATCTCGCAGCCGATATGGATTCGCATTGTCGTCCTGACCGGCCTGCCGGATCATCACCCGGCGAAGGCGCGGGCTGTTGCTGCAGTGCAAAAAAGATCATCGCACGGACCGGCGCGGTTTACGAGCGAATTAGAAACGATTGACAGCCGACGGCTGGCGCCGGCGCCAGATAATGCCTCTTGCGGTCGGGCGTTTCTCTTGGTTCATTCGCTTGCCACAATTGGAGGAACGAATCATGGCTAAAGGTGCGATGAAGGCGGGCAAAGAAGCCCGCAAGCCGAAGAAGGACGCGAAGAAACCTGCCGCTGCCCCGACCCTGAAAGCGCCGCCCGTCAAGGCGACCAAACTCAAAGACAAGTGAGCCTCGGCGTTTCGGCGCAAGGTCATGACCGACGGCATTTCAGGGCCATCGACATTCAGCGATTGGTCGGTCCTGAAGTGCCGTCGGCGCTGGTGTTGATTGAGCACCCGAAATTTCCATATCAATGCGGCGAAGACGACTTCGCGCTTTGCGAAAAGACCGGGACGACCCGCAATCCAAAGGAGCGTTCCGATGTCGTGGATTCTTCTCTTCTTCGCTGGGCTGTTCGAGATCGGCTGGGCGATCGGCCTCAAATACACTGACGGCTTTTCGAAGCCGCTTCCGACCGTCCTGACGGTTGTTTCGATGGTCGTCAGTCTCGCCTTGCTCGGACTGGCGCTAAAGACGCTGCCGGTCGGCACGGCCTACGCGGTGTGGACCGGCATCGGCACCGTCGGCACGGCGCTGCTCGGCATCTGGCTGCTCGGTGAGCCTGCGACCGCGATCAGGCTGGCCTGCATCGCACTCATCGTCTGCGGCATCATGGGATTGAAGCTCGCGACCTAACGCGCCGAATACATGCGACGCGCTTCCGGTTCCTGTTTCAAGGCATGTCGTTATCGCAAAACCGCTGCGCACTCCCTGGTCAGGCCCGAGCGCATGCTTTTGCGCGACATGCATTAGTTTGCTGCAAGGCCGCAACCCAAACGCCTTCGGGGCCGCTGCAAGGCGGCCCTGAATTTGATTAGTGAATCGCGCTGTAGGAGCGCTAGCGAGCGGAAAAGCCTGGAGGCGCCCTGCCGGTGCGCTGCTTGCGCGCCGCATAGCGCGCGTCGCGCTTGGCTTTGCGCTCGGCCTCGTCGGCAAGCAAACGAGCGATGCGCTCGTTCTCTTCGGCTTCCCGGATCTTCGCTTCCGCCTGTGCCGCTTCTTCCGCAGCGATACGCGCCGCTTCGGCAGCAGCTTCGCGCTCGGCCTTTTCGGCCGCTTCGCGCGCCAGCTTCTCCTGCTTCAGCCTGGCCTTTTCGGCCTCACGTATCGCACGAGCTTCGAGGATCGCCTTGCGTTCGGCCTGTCGTGCCAGCACTGCCGGATCGTCTGCTGCCGGCTTTGCCTTGAAGCGCTCGAGAAGCGCCTTCTTTGCCTCGTTTGCGGCATTGCGCCGCTCGAAAACGTCTTTTTCCCTATAGATAGCCAAGTCCACTTCCCTGAAGTCAATTTGCGAGGCTTACATACGCGTGAAAACCCAGAGTTCAAGCGCCAAAACGGTATGCCAGCCATGAAATTCTGAGCTGTTGCAGTCGGGAGACGCCTTTTCGGCTGAATTCGGCCGAAACGGACATGCACTGTTCACCATCCGACCCTCTGGCGGTGCGGCGGACTGGTCGCTACCTGTAGCGCGAAAAACAAAACACCAGGATGACACATAATGGAACTCGGTCTCTACACCTTCGCCGACGTCAGCCCGGAACCAGGCCTAGGCGCCATCGGTGCGCATGAGCGTCTGCGCAACCTGATCGAGGAGATCGAGCTGGCCGACCAGGTCGGCCTCGACGTGTTTGGGTTGGGCGAGCATCACCGTCCCGATTATGCGGCTTCAGCGCCGGTCGTAGCCTTGGCCGCGGCGGCCGAGCGCACCCGGCGCATAAAGCTGACCAGCGCGGTCACCGTGCTATCCTCCGACGATCCGGTCCGCGTGTTCCAGCAGTTTGCGACACTCGACCTTCTATCCAGTGGCCGGGCCGAGATCATGGCTGGGCGCGGCTCGTTCATCGAATCCTTTCCGCTGTTCGGCTACAATCTCGAAGACTATGACGAGCTCTTTGCCGAAAAGCTCGATCTGCTGCTTGCCGTTCGCGATCATGTCAAGGTGAGCTGGTCGGGCAGGCTGCGCGCTGCGATCAACGATCGCGGCGTCTATCCCCGCCCGTTCCAGGACAAATTGCCGATCTGGATCGCGATCGGCGGCACCCCGCAATCCGCCGCGCGGGCCGGCGCGCTCGGCCTGCCGCTGGCGCTGGCCATCATCGGCGGCGAGCCGGCGCGGTTCGCGCCGCTGTTCGATATTTACAGGGAGGCGGCCAAACGGGCGGGCAACGATCCGGCGGGTCTCGCCACCAGCCTCAACGTGCACGGCTTCATCGCCGCGACCACCGACCAGGCGGCTAACGATTTTTATGGGCCGCAGGCCGAGGTGATGAACCGCATCGGGCGCGAGCGCGGCTGGGGCCCGACGTCAAGAGCGCATTTCGACCAATCGCGCGGCCCGAACGGCGCGCTGTTCGTCGGCAATCCCGAACAGGTGGCCGAAAAGATCGTTGCCCAGCACAGGATATTCGGCAACGACCGCTTCCTGCTGCAAATGGCGATCGGCACCATGGCGCACGCCAAGATCATGAAGGCGATCGAGCTCTACGGTACCAAGGTGGCGCCGATCGTGCGCAAGGAAACGGCGAAGGCAATCCCTGCCGTGGCAGCGCAGGCCTGATTCTCCGACCAGGCCGTAGGGCTAAGGTCATCATCGACGCCGGCTAACGCATCGGCCCGAAAATCGGGATCGATTTTCGGAAAGCACGATGCGTAGACATAAGTGTTAGAGCGCACGTTGTGCCTCCAAGTGGACGCACGTCGCTCTAACGGAACTTTGAAGCCGTGAAGGCGTTTCCGCCCACGGTCTACGCCAATCGCGGTGTGCCGCCGAGGGCCAGAATGAAAGCCGAACCAGCCGCTCCGGGCGCAGGCGATGCCGATAGCCCGGATCCGTTCGCCGAGGCGCGTGCGGATACCCATCTGATGCGGTCGCTGCTCGTTGGCATCTTCATCCTCATGGCGATCTACGCGCTCTACTTCGCCCGTGCCTTCTTCATGCCGGTCATTCTGGCTTTCCTGCTGGCACTGACGCTGACGCCGATCGTCCGCTTCCTGCGCAAGCATGGCATGCCCGATGTGATGTCGGCGACGTTGCTGGTGCTGCTGTCGTTCTGCGTCATCGCCGTCGCAGGGTATCTGCTCAGCGGCCCGGTCATCGACCTCATCAACAACACTTCGGTGATCGGCCAGCAGCTTGCGGAACGTCTGGCGCAACTGCGGCGTCCGTTCGAAAGGATCATTGAGATTGCGCGGCAGATAGAGGGACTGACGCAGACCTCCCAGCAGCCCGGCATTCAGAGGGTAGCCATGGCGCCATCGGGCATTCTCTCGCAAGCCGCCGGCAATGTGCTGTCGGCCGGCACCAGCATCACCATCGTCTTCGTCCTGTCGCTTTTCCTGCTCGCCTCCGGCACGATGTTCTATGAGAAGATTGTCCAGTCCTTCCCCAGTCTCAGCGAAAAGAAGCGGGCGCTGCGCGTCGTCTACGACGTCGAACGTGAAATCTCGCACTATCTGCTTACCGTCACTGTCATCAACGCGAGTCTCGGCACGGTTATCGGGCTCGGCCTGTGGGCCCTCGGCGTGCCCAACGCCCAGGTCTGGGGCGCGGCAGCGGCTCTGCTTAATTTCCTGCCCTATATCGGTGCGCTGATTACGATCACGCTGGTCACCGTCATCGCGCTGATCAGCTTCGAGACGATCTCCTATGCGCTGCTGGCGCCAGCCTTCGTCATTTTGTGCGACGTCATCGAAGGCCAGTTCGTGACGCCGACGGTGGTTGGCCGCCGCCTCGAGATCAATGCAGTGGCAATTCTTATCGCCATCGCCTTCTGGTCCTGGTTGTGGGGTTTCGTCGGCGCACTGATGGCGGTGCCGCTGCTGGTCGTCATCAAGGTGTTCTGCGACCACTTCGACGGGCTCAGCCATGTCGGCAATTTCCTGGCCGCGCAACATACGGCGGTTGAGGACGAAGAGATCTCAGAAACCGGCACGGCTGCGGGCGTATGATCCGAGAAGCGGGACAGGCTCCGGAGGGGGTCCCTCGGATTCAAAATGCCAGAGCGTCCTTTGCGCCTGGTTTGACGCGCGGCGTCTGTTCAATTTTTTGAATTTGCGGCCGTCGCGGTCGGTTCCTACATCCCTCCCGTCCACAGGATCCCCGCCCATGACCGCTCTTTCCGTTCTCGACCTGTCGCCGATCGTCGAAGGCAGCAACGCCTCGCGATCGCTCGCCAATTCGCTCGATCTCGCCCGCCATGCCGAGCGGCTGGGATACAGGCGCTATTGGCTGGCCGAGCACCACAACATGCCGGGCATCGCCAGCGCCGCCACCTCCGTCGTCATTGCCCACGTCGCTGGCGGCACCAGGACGATACGCGTCGGCGCCGGCGGCATCATGCTGCCGAACCATTCGCCGCTGGTCATCGCCGAGCAGTTCGGCACACTTAACGCGTTGCATCCAGGCCGTATCGACCTGGGCCTCGGCCGGGCGCCGGGCACCGACATGGGCACGGCGCGCGCGCTGCGCCGCAACCTCGAGGCAGGCGCCGACAGTTTCCCGCAGGATGTCGTCGAGCTGATGGGCTATTTCCAGCCGGCAGAAGACGGTCAGCGTATCCGCGCCGTGCCCGGCGAGGGCGAGCAGGTGCCTATCTGGATTCTGGGCTCAAGCCTCTATGGCGCGCAGCTAGCCGCCATGCTCGGCCTGCCTTACGCTTTCGCCTCGCATTTCGCACCGGCCGAACTCGACCACGCACTGGATATCTATCGCTCGCGCTTTCAGCCGTCGAAGCAGCTCGACAAGCCCTATGTCATGCTCGGCCTCAACGTGTTCGCTGCACCCTCCGACGCCGAGGCGCGGCTGCTGTTCACTTCGCTGCAGCAGGCCTTCGTCAATCTGCGCACCGGCCGACCCGGCCGACTGCCGCCGCCGGTCGAGGGATATGAGCGCGACCTCGACCCGATGGCCAAAACCATGCTTGGCCAGGCGCTGTCCTGCGCCGTCGTCGGCGCTCCTGGAACGGTCAGGCAAGGCATCGAGGCGTTCGTGCAGCGCACCGGCGCCGACGAACTGATGGTTACCGCGCAGATTTTCGAGCACGCAGCGCGGGTGCGATCCTTCGAGATCCTGGCCGACGTCCACAAATCGCTGTCGGAAGCGGCCTGATGGTCTTTGCGAGACTGCGAAGGCGCGTCACGCGCTGATGCTCTGTGCGATCGCCCCCAAGGGCGCCCCCAGTGGCCGGCATGAATTGCGGATCATCAAGCGTCCCTTGAGCGTCAGCTTGCGCGGCGGCGCGTCCCTGTTTCCGGCGAGCCGGTCGAGCAGCAGATTGGCCGCCTGCTCGCCGATCGCCTGCACCGGCTGGGCGACCGTGGTCAGTTGCGGCTGGAACACGTCCGACCACGGAAAATCGTCGAAGCAGGCAATCGAAATGTCCTCAGGGCAGGACAGTCCGATATCGCGGATCGCCTTCATGGTGCCGATCACCATCGGGTTGTTGGCCGAGAAGATCGCGCTCGGGCGGTCGTGCAGCGAAAGCAACTGCATCGTCGCGTTATAGCCGTCGACCTCGTGGAAATTGCCGAAGCGAACAAGCTCGTTCTCGACCGGCAGGCCGGCGGCCTGGAGCGCCTCGCGATATCCCGTCACGCGGTCATGCATGGGCGAGATGTCGAACGATCCGGAGATGTAGCCGATCCGCCGATGGCCGAGATCGACCAGATAGGTGATGGCGTCGAACACCGCGCTCTGGTTGTCGAGGACGACGGTGTCGGTATCGACGCCTTCGCAGACGCGGTCGAGCAGCACCACCGGCACGTTGGCGTCGTCGACAATTCTCTTCAGAATCGCGCCGTCGCCGACGCGCGCAACGATCAGGCCGTCGACCATCCGGTCGAGCAGCAGCCTGATCTGGTCGTCCTGCGTGTTCAGGTCCTCGTCCGTGCAGCACAGCATGACGGCATAGCCGGCGCGGTCGAATGCCTGCTGGATGATCGAAACGACATCGGTGAAGAACGGGTTGGTGATGTGTGGAACGGTCAGCCCGATGGTGCGGGTCGTGCCCATCTTCAGGCTGCGGGCGATCGCGTTGCGCTTGTAGCCGATGTCGAGGATCGCCTGTTCGATGCGCTGGCTGAGCTCGGGACTGACGGTTGCGGTGCCGTTGATCAGCGCCGAGACGGTGGCGACCGAAACACGCGCCGCTTCAGCGACGTGCAGCATGGTCGGGGCCGTGGACTTTCGCTGCTTTTTTCGCCCTGACGCCATCATTTTCGAAACGTTTCATCGTCCTCTGGCTGCAGTACCTACGGAATCCTGCAGATTTGCGCAAGAATTGAAATGCATCAATCCCGCCTCGCCAGATAGCGACTTGACATGTTCGAAACGTTTAGATTAGCGTTTGAGATGTTCGACGACAACGGAAGGGAGGCCGTTCTTGTCATGGAGCATGGCAATTCCATCACGTGCGGAGATGCCGCCGACCGCTCGGCTGTCGTTCTGAGCGCCGAGCACATCTCCAAGGCGTTCGGTGGCATCGCCGCACTTGTCGATGTCGGCTTCGACCTGCGGCGCGGCGAGGTCCATGCGCTGATGGGGGAAAACGGCGCCGGCAAGTCGACGCTGATGAAAATCCTCTCCGGCATCTATACGGATTACGACGGGACGGTGAACGTCGATGCCCATTCGGTCCGTTTCGCCGGGGTCCGCGACGCCGAGTATGCCGGCATCGCCATCATCCACCAGGAGCTCAATCTCGTCCCCGAGCTCAGCGTTGCGGATAATATCTTCCTGGGGCGCGAGAAGCTGATCGCCGGACTTATCGTCGACCGCAAGGCAAGCAGCCATGCCGCCGGCGCGCTGCTGCAGAGGCTCGGCATCGAGCTCAACCCGGAGGCGCGGGTCGGCAGCCTGCGCGTCGGCGAGCAGCAGCTGGTCGAGATCGCCAAGGCACTGTCGATGTCGGCGCGCATCCTGATCATGGACGAGCCGACGTCCGCGCTTTCGCCGGCCGAATGCCAAAGGCTGTTCCGGATCATCCGCCAGCTCGCCGACAGCGGGGTGGCGATCGTCTACATCTCCCACCGCATCGACGAGGTCATGCATCTGGCCGGCCGGGTCACCGTGTTTCGCGATGGACGCCACGTGCTGACCGAGGCGATGGCAAAGCTCGACGAAGATACCATCATTTCGGCGATGGTCGGGCGAAATCTGCTTGCCTCTTCCCAGGAAGAGCGTGGCCCCGGCGGCAAGGTCGTCCTCTCCGTAAGCGGCCTATCGCTGTCGAAACCAGACCGCCACGGCTGGCGCACCGCGCTCGACGGCGTCGGCTTCGATCTTGCCGCCGGGGAAATTCTGGGGATAGGCGGGCTGCTGGGCTCGGGACGCACCGAAATCCTGGAGACCATCTTCGGCTCCAGCGGCGGACGTGCCGGCGGCGAAATCCGGCTCGATGGCGAGCCGGTGGAAATCCGATCACCGCGCGACGCCCGCCGGCTCGGCATCGCCCTGGTGACGGAGGACCGCAAGACGCAAGGCCTGCATCTTCAGGCCTCGATTACCGACAATGTCGCGCTGCCGCTGGTCGGCGCGCTGGCGCGGTTCGGCCTTCGCTCGCGGGCCGCCGAGCAAGGCTTGGCGCGGCACGCGGTCAAGGCGCTCGGCATTCGCTGCGGGACCATCGAGCAGCCGGCCGGCACACTGTCCGGCGGCAACCAGCAGAAGGTCGTCATCGGCAAATGGCTGGCAACGCGGCCGCGGGTGCTGTTGCTGGACGAGCCGACACGCGGCATCGATGTCGGCGCCAAGCGGGAAATCTACGATCTCATCTTCAAGCTGGCGCGAGATGGCCTCGCCATCGCCGTCATCAGCTCGGAATTGCCGGAGCTGCTGCATCTTTCCGATCGCATCCTGGTCATGGCCGACGGTTGCCAGACGGGAATCCTGTCGCGCGCGCAAGCCAGCGAGGAGGCCATCATGCGGCTCGCGGCGCCGCGCCGGACCATGACGAGGCCTGCCGCATGAGCATCTTGAACATCCTGTCCCGGACGAAGCTCTATTGGGGCCTGATCGCCATCTTCCTGATCGGCGTGCTGGGCTCGCCGATCAGCTCCAAGGGCAACAACATCTTTCTGTCCTACGGCAATCTGCTCGATGTGCTGCGCCAGGTGTCGACCACCGGCCTGATCGCCACCGGCATGACGGCGGTGATCATCACCGGCGGCATCGATCTTTCCGTCGGCTCGCTGATGGCGATCTGCACCGTGGTCTGCGCCATGCTGCTGACGGTTCCGGGCGTCACGCCGGCGGTGGTGCTGGGGGTGCCGATAGTTGCGGTGGTCGCCCTTTGCCTCGGCATCCTGGTCACCCGCTTCATCTTCCTGAACATCAGAAAATCCCACGCCGGCTCACAGGCCACCCACGCCATCAGGCTGGATAGCGTTCGTGGGCTGGTCACGCCCGGCATTGTCGGAGTGATTCTCTGCAGTCTCGTGCTGTGGTACCTGCTGCCGCAGGTCGGCTCGAAATTCGGCGTGCTCGGCGTGTTGCTGGTGGCGCCTTGCGTCGGCTTGCTGTTCGGCGCGCTCAACGGCTTCATCATCGTTGCCGGGCGGCTGCAACCTTTCATCGTCACCCTGGCGATGATGGTGACAGCGCTCGGCATCGCCCGGCTGACCGCCGGTCAGAACAATGCGGTCCTGCCGGTCTACACCGGGTCGAACGCCACCGCCGATTTCGAAATCCTGCGCTCGCTGGTGTTCGGCGTGATCCCGATGCCGGGCCTGTTCTTCCTCGGAGCGATCCTGATCTACGGCGCAGTGCTGCGTTTCACCCCGTTCGGCCGCTATGTCTACGCAATCGGCGGCAATGAAGAGGCGGCGCGGCTGTCCGGCATTGCCGCCGGCCGCGTCAAGATCGCCACCTACGCCGTATCCGGGCTGCTGGCCGGCGTGGCGGCGGTGCTTTATGTCGCGCAATACAGGCAAGGCAAGCCGGATGCCGGCGCCGGGCTGGAACTCGATGCCATCGCCGCCGTGGTCATCGGCGGCACCAGCCTGATGGGCGGGCGCGGCAGCCTCACCGGCACATTCTGCGGCGTGCTGATCTTCGGACTGCTCTCGAATATCCTGCAATTGCACAACATCAATTCAAACCTTCAGCTCGTGCTTAAGGGGATGATCATCATCGGCACCGTGCTCGCCCAGGAGCGCAATGCCGTTGATCTTCTCTTCTATCTGCGCCTGGTATTTGCGCCTCTCTGGGGCGGGCAGGCGCACAAGGAAACGACCGCGGCAAAGCGGCCGTCAAAAGAGACCCCGTCTCTAAATCTTGGAGGAAACAAGAAATGAAACGACGTGAATTGTTGAAGCTTGCCGCTGTCACCGCGGCGCTGCTGACCACGACCGCCCTTTTAACCAGCGGCAACGCCTACGCGCAGGACAAGAAGTGGAAGATCGGCTTCTCGCAGGTGACGACCATCGAGCCGTGGCGCGCCCAGTTCAACAAGGACATCCTGGCTGAGGCCGCCAAGCATCCGGAAGTCGAGCTGATCATCACCGACGGCGAGGACAAGACGGAAAAGCAGGTCGCCGATGTCGAGAACCTGATCCGTCAGGAGGTCGATGCGCTGCTGGTGTCGCCGAAAGAATCCGCGGGGTTGACCGGCGTCGTGCAGCAGGCGATCGACGCCAAGATCCCGGTCTTCGTGCTCGACCGCAACGTCGAGACCAAGGACTATACGCAGTTCGTCGGCGGCGATAACAAGCTGATCGGTCGGGCTGCCGGTGAATACGCCGTCGAACTGCTCGGCGGCAAGGGCAAGGCCGCCGGCAATGTCGTCGAGATATGGGGCGGCATGGGTACCCAGCCGGCGCATGACCGCCATGACGGCTTCCATGAATTCACCGACAAGGAGCCGGGCATCAAGTACCTGCTCGACAAGCAGTCGGGCGACTGGAAACAGGACCAGGCCTACAACATCATGGCCACGGCACTGCGCAACAACGAGAAGATCGACCTCGTCTATGGCCACAACGATCCGATGGCCTACGGCGCCTACCTTGCCGCCAAGGATGTCGGCCGCGAGAAGGACATCAAGTTCATCGGGATCGACGGCCTGCCCAATGAAGGCGTGCAGCTTGTTGCCAATGGTGAACTGACGGCGACGTTCACCTATGTGACGCCGGGTGCCGAAGGGCTGCGGCAGGCGATCAAGTTCCTGAACGGCGAGAAGGTCGAAAAAACCATCACGCTGCCTACGCAGAAGATCACCAAGGAAAATGCCGCCCAGATCCTGAAGGAGCATGGGCTCTGAGACACCGGAGACGGTGGCATGAGGGCATAGCGTAGCGCCGCCCCCCATCCGCCTGCCGGCACCTTCTCCCCGTATAGTGACGGGGAGAAGGGACTAGTCTAGCCGCTGCGCCGGCACCCTTTTGCAACGCTGGCGATTGGCGAAACCGTCGATGACAGCGCCCCCTCTCCCCGTTCTACGGGGAGAGGATGCCGGCAGGCAGGTGAGGGGCAGCGCTGACCAAGGCCGCTCACGCCAGCTTGGCCAAAAGCCTCATGAAAATCGCGACCTCCTTCGCGGAAAGCGGCGCCAGCGTTTCCTGCGTGATGTCGCGGGCGATCGGGATCAGCCGCGCGACGGCATCGCGGCCTTCAGCGGTCAGATTGACCAGCAGGCGCCTTTTGTCGACCTCATGCTTGGAAAGCTCGACCAGGCCGCGCGCCTTGAGCCGGTCGATGACGCCTTTCACCGTCGCCGCGTCCATGGCGATCAGGCTGCCAAGTTGGTTCTGCGAAGTCTCGCCGACATCGTGCAATTTGGCCAGGGCGGCGAATTGCGGCGGCGTCAGGTCGGCAATGTGCGCGGCGAAGATCGAGACATGGCGCTGGTGCGCCTTGCGCAGGATGAAGCCGACCTGATCCTGCAAGCGGTAATCGTTTTCGTCGGGTTCCTCGGCCTCGACCAGCTTGAGCTTGACGTCTTCGGCGCTCACCGCAGTCCGTCCCATGCCTTGATGTCTTTTGCCGCGAGGCCGCCCATGCGGTCGTGCACGCGCGGGCCGCAGGACATGGCGAGGCAGAACAGGATCTCGTCGGGACGAGGCCCATCGCTGATGCCGACCTCCATGGCATCGAAATGGCTGCGCACATAGGCGGCGTTGATGTGGCCGAGCGGCACGTCGAGCCGCGAGCCGAAGGCGCCGACCTTCTTTGCCGATGGCACGATCGCCTTGGCGTCGCCGAGCCGCTCGCGCATGGCATAGCCGCCAGGCACATGCCACAGCGCGCCATGCTCCAGCTCACCCGCTATACCGACGATGGCGCCCTTGCCGTAGCCGTCGATCTGTTTTACGTCGCCACCCAATGCGGTGATGAGCTTGTCGGAGAGCAGCAGGCCGAGCGGCTTCAGATCGTCCATGGCGCTCTGGAGATCTTCCGCGTAACGGCCGGCGAATGGGTTGTTCACCACCGCCATGGCGGCGGCGCGACGGCGCGGCATCTTTGCCACCGGCCCGCCTTCGTGAAATATCTCTTCGGTCAGCACCGCAACCTTCCGGATCGCAAACTCAGGCATGGGCAATTTCCTTCCTTGATTTCTCGTTGGGCGCAACGAGCGCCATGTGGCCGGCGATCCGTGCCTGACCGGCAAGGAACAAGGCTGAAGCGGCTATCAGGCCATGTCGCCGAAAATCTTCGGCGACGGCGATCCCACTGTCGAGCGCGGCGGCGATTTCGCTGGCGGAAAGCGCGCCGACGGCTTGGGTGACCAAACGATCGCCGAGATCGCTGTCCGGCGCCAGATCGCGCGCCGGCACGCGCTCGATGGCGGGGTGACCGGGCAGGTCGACGGCGTTGGCGATCAGGGTCGCAGCGGCGTCGGCTTGAGCACCGGTCCGCGCCAGTACGGTGACAGCGTCGGCGATACCGAGCGAGAAGGAACGGCCGCGCCGGCCGCTTGTCGCGATCCCGCGGATCCCGTCTTCGGCGCGGATCGTGATCCGGTCTGCCAGTCCATGGCCTGTCCCGGCAATGGCAAGCGTCATGGACCAGCCATTGCCGAGATGGATCGCGCTGTCGCCGCCATTGTTGACATAGGCGTGATCGAGCCAGCGCCCGGCCAGCAGCGCACCAAGCATTTCGTCGGCTACCGAACCGGCAACTGCAGCCATCGGCGTGATGAATTGTTTCGCCAGCGGAACAACCGCCGCCTCCATGCGTCGCGCCGTCAGTCCAGCGAAAGCACGGGGCCGCGACGAGGCCGGCCGGCGCAGTTCCGGGAGTTCGTCGACGAGCTCCTGCAGGATTGTTTGAAACCGCGCCACCGCCTGGCCATAGGCGGCGCGGCATTCGTCCGCATCGCCAAATGCCTCAATGATCAGGTCGATCGGGCCATGATTGAGATGCAGCCGCCTGCCGTCCTCAAGCCAATGCGCCTGCGGGCTGTTCATCACTTGGCCCCGTCTGCCGCTGCACGCCGCAACTGCGCCAGAGGCGGCCATGGGTTGCGGGCCGGCGCAGCCGTGCCGCGGCGCGGGTTGAGATACTCGCCGCCTTTGGCAAGAATGTCGTCAACGCTGCGGATCTCGGCTTCGTAGCCGCCGAGCCTGATGTAATCGTCGCGCCGCAGGGTGAACTCGATCGGCGCCACCAGCGCCGGCGTTGGCACATAGCCGAAGGCGCCTTCCGGCACACGGGTGACGTCGACCATCAGCGTGATGCCGCCGCCCGGCCAGACATAGACCGGCGCGCCGCCGACCGTCACATACGTCGTCAGGCCCTGCACCGAGCGGGTCAGATTGACCGGGTTCTCGGTGACGCCGGCGCGCAGCGAGCCGCCGGCGCCGCCGACGAACAGCACGGTGCACAGCGCCGGCTCGCAATTGTCCTCGATAAGGCCGACGGATTTCTGCAGCCGCTCGGGGAACGGTTTCTGCACCGGCTTCAACGCGTCGTCGAGCTCGTAATAGGCGAACTGCTCGCCGGTGGTCGAGACCATTAGCAGCGACAGGCCCGGTCGCGCGCCCTTCTTCGCATTCCACTCACCAAGGATCGACAGCGGGTCGGAAATGCTGGTGCCGCCCCAGCCGAGGCCGGGTTCCGACACCTTGAAATAGCGGCCCGGCGTCGAACGGCGGCCGATGATTTTTATGCCGGTGTCCTGCCAACCGAGCACCTTGCCCGCCTGATGCTCGGAAACGACGCCGGTGATGTGGTCGTCGACCACAACCACCTCGTCGACCAGGCCGCGCCACTGGGTGGCGAACATGCCGATGGTGGCCGAGCCGCAGCCGACGCGCATCCGCTGTTCGAGCTTGCCGTCGATGACCGGCGGCTTGCCGGCCTCGACTACGACCGTGGCACCGCCGTCGATGGCGAGTTCGACCGGCTTGCGGTTGCACAAATTGAGCAGCGCATCACAGGTGGCGCGACCTTCGGCCTTGGAACCGCCGGTCAGATGATGCACGCCGCCCAGCGACAGCATCTGCGAACCATATTCGCCTGTCGTGACATGGCCGATCGCCTCGCCCGCCGCGCGGACCGTCGCCGTTTCGGGGCCGATATGACGGTCGGTATCGATCTTCACCTTGACGCCGCAGTAGGAGAAGATGCCCTCGGTGACCACGGTGACGAGATCGACGCCTTCGACCTCCTGGCTGACGATGAAGGGGGCCGGCTTGTAGTCGGGATAGGTAGTGCCGGCGCCGATCGCGGTGACGAAGCGGCGGCCGGTGTTGACCAGCTCGCCGTCCCAGGCCTCGCCTTCGGCGACAAACGGCACGACCGCGCCACCGGTCTCGGCCGCATGGTCGAGGATGGTCAGCGGATCCATCCGCACGATCCTGCCGCCGACATTGCCGTAGCGATCACAGGCGCCGGTGCGGCCATCTGATATGTAGCACATGACCGGGCAGGCGTCGCAGCGGATCTTTTCCGCCACCTGCTTCTCGCCGGGATCATGCGTCTCAAAGCGTTCGGCAAGCTCGCTCATCGGCATGCCTCCTTGTCGCGGATCGCGGCACGGATGCGGCTCGGCGTCGCCGGAATTTTGCTGACCAGGACTCCGGTGGCATGACGGATGGCGTTGAGGATCGCGGGTGCCGTCGGGATCAGCACATGCTCGCCCAGGCCCTTGGCGCCAAAGGGTCCTTCCGGATCCGGAACTTCTATCAGGATAGTCTCGATCGACGGCACGTCGCCGATCGTGGGGATCAGATAGTCGTGCAGATTCTCGGTGCGGCCGGGAATGTACTCCTCCATCAGCGCCATGCCGATGCCTTGTGCGATGCCGCCCTCGATCTGGCCTTCGGCGAGCAGCGGATTGATCGCCTTGCCGACATCATGCGCGGCGGTGATCTTGATCAGCTTGACCGTGCCGAGCTTGAGGTCGACCTCAAGTTCGGCGATCTGCGCGCCGTAGCCATAGACGCCATAGGGCTTGCCCTGGCCCTTGGCATCGAGCGGCAGCGTCGGCGGGTCATAGCTTTCCTCGGCGCGAAAGACCAAGCCGTCGGCGTCGGCCTTCAGCGTGGACAAATCGATATGGCGTGTCGCTTCGCCCTCGCGGATGACCAGGCTTGTGCCATCGAGAGCGACCGCCGCTTTCTCCGACACATTGGCGAAGCGCAGCATCGTCTCGCGCAAGGCGCGGCCGGCCTTTTCGGCGGCCTTGCCGGTTACAAAAGTCTGGCGCGAGGCTGACGTCTTGCCGGCGTCCGGCGTGATCGCCGTGTCGGCGCTTTTCAGCGTGAATTTTTCGAGCGGCAGGCCGAGCGCGTCGGCGCAGATCTGGCTAATGACCGTGTTCGAGCCTTGCCCGATATCGACCGCACCCTGATGCAGGACGACATCGCCACAGGCGGAGATGCCGACCCTGATGGTCGACGGATTGGGCAGCGAGGTGTTGCCGCAGCCATACCAGCAGGAGGCGACACCAACGCCGCGCTTCCTGCTGTCATTGGCACTGTTGAATGTATCGGCATCGACAAGCGCACGCATCCAATGCGGCCGCAGCGCTTCGAGGCAGTCGGCGATGCCGACGCCCGATTCAAGCCTCTGGCCGGTAACTGTTTCGGAGCCGTTTCGAAGGCAATTTTTCACTCGAAAATCTAGCCGATCCAGCGCAAGCTTTTCGGCCAGCTCGTCATAGAGCGTTTCCTGCATGATCGTCGCCTGCGGCACGCCGAAACCGCGGAAGGCGCCGGAGATCGGGCCATTTGTGTGAATGGCGCGGCCCTCGGCGCGATAGTTCGGCGTCGCATAGGGACCGGAAGCATGCACCGGCACGCGGTTGGCGACGGTCGGTCCCCAGCTCGCATAGGCGCCGGTGTTGAAATCGCCGGCAAAAACCATGCCGATGACGCGGCCATCGGCATCGGCGCCGATGGTCGCCTTCATCTCGGCGGGATGGCGCTTGGTGGTCGAGATCATCGATTCATGACGGGTATAGGCGAGCGCTGCCGGCCGCCCGGTCTTCAACGCGACCAGACCGATCAGTGGCTGCAACGAAACGTCGAGCTTGGAGCCAAAACCGCCGCCGGTGGCGGTCGGCACGATACGCACCTTGTCGACGGCAAGGCCAAGCACCTTGGCGACGTCGTCGCGGTCCATGTAGGGCGCCTGCGTGCAGGCGACGACGACGAGCGTATCGCCGTCCATATAGGCATAGCCGGCCTCGGGCTCAATATAGGCGTGCTCGACATAGGAGGTGTCGATGGCGCCGGAAACGATGAAGGCAGCGGCGGCAAGCGCGGCTTCGGGGTCACCGCGCTCGACAAAGCCTGATGTGAGCAGGTTTGCCGGCCGGTTCTCGTGGATCAGCTGCGCGCCGCCGGCCTGCGCCTGGCAGGGCTGCAGGACATGCGGCAACTCGGTCCAACGAACAGGGAAATCCGCAAGATCGAGATCGAGGATGGCCTCGCGCTCGCCGGCAACCAGCGCCACCGCCTCGCCGCGAAAGCGCGAAAAATTTTCGGCCAGCGCCGGCTGGTCGGCGAAAGGCGCAATGACACCGAAGCAGTTCTTTCCCGGAATGTCTGCTGCGGTGAAGACGCCGACGATGCCGGGATGGGCTTTCACCCAGGCGTCGAGATCGCCGAAGGCGAAACGGGCGTGATAATGCGGCGAGCGGACCACCAGCACCGCCAGCGCATCGGCCGGAAAGGAATCGCCGCCGAATTTTTCGCCGCCGGTAACTTTCGGCAGGCCGTCGAGCCTGATCGGAGAGGAACCGACGGCGTGGCCTGAGATTGGCATTCTGCGGTCAAGATCGAGATCCAGCCGCTGAAGTTGGTGCTGCCCCTCACCCTTACCCCGTGAAAGACGGGGAGAGGGGGACGCCGGCGCTGGAGCTTGTCCCTTCTCCCCGTCACTATACGGCGGGAAGGTGCCGGCAGACGGATGAGGGGCGGCGCCGTCGGTCGAGAGTTCGCTCGCGAACCGTCCAGCATCCATCACCGCGGCGACGATCTTGCGATAGCCGGTGCAGCGGCAGAGGACGCCGCCCAGCGCATCTTGGGTTTCGGCCTCGGTTGGATTGGGAGTCCTCTCCAGAAGCGCTGTCGCCGCGATTAGCAGGCCGGGGGTGCAGATGCCGCATTGCGCCGCGCCATGGTCGAGGAACGAGGCCTGCAGCGCCGACAATCTGCCGTTGGCGAGACCCTCGACCGTGGTCACCACGGTGCCAGCGGCAGAAGCCGCTGACATGAGGCAGGCGCAGACGGGCTCGCCGTCGACAAGCACCGTGCAGGCGCCGCAGTCGCCGGCGTCGCAGCCGACCTTGGTGCCGGTCAGCTGCAGTTCGTCACGCAGCACCGAAGAGAGACGGCGGATCGGCGGCACGCAGACAGAGACGCCGGCGCCGTTGACTTCGAAGGCAATGTCGACGCGCTCCATGCTCATGCCAGGCTGAGCTCCCGTCGTCCCAGGCTGAGCTTCGGTCATGTCAGGCTGAGCTTTGCTCATGCCGGGTTGAGCTTGGTTCATGCCGCCGCCACCTTCTCGACCGAAGCGTGACCCGCGGCACCGAGAACGGCGCGGGCGACGATCTCGCGCGCTGCGTCCATCCGGTATTCGGCGCTGCCGCGCACGTCGTCGATCGGCGAAAGCTCGTCCATCGGTGCGGACTGGATCGCAGCGACGAGAGCGTCATCGACCGGGAGGCCGCGCAAAGCTGCTTCGACACTTGCAAGACGCCTGGCGACTGCCGAACAGGAGCCGACAGCGACGGCAGCGTTGCCGACGATGCCATCCTCAATGGTCAAGCGGGCGGCCGCCATGGCTATGGAAATGACGAGATAGCGGCGCGCGCCGAGTTTTACGAATGCCGACGTGCCGGTGGCCGCTTCTTTCGGCACGCGGACGGCGGTGACCATTTCGCCCGGCTGCAATTCCGTGCGCCGGTTCCCCAGGATGAATTTTTCCAGCGACAGATGGCGGACCATCGCCAGCGAGCGCAGCTCGACCTCGGCGTCGAGAACCAGCAGCGCCGGCACGCCGTCGGCCGCCGGCGAGGCGTTGCAGAGATTGCCGGCGATGGAGGCGACGTTCTGGATCTGGACGGAGCCGACTTCCCGCGCCGCCTGTTTCAGCGCATCGAAAGCCGTCGGCAGCGGATGACGGACAAGATCGGTCCAGGTCGTGCGCGCGCCGATGAGCCAATGGCTGTCGGTCTCAGCAATACCGCGCAGCGTCGCCAGGCCGTTGATGTCGAGGACGTTTTCGCGGAAAGGCTTGGCTCCTTGTGCCGGGTAGAAATCGGTGCCGCCGGCAAGGATGCGCCACCGAGCCTCGCCAAGCAAAGCGAGCGCCTCGTCGACCGTGGTGGGTTTCGCGTAACGGATCACGCTTTGCCTTCCCAGAAACAATGGCCTTCCCAGAAAAAAGGGCCTTCCCAAAAATGGGCCTTCCCAGAAAAGGGTTCCAGACGGATGCTACCGGCATCCGAAACCGGTCAAATTCATTCGTATGCAAATGATATCAAGCCAGCAGGAATTGTCAAAGCCGGAGTTTTGGCGCCAGCGCCGGCATCGGCGTGACGGCACGCATTTGTTACGCCCTTGGAGTTGACGCAGCCGGCCATCTGGTCAAGTTTCGGCATCGGTCGCGCCAGCGGCATTTTCGGCAGGATCGAACACCGGAGATTTTCGGTTCGGGTCATGCCTCCGCGACAAACAAAAGGGAGGCTGCATGGCCGACGAAGCGCTTGTCATCATCGACCTGCAGAACGATTTCTGCCCGGGCGGCGCGCTGGCGGTGGCCGGCGGCGACGAGATCGTGCCGCTGGTCAACGACCTGATCCGGCGGACCGAACATGTCGTGCTGACGCAGGACTGGCATCCCGCCGGCCATTCGAGCTTTGCCTCCAGTCATCCCGGCAAGCAGCCGTTCGAAACCGTTGAAATGCCCTACGGCCCGCAGACGCTGTGGCCCGACCACTGCATCCAGGGCAGCCTGGGTTCGGATTTCCATTCGGGCCTGGCCTGGACCAAGGCCGAACTGGTGATCCGCAAGGGCTTCCGCCCGGAGATCGACAGTTATTCGGCTTTCTTCGAAAACGACCATGCGACGCCGACTGGCCTTGCCGGCTATCTCCAGGAGCGCGGCATCGACACGCTCACCCTGGTCGGCCTGGCGACCGATTACTGCGTCGCCTTTTCGGCGCTCGACGCGGTCAAGCACGGCTTTCACACAACAGTGCGGCTCGACGCCTGCCGCGGCATCGATCTCAATGGCTCCGTCGAGACGATGCTGAACCGAATGCGCGATGCCGGCGTGACGCTGGCTTGAACGTCACCAATCGCATTCGACACACTTCCAGAGGGGGCTTTATGCGGTTTGCGGCGGCTTTGACGGCGGGCGCCGGGATGGCAGTCGCCACCCTGTTTCCAGGAATGGCGCTCGCAGCCGAGGCCCACGAGTTGCCGGGCGAAACAATGTCGCTGTGGTGGGCGCTGCCCTTTGCCGGCCTGCTTCTGTCGATCGCCACCGGGCCACTGCTCTTCCACCGTGTCTGGGAGCATCACTACGGCAAGGTCACCCTTCTCTGGGCGGCCCTTACGGTCGTGCCACTGGCTGTTGCGTTCGGCATGCCTTCGGCCACGGAGGCGGTATTGCATGCGCTGCTCACCGAATACATGTCGTTCATCATTCTTCTGTTTGCGCTGTTCACCATTTCGGGCGGCATCCTTGTCGCCGGCAACATCCATGGCACGCCGCTGGTGAATGCCGGACTGCTGCTGATCGGGGCGATGCTCGCCTCGGTCATCGGCACGACCGGCGCCTCGATGATCCTGATCCGGCCGATCCTGCGTGCCAACGACAACCGGCCTTTCAACGCCCATGTCGTCATCTTCTTCATTTTCCTGGTGTCCAACATCGGCGGCTCACTGACGCCGCTCGGCGACCCGCCGCTGTTCGTCGGCTTCCTGCGCGGCATCGATTTCTTCTGGACCGCTGCCAACCTCCATCAGGAGACATTGTTCGTCGGCGGCCTGGTGCTGGCAGTCTTCCTGGTCATGGACATCATCCTGCATCGCCGCGAGGCCGGCGCGCCGAAGATCAAGGATCCGACGCCGGACACGAAGGTGCGCATCCGAGGCCTGGCCAACGTTCCGCTGCTGGCCGGGCTGATCGGCGCGATCCTGCTTTCTGCGACCTGGAAGCCGGGCGTGGCTTTCTCCGTCCAGGGCGTGAGCCTTGAATTGCAGAACCTGGTGCGCGATGCCATCATCCTGGCGCTTGCCTTGCTTTCGCTCGGCGTCTCGCACAAGAGCCACAGGCAGGCGAACAACTTCCACTGGGAGCCGATAGCCGAGGTGGCGAAACTGTTCGCCGGCATCTTCATCTGCATCGTGCCGGTCATCGCCATTCTCAGGGCCGGTGCCGACGGCGCGCTGGCGCCGCTGGTCTCGCTTGTTACTTCGCCCACGGGCGAGCCCAACGACCTGGCGTATTTCTGGATGACCGGAGCGCTGTCATCCTTCCTCGACAATGCGCCGACCTATCTGGTGTTCTTCGAGCTCGCCGGCGGCAATCCGCAGCATCTGATGACCACCCTCGCCTCGACGCTGGCGGCGATCTCGGCCGGCGCGGTGTTCATGGGCGCCAACACCTATATCGGCAATGCGCCGAATTTCATGGTTTACGCCATTGCCAGGCATCGCGGCGTGAAAATGCCGGGCTTCTTCGGCTACATGGCGTGGTCGGGCGCGGTGCTGATCCCGATATTCCTGATCGCCGGTATTTTGTTCTTTCGCTGATCAGCCGACGCCGACATAGCGGCGGACCGCCGAAGGATCGGCACGAAGCTCCTCGACATCGACGGTCTCGCGGTTGCGGCCGTTCTCGATGAACGAGACACGGTCGGCGACGGACAGCACGGCATCGACGCGCTGCTCGACCAGGATCGTCGAGACGCCAAGATCGCGCAGCTTCGATACCGTCTCGCGGATTTTCGCGATCATCGACGGCATCAGCCCTTCGGTCGGCTCGTCGAGTAGAAGCACCTGCGGTTCGACACACAGAGCCCGCGCCATGGCCAGCATCTGCTGCTCGCCGCCCGACAGCGTGCCGGAGCGCTGCCTCAGCCGCTGGCGCAGCAGCGGGAAAAGCTCGAGCACGTTTTCGCGCGTCGTCTTGCCCTTGCCGCGGGCCATCAGGCCGATCTCGATGTTTTCGGCCACCGTCATCTCGGCGAACAGCCGCCGGCCCTGCGGCACATAGGCGACGCCAGCCTTTGGCACGTCAGGCGCAGGCAGGCCGGTCAACTCCTTGCCGTCGAGCCTGATCGAGCCGGCGCGTGAGGGAACGAGGCCCATGATCGCTTTCAGCGTCGTCGTCTTGCCGGCGCCGTTGCGGCCGAACAGGCAAAGCACCTCGCCCTTGTTCAGCACGAGGTCGAGGCCGTAGAGCACCTGGACCTCGCCGTAGAAGCAATCGAGCCCGGAGATGGTCAGGGCTTCAGCCCGCGGTTGCGTCATGGGGTCGTCCCCAAATAGGCGTCCTGCACCTCGGAATTGGCGCGGACCTGCTCGGGCGTTCCTTCGGCCAGGATCTTGCCGGCGTTGAAGACGGTGATGCGGTCGGCAAGCTGCATGACCACCGGCATATTGTGTTCGATCAGAAGCACGGTGGCGGTTTTGGCGATCTCGCGCACCAGCCCGATGAAATTGTCGATCTCGCTGTCGGCCAGCCCCTGCGTCGGCTCGTCGAGGATCAGCAGGCGCGGTTTTAGCGCCAGCCCCATCGCCACTTCAAGCAGGCGCTGATGGCCATAGGACAATTGCCCGGCCGGCATGTGGGCGCGGTCGGCAAGGCCGGTGCGCTCAAGCGCCGCCAGGACGCCGACATGCACGGCACCTTTCGAGCGGCCATCGGTCAGCGTGCGCTGCACCGGCAGTGCGACGTTGTCGTAAGCGGTGAGGTTGGCAAAGACGCTGGTGATCTGGAAGGTATAGGCGATGCCAAGGCGGACCCTGGCGTAGGCCGGCAGGTTGGTGATGTCGGCGCCGTCGAAGACGATCATGCCCGACGACGGCTGGATGCGGCCGCTGATCAGGCTGACAAAGGTGGTCTTGCCGGCGCCATTGGGGCCGATGACGGCGCGGATCTCGCCCGGCATGAGGGCGAAATCGACACCGTCGACGGCGCGCAGGCCGCCGAAATTGCGGGACAGGCCCTTGGTCGTCAGCAGCGGCATC
Source organism: Mesorhizobium ventifaucium (assembly GCF_935822925.1). Classification (GTDB taxonomy): domain Bacteria; phylum Pseudomonadota; class Alphaproteobacteria; order Rhizobiales; family Rhizobiaceae; genus Mesorhizobium; species Mesorhizobium ventifaucium. The sequence continues at coordinate 54,759 of NZ_CAKXZS010000012.1, forward strand.
ATGGCAGCCATCCGAGCCAGCGCTGGCGAATGGTGCCGAGAATGCCCCTGGGGAAGAAAAGCACCAGCAGGATGAGGGCAATGCCGACGATCAGCAGATAGGCCGAGGTGTAGCCGCTGGTGATGTCGACGACATAGTACATGAACAGCGTGCCGATCAGCGGACCGAGCGTGGTGGCAGCACCGCCGAGCAGTACCCAGAGCAGCGGCAGGATGGAATATTGCACCGAGGCGAAGGTCGAGCCGACATAACCGAACAGCAGCGCGTAGGCGGCGCCCGAAGCCGCGCAGATTGTGCCGGAGACGACGACCGCGACAAGCTTGTTGGAAAAAATGTCGTAGCCGAGCATTTTGGTCCGCTCCTCGTTTTCGCGAATGGCGACCAGCACACGGCCATATCTGGAGCGGACTATGCCGAGCGCCGCCAGCAGCACGATCGAGAACAGGACCAGCGCGCTCATGTAGCGCACGGTCGGATCGGTGAGGCCGAGTGAGGTGTCGCCCAAAACAAGCACACGTGCCGACTGCGGCACCACCAGGCCCTGATCGCCGCCGGTCCAGGCCGCGAAATAGAGGATTATGAGATAGAACACCTGCGCGAACATCATGGTGACGATCATGAAGGCGACGCCGGAAGTGCGCAGCGCCAGCAGACCGATCACCAGCGCGAGAAGCGCGCCGCAGGCAAGGCCGGCGGCGAAGGCGGCCGGCACGCTCCAGCCGAGATGGATGACGGCAAGGCCTGCGCCATAGAGCCCCGCCGAAAAGAACATGGCATGGCCGAGGCTGAGCAGCCCGACATAGCCGAACAGCAGGTTGTAGCCCATGGCGAAAACCGCCAGCACCATGATGCGGGCGAGCAGCCCGTGGTGATACTCGGGCAGGACGAAGCTCAGGGTGAACAGCAGGACGATGACGCCCAGATGCAACGTATAGGCTTTTGCCGGTGAAGCCTCCTTCATCGCGATGCCGTCCCGAACAGACCTTGCGGCCGGAACACCAGCACCATGGCAACCAGCAGCGTGGCGATGATCTTGGCCAGCGTCGGCGAGAAGAACACCGAGATGATGCCGTCCGACAGGCCGATGAGCACGGCAGCTACGACGGTGCCGCGCAGCGAGCCGAGGCCGCCGATGATGACGACGATGAAGGACAGGAGCAGCGGGTCCTGTCCCATCAGATAATGCGCCTGGCTGATCGGCACGATCAGCACCGCGGCCACCGCCGCCAGCATGGCGCCGAGCGCGAAGACGCCGGCATAGACGCGGTCGACCGGTATGCCGAAAGCCTGCGCCGTCTCGCTGTCATATTGCGTGGCGCGCATGACGAGGCCGATTTTCGTACGGGTCAGCACGAACCAGGTCGCCACCAGCAGAAGCGCGGATGCGGCGATGATCCACAGCTTGTAGCCGGAATAGCCGAACCACGGCAAAAGGATGCGGTAGCTGAAGGGCGGCTCCACCGGCCGTGCCTCCGGACCGTAGAAGGTCAGCGCCAGTTGCTGGATGATGTAGAGCATGCCGATGGTGGCGACGATGGTGGCTTCCGGATTGTAATTCAGCCGGCGCAGCACCAGCCGTTCGGAGACCAGCGCGATCAGGCCGACGATCAGCGGCGCCAGCACCAGCGCCGCCAGGAAGCCGAGCGCCGGATGGCCTGATATCGCCGTGGAGATCGCCCAGGCAAGCACCGCGCCGAGCATGAAGAACTCGCCATGGGCGACATTGACGACGCGCATGACGCCGAACACCAGCGACAGGCCGAGCGCCGTCAGCGCCAGTACGGCGGAGGTGACGAGGCCTTCGAGGGCAGCGAGGAGAAGGTGAGGTCCGAAGTGCATCGGCTAAGCACCAGCGGGTGCGCGAAGCACCCCCCTCTGGCCTGCCCTCTTTGCCAAGACTTGGCATCTCCCCCTCAAGGGGGGAGAGTGCCTGTCATGACTGCTTTCGCCAATCACCAAAGACAGTGAGTGGCCGCCTTCGCACGAACTACCAATCTCCCCCCTTGAGGGGGAGATGTCCGGCAGGACAGAGGGGGGTGCTTCGAAGCGCACTGTGCTTACTGAACCAAGCTCACAGCGGCTGGGTCGTGTAATCCCCTTCCGGCTCGTAGAGGCCGTCCTCGATCTTGGTCTTGTGGACGACGTTCAGCCGGCCGCCTTCGACCTTGGAGATGTTCTGGATGCCAAAACACTGGTGGATCTTGCCGTTGAAGGTCTTCGGCCCCTGCGGATGTTCGGGGCCTTCGGCGAACTCGGTCAAAGCCTCGGTCGCCTCGACCAGCTTGGCGCGGTCTTCCGGACCCTTGTAGCCGGCATCCTCCATCGCCTTCTTGACGACATAGAGCGTTTCCCAGCAGCCGAACATGTGCGCGGCGGTAGAGACGTCCTTCGGATCGCCGACGGCGGCACCGTTGTCGTCGATGCCGACGGCGGCGCGATAGGCCTTCTGCGCAGCGGAATCATCTGTTTGCGCGTAGCGCGGCGAACCCTCCCAGAAATGGCTGCCGTCGAGGAATTCGAGGCCGGGGCTGTTGATGTCGGTGGCTTCGAGCGAATCGATGAAGCCGAACAGCTGCGGCCGGCTGGAGCCGTAGAACTCGCCGAGTTCCTTGACGAAGGTGAGCACCGCCGGCCCGACCATGACGTGGTAGATCACCTCGGTTTCGGCCGGGATCTGCGGGAAATATTTGGTGAAGGACGATTCCGTCGGCGGGATGGCGATCTGGGCGATCACCTCGGCGCCCTGCGCCTTCAGCGCCGGCGGCAGGTAATCGCGATGGTCGTAGCCGAAGGCAAAATCGGGGAATATCTGCGTCACCTTCTTGCCGGCATTCGCCGCGATCCACGGCGCCATCGCCTGGATCTGGCTCTTCACGTCGGTGATGCCGGGCTGGAAGACGTAGCGGTTGAGCTTGGTCGAGGCGACGTGGTGGCCTTCGCTGACGACAAAATAGGGCATCTTGGCCTCGCCGGCGGCCGGCGCCGAGCCGATGACGACATGCGAAAACAGCGTGCCGTAGACAATGTCGGTCTTGTGCTGGGTGGCGAACTTGCCGACCACTTCGGCGCCGCGGCCGGGATCGGTGCCGTCATCCTCGATGATCACCTCGACCGGCCGGCCGTTGATGCCGCCGGCTTCGTTGATCGCCTTGACCGCGGCGGCGGTGGTCCTGTCGTACCAGCGGCCGTAGGCGGCGCCGATGCCGGTGCGGTGGCACTGGAAGCCGATCTTTATCGGCGCCGAGCTTTGCGCCTGGCTGTAGCGGACGAACCCGGGCGCGACGGCGAGACCGGCGCCTGCGGCCAGCCCCTTCAGCGTGGTGCGGCGGGTGAGACCGGTTCTGGAGAGATCGAAAAACCCATTCTTGTCAGTCACGGCAGTTCCCCTTGTTTTTGAGTTTTGACCAATGGCTGTAGCGAGGCGAGCCACTCCTGGTAAGAGCGCCGAAAATTGCATGTGTACAAACTAAATCATCAAAGCCCTGACGTGGCAAGCGAGCTTTCCCCTGGGGATCAATCGGCGCCATCGAAGCCGGGCTTTGTCTCATCCGACCGAAGGCGTGGCAAGCAACCACAGGCCGAAGACCGTATAGGCGATCATCAGCACGGTGAGCGGAAACTGGCTGAGCGCGGCGCCGGCGGGACGCGGGTGCAATCGCCAGGCGAGGCCATGCGCAACGAGCACGGCGAGGATGTGGCCAATGATGATGACGCCGGCCTGGATATTCCACAGCCACCATGCCGAGCCGGCGCCGGCGGCGACGCCGGCTTCGATCTGCATGTCGGCGGTGCCGAACACGTTCCAGCCCAGCGCGAACGGGTCGGAAAGCGCAGCCACCGCATATTGGCCGTCGATAAGCAGCGACGTCAGATAGTGCGCAGCATGATAGGCGAGCGCGATCGGCACGATCGACCAGACCAGCAGCCCTGCGGCCTGACCGAGGGAATGCCGGCTGCCGGCAAGATGCTGGCCAAGGACAATGGCAAGGATGAACGCGGCTGCAAGCAACACGAACGTCAGCACGAGCCCGAAGGTGCCGACGCCGATCACCGCCGTGCGGCCCGGAAAGTCCAGCGGATTGATGCCGAACAGGCCGAGCCAAAAGAAGGTTTTCGACAGGCCGTCGAAAGACACCGACGACAGCGCGAGCAGCAGGAAAGCAATGCCACTGAGCGACAGCGGCGCGGCATTGCCGAGCTTGGCGCCCGGCCAGCACAGACTGAGCCGGCTACCTTCATTGCGCTCGACTTCAATGCGCTCGACTTCATTGCGCTCGCCTTCATTGCGCTCAAGCAGGGCGAATCGCGCCACCATGGCGAGGAAGACGGTCAGGAACTCACTGCGCCGGCTCCAGTCGCGGTAGCCGAACACCAGCATGGCGGCAAAACTCAGCAGCCAATAAAGGCCGGCGGCCCAGGCGAGCCGCGCCGGGTCGTCGGGCGCCGGGTCGATCAACTCGAACCAGGCGAAGGCGAAGAACAGCACGAAAGCCGGCCAGCAGCCGAGCCACGCAGGCGGTCGCCATGTCTTGCGATTGACGATCTTGCGCTTGCCGAACAGGCGGGAAACGACACGCCAGGGCCCGTACCAGGGGTTCAGCCATGACCAGAGATTGCCGAACAGCCCCTGCAGCAGAACCAGCCCAACCCAGAGCAGCGTCCAGATCGCCAGGGGAAGCGGGTTGGAGAGCGGATCACGGCTGCCGAACAGGCCGGCCGCAACCAGAATTGCAAAGCCGGCAAAGGATATCAGGCTGACGACAGTTCGTGCGCCGTCGCCGAATGCGAAAAGCGGCAAGCGCCGCCGCCAGAAGCGGTCGGGAAAGTCTGACGGCAGCAGTGCCAGGACAAGGAAACTGGCGGCGACCGCGAGCGCGCCGCCGGCGACGTAGTAGCCGGTGGGCAGAAGCAGGACGTGGCCGCGATCGGAGGCATGGGCGAAGGCGGGGGTGGGCAACAGGAGGGCCAACGAAGTCGCAAAGGGCATTGCTATTGCCAAGCGGCAGCGCTCTACGGCGCCCCCCTCTGTCCTGCCGGACATCTCCCCCACTTGGGGGGAGATCGGCAGTTCGCTCGATCGGCGCCTTCCATGCGACGTTGGCGATTGGCGAAGCTGTAGATGACGGCCAATCTTCCCCCTCGTGGGGGAGATGCCAAGTGGTGGCAAAGAGGGCAGGACAGAGGGGGGCGCGACGGAACTCATGCTATCCCAAGAGTTCCCTCACCCTCACACCTTGACCAGCTGCTCCACGCGGTCTTTCTCGCCGAATATGCGCAAATAGCGCTCGATCTCTTGTTCGTCGCCGGTGGCTTTGGCGGGATTGTCGGAGAGCTTGACCGCCGGGCGGCCATTGGCCTCGGTGACCTTGCAGACCAGCGAGATGGCGTCGAGCCGGTTGGTTTTGGTCGGCGCGCAGCCTTCGAAATCATTGGTCAGGTTGGTGCCCCAGCCGAAGGACATGCGCACCTTGCCGCGGAAGTGACGGTAGGTTTCCTCGATGGTCTCGACCTCGAGCCCGTCGGAGAAGATGAGCAGCTTCTGCCTGGGGTCCTTGCCCTTTTCACGCCACCAGGCAAGGATCTTCTCGCCGCCCTCGATCGGTGGCGCGCTGTCGGGGCGAAAGCCGGTCCAGTCGGCGACCCAATCCGGCGCATCGCGCAGAAACGAGGCGGTGCCGAAAGCATCGGGCAGCACGATCAGCAGATTACCGCCATAGTAGCGCTGCCAGTCCTGCAGCACCTTGTAGGGCGACTGCTTCAACTCCTTTTCGGAGTTGGCGAGGGCGGCAAGCACCATCGGCAGTTCATGCGCGTTGGTGCCGAGCGCCTCGAGGTCGTTGTCCATGGCGAGCAGCACGTTGGAGGTGCCGGTGAACGCCTCGCCGATGCCTTCCTTCAGTGCTTCGACGCACCAGCGCTGCCACAGGAAGGAATGGCGGCGGCGGGTGCCGAAATCCGAAATGCGGATATCCGGCAGTGCTTTCAGCCGCTCGGTCTTGGCCCACATCTTGGCCTTGGCGCGAGCATAGAGCACGTCGAGCGCGAATGGCCCGAACGCCCGCATGGCCGCGCGAGATCGAAGTTCGTTGATAATTGCCAGCGCCGGGATCTCCCACAGCGTCGTGTACATCCACGGACCGCTGAAAGTGAGCTCGTACTGGCCGTCGCGCTTGGAAAGCTCGTATTCCGGCAGCTGGAAATTCTCGAGCCAGGCGAGGAATTCCGGTTCGAATATCTGCTTGCGGCCATAAAAGGTGTTGCCGCCAAGCCAGATCATCTCTTTCTTCGAGAAGCGCAAGGTGCGGGCATGGTCGAGCTGATCGCGCAATTCCGCCTCTTCGATCTCCTCGGCAAGGCGAACCGAGGTGGTGCGGTTGATCAGCGAGAAGGTGGTGTCGATCTTGGGATACATGCCCCAGATCATCTGCAGCATCAGCAGCTTGTAGAAATCGGTGTCGAGCAGGCTGCGGACGATGGGGTCGAGCTTCCAGGTGTGGTTGTAGACGCGCCGCGCTATATCGGTCTTGGTCATGTCTCGATGCCGCCTTCGCTGCTCGCTCCCTGAAATGCCTCTTAGCATTGAATTTTTGAAAGCGCCTCCCGCTTTGCGGGCTGGCCCGACAAAAAGCAAAGCGTGCGGCAAGCGCGCTGCTTCGGCTGCTGCAGCCTCAGGGCGCGGTCTTGGCGCCGATCACTCTCAGCGCCGGACGCTTCCTGCGAATGCCGATGCGGCCCGCCACCGGCGCATCGGCGCGGCCGTCGGCCTGCTCTTTTTCGGCAAACAGCCAGTCGATGAACAGCTGCACGATCGGCGCCGACCTCATCTCGTTACGGCAGACGACATAGAAATCGTCGACCGCCGGCACCGACAGGCTGAACGGCGCGACCAGCAGTCCCCTGGCAAGCAGTCCGCTTGCTGTCACCGTATCGCCCAGCGCCACGCCATGGCCGTGGACCGCCGCCTCGCTCGCCATGCGCGCGTCGCCGAGATGGTGGCGGCGGCCGCGCTCCAGATCCAGCGCATCGGCGGCGGCCAGCCAGGTGTGCCATTCGCGGCCGTCGTCGCCGTGCAGGAAGACGTGATCGGCGAGATCGCGCACGGTGCGGATCGGACGGTTGTTGATCAGCGTCGGGCTGACCACCGGGAACAGCTCGAGGCCCGACCATTTGCGCATCCAGCAATCGGTCCAGCTGCCGTCGCCATAATGCACGCAGATATCGATATGCGGCGCGCGGACGTCCCTGGCGTCATTGGACGGGATCAGCGTCAGCCTGATGTCGGGGTATTGCGAGGTGAAGCTGCCGAGCCGCGGGATCATCCACAGCAACAGCAGTGCCGGCACGCAGGACACCGACAACGCACCGGTGCTCGCCGGCCTCGTCATGCGCTGCGTGGCGGCGGCGATGCCGTCGAAGGCGGTCGACACCGCCGGCAGCAATTCGGCGCCGTGCGGCGTCAGCTTCACCCGCTGGCCGGCGCGCTCGAACAGCTTGACGCCAAGCGACTGTTCGAGCGCCTTGATCTGATGGCTGATGGCGCCGTGGGTGACGTTGAGCTCAGCCGCCGCCTTGGTCAGCGAGGCATGGCGCGCCGTCGCCTCGAAGGCCCGCAATGGATTCAGGGGAGGCAGACGCTTGGCCATCGGAGCCTCAAAGGAGCACGACCCCCGGAAGTGCAACCCCGGTTTTCGGATAAGATCGTGCTCGACATTAATGTGAGATTTTCTCACAGCAAAGACCCTAACAATATCAATTGATTTTTCAATGCAGCTGCAAGACACTTTGGGCCGTACAGCATCAAGACGTGAAATCCGCAGGCAGCCGGCGCGGCCGTCATTGATGGCCGCCTGCACCAGCCATGGAGGACCGACATGGGTTATGATCGCGGCAAGCTCGAAGCGTTGCGCCGCAAATATGGCGAAAGCCATGGCGGCGAGATATTCGACCCAAATTTCCGGCGTGTCGCCGACAAGATCTTCTCCAAGAGCGGCACGCGGCTGGCGCCCTATTCCGGCATCCCTGCCTTCCTCAGCGCGCCTTACCGGGAAATCGCCGTCGACAATCCTGATTTCGGCGATCTGCAGGTGGCGATGATCGGCGTGCCGATGGACCTTGGCGTGACCAATCGGCCGGGCGCCCGCTTCGGGCCAAGGGCACTGCGCGCCATCGAGCGCATCGGCCCCTACAACCATGTGCTGGAATGTGCACCGACGCATGAGCTGAAGGTGGCCGACATCGGTGATGTGCCGTTCCAGAGCCGTTACCGGCTGGAGACCAGCCATGACGACATCGAGCGCCGGACGAACCAGATCGTCGATGCCGGCGTCGTCCCGCTTTCGGTCGGCGGCGATCATTCGATCAGCCACCCGATCCTGAAGGCTGTCGGCAAAAAAGCGCCGGTCGGCATGATCCATATCGACGCCCACTGCGACACCAGCGGCCTGTTCGACATGACCAAGTTCCACCATGGCGGTCCGTTCCGCAACGCGGTGCTGGACGGCGTGCTCGACCCGTCGCGCACCATCCAGATCGGCATCCGCGGCTCGGCCGAATATCTGTGGGAGTTCACCTATGAATCCGGCATGACCGTCGTGCATGCCGAGGAGGTGACCGGGCTCGGTATGCCCGCCATCATCGAGAAGGCGCGCAGAATAGTCGGCGATGGCCCGACCTATGTGTCCTTTGATATCGACAGCATCGACCCGGCCTTCGCGCCCGGCACCGGCACGCCGGAAGTCGGCGGGCTGACGACGCGGGAAGTGCTTGAACTGCTGCGCGGCCTGAAGGGCCTCAACATCGTCGGCGGCGACGTCGTCGAGGTGGCGCCGCAATATGACGCGACCACCAACACCGCACATGCCGGCGCGCAGGTGCTGTTCGAGATCCTCAGCCTGATGGTGTTCAGCCCGGCGATCTCAGGCAAGCGAGCCTGACGCATCAGACCAAGAAGTTCCAAGGCGACCGCCGCGCTGGAGCCGGCGGCCGCATTCAAACAAAACAAGCTTCCAGCAGGGGAACGACAATGACACTTCACATGAAGCTCAAATCATCCATCGCAGCCGTGCTGATGCTCGCCGGCCTCGGTCTTGCCACCCAGGCCGCCAATGCCGACGCGCTCGACGACATCACCAAGGCCGGCGCGATCAATGTCGGCATTTTCTCCGACTTTCCGCCCTTCTCCTCGGCCAGTGCCGATATGAGCATCAAGGGCTATGACATCGACGTGGCGCAGTTCATCGCCGACCAGCTCAAGGTCAAGCTGAATTTGGTCAGCGTGACCGGCCAGAACCGCATCCCGTATCTTACCGACAAGCGCGTCGATATCCTGATGAGCGTCGGCTACTCCAAGGAACGCGAGCAGGTGATCGATTTCGCCGCCGCCTACGCACCGTACTATATCGCCGTCATCGGCCCGGCCGCGCTCAAGGTCGAAGGCAAGGACGACCTCGCCGACAAGTCGATCGCCGTCAACCGCGGCACGCTGGAAGACACGTCGCTGACCGAAGCGGCACCCGCCTCGGCCGACATCCGCCGCTTCGACAACTATAATTCCGTCATCCAGGCCTTCATCTCGGGTCAGACCCAGCTGATGGTCGTCGGCAACGATGTCGGCGCCCAGGTGCTCGCCCGCCAGGAAGCACTGAAGCCGGAACAGAAGTTCCAGCTCCTCACCTCGCCGTCGCATATCGGCCTCAACAAGAACGAGGACCGCCTGAAGCAGGCGGTCAACGACGCGGTCGCCAAGATGCTGGCCGATGGCAAGCTGGACGAAAGCTCGAAAGCCTGGCTCAAGACGCCGCTCAATCCCGACAACCTCAAGGATTGATCTCCGGGGTAAGGACCTATCATGGGCTACAGCCTCGACTTCGGCTGGCTTGCCGATGCGACAGGCGCGATCGCGCGCGGGGCGGCCACGACGATCCTTTTGATCGCCGTGACCACGCTCGCGGGAACGTTCCTCAGCATCCTCGGTGCGGCCGGGCGGCGAAACGGCCCCTTGCTGCTCAAGCGGGCGATCGGCGTCTATGTCGAGGTGATCCGCAACACGCCGTTCCTGGTGCAGCTGTTCTTCATCTTCTTCGGGCTGCCCAGCATCGGCGTGAGGCTCGATCCGCTGCTGGCCGCCCTGCTGGCGATGACGCTCAACATGGCGGCCTACACGATCGAGATCGTCGGCGCCGGGCTCGACGCGGTGCCGCGTGGGCAGACGGAAGCAGCACTGGCGCTCGGGCTGCGGCCGCGCCAGGTGTTCGTCAAGATCGTGCTGCCGCAGGCACTCAAGGTGATCTATCCGGCGCTGACCAGCCAGATCATCATCATGATGCTGGAGTCGGCCGTCGTGTCGCAGATCGCAGTGCGCGAGCTGACCTACGAGGCCGACATGCTGCAGGCGCGCACCTTCCGCGCTTTCGAGACCTATTTCGTGGTGACGATCGTCTATCTCGTCCTGTCGATGGGGCTGCGCCGGCTGCTGGTCAGCGGCGGGCGCCGCGCGCTGGGGGCCGGCGTGTCATGATCGAATTCACCTTCTGGGATATGGTCCGCAACCTTCTGCTCGCCGCGCGCTGGACGGTGCTTCTGTCACTGGCGGCCTTCGTCGGCGGCGGTGTGGTCGGCATGGTCGTGCTGTTCTTCAGGATCGCCAAGAATAAATGGGCGCGGCGCCTTGCGTCGGGGTACATCGCGCTATTCCAGGGAACGCCGCTGCTCATGCAGCTCTTCCTGATGTTCTTTGGCCTGCCGATGCTGGGCTTGCGCATCGAACCGTGGACCGCCGCAGCACTTGGCCTCACCTTCTTCGCCAGCGCCTATCTCGCCGAAATCTGGCGCGGCGGCGTCGATGCGCTGCCGCGCGGCCAGTGGGACGCCGGCGCCAGTCTCGGCCTCCACTATCTGCAGGAACTGAGACTGATCATCCTGCCGCAGGCGTTTTCGATCACCCGCGCCCCGACCGTCGGTTTCCTGGTGCAGCTGATCAAGTCGACCGCTCTGACCTCGATCATCGGTTTCGAGGAACTGGTCAGGACATCCAACGCCATCAACAACGCGACCTTCGAACCGTTCACCGTCTACGGGCTGGTGGCGCTGATCTTCTTCGTCATGTGCTTCCCGCTGACGCAATATGCACGCGCGCTTGAACGACGGGCGACTACAAACTAGCAAGCTGCCTCTGCGCTTAGCGTTCGAATGCCTTCTTTTGGGTCAAAGCAGTCATTGGGGATTATCCGGTTCCGCGTTGTGAAAAACGATTGGTGACGATAACCGTGTTTCCGGCTGCCTCTTCGGAGCTACCTTCTTGTTGGAAGAAGAGTTCTGTGTACCATCAAGGGCTTGGGATGAGAATTGCAATGTTCGTCGCGTTGGCCGCGACAGCGGCTGGATGCGCGACCTCTCCGGTCGACTATGGAGCGTCGCTTTCGAAGCAAGACCGGAAATGGGGGTCGCCGGAATGCCGGCAAGCCCGCATGCAGGCTTCGAACTACGACGCTCGCGAAAAAAAGCAGCCGGGCTGGGGAACCGGCGTCTTTCTTGGCCCGTACGGATTGGGGCTAGCAGCAGCCATCAAGGAGCACCAGCAGAAGCAACGAAAATTGTTCGCTCGCGCGGTGCACTTGCGGTGCTCAAGCCTTCCCCTGCCAAAGGAGTTACAAAGCGACTTAAGCCCACAGGCCGCGCGTGCAAATCAGACGAAATATCCATAGACGTCACCACGCCGCCCTGCTTCGTGACGAAGCCGCTTTTATCAATGCCCAAAGGAGAGCGGCGGCGCGATCCTGTCGCGGCGCAGCCAACGCGCCAGGAGCAGCGCCGCCACCACCGCGAGCCCCAACGACAGGCCGATCCAGATGCCGACGCCGTCGAGCCCGGAATGGAAGGCAAGCAGCACCCCGAGCGGCAGGCCGATGCCCCAATAGCCGATCGCTGCATAGATCATCGGCACCTTGGTGTCGTGCAGGCCACGCAGCATGCCGGCGGCCACGGCCTGGGCGCCATCGAAAATCTGGAACAGCGCGGCAAAGGCCAGGAACGACACGGCAAGCCCGATCACAGTGGTATTGTCCGGGTCGCCGAGATCGATGAAGGCGCTGATCAGCAGCTGCGGCCACAGGATCATCACCAGCCCCATCAGCGCCATGAACGACACGCCAATGACAAAAGCGGTCCAGCCGGCGCGGGAAACACCTTCCGGATTGCCGGCGCCATGGGCGAGCCCGACGCGCACCGTCGCCGCCTGGTTGAGGCCGAGCGGCACCATGAAGCTGATCGAGGCGATCTGGATGGCGATGGCATGCGCGGCGAGCGAGGCGGCGTCGATCAGGCCCATAAGGAGGGCTGCCGCGTTGAAGATCGTCACCTCGAAGGCGAGTAGCCCGGCGATCGGCAGGCCGAGCCGCAGCAACCCCTTGAAGCGCGGCCAATCGGCCCGCCAGAAGCGCCCGAACAGCTGATAGCGGCGAAACTTCGGCTCAAGCATCACCACCGCCGCCATGCCGGCAAACATCAGCATGCTGGACAGCGTGGTGGCGAGACCCGAGCCGGCAATGCCCATCGAAGGGGCGCCGAGATTGCCGAACATGAACACCCAGTTGAAGAATACATTGCAGGCGACAGCAACGAAGACGATGACCAGCGCCCAACCAGGCCGCTCCAGCGCAGAGATGAACGAGCGCAGGACGATATAGCCATAGAACGGCAGCACCGCCCATTCGAGCCAGCGCAGGTAGATGCCGGCCTGATGCGCCAGCGCCGGTTCCTGGCCCATGGCCAGCAACACGACCTCGCCGTACCAGAGAAATATCCAGATCGGGATTGAGATGAGGATCGCCAGCCACAGCCCCTGCCGCACGGTGCGGCGCAGATCGCGCACGGAGTGGCGACGGCGGCCGAGTTCCGTAGCGATCATCGGCGAGGTCGCCAGCATCAGGCCCAGCCCGAAGATCAGCGGCATGAAATAGAGGTTGGCGCCGAGCGCGCCGCTGGCCAGCGTGTCCGGACCCAGCCGCCCCATCATCATGACATCGGTGGCGGTCATCGCCGTCTGGCCGAGATTGGTGAGCACCATAGGCCAGGCGAGCGCCAACGTCGCCCTGATTTCCTGACGCCAAAGGTTTTCCGGCGCGCGCGCGCCGGCTTCGATCGCAGACATTTTGTCGCCTATCCGATTGCGGCGCGTCGGCAAACACCGGAAGCCGCGTCTCAGCGCGGAAAATGGCCGTGATCGGCCCGGATTCCGCATTAACCGCACGGCTTGTCTACGAAAGGAGCGGCTATGGCAAGAGGCTGACTCAGTGAAGAGTTGAGCCAGAGAGCCCAGAAGCCGCTATGATTGCGTCGTTGGCCGATCTTAAGAGCGGTCATCACATCGGATTCCATCGAAAGGCATGCGGATGAGCGCGTTTCCCGAAATCTATCTGGTTCGGCATGGCGAGACGGAATGGAGCGCGTCGGGAAAGCACACCGGCCTGACTGACATACCGCTGACGCCTGCCGGCGAGGCGGCCGCCGGGCGGGTCGCTGAGCGGCTGCAGGGCCTTTCGTTCCAGGCTGTCTGGTCGAGCCCGTCGCAGCGCGCCCTCAAGACCTGTACGCTTGCCGGCTTCGGTTCGGCCAGCGTGGAGAAGGCCGACCTGGCGGAATGGGATTACGGCGCTTACGAGGGACTGACCACGAAGCAGATCCTCATCGAGCGTCCCGGCTGGCGTCTGTTTTGCGATGGCTGCCTTGACGGCGAGGCGGCAGAGCATGTCGGCGCGAGGGCGGATCGGATCGTCAATGAATTGCGTGACGTCAATGGCAATGTCCTGGTGTTTTCAAGCTCGCATTTCCTGCGGGTGCTGGCGGCGCGCTGGCTCGGCCTGCCGCCGCAAGATGGCGCGCTTTTCGTGCTGGATACCGCCAGCACAAGCGTGCTCGGCTATGAGCACGACCTTGGCGAGCCAATTATCCGGCGGTGGAACCAGAGATAGCAGACGCATTGCAGGGTTGTTCGCGCCGCGCCTACCTGATTTCGTCCAACGCCTGCCGCTGCCGGTGCATCTCCAAAAACACCCGGTAGTCGCGCTCGAAGCGGCCGGCGGCCGTCGAATTGGGCTCTCGCGTCTTGCCGCCTTGCTGCATGGCGACGCAGGCGGCGTTCAAATCGGGAAAAAGCCCGGCGGCGGTGGCGGCGATCATGCCGGTGCCGAGCAGCACCGCCTCATCGGCCAGCGGCTCGACCACCGTGCAGCCAGTGGCGTCGGCATAAAGCTCCATCAGCAGCGGGTTTTTGGTGTGACCGCCGGTGACATGCAGCGTGTCGATCAGATAGCCGTTCTCGTTCAGCGCTTCCAGCACATGGCGCACGCCGAGCGCAATGCTAACGGCGGTGCGCCAATAGAGCTTGCACAGGCTGTCGAAGGAGGAATCCAGCGTCAGCCCGCTGATGACGCCGACAGCATGCGGGTCGGCGAGCGGCGAGCGGTTGCCGTGGAAATCCGGCAGCACATGCAGCCTTCCGGCCAGGTTCTCGCCCTCTATGGCGCGCAACTCGACAACGCGCCGGGCAATCCTGGCGTGCATGGCGGCGTCCGGCTCGCCGCCGGCGCCGTGCCACCGGATGATGTGATCGAGCAGCGCGCCGGTGGCCGATTGGCCGCCTTCCGACAGCCAAAGCCGGGGAAGCGCCGCGCCATAATACGGGCCCCAGACACCGGCAAAGGGCTGCGGGTCGGGCGACATCGCCATGACGCAGCTCGAAGTGCCGGCGATCAGCGCCAGATGCCGGCCGATGTTGATTTCATCGCCGGCGAAGCCGCCGAGCACGCCGAGCGCGCCGGCATAGGCGTCGATGACGCCGGCCCCGACCCGGCATTGTTCGGTCAGGCCAAGCTCGGCCGCGGCTTGCGCGCTCAGCCGGCCGATATCGGCGCCCACCGGGCTGGCCTTGTCAGGCAGATTGCCATGCTCGAAAAGATCGCCGAGCCCGACGGCCTGGAAGAAGTCGTGCCGCCAGCCGGTCTCTTCATGCGCCAGATAGGTCCATTTGGCGGTCAGCGTGCATTGCGAGCGGGCGAGCGAACCTGTTGCCTTCCAACTGAGAAAGTCGGCGAGGTCGAATAAATAGCCGGATTCGTTCCATGTTCCCGGCAGGTTGCGCTTCAGCCACATCAGCTTCGGCGTCTCCATTTCCGGCGACATGACGCCGCCGATATAGTCGAGCACGGCGTGGCTGCTTTCGGTGCATTCATCGGCCTCGGCAATGGCGCGGTGATCGAGCCAGACGATGGTGTCCCAGCGCCTTTCGCCTGATACCGAGACGCTGAGCTGGCCACCATCCTTGCCCCGCACCACCAGCGAGCAGGTGGCGTCGAAGGAGACGCCGACGATGTCCTGCGCTGCCACGCCGGCTTTTTCGCGGGCGGCGCGCACCGCAATGCAGACCGCCGACCAGATATCCCGCGAATCGTGCTCGGCGTGATCGGCCTTCGGCCGGTTCATGACGATCGGATGCTCGGCGCGGCCGAGCAAGGTGCCTCCGGTGTCGAGAATGCCCGCACGGGCGCTCCCGGTGCCGACATCGACCGCGCAAACGAAACTTTTCGTCAAGGTATCCTTGCTCTCGCTCCCAGGCCTGCAATCAGATCGGGCAATTGCAGCATGTCAGCGAATATAAAGTCCGGCTCACTCGACGCAAGCCGCGCTTTCAGTGACGGATTACCGGCATGCGAGCCGCCGGTGAAGGCGAGGACGCGCATTCCCGCCGCCCGTGCCGCAGCGACCCCGACGGGGCTGTCCTCGACGACGACGCAATTTTGCGGGATCGCTCCCATTTTGGCGGCTGCGTGGAGAAATAGGTCCGGCGCCGGCTTGCCCCGCTCCACCATGGCGGCGCTGAACAGATGCGGCTCGAGCAGCCCGAGCAGCCCGGTGACGTCGAGCGCATAGCGGATGCGATCCAGCGTGCCGGAGGAAGCGACGCAGCATGGCATGGCGAGCCTCGGCAGAACCTGGCCGATGCCGGGGATCGGCTTCAACTCGTCGCGAAATTTGCGCATCAGCTCGACGCGCATCTCGCTCAGATGCTGGTCGGTGATATCAAGTCCGAAATCGAGACCGAGGATTTCGCGGACGCTTTTCATGCTCTTGCCGAGGAAATGCTCATAGGCGGCATCCTCGCTGACACTGCCGCCGGCAAGCGTGATCATGCTGAGCAGCGCCGAAACGGACAGCCCCTCGCTGTCGACCAGCACGCCGTCGCAGTCGAAAATGACCAGGTCAGGCGTCATTGCCGGGCCCTCATCAGCGGGGACATGCATTGAGCCGATCTTAGAGATTGCCGGCGAGGTAGCGCGTCAGCGTCGTACGTGCGCCATCGGCCCAGAGTGCCTCGATCGCCTTGGCAAAGGCTTCGACAAACGGCGCCGAGCGGCCGACCTCGCCATAGATGTCCTCCATGGCCAGCCAGGCGGCAGGCGCAGCCTTTGCCGCCCTGGCGGTCGTCTGCAGCCGGTCCCAGCTTGGATCATTGGGCTCGATGACCGCGCCTGAATCCGTGGTGCCGAAGCAATAGCGGCACCATAGCGCCGATTCCAGCGCCAGGCCGGCGACGCCCTTGCCGGCCTTCAGCCGGTCGGCGATGGTCGGGATGATGAATTTCGGCTGCCGGTTGGAGCCGTCGAGGCAAAGCCTGCGGATGGTGTCGCCGATCTTCGGATTGGAGAAGCGTTGCTCGATGAGTTTGTAATAGTCCTCCAGCACGGTGTCCGGCACCGGCGGCACCGTCGGGATGATCTCGTCGTGCTCCAGCCTGTCGAGAAAACCGCGCACCAGCGGCTCCTGCATCGCCTCGTGGACGAAGCGGATGTCCATCAGTCCGGCCGGATAGGCGATCGTCGCATGGCCGCCATTGAGGATGCGGATCTTCATCAACTCGTAGGGCGCAACATCGCTGACGAACTGCACGCCGACCTGTTCCAGCGCCGGGCGGCCGTCGGTGAAATGGTCCTCCAGCACCCACTGCCTGAACGGCTCGCAGAACACCGGCCAGTTGTCGTCGAGACCGAACTCGCTCGACAGAATGCTGCGCTCGCGTTCGGTGGTGGCCGGCGTGATGCGGTCTACCATGCCGTTGGGAAAGGCGACGTTCTCGCTCACCCAGGTCGCCAGTTTCTCATCGATCAGCCGCGCAAGCCCGATGACGCCATCGGCGGTGACATGGCCGTTGTGGGGGATGTTGTCGCAGGACATGATCGTGAACGGCACGATGCCGTCGTCGCGGCGGCGCAACAGCCCGGCAAGGATGATGCCGAAGACAGTCTTCGGCGTTGCTCCCGGCTGCGCATCGGCGACGATGTCGGGATGGGTCGGGTTGAACACGCCCGACGCCGGGTCGATGAAGTAGCCGCCCTCGGTGATGGTCAGCGACACGATTTTGATCGCCGGATCGGCAAGCCGTTCTATGATCGCGGCCGCGTCGCCCGGCATCAGGAAATCGATCATGGCGCCGGTGACGCGGGCGCTCATGTGGCCAGAATCCTGCTCGACCACGGTGGTCAGCCAGTCCTGTTCCTGCAACTTGCCGCGGCCGACCTTCTCGCCGTCGAAGACGCCGGCGCCGACAAGTGCCCAGTCGTGGCCGACGCCCGCATTGAACAGGTCGTCGAGATAGACGGCCTGATGCGAGCGATGGAAATTGCCGACGCCGAAATGCACGATTCCGGCCCTGAGCGCGGCGCGATCGTATTTCGGGCCAGCGACCTCAGGCGGAAGCTTGGCGAGGATGGAAGAAGAGAGTTTCACGGTCATCTGCTTACCCTTTAGCGGGACGGCTCTTCCCCCCGTGGAGGAGACGGGGAGAAGAGCGCCTTCGCCCCCTCAACTCATCCACTGGCCGCCATCGACATTGTAGGTCTGGGCGACGATGTATTCGGCGTCATCGCTGGCCAGGAACACCGCCATGCCGGTGAGGTCTTGCGCCGTGCCCATGCGGCCATAGGGCACGGCCTCGCCGACCAGCCTCTTCTTTTCGCCCTTCGGCCGGTTTTCGTATTTGGCGAACAAGGCATCGACATGGTCCCAGTGCTCGCCGTCGACGACGCCGGGCGCGATGGCGTTGACGTTGATGCGGTGCTTGATCAGATCGAGCCCGGCCGACTGGGTGAGCGAGATGACAGCGGCCTTGGTGGCGCAGTAGACGGCAACCAGCGCCTCGCCGCGGCGCCCGGCCTGGCTCGCCATGTTGATAATCTTGCCGCCCCGGCCAGCCGCGATCATCGAGCGGGCGGCTGCCTGCAGCATGAACAGCGTGCCGGCGACGTTGACCGAAAACAGCCTGTCGTAGCTTGCCTTGCTGATCTCGACGATCGGCGCCAGGTCGAACAAAGCGGCGTTGTTGATCAGAATGTCCAGCCCGCCGGCCCTTGTCTCGACCGCCTTTATCGCCGCCTCGATCGAAGCAAGGTCGGTGACGTCGAGCTTGACCGCATAGGCTTTTGTGCCGATCTCCGAAGCGGTCTTTTCCGCAGCTTCGAGATTGATGTCGCCGATGGCCACCGTGGCGCCCTCACGGACATAGGCTTCCGCGAATGCCCTGCCGATGCCGCGCGCCGATCCGGTGATCAGCGCCGATCTACCCTCGAGCCTCATTGCATCATCGCCTTTCCGTCGGCGCCGAAGCGGTGCAGCTTGGTCTTGTCCGGCGTCAGATAGATCGTGTCGCCGTGATGGGCGGCCAGTTCGCCGTCGGCGCGCACCGTCAGCGGCCCGACACCGTCGGCCTGCACGTGCAGAAACGTGTCGGAGCCGAGATGCTCGGCGACGCCGACCGTGGCTTGCCATTCGCCTGAAGTTTTCGAGATGTTCATATGCTCGGGGCGGATGCCGACGGTCTTGGCGCCATGTTTGGCCGCCGGCGCGCCTTCGATCAGGTTCATCTTCGGCGAACCGATGAAGCCGGCGACGAACACGTTCTTCGGCGTCTTGTAGAGCTCCATCGGCGAGCCGACCTGTTCGATGTTGCCGGCATTGAGCACGACGATCTTGTCGGCCATGGTCATCGCCTCGACCTGGTCGTGGGTGACGTAGATCATCGTCGTCTTGAGCTGATGATGCAGCTCGCTGATCTCCAGCCGCATGGTGCCGCGCAACGCAGCGTCGAGGTTGGACAAGGGTTCGTCGAACAGGAAAGCCGATGGCTGGCGCACGATGGCGCGGCCGATGGCGACGCGCTGGCGCTGACCGCCCGAGAGCTGGCCGGGGCGGCGATCGAGATAGTTGGTGAGGTTCAGGATGCGCGCCGCATCCTTCACCTTCCTGTCGATGGTCGCCTGGTCCTCGCCCGCCATCTTCAGCGGGAAGGCGATGTTCTTGGCCACCGTCATGTGCGGGTAGAGCGCATAGGACTGGAACACCATGGCCAGCTTGCGCTTTGCCGGCGCCTCGCCGGTGACGTCGCGGCCGTCGATATTGATGGTGCCGGCGGAGGTGTCCTCCAGCCCGGCGATCAGACGCAGCAGCGTAGACTTGCCGCAGCCCGACGGGCCGACGAAGACGACGAACTCGCCGTTCTCGATGACCAGGTCGATGCCCGGAATGATAACCGTCGACCCGAACGATTTGGAGACGTGCTTGAGCGTGATGTTTCCCATGGTTTCCTCCCCGGGGGTATCTTTGTCGGTTGCTTCAGGCAGCGTCCGTTACTTCACGGCGCCAAAGGTCAGGCCGCGCACCAGCTGCTTCTGGCTGAACCAGCCCATGATCAGGATCGGCGCGATCGCCAGTGTCGAGGCCGCCGAAAGCTTGGCCCAGAACAACCCTTGCGGGCTTGAGAAGGAACTGATGAAAGCAGTGAGCGGGGCGGCCTCGGTGGTGGTCAGCCGGATCGTCCAGAACGCCTCGTTCCATGCCAGGATGATGTTGAGCAGCATCGTCGAAGCGATGCCCGGCACCGCCATCGGCGTCAGAACATAGACGATCTCGTTCCAGAGCGATGCGCCGTCCATGCGCGCCGCTTCCAGGATCTCGCCGGGGATCTCGCGAAAATAGGTGTAGAGCATCCACACCACGATCGGCAGGTTGATCAGCATCAGCATGACCATCAGGCCGATGCGGCTGTCGAGCAATCCGGTATCGCGGAAGATCAGGTAGATCGGGAACAGCACGGCAACCGCCGGCATCATCTTGGTGGAAAGCATCCACATCAGGATGTCCTTGGTCCACTTGCCCGGCGAGAACGCCATCGACCACGCCGCCGGTATGGCGACGAGCAAAGCCAGGATGGTCGAGCCGACCGACAGGAACACCGAGTTGAGGAAGAACTTGAAGTAGCCGCTCTGCGCCTCGACCGCGGTATAGCTTTCCGTGGTTCCCGACGGAAACAGGTTGAAGCCCTGGATGGCCTCCTGCTCCGACTTGAACGAGGTGATGATCGTATAGAGGATCGGGAAAAAGATCAGCAGGGCGACGATCCAGGCGGCCGCGGTCGCGATCGTCTTGTGCTGGGTGCTGACTGCACGTGCCATCGTTTCCTCCCTTATTTGTCCAGGTTCCTGCCGACCGCGCGCATGGCGAAGAAGGCGACGATGTTGGCGAGAATGACGGCGAGAATGCCGCCGGCGGATGCCTGGCCGATTTTGAACTCCAGCAACGCCTTCTGGTAGACGAGGAAGGGCAGGTTGGTGGAGGCGTAACCCGGGCCGCCATTGGTGGTGACGAGAATCTCGGCATAGACCGACAGAAGGAAGATCGTCTGGATCAGGAGGACGACGGTGATGGCGCGCGACATATGCGGCAGCGTCAGATAGATGAAGCGGCTGATGAAGCCGGCCCCATCCATCTCAGCGGCTTCCTTCTGCTCGCCGTCGAGCGACTGCAGCGAGGTCAACAGGATCAATGTCGCAAACGGCAGCCATTGCCAGGCGACGATGATGATGATCGCCAGCATCGGATATTGGCCAAACCAGTCGATCGGCTGCCCGCCGAAGAAGCGCGCAATGTCGGCAAAGACGCCGTATTGCGGATGCATGATCATGTTCTTCCAGACCAGCGCGGCCACCGGCGGCATGACGAAGAACGGCGAAATGACGAGGATGCGGACGATGCCCTGTCCCCACATCGGCTGATCGATCAGCAGCGCCAGCAGGATGCCGCCGATCACCGTGATCAAAAGCACGCTGCCAACGAGGATAAGCGTGTTGAGTATCGACTGCAGGAATGCCGGATTGGAATAAAAAAGCGCGTAGTTCGAGAAGCCGACGAAGCCGTCGCGGATCGGATTGAGCGGATTGTACTGCTGGAAGGAGAACCACAGCGTGAATGCCAGCGGAACGATCATCCAGACGAACAGCAGCACCACGGATGGCGCCATCATGAAGCGGGCAAGCGAACGGGTCTGCTGAGTAGCCATGACGGTCACCCTTCAAAGGTCAGCCAAATTTTCAGAGTTTGCCAATTTTTCAGAGTTTGAAGGTGGCCGCCCGAACTGGGATTCGGGCGGCCCCTGCTGCCGGCCATGATGGGCAACCGGCATTCGGCACCGGGAGGAGCCTACTGGATATAACCGCCCTCGGTCATCGTTGCGGTGGCAGCGTCCTGGGCCTGCTTCAGAGCGTCGTCGACGCTGGTCTGGCCGGCGAGTGCCGCCGAAAAGAGCTGGCCAACGGTGGTGCCAAGGCCCTGGAACTCGGGGATGGCGACGAACTGGACACCGACATAAGGCACCGGCTTGACGGTCGGATGCGTCGGATCGGCGGCGTTGATCGAGTCCAGCGTCATCTTGGCGAACGGCGCCGCCTTCTGGTATTCGGGGTTGGCGTAGAGCGAGGAGCGCGTTCCGGGCGGAACATTGGCCCAGCCTTCCTTCGATGCAACGAGCTCGAGATAGGCCTTGCTGGTTGCCCAGGCTACGAACTTCTGAGCGGCGTCAGCCTTCTGCGTGCCGGCGGGAATGGCCAGCGACCACGCCCACAGCCAGTTGCCGCGCTTGCCCAAGCCATTGTCGGGCGCCAGCGCATAGCCGACCTTGTCGGCGACAGTTGAGTTCTTCGGGTCTGAGACGAAAGAGGCGGCGACGGTGGCGTCGATCCACATGCCGCATTTGCCCTGCTGGAACAGCGCCAGGTTTTCGTTGAAGCCGTTCGATGACGCGCCCTCCGGGCCATTGGCCTTCATCAGGTCGACATAGAACTGCAGCGTGTTTTTCCACTCGGGCTGGTCGAATTGCGGCTTCCAGTTCTCATCGAACCAGCGTGCGCCGAAGGAGTTCGACATGGCGGTCAGGAACGCCATGTTCTCGCCCCAGCCGGCCTTGCCGCGCAGGCAGACGCCGTTCACGCCATTGGCGCGATCGGTCATCTTCTCGGCGGCCTGCTTGACGAAGTCCCAGGTCGGCGCGTCGGGCATGGTCAGCCCGGCCTTCTCCATCAGGTCCTTGCGGTACATGATGAACGAGCTTTCGCCGTAGAACGGTGCCGCATAGAGCTTGCCATCGACCGAGAGGCCACCGGCGATGGCCGGGATGATGTCCTTGACGTCATAGTCGTCGCCGAGCTTGTCGAGCGGCAGCAGCCAGCTCTGCTTGGCCCAGATCGGAACCTCGTAGGTGCCGATGGTCATCACGTCGTACTGGCCGCCCTTGGTGGCGATGTCGGTGGTGACGCGCTCGCGCAGCACGTTCTCCTCGAGCGTGACCCACTGGAGCTGGATATCGGGATTTTTTGCGGTGAAATCGTCGGTCAGCGTCTGCATGCGGACCATATCGCCATTGTTGACGGTGGCGATGGTGATGGATTCGGCGTGCGCGGCGAACGCGAGGGTGCTGGCCGACAACAGACCCAGGGTGAGCGTGCGAAGTTTCATCAAATTCCTCCCATAGACCAAGCTGAGCATTTGCTTTGGCTGTGAGCAATTACTCACCTCGCGTGATTTATGTCAAGCCGGATTCGTTGCTGCAGCGCAGCACACAACCTCGTGCGGGATCCCGGTTCCGGAGGTTTACGGCGATTATTTCCTGCCGGCCAGGATGGGTCTCGGCGCGCGAAATGTCGGATTTCAGCGCCTGCTTGCATGGATAAATTGCCAACCTATTGGCCGGCAAGCTCCGCCAGGATCCATTCGCGAAAAGCGCGGATCTTCGGCAAGTTGCGCCGCGCCGGGGGATAGACCAGCCAATAGGCGTGGCCGTCGTCGCCGACCAGATCGAAAGGCTGGATCAGGCGGCCATCAGCAAGCTCGGCCTTGAAGAAAGCGGCCGTCACGATTGGCACGCCCTGCCCGGCGATGGCGGCATTCGCCTCATAAGCCTGCGCCCCCATGCTGGAGCCGGGGCGCTTCGCCAGTTCCTCGACCGGCAGGCCGGCGGCGATAAACCAGTCCCGCCACCAGATGTCGCCGGGGTCGAGGATCGGCAGGCGCAACAGATCGGCAGGCTCCTTTACGCCGCCGATGGTCGCCGCGAGTTTCGGGCTCAGCATCGGCGTGAAGTCCGCATTGAAAAGCTTGTGCACCTCGACGCCCGGCCAGTTTCCGCCGCCCGAGCGGATGGCGATATCGATATCCTCGCGGGCGAAATCGACGAGGCGGTTCGATGTATCGAGGCGCACCGCCAGCGATGGATGCGCGACCTGGAACGAGCCGAGATGCTGCGCCAGCCAGTTCGAAGCAAAGGTCAGCAGCGTCGAGACACAGAGCACGCCGTCGGCGCCGCTGCGCGCCGCAGCATAGGCTCCACCCAACAGGGCGAACGCCTCGCTGACCGCAGGCGCCATGCGTTGCCCCGCCTCGGTCAGCACGATCTGCTTTGGCCGGCGCAGGAACAAAGGCGCCCCGACGCGCTCCTCCAGAAGTTTGATCTGATAGCTCGCCGCCGCCTGCGTCATGCCGAGCTCGCCGGCGGCCTTGGTGAAGGAAAGATGCCGCGCCACCGCCTCGAACACCCGAATCGCCTGAAGCGGAGGGAGTTGGGAGACCTGCCGTGACTTGAGTTCAGGCATAAGCCCTCCTTATGGGCCGTGATCGACGTTTGATTGGCAGCAAGGGCCGATCCAGCCGATATTTGAGGTCGACGATCCCTTTCGTCTACAGCGCCGCGCGTCCTTTTGGACGCGCAGAGGACGCTGTAGCACTTTTGATTTTGCGCATGATCCTTTCCGAAAATCGATATCGATTTTCGGGGTCATGCGCAGACATAACGAGGCTGACGATCATGACCATTGTACAGGAAAAGCTATTTTCGACGCCCGCCCAAGGCTGGTTTTTGCGGCTGGCGCGGGGATTGGCTCGGCACGGAGCCAGGAAACGGGCCTATCTCGACATCAGGGAATTGCCACCGCATTTGCAGCGCGACATGGGTTTTCTCGATGGCAACGATCCTTGTGGCCGGCACAAATAGCCTTGCTGGACTTATCCCCGATCAGCTGGCGGCCAGCAGGGCGGCGGCGGTCCGCTCGTCGGTGATGAGGCCGTTGACCAGCCGCCGGTTGACAGCCGCAAGAATGCCCGGCAATTTGCGCTCGCCCATGGCGAGCGCGATCACCAGCGACTTTTCACGCGACGGCAACGATGCCGACGACACCCGGTCATTGGTGATGCCGTCGATCATCCGGCCCTCGCGATCGAACACCCAGCCGACGATCTCGGCGACGCCGCCGGCCTTTTGCAGCGCCTTCAATTCGCTCTCCGAAATGAAGCCATCCTCATAAAGCGGCGCCTTCGGGCCGAGATCGCCGATGCCGACGAAGGTGACGTCGGCTTCCGCGGCAAGCGCCAGCGTCGGCTGGATCATCGGCTGGCTGAGCAGCATCTCGCGTTCCTCGGGGGAGGAGGCGATGACCGGCAGCGGCATCGGGAAGGACCGCGCCTTGACCCGATCGGCCATGGTGAAGATGACGTTGTAGAAGGCGGCCGAACCGTCGGGCGAGATGTTGCCGGTCAGCGACACCACCTTGTGCTGCGGGCATTCCATCGGCGGCAGTTGCTCGATTGCCGCCTTCAGCGTGCGGCCGGTGCCGATCGCCATGACGATCGGCGTCGGCGAACGCAACCGCCGCTCGATCTCGGCAGCCGCCGCCACGGCGACGCCGATGGCCGAGGAGGAAGCGGGATCGCTCGGCACCACCTCGACCAGGTCGAGCGCGAAGCGCGATTTCAGCCGGGCCGCGAGATCGAGGCAACTGGCGATCGGGTGGTCGACACGCACTTTGATCAGCCCTTCGGATACCGCCAGTGACACCAGCCGCTGCGCCGTCTGCCGTGAGATGCCGAGCGTCGAGGCGATCTGGTCCTGCGTGTTGCCGGCGACATAATAGAGCCAGCCGGCGCGCGCCGCGTCGTCCAGCCTGTTGCTGCCGCTGTCCTGCCGGGAATTCAACTTGCTGCCTCCCTGCCCCCGAGCACCGAGCGGGAGCGCCTTGGTTTTACCGGGGAATGCGTTTGTAAGCAATTGCCTGTCGCCGGAGCAATTGCCTAGGTAAGCTCCCGAGGAGCGTGCAGTGTTTCGAGTGGATGATATAGCCCGCAATGTTGGTGCAGGCAGGTGCGGCGGTTTATCTCCCGAGGCAAACCCTTTAAGGGATTCGGACAAAGGAGCCTTGCATGACGCCGAAAGCGGTTTTCTGGGACATGGACGGCACGCTGGTCGACAGCGAACCATTGCACGAGGCGGCGCTGATAGCGGCGCTGCACAGCGTCGGCATCGCGGCGCCGGCCAACCTGCATGAACGGGTGCTCGGCATTGCCGCGTGGCCGGTCTACGAGATGCTGCGCGACGAGTTCGGCCTCGACCTGCCGTTCGACGACTGGATCGTGCGCAAATACGACCACTACCTGCCGATGGCCGAGACGCTGAAGCCTCGCCCCGGCGCCATCGAGATCTATAACGAACTGCGCGCGCTTGGCGTGGCGCAAGCGGTGGTGTCCAATTCCGACCGACTGGTCGTCGACGCCAATCTGCGCATGGTCGGCCTTTTCTATCCGGGCATGAAGACGATCAGCCGCAACGACGTGCGCGAAGGCAAGCCGCACGCCGAACCGTTCCTGCGCGCCGCATGGCTGGCTGGTGTCGATCCGGCCGATGCCGTGGCCGTCGACGACAGCGTGACCGGCGCCACGGCTGGGCTGGCGGCGGGGATGAAGACGATCTTCTGGCCGGAGGCGCCTATGCAAGGGCCGCCCGGAGCGATCGCCGTCAACAGCGCCGACGAATTGCGGGCTGAGTTGGGGCTTTAAGATTGGCGAAACCGGCGATCAGAGCGCCCTTCTCCCCGTCACTATACGGCGAGAAGTGCCCGGCAGGGCGACGAGGGGCGGCGCCGAGATTGACAATGAAGGCGCTTTTCCAGGGCGTATCGACATCACGGTCAGGCCAGGCCCCGCACTTTCGGGCGCTTGCGCTGCCCCTCATCCGCCTGCCGGCACCTTCTCCCCGTATAGTGACGGGGAGAAGGAGGCATCAGTTCCGGTAGACCGGCTCCTGCTCGTCGAGGATCGCCTTCAGTTCGGACAGGTGCCGCTCGGCCTGGCCGGGATAACCTTCCTGCTCCGCTGCTGCCTTCTCGGCGATTTCATCCGACAGGACACGCAGCGGACGGCCGGTCCACAGCGCCTTGATGTAGGTCTCGGCGGCGCGTTCGAAATAGAACATGCGGTTGAAAGTGTCGGCGACTGTATCGCCGATGACCAGCACGCCATGGTTGCCCATGACCATCACCTTGACCTTCGGATCGGTGAGCAGCTGCGAGCAGCGTTCGCCCTCTTCCTCGAAGGCGAGCCCGCCATAATGGCCGTCGACGACGTGGCGGTTGAAGAAGATCGCCGAGTTCTGGTCGATCGGCGGCAGCTTCGAGTCGGCGAGCGAAGCGAGCACCGTGGCGTGGATCGAGTGGACATGCATGACACAGCGCGCATGACGCACATTACGATGGATGGCGCCATGCAGGCCCCATGCCGTCGGGTCGGGCGCATTCGGGCCGGAGAGCGTGCCGGGATCGTTGGCGTCGATCAGCAGCAGGTCGCTCGCCTTGATGCGCGAGAAATGCACCTGGTTGGGATTCATCAGGAATTGCGAGCCGTCATCGTTGACGGCCAGCGAGAAATGATTGGCCACCGCTTCATGCATGTTGAGCCGCGCCGTCCAGCGGAAGGCGCAAGCCAGATCGACGCGCTCCTCATAGAAAGGCAGGTTGGTCAGCGTATCCTTCTGCAGGCGGGCGATGCTCATCGAAAACCTCCGTGAAAGAAGTTAAGGATGCCGCGCGCCGCAGATGCGCGCAACCGGTTTTGTTTGGTGCAGGCGAGCGCTTTGCCTTACGCCGCAGTGCTTCTGGCGGCGTCGATGCGCAGCCCGCCATTCTCGACGATAAAATCGATCACCTCCTGCAGCCCCTTGCCGCGCGACAGGTCGGTGAAGCCGAACGGCCGCTTGCCGCGCAAACGGGCGGCGTCGCTCTCCATGACGTCGAGATTGACGTTCACATAGGGGGCGAGATCGCTCTTGTTGATGACCAGGAAATCCGATCGGGTGATCGCCGGGCCGCCCTTGCGCGGGATCTCCTCGCCCTGGCAGACGGAGATGACATAGAGCGTCAGATCGGCGAGGTCGGGCGAGAAAGTAGCGGCGAGGTTGTCGCCGCCCGATTCGATGAAGACGATGTCGAGATCCGGAAATTTTCTGGTCATCTCGGCGATCGCCTGCAGATTGATCGAGGCGTCCTCGCGGATGGCGGTGTGCGGGCAGCCGCCGGTCTCGACGCCGACGATGCGATCCTCGGGCAGCGCCTGCAGCCGGGACAGCATCATGGCATCTTCCTTGGTATAGATGTCGTTGGTGACGACGGCGATCGAAAACTCGTCGCGCAGCGCCTTGCAGAGCTTTTCGGTGAGCGTCGTCTTGCCGGAGCCGACGGGGCCGCCGATGCCGATGCGAAGAGGACCATTGGCTTGTGTCATACGGCGAACTCCATGATGGCAAGCACTGCAAAGCCGAGCCCGATCAACAGGCAGAGCGGCGAATAATAGCTGACATCAAGCCGCGCGAAAGGCTGTTCCGGCGCCAGCCGGCGCCACCACGGCGTGAAGCCGGCAATGCCGCGCCCCAGGAAGACCAGCGCGATGAGCAGCGCCGTGGCGGCAAGCCCGGCCTTAGGAAAGGGCGTGGCAAACACGCCTTCGAGCGCCATCGGCCACAGTGTCGCCAGGCCGAGGCACCCGGCAACGGCGAAGCTGGCGAAGGGCGCCGGCATTTCGTCGACGCCGCGAAAGCCGACCACCGCGCGGGCGCAGGTGGCAGCGTCCGTGCCCGGCCAGATGCCGCCAATGCCCCAATAGACATGCAGCGTGGTGATCACAAGCAGGACGAACGAGAGCGCGAAGGCGAGGACGATCATGAGCGGAACAGCCGTGAATATTGCGTCTCGTGCTTCATCGCCATGACGTCCGAGACGAAGGCGCAGCCGCCGAGATCGTCCAGCGTCGAGCCGGCAGCGCGGGCGGCGACGCCGAGCGCCAGCGGCTCGAAACCGGCGAGCAACGCGGTCGCTCCAGTCTGGCCGACGACGCCGAGCCGGATCGCGGCCTGGACGAGATTGGAAAAGAAGCTCTGCAGGAAGGCCGACAGCGCGTCCTGCAGGGCAATGGCATTGCCGCCGGCAGTTGCGCCGACTGCGACGCAATAGGGGCACTCGGCCGGCAGACGGTCCAGCACCTGACACGGCCAGGCCGATGCCGCCTTCAGGAAGGCGGCGCCCTGCAGCATGGTTTCGGCATGGCGCTCGCGCGAGCCGGCCAATGCCTCGGCAAGTGCCGCGATCTCATCGAGATCGCCGCCCTCGCGGGCGCGCCGCCAGCTTTCGGCAAAGAGCACGGCATCGTTCCAGCCCGAGCCGATCTCGACCAGCGTCTCCAGCCACGCGGCGAGGTCTTTGCTGTCGGCGACCAGCCCGGCATGCACGGCTTGTTCGAGACCATGGCTGTAGGAAAAACCGCCGACCGGGAAGGCAGGCGACAGCCACGCCATCAGCCGCAACAAAGCGATGTTGGAAGGCTGGTCAGTCATGGTCATGGGAATGGCTGTGGGAATGCGATTCGCTATGGGTATGGGAAGGCGACTCGCTGTGCGCATGCGCCTCGGCGTGGGCATGACCGTGACTGTGCCCGGAATAGGCGCCGCGCAGCGGCTTGAACGGTTCGGAAACGTCGCTCACCGTGGCGCCCAGGCCTTCCAGCATCGCCTTGATGACATGGTCGCGCAGGATGAGGATGCGGTTAGCCTCGATGGCGGCGGCGAGGTGGCGATTGCCGATATGCCAGGCAAGCTCGGCCAGGTGCACCGCGCTCTCGGCACGGATGTCGTAGAGCGGCTCCTCGGCCGCGACGATCTCGATGTGGCGGCCATCCTCCAGCACCAGCCGGTCGCCATCGTTCAGGGCAACCGGTTCGGGCAGGTCGACCAGCACTCTATCGCTACGGGCCGTTTCGATGGCGCGGCGGCGCAGATGCCGCTCGTCATGGGCCAGCACCGCACGATCATACGGCGTGACCGCTTCCGCTTCGCCGGCGGTGAGGACCGAGACGGCACGCGGGAATTTGGTGAAATCGGTGCGGATGTCGAGCTTCATGTAAAAACTGCCTCTCCCAACAAGCGTAGCCTATCGCCTCCGCCGCCCCAAGGGTGCTCAAACAATCGTGTCGAAGAGCCGCAGGATGAATGATATCTGGTAGACGAGCGCGGCGGCGACAAAGCCGATGTGAAAGCGACGATCGCTGACCAGTATCGCGCGTAAGGGAGTTGCTGGTTCATTAGCTACCCCCTTTTGGCAGGAACGCAGTAGAGAAGAAGCCAACTAATCCCGCAGGAAATCGCCCATCGATAGTGGGTTGCCCGGCCAGAATCGTTCATCGAGCGCCTGCTTGGATGTGAATGGAGGGTCGCCTGGAAAGTGAGACTTCCTGAGACCCGTTTCCCTGACCGTGATAAGCAAAGCGTCTTTATATGCATCGTCGAAAATCTGAGCGGGATATCGGCGAAGACTCGGGCTGTCCTTGATGATGTTTGCGATCCAGATGCGCTGTTCGGAAATTGACGACTGCCAACTATGACTTCGATGGCCGGGTTGAAATTCCCATTTTAGGAGATGTGCAAGCAGCACCTCCATCCGACTGCGAATCTCTCGTTTGTCACGTCTCCCCAAACTCTCGATCTCCTCGGCAAGATTCTCACGATCGAGGTCGGAGAAACGACCTTCGCGCAACAATACGCCTTGCTCGGCGCACCACTGAGCATAGTCGGTTTCGTAGGGTGTAGACTTATGCCGACGCTGGATTTGGATCTTGTTCATGCCTGCATAATGCGTCGTTTTCGATGCCAAGCCAATCACTGGGTGAGACGGCTCAGATCCGGGATCAGAACAAAAAATACCTCTGCGCCATCGGCAGCACCGTGGCCGGCTCGCAAGTGAGCAATTCGCCGTCGGCGCGCACCTCGTAGGTTTCGGGGTCGACCTCGACATGCGGGGTGGCGTCGTTGAGCACCATCGATTGCTTGCCAATGCCGCCGCGGGTGTTCTCGACGGCGACCATCTGCTTGTCGATGCCGAGCCGGCCGCGCAGGCCGGCATCGAGCGCCGCCCTGGAAACGAAGGTCACCGACGAATTGGTCATCGCCTTGCCATAGGCGCCGAACATCGGCCGGTAGTGCATCGGCTGCGGCGTCGGGATCGAGGCGTTGGGATCGCCCATCGGTGCGGCGGCGATCATGCCGCCGATCAGCACCATGTCGGGCTTGACGCCGAAGAAGGCCGGGTTCCACAGCACCAGGTCGGCGCGCTTGCCGACCGCCACCGAGCCGATCTCGTTCGACAGGCCATGCGCGATGGCCGGGTTGATCGTGTATTTGGCGATGTAGCGGCGGACGCGGAAATTATCGTTGTCGCCGGTTTCCTGCGGCAGCGAGCCGCGCTGGCGCTTCATCTTGTCGGCGGTCTGCCAGGTGCGGATCGCCACTTCGCCGACGCGGCCCATGGCCTGGCTGTCCGACGAGATGATCGAAAAGGCGCCGATGTCGTGCAAAATGTCTTCGGCGGCGATGGTTTCCTTGCGGATGCGGCTTTCGGCAAAGGCGATGTCTTCGGGGATCGACGGCGACAGATGGTGGCAGACCATCAGCATGTCGAGATGCTCGGCCAGCGTGTTGACGGTGTAGGGCCGGGTCGGATTGGTCGAGGAGGGGATGACGTTGGGCAGGCCGCAAACCTTGATGATGTCAGGCGCATGGCCGCCGCCGGCGCCTTCGGTGTGGAAGGCGTGGATGGTGCGGCCCTTGATCGCCGCTACCGTGTTCTCGACAAAGCCGGATTCGTTCAGCGTGTCGGTGTGGATCATCACCTGCACGTCATAGTTGTCGGCGACCGACAGGCAGCAGTCGATTGCCGCTGGCGTCGTGCCCCAGTCCTCGTGCAACTTAAGCGAGCAGGCGCCGCCCAGCACCATTTCTTCAAGCGCGGCCGGCAGCGACGCGTTGCCCTTGCCCGACAGGCCGATATTCATCGGAAAGGCGTCGAAGGACTGGATCATGCGCGCCAGATGCCACGGCCCCGGCGTGCAGGTCGTCGCCAGCGTGCCATGCGCCGGTCCGGTGCCGCCGCCGAGCATGGTGGTGATGCCTGACATCAGCGCCTCCTCGATCTGCTGCGGGCAGATGAAATGGATATGCGCGTCGAAGCCGCCGGCGGTGAGGATCTTGCCCTCGCCGGCGATGATTTCGGTGCCGGGACCGATGATGATGGTGACGCCGTTTTGCATGTCCGGATTGCCGGCCTTGCCGATCGCGGCGATGCGGCCATCGCTGAGGCCGATATCGGCCTTGAAGATCCCGCCCGGCGCATCGATGACCAGCGCATTGGTGATGACGGTGTCGACCGCGCCTTGCGCACGGGACACCTGGCTCTGGCCCATGCCGTCGCGGATGACCTTGCCGCCGCCGAATTTCACCTCTTCGCCATGCAGTGTAAAATCCTTCTCGACCTCGATGAACAACTCGGTATCGGCAAGCCGCACCTTGTCGCCGACGGTCGGGCCGTACATCTGCGCATAGGCGGCGCGGGTGATTCTAGCCATCAGCAATTGCTCCCGAAATACGGCCCAACAGCCCCAGATACAGCCGGGGCGAAGCCCGGCCCCACATTGTCGCCATCCTATGGTCACGCAATGACCCGCTGGGCGACACCTTCCGATCCCATTTAGCGTTTGAGGTGGCAAGGTCACCCCAAAACGACCGTTTGCCAATCGATGGAAAGGAAGTTTTATGCGCAAGACGATATCTCTCGCAGCCGCCGCCACCCTCCTGCTCGCGACCGCTGCCAGCGCCCAGCAACAGCCTGCGCCGCAACCCGGCGAGCCGCCGGCTTCGCCGGCTCCCGCGGCGCCTGGCGCTCAGCCGGCAGCGCCGGCGATTCAGACCGTCAACGTCGTCGACATCGAGGAACTGCCCAAGGAAACGCAGACGAAGGTCAACGAAGTGATCGCCAAGCGCGGCGAGGACGGCCTGCAGAAATTGCGCAGCTCGATCGACGCGACGCCACAGGTCAAATCCGCGCTCGAATCCAAAGGGCTCACCTCGGCGCAAGTGATCGCCGCCAGCATGGACGCCAACGGCTCGCTGACCTTGATCACCAAGAAGGCGAGCTGACGATGCGCTGTGGCGGGCCGGCACGAGGCCGGCCTGCCGCATCGGGGAGGGAACCTTCGCAGGGCAGGATGCGTTTCGATTTTTTGGCGTAGCAACGAGCCTAGAAAGCGGCTCTGAGAGCGAGCGATGGCGATCACCACCTTCCCCGACAGCAGATGGCTGCATATGGTTGCCGCAACTGCGTTTCTTGCGGCGAGCGCTCCCCAGGCCGGGTTGAATGCGCAGGGCCTTGAAGGCCCTGAGACCCAGAACAAGATCATCGGCTCGGAGGTCGGCCAGGAAGAGACCAACACGGCGGTCGAGGCCGGCAAAGTCACTACCGCGATCGAGCGGACGCGTGAAAACATCGGTACGGTGCGCAAGACATCCAAGCTCGACAAAGTCGATATCGTGTTCCTTACCGACGCCGCGCGCACGGAAGGCGGGCTGCCGCCGGCGATCGAAAGCAAGGTCGAGCAGCATCAGGAGGACATTGCGGAACTGCGCGACGAGATCGAGGCGAACGCATTGCTGTTCAACGCCATCGACTCCCGACGCGTGCAGACCGAAGACGTTCTCGCCGTCGAATTCGACGATCCTGGCAAGGTCGTCATCTACGCTGCGGCCAAGCCGCCCGGCTGAGCCGAAACTGCTCGACGCTCTGGATCGCACAAGGCGCCCAGGGGATTTCACAACGCGCCCATGATCTTCTGCTGAAACCCGTAGACCTCGCGCTTGCCGCCGAGCGGCACCAAAGTGACATCGCGCTCCTGGCCGGGTTCGAAGCGCATCGCCGTGCCGGCGGCAATGTCGAGGCGCATGCCCCGCGCCCTGTCGCGATCGAATTTCAGCCCCTCATTGGTTTCGAAGAAGTGATAGTGGCTGCCGACCTGGATCGGCCGGTCGCCGCTGTTGGCCACTTTCACGGTGACGGTCGGCTGGCCCTTGTTGAGCTCGATTTCGCCGCCTGCCGTGATGATTTCGCCGGGGATCATCGCCAGCCTCACAGAACGCCGAAGACGAGGCCGGCGGCGAGGAGCAGGATCGCCGAGAGGGACGTGCGTTTGATCGTTGTGTGGACCATCGATATGCCTTTTCGCTGTCGGGATCGTGCCGTCACGCGGCGTTGCGCGCCGGGCCGCAGCCTTCGGCCTTGAGGACGCGCTTTGTCGAGGCGGGATGTTTGTTCAGCATCGCTGCCGGCCGGATCGGGCGCACTGAAAAATTGCCGCCGCAATTCGGGCAGACGCCGCCCAGCACGTTTCCCGCGCAATCAGCGCAGAAGGTACGCTCGAAGGTGCAGATCAGCGCATCCGTCGCATCAGGCGGCAGGTCCTTGTCGCAGCATTCGCAGTTGGGGCGCAGTTCAAGCATTTTCCTCTCCTCACCTTATCGGCCCTCACCTTATCGGCTCGTGCACGGTCACCAGCTTGGTGCCGTCGGGAAACGTCGCCTCGACCTGGACGTCGTGGATCATCTCGGCAACGCCCTCCATCACCTGCGCGCGGGTGACGACGTGGGCGCCGGCCTCCATCAGCTCGGCGACCTGGCGGCCATCGCGGGCGCCCTCGACGACAAAGTCGATGATCAGCGCGATCGCCTCCGGGTGATTGAGCTTGACGCCGCGTTCGAGCCGCTTGCGCGCCACAATCGCCGCCATGGCGATGAGCAGCTTGTCCTTTTCCCTTGGCGTCAGGTTCATGCGTATCCCAGGAATGACATAATCGGAATCAGAGTGACCATAATTTGGGCAGGCCCGCCCGCCCGTTGAGCAATTCGACGAGCGGAACCAGCCGCTTGCGGAGCTGGTAGCCGTCCTCGGCAAACAGCCTCGCAAGAAGCTTGCCAGATTTCTTCACGCTCCAGACGC
Source organism: Mesorhizobium ventifaucium (assembly GCF_935822925.1). Classification (GTDB taxonomy): domain Bacteria; phylum Pseudomonadota; class Alphaproteobacteria; order Rhizobiales; family Rhizobiaceae; genus Mesorhizobium; species Mesorhizobium ventifaucium. The sequence goes on from NZ_CAKXZS010000012.1 coordinate 89,261, forward strand.
TGGCATCGCCCTGGCCACCGATAATCTCCCGCGCCGGATCCAGCAAAGCCTCCACCCGCGGCGAGATCATCAGCACCGTCGCCATGGCGATGGCGCCGCCGGCCACAGCGGAACGGCCCAGCATGGCCGCAATATCCGGCCCGATGCGGAAATCCTCGGCATGAACGAGGGCCCCGCCCTGACTGACCCGCCAGCGGTCATGGAAATTACCGTACGCCGCGCGTTCGCCCATGGCGAGGCGGCCGAAGACGGTCGCCTCGAGCACCAGCGCCTCGGCACCAGCGGCAAGCTCCAGGTCGAGCCTGCGGGCAAAGGCCGATCGATCAAAGACGATGGTTTCCTGCGGCAGCCAGGCGATGCGGCCGCCGGCGCCGACGGTCAGCTTCACCCGCACCTCGGCACGATCGGATGCGGCGCGGTAGATTTTCTCGCAGGCCTGGGTGGTTATAGTGGCGGAGGCGCCGGCGCCGACATCGACCTCCCAGCCGAGGCGATCGCCGCCGGTCAGCCCGCCGGCGGTGTTGATCAGGACGGCTTCGAGCGGATCGGCCGAGACGGCCGGCATGCGGATCTTGGCGGAGCCATCCTGATAAAGCCGCCGAAGACGCGTGCGGCCGCCATTTCTGTCACAGGCAAGCCGCGCCGTTCCGGCGACGCGCTGGGCCGGCGGCACAAAGGTCAGGTCATGTCCGATCATATCCACGACGCCAACTTAAGCACAGCGCCGGCTTTGTCGACATATAGCTTGTTGCTTGACAACGTTTCGGTTTCTATAGAGGAGCCGTCTTGGTACGGTCACACCGCGCCTGGCAAAGGCGATGATGACGATTTGAGCCTGGGGAAAAACAGGCGCCGATCAGTTGGCGTCGAGAAACGACAAGGGTTGGGGAAGGAACCGAATGGCTGACCAGCTGGCAACGGACATCATCGCGAAGATCAAGGTTCATGCCGAGCCCGGTGGCGAAGAAATCACCACCAGCACCGAACTGACCTCGCTTGGCATCCATTCGCTGGAACTGACGGAGATCATCTTCGATCTCGAGGAACAGTATGGCATCGAGATCGAGATGAACACGGTCGATGCCTGGAGCAATTTGAAGAACGTCGGCGACATGGTCGAGGCGGTTCGCGAATTGATCGCGAAAAAAGCCTGACTGAATGCACAAGCGCGTCGTCATTACCGGCATCGGCGGCCTATGCGGGCTCGGCACCAATGTGCCGGCGATCTGGGACGAGATGCGCGCCGGCCGCTCGGCCATCGGCCCAATCGTCAATTCGGAGCTGCATGACCTGAAAATCCGGGTCGGCTGCGAAATCAGGACGCTTCCCGAGCACGGCATCGACCGCAAGCAGGTCGTCTCGATGGACCGCTTCAGCCTTTTGGCGACGATCGCCGCGCGGGAGGCCGCGCAACAAGCCGGGCTGACCTCGCACGCGGCCAACACCTACCGGATGGGCGCCATCGTCGGCGTCGGCGTCTGCGGCTGGGAGGCGATCGAAGAGAGCTATCGCGCCATCCTGCTCGAAGGCAAGAACCGTACCGGTATCTTCACCGTGCCGAAAGTGATGCCGGGCGCCGCGGCCGGCCATGTCAGCATGAATCTCGGCCTGCGCGGGCCGGTCTTCGGCATCACCTCGGCCTGCTCCTCGTCCAACCACGCCATTGCCTCGGCGGTCGACCAGATCAGGCTTGGCCGCGCTGACGTCATGCTGGCCGGCGGCACCGATGCGCCGCTGGTCTGGGGCGTCCTGAAAGGCTGGGAAGCGCTGCGGGTGCTGGCGCCCGATACCTGCCGGCCGTTCTCGGCCGATCGCCAGGGCCTGGTGCTCGGCGAAGGCGCCGGCATGGTTGTGCTGGAAACCTACGAGCATGCCATGGCGCGCGGCGCCACGATTCTCGCCGAAATTGCCGGCGCCGGCCTTTCTGGCGATGCCTCCGACATCGTCGCGCCGACCATCGAAGGGCCGGAGGCAGCGATGCGCTTCTGCCTCGTCGATGCCAGACTCAACCCGGAGGACATCGACTATATCAATGCGCATGGCACCGGCACCAAGGCCAACGACCAGATCGAGACGGCGGCGATCAAGCGCGTCTTCGGCGATCATGCGCACAGGCTTTCGATCTCCTCGACCAAATCGATGCACGCCCACTGCCTCGGCGCGTCGGGCGCGCTGGAGCTGATCGCCTGCGTGATGGCGATCCGCGAAGGCATCGTGCCCCCGACGGCCAATTTTCGCGAAACCGACGCCGATTGCGATCTCGACATCACGCCGAATGTGGCGCGCGAGCGCAAGGTGCGCGCGGCGATCAGCAACGGCTTCGCCTTCGGCGGCACCAATGCGGTGCTGGCCTTCAAGGCAGTCTGACCGCAACCGGTATCCCAGCTACTGCGAGACGTCTTGCCACCCGCCACGCGCGCGCGAAAAATCCCCGCCCAGGAGCTTCGATGACCGACCTGTCCGCCTTTCCGATCGCCACGCGCTGGCCAGCCAGCCATCCCGACCGCATCCAGCTCTATTCGTTTCCGACGCCGAACGGGGTAAAAGTGTCGATCGCGCTGGAGGAACTCGGCGTGCCCTACGAGGCGCATGCGGTGAACATCGGCAAGAACGAGAGCTGGACGCCGGAATTCCTGTCGCTGAACCCGAACGGCAAGATCCCGGCGATGATCGATCCGGACGGCCCGGGCGGCAAGCCGATCGGGTTGTTCGAATCCGGCGCCATCCTGCTCTACCTCACCGACAAGACCGGCCGGCTGGTCCCGGCCGACCCGGCGCGGCGTTACGAAACGATCCAGTGGGTGTTCTTCCAGATGGCCTCGATCGGGCCGATGTTCGGGCAGGTCGGCTTCTTCCACAAATTCGCCGGACGCGAGATCGCCGACAAGCGACCGTTGGCGCGCTATCGCGACGAATCGCGGCGGCTGATCGGTGTGCTCGACGCGAGGCTGAAGGGCCGCAGCTGGATCATGGACGACGATTACACCATCGCCGACATCTCGATGCTGGGCTGGGTGCGCAATCTGACCGGTTTTTACCAGGCAAGGGAGCTTGTCGGCTTCGACGATTTTTCGCATGTCGCAGCATGGCTGGAGCGCGGCCTCGCCCGACCAGCGGTGCAAAGAGGCCTTACCATACCCGCCAGGGGCTAGCTCATCGGTCGCAGGCGCCGAGAAGCGGCTACTTTGTCTTGGCTCTGGGTTTTGAACCGCCCTTGCCCATGACGGAAGCGGCTAGGGACGCTGCGGTCTTGGCGGTGGCGACAACCGCGCCGGCCGCGACATTGGCCGTCGTCTTCACCGTGCGCATTGCGCTGTCTGCCATCGAGCCGCCGCTTGCCGATTTCCTCGGCTTGGCAGGTTTTGCCGTGGTCTTGGCTGCGGTCGGCGTCACTTTCTTCGGTGCTGCCTTGCCAAAACTGGGCTTTGCCGCATCCTTGGAGCGGGCGGCGACGGCTGGGCCAGCACCCGCCTTCGATTCAGTTGCCTTTAATTCAGTCGCCTTCGATCCAGTTGCCCTGGAACGAGTTGCCCTGCCCTTGCCGGGCGCAGGCTTTCTTGCCTTGGTTGCCATCGGAGTAGCCATCGGACAGTTTTCCTCATGTCAGCATCATTGCCGTATCTGACATAACGGCCGGAAAGTCCTAAGGTTCCAGGCGCCGGCTATTCCGCAAATCAGGCGTGATCGCCGATCACCAGATCGGCGGGGCGGCGGCGGGCAAGCACGCGGTCGATGTTGGGCATGTCGTTGGAGGCGATCCAGGCGCGGGCGTCCTCATCGGAGCGGCCATGCTCATGCCATCGCTCGAGCAGCCGGCGCTCGAGCTCGGCGCGCGGCACCTCGACGAAGATCGAGAAATCGAACAGCGGCGCCAGCCGCGACCACGGTTCCTCGTCAAGCAAGAGATAATTGCCTTCGACCAGGATGAACTTGGTGTCGGCGGCGATGATCGACGCAGCCGCGCGAGAGAGTTCCATGCTGCGATCGAACACCGGAATGGCGATGTCGGGCTCGGCGGCGCGGATGCGCTTCAGCAAGGTTTCGAAGCCGGCGAAGTCAAAGGATTCCGGAGCCCCCTTTCGCGCGCGCAAGCCGCGCTGCTCGAGCACGGTATCGTCGTAGTGGAAGCCATCCATCGGCACGATTTCGGCCGCACCTTCCGGCAGCAGTCCATGCAGGCGGGCCGAAAGCGTCGACTTGCCGGCGCCCGGAGGACCGGCAATGGCAACGACAAAACGCCGCGCCTTGCCGGCGCGCTTGAAGATGGTGGCGGCGAGGTGAGCGATCTCGGACATGCGTGATCCCGGGTGATATGTCGGCTGCATCTTGCGACAGTTCGCGGAAATTTCAAACGCGGATTGAAGGTCGCCCAATTGTCGAGGTCGCCGCCGCCCCTCATTGCCCTGCCCGGCATTTCTCCCCGTATAGTGACGGGGAGAAAGGGCTGGCCGCGATGTTGGCGCCCTTCCTGCAACGCTGGTGATTGGCGAAACCGTCGATAAGAGCGCCCCTCTCCCCGTCACTATACGGGGAGAGGATGCCGGCAGGCAGGTGAGGGGCAGCGCAAACGCTGGCAATGAGCGATCGCCTGCGCACAGACCAATCAGACAGGAACGAATTGGCCAATCCGCAGGAAATCGCCGTCGAAAGCGACATCCCGCGTCGAGCCGTCAGCAGCCGCAATGCGCATATGCCCCTTCGCCGTGGCGATGTCGCGCGGCGGCTCGCCGCCGGATAAGGGCAGTGCGCCGATGACGTGGCGGAACGAGACATTGCGGCCTTCGCCAAGGGCAAAGGCGGTTGCCACCCCTTCCCGCTTCAGCCAGTTGTCACCCAGCGATGCCGCATGGCCGAGCGCGGTGCGGCCGTCCTCGATGCCGAGCACGCCGCGATGGCGGCCGCTCCACGGCGCGTAGTCGCGACCGCCATTGCTGACCCACAGCATGGTGACCGGCAGCTCGGCCGGGTTCTTCAGCACCAGAACGAGATCGGCTTCCGCCTTTCGCGCCAGCGCGGTCCAGCCCGGCCCGCCATGGTCGGCCTCGACCAGCGTGACGAAATCCTCTCGGCTCTGGTCCATGCGGTAGTCGGTCAGGTCAAGCGTGCCGCCATCGGCGGCGGGAAATCGCGTCAGGTCGGTCGAACGCGCGGGATAGGCGAGCAGGAAACGGCCGCGAGCCGGATCGGGCTCGAGCGGGTCGTCCGGCGTTGCCGCAAACCGCTTCGGCGAGAAAGCCAGCCTGCCGCCCTCCGTCATCACCGTCATCGGATGATGGGCGACGGAAATCGCGCCGGAACCGCCGGAAAAGACATGCTCCTGGTAGAGAAAGGGATGGTCGTCGCGCAGGATCAGGATCTTGTCGACCGTCGCGCCCAAAACCTTGTGCTGCAGCCTGAAAACGGCCCGCCAGCCATCGGCGGTCGCCGCGGAGGCGACGACATCCCAGCGGCTGTTGGCCGGCCAGCCGTGCAAGGGCGCTTCCTCGACATCGCTGCGCGAAAACGGCGCGCATAAAAAATCGCCGGCCAGGCGAACGGTGCCCTCGGGCAGGTCCTGCGGCAGCGTCTCGCGCGGCTCGTCGATCCACGGCGCGCGATGCAGCGGCTTTAGCCGGCGCCCGTCGATATCGACCGTCATGTCGGCGAGATGGCCGACGGTGAGATCGACCGTTACCGAAATGCCCTTTGCCGTGATCGTGAGCGTTTCCATGGCGCACCTGCTGATTCTGCCGGCGCCAGCAAACCCGCTCGGTGGCGGTTGCGCAAGCTGCGGCCGGCATTTCGTATCAGAGACGCCGGGGCACCCTGTGGGAGCGATCATTGCCGGCTGGCGGCGCCGCCCCTCATTGCCCTGCCGGGCATTTCTCCCCGTTTACGGGGAGAAAGAAGCTGGCCGCAATGTCGGCGGCCTTCTTGCGAACGCTGGTGATTGGCGAAACCGTCGATGACAGCGCCCCTCTCCCCGTTCTACGGGGAGAGGATGCCGGCAGGCAGGTGAGGGGCGGCGCCAACGCCAGGAGCGTGGCGAATTCAAACCTCAAGCGATTGCCCTGAAGACCGGCATTAACGAAATGGACGGCGCCATTGGGTTAGGCTAGTTTCCCACTCGTTTCAGCAACGGCTTACCTTCAAAACAGTGTCCAAACCGCGCCTCTTTCAGCTCATCAAAAGATTTGTCGCGGTGTTTGCGCTGCTTGTGCTCGTCGCCGGCTGCGCGACGACGCCGACGGAGACCATGCTGGCGGTGCCGGCGCCGGCGCAGAAATATGCGGCCATCGTCATCGATGGCAGCACCGGCAGGACACTGTTCGAGGCCAACTCGACGGCGCCGCGCTATCCGGCGTCGCTGACCAAGATGATGACGCTCTACCTGCTGTTCGAGGCGCTGGAGCAGGGCCGCATCAGCAAGACGACGCTGATCCCGGTCTCGGACAACGCCGCCAGGCAGCCGCCGACCAAGCTGCGCTTCAGGCGCGGCGAGACGATCGATGTCGAATCGGCGATCCGGGCGATCACCGTCAAATCGGCGAATGACGTGGCGGTCGCCGTCGCCGAATATCTCGGCGGCAGCGAACAGGCGTTTGCCGCGATGATGACGGCCAAAGCGCGCCAGATCGGCATGCGCAGCACCGTCTTCCGCAACGCTTCGGGCCTGCCGGACGCCGGCCAGCTGACGACGGCGCGCGACATGGCGGTGCTCGGCACGGCGCTGCGCGCCCGCTTCCCGCAGCATTTCCACTATTTCTCGGAAAGCGACTTCATGTTCCGCGGCAGGCTGGTGCGCGGCCACAACGACATGCTCGGCCGCGTGCGCGGCGTCAACGGCATCAAGACAGGCTACATCAGAGCCTCAGGCTTCAACATCGTCACCTCCTACGACGCCGACGGCCGCCGGCTGATCCTCGTGGTGATGGGCGCCGACAGCGCGCGCCAGCGCAACGACCACGTCGAAGCACTGATCCAGCGCAACCTGTCGCCGGCATCGAACACGACGACGCGGCTGCTGTATGCCGAGCAGTGAGGACTCGGTTCAGGAAACTCCACGAGTGAGCGAATAATAACCGTTGGTAAACAAGTGTTCGTAGTTTAGTTTTGTCTATTAGGGCAGCGGTGTTCTTCATATTGGGATAGCCGCGCGGAGGCAAAACCAGCTTGGCTGTCAAGATTGTGGTCGCGGTGACGGATGGAGATTGGTTTAAACAACTCCGCCGCCAGCCTGATTTGACCGAGGTTAATTTCTGGTCGCCATCGCCAAAGGCGTTTCGCGCTTTGCGGCCTGGTGAGCTCTTTCTGTTCAAGCTGCATGCACCGATCAACATGATTGTAGGGGGCGGGGTCTTTGCCTCCTCTACCATCATGCCGCTATCGTTGGCGTGGGAGGCGTTCGGAACGAACAATGGCGTTACAAGCTTACCGGAAATGCGATCCCGTATCCTCCGTTATCGCAAGCTCGATCCGCACACGGCTGGACCTGTCGAAATCGGCTGTCGCGTTCTCACGCAGCCCTTCTTTCTTGATGAAAGCCGCTGGTTTTCGCCACCGCCGTCTTGGTCAAAGAACATTGTTTCGTTCACGACTTACGGGACTGACGACCCCGAAGGAGCGGCATTGTGGAATACAGTGCAAGATGCAATGGTTCCGGCTGTTTCCAGCACGGGGTTTTCGGAAGAAAAGTCGCGATTTGGCGAGCCTGCGCTGATACGTCCGCGCCTCGGCCAGGGAGCTTTCAGGCTATTGGTGACCGACCTTTATGACCGGCGCTGTGCTATCACGAAAGAACGCACCCTACCGGCTTTGGAAGCCGCCCATATTCGTCCCTATGCCGAAGGCGGAGAACATTCGCCAAGCAACGGGATTCTGATGCGGCGAGACATCCATAGCCTTTTCGATCAAGGGTATGTAACAGTCACACCAGATCATCGTTTTGAGGTGAGCCGACGCATCCGCGAGGAATTTGAGAATGGTCGGCATTACTACGAGTTGCATGGATCGGCAATTACCGTTCCTTCGATGATCAGCCAGCAGCCCGACGCAAATGCCTTGGATTGGCACAATAACAACCGATACTTCGGATAGCTCGCTCACTCTCGCACAAAAATCGGTCGCTACATCCCGCCTCGGCATGCCCGATGCGCGTAGCAGAAAACGGGCCTGCGACCTCTGCCACTCGGAATTCGCGCAACCTCCCACTTGACCGTTGAAGCGCGCCCCCGCATCAGATAAGAAGCCGTGGCCAGCCGGTTACCCGGCTGGTTCGTTTTCCGGATCGTCGATCCTGAAAGCACCCGTAGCTCAGCTGGATAGAGCGCTGCCCTCCGAAGGCAGAGGTCACAGGTTCGAATCCTGTCGGGTGCGCCAATAAAATCAATGGTTTAGATTGTAATCGACGATTTCTTTTTTCGAGTTGGTGCCAAACGGTGCCAGAATGTTGCCGAGGGCATGAACGGCGATTGCTTCACCGGGATGTATGATCGGTACCAATCGAGCGCATGCGACTTCTGCCAATAGGCATATAAAGAGCCGCCAAACTCGGCATTCGCTAGGCGCTGATGGGGAGTGGATCCACGCACGGCGTGGGTAGGTCCATTAATGAGTCGCATAGGCGCTGTTGGTCAACTACCTTCAGGACACTATCTTCGTATGGCCGCCGGGTCACCAGGGGTAGACGGCACGAGCAGACCGCGCCAAGGCTTCTTCGGCGGCCCGATGCCCGACCTTGACCATTCCGAGTGGTTTGGCAGGGACATCGAGATGGCGCTGCTAAGACTAGGATCGCGAAAGTTGAGGAGCGTAGCTTGATGAAAACGAAAAACTGGAGCGAACGGCTCGACGCAAGAATCATTGAATGGATGAAGCGCGTTCCAGCGCCGCCGCTTTGGCTGTTGCTCGCTATGCAGGGCCTCGCGCTCATCATGATGATAGTGCTTCTGACTTCATAAGATGAAAGCATGGAGCAGGCGCAAAAGGTTAGGATAGCTCAAGGCATACGACTACCCGGTAGTTCGTCCGCTAATCCAAATTCGTTTTCTCAGTTTCGAGATCAATGATAGTCGACTTCATGGCCTCGGACGGCAAATGAACATAATTGTAGGCCGTGACGCGGGAGCCGGGCGCGTGGCCTAACCTGGGCTGAAGAATGACGTCATCGACTCCACGTTGCTTCAACCAAGTCGCATGCGCTTTCCGAAGCATGTGAGGAGTGATGTGCATCTCTGCGCCGTCGCGTGTAACTCCGGCCTTTTTGATGGCTGTCGCGAGGGCTTTTTCGAAGTTCCACATTCTGCCACCTCCGCGCCCTAAAAACACAAGGCTTGCCGACGCACTATCGTCTAAAGCTTGTTTGAGGGCGGCATGCTTGGCCACGACAAGTTCCTTCATGAGGCTCGCGCCAACAAATACGTCACGATCACTGTGGGCTGTCTTCGGTGTCCAGCCAGCTTTCCGACGGATCAATATCGCGTTGTGGAGTTCATCGACATCCGCCCATGTCAGCGAAAACGCCTCGCCCTTTCTGCAGCCAGTCTCCGCAAGAAAACGAATCAACAGAGCAAGGTTAGGAGGCAGAGCGGCCACCACCCTAACGATCTCCTCAATGGTTGGAACGCTGAGCCGCTTCCGTGGCTCAGGAATCGGCTCTACTTTGGGTATCTTATGGAGAAGATCGTGATCCACAGCCCAACTTAGAATCTGTCGCAGTAAGCGGATTTCGGAGTTGATAGTGGCGGGTGATCGACCGACTGCGAGCCTGATCTTTTGATAGTCAACGATATCTTTCACCGAGATTCGCTCGATGTCCAGGTCGGCTAATGGGCCAAGCAGCGCCTTCAAGCGAAAAGCATGCGTTTCGAGTGATATCACCCGCTTCTTCTGCGTAGCTACGCGATCAGCTTGCGTCGCAAGCCATCTTTGAGAGAGTTCAGAGAACGTGATGCCAGCAACAGGGCGATGGAAGCCCCGGAGTGCTCCATCGATCTGAAGGCTCCGGAGAAGTTGCCTGGCTTCGCTCATGGCTTCGCTTTTCGTATCGAAGCTCCGACGGGTTCGCCTGCCTTCCAGGGAAACGTGTGGCGGAATATCCAGAAACCACTTCCCAGATTGCTGGCCGTCCCGAACGCGAGGTGCAATGCGAAAGGGACCAATCTTGAGCGCTTCGTTATTAGCCATCTCCCCGCCCCTTCCCCAGCAGGCGCTGAACATGCAGGACTGGATCGAAGACGTCGTTAGATTTGGGTCGGCCCAAAGAGCGACTTCCAATTTTTGCAACCCGTTGCACCGGGCGCGACCAATTGTCGTCTTTCATGGGACGGGTAGCTACGGCTCGTTCCGAGAGAATGAATGCTTGCACATCTGCCCTGGAATAGATGGCTCGCTGACCGATCTTAGAAACCGGCAGTCTGTGGCGCGGAATTCGCCGAACGAAATCTAGGCTGCATCCCAGCATACGGGCGACATTCTCCGCAAAGAGGTAGTCTCGACCGAGCCCATCCGCATCTGCGAGAAAGCGACCGGGATTCTGCTTCCTATCGAGATCATAGGCTGTTCTTACGCGCGCCGCGAGGTTCTCGAGCAGAGTCCCCGGCGCCCGATTGCCGTCCAATTTTTTCTCGCGCATTGCCGGCCCCTGAAAAGTTGTCGCGATCATCCAAAGGCGTGTCTTGGCTGTGCAGGTGCCAAACACCCCGTGTGAGGCCTAGGGGAAAATGGACTGACTAGCAAGGCGCGCAGTAGGTCAATTTGAAAATGTCACCGACCAAAGTGTTTGTCAATTCAATAGCTTACACTCTTTTCGACGGTTGACATGTTCCACCTTGAGGGATAGCTCGCAGTCGAAAAGTATACTAAGACGAGCACCCACAGCGTGAAATCTCAAACCGCCCGCAAAGAGCTGCGCGACTTTGCCTTCGCCGACGACATGGAGTTCCGCCTGTGGACCGTGCTGCACGGCTGGCAGAAGTTCGACAAGGCCCGCCCGCAGGACGAGCCGACCGAGGACAACATCGCCGAGCCGCTGGCTGCCTTGAAGGCGATCACCGGCATGGGCGGCGGCGATCCGTTCGGCGCGCGCGGCGTCTTCGTGATGATGCATCCCCACAAGATGCTGTCGCAGCACCTGGGCATGATCCAGTGCGTGAAGGAATACGCCAAGACGTTCGTCGCCGGCCACCGGCGCCTGATCATCCTGACGCCCAACTCCTACTCGCTGCCCGAGGAACTCCAGGACGACGTGGTCATCCTCGACTACGACCCGCCCTCCTATGCGGAGCTGCGTGACGTCTACGATCGGCTGATCAACGACGTGCCCGAGGCGCGGCGGCCGAAATACAACGACGCCCAGATCGACCAGATTTTGGCGAATGGCGCCGGCATGACGCAGGCCGAGTTCGACAATGCGATCTCGCGTGCCCTGGTCACCAACCGGGCCAAGCTGCCCAACATCCCGCTCGACGACTTTTGCAAGATGATCGCGGATGTCAAGACGGAGGTGGTCAAGCGCTCGGAGGTGCTCGAGATCATGGAGCCCATCGAGATGTCGGCGGTCGGCGGCCTCGACAACCTGAAGGACTGGGTCCAGAAGCGGGCCGGCTGCTTCAGCCAGAGAGCCCGGGATTTTGGCGTCGAGCCGCCCAAGGGCATTGCCCTTATCGGACCCCTCCAAGACGACATCGGCGGTGCCAAGAGATTGAGCAACTCAACGAGGAGTACAGGATTTGACGAGTGATTTGAGAGGCGTAGCAAGTTCGACAAAATTGAATCTCCGAAGGGGAGAGCGGAACCATGGGCGGGAGATTTCCATCGACGAGGCATACGCAAAAATGCGAGGCGGCCAAGCCTATGGCGGCGCTCAGTGGGAGAAAGGACTCGACTGCTTCATCCCCGCATATCTAGGAGATCGCGTTGGTTATCACCGGCTCACCACCATCGAGCATTGTGGAATTTCGGAGACTCTGATCCTCGTAGCCGAGAATGGACATTCAATAAGAGCGACGGCGGAGCAACAGTTCAAAGTCCCTGTCGATGAAGGGGAGGGCGACGGCATCTTCCGCCCTCTTCGAGAACTGCGTAGTGGAGATCGCATTTTTGTTCGGAGCGAAGAAAAGGCGAGCGGGGGCAGAAAGCCTAACCGTCCACGCAAGGTCATCCATTCGGTACCCCATCATCCGTATGCAAGTCGCCAGGTCGTCGCGGGCAAAGACTACAAACGAACAGCCAACGCGAGACTTGTTCTCGAAGCGCAATTAAATGGAATTTCATTGGATGATTTCATAGAAATCTTGCGCAGAGACCCTGCACGGGCGGCGAACCTGCGATATTTGGACCCGGGTCTCGAGGTGCACCACAAGGATGAGAATCCACTGAACGATTCCCCCGAGAACCTTATAGCCATCACAAGTGACGATCACTATCAAATTCATGCCAAGGAGAAGCAGAAGCATTTTGGTGACGTACTTCTAAAAGAATGCCGTGTACGTAGTATAACACCATATAAACGGGAGACTGTCTTCAACATTTCTTTAGACGACCCCTACAGAGCATACATTGCGCATTGCTTCATTCTTGCAGACAAGGATGGATGACCTCCTGGTCTGTCTCAATTGAGACACTGCCGGTACGGACCTGTGCACTTGTCATCTGGAATGCTTACGCCACATAACACCACTTCCCCGCTCGATACGCGTGAGTATTTTTCGTGACCGCCTTTGATAGTAACCGCGTCATCCTCCGACCTCTAAAAGTGGTCTCACGCCTCTTGCCTTGGCGCCCGATAACTCAGCTCTCGCGCGTTCGCAGATAGCATCTACCGAGGGTTTGGCGACCGTCACTAGCTAGGGGCCAATCTTTTCATTTCTGTTCACACGGGGCGGTGAGGATCAAATCGCCGATGCCGGTGCAAAGCTCACCGCATGGCTTAGAGCAGCGGACATTCAAGTCGAATCCTGCCGCCGCTCTATCTTCCTTGCTTGAGCATCGGATTTTCCCAAAATCGGTACCCACTTTTGCGTTCAATGCTCTAGGCGCTGTCTCCAAGCCTAGTGACAAACTTCGAGCACGGCGCGGCGGCTGTCATCGCGGGTTATCCGTCCGCAAAATCGGAAGCAGAAAATTGCAATGGGTTGCAAAACACCCATCTGCGGGGCGTTCTTGGGTTCCGATTGCGCAGTTGCCACTTTGGCGTCGCCGAAGCTCAGGTTGGCGGTGATGATGAGGTGGGTTCGGTCGTCGCGCCTTTATCCCGGCTCATCAGTGGTGGCCAGTGCTCTAGAGAGCGCCAAATTTGCAACGGGTTGCACCAACTTCAACCCAGTGAGGCGAACCCCTCGCGATATGGTCGCCACCTCGGTTTAGTCAAACCTCACTTTGCTGTCATCCAGGCTTTGTATCGGCGCGCTCGCGTTTGCTGGTCGAGCGCAGCCGCTAAGATCAGTCCGTTCCAGTCGAATGGATCAGGAAGCAGCCGTTCCGTTCAGGACAACTACGGTCCGGGCCGTCGTCTTAACTTCAGGCGCGCCTTCGCAAGCGCGCAGATGGCTGGCCGGACCCCCTTCGCTGTGCTTGCAATCGGGGAACTGATTGCATCCGCGGAACACCGTTCCGTTCCTGTCGCGCTTCTCGACCATCTCGCCCACCAGGCACACAGGGCATTGACGCAAGGCAGCATGCTGAAGAACGACGCCTGTTCTACGTCGCTCTAACGCGCGCCAGCCGAGGCGTGTACCGCCTTCGATTGTCTCGAAGCGCACTTCATCCCCGGCGATCGGATATAGCTGGATGGCTGACGGCAGTTGGTGAATAGGGGTTTCAGGGCGGGGAATTACCAGATTGAGCAGCTCGTCGTCCTCGATGCGGCTCAGCACGCCATAATCGCCTTCACTCACATCAAGCAGAACCGTGTAGTCGGCCTTCAGCCCTTTGGCCCGGTGAAAGGATAAACCCGAAACCTCGATATCGGCGAAGGAGGGCGCGATCCCGCCGAACGGGTCGAGCACATTGTACCGCCATAGAATTAGGACCTTGAGTTTGGCACCCGGTTTGTTGCGCTACTACGCGGCGATGCCGCCTAGAGCTAATCCTGATCATATTCTATGGGTAGAATATACTACAAAAAATTTCAGCCGCTGCCCCCCAGCAAGTCATCCCCTGGGATGACCGATGACGATTGGATTCCAATCCCATGAGGCTGCGCCTGCGGCCGGCAGTTTAAGCTTTTAGGCAATCAGGGATTCACACGAGCGAGGTCACGTGTTACGCTTCGCCCTGAGCGCGAAGGGGTGCGTGTGGGATTAGATGGCCAGAAGTGATCTCCTAGTTTCATTGGTGAAGGCAGGAGCGTCTGGCGACCGTTCGACATTGACCACGACCGTCGAGGCACTGGTCGCCGAAGAACGCGCCAAAAGCCATCATGTCCTGGCCGACAAGCTCCACCGGGCGCTGGCGTCGGTGCCGGTTACCGCGTCGAGTGAACTGCGCCGAAGCGGCGCGCCGGGCCGCGACTTCGTCATCGAATCAGAACCGCGCGTCGGGCTCGACAGCCTGATCCTGACGCTGCCGGCCGATCGTCTGACCCGCCAGCTCGTCGAGGAGCATCACCGCGCAGACCTCTTGCGCGCGCAGGGCATGCAGCCGCGCCACCGCGTCTTGCTCTCCGGACCGCCGGGCAACGGCAAGACTTCGCTGGCCGAGGCGATCGCCGAGGCGGTGGCCGTGCCTTTGCTCACCGTTCGCTACGACGCATTGGTCGGTGCCTATCTGGGCGAGACTAATGCGCGCCTTGCACGGCTATTCGACTATGTCCGAGCGACACCCTGTGTCCTTTTCTTCGATGAGTTCGACGCGGTCGGTAAAGAGCGTGGCGACATTCATGAGACCGGCGAGATCAAGCGCGTGGTCTCTTTTCTCCTGATGCAGCTCGACCAGCTACCGAGCTATGTTGTCGTGGTCGCTGCCACCAACCATGCAGAGCTGCTAGATCGCGCGGTCTGGCGCCGCTTCCAGCTGCGCATCGACATGCCACAGCCGTCGCGCGAAGCCGCTGCCGTGCTGATCGAGCGCTTTTTCGAGGCATGGCCCGAGCCGGCCGGACTGTCGGCCACTCAGGTTGCTACTCAAATGGGGCGATCGAGCTTTGCCGACATCTTCGAGTTTTGCCAGAATATCCGGCGGCGGCATATATTGTCCCAGGGCGGCGAGACGCTTCAGCGCGTCCTCACGCAGGAACTTCGCCTGTGGAAAACCCGCATAAAGCCGGAGAGCGATGGCCAACCCACCGAACCAACCGCTGCTGCGCCTCGGCGCTCCCGCAGCGATCCCAAGAAAGACCGGCGGGGGAATACCCCGCGCGCGTAAGCTCGCGCCGGCCGAGCAGGCCGAAACGCCCGCAGGCCAGAAACTCACCGGCCTCGCGGCGCAGCTCGACGCCAACACGCCGATGCTCCAGCTCCGCGCCGACCCGGATGCGCTCGCACCCGAGCGCCTGCTCGTCTTCGAGCTGACCGGCGGAGTGATGCAGTTCACCGAGGCCGTCCGCCTCGTGCCAGGACTAGAATTTCTCGGTGCGGAGGATCTCGACGAGGATGAGCTCGACAAGAGCCCTGCGGTCTATCTTATGGTGCCGAGCGAAGCGGCGCTGCGCAACATCGTAACTTTGTGGCGTGGCTGGCAGCAGAACGGCACCGTGCCGCCCCGCTTCAGCGCCTGGAAAGTCATGCTCTCGCAGCTGCGCGACATCCGACCTTGGGGACCGCAGGACCGCGTCACGCCGGCCGATCATGATGTTCTCGTCGAGGAATATGCGCGCGACGCTGCACTCACCCGCGTCGAGGTCGAGCTTGTCTTTCGTCGCAATGGCGATGCGACCGAGGCCGAGGCGCGCGCCGGCGTTCTCGCCGTCGGCGGCGCAGTCGTGTCGCGCTCGCGGATCACCGGCGCCGGCTATCATGCGCTGCTTGCCGACCTGCCAGGCCCCGCACTGGCCAGTGTCATCGCCCGCGACCCCGCCGGACTTGCCGGCGCCGAGGCGGTGCTACAAATCAGGCCGCAGAGCATCTTCCAGCTCATGCCGTCCGAAGAGGTTGATGGGCTGCCGAACGGCGGCGCGCCGGCGCTCGATGGCGATCCAATCGCCGCGATCTTCGATGCCGTCCCCTTATCGCAGCATCCGCGCTTGGACGGCACGCTCAGCGTCGATGATCCCTTCGACTTGGAAGGCCTTGCGGTCGGGGCACGCAAGCACGGTACGGCGATGGCAAGCGCCGTCGTCCACGGCGACATCAACGGCGCCTGGGGCCGCCCGCTCGAACGCCGCGTTCATTTCGTCAACATGCTCTATGCGACGGCCGATCCCAACCAGCCCGAACGCTTTCCAGACCTTTTGCCCGCTGATATGTTCGAGCGCGCGATCCTCGCCATGCGCACCGGCGACGCACCGACCGCGCAACACGTCCTGATCGTTAACGCCTCGCTCGGTGATCCCAACAAGCCCTTTGCTGGGCGGCTCTCGGGCTGGGCGCGCGTCGTCGATCATCTCGCCAGCACCTACGGCATCCTATTTGTGATCAGCGCCGGCAACCATCATTCAGCGCTCGAAACCCTGAATATGACCGCCGGCGCGTTCGAGGCGCTTGGAGCCGCTGAGCGCGTGCGGGTGGCGCTCCGCGCGAGCGCCGCGCAAATGGCGACGCGGCGCGTGCTGGCACCGGCCGAGGCGATGAACGCTATCACAGTCGGCGCGTTGCATGCCGATCAGTTCGCCTACCCACATCCGTTGCCGGCCTTTCACTTCGACGTCTGGGCAGAAACCGGCCTCTGTTCAGTGTCTAGCGCGCTCGGGCCCGGATACAATGGCGCGACCAAGCCCGAGATATTGGCACCGGGCGGTCGCCATAATGTCCGCTTGTCGCCGCAAGGCGATCATCACCGGTTGCAACCGCTCTCCACCAACGCCGCCGCCTTCGGCGGGATCGCGGTCGCCGCACCGCCGTCGGCGACCTCGCTTGGACCCAACATCGTCGCCCGCTCGATCGGCACAAGCGTCGCCGCCGCACTCGCGACAGGGGTCGCCGCCCGCGCGCATGAAGCGCTGGAGGCCGCGTACCCCGATTTCGGCGCGCTCCCGAGCGCGCAGCGTGCCTGCCTTTTGAAGGCGCTCTTGGTGCATGGCGCGCGCTGGACAAGTGCGCGCAATTTGCTGATCGAAGTGCTGGGACCGCCCGAGGGCAAATATAGCTATCGCCAGAAGGACAATGTCCGCCGCTATATCGGCTACGGTGCCTACGATCCCGACCTCATCATCAGCTGCGCAAACGATCGCGCAACCTTGTGGGCGGTCGGCACGCTCGCGGCCGATCAAGGCAAGCGCTTCCGCATCCCTTGGCCGGCTGCGATGACTGCCAAGGCGCAGCCGCATGGTGTCTCGGCGACGCTCGCCTGGTTCTCGCCGCCGCGTCCCGGCGCGGTCGCCTATCGCGCGGTGCGGATGAAGATCGTCGAGCCGACACAGCTCGGCACCGCTGGCATCAAGGCGAGCGGAGTCCAGCCCGATCCAAAGCAATCACATAAGGGAACGGTGGTCCATCGCCGCTGGGACGGCGACAAGGCCGCAGCGATGGCGGCCAACGGCTTCTTTGATCTCGATGTGCAGCGGGAAGCCGACGATGGCGTCACGCCCGCCGATTTCGCAATTGTCGTCACTTTAGAAATGCCTGGCGAAGTCGCGATCTACAGTCAGGTGCTTAACCGCGTGGCGCTGAAACCGGCGGTGCCAGTCGCGGTTTGAATTTCAGAAATGCCCGCCCAGCCCAAGAGCGGACGTTCGCAAATTGGGTGTGAACATTCTAACCTAAAAGCGCACAGAACCTATTTCCCAACGTCCTCTTTAACTCGACGACCGAGCGGAGAGCTCTTCGAGGCTGCCACCCACCATCACGCGGCGACGAGCAAAATCAATAGAAGGACTATGTTTAACGCGAGTAAAAGTTGGACGCAGCGGAGGTGTGACTCAAGTTTGGCATCGGTGACATTTTTGGGAGAGATATTGTCAACGCGTGCAGCTTCCTGCGCCAATTCATGGGGGACGTTCACCGAGCGCAAGGCAGCGTAGAGTTCTCCGTAGACCAAGGCCACTGTCGCCCTCCTTGCAGACGAAATTTGCGTCAAACAGGCCGCGTGAACGGCATAAGGCTACCTACCGCATAGCAAGCTTACGATACAAACTTGAGAGAAAGTGAACTTGCTTCCGCGCCGTAGTTCGCTCTCTATCCGTAAGAATTACACGTACGTTCGGTAACAAGCGCATCACCAGTACAATGACTGCGTGGTCAGTCTTGGTCGAATCCATCTGCATTCCTCTTGTTCTCTGGTTGTTGGTCCAACTGGAGAGCCCGCTTTTGCGGACTTATAGGCGAACCAATTTTGACATATTGGGCATGCTCTCTATCCTGGTTCTGCCTCTCTTTTTCTTTCTCTTCTGCCGCCGTTCGGGTTTTCTGCCGCTTTCGCTCTGCTTCGTCATCAGCACGTCGTTGCCTGATCAGCGGCAGTTCCGCACTCGAAACCAGGGGTATTGGATTGCTGTGTCGGCAACTCTGCTTCGGCAGCGGGCCATACCGGATGAGAACTATGTTGCCTTGGTCATCGTAAGCGTAGTCATCACTGTTGGACATGAGGGTTCTTCGCTAAGGTCGGGACAGGTTTGGTACCCAGTCGCCGTACTCGGGTGCCGCTTTTGCGATGGCCTCGTGATTGTCGCCGAAGCGTTCGCCGTCTGGAGGTTAGGCTAGCCGCGAATTCTTGCCTTCGAAAGCCTCGACGAGTGATGCGTATGCAGGACTGGGGCACCCGCGAAACAATACCGTCTTGCTTCCCTTTTGATACTCCGCAGACAATGAGTAACATACCACTGCTTTAGCTTTTCAGCGAAGTCAAGCGAGATTGTCACTTATCGTCTGTAGACCGATAGTCGACGGGCCTTGACCCTGTTGGCGTGGACATTCGTGAACGCCTCGCCCGAAACCTGCGCAAAATGCGGCAGCAGAAAAATTTGTCGCAGGAGGCTTTTGCCCACGACGTCGGCATCCACCGCACCTACATATCCGACCTCGAGCGTGGGGCCAGGAATCCAACCATTACGATCATCGATAAACTTGCGCGGTTCCTGGGCGTAACACCAGGGACTTTGTTAGACGAATAAATATAACTTAGTTCACCGCCATAGTGTTCCTATCTGAAGCATAGCGTGCCGCGCGGATAACCGGACCGGATGGAAGTTCTCCCGTGCGTAGCGCTGCATTGTCTGCACTTTTTGCTGGAAGCGTCATTTACTCCCATCCAAAGCGCCGTTGGCACGCCGTTCGATGGGCTTATCAGATTGCAACGCTTGCAATGGCGCCGCCTCGGGACGACCGACCACGTCGATGCTTGCGGCTAGACGATACTTGCGGCTAAATCAGGAAACGAACGTGACGTTCCTGGTAAAAAAATCAGCAGAACGGTGCAATCCGTTGCAAAAAGTGGCGCGAAGCCAGTGCTCGGGAACGTCCTCGTTATGGGACGATTTTTGCAACGGGTTGCAAAATCGCGCTGTTTGTCGACAGTCCTAAGGCGGGCCTGGTCAACCTTTGATGCTATCCCGACGTCTGGGCCACGCAGTGGGATGCTAGAACAGGATCAAGGGGGCGTCGCTTTTGCGCCGTAGCCAACGTCCGCTCCTGGCGCCCGAAACAGCCTTCGCGACACGTGTCATTTAACGGCGGGATGGGGGCCGAAGAACGAACCCGCTGCGCGGGAGGGCGCCTGCGGTTGAGGTAGAGATCAGGGACCGGTCGTCGCGCCTGCATTGAGCGTTGTTCGGCGGCGGCAGAGCATGGCGGGCTTCTTCAACAAGGAGGCTGACCATGCCCTATCCTGTTCTTGATGCACCTTTCAGTCCACTTCGTCAGCGGCTGATCGACGACATGAACATGCGGCGTTTCTCACGGGAGACGCAGCGCAACTATCTCCGCGACATCGGACGCCTGGCGACGTTCCTCGGGCGTTCACCAGACACAGCGACCGCCGACGACCTGCGTCGGTTCCAGATCGAGCAGCAGGAGGACGGCGTTCCTGTTCCCACGATGAACAGCATCGTGTCGGCGCTGCGCTTCTTCTTCACGCATACGGTCGATCGTCCCGATCTGGCGCGCAAGCTCGTTCGGCTGGCGCACCCGCGCACGCTGCCGGTGGTGCTGAGCCGCGACGAGGTCGCCCGGCTGCTCAATGCCACCACCTGCCTGAAGCACCAGGCCACATTGTCGGTCGCCTATGGTGCGGGCCTGCGCGTGGCGGAGGTGTCGACGCTGAAGGTCGCCGACGTCGACGGCGAGCGGATGTTGCTCAGGGTCGAGCGCGGCAAGGGCGGACGCTACCGCAATGCCATGCTCTCGCAGGACCTGCTCACTCTGCTGCGCCAATGGTGGAAGGTCGGACGCCAGCAGGGCGTGATGCACCGCGACGGCTGGCGTTCCCGGGACAGCATCCGATGAAGCCGATCAGCACGCGGCAGCTCCATCGCATCGTCGTCGAGGCGGCGCAGGCCGCCGACATCGCCAAGCGGGTCGGGCCGCACACGCTGCGCCACAGCTTCGCCACCCACCTGCTGGAGGACGGCACCGACATCCGGGTCATCCAGGTCCTGCTTGGGCATGCCAAGCTAAATAGCACCGCCTTCTACACCAAGGTCGCGACCCGGACGGTGCGCACCGTCACGAGCCCGCTCGACAAGCTTGGCCTCTTCAAGCCGGAAGAGATCTCACCCGACGGCTGAGCGTGCGCGCCTCGATCGAGGTTGCCGACATCTTCCGCACTGCCGGGCCCGCCTACCGGGCCGCCCATGCAGGGCATCTGACACTGCAGCAGCTCAAGGTCATGTCGGCGATCGAGCACTGCCGCACCGCGGCCCTTGGCGGTCACGTCGAGGCCTGCGAGGACTGCGGCCACTGGCGCATCGCCTACAACTCCTGCCGCAACCGGCACTGTCCAAAGTGCCAGGGTGCCGCGGCGCGGACATGGCTTGCCGAGCGCGAGGCCGACCTGCTGCCGGTCGGCTACTTCCACGTCGTCTTCACGCTGCCAGCCGAGGTCGCCGACATCGCCTTCCACAACAAGGCGGCGGTCTACGACCTGCTGTTCAAGGCGGCGTCGCAGACGATGCTGACCATCGCGGCCGATCCGAAGCATCTGGGCGCACGCATCGGCATCACCGCCGTGCTCCACACATGGGGTTCGGCGATGACGCATCATCCGCACGTGCACATGATCGTGCCAGGCGGTGGCATCTCGCCGGACGGAAGCCGGTGGATATCGTCGCGTCCCGCCTTCCTGCTGCCGGTGCGGGTGCTCGGCAAGCTGTTCCGCCGGCTGTTCCTCTCCCGGTTGGTCGCGCTGCACGACGCTGGCCGGCTCGCCTTCTTCGGCGCAATTGCTCATCTCGCGCAACGGCGGGCATTCCTGCGCCACCTGTCGCCGATCCGGAAGAAGCGCTGGGTGGTCTACGCCAAGGCGCCCTTCGCCGGCCCGGAAGCGGTGCTCGCCTACCTGTCGCGCTACACCCACCGGGTGGCGGTCTCGAACAGCCGCCTCATCCGCCTCGACGAGAGCGGCGTCACCTTCCGCTACAAGGACTATCGTCGCGAAGGCGCCGACCGGCAGCAGCTCATGACGCTCGCGACCGACGAGTTCATCCGCCGCTTCCTGCTGCATGTCCTGCCGCGTGGCTTCCATCGCATCCGGCATTACGGCCTGCTTGCCGGTTCCGCTCGCAAGGCCAGCCTCGCGCTTGCTCGTGAACTCCTGAACGTCGTCGCACCGTCCGACGATGACACCACGGACGAACCGGACAACTTTCGCCCGCCATGCCCCTGCTGTGGCGGACGCATGATCGTCATCGAGGTGTTCGAACGCTGGAGGCAGCCGCGCGGACCGCCACACGGTTCCCCGTCGACCGGGAGCAGCACGCCATGACCCGGCATGGAAAGGTTCAGCCTTCAGCTGCAGGCACTCAGCCTCCGGCAACGGATCGACGCACGGCTATGGTGATTATCGACTCCGACAGAGCCGCGCCCAGCCGCCCACCGTTCGGACAACACCGCGCGGAGGCGCAACGAAGCGGTCTGTCCGCATTCACCCCAGAGCTCCTCGACGGCGGTCGCGCCATCGCCGACATCTGCCGAAATCCGAAATCCCCATAGCCATCGCCTGTGCCCCGCGGGTTCCTTCCTCGGGGACTTTCGTACGCCTGCCGGCGCCCGAAACTCTTCACGATTTCGGACTGACAGCTTTCGGCCGTCGAAGTGCGAAAGCGGACGTACGGTGCGCTCAAAGGGTGGTCTGGATGTGGTTCCTCAGGCTGCGCGCGGAGGGTATGTCATCCGGCCCTATCCCGGATTGCATAGAAAATACCTGCCATGACGAGTGTCGCGCCGATCGCTTGGACAAGCGTTATCGTCTCGCCGGCGAAGACCCATCCAACCACAAGAGCGACGACCGGCGGGATGTAATAAACCGACGCGACCTTCAATGCCCCCAAAATCTGGATGAGCTGGTAATAGATGACGAACGCGATCCCGGTCCCCGCTAGGCCAAGCCCGAAGACGAGCGCCAGCAGCGCCTCTCTATGGACAGCCAGCTCACTCCAGTGCCCCGGGGCTGCGAAGGGGGCTAGCAGAACAGCGGCAAAGAGCATCTGGTAGGTCGCCAGCTTGACCGGACCAAGGCCGAGCGACACCATGAACCGCCGCGCATAGACCAAGGCCAGTGCGTAGCTCACCGATCCGGCTAACATCGCTGCCACCCCGATCAGCGGCGAGCCGGCGCTTGCAGAGGCTGCTCCGCGGCCGAGCGGCGCGACCAGAAGGACACCCGCGAAGCCGATCCCCAGGCCAAGCGCCTTGACCCTGGTCAGACGCTCTGCGGGAAGCGCGACGGCAACGGTCGCCGCGGTGACGAAGGGGATAGC
The DNA here is from genome assembly GCF_935822925.1 of Mesorhizobium ventifaucium. Lineage (GTDB taxonomy): Bacteria > Pseudomonadota > Alphaproteobacteria > Rhizobiales > Rhizobiaceae > Mesorhizobium > Mesorhizobium ventifaucium. Next base: position 112,245 of record NZ_CAKXZS010000012.1, read on the forward strand.
CCCGCTGATGACACCGGCGACACCGGACGGAAGGTGCGCCGTGCCGATGACAAAGAAGACATATGGGCCGACATTGGCCAAGAGTGCCATGGCGGCGAAATGGTGCGCAAAGCGCCAGTCGGTCCTCGCCAGCGATCCTCGGACGAGGGCAAGGGCAGCGATCGGAAGCGCGCCGAAGATAGTTCGCATCCACGCCACTTCGAGCGGCGGCACGACGGCGACCGCCATCTTCATGAACAAGAAGTTGGTGCCCCAGATGAAGCCGAGCAGGCCCAGCAAGGACCACGCTAACCAGAGCTTCGGTGATGCATTTGCGTGGCGATCAGGGCGAGGTGAAGTGCTGCCCACAGACATGACAATCCTCCGTTACACACGCAAAGCGGCCGCTGTTGTTAAGCTCATGGGACTCCCTCCACCTCGCCCAGCAGTCGGGGAAGCTCCAGCTCCGCGTCCCGCGTCTGGAAGCCCCATTGGAGGGCGGCTTGCATCCGGCTCTGGAACTCGGCCTGCTGCATGAGGGAGACCAGGTCGCGGATCAGTTCTGGCCCCATCAATTCATAGGCGGGGCAGCAATTTCGGCGAAGAGGACGCCCGCTTCCTTGCTCACGGGTGAGTGTCTAGAAAAAACCATAGCATTCTCCTGCATTCCTCTGGTGAACCCACATACCTCGCTTGGACGAACGGAATTATACGTGCGGTCTATCTCACGTTCTCCGTCCCCGCGCGCGATCCGTCGCGGTAGGGGGCCAAGAACGGCGTTAGCGCCGCGAGCAGCTTCTTTGGAGCCTCCTCGGCGACCCAGTGGCCGCTTTCGGGAATGATGACGCTCTGCACGTTGTCCGCGACGAGCCTCATCGTGTTCGCCGTCCCCTCACCGATGGCTTTGCCGCCTCCGATTGCGAGGACAGGGAGGGTCAGCCGCCGCGTCTTGCGCCGCGCGTTCTGCGCAATCGTGGTGTCGATCGCGCGATACGATCCAAAGCTGCCACGAAGTGCGTCGGGGTTCGAGGTCAGGCCGTCGACGTAATACTTCACGACGCTGGCGGGTAGAGGCGTCCCCGCCGACTGTACGTACTCTGCACCGAAATAGATGTCCTTCGCGCCCCCGAACGAGGCGCTCATTTACGTCGCCGTCCAGCCGGTTGAATGCAATGTGCCAGAGTCGCTTGTTGAGCGGTCCGGGGACAATCAGGGGTGGTGAGGGAGTGACGCCTGCGATGATGCCCTCGCCGATGACGAGGCGCTCCACGCGATCAGGATGATCCGCAGCGAGAGCATAGCCGATTCCCATGCCCGTGTCGAAGCCGATCATCGCGAAGCGCTTGTGGCCGAGCGCATCCATCAGCGCGATGAGGTCGTTGGCTTGCGTGCCGGAGTCGTACCCGTTCTGCGGTTTGTCGGAGAGCCCGATCCCGCGCTGGTCGATCGCTATGACTTGGAAGTCCCGCGCCAGCGCCGGCATCACCAGGCGCCATTGGTACCAGGTCTGGGGCCAGCCATGGACCAACAGCAACGCCGGGCCTTTTCCGCCAACTACCGCATGCAGGCGCACACCGTTGGCATGAACGTACCGACTGGTGAACGTGTCGGTGAACCCTTTCGGAAGGTAGGGTGCCCTTGTGGCGGAGCCCGAACCTTCGGGAGTCGCTGACTGGGCGGCCGCTTGGGGTATTGGCTCCCCAAGTAGTCCAAAGGCAACTGCGGCTGCTGCGATGGCAAGAATGCTTCGGCGAGTCGCTAACGACGAATTTGCGGTCATGACGGCCTCCCTGTTCAGGAAAGTAAAAATCGTCACCTTCTCTTACAGCTCAGAGAGGCCACCATCCACGACCAGTTCCGAGCCAAGCATGTAGTTTGACGCGTCGCTGGCAAGGAACAGGACGGCGGCTGCCACTTCCTCGGGGTGTCCCAGCCGGCCGAACGGAATCTGCTTCGCGGCACTGGCAAGGTAGTCCTTGAATTCCGCCTCGGTCTGACCGGGGAACTCTGATTGTCCGACACCCCTGAGAATGGGGGTGTCGATAAGACCGGGGCTCACAGCATTGACTCGGATCCGCCGCGACTGCAGCTCTGCCGAGAATGTTCGGGCGAAGGAACGAACCGCCGCCTTGGATGCCGAAAGCGCGGCGCGGCCAGGGGCGCCCACCTGGTTAAGCCATGCGGTATTCAGAATGACCGAACCGCCCTCCCGCATGATCGGCTCCACCGCCTGAAGCGAGAAGAAGACCGACTTGACGTTCGTGGCCATGAGGGTATCGAACGCTTCTTCCGTCGTATTCGAAAGTGGTGTTGTGTAAGCCACTCCGGCATTGGCGAAGAACACATCCAGGCCGCCGAATGAGTCCTTGATCCGCGCCGCCATGTTGCGCAGGCTTTCCGTCGAAAGGGCGTCCACCTGGAGCGTTAGGAGGTCATCACCGATGGCCGCGCGTGCCTTGTCCAGCTTGGGTTGATCTCGACCGGTAATCGCCACACGGGCACCCGCCTCGTGCATTAGCTTGGCAGAGGCCAAACCTATACCTGAAGCGCCACCGGTAATCAGCACCGTTTTGTTCTCGAGCATGCGATATACTCCATCCTTATAGTTGAACATGAGGTATCTTCCTTCGGTGCGGTTATGCGTGCCTGAGACTGTCCACGGCATCGAGAACGTGTGTGCTGTAGACCAGCGCAGCGCCTGCATTGAGGTTGATGGCGACACCGAGCGCCTCGGCGATTTCATCATCAGTGGCGCCAAGCTTTACCGCCTCGGCAGAGTGAGCGGCGATGCAACCGTCGCAGCGAGTGGTCACAGCAACAGCGAGCGCGATAAGTTCGCGCATCTTCGCTTCGAGGTGGCCGGTTTTTGCGCCCGCGCCAGCCAGGAGAGTTGCGCCTTTGATAGTATCAGGTGTCCTGGTGGACATTTCCTTGAGGCGGAGATTGATGTCCAGAAGCTTTTTCTTCCAGTCGAGCATCAGAATGACTCCAGTTGCGGTGTTCGGGTTTGAAGTGGCCGGTGGCGGAAACAAAGTACGGGGATGGCGCTCCCCGCTCAGGATGAGCCACTCGGGTTGGGCGCGGCTGACAATCCCAGCCGCCCGGCTTGCAGTGCAAGCTCGCTGACCTGCTCCGGCGTTGCCGACTGCAGGTGCTGGGCACTTCCTAGTCGTGATGATCGTGCGTTAGCTTCGCCGACTCGGGCACGGTGAACGTATGAGTCACCTCCTGTCCGGGGATGACGTTGTGATTAGCGTCCACCAGCGCGATCTTCACCTTGTGCTCGCCAGGCGGCAGCCCGGCTATGTCGACTGTGTTGTTGTCACTCGCATCCGCCCACCACCAGGGCAAGTCGTCGACAATGACGTGCAGATGCCCGATACGTGGAGATACCTGGAGGGCGCCCGCCCCGAACACGGGTACGATGCGCAGGTTCTCCACCCGGTACTGGGCCCAGTAGACGCCTATGGTCAGCCCCTCCGGAAGCGGGGGATCCACAATCAGCTTGGGCGCAGGCTCGTTCTCGATGGCGACATACGGGGAAGCGCCGCGGATCTCCCTCGCGCTCTGGGCAAAGGCGCTCGTGGCGAGCATGGTGCCAGCCGCGACAGCGGCAAGGGTCTTGATGAGAGTCATGGCATTGTCCTTCTTTGATGAGTGCAGGATTTTGTCAGGCCAGCGGGCCGCCGCGCGGCGCCGCTTTAGCTCGGCGACGTTTGCGTCCGGGACGTAGCTGGTGGACGATCTCCGGACGACTCTTGGTATGCGTCTTCGAATTGGTTCCGCCTCTCGCGCCACGGCAAGCGGCGTAGTTCCTCAGCGAGAGCTGGGGCTGCGGACTCTCGATAGCGACGCGCCCAAAGGTTGAGCCGATCCTCGTTGTCCAAAAAGAACTTCCAGTCGCTGATGACCGCGGGTCTGATCAGCAGGAACGGCACAGGCGCTGTGAACGGTCGAAAGCTGGGGTTGTATAGCGCAAACCCTTCGTTGGTTTCGTAAAACCCTCCCAGCACCAGTCCGGCTTCTGCATAAGACGGGACTCCAAGATGCTGCAGGATTTCGTCGAAAAGATCCTTTGCTTGATCGGCCGACAAATCGGTGAAAACAACGACGATTGATTTGTAGATCGCATCGTCTCCGTCAGCAGGTTGTGCTTCCAAGAACAGTTTCTGGTAGACGCTTATGAGCTGGACAGTGTCCGGCACACTCAGGTTGGCTATTCGCTCAGGAGCTAGCCAAAGTGTTTTAAGTTCATCGGCCCGAGGCACGAACGGGCACACAGGTCCAGCGCGGCCGAGATCCTTGTGAGGCCTGGCCACGAAGGTCTTGATCCAGTCTGCGACGGCGTGAAGCGCGCTTAGATCGCTTCCCGCTAGCTTCTTCGTTCTACTGACATCCTCAAGATGCGTGGGGAGGAAAAGATTGGCGGCCTGTGGCATCGAACTGCCTCCTAGCGAGCCGTCGTGCATTGTTCCCGCGCTCTGCGGGGCTCCCGTGGTGATCGACTTGCCAGCTGCAACACCAGCAGGCGTCTTGATGCGCGTAGTCATCGCATTCTCCTCAGGTTTTGTGCCTCGGTTTGTCAGTTGGAGAAGAGCGCGGCGGCCAGCGCCACCGCGCTCTCGTCTCAGTTCAGTTCACGCAGCGGCTTGAACGCCGCCCTGAGCTCGCGGGTGAAAATCATCGGCTCCTCCCAGGCGGGAAAGTGGCCGCCCCTTTCGGCGTCGTGAAAGTAGATCAAGCTCGGGAAGGCGCGGCGCGCCCACGTCTCCGGGGCTCGAAAGAGATCGTCGTCCGGGAACGTCGTGATCGCGACCGGGACCGCGATCTCATCGGTCTTTTGCGCGGCAGCACTGATGAGGTTCTGATCGCGATTCTCCCAGTAGAGCCTCGCCCCGGAGGATACGGTGTTGGTCAACCAGTGCAGCGAGAAGTTGTCCAGCACCTCGTCCGGTGTCGGCCGCTGCTCCGGGTCCTTGCCGTAGGTCCACTTGCCGAACCCGCCGTGCACGAGCATCCACCCCGCCAGGCCGGCGGGGGAGTCCGTCAAGCCGTAGCCGACGGCTTGCGGTCGCGCGCTCATCATCGTCAGGTAACCCCAGCCCCCGTTCTTGATGAACCCTTGCATGGCATCGAATTCCGCGCGCTCCTTCACGGTCAGACCCGCAGGCGCGGGCCCGCCTGTCGCGATCGCGTCGGCAGCGTCAGGCGGGAACACCGCCGGGAGATTGGTGTGGATGGCGAGCAGTCCTGTCGGCGCTTGGCGCGCCATCGCCTCGACGACGCCCGCTCCCCAGTCGCCGCCCTGGGCGACGTAGCGCGTGTACCCCAGCCGCTTCATCAGCACGTCCCAAGCACGGCCGATGCGCTCGACGCCCCATCCGACCTCGTTGGGTCGAGACGAAAAGCCGTAGCCCGGCAGGGAAGGAACCACGACATCGAAGGCGTCTTCGGCCCGGCCGCCGTACGCGGCTGGGTCGGTGAGCGGACCAATGATCTTGATCTGCTCGAAGATCGAGCCGGGCCAACCATGCGTCACGATCAGCGGCATCGCGTTCGGGTGGCGCGAGCGGACGTGGATGAAGTGGACGTCCACTCCGTCGATAATCGTCTTGAACTGCGGGAAGGCGTTCAGTTTCGCCTCGCCCTTGCGCCAGTCATAGTCCGTCGCCCAATAGTGGACGAGCTCTTGGAGCTTCACTAGCTGCGCGCCCTGCGAATGATCGATGACCGTCTCCTTGTCGGGCCAGCGGGTCGCCACGAGACGCTGCTTCAAGTCGGCTAGGTCCGCGTCCGGCACATGAACGCGAAACGGGCGGATTGCGCTGCCGACCGCCGTGGCTGCGCGCAGCGTCCCGGGAAGGATGCTGATTGCGCCGACGGCAGCAGATGCGAGAATAAGATCGCGCCGCGTCGGCGATGGCAGTGTTGATGATGAATTGGTGGACAAGGCAAGTCTCCTTTGTTCGTTGCTGCCGGAGCGTTGAGTAAGTCGGCACTCCTTCAGCCAGCTTCGATACCGGCCATACGCTGCAATTCGCGAGCAGACATAGGCCTGCCAAATCGTGTCTAGCGGGTCGCTGCTCGGCGCGCTTTCAGAGGACCTTCATTTCCTCTTAAGGAGGCCTTCAGGTTAGCGTATCCGATGTGCTAATCTCCCACTGACCTAAGCGGCCGTTGGAGTCGCCGGTGCTGTTCCTATTTGATGATCTCTCTCTCGACACCGACCGCCGTGAACTTCGTGGCGCGGGGGGCCTGATCTCCCTCGAGCCTCAGGTTTTCGATCTTCTGACCTACCTGATATGCAACCGTGATCGGGTCGTCAGCAAAGACGACATCCTGGCCGCAATCTGGCACGGACGGATTGTTTCGGAATCCGCATTGACTACACGCATCAATGCGGCCCGTAGCGCAATCGGCGACAGCGGCGAAGCACAGCGCCTCATCAAGACGCTGCCGCGCAAGGGCTTGCGATTTGTGGGCGCGGTGAGCGAACGAAAGGAGCCTATGGCAGCGCCGCTACCTTTGTCTTCCGGGCAGCTTACACCTCCCGTGCTGCCGGTTCAGCCTTCGATAGCGGTTCTGCCATTTGCCAATCTGAGCGGTGATCCCGAGCAGGAATACTTCGCTGATGGCATCGTGGAGGAGATCATCACGGCTTTGTCACGCATGCGCTGGCTGTTCGTCATCGCCCGCAATTCAAGCTTCACATACAAGGGTCGAGCCACCGACATAAGGCAAATCGGGCATGAGCTGGGAGTGCGCTACGTGCTTGAAGGCAGCGTGCGGAAGGCCGCCGACCAATTGCGCATCACAGCGCAGCTCATCGAGGCGGCTACCGGCGCTCATTTGTGGGCTGAGCGCTATGATCGCAAGCTCGCCGACACTTTCCTGGTGCAGGATGAGATCACTGGAAGCGTAGTGGGCGCGATCGAGCCCGAGCTGCGGAAGGTCGAGCGGCAGCGAGCGATCCGCAAGAAACCCGAAACTATGGACGTATGGGATCAATGCGCGCGGGGCATGTGGCACTTCTACCAGTCAACTGCCGAAGACAATGCCGCAGCCGAGGCTTTCATGCGAGGGGCGATCGATCTGGACCCGACATACGCACAGGGGCATGTTGGCTTGTCGGCGGTCTTTATCCAAAGAATCCTTTCGGATTGGAGTGAAAACATCGACGCCGACCGGCAAGCAGGGTACGAAGCGGCGCGCCGCGCCGTCGAGCTCGACGACAAGGATCCCACGGCACACTTCTTGCAGGCATCGCACAGCCTGCTGAATCTGGATCACGGGTATTCCTTAGCGTCGGCGCAGAGAGCAGTCGACCTAGCACCGAATTTCGCAATGTGCCATTTCGTCCTGGGCTGGGCGCGCCTCTTTCTCGGCAAGTTCGAGCAGGCGATTGAATCGTTCCAGCTAGCGATGCGCCTGAGCCCGTACGATCCGTTGACATACGTTTTCTGCATCCATCTGGCGCTGGCGCATTACCACCAAGGGCACTACGCGAAGGCTGCGGAGATCGCGCGCACCGGCATCGGACTTCGGCCCACGCGCATGGCGTACCGGGTACTCGCCGCCTGTTGTGGCCAGCTCGGCCAAGTGAGCGAAGGGCAGGCCGCGCTCGCTCAAATGCGCCGCCGAATGCCAAAGGATGCCGAAAAACGATGGGACGTGTCATATCCTTACGCCGATCCTGCCCACCGCGCGGCTTTCATCGATGGACTGCGCAAAGCAGGTTGGGACGGATAGCGGCGGTGGGACGTGGCAACGGTCGCAATCGACGCGTGGGCAACTGTGTACCCGCGGGTGGTTGCAGAAGTCATTGTCGCCCTGGCGAGAATGACTGGCCCTACGAGAAGACGGTTGACGATCGCCTGGCGTCGATCGCGAATTCGGCCAGTGCCCAGATGATAGTTATGCTATTGTCCTTCCGAGAATCGCCTGGACCCGCCGAGGCTCGACACAAGCATACTTCTTGAGTTGATATTGGGGGTTCTTGTTGATGAAGTCAGCAGCCTTGACTTGCCCCGTCATGAGGCAATCCATAAACTGCATTTGTTCTCCTATCATCGGTTGGCATTGCTGCCCCGTCGAGAGACATACCCACAGTACGAGAATGCTAGTCATCGAACACTCCTGTCGTCTTGCAGATAATCCTGTCGATCTTGCATCGCGGGCAATCTCAGTATCACTGTTGTGCCCGACCCGAAGGTGCTCTCAAGATCGACGCTTCCGCCTGTTTCCTCGGCGAAGCGTTTCACCATCGGTAAGCTGATACCGCCAAGACCCTTCCCCTTCGTGGTGAACAAAGGATCGAAGGCGCGGACCATCGTCTCCTGCGTCATTCCAATACCGCTATCGATGAAGCGACATCCACGACGCACCGGTCATTTCCGTTCGCCTCTCAACATCGGCCGGGCGCTTCTTGCTTCAACCATGATCGCTCGACGTTCGAACGCCGGGCCTGGCCCCCGCATGTAGTGAAGTTCCGGCCGGTAGCTCGGTGCAATGAACTCACGGACTGCAGATGCCAGCCGTTTTCCAAGCGCTCGCAGTTTCATGGCACAACTCCTTTCTCCATCCGAGACTGATGGGTGGAGGATGGACCACGCTGAGCTGAAAGACTTTCAGACGACCTCAATTTTGCCTTGGGGTCTTGTCCAGAATTGTCCAGAATACCTGCGATCGCGGTAGTATTGCGTGCCGAGAGGTCCACCAGGTCGGTCGCGTAGCGAACTGGCCAACACGATGCAAAACCGGCGGACTAGTCTACACGGGCGGCGAATGTCAGCCCATTGCGGAAATTTGACACCGCCTCGTCTAGCCAAGGAGATGATGCCGATGGTCGAAATCGCCTACCCTCGCGAGAGGACCGCACTCCTCCTCGTAGATCCCTACAACGACTTCCTGTCTGAGGGCGGGAAGTCTTATCCGCGCCTGAAACCGATCGCCGATGAAGTCGGGCTGCTTGATAATCTGCGCCGGCTGGACAGCGCCGTACGGACGGCGGGCATCCAAGTGGTCATCGTGCCGCACCGGCGGTGGGAGCCAGGTGACTATGAGGACTGGGACCATCCGAACCCCTCTCAGCAACGGATCATGCAAGCCCACCATTTCGCGCGCGGCGAGTGGGGCGGCGATTGGCATCCCGACTTCGCGCCGAAGCCAGGCGATATCGTTGCCCAGGAGCACTGGGGGCAAAGCGGTTTCGCCAACACCGACCTGGATTTCCGGCTGAAGCAGAAGGGAGTTACCCATGTAATCGTCGTCGGACTGCTGGCCAACACATGCATAGAGTCGACCGCCCGCTTCGCCATGGAGCTCGGCTATCATGTTACCCTGGTGCGCGACGCGACGGCCGCCTTCTCGCACGAAATGATGCACGCCGCGCACGAGCTGAACGGCCCTGCCTTCGCCCACGCCATCCTGACAACAGCCGAACTGATCGCAGCCTTGGCCAAGGGAGCCTGATCAAAGGGAGAAAGGCAATTAAACGCCTATCAATACGCCTGCCGCAGCTGCGGTGCCAATGAGTTAGTAGGTGCATAAACGGACCATCCGAATGGTATCGAGGAGTGACCGATCATGGCGCGCAACCGCGACTTCCAGAGCGGTCGCCGGCTATGTCCGCTCCCAGGCGGCGGCAAAGCTGACCTTAACGGCCGACATTGGCGCAAAGTTGTCGCCAGTCGGACGTCACTCTGGGTCATGAATTTCCCTTGATCTCCCCTTTAGGGAAGGTCTGCATAGGTCGGAACAGGAAATCGCGTCGGACAGCTTGAGCTGCTCCGTAATCTCAACCGCGAGCCCGGCTGTCCACCATCTTGTAGGCGCTGCCGGCGTTGACCGCGTTTCGATCCCGTGAGCGGTGACACCTTTGGACGTTCTTTCATGTTATCTGACGACGCGCATCATGACGCTGAAGGGCTGAGCGAACTCTTGGCGCCCTCAGCCGCTGAAAGCGGTTTTGCAACGGGTTGCACCAAGCTTGCCTTCGGAAGGCTAGGGGCGCGAACGAAGAGGTCGTGAGTTCGAATCTCGCCGGGCGCGCCTATTTCTATATAAGTTTCAATTTGTTAGACTACATAGCTGCAGATTGCAAATGCGCGAGGCCATACGTCCGCAAGCTAGTTGAATGCGCCAAGCTGCCACCTTCGCGGCACAATTCGTGCGCTCCTTGCCGAATTCACTCACTTTCTGCAGGAGTTCGGCGTGGGCCAACTCAGCGTCACAGATGAGTGGTGCCACGTGGGCAGTGGTTGACGCTCCCGGCCTTATTAACCCACATTTGGCGCTGGAACAGGGTCGCAAAACTGACCGCAAACTTTCCGGATCCGGCTTGCCTCCCACCTTCTTCCCGCTCCCCAGAGCCGTCTTAGATGCTAAATATGCAGGTCGAACCGAATTGCCGGTTGGCGCAATCCTCCCACGCAAGCGGGTTGTGTTGAGCAACGGAACCTTCGTTGATGCAGGCTTCAACCAAGCTCTCGTCGATGAAGGTTTCAGCCTCAATTCGTAGCTTTATCTCCCTCCGATCATTTTCGCCTTGCAGTAGCGTCGGATGATCTCGATCACGGTCTCGGTGGTGCGGTCGAGATAGCTGCGCCCGTCGGCGAGCCGCGCCGTCGGGCTGATGTAGCTCTGCGGGCCGATGTGGGCTGCCGGGTCGAGCGAGCGCACCGTGACCTTCCCGGCGTCCAGGGCCCGGTTCCAGGCGCTGCGCCGCCACAGACGCCAGCGCTGGGGGAAGAGTCCGATGCCCACCCGCTCGATCCAGTCGTTCGCGCTGGTGAGCCGGTACAGGTGGAGCGCATGCGTGAGGTCGTTGGCGCCGTTGTGGAAACCGCCGAGCGTGATCAGCCACAGCGGAGAGCGGAGCTGGTTGAAGAGCTCCTCGACCGCGCCGGTGGCCACCTGGGCGCCACCACTGTAGCAGAGCAGGACGACCGGTATGCCGCTGGCGGGCTCGTAGCCCGCGAGCCGGAGCTGGTCGGCGATCTGTGCACCCACTGCCCGGTTGTACAGCGGGCGGTACCGGCGGTCGGCGGCCACAAAGGTCTGCATGACGTTGTGCAGGAACAGCGTGATACCGACGTGCCGCCGGAGCCAGTCCCACACCGGGCGCCCTACGAGCGGGTCCGCCAGGGGCGAGTAGGGCTGGACCTGGCCCAGCACGCGCAGCTCCGGTGCTCCGGCGATGACGGCCTTGACGAGCTGGCCGCCGTCGCGCGTATCGGTGAAGCGGCGCTTGCCGATCCCGTCCAGGTAGACCAAGTAGGCGTCCGGCGGTCGCCCTGGATCGGCACCCCTGGCGTAGGGCACCTCCGGTGGGAGCGTGGCGGCCGGTGCGCGCCGGCCGATGGTGTAGACCATCAGCTCGTAGCGGGCGAGCAAGCCCTCGGCAAGCAGGAACGGGCCGAGCGCCAGGAGGGCGACGAGCAGGAGGAGCTCGCTCACACGATCGCCTCCGGCTCCCGCGCGCCGGCGATGATCCTCGCGATCAGCCGCCGGACCACCTCGACCGTGGCGGCGAGCCCGACCCCCGCGACGGCGATGCACCCGGCCGTGGTCCACCAACCCAGTCCCGACTCCGCGGCGAGCGGGCCGACCAGCCCTGCCCCGACACCGGCCACTAGCAGGATGTGCAGGAACGGCCCGAGGAGCGGGAACGCGAGGACGGCGGCCAAGAGCAGCGGGGCGACCAGGGCGGGTGTCCAGGCCAGCCCGCTCGTGCCGGGCAGCGGGGCCGCGTCAGGCGCCACGACCGGCTGCACCAGGTCGGCGACGGTCCACGCGGCGAGGGGCCACAGCGCGATCACCGTGCCTTCGACGACGGTGCCGGTCACCATCAGCCCAGCCACGAGCCGCGGGGACAGCCTGGGCCTGCGCGCCACCAGGGGCAGCACCCGCCCGGCACTCTCGGACAGACCGGCGAGGACCAGCAGGACGACGACGGTCGTCGACATGGTTCAGCGACCCCGTGCTCGATCGGTCGCGGTGCCTCTGCGCGCGTCGTCGAGGTACCGCTCGAGCTCGTCGGCGGCACGCCGGGCGCCGCCGGCCTGCTGCTGTGCGGCGCCCTGTGCGGCTGCCGCCTCGCGGAAGCTCGGCTCGTCCAGCAGACTCCGGGCGAGCGCGTGCACCGTCTCCGCAGTGGCGTCGTCCGTGCGGAGCGCGAGGCCAGCACCGAGCTCGACGACCCGCCGGGCTACCAGCGGCTGGTCCGCGCCCTGTGGCACGACGAGCGTCGGCACCCCGGCCCGCATCGCCTCGTTGACACTGTTCATGCCGCCGTGCGTCACGAAGAGCGCCGCCCGGTCCAGCACCTGGAGCTGCGGCACGGATCGGCGGGCCAGCACGTTGGCCGGCAGCGGACCCAGGTCTGCCGGTTCCGTGTGCCCGGTCGAGACGACAACGGTGCCGCCCAGCGGTGCCAGCGCGGTCGCGAAGGTCCGCAGCAGGGCGGGCCCCGCTTCGAACACCGTGCCTAGCGACGCGTACAGCACGGGGTCCTCCAGCCGGACGGCGTCGAACCCTGGATCGGTCAGGCGGGAACCGACGCTCGCCCCGACGAACCGGTACGAGGGGTCGAACGCGTCGGCTCCGGGCTGGAACGCGCTGGAGGTGAAGACCAGGTTCAGCGGCTCGCGCGCGTTCATCAGGTCGGTCAGAGGCAGCCCGCCGGTGTCGTAGCCGCGGTGCAGGGCCCAGCGCGCGCGGACGTAACCCCAGCCGATGCGAGGACGGGCCGCCGCGGCGGCCACCAACTCGCGGGAGATGCCGGTGGGGCTGGGCACCTGCCTGTTGAAGGCGAACGTGGTGAACGTTGCCGCCGCCGGCACACCGAGCTCACGCGCGGCCACCGCGCCCCATGGACAGGCCGCCCCATGCACGATCAGGTCGGGCCGGGTGCCGCGGAGGTCCGAGAGCACGCCGGGCAGCAGGCCGAGGGCGGTCCGCGCAAGCTCTTCCAGCATCGCGAGGGGGATCGGCGGATCCGGCAGGGGCAGGTCGCCCCCGGAGTAGAGGTTAACCTTCGCACCAGCGGCTTTAATCTGGGCCGCGAACGCGGGGGAGGTGTGGTAGGTCACCGTGTGACCACGCCGGGCGAGCTCTGCCACGACCGGGAGCGTCGGGTTGATGTACCCGTGCATGCCGATGTTGAGGAACGAGACGGTGCTCATCGACGGCCTCCGGGTGCCGCCGCCACCGGCTCGCGCCGGTACAGGCCGGGGCCGGTGATGACCAGCTCGTCGAGGAACCGGTTCGCGGAGAGCAGCGCGGCGTCGGTCAGCCGGCGGGAGTGGCTGGAGTCCCGGAGCGCGGGCCAGGCAACCACCAGCGCCATCGTTCCGCCAGCACCGTCGTCTAGATCCGTCTTAACGGACCGACTGGAAAGCATCAGTCTTAGCTTTCGCTGCGACATCTCAGACCCCAAACACCTTCATCAATGGCCCGGTTTGATTATCAAATTAAGTGCAAATTCTCACATTAAGTGCACGCCTAACCGACTGAAATCGTTGATAAGCGATTGTCACAATTAACTGCAAAGCGACAGTTGTTCTGGGTCATCGACCGGCTCCTTGTCCTGGCGTTTCTCGTGCGTTCCGAACCTCGGCAACCAGGTGTTGTCAGCACGCACATGAAACTCGGTTTTGCTTGATTTATGACGTCCCTACGCCTTTTTTGATTAGCGCATCACTCGATCAAGATCTGCCGATCCCCAGGGTGGCTGGCGACTCTAGCGGCAGAACCTTGGGGCGCGCGGGCGTTCTTCACAGCCCAGTCGAGCGCGAAGTCCGCGACCTCCTCCCAGCCGGCCTGAATACAGGTCCAGTGCGAGCGGTTGGGATAGATTTTGAGCTCGGTGTTCGACGGCGCCTGCTTCTGCTTCTCGAACATGGCTTTGGTCATCTTGGCCTGGGCAATGAGGTCGATGCCGCCGCCTATGAGCAACAGAGGCGCGCGGTTTGGGTTGTCCCAGCGGATCTTGCCTGCGGCCGAGACCAGACCGTCCCAGTAGATCTTCCCGGGCGTGGGGACGGTGTAACGGTCGTACATGGCATCGACCTGCGCCGACGGCACGGTCTGTGCGAAGCGCGTGCTGAAGAACCTGCGCGACATGGTCATGACGCGGCTCCAGCTTCCCCAGGACAAGAACACGGGGAAGGTTGACTTGATGGTCTGCCATCCGACCAGCACGCCGGACGTCGGCGCGGGGTCGATAACGACGCCGGCCACGCCAAGCCCGCGGTCAAGCAGGTGCTGCGTGACGGTGCCGCCGAACGAGTGTCCGATCAGGATGGGCGGCTCGGGCAGCGCGCGGATGAGGCGATCGTAGTGATTGATGATTTCGTTGATGCCGACCTGGGCGAGAGCGGGGTTCGGGGACGCACGTAGCTCGGCCGGAGAGCGGTCGTCGAGCGGCCAGGACGGGGCGATGACGGTGTAGCCCCTAGTTTCGTAGCGGGCCTTGAAGCCTTCCCAGCTGTGGGCGTTCAGCCAGGCGCCATGGATCAGCATGATAGTTTTGGACATTGGTTACTCCTTCGGTTCTGCTTAGCAACTGGGGCAGCGTACATTGCGTGGTCATCCTGCTATCGGATGAAGCTTGCAGCCATCGCCAGCCTACTTGGACTGCCTTGCGACCTCCTGAGCCTTGACGTAGCTCTCCATGACGGCTGAATAGTTCGGCGACACGTGACCGTAGAGCTTGCCAATCTCGGACGCTTGCGGACGATTCCAGGTGCGGTGCACTTCCGAAAGCACCGCGTTGGTCGTCACAGGTATGACGCCGCCTTGGACGAGGCGTGCCAGTGTCGTCCGGTTCGCCATCTCGCTGACGTCGCCCGAAGCATCCATGACAGCGTAGACCTTGTATCCAGCCAATTTTGCGTCCAGCGCTGGAAACGCCACACAAACGCTGGTCCACACCCCTGCCATTATGAGGGTCTTCCGACCAGTAGCCTCCACTGTCTTCACGAAGTCTTCGTTATCCCAGGCGTTCACTTCGCCCTTGCGAGCGACATAGACAGCATGGGGCGCGAATTCGTGAATCTCCGGCATGAGCGGCCCGTTGGTGCCGTTCGGCTCGGACGCCGTTGTGATCACGGGGATTTTCATCAGCGTGGCGAGCTTCGCAAGCGTCACGGTATTGGACCGAAGTTCAGCGACCGTAATGTCCTTCACGGTTTGGAATAGACCCGCCTGGTGATCGAGCAGCAGAAATACAGTGTCCGACGGATCAAGCAGCGCTGCCCCACCTCCTGTGGGAAGAATGCTCGATCGGACGCTGGCTTCAGGGGATTGAGCCAGTGCGGTAGAAGCAGGTGAAAGAACGGAGACTGATAGAATGCCGGCAAGTATCATCTTGTTGATTGCGGATTTCTGCATTGCGAACATGGGGGAACCTCGTCCTTGGCCCTTCGACAATTGTCGATCGATTGCTATGTCGATGACACTACGGTTGAAGGATGGTTGTGGTCGATCGGATCAAGGAAGAGGGCGGTCGATACCGCGGCATAGGTCTGTCATCTCGAAGGATGCGGCGCAATGGCGTCAGCCGCGGGCCGAGCACAGCCGACGACGCCCTCCGCTGCGTCATCGCCACCGCTTTCGCCTAGAACATACCGGTGTCATACCGGCGTTCACCGTCTGGACAGTAATCCCCCCTCAACGGGGGCCTCATTCGGCTCTGGGGCTCATGGCGCACCGGTCCGCCCAGCTTGCAGGAGGGGCTTTCAGGTGATGACCTCTATGATCGTATGGATAGGTCCCCTGCACGTCACAGCCAACCAGGACGCGCTGCGGGGTGGCTGCAACTGTTTCGCTACCGCCGAAGATTCGGAAGAAAGCCTTCAAAGGCGCGAAAACGACCTGGTCACCGTTGCACATCGGAGGACTCTGTATAGACCGTCCTTAGCCGGTACGCGCGTCGGCACGGCTGCTTCGCCGGGTTTGCAAGACCGATAATCACGCACGTATATGTCGTAGAGCATCAATTTATCTACGCGTGCTGAGTGGTATCGAAGGATGGATCGGTGCTCCGATTGAAGGGCCCTACCGACCGCCTCGCGCGACATTTGCGATACGTTGTGCCTCTCGATTGCTGCTGCATGAGTGGCGAGAATGCTCATTGCAACAAGCATGGCTATCCGTCTCATGGATGCTTTTCCTTCCAGTCGATCTGGTCGTGCATTGTGTCGCTCAGTTCGATCGGAGCTTGCCACTAGCGCGTGCTTCGCCGCCGCTGCCGGACGAGCAAGCACCCTGCACGCCACCGGTGGGAAGCGTCCATTGCGCAGCGCCATCATTAGTCGTGCCGGACTGTCGGTGGCGACATGCCCGTGTTCCTCGTTTGCTCGATCGACCAGCATGGCGATCAGAGCCATACGGAGAACGCTATATTGAGGGCACGCGTGCAGTCGACTGCATCAAGGCCGTGGACGACTAATACCGCGGTAAAGGATCTCCTACGCGCTGGGTGTACCGCCGACAGGCAAGAGGCACAGCCGCTGTTCGCTGCTCAAAGCGGCGCCTTCCGACGTTTGCGCGAGATCACCCATGCTCGCGACGGGTCTGCCTTGGACCTTCGCATGGCATGACCGATGCTTCCGTTCGATGGTCGCGCAGGCCGCGGCAGCGCAATCTCCTCCGCAGACGCCAGGTGGCCGATACGGCCGTGGGTAAGGCGGTCAACAGGAGACAAACATGAGAAACATGAGCTTGGGCAATATCTCACACCCCTCGGTCAAGCATTGCGCCGACAAGATCGACGCGAGGTACCCCCACGGTAGACCGCACCACGAGCTGGTTCCGTCGCGCTACGCGCTGAAGGTCGGCGAGATTGACGTAATGGTGGTCAGCGATGGGGTGCTGTCGCTGCCAGGCGAGATGTTGGGCCACAACGTCGACCCGGCCCTCCGGGCAGCCTGGCTGGAGGACATGTTCCTGCCGCCGGATGTGCTCGAGTGGGCGCTGAACGCGGTCGTGGTGCGTAGCGGCGGCCGAACCATACTCATCGACGCTGGGATGGGGGAGGAGTACCCGGACGCGCGGCGGGCCGGGCTATTGGCCCAGCGACTGGAGGATGCCGGCATCGATCCAACATCCGTGACCGACGTGGTGCTCACCCACATGCACATGGACCACTGTGGCGGGCTGCTCGCCGACGGGGTGAAAGAGCGGCTGCGTCCGGACCTGCGGGTCCACGTCGCGGCCGCCGAGGCCGAGTTCTGGGAGGCGCCCGATTTCTCTCACGTCGCCATGCCGCCGGGGTACCCGGATGCGCTTCGGCGGACGGGTAAGCGGTTCTTGAAAGAGTTCCACGGCAAGCTGCGGACGTTTGAGAACGAGTACGAGGTGGCGCCGGGCGTCGTCGTCCAACGCACCGGCGGTCATACCCCCGGGCACAGCGTGGTTCGACTCGCCTCCGGCGGCGACCGGCTGACATTCGCCGGCGACCTCGTGTTCCAGGTCGGGTTCGAGCACCCCGACTGGTACAACGGCTTCGAACACTTCCCCGAGGAGGCGGCCCGCGCCCGGATCCGTCTTCTGCGGGAGCTCGCGGCGAACCGTGAGTCGCTGGTGGCCACTCACCTGTCGTTCCCGTCCGTCTGCCATGTGGCGATCGACGGCGACGTCTTTCGTTGGGTACCGGGCCCTTGGGAGTACTGACCGCGGGCTTTCGCCGCCACTCCCACACTCGAACAAGGGTCCACAACCAGGAGGCTACAAATGTCAGTCCAGAAGCCGGTTCTAACGCCGCCCAACGGCGGCGAGACAGTGACCACGAGCGGGGGCTCGAGCATCGAGATCAAAGTGGAGAGCAGCCAGTCCGGAGGTGAATATGGCGCTGTCCTGTGGACGGTGCGAGCCGGGGAGGAGCCGCCAATACACACCCACTCGCGCGAGGACGAGCTAGTCTACGTGGTGCAGGGGCAGCTAATCGCGCGGGTCGGCGATGAACGCGTCGAGGTGGGGCCGGGCGCCTACGCGGCTCTTCCCCGTGGTGTGCCGCATACGATCGAGGTGGTCGGCGACCAGGCGACCCTGCTGGCCAGCTTTGTGCCGGGTGGGCTGGAGCGCTTCTTGGTACCCCGGAAAGGCGAGCAGCCCGATCCGGCCGCTTTCGGCCTGACGTTCCCCTAGGGGCGGGGACCGCGGCGCGCGGCGTTCCGTCACCGTGCGCCCGCGCAGGTCCGTCCGCAACGTCGCTCACGACCGACACGTCTCGATCACGCAAAACAGGAGCGCATCATGTCGCAGGCAGAAACAAAACCCCGCACGATTGGTCAGCAGGAGACAAGCAGGAACTTGGACATCACCCCACACCCCTCGGTCAAGCACTGCGCCGACAAGGTGAACGCGAAGTACATCCACGGTAGACCGGAGCCCGAGCTGGTCCCGTCGCGCTATGCGCTGAAGGTCGGCGCGATCGACGTGACGGTGATCAGTGACGGGGTGCTATCGCTGCCGGGCGCGATGTTGGGCCACAACGTCGACAAGACCGTCCGGGAGGCCTGGCTGGAGGACATGTTCCTGCCACCGGATGTGCTCGAGTGGGCGCTGAACGTGGTGCTGGTGCGTAGCGGTGACCAGACCATCCTCGTCGACGCTGGGATCGGGGCCGAGTTCCCGGACTTGAAGAGGGCCGGGAAGTTGGTTCAGCGACTGGACGACGCCGGCATCGATCTCTCATCCGTGACTGACGTGGTGCTGACCCACCTGCACATGGACCACATGGGCGGGCTGCTCGTCGACGGGGTGAAGGAAGTGCTGCGTCCGGATCTGCGGATCCACGTGGCGGCCGCCGAGGTCAAGTTCTGGGCGGAGTCGCCTGATTTCTCCCGCGTCTCCATGCCGCCGGGCTTTCCGGACGCGCTTCGGGAGTCGGCCAAGCGGTTCTTGAAGGAGTACCGCAACCAACTGCGGCCGTTCGAGGACGAGCACGAGGTGGCGCCGGGAGTGCGCGTCCAACGCACAGGCGGCCACACCCCCGGGCACAGCGTCGTCCGCCTGGCGTCCGGCGGCCAACGGCTGACGTTCGCCGGCGACGCCGTGTTCCAGGTCGGGTTTGAGCACCCGGACTGGTACAACGGCTTCGAACACGACCCCGAGGAGGCGGCCCGCGTCCGCATCAGCCTTTTGCGGGAGCTGGCGGCGAACCGCGAGTCGCTACTGGCCACTCACCTGTCGTTCCCGTCCGTCTGCCATGTTGCGGTCGACGGCGATGTCTTTCGTTGGGTGCCAGGCCCCTGGGAGTACTGACCGCTTATCGGGTTAGAGCCCAACGAGCCTGAAAGATCGCTGTCGAGGACCATCGCGCCATGATCGTCTGTTCGTGCAATGTGTTGAGCGATCATGATGTCCGCTCCGCCGTCGAGGCGGAGCGGACGCGCTCCACCAGCCAAGTCTATCGCTGCCTCGGTTGCAGCGCCAAGTGCGGCAGGTGCGCTCGCACCATCCGCCGCCTCATGGATGAAGCGCTCGGCGGTGCCGGTGCAGCATCCCGCAACGGTTGCACTCCGTCCTCGCAATAAAGGAGAACAACGATGGAAACTGAACGCACGGCAAGAACTCATGACCCAGGTCCATCGCAACTGGATGGACTTGTCGAGCCCAGAATGATCGCGCGGCGCAGGTTGCTGAAGTTCCTCGCAGCGAGCCCTCTCGTCGCGACGCCCACGGTCGCCTCCGCCATCGCCAGCTTGCTTGCCTCCGCGCCGGGCCAGGTGTTCGCGCAGAACTACGACGTGCTGCGCGGTTCTCGAAGAGCGCTTGGCCCGGACGGCATCATCACAGCGCCTGGCGACGCGCTGAACGTGTTTGAGTTCGAGCCGGCAGCGAAGAAGGCCGTCCTCAGCCAGGACGCGCCGGCGCACTGGGGCTATCTGGAGAGCGGCGTCGACGGCGACGTAACGCGCGATGCCAACCATACCGCCTACCAGCGTTACAGCCTTCGCGTGAAGCGCCTCATCGACGCGCGCAAGGTCGACACCAGTGTCAAGATCTTCGGTGAGACCTGGGATAGCCCCATCTTCATTTGCCCGGTCAGCAGCCTTGGCGCCTACGACCCCGAGGCGGGGGTCGCTGTGGCGCGTGCGGCCGGCAAGCGCAAGCACCAGATGATCCTCTCCACCGTCGACAACGCGAGCATCGCCGACGCGAACAAGGCGCACGGCTCGCCGGCTTGGTTCCAGCTTTATCCGACCGACGACTGGGTCGTCACGCAGGCGCTGGTGGACCGCGCCGAGGCGGCGGGCACTCCGGTGATCGTCCTCACGGTGGACCGGCAGGGCGGCCGCAACACCGAGGACCTGTTCCGCGCACGACGTCTGGACGAGCGCGACTGCACGGCCTGCCACACTCCGGGATTCACCAACGATGTCAGCCGCAAGGCCAACTTCTTCGATATCGATGTCTCGAAAGTCACTAACCTCTACGGCACCGGGATGACGTGGGAATTCGTCGATCGCCTGCGCGGGATCGTCAAGGGCAAGCTCCTACTGAAAGGTATCATGACAGGCGACGACGCCCGCCGGGCGCTGAGTCACGGCGTGGACGGCATCCTGGTTTCCAACCACGGCGGCCGCGCCGAAGAGAGCGGACAGGCGACGATCGGTGTTTTGGCTGAGGTCGTGGAAGCGGTGGACGGCCACATCCCAGTGCTCGTCGACGGGGGCGTACGCCGCGGCACCGATGTGTTGAAAGCGCTCGCTCTGGGTGCAACTGCCGTCGGCATTGGCCGGCCCTATGTGTGGGGCCTGGCCTCATTCGGAGAAGCCGGCGTGGACCGCGTGCTGGAGATCCTAGACGCCGAGTTCGTTACGATCATGCGGCAGGCGGGAGCGCTGAATATCAAGGAGATCACGCGGGGCAACGTGACCAGCGCCCTTTAGCCGTGATCGGCTGCACGCCGATGGCATGCCCGCCCAGTGAGCGGCACGCCTCTAGTGTGCTTCTACTGCGCGATGCCGCTGATATCGCCCAGGGCTGCGCTCTTGGGACGATCTGCGTGATTGACACGCGGCCACTGAGAACTGAGCTTTGCGCAGCAAGAGGGGCTTGCGGCGCCTTGCAGAATGGGAGGGTCGAACCGCGATTCCACGCTTCGGCGAGCGCGATCATTGCCGATGTCAAGGGCTGGCGGCCTCCAGGTCGATCGTTTAGTCTCATGGCGGAAGTTCGTCGGTTGTTGCTGGTACCGCGCACGGGGCCGCGTTTCGGGTCGCTATGCCACGAAGGTCGCCATGACAGTGGCTCAATCCCAGATAGGGCTGATCTCAAGCGCGCCGCCGAGCCGAGTGCAGAAGCGCGCGGCATTTGTCACAGCTGTGGTGCTTCTGGTCGTGTTTTTTTCGGCGCTGCCGTTCGCCCATGTTCGCCTCGGGCGGCTTGATGTCTTCCTTCCGATTTTCGCGACCATCCTGTTTCTTACCGACTTGATCTCCGCCACACTCCTGTATGCTCACTTCGCGATTTTGCGTTCTTGGTCTCTACGATTGCTCGCGGGCGGCTATCTGTTCTGCGCGTTGACCATCATTCCATATGCTCTCACCTTCCCAGGAGCATTTGCACCAAACGGCTTGTTGCACGCCGGTCTGCAAACCTCGCCGTGGCTATTTACCATTTGGCAAATGGCCTTGCCGACGACCATCATCGTGTACTCGACCGCGCGGAATCTCCCGTCGCAGCGAATGGTCCGTAGCTCCGTTGCGACCGTCGTTGCCGTTGACGCTTGCATCGTGGCTGCCCTGGTGTGCGCTGTGACCTGGTTTCTCACGGCGCACGAGGACATGGTGCCACCCTTGATCGTCACCGTAACCGACACGGCTGCATTTGTGAAATTCGTCTCCGCCTTCATGCTGATGGTAAGTATAGCTGCATTGGTGTCGATTTGGCTTTC
This sequence comes from Mesorhizobium ventifaucium, assembly GCF_935822925.1. GTDB lineage: Bacteria > Pseudomonadota > Alphaproteobacteria > Rhizobiales > Rhizobiaceae > Mesorhizobium > Mesorhizobium ventifaucium. The sequence goes on from NZ_CAKXZS010000012.1 coordinate 134,131, forward strand.
ACAACGCTCGGTGCTTGACATGTGGCTGCTAATTGTCGCGCTGGCCTGGCTCTTGTCGTCGATCCTCTTGAATCTCGTCGACGTTCGCTTTGACGTCGCCTGGTATGCAAACCGCATTTTAGCGGTTGCGTCAGACAGCTTGGTCTTGCTCGTGTTGCTCGCCGAGTCGACAATGCTCTACGCAAGATTGGCCATGTCGGTGCTGGCGCGCCAAAGAGAGCGCGAAGGCCAACTGATCTCAATCAATGCGGTGTCCGCGGCAATGGCGCATGAGATCAGGCAGCCGTTGACTGCCATTGCGGCGAATGCCAGAGCCGGTTTGAACTGGATCAGAAGGGCTCCGCCTAATCTCGAGAGGGCCCAACGAGCATATGAGCATATTATTTCGGATACCGGCAGGGTCGGCGAAGTCATTCAATCGGTGAGAGAAATGTTCGCCGGCCGCGAGCGACAAAGAACGCTGGTCGATGCCAACGACATCATCAGGGAGACCATCGCACTAGCTAGGGGAGAACTGGAGGATGGAAACGTTGTGGTCGAGTTGGACTTGAGCGAGCCAATTCCGACGGTGCCAGGTCATCGAGGTCAGATTCGGCAGGTTTTGTTGAACCTTGTCAGCAATGCGATCGAGGCCATGCGACACGTGAGCGGTCGACGGCGAGTCCTTCGGATCAGGTCGGAACCGGATGAGCACAATGGCGTAGCGCTATCCGTGGAGGACAATGGGATCGGGGTAGCTCCGGAAAACATGGGGCAGATATTCGACGTGTTCTTTACAACCAGGTCTGATGGAATGGGCATTGGCTTGGCAGTCTGTCGATCGATTGTGGAAGCGCACGGCGGTAAATTGTACATTGCGCGGACTGGCTCTCACGGATCTGTTTTCCGGGTCGCGCTGCCGGGATCGATTGACCCGGATGCTGAGGCATCTCCAGCGCCAATTCGAACGCAGGATATGCGATGAGAGATAAGACAACATCCGGCCACTTGGGGTCCGCTCCTGTGGCGCGTTACGGAAGTGGCTCCGATCCAGACCGGCTTCCGGAGTTCAACCGAACCGGACTCTGGTTAGTCACCGCGCAACATGTTTATGAGTTTACGGTCTAGATCGTCCGAATGCGTTTGAACAACTGGTCGATCACTCGTCGTATGACAACGCCCGTATCTTCGCCGCTCAGGCTTAGGCTCCCACCGCAAGCAGGCGCCTAACATCTCGCGCCCCCGCCGCACCGGCTTGGGCTCCGGCAGCGGCGCGCAAGTTCGCGGAAGCCAGTTCGGGCCGATCCCGTTGACGTTTCCGCGATAGTCCGTCTCACCTTTGACCAATCAAGCAAGGAAAGCCTCATTTTCTTTCCGGCTGAAAATTGACGAAGTGGGTGAACTCCAAGTCGCTGCTCGGCCGTCCGGCCGTCCGGCGCAGCCTTTATTCAGGAACCCATAGACCAACGTATCGGACGCACGCGTCCTCGGCACGATGGTCCGCACCCTGGAAAGGATGGCATGGTTGGGTTTCTTCGTAACCCGACCAAGGAGCATCAGAAATGAGGCTGGGACTCACTCTTTCAAGGATGCAGCAGCTCCTTCAGAGGCTCTGGGCTGTCGATAGTGCGGCGCAGCCAAGGCGCAGCAGCGGCGTCGACGAATTCGCTCGCGCGGCGGTTCGGCCGATCTACTCACGCAACGGGATCAGAGTGTCCGTCGCGTCGAGGAAGGTTCGCGACCCCGAGTGAACACGCTCATCCGTGGTGAAGGCGGCTGTCCAAGGGGCGCAAGCCGATGTCGATACCGGCAATTCGAGACCCAGAGCCAATGCGATGAGCGGTGGACATTCAACCTATGTTCCCAAGACCGGGATCGGACGCTGGTTCGACGCCCGCTTGCCGGTGCCGCGCCTGGTGCATGATCAGTTCATCGTCTATCCAGTCCCGCGCAACCTGAACTACGCCTATTCGTTCGGCGGCATCCTCTCGATGATCTTGGCGGCGCAGATCGTTACCGGCGTCGTGCTGGCCATGCACTACGCAGCCGACACGACACTGGCCTTCAATTCCGTCGACAAGATCATGCGCGACGTGAATTCCGGCTGGCTCCTGCGCTATCTGCATTCAAACGGCGCGTCGTTCTTCTTCATCGCGGTCTACGTCCACATCTCCCGCGGCCTCTATTACGGCTCCTACAAGGCGCCGCGCGAACTGCTGTGGGTTCTCGGCTGCACCAACCTTCTGTTGATGATGGCGACGGCTTTCATGGGCTATGTGCTGCCCTGGGGACAGATGTCGTTCTGGGGCGCGACCGTCATCACCGGCTTCTTCAGCGCCATCCCGCTGGTCGGCGACTGGGTACAGCAACTGCTGCTCGGCGGCTTCGCGGTCGATAATCCGACGCTCAACCGCTTCTTCGCGCTGCATTATCTGCTGCCATTCATGCTGGCGGGCGTCGTCATCCTGCACATCTGGGCGCTTCACATCGTCGGCCAGAACAATCCGGCAGGCATCGATGTGAAGTCGGAAACCGACGTCGTGGACTTCACGCCCCATGCCACGATGAAGGACGGGCTCGGGGCCGTGGTGTTCCTGCTCGCCTTTGCGTATTTCGTCTTCTACATGCCGAACTATCTCGGGCATCCCGACAACTACACCGCCGCCGACCCGCTGAAGACGCCGGCGCATATCGTGCCCGAATGGTACTTCCTGCCCTTCTACGCGATCCTGCGCGCTGTCACCTTCAACATCGGGCCGATCGACTCGAAGCTCGGCGGCGTGCTCGCCATGTTCGGCGCGATCGCCGTGCTGTTCTTCGTGCCCTGGCTCGACACTTCAAAAGTGCGCTCGGCGGTCTACCGGCCCTGGTACAGGCGGTTCTTCTGGCTGTTTGTCGCCAATGCACTCTTCCTCGGGTGGCTGGGATCCAAGCCGGCGGAAGGTTGGTACATCCCCGCCATGCAGGTGTCGACCCTCTACTATTTCGCGTTCTTTCTGGTCGTCATGCCGCTGCTAGGCGTAATCGAGACGCCGCGCCGGCTGCCGAACTCGATATCCGAAGCGATCCTGGAGAAAGGCAAGGAATAACACCGAAGGATCGCTTGCCCCGATGCCCTGCTCTCGCTCAGAGGCGAGGATTGTGAGGATTATGTTGGATCCGAATCCGGTCATGAGCTGGTGGAACGCCCCCTATCTTTACATGGTGCTGGTCGGTCTCGCCGGCATAGTCGTATGGCACGTCATTCCGCAGCGGCTCTCCACCACCAGGCTGATCGTCCAGATCGCCTTCTTCCTCACCATGTCGGTCCTGCTTCTTGACGGAGCTGTGGTTCCCTACGAGCCGACAGGAGGCAATGACATAACCGCGGAAGCAATCCTCGTCGGGACCGCCAACGTACTCTGGTGGATTCACCTCGCCTGGGCTCTGATCGGAGTTGTTCGCATCTATCTCGTGTTCGAGCGAAAACCGCGGGAGGCGCGCCTCCTGCAGGACCTCGTCGTCGGCGTCGTCTACGTTGGGATGCTGCTGTCGATCCTTGCTTTCGTCTTCGGCGCGCCGATCGGAACGCTGGTCGCCACCTCGGGCGTCTTTGCAATCATACTTGGACTGGCGCTCCAGAATACGCTGAGCGACGTCTTTTCGGGCATCGCGCTCAATCTCGGCCGACCATATGTGCTTGGGGATTGGATCGTTCTGAGCGACGGCACCGAAGGCCGCGTTGTCGAGACCAACTGGCGATCAACCCACCTGCTCACCTTGGCGCACAACGTCGTGGCACTGCCGAACAGCTTTCTCGCAAAGCTCGGACTGACCAATGTCAGCAGCCCTGAGGAGAGCCATGGGCTGTCCGTCACGATAAGATTAACCCCGACCAAGATGCCGGCCATCGTCGCGGACGTCATGAACGCGGCCCTACAAAGCAGCAACATAATACTGAAGGAGCCGCCACCAGTGGTCGCCATCAAAGGTCTGGATGCGACAGCGATTGAGGTCGATCTATTTTTTCGCGTAGCAAATGTTGGCCAGCGAATTCCAGCGACGAACGAAATCTTCGACCTTGTCTATCGTCATTCCAAGTCCACGGGTTTGGGGCTGGCGACGCCACCCTCCTCTTCGATTCTCATAAGTGATTTACCGAACGAAGATACGGCAAATCTCCCGCAAGTCACGCCGATCAAGCTTATAAACGCGATACCAATATTCTCGGCCTTGACGGACAACGAAAAAGAGGCCCTCGCAGCAACAACCACAGTGCGCACCTATCGCAAGGGCGATGTCATAGCACGACAGGGAGAGATGCTGCCGTCCCTTATGATTGTTCGGACGGGCATCATTGTCCGAGAGCGCGGCGAAGATGACGCCCGCCCGCAGGAGATCGGCCACCTCGCTCCCGGCGACTTTTTCGGAGAGACGGGTTTGCTCGCGGGCATCGGCGAGACCTCGACCTTGCGGGCCATGAGCCACGTCGTGGTCTATGAGATTGACCAGCAAAACTTTGCACCTCTGCTTCTCGACCGGCCCGAAATGGCTGAAGATCTTGCAGCGGTCCTTGCGGCGAGGATGTCGTCCCTCGGCGGCAGCAACATCGCCGGAGAACAGTACACGAGTTCGAAATTTGCGCTGCTCAAAGCCATGCACAAGGTTTTTCACGCCGTACCGTTCCGGCGCGTTTTGAGCGCCGGCAGACAGGGCGCACAAGAAGGAAGAAAGCCAAGACCATCCGACAAGCCGGCGTCATAGACATCGACACAGTCGTTTTGCCGGTGTCCAGTGAACTGGTGAGCGGTTTCAAGGTGCGGCGCGTATTGCCCTCCAAGTATGGGCGAATGGTCGGCCCCTTTGTTCTCTTCGACCACATTGGTCCTGCGGTGTTTAATACCGGTCAGGGTTTCGACGTGGGGCCGCATCCCCATATCGGCCTCGCGGCCGTGACCTACCTGATCGATGGGGAGATCGTTCACCGGGACAGTCTCGGGAAGGTGCAGGCTCTCCGCCCCGTTGAAGTCAGCTGGATGACGGCGGGTTCGGGGATCGTCCATTCCGAACGGACCCCGCCGGAGGCTCGGGCGTCCGGGAGCAATTTTTTCGGCATTCAGGCCTGGGTTGCCTTTCCTTGCAGGCATGAGGAAGTCGCCGCCGATTTTGCCCACTACAGTGAGCCGGAGATACCGAGGACGTGTGCAAGAGGAGTTGAGTTCACCTTGATCGCCGGAGCCTCGGACGGTTTGGTCTCGCCGGTCAAAACTTTCTCCGACATGGTGTTCGCCGAAATCGTCCTCACCAGCGGCGCACGATACCAGGTCAAGCCCGAACATCACGAGCGGGCGGTCTATGTCGTCGCCGGCGAAGTTGAGATCGTCGGCCGGCCGGGCTCGTTCCGTGAAGCCGAATTGATGTTGTTGGAACCCGGTGCCGAAATCGTGCTCAAGGCGCCGGCCTTCCATTCAACACGACTGATGCTGTTGGGAGGCGAGCCCTTTTCCGAACCGCGGCACGTCTATTGGAACTTCGTATCCTCCTCGACCGAGCGGATCGAGCAGGCCAAGACCGATTGGCGTTAACGCCGGTTCCCGGAAGTGCCTGGGGAGGAAGAATTCGCCCCCTGCCGAAGGATCTGGACCAGAACGCAAATGGCTTACCCTGATCTGCCTTGGCCGGCATGCGACCGCACGTGGCACGGCGGAATGTCCAGCTTGGCCAGGCCGTCGAAAAAGCTGATGGCGCGAAGCTTTCTGCCTCTTCGAGGGTGCGAGGCAGCCGGCGATGCCGGCTTATCGCTGCATAAAGCGGATCCGCGTCATGGTGTCCTCGTCGAGCAAACCGTTGAACCAGACGTCGAACATGGTTTCGGACAGGAACTCGTCATCGCTGGCTTCGGCGAACAGCGTCAGCGACGCCTGCAGTTTGCGTGCATCGACATCGCCAAAGACGGTGCGGACGCTGACGTCGATCAGCCGCTGTAGCGTGCGGACGCTTTCGCGATTGCGTCCTCCCAGCGGCGGCGAGGAGATATAGGCGTTGGCCTCGTCGAGCGATCTGATCGCGTAAGGCTCGAGCGTACAGTCGCTTCCGCGAGAGGCCAGCCTGGGGAACATGAACTCCATGTAGGGAGTACACATGATTGCAGGCATGAATGACTGGGCGCTGTGAGCCGGCACCCGATTGGCTTGCAGTCAATCCTGCCGGGCCTCCATGGCGGGCAGGCGCAATATCACTGTCGTGCCCGACCCGAAGGCGCTTTCGATATCGACGCGCCCGCCGTGTCGCTCGGCAAAATGCTTCACCATCGGCAGGCCGACGCCGCCCAGGCCCGTGCCCTTGGTGGTGAAAAAGAGATCGAAGGCGCGGAGCACGGTCTCGCGCGTCATCCCGATGCCGCTATCTTCGATCCGGAGCTCAATGACGGTTCCAGGATACTGAAAGACCGGGGCGACGCTTATCGAGATCAACCCGCCGTCCGGCATCGCGTCGCGCGCGTTAAACACGAGATTCAAGATCGCGTTTTGCAAACCCAGGGGATCACATATCGCAGCGGGCAGATCTCGCTCAACGCGAACCTCGAGACGGATGTTGGTCTCCGATGTGCTTTGGACGAGGTTTTCGACCTCGGCCAGGCAGGCGCTTACGCTTGCATATTCAGGCGTCCGATGACTCGATGCGGCCCGGCCTACCGTCTCCCGCACGAGCGCGCCGGCTCGCTGCAGGGCAGTCCTGGCGCTGGCGATTACGGGCTCGAGAGTCGGAGCCGTCGAGACGCTCGGGTCGCGGGCGACACGATTCAGCGCAGATGATGCGACCTGAATAAGGTTGCCAAGATCATGAACAACGCTGGCCTTCGACTGCTCTACGGGCGGGTCGGAAAGGGACACATCGGCAGTCTCAAAGAGATATTTGCCGGCCCCGCCTGATCTTGTTTTCGGTCCTGACATTTTCATCCCGCTGCTTTTCGACACTTGGCGGATTGGTCGTGTGATCACCCTATGTTGAGAAGCATTCGTGAGGCGATTGGATCGAGGATGAGGGCGGGCCATACGTCGGTATATGTCTTGTTGCGGTTTTCGTTGGACTGCTTGCCGTGGTGCTTTTGAGACCTAAGGGGAACACCGACTGGACGACGCCAGTTGGCGGCGCGACCGAAACCGCCACTCCCGGCGTACTACCGGGGAACGTCGGCGCCTCTATCCCGGCGGTGCGTTCGAATATGTCCGGCTAACCCTCGGCCAACCGGCTAAAGCCGTCACTCCTGGAGTGCATCGGTCCTAGACTTTCGGATCATCGGACCGAGCCGTGCGTCGAATATTTTCGCGTACCAAGTGGGCGCATTCTCCTAGGCATCGAAAGACCGCCGCACAGGAGAAGACACGTGCAGAAGATCATCAGAGCTCTGGCCCTCGTTTATGCATGCTGCGTGTCGGACAACGGGGCGGCGCAAACCGTGTCCATAGTCGTCGATGGCGGGTCGCACGCGCTGATGGTCTCGCATTCCAGCGCGGTCGCCTCGCCTATCGAGGAAGCCGCCGCATCGGCGCAGTGACGAAACCCGTCGCCTCGCGCCGGCTGCATTCGACAAGTGCAAGCCTCAGGAGACATCGACATGAAAATCGTGGTCATTGGCGGCACTCGGTACATCCAGTTGGCGACCGTCGAGCGGCTGCGTCAACAGGGGCACGATGTCGTGGCGGCGTCGCCGCAATGTCGTGCCCTCGCAACATCGGCACCTCGTGATCCCGGCCATGCTGGCAGACCTCTTCGGGAATTCCTCGAGAACACCGCCTCCATCATGCGCCACCTATGGCTCGGCCGACATCTTTGGCTCGGGGTCCTACGGCAGCGCCTCGGAGGTCATGGGGTCCGGGGCCAAGCGAGGGGAGGCTGCGAAGACAGTGTCGCTTGAGCCAACCCCTTCGGCTCACGGTCGAGCGAGTCGCGGACGCGCCTCTCTCTCATTGAGGAATGCAGGACCGGCAGGGTGAGGAGCCGCCGGCATTATCAGATCTTTTCGAAGTCAGAACAGGAGAATGACATGAAAATCGTAATCATCGGCGGCACCGGACTTATCGGCTCCAAGACCGTCGCAAGGCTGAGCGTGAAGGGCCACGACGTATTGGCGGCGGCGCCAAGTGGCGGCGTCAATACCTTCACCGGTGAAGGATTGGACAAGGCTCTTGCCGGGGCGGCGGTCGTCATCGACCTCGCCAATTCACCGTCGTTCGAGGACAAGGCCGTTCTCGAGTTCTTCGAAACAGCCGGAAAGAACCTGCTTGCGGCGGAGAAGGTTGCCGGCGTGAAACATCACATCGCGCTCTCGATCGTCGGGGCGGAGCGCCTGCCCCGCAGCGGCTACCTGCGCGCCAAGATGGCCCAGGAGAAGCTGATCAGGGAGTCCGGAATTCCCTACACGATCGTTCACTCGACCCAGTTCTTCGAGTTCCTTGGCGGCATTGCGCAGTCGGCAACTGTCGGCGACACCGTCTCGGTATCGTCGGCCTACTTCCAGCCCATCGCCTCCGACGACGTCGCAGACGTCATGGCTGACGTGGCGCTCTCCCAGCCGATTAACGGCGTGATGGAGATCGGCGGCCCCGAGCCGTTCCGGATGAACGAGCTGGTCGCGCGTTTTCTGCAGCTCGCCAACGATCCCAGGAAGGTGATCGGTGATCCTCATGCTCTCTATTTCGGGACCGAGCTAGACGACCGCTCGCTTGTCCCGGGCGCGGGCGCCCGCATCGGTTCGACGTCGTTCGAAGACTGGTTCGAACATGCCCCACCTCGGCGAAGCGGTGTTGCGGCGTAACGGCATCATCTGAAGAGAACTCGCAAGGAAACGAACGATGGACCACGAGCTGCCCTTTGCGCCTCAGGCGAGTCGCCGAGCCCTGCTCCTCGGTGCAGCTGCCGCCGGCATTGCAACCGGCCTGCCCAAATACGCGCTCGCGCAAGGGGCAGCCGGCCAGGAGTCGAACTCATTCATTTCTCAAGAAGGATTAAAAGATATGAGCCCTATTACAACCAAGGACGGCACGAAGATCTATTACAAGGACTGGGGTCCGAAGGACGCCCAACCGATCGTCTTCCATCATGGCTGGCCACTCAGCGCCGACGATTGGGACACGCAGATGCTTTTCTTTGTCGGGCATGGTTTTCGTACTATCGCCCATGACCGGCGCGGGCACGGCCGTTCCGCGCAGGTGAGCGACGGTCACGACATGGATCACTACGCCGCCGACATTGCCGCTGTGGTCGAGCATCTCGACCTGAGAAATACGGTCCACATCGGTCACTCCACCGGCGGTGGTGAAGCCACTCACTATGTCGCGCAGCATGGGCAGCCTCAGGGCCGCGTCGCAAAGCTCGTGCTTATCGGCGCTGTGCCGCCAATCATGGTGAAGACGCCGGCCAATCCTGGTGGCCTTCCGATCGAAGTGTTCGACGGGCTGCGCAAGTCGCTCGCCGACAACCGCGCGCAGTTCTACATCGATTTCCCGTCTGGCCCCTTCTACGGCTTCAACCGGCCGGGCGCGGAAGCGATCCAGGGCGTCATCCAGAACTGGTGGCGGCAGGCCATGATGGGTAGCGCGAAAGCGCAGTATGAAGGCATCAAGGCCTTTTCGGAGACCGATTTCACCCACGACCTCAAGATCATCGACGTGCCGACACTCGTCATGCACGGCACGGACGACCAGATCGTGCCCATTGCCGATTCCGCGCCGTTATCCGCAAAGCTTCTAAAGAACGGCACGCTCAAGATCTATGAGGGCTTTCCGCACGGGATGTGTACCACGCATGCCGATGTGGTGAACGCCGACTTGCTCACCTTCATTAGGTCCTAAGGCTCACGCCGTGCCCTCAGGCGAGAGCCCGATCGCCGGCCGTCCTCCCCTCCGGCCGGCGATCACCCCCAATCTCAACCGCAACTGGAGCCAGACAAATGATCAGGACCATACTCTACAGCACCGCCGCTCTCGCGGCCCTCATCGCCACCTCAGCGCTTGCCGAAGATTCGGCGGGCGTGCCCTTCAAGGGCGTGAAGCTCGTCTACGACCACCCGCTTCCAAACGTGCCCGGCAAGAGCATGAGGGGCGTGCTCGTCGAATATGAGCCCGGCGGCATTTCGCCCGCGCATCTCCACCCCAAGTCCGCCTTCATCTACGCCACGGTCCTCGAAGGAGCGATTAAGAGCCAAGTCAATGATGAGCCGGTAATCACCTATCGCGCCGGCGAAAGCTGGTCCGAGTATCCTGGCGATCGTCACAGCGTCAGCCAGAATGCCAGCGCAACCGAACCCGCCCGGCTGCTGGCCGTGTTCGTCGTCGACACCGACGAGACGGAACTGGTGATCCCATACGACGAATGAACCGGGATTTCATCGCCTGTTTGAACGGGAGGAGCGCCGCGCCGCCGGAGCGTTTAACGAATTCGGCGGCACGGACACTCAACCAAGGACGGCAGCAATGCTTATCGAGAAACTGCATGCCTTCACGTCGTCGCGTCTTGCGGTGATCGACTTCAATGCAACGGTGCAAGCGGCCGCCCTTTCGCTTTCCAGGCCCGGCATCGGCCTCGTTGTCGTGTGCAATGCCGGCGGAAGCGCGGAAGGCGTGCTCAGCAAATCCGACCTCGTGCGCCATCTCACCGGGCCAACGTCCTCAACACCGCCGGTGTCCGACCTGATGTGCAGATCCATCGTCTCGTGCAGTCCGCAGGACGATGTTCATGACGTATGGCAGACCATGGCCGCGCGACGCCTGCAGAACATTCCGGTGATCGACGTTGGCGTCAGGCCTCTCGGCATACTGGACATCCGGGACGCCATGAAAGTCCTGTTCGAGCAGGAAGAAATGCAGGAGCGGATGCTCTTCAACTACGTCACCGGCCTCGGCTACCGCTAGCTGTTTCCTGCAGCGGTGCCGCGCCTCTTCCAGGAATCCTCCCCGAAAGGATTGTGAACATGAAACTATACTACAGTCCGCTCGCGTGCAGTCTTGCCGATCACATAGCCTTGCTCGAGGCGGGCGCGCCATTCGAACGGGAGAGCGTCAATCTGAAGACGAAGCGAACGGCGTCGGGCGCCGATTTCAACGATGTGGCGCGCAAGGGCTACGTTCCGGCGCTGGTGCTGGACAGCGGAGAAGTCCTCACCGAGAACATCGCCGTCCTGGATTGGCTGGCTATGGAGTATCCGGCGCTCGGCGTTCCGGAAAATCTCGGCCGTACCCGCGTGCTGGAAGCGCTGGCTTTCATCTCGACCGAGGTGCACCGCAGCTTCAAGCCGATGTGGCATGCGAGCAGCGACGGTCAAAAGGCACAGGCAAGAGCGACGATTTCCAGGCTGCTGGACATCCTTTCGGGCAATCTTGCGGGCGACTACCTGTTTGGCGCAAAACCCAGCGTGGCCGACTTCTATCTTTTCGTGATGCTGCTGTGGGCCGAGCGCTTCGATGTCACCGTTCCCGCGCCATTGATTGCCTTGCGTAAGCGTATGGCGAGCCGTCCGGCCGTGCAGGAGGCAATGCGGCAAGAGGGCCTCATCTCTTTGATAGACAATGAACGAGCGTCTCGGGTTCGTGAGGCAAAGCCGCCGGTCGCAACTCGCTAAGGAGATTATGGACATGAACCGAACCAGCAGTCGGATGCTTGCGGAAATTTCGGTTCCCGATACGCCGCTCGTGGAACGGGCCCTCGACTATGCCCGCCGGGAAAGCGAGCCATATCTGTTCAATCATGTTGTCCGCTCCTGGTTGTTTGCGGCACGGATCGGACAGCTTCGCAACATTGATCACGACGCGGAAGTCGTCGCCCTAGGGACGCTGCTGCACGACATCACGCTCAACGAACGGTTTGACGGTCCGCGCCGCTTCGAAGTCGAAGGCGCTGATCTGGCTCGGATCTTCGCCCGGCAAGGCGGGGTCGACGAGCGCCGAGCCCAACTGATCTGGGACAGCGTCGCCCTCAACTCCACACCATCCATCGGCCTCTACAAGGAGGCGGAGGTGGCGCTCTGTACTGCCGGCATCTGCCTGGATGTGATCGGCCTGCAATACGAGCTTATCCCCGCAGCAGAGATAGCGAGGATCGTTGAGGAATTCCCGCGGCTCGAAATGAAGCGGCGGATGAGCCGGTGCTTCTGTCACATCGCCGAGGCCAGACCGGAAACGACCTACGACAATTTCGTCCGGGATTTCGGTGAACGCTATGTACCTGGATATCGAGTTCCTTCCTCCGTCGACCTTGTGTCGAACGCACCCTTCGAAGGGTGAACACGGCTAACAGCCAGATCGTCCGACAGTTCCGCGCATGGAACACAACATCGGGAACTCGTACGTTGCTGTAGCTTCACTCAGGGCTATCGCATATGAGCTGGTGGCAGGCTTACCTGTCCGCCTTAGTCCTGCCCTCATGCGATAGTCCTGGCCTTGACCCGACAAGTCCGCTGCCTTCAAGCCAACCTCCTCGTAAAGCACGAGAAGGAATTCCCTGCGCGCTAGGTGATCCTTTCGGACGGAAGCATCTATCGGCTTATGCCAAAGTCTTGTTCGCGCCGGCCTCGCGCATCGGCGCCGGCAGCGTCTCCCATGCCCGGATCAACTCGCCGATGGAAGCAGCCTCCATCTTGCGCATGACGTTGCCGCGGTGCAGCTTCACCGTAACCTCGCTGATGCCGAGATCGAAGGCGATCTGTTTGTTTAGACGTCCCCACGCGACCTGACAAAGAACCTCGCGCTCCCGTGGCGTCAGCGTCTCGAGACGTTCGAGGTTGCGTTTGACGACCGCGGATGCCGCCCGCCGCGCGGCATCCGCGGCAACACCGGCGATTACCGCATCAAGCAGCGTCTGGTCCCGCACCGGCTTCGTGAGGAAGTCCACCGCTCCGGCCTTCATTGCCTGCACGGTCATTGGAATGTCGCCGTGCCCGGTCAGGAAGATGATCGGCTTGGGGTTGCCCGTTTGGGCCAGATGAAGCTGCAGGTCGAGGCCGCTCGCTCCCGGCATGCGCACGTCGAGGATCAGGCAACCGGAACTGTCCAGTACGTCGGCATTGAGCAATTCGCGCGTCGAGCTAAAACAGACGGGCTGAAACCCGGCAGAAAGTATCAATTCGGACAGCCCCTCGCGGACAGCCGCATCGTCATCCACAATGATGACGAGTGGCTGCTCCGCTTCGTTGTTCCGCTGCGATGACAACGGCGCCGATCTCCGTAGGTGCGGCTGCTCAAGTCTCATGCTAACCTCCATTTTTCGATTTGCGTAAGACATCGCCGATGGCTGCCAGCATGACCTGCGCATCGAAGGGCTTGCGGAAGCATCCGCTGACGCCCTCTGCTTGGTCCGCATCGGCAATCTCGTGGCGTCCGGTGATCAAGAACATCGGCAGATCCGGGCGCACCTTCTTCACCAGGTCACAAAGTTCGAAGCCGTCCATGCCGGGCATCCCGATGTCGGTGATGAGCACGTCCAGGCCGGACAGCCCGCTAATGAGCAATGATCGCGCCGACGAGAAGCTGCGAGCCACATAGCCTGCGGACTCCAGCAGATTCTCCAGCGACTCGAGCAGCCTTGGATCATCATCGACAACCGCCACAACTGGTCTTCTCTTGATCACACCCGGGTCCCTCCCGTTCGTCGCGAGTGGGTGATCGGTATCTCCAATCGCTCCGCGATCCGCACGAGATCGGCGAGCGACGCCGCCGCCATTTTCTGCATCACGTTCCTTCTATGGATTTCCAGCGTGACTTCGCTGATCCCCAGCTCGGCGGCGGCCTGCTTGTTGAGCAAACCGCTCACCACCAGTGGCAGCACCTCGCGCTCGCGTGGCGTCAGCTCGAGATAACGTCGTCTCAACACGCCAAGTTCGGCGCGCGCTGACCTCTTTTCCCGATCCTGGGCGATTGCCGCATCGATTGCGGCCATGAGGTTCGCATCACTGAAGGGCTTGGTCAGGAAATCCACGGCGCCGTGCTTGATCGCGCGCACGGACGACGGGATGTCGCCATGCCCAGTTATGAAAACGATCGGCGGATGGTTCCCCTTCGCGATCTGCCTCTGCAGGTCGAGCCCGTTGATATCCGGCAGCTCGACATCGAGAATGATGCACGAGGGGACGTCCGGCTTCTCCGCGCCGATGTAGTCTCCGGCCGATCCGAACGCCAGGGCGCGCATTCCGTGCGACGCCAGAAGCTCTCCGAGCGCCTCCCGGATCCGCGCATCGTCATCGACGATGAATACGATATGGTCGTCCGTCGTCATTGCGCCTTCTTTACTTCAACCAGGGCAGCATTCTCGCGCGCGGGATTCGCCAACTCATTCCGCACCGTAGCCTCTCTTTGACCGTCCGGCACCCTATGGAAATCCTGTACGCTCTTCTTCGCGTTTGCAACGCGCGTGCAGGGTGTCGTTTGCGCGCCGAACGTTAAGCTGTAGGATGGCATCTTGGAGGTCGAGACCGACCCGGACGCGAGGACGCTCCGGCCGCCGAGTGAGGCGTAGCCGGCATGACCGAAACTCCGCGAGATCCTTGGATACCCCGCGAACCCGCGTCCCTAGTGATAGGTGCGATCGCCGCGCAGGTGATCGGTGGGCTGGTCCCACAGATGTCGCCCTTTGTGATTGCCGGGCTGATGGCCGGCCTCTCGCTGTCGGAACGCGACTCCGGCCTCGTCGTCTCCGCCGAGTTTCTCACTCTCGCTGCCACGGCCATCGCCATTGCGCCCGTCCTGCCCAGGCTTTCCTATCGGCGCGTCGGTCTTGTCGCCGCCGCGCTGACATTGCTCGCCCAAGGCGCATCGACCTTCAGCGCCTCGTGGACATCGCTCGTCCTGCTTCGTAGCCTGGCGGGCGTCGGCGAGGGTGCGCTTTACGCCGTATCGCTCTCGATCGTCGCCTCGCATTGCAGGAACCCGGATAGGGTCTACGGCTACTTCCAGGTCGTCTGGGCCTTGGGCAGCGCCGGGCTCTTCGCCGTCGGCGGAGAGGTCACCGCCGCTTTCGCCCATCGCGGCATCCTTGGGCTCATCGCGGGCGTGACGCTTGCACTCGCGCCGCTCCTGTTCCTTGTTCCGGACGTACGCGCCAAAACCGGCAGCGGAACCTTGGTCGCCTCGGCACAAGCCTCCCCGATGCTCTGTGTCATGACGCTCGCGTCGATCGTGGTCTACGTGGCTGCGTCCGCCGCGATTTACGCGTTTAGCGCCCCCTTGGGCGAGCGCGCTGGCCTCGACACGAGCGCCGTCGGCTATGCGCTGACGGTCTCGACGCTGGTCGGTCTCGCAGGGGCGGGAGCCGCAACCGCGCTCAACGTGCGCTGGGGACGGGCGATCCCCATATCGGGGTTCTGCATCGGCTTCATGCTCGTCGTGCTCGCGCTTTGTTTCTGGCGCAACCCAGCCGCCTATGTCATCGCTCTCGGCGGCTCGGTCGTCGTTTACTATTTCTCGATGCCCTACCTGTTGGGCCTCGCCGCCGCGCTCGATCGCAGCGGACGTTGGGCCGCGGCGGCGGGATCGGCCTATCTGATCGGTTTTGCCGCCGGCCCCCTAGTCGCGGGCGCCGTGATCGTAGCGGCGGGCTACGCCGGTCTCGCCGCCGTCTGCGTTGCATTCACGCTTGCCGCCTGGGGGCTCGCGATGGCCGTCAATCGGGGCGTTACGACATCGTCGCGCTGCCCCCATTCGTCGCGAGCGGAAGCGTGAAAGCGACGGTAGCGCCCCTCGCCTCGTCGTTGGCCGTCCAGAGGCTGCCCCCATGCGATTCGATGATCGAACGGCAAATGGCGAGCCCCATGCCCATCCCGTGCTGCTTGGTCGTGAAGAACGGCTCGAAGACGCGATCGGCGTCCTTGAATCCGGTTCCGGTGTCGCGAACCTCGACGCGGATTGCATGAAGGTCGTCCCGGGACGAGCGGATCTGAAGCGCACGCGCGCCCTCGACCACGGCCTCCATGGCCTCGATCCCGTTCCGGATCAGGTTCACGAGCACCTGCTGCACCTGTACGCAATCGAGCGCGACCGGCGGCAGGTCCGGCTCGAGGTTTGTCTCGACGCGGATGTCTTTCGCGGCGATCTCGTCGGCCATCAGCCGGCAGACTTCACTGATCACGCGGTTGATGTTCTCAGACGATTTGGCGTTGGTTGTCTGTCGGAATAGGGCGCGGATGCGGCTGACGACATCCGCCGCCGAGTTGGCGTCTCGGGTGATGCGCTCCGCGGTGATCTTCGCGCGCTCGACATTCGGCGGCTCCGCGGACAGCCAGCGGTGACATGCCTGTGAATTGGCGACTATCGCAGCCAGCGGCTGGTTCACCTCGTGCCCGATGGATGCGGAAAGCTCGGCCAAGCTTGCCGCCTGCGTTGCCCGCGCGAGTCTCTCGGAAGCGCGCCGCAACGCCTCTTCGGCCCGCACCTGATTGTCGATGTCGTGACAGAGGCCGAACCACTGGACAATACGTCCGCTCTCATCCCGCATCGGCTCTGCCCGACCCGACATCCAGCGGTAGACGCCATCATGCCGGCGCAGGCGGTAGGTCATGGAAAACGGCTCGCCCGTGCGGAGACAGCGTGCGAAAACATCCCAGACCTCATCCACCTCGTCCGGGTGGAACATGGTATTGAACACCGCCTCCATCCGAGGCTTGTCCTCTACATCCAAGCCGAAATAGTCCGCCATGTGCTTATTGGCGAATGTGGTCTCCCCTTCCGGGCTCACGCGCCAGAGGTGACTTGGAACCATTTCCACGAGCAGCGAGAGCTCCCGCTCCCGCTCCCGCAGCGCCTCCTGCGCACGCACCTCATGGTCAATATCGAGAGAAACCCCGTACCACTCTGCGATAACTCCGTCCTGATCACGCCGAGGCTCCACCCTGCACTCCGCCCAGCGATAGGCGCCGTCCTTCTCGCGCCACCGAAACCGCATCGCGGAGCCGCCGCCGGTGTCGAAACAGTTCCGCAACGTACACTGCACCTCGGAAGCGTCTTCGGGATGAATCAACTCCTGCAGCAACGTCTCGATGCGCGGCTCTCCAAGCGCGTCGAAGTTCGGGATGACGGCGCGGAAATGGTCCTGATATCGTTTGTTGAAATAGATGGGGCCGCCAGTCGGCCTTACGCTCCAGATACGGACCGGCACCGCGTCGATCATCTGCTGAAGCTGCCGCTCGCTCCGCCGTAGCGCCTCTTCGGCGTGCATCTGATCGTCTATGTCGATGGAAACCTGGTACCAGTGGACGATCGTTCCGTCTTGATCGCGCAGAGGCTCGCAACGCCCCTCCATCCAGCGATAACTGCCGTCTTTGCAGCGCCGGCGATACCGCATCATGAAGGCGTCGCCAGCCTTGAGGCAATTGGCAGACGTACGCAGCACCTCGGGGGCATCTTCAGGATGTACCAGCTTTTGCGCCACCATGGTGGAGCCTTCGAAGTTCGCACCGGAGAGGCCGAGTTCCTCCAAGGATCGTTTGTTGACGTAGGCCAGCTTGCCATCGGGCGTCCAGCTCCAGACGTGGACTGGCAGGGCGTCGACAAGCTGCTGAAGCTCCCGCTCGCTCCGCCGGAGCGCCTCTTCGGCATGCATCTGATCGTCAATGTCGTGACAGAGGCCGTACCACTGTACGATGCGCCCGTTCTGATCCCGCATCGGTTCTGCGCGGCTCGACATCCAGTGATAGACACCATCGGCGCGACGCAGGCGGTATCGCAACGCAAAGTTTTCGCCGGTGGCGAGGCTGCGACGGAGCGCGTCGCCGAACCCGATTGCCTCGTCCGGATGGATGGTTTCAATGACCGCCTCCAGCCGGCTCATACCCCGTTTGTCCAAATCCGCTACGTCCAGGCCGAGGAAATCGATCATGCGCTTGTTGAAAAAGGTCGGCTCGCCGTCGGGCGTCAGACGCCAGACGTGGCTCGGAACCATGTCGACAAGCTGCGAGAGCTCCCGCTCGCTGTCGCGCAGCGTGAGCAGCGCCTGCTGGTGCTGCCGGGAAACGGCGGCCACGGTGAGCACGGAAAATGCCGAGATGGCCAGAAAAAGCTGCAGCGCAAACTGCATCTGCTTCTGGAACTCAGGATCGCCGACGAATTGGCTTGTGCCGGATATCGTGAATACCACCGTGATCAGGGCGAGAAGGGTCAAGGCGACGGCGGCGCCTTTGAACTCGAAGCGCACCGCGGCCCAAAGAAGCGGCGGCATGACGATGTAGGCTGAGGGCAGGTGACCGCTCAAGGAAAGGGCGGCGACACCGAGAAAGATCAGCCCTAGGACGCAGGCTTCCATCCAACGCGCGGCCGAGAGCTGGGTCCTGCCGCCACAGTTTTGCAACACGGCCAGCGCCAGTGGCGCCACAATCAAGACCCCGGTGGCGTCTCCGAGCCAAAATAGAGGCCAAGCGGCCGCGAAGGTTTGCATGCCAAACCACGCAAGCGTCGCGCTTCCCACCGTCGCGCTTGCGACTGGCGCAATTCCCGCGCCCAATACGACCAGTGTAAGAACTTCCTGCAAGGTTTCCAGCCGAAACGGCCGTCTGCAGGCCCAGGTCACGAGCCATGCGCCGGCCACCGCTTCAAGAACGTTGCCGGTATAGATCAGCAAGGCAACGGACAGTGGATTATGGAACCACAAGGCGTTGCTGAACAGTTCAGCCAGGCAGCCCCCCAACACCCACCACGGCCAGCTGTGCCTGGAGGCGAGGATAAGCGTAGCCATGAAAAGCCCGCTGGGAGGCCAAATGGAAATACCTGTTCCAGGCACGATTGCGAGCGCCTGAGCGAATCCGCAGCCCAATACATATGCTGCAGTGAAGAGCCCCAGGTGCAGGAAGTGGGGGCGGCGCGACCAGACTGACATCATCGACTTCTCCTGCCGGGCAAAGAAAGGCTGGGAACTGTCAGCGCTTGATGTAGCACTTCTCCTCGATGTCTGGGTCGGCAAATTCATACCCGCACTCTAGTCCCGCCATCCTGCGGCCGCACCTCATGGAAATCCATGAGCCGACGCGTATTTCTTAGCCGTCGGGATGGTGCTGCCTGGGTCATGAACTCATAAAATGGATTGAACGAAGCCGCTGACGCGGCAGATGGGTGGCCGGTCCCATACGCATCTCAGGATTGATCCGAGACCTCACCCAGGACGTGGCCGGACCTTGCCTGCCTTGCCTGGTCGCCCCCGGTTCTTTCCTTCGCGCCGACCAGGCTCCGTTCCGATGCCGGCTCATTGTCCTCGAGCCCTGCCGCCACCGGAGAATATTTCCAGAAGGCCTGTCAGGCTGGCAACTGGGCATCTTCCGCTTGTCTCTGACTCCCGTCGATGAGGACGTTCGAGGCCAAGGCTGGAGACGGCAAGCTGGGAGTCATGTCGGGCGGCGGCGCGATCAGCAACGGGATCGCCGTCAGCTTCGGGGACCGTCCCGCGCGCTTTCCCATGAATCGGGAGATACCGATCTTGATTGCGATCAGCACGGGCGCGGCGACCACAAACAGCAGCGCGACTGCGTTGAACGCTGTGTCGAAGGCGATCACGGTGGACTGACCCGTAACGGCTCTGCCCATTAGGATCGCCGCTGCCCGGCCGGCTGCAACGGAATCCATTCCCTTTGCCGCGAGCATGGCTGTGGTCGTCGCTAGACGCTCGCTGACCGCGGGAACGCCCGCGGTGACGTTGGCGCCGAGCACCGCGACATTGGCGGCGACGTTATTCTCGATCAACGTCTGCAGCCAGGCGACACCCATGAGGCCACCAAACTGGCGACCCGTGTTGAAGAGGCCTATGCCGGATGCGAGGTTTTGGTCGTTGAGCTTGCTGAAGGCGATGAGGGTGATAGACAGGAATAGGAAGCCGAGGCCGAGGCCACGCAACAGGATGGCCGGCATCATGTCGTCCGCGCCGCTCTCGATCGTCGAACCGGACAGCATCCACATCGCGACCATGATCATCAGGATTCCAAACGGCACCGTGGCGATCGGAGGAACACGGCGGACCTGCATGAGGAAAGCAGCGATGAGAAGCGCGCCGATGAAAAGCGCGCCGCTCGGCAATAGGAGCAGGCCGGCGTCGGTTGGCGTCAATGCAAGGACGGACGCGGCGAACGACGGAATCAGGAACGCGCTCCCGAACAAGGCGGCGCCGGCGACGAAACTGACGATGAACGCGAAGGAGAAATCCTCCGACCGGAACAAGGTGAAATCCAGCAGGCCCTGGCCTTTGGCCATCGCCTGTTGGCCGATAAACGCCAGCAGCGCGGCCGTGCCGATCACTGTCAGCCACAAGATGCGGGATTCCTCGAACCAGTCCCATCGGCTGCCCTGGCTGAACACATAGGTGAAGCAGTAGAGTGTGGCAGACACGAGCGAGAAGCCGAGCCAGTCGAACGGTCGGCGTGCTACTTTGACGGGCGCTGGGCAGTCCGCGAGCAGCAGGAGACCGGCCGCCGCCAGCGCCACCGGGACTGCACTGAAGAAGATCCACGTCCACGACTGGCTGTCGAGCAACCAGCCCTGAAGGGCGGGGGCAATCGTCGCGGGGGCAACGACTGCACCCATTGCGAACAGGGCCTGGAGGATCGGTTGGTGGCGTCGCGGATAGGCAAGAAAAATGATCGCCTGCCCCGCCACGAGCAGGATGCCTCCAGAGAAGCCTTGCATCACGCGGAGCAGAACCAACAGGTCCAATCGAGCCGTGATCGCGGCAATGGCGCAGGCTGCGCCCATGACCAGGGCCGAGCCGACGATCAGGCTCCGTGGGTTCATACGGTTCATCAGCCAGGCCGCGGCCATGAACCCGATCAGCTTCGGGGCGGTATATCCAACATCCAGCCAGGCGAACTCATCGGGTGTTGCATAGGTGTCGCCGATGATGTCGCCGCGCCCGAGCGACAGGACCGTGCTGGCGATCGCCTCCGTCAGGGTGGCGAGCACTATGCCCGCGACGAGAAGCGTTCCTGTCGCGGGTCGATCGAGGCACGGCGTGGCGACAAGCGCCGCGGTCACGAGCCGCTCCCGTCATCGATATCGACACGCGCGGACAGGCCCGGGACGAGGCGGCCAGGCAGTGGATTGCCGACAAGCCGGATCTTCACCGGAACGCGCTGGACGACGCGCACGAAATTCCCTGTCGCATTGTCTGCGGGAAGCAAGCTGAAAGCAGACCCGCTGCCGGGTGCAAAGCTGTCCACCACGCCTTCAAATGTCGCATTCGGATAGCCATCGACGGTAACACGCACATGCTGACCGGCCCGGATATGTTCGATCTGCGTTTCTTTGAAGTTCGCCACGACCCACAGATCGTTGACCGGAACGATATCGAGCAAGGAGGCGCCCGGCGCCACAAGTCGGCCGATGCGAACCTGGCGGTTGCCGACGACGCCGCTGACCGGGGCACGTACCACTGTGTTGTCGAGGTCGATTTGAGCGAGTTCCTCTGCGGCCCGGGCTTGCGCTACGGCGGCTACGGCGGCTTCGCGTTGGGCGTCGAGAACAGCGATACGCTGCCGCTGTGCTTCCAGTGCTGCTGATGCTGCCTCCACGGCCGCTTCGGCCCTCGAGCGCGCGGCATCGCTTTCATCAACCTGGGCCTGGCTCACTGCGCTGCTGCGGATAAGTTCGCGGCGGCGGTCGGACGCCTTTGTCGCTAGGTTCAGCTCGGCCTCGGCCGCACGCATCTGGGCTTCGGCCTGCCTGATTAGGGCATGCTGAAGCAGGACTTCGGCATCGACATTACCGAGGCGCGCCTGGGCGGCTTCGACATTGGCCACGGCTTGTGCGAGCCGCGCGCGGTAGTCGCGATCGTCGATCTGGAACAGGACGTCACCGGCTTGGACGGCTTGGTTGTCCCTGACCTCTACCGCAGTGACGTAGCCCGCAATCTTCGGCGCGAGCCCGGTCACGTCCCCGCGGACGTAAGCGTTGTCGGTTGACGTCTCGTCTGAACGTGCCCAAGCCCATCCTGCACCTAGGACGACCACGGCTGAGAGGCACAGCAGCAAGCCGATCGTCTTTTTCCTGCTATGTTGCGCCATGACGGCCTCCGGTAATAGACGTTACCATTGACGTTTACGGTAATAAGCGTTACCAGTCAAGTGATGCATTGGAGCGAATGAATGGCTGCGGCTGTAAAGACCACGCGGCGCAAGGGCCGACGGGAGGCCCTTCTTCAAGCGGCCGCCGAGGTCTTTTTTGAACAGGGCTACGCCGCGACAAGCATCGACGCGATCATCGAGCGCGCCGGCGGATCGAAACGCAACATCTACGATGAGTTCGGCAACAAGGAGGGCCTGTTCTCCGCTATCGTCAAGGAAAGCGCAGACAAGGTGCTGTCGCCCCTGGTGATCGAGGAAATAGAAGGCCACGACCTGCGGGCGACGCTGACGGCGTTCGGCCGGTATTCCATGGATGCCTACATGTCGCCCACCTTGATCGGCATCTACCGAATTGCCGTCACCGAGGCCAACCGCTTCCCCGATCTCGTGAAGTCGTTCTACGAACAAGGGCCGGGTCGGACCACGGTCCGGCTCGCCGAGGTCCTCGAAGCCGCCAGGGAACGAGGGGAAATCCACGCGGATGATTGCTTGCGCCTGGCCGGGCACTTTGTAGGCATGATCCGCGACAACCTTCATCTGCAGGTCGTTCTCGGCCTCCGGCCACCGCTGTCGGAGAAAGAAGCGCAGGAGGCGGTCGCTTCCGCCGTGGAAATCTTTCTGAACGGCGTTCGACGCGGCCAGAAGTAGAAGGGCAATCGTCGTCATCAATGTCGAGCCGTAGGCCGAGGGGTCCGGCGGAGTGTTGCGTTCCACCGACAAGCCTCGACGATTGTATGACTTGCGGGCCTCATGAACGATCCGCCTCACATCGTCGGCGCAGACGTTGTCGTGCCGCATCAGCGGCTGGACGATAGGATCGTCCAGCATCTCTTCGAGTGTTGGTTCGAGATTCACGGGGTCCATAATCTCTTCCCTCGCCGGTTTGGCTTGCGGGGCGGGTTTTCACTCGCAACCCGCTGAAGCATCCCAGGGGACGGTCGCAAAAACAGCTCGCGCGCCCCGTCCACTGGTGTGGCCTTCAATGACATCATCTGGCGTTGGACTTGGAAGGTATCTGCGCCTTGCGGCCGCTCGAAAGCTGCATGATGGCAATCGTCGCCACGCAAAGCCCAACCAAGACGTGCGTCCACATTTCCGCCTGCGCCGATCCGAAGCCGAGCAGAAACGGGGCGGCTACTGCCCAACACCCCAAGGCAAGATTGGACCACTCGGCCCAGGCTCCGTAGCGGTAGAGCGCCACGGCAGAGCAGCAAACAATCAGCAGGCCGACGATCCCCGCATTCCAAGCCGCGGCAGGCAGCTCGGTGAGCGCGAAGGCAGCGCAGGTCAGACCTGCGCCCAGAACGAGGTTGGTCCACTCCAACCCCTTGCTCGGTACTTCACTTGTCATTTTAATCTCCTTTTCCAGTCCGGCTCCGTACCCAGGCCATCAATGTTGGGGGCGGCGGGGTGCGAGGAGAATGAGGCGGTCCCGCGCAGCAGCCTAGTCTACGCAGGCATCTGTCGGGCGATGCTAAGGTCTAGTGCGGCTGAGCGCGGTGCTGGCGGATAATATCGAAGCGCCTGGGGTCACAGCTTCTTGGGCGTAGGGAAATTCGCCTTTCTCTCTGTCGAGCAATGCTCCTGCTCACAGCCGTCGGTCGGCGAAAACAGGGTGATCTTTCCACAGGTTTCCAGCCAGGAAGCCGGCATAGCCGAGGTCATATACGGCTTGCATATAGCTGGCGTTGAAAGGATCGAGCATCGAATAGGGGACTTGAGCGTCAATAGTCGCAAGGTGAAAACGTGCCCCGGTCAGTTTGGCGTAATTGTACAGGATGGCCAGTTCGCTCTGTGTCTGGGACTTGAGGAGAATAGAATATGCTCTCGCGATCACAGCCAACGTTCTGTTCTGCGTGGTGGCGAATTCCGGAATGAGCGCGTTGTTTACGATCACATGGAAATCGACAGTTTGGCGTTTCCCCAGCACGAGAGGGTTCGTGCTTGCCAGAATTGCCTGTGGAAGTATCAAGACTTGCGACGTTGACCCTCCATCGGAATGCATTTCCTGGAAGCGACGCCCTCCTGACTTGGCTTCGATCATCACCGCCGGATAAACGCCGGGGATACTTGCCGACGCTATCACAATATCCTGGAACAGCTTCAGCGCGTCCGGTCGGCCGCTATTGGCGATGGCGCCCATGTTCCACACGACTGCACGTTGGGTGTCGAGATTGGTCGTGAGGACGAGGAGGCGGCGGCCTTCGCGATGCTGAGCCGCAACCTGCTGCAGGATCGCGGGTGTGATGAAATCCTCGACTATCCGCCTCATTGGCGTGGATCTCAGCAAGCTCGATCCGATCAAGCCCACGGGAAATTTGGTTGCGACAAGATCGTCGGCGACGCCGCTCGTAAAGAGATGCACCAGGGTGTCGTCATGAGCCGATCCGAGGAACGCGAATGGCGCGATCAGGGCGCCAGTGCTTACGCCGGTGACTACATCGAATTGCGGGCGGGTCCCGGCTGCGCTCCAAGCCGACAGCACGCCGACGCTGAAGGCGCCTCCCGCACCGCCGCCGGAGATCATGAGGACATCGAGGCCATCCGGCTCGGTCGCCGGCGACCAGTCGCGAACGTCGCCTGCGGCGACTCGAGCGTCGCGATATATCCGGATCTCGCCATAGCCGGCGATCGCAGCCTTCTCGGCTTCCGTTGCGTCAAGGGGTCTGTCCATCTCGGCGATCCGGGGATCGCATCCTTGGAACCACACGACGGTCGCAACCACTGCTGCCAGCCCAACAAGCACCGATATTTTCACAGAGCGCAAAACGGATCTCCAACGTCTGACTTCGTGACCGCGGAGCAAGTTCGCTTATCCGATGGCCGCGGGTCTCTGACGCCTTGGTCCAACGAGTCGTTTTCCGGCGACGAGACTCAGTTCTCATCAGGCAGGCATCATGCTGTCAGCGCGACATCACCCCGTCAGCCTTCCGCATAGGATGGAGCTCATCTCGCCCGACACGACGCCGGTGATAAGCCCCCATGGAGCATGGCTATATGGGGGCCCCGGTTGTAGTCGATTGGTTCAAGGATGATGGCCGGCACTACCACGGTAGGTCGCCCGCAGCGGTGACGGTAGGGAACCGCAGTTTTATCCGCTGTGGCAATGGCTCCGCGCGCGCGTCCATCGTCTGAAGGGCGCGCCTGATGCCCGGAATGCCCGACAACTCCAGCGCACCGGACTGCACAACGAAGCAGGCGCCGAGCGCAAGGAGATGGAGTGTTAATGCGGCTTTCATATTTGGTACCAGGTCAACGCGGCCTGCTCAAGGTGATTGCGGCTCCGGTGAATGCGTCTCGTTCGGGGCAAAGGAATGCCTCGACCGGACGCGAGGGCGGTTAGTATCCCTTCGGCGGAACGAAGAGGCAGATCGTCTTGCTGTCGTTGGCGCCGGCCACCGAGCACCAGTGATAGACACCATCGGGCGAGTTTTTCACCCGGCTGTCGCTGTAGGCGACGACCTCGCCGGTTCCATTGATGACATAGCCGTGCGGGCGCTCGCTGATGGCCCTGTCGCTAACCTGGCGGCAGTCGATGCCGGAGCAGCACGAGTAGGGATAGCTCCAGCCCAACGGCTTGGCGGCTGTGGGCAGCGCTTCATGCGCACTGACCTGACACGCCAGGAGGATCGGTGCGGAGAACATGGCGGCGACAAGGGAGGTGCGGTGCGGCGGCATTCGGTTCGAATTGTGCATTGTTTCCTCCATAAAGGCTTGTAGACAGTACAGAGGAGGATGCGCCGGACCGTCACGCCAATGTATTCTACAGGAGTCTTTATGATGCGATGCAAAGGTACAGGATACCTGCGCCCGCCGCTCGTGAAACCAACCACGATAGGCACTGTACAGCGGGTTCTGGCGCCGCCGCCGCTCACCGCGATGGCGATGCCCTGCTCCGAAGGTGAATGACATAGGGGCGGGAACCGACGGTCCGCACACCTATACCGAGGTTTAGATCAGACATTCAAATTGCTAGGTCCGACCACCCTTTGTCGTGTTGCGTTGCCCGCCGCGATACAGGTACGCAAGACCTGACGTTAGAGACTGCGATCGGCGGGGCATTGCTGGCTGTCGGTCGCCGAACGAGTTCCGGCGGCGTCGCGTGAGGTGCAGGTCCCGGTTGACGCGTGACGGAAGCGGGGTTGATACTGACCGCGTGAAAGCCAATTCGTGTCCAGCAGATCTCCGGAGGCGAGCGTAATGGGCGTGGCAACTTCAGGTATTGCAGAAAGTCCCGTAGCAATTGTGATCGACGATGACGCAGCGGTCCGCGACGCGTTGGAGGAGTTGCTGAATTCGGTCGGCATCGACACGATATCGTTTTCCTCTGGTCAGGAAGTGCTGGACGCGACGCTGCCGGACCGCCCGAGCTGCCTTGTTCTCGATGTGCGAATGCCGGGTCTGAGCGGCCTCGACCTTCAGAATCTCCTTGCAAGCAAAGGCATTCGGACACCGATCGTCTTCTTGACTGGTCATGGCGACATCGCCATGAGCGTGGAGGCGATGAAGGCAGGGGCAGTAGATTTCCTGACCAAGCCGGTGCGGGACCAGACGTTCCTTGACGCAGTGTCGACAGCCATCGCCACCGACGTGGCACGAAGAGCAGCGTCGACCGCATCCCGCAACAGCGTGGCTCTCTATGAGACCCTTACGCCCCGCGAGAGGGAAGTACTGAAGCTTGTGGTCTCCGGTGCGATGAACAAGCAAATAGCATCGGATCTCGGTATCAGCGAAATCACCGTAAAGCTCCATCGGAGCAACATGATGAAGAAGATGAACGCAAGGTCCATCTCCCATCTCATCAACGTGTGGCACTCGTTTCCAGCCGACATCCGCTGAGCGACAAATGGGCAATCAGGCGCAGGGGCTCCGTAACTGAGTTGGATTACGGCCGCGACAGGGAGTGGGACGCAGAGGCGGTCTCAAGAGGCCTCAGATGGAGCTGACGTCAACGAAACAACGCCGCGCCGCGGCATTGGCGATCGGAGCTGCGAGCGTCTTGCTGGCATTATTCGTCGATGAGCCATACGTTCTGCTGGTCGCCGTTGCAGTCATATGCATCTGCATCGGCTGGGAGGCCGGCTTGGTGGCCGTTGCCTCGGCCGGTCTGCTTTCATCCGTGATCCTGTTTTCGCTGGAATCAGGGGCCATAGGCGGCGCGGTCAGGTTGGCGGTGTTTGTCGTAGCGGCGTTAGCCCTATGGTTCGTGATAAAGATTTTCAGGACCATGAGCTTCTATGACCGGGTCTACCAGGGCGCCGGACCCAACATTGCCGATATTCCGGGCCTCGGATGGTCGGCCTATCCGGATGGCCGCCTTCGCTTCGTCAATCCCGCGGCGCTCGAGTATGTGGGTGTGACAGCCGATGAGATGCGCCGAATCATGGATGGCGATGATTATCATTGGACACAGTTTGTCCATCCGGACGATGTCGAGGCGAGCATGGCGCGATGGCATCACAACCTAGAGACGGGCGAGCCTGTGATCGACGAGCAACGTGTGCGCCGGTTCGATGGGACTTATCGATGGTTTCGCGACACCGCGGTTGCTTCTCGCGATGAGCACGGAAGGATTACCGGCTGGTATGGCCAGATGGAGGACATCGACGACCAGAAGAAAGCGGAAACAGCGTTGCGCGAGCGTGAACGTGAGCTGCGCCTGCTGGTCGATACAGTTCCCACCATGATCTGGCTGATGACGCCGGCCGGATTGCCGTACTATTTCAACAAGCGGTTCCTCGACTGGGCGGGCATCGACGCGGTCAAGGAGGAACCGCGAGGCACGCGGCAATTCGCCTCGCATGTGGAGTTGTTCCATCCCGATGACCGGGCGGCCGTCAAGGCTGTGTTCGAGAAGTCCTTTGCCCGTGGAGAGCCACTCCAGCACAAAGGTCGGCTGTGCCGAAAGGATGGCAAATATCGCTGGATTGATTCGCGCTTCGAACCGCTACGCGACGAAGACGGCACTATCCTTCGCTGGTACGGCGTCAATTTCGACATCGACGACGAGGTCCGCGCCCAAGAATCCCTTCGTCTGGCGGACGAACGGCTCGCGCGCGCCTTGCGCGCCGCCAGCCTGTCCGAATTGTCGGTGTCCATTGCGCACGAACTCAACCAGCCGCTGCAGGCAGTCGTGGCCAACGCCGGCGCGTTCCAGAGATGGCTGACCGCCGATCCGCCAAACTTCAATCATGCCAGCCGGGTCGCCCAAAAAATCATCAGAAACGCCGACGCGGCGGCGCAGGTAGTCGCTCGCATCCGGGCGCTGTTCAGCAAGACCGAAGGCGCACCGCACGCGATCGATCTGAATGTAGTGATCCGTGAAGTATGTGATCTCCTGGGCGACACGCTCACATCGAGCGGCGTCAAGCTGGACCTTCACCTCGATCCCCGCCTTCCTGCGACGACTGCCGATCAGGTTCAGATGGAGCAGGTCGTCCTCAATCTCGTCCGCAACGGCATCGAAGCGATGCAGAACGTCAGCATCAACGTGCGAAGCCTGCGGATCGTGTCTCGGCATCAGAATGACGGAACAGTCGAGGTCGAAGTGCGAGACCGCGGCCGCGGGTTTAGCAATCCGGAACGGATTTTCGAGGCGTTCTACACAACCAAGCCGGATGGAATGGGAATGGGCCTGGCAATCTGCCGCTCGATTATCGAAGCACACTACGGACGACTCTGGGCGGAAAATGTCGAAACAGGGGGGGCATCCATAACCTTCAGCATTCCCATCCGCGCTGCCGACTCGATCCATACGATCACCGCCGCGACAGCAGATTCACGAATGGGCGCTTTCAGAGATTGATCCGGGAATCGGCCACTGACTGCCCGATCTCGATGAGCGTGCTGACCAGAATGTACAACATCCCAAAAACGATTGCGACGCCCAGCACTGCCGGGAGATCGGCGCTGGCAAGAGCCTGGACCGTGTAAAGACCCAGACCAGGCCACCCGAAAATGCGCTCGACAACAAGCAAATTGCCGAAGAGAATGGGGATCTGCAATCTGAGCATGGACAGTGGGGCCGTGGCGGCATTGCGCAAACCGTGGCGCAACAGCACCTTTGTCTCGCTGATACCCTTGCCACGCGCCGTACGGATGTATGGCTGCCTCATCACCTCGTGGAGCGCACCATTCAGGCTTCGCCCAACCGCGACGCCGATGGGCAAGGCCAGCGCAAGCGCCGGCAAGGTCATGTGCAGCAGCGCGTCGAGGCTGACTTCGGGCCGGCCGACCAGTATTCCGTCGATGACGTTGAGCCCAGAGGGGCCTGCGAAGTCGCGGTAGGCAAGCCGACCCGCTCCGGGAAGCCAATCGAGACGGAACCAGAAAAAGTAGGCGAGAAGCAAGGCTGCCAGAAAGATCGGCGTTGAGCCTATCCCCACTATTGCGAACCTTATGCCGCCCGATCCCGGAATCAGGAACTGAAGCGCCGCCATGACGCCGGCGAGCGCCACTCCCAAAGCGATCGACGCCAGTCCGAGTTCAAGCGTAGCGGGAAGATATTGCCGGATGTCGTCAGATACCGGCTTGCGGGTCCTTACCGACGTCCCCAGATCCGCATGCGCAAGGCGCAATAGAAAGCGCCCGTACTGAACGAGGACCGGGTCGTCCAGTCCGAGGTGCTCACGCATTGCTTCAACCGCTTCCGGCGGAGCGCTGGGCCCGGCAATGGCCCGCGCCGGATCGGCGGGGATAATGCTTTGGAGACCAAAAACAATGAAGCTCATCACCAGGAGAACGACGACCGCGCCGACGATACTTTTGGTGAGATATACCAGCACTACGCCCCCCTCAGCGCGGCGCGAATGCCGTCGCCCGCAAGGTTGGCGAGGAGACAGAGGAGAAAGATGATCGCGGCCGGCAGAATCGGCAGCCACCAATGGACCGTGAGACTGTCGAGGGTGCGCGACGTCATCGCTCCGAGTTCAGGCGCCGGTGCAGGCAGTCCAAGGCCAAGGAACGACATCAGCGACAAAGTCATGACGATGTTGGCGACATCCAGCGATGCTCCGATGAGCAAGGCCGGGACGACTCCCGGCAACAAGTAACGCAACAGCAGGCGTGGACCCCGGACCCCGGCGATACGCGCCGCCTCGACATGTGGACGGGCCTTCAGGCGACGAATTTCATCACGGGATATGCGCGCATACCAGGGCCACCAGACAATGGCGATCGCGATCATCGTGTTGCCGAGCCCGGGGCCAAGCGAAGCCACGACAGCGAGCGCGATGAGCGATGCTGGAAGGACCAAGAACAGGTCGACGATCCGCTGGATCACCAGATCGACCTTGTCGCCCATCAGGCCTGAAATCAGTCCGACCATGGTGCCCACAGTGAGACTGAATCCGATAACGGCAAGCGCTGGCAGCCACGTATATTGAGCGCCGAGGATGACGCGCGAGAACAGGTCGCGGCCGATCTCGTCGGTGCCAAACCAATGTCCAGCTGAAGGCGGCAGGTAGGCTCCAGCGACGCGCAGCTGCGGGTCGAACGGCGTGATCCAGGGCGCCAGCACGGCCACAACGGTGACGACAGGCACGCCGATAATACCGACGCTTTCAAGCCCCCCGGCACGCCGGAAGAAATCGCGCCAGTTGAACCGAGGCCGCGCAGGCAGCGTGTCCGGGCTTGGCCTTTTGGTCATCGTCCGCCTCCTGGCTGAAGGCTCGGCATCGCCGCGACGAGAGACCGCGTGTAGGAGGATTGTGGTGCGGCGATGATGGCATCTGGATCGGCAATCTCAACCAACTCGCCATCCTTCAGCACCGCGATACGGTCGGCGATGATCCTGGCGGCCGCCAGATCGTGGGTGACGAACAGCATGGCCATGCCGAGCCGCCGTCGAAGGTCGCTAAGAAGGTTCAAGGTGGTGGCCGCCAGCGACACGTCCATGGCGCTGATTGGCTCATCGCACAGCAGAAGCCTTGGGGGGACGATCACCGCGCGAGCCAAAACCGCGCGCTGGCACTGCCCGACCGACATCTCGGCCGGCAGCGCGTCCATCAGGACCGGATCGAGGCCGACCAGCTTTATTGCCTCTCCGACGCGACGGCGACCGTAATCACTGTCCGGCGAAACGGCACGCAGGCGCTCACCGATCTGCTCGCCGATCGTGAGCCACGGCGTCAGCGACGCCACGGGGTCTTGAAAGACGACTTGCGGAGGAAGCTTGTCGAAGCGTGTGACGGTGCCGCCCTCGGGGACCACAAGCCCGGCAGCAATCCTCAGTAGGGTAGACTTGCCGGCGCCACTCGCGCCCACCAGGGCCACGCACTCGCCAAGCTTGATTGAGAGGTTGACCGACCTGAGAACGGGCTGCCGTTGACGCCGTCCCCAAAACGATCGGGCGCCTGTCGGGTATGTTTTTCCGATATTGGACAGCCTCAAGGCAGCGGTTTCCTGGATCGCCTGGGCCGGCCATGGTTTTGCATCGGCGCGCTGCGTTGCGAGGAATGCGGTTTGTTCGTGGTGAAGGCAGGCGACTGCGCCACCATGGACAGAAGCAGGCTCCAGCGGTGGCCGGATCGCCGTGCAATCTGGCTGGGCGATCGGGCAACGTGTAGCGTAGGCGCAGGCGTTCTCAACATTTATGGAATGTGTGCGCTCGGACGGGAGCGTGGGAAGCGGGCGCCGTCGATCAGAGTCCAGATCGAATCGAGCGGCGAGAAGGCCGGCGGAATAGGGGTGCGTGGCATTGCGGGCAACGTCCTGCATGCGGCCCATTTCAACGATGCGTCCGGCATAGAGAACGAGGACGCGGTCGGCCAGTGATGCCGCCACGGTTAGATCGTGCGTAACGAACAGAATTGCCGTCTGCTGATCGCGGGCAAGATCGCGCAACAGGTCGAGAATCTGCGCCTGCATGATGACGTCGAGCGCGGTGGTCGGTTCATCGGCGATGAGGAGCTTCGGTCTTGCCATCATCGCCATGGCAATAAGCACTCGCTGACGTTGCCCCGCCGACAGGCGATGCGGAAGCGCATCGGCGATGCGTTCCGGATCAGGCAGGCCGGTTCGGCTAAGCCAGTCTCCGATCGATCTGTCATCCCCCCCCTTAGATTCTTGCATCTGGCGGCGGATCGTCATGGTGGGATTGAGTGCACCCATCGGATCTTGCGAGATGGCGCGGACGAGGTGGCGGCGGGCCGACTGCCAGGTGCGCCTTCCCGCGCCGACAAGCTCGATCCCCGCAAGCCGGATCGAGCCTGCAACCTGCGGCAGATATTCGCGCGGCAGTAGCCCCTGAAGCGTCAACCCGATGCTTGTCTTGCCGGAGCCGCTTTCCCCGACCAGCGCGATGATCTCGCCCGGAAACATGTCGAAACTGATGCCATCGAGCACGCGGGAAGGACGGCCTTCGCGGCTGAGAATGACCGAGAGGTCTTTAACGGCGAGGACTGACCCGGTCACGGGTTCGGACATTCGGTGCGAAAGCTTGACCATAAGGGACGAGCCTGCCCTGGTTCTGGAATTCAGGGTCCCCAGCGAACGGTGGCGAAGTCGATGTTGCCGGGTGGGTTCACGGGACGGAGTCCAAGGTCCTTCAGACCCTTGGCGTGGACAACCACATCGTTGACGTCGACAAGCGGGATGACGATGCCGGCATCGAAATACATCTGCCCCGCTCTCTCGTAGAGAGCGTCGCGTCCTTTGACGTCGATCAACTGCCCGGCCCGGTCCACGACGGCATCGGCTTCCGGCAGCACCTGCCCAAAAAAGTTGAGGGAACCGTTCCTTGTGAAGAAAGCCCTGGCCTGGCTCTCCGGATGAGCGGCGTCCGGTCCCGCGATCGTGAGTAGCAAATCGGGAGGGTTTGGGTCGTCTTTCAGGGTGTAAGCAGCGCCGGCGGGCAGCACGTAAGCCGTTGCCTTTACGCCGATCAACGCCAGTTGCGCTATCATCAGGTCGGCGATGCGACCATAGCTTGGGGCCGCGCTATAGAGGCCAATGGTCAAGTTGACCCCGCCATGTCTGGCGATCGCAGCTTTCGCTGCCTCGAAGTCGGTCGGAAACCGGATCGGATTCACTGGGTCGAGCATCACGTTCGGATAAACCGACCTCGACACGCTTGCGAACTCTCCAAAGGCGTCCTTGACCCACAGCGCCGGGTTGATCGCTGTCAAAACGGCCTTGCTGACCTCCGCATCGTCGAGCGGCGAGTTCGGCTTAACGAAGAGATAATACGGTATCATGCTCGGGGCGGCGGTGATCTCCAGACCCCCCGGCAGGCTGGTGAGTTGCGCAAACGGATAGTCGATCGGCACGGCATCGATCGTACCGGCCTGCAGTTGAAGTATCTGCTGGCTGATATCGGGCACGACCGAAATCTGGATCTGCCGGAAGAACGGTTTGTCGCCCCAGTAGTCGTCGTTGCGCTCGAGCACATAGCGCTGACCGCGTTTGAATTCAGCCAGTTTGAATGGACCCGTTCCGGCCGCATGCTCATTGAGCCAGGTCGTCGCGAAATCGCCGTTGTCATGCTCGGCGAGCGCTACCGGACTGATGATCTTGGGCCCCCACGGACTGGAAAGGGTATCAAGGAACGACGGCTGAGGATGACCCAACGTGAGCACGACCGTCGAATCGTCGGGCGCCCTCATGTCCTTCACGTTGGCCAGGAAGTAGCTCAGGATCAGTCCACCATCGCGGCGGCGCTCGAACGCCTGTATGACCGCCGCCGCATTGAATGGCGTGCCATCATGGAACTTGACACCGTCGACCAGGTGAAAGGTGTAGGTCAGTCCGTCGTCCGAGATCTCCCAACTCTTGGCGAGCAGACCAACGATCCTGGTCGAACCCGGCTCGTAGTCGACGAGCCCTTCATAGACATTGTTGATTGCGCTGATCCCGCCGACCTCGAACCCGTTGTCCGGATCGAAAGTGCCGATATCTGCCACGTAAGGTATGCGCAGCACCTCTTGCGCGTAGACCGGCGCAATCAAGACCAGCAAACCGAGAGCGAATCCCAGCATGCGCAGTCCGAAGCTGCGTTTGTAAGATCGTTCGGTCCAGTACGCGTAATGCTGCATGAAGGATTTCCCGTTGGCCTGGTACTTCACTAGCGACTGCAGGAAGGCCACCCCCAGTCAATTCTTGGCCAACGAGGCATTTAACACTCTTGTCCAACCCAGCGTCCCACCGATGCCGTCAATATCTTCTCGCTGCGCTCGGCGTCGATGCGGACACACAGATAATCTCGCCACGATACGTCAGCCCGCCGATCGCGGTCTATGAGCATCAAGCAGAGGTTACCCTATTCCCAGGGTATAGATCGCGACCCCGCCGGACAGGCATGTGGACCTTGCAAGCGCGGATTCACACAGAACGCGTTGCACCCACATAGCGCAAATCGCCGACCTCGAGGCAGCGAAGGATGGTATCAATAGTGCGAGGAGCTGCTTGCCTTGATCCCCACCAGGCATGGCGACAGACCCTCGAAGAACTCCAGAACCCGCCTACGCGTCAGCTTTCTTCGGATCACAACCTCGTCAGCTGCATCTAGGCCGTGAACCTGAAAACTGACTTCGCGATATCCGGACCAATCCTCGTAAATTGCGAATCTTGGCTCTCCTCCAGCTCTGGTCCAGCGACTATAGCCGCAAGGCGAGGGAGAGCCCAGGTGATCTCAAGTGATCTCAAGTGGCAGATCGCAGCGTTCGTCGAGTATTACAACCCTGCCGAGCGCGGCGACATCATCACGCTGGAAAGGAAAGAGATCAAACGCGAAACCATCAGGAAACGCCCCTTGCTTCATCGAGAAGCGGCCGCCCCTGATGACTGCTCATCGACGGCCTCCGGGTGCCACCGCCACCGGCTCGCCCCGGTACAGGCCGGGACCGGTGATGACCAGCTCGTCGAGGAACCGGTTCGCCGAGACCAGCGCAGCGTCGGTCAGCCGGCGGGAGTGGGCGAAATCCCAGAGCGCGGGCCAGGCCACGACCAGCGCGATCGTTCCGCCGGCACCGTCGTCTAGAACTGTCTTAACGGACCGACTGGAAAGCATCAGTCTTAACTTTCGCTGCGGCACCTCAGACCCCAAACACCTTCATCACCTCGTCCCCGAATTGGGCGCATGGTCTCCGTCCAGTGATGTCACATAAAGAAGGAAGAGCCACAGCTTCGGGTCTGTCGACCTATTTCATGTGCCCGCACCGGCCCAACCGCTTTGTGCGTGCTGCAAAAACAACAGTGCTTTCCGACATCTTTTCGTCAAGCGGTGGCGCGCGGATAAACGCTGAGCACACGCCCGACGAACGTACTGAACTCGGTCATGTAGTTGCGCAAGAACTCCTCCGTTGATTTGGAACCAACCAGGCCGTCGTCGGAAATCAGGTCAGGTGTGAACTGGATGTAGGCCTCGATGGCATTCATCATAGGCGAATTGCAGAAGCTCAGAATACTCTTCAGATGCTGTTGGCCGACCGCTGTGCCGATCGCCCCTGGAGAAGTACCGATGATCCCAGAAGGTTTTCTGGTAAAGGAGTTCTGTCCCCAGGGCCGGCTCGCCCAGTCGATGGCGTTCTTTAGGCCGCCAGGGATCGAACGGTTGTATTCCGGCGTTACGAAAAGGATCGCGTCGACAGCCGCGATACTGGTCTTTAGATCCCGCGCGACCTTTGGATAGTCGGCATCGTAGTCATAGCTGTAGATCGGCAGCTCACGGAACGCGATCTCGTCCATTTTAAGCTCGGCCGGCGCTAGTCGCACCAGGGCTTTCGCTAGTTTTCGATTGAGCGACCCCTTGGCGAGGCTGCCGACAAAATACCCGACTTTGTAATTGGACAAAGTTTCCTCCTGACTTGATGACCTCAACACCCCCAGACGGACGGGGCCTCTTCACACCAGACGACCGCACGGTCCCAGCCCCATAATGCTCGTCGCTGCGCGTGCCGCGCGGCAGACCAACGTTACCGATCGCAGGATCGACTGCGGTTCCCGCCGTTGTGCCGCCTTCGAACAAGAACGGTGACGCGGCGATGCCGGGTAGCGGCCCGTCAGGTCCTCGGCGATTGCCTGCCCCAGAAAGCCGCTACTCCTGGTAATTAGTACGGTTCCCCGCGGGGCGTCTTCCATCTGCATGCATTCTCCGGCTGGGGGATCAGGACGAGCGCTCCGGGCGCTGCGGTGCTTCCTTTAGCGATAGGTCTGACAGGTCTAGTCGAGAATGCTCCAACCCGGCGTGCGAGCCTATCAAACGGTAGGATCGGTTAGACAATACCAAGGTATGGGGCGATTCTAACCCCACTTGAGGGTGCGACGGTGAGCGCTCGACCGGGTGGAGTTGGTCAGGGTCTCCGGTTTAGCTTGGAGAGCCGTTCTTGAGGCGCACGTCGCGGGACCTTTTTGAGGTCTGCACGGTTAACGAAGGCACCGCATTAGGGTCATTTTGGGACAATTATCGCGAGGCCTGCTGGACATCCGATATTCGCCAGAAAGGGCGTTTGATTTCGACGAGTTGGCGACGGGGATCGCCGGCCTTCACTCTGTCGCGGATGAGCGCAACCAAGTCCGCCTTAACAGCCGGATCCGACAAGAAATAGCTATGGCCGATGAAGCCGCCGCCGCCTGAAAACTCGATGAAATCGACCAGCCCTCCCATCTGAGACCCTGCCCATTTGGACGCCGCCTCGCTTCTGTTCTTGGGAAGCCTTGCGACAGCGAGCTGCCCCAGCCGCAAGGCGCTGCCGAAGAGCAGCGTCGATGCCCCCAACGCTTTGTCCCCGGGAGACGAGTAAACCGTGAGATGCATAGCGCCTTGAGGCGGGAACGTGCTTGGACTTGATTTGCTGCCGAAGGCAAGGTCTGGGTCCGATACCCACGCGAACAACTTGGAAGAAGCCACGTCGAGATCAATATCGGGAGCGAAAAACACCGCGTTCGCGATCTTGTAGCGCTGCCAAAGCGAGGATCGGCTAACATAGGCTTCGATGGCGAGTTGCTGGACCACACTTGCAAGCACATCGGTTCCGCGGCTATGCGCCAAGAGGTGAAGCCGCTCGACACCCTTAACTTCGGCGATGATGCGAATGGCTTTCTTGAAGTCCGCGACTGCAAACTCGCTCGACTCGCGGTCGATGTTGTAGCCAAAGAACAAGCCGCCGGAACCCCCACCAGGCCATGTCAGGACAATGCAGACAAACTGGTTCTGCAGCGACCTGCAAATCTCGCCTGTGGCGAGCGCGGCGTCGTCGAAGCCGTTGCCGTATCCGTGAATAAAGACCACGACTTCCTTACGATTGGCTATTGCGAGACGACGAGCGACTTCGGCCTGCAGCGATGCGGCAGCCTGTTCATGGGCCGCGACCGCCGTCGGCGTGCGGCGTAGCCCGTTCGCGGTCGCCACGACGCCGTAAGGTGTCGCCGGAAACCGTCCAGTCTCGGAAATAGCACCGACACGCAACTCACTTTTGCTGGTGGGAGAGTTGCGTGTCGGGGTGATCGAAACCGATCCGAAGCTCAAGAATAGGGCTCTTTCGGCACCGTAAGACAACGTGCTGTCCGAAGCAGTTACAGGTGCCCGGTCGGTAATGTAGAGGAGGTCGAAGGCTCCAGAACTCTGGCGGGACCGAATGGTCTGAGTGCTTTGCAACGCCGGCGACTCGGTAACGGGCAGCGTTGCAACCTCCGCGCGCTGCGTGGCACAGCCAGCAAGGGAGACAAGCAAGAGGAGCCCTGCCATTGCCCTACAAAAATTTATTGATCCGACCTGTCCCATGGAAGTGTCAACTTAATGAAGCATAGCGCTTCTGGAGAGCCTCTTGCCCGAATTTCGTCGCCACACGCCACTGATTTGGCTACGCCACGATTTTCCGCTTGACGAGTAGAAAGCAGCATTTCTCGACAAGTTGACAACCCCCTTCCGGTTCAGGGCTCAACTTGTGTGAGCGGCGCGATCATACTAGGTGCGACCGAAACAGGAGTGGCCAACATCCAATTGACCGGCATTCATCATCTGACGGCGATCACGGCCAATGCCCTCGCGCGCTTCGATACCGAAACGCCGGGCCTGCGTCTGGTCAAGAAGACCGTCAACCAGGACGACACAAGCGCTTATCGCCTCTTCTACGCCGACGACAGACGACGCCGGGCACCGATCTCACCTTTTTCGACTGCACGCCCGACGTGCAGGCGAGCCGCGATTGGGCCGCACGACTTTCGGAGTTCCACGTCCCCAATTCCGGCGAGATCGAGCGCTACTATTTCCGCTCGCTCTATTTCCACGAGCCTGCCGGGAGTCTTGTTCGAGATCGCGACCGGCGGCCCGGCTTTCACAGTTGACGAGTCTTTGGAAAGCCTGGGCGAGAGGAAAGCGGTTTTGCAACGGGTTGCACCAAGTTTGCCTGCCGTAAGGTTGGGGCGCTCGGCTAAGGTGCCAATTGGTGCCAAATGAACCCGCAATCCATCTACATGCAGCCCACAATTGTTCACTTTGGCACCGATTTGCGAAATGTTAGGCGCGATCTCTAGCGTCTTATCTGTTTGAGATTACTACAATTTTCTCGCAGCGCCTTAGACGTCATGGAAAGGATTCAATCCTCCGAAGGCAGAGGTCACAGGTTCGAATCCTGTCGGGTGCGCCAATAAAATCAAAAGCTTAGTTGGGTCCAAACGCACTTCATAGCGCGGCAAACTCACCAAAAACTCACCAAGAATTGGAGCGCCGCCTCGTGTTTTCGCGGGTTTTTGCGGCGGTCCACCTTGCTTAGTCAAACAACCTTACCAGATCGGCCATCGGCCGAATTAAGCACGTCGACCGATCCGGAAGGGAGAGAAGCTTTCCCGCTCGTAGAAGTTCACGCTCATCCTGGCCTCTACAGTGACGGCAATTGATCCGCTCTTGCCGCGAACCCCGATAAAGCGTGTGAATCGGCACTCAGGATTGACCCCAACCGAGAGGTGACAAGTAAATGACTTTGCTGGCGAATTCGTCGAGCCGGTGGGGTCATCATCGGCGCCGATCGTGACCCCATTAAGTTTCCGTTTCGTATTTAAAGATCAAGGGCTTATCCAACCCAGGTAGGGAGTTACCCTTCGATGCCGATTCACAAAGCGCGCCGGCTCAAGGATTTTCATTTTGCGGTGGAGGAGAAGATCAAGGATTCCTGGCCGCTGCGGAGCTGGGGCATGGGATCGAGATACGCTAGCGCCCAAGCCGACCCGTGTTGGATTCGTCAGCAGCCGATTGCCCCCGCGATGCGGGTTTGGCCGCGCTTTTGTTCCCGGGCAAGAGCAGTTCCCGGAGCTTCCTCCCAAAGCTGGCACCCACAATCTGCTTCTGGTCGGACAGGCTGATCATCAGCTTGAAGGCGTTCAGATACCGCGCGTAGTAAAGTGGCAGCGCCTCTGTCCGGTCCAGCCGATTCTTTAGCAGTTCGGCCAGCGAGATCAGCGCTTCCTTGAAATGCTTCTCTGAGACCTTTGTCTTGTATTGCGCCATGAAGTCACAAAAAGTCCCGTAGTCCGGGACATGAGAAGCGCTGAGCGCGGCAGCCTGGTAGAGTATGTCGGCCTGAACTTCAGGCACTGCGTAGTTCGTTGTCCATCGGGCAACGGATTTGCGGCCAAGAGCAAGGTCCAGGTAGTCGATGCTTCGCCGCGCCGAAACGTGCCATCCGCAAAAGCTGTCGGCCCGCTCCTGTCCGAATGTCAGCAGGTAGTCCAGGGCTGCCAAAGTTCTGTTGTCATTGCTCGGCGCATGTATCCCGTCCTGCCTCAGATCAACATAAAAGTTAGACTGTTTGAACGCGTCCAGCGCTTCCAGAACATTCTCCGGAGCGTAGTGTCGGTAGAGCCGCCGCGAAAATATCGGATCGCCATCGACCTGTTCACGGATAATTTTTCCGTACCCAAGAATAAGGGCCTGCTTGGTCTTATGCGAGCCGCCGGATTTCCAGTACGCCTTCCAGGCCTCCTTATCGACGCCGTGCTCAAAGCGCAGAAACGTGTTGACGAGCAAAGGAACCTTACCAACCTCCTCCAGGCCGAGCACGACCAGCGCGGCGGCGCGGGGAACTCTGTCGTTTCGGCAAAGAAGCAGCGCCTCCTCAAATAGGCCGAGGCCATTGCCGAGATAGGTTGTGACGGCCTCGGCCACCTCGTTTCGCGTCATGACGCCATCCCGCCGAATAGGGGCGCGCCCCTGCGAAAGCCATGCGATGATTTCTTCTTCGGTCATAAGCTACTGGTAGCAGGGTCCGCCCGGTTTCACAGCCAAATACTGGGCCTCTAACCGTCTGACTCCTTCTGGCAGCTTCAGCATCTCTGTGCATCGCATTTGGAATTATATGGAAGAAACAATCACATACGAGTGCCCAGTTTCATCCTCTCCGGCGCGCCATCTCCCGTCGGGGTCCATTCTGGACACATAGGTTACGGTTTATACCGGAGACATAGGTAACACTTTCGGCCCGAAAGGGTTTTCGAGTGGTTCGAGCCTGTATGTCTCATCGTTGGCAATCAGCTCTTACAGAGGTGAAGCATTCCGGTTCTTCGTGATGGCAACAATTATTCGAATCAGGCCTCCGCAATGATCCCGGGCCCATGCAAGATTATCACAACTCGACAAAGTGAATAAGCCACTTGTCATCCTGAAGATGAGAATGCGATCGATAAATATCTGTCCCGCGCTCAAATCGGTCTTGCCAGAAAGTAACTACAACGGTCTTTCCATCTCGGCTTCGAGGCAGACCAACTCCATCTCGCATTTACTGGATATGTCCCA
Organism: Mesorhizobium ventifaucium; assembly: GCF_935822925.1. Taxonomy (GTDB): domain Bacteria; phylum Pseudomonadota; class Alphaproteobacteria; order Rhizobiales; family Rhizobiaceae; genus Mesorhizobium; species Mesorhizobium ventifaucium. Next base: position 174,894 of record NZ_CAKXZS010000012.1, read on the forward strand.
TATTCAGCAAAGCAGTCTGTGTGCAGGTCCATCTTTTACTCATTGTAGCCTTAACCCTCGTGAATTTTTCGAATTTAGCCGACCGCGACCACAGCAAAGTCTGCATCCTGCTTTACTGTTCTCAAAGTCTGCCCCATGCGGCGGCGAGCATTCTGTAAAGCGTCCACGAAATCATCCGCAGCAAGGCTGAGGCTTTCTGGAGATTGAGCACTCGCGATGTTCTCGGACGTCCATTCATGGTTCAGCTGTTTTGCAAGGGCGTATATTACCGCACGCCCGACTCGGCCGATCATTGTGCGCTCGGCAAGCTCCAACGCCATTTTCCGCATGAATTCAGGATCAGGCGATGCTGCGTACTCTAGCTCTAATTGGAGTCGCATAGCATCAATGGCGGGGTATCGCATGTTAACGAAAAGCTGCGACGCGTCTTGATAGAACTTTGCGGCCTTTCCCTTGAGCCCTTTTTCCTCAATCTGAGCGTCGTCGCGCAAAAGCATAATCTCGGGAGCCTGCTCAGCGTTGAGCGAAATCGATGCACGTTTGGAACCCAGGGGCACGGCCACCAAATCGTCAAGCGTCAAGCGCGGTGTCTTACTTTCATCATTCGCCTTAGTACCCTGACGATCAGGCCGAAAGCCAACACCTTCGCCCGGACCAACTTCCAGGCTTCCCCCCGGTTGAATACGAATACTTGGCGCTTTCACTCGAAGCGAGTTCAGCAATTTTTGCAGCTCGTCTCTTATCTCCTCAGTGCTCCCGGAATCTGCAGGCGCAAATGAGTTAATGATTTCGATCAACCAGGCCGGACGATGTTCTCGCGCAAGATCGCAGAAATCTCTCGCATCGACTTGTCTCTGATCACCATTCTTATATCTCAAAAACTGTCGATAAGCTTCAGGCCTAACGGGATAATCATCCGGGAGTTCGACATGAATAGAAATATGCTTTGCCCCGAAAGTCACTCCATACAAGGGAGCATCTAAGGTCCACTGCCTGCTTCTTTTCACCTCGTATGACTCGCTTTTATGTACAATAGAGCACAAACTCACATCTGACGTGATAGCGCCACTAACCGACTTGTTATGACTGGTGCCCACAAGGGGAGGGTCATAAAAGTAGTGAATTGTTACCCCTGTAGACGTGACAATACTTTCTGACTGCCCCATAGGGAAAGCTCTATCAGGAATGGTTCGAAAGGACCTTGCGCCATCAAGTTTGTGCGTCCCCGGCAAAAAGCGGACAACCAGGCCCTTCGGAAGTCGAAAAAAGCGATAATAAAGGTAATCAGCAAGCCATTGCCCTGTGACCACGGGATTTGCATCATATGGGTCCTTGACAGTATCTTGCTCCACTCGATTGCCGAACAGTACCACTTCGGTCCAGTCTGCACTCACGTCAACCGATTCAGACGTCACAACGTCGGTGACATCGATGACCTCGTCCCAAACCCCGGGAGCGCTTTCACGCCGAAGGCGCCCATATATACCCTCGCGTTCACATAGAATTACTTCGCTCACCTTCCCGGACTTGCATGACCGATATCTGAGACCAATTTTGTTGGAAGGGAGCGATGCTACTTTGGCGCCCATTCCAAAATTCTCGTCGAGACCTTTAACTTTCCCAATAGATGCGGCAAGATCGCAAACCCGATGAAGCTCCTCGCTGGACATTCCGGGCCCGGTGTTCCAGATGCAAAGTTTCTGTGCCCCACCCATGTTATAGCTTCGAATCTCGATCAGCTGAGAGCCGATGGGCGCCTGAAGCGCCGCCTCGACGGCGTTCATAAATAACTCTCGCACCATCATAGTTTTTGGACAGCGCTCAATAGTGCTGGCAACTAAGAACGGCTCGTCGGCCACTCTCAACGGCGCAACTTCCTGCAGACCTATCATCCGAGTTCCCTTCAGCTAACGCGAGGATGGATCTTGGAGGCCCCGATGCTGGGCCTCCAAAGCTAATGTCTTAAGCTGCCGCCAAAGCGATCCGAGCTTCGGCACTACGCCGAGGGGGCAACTCCAACCGCCAACGGATCATATCTCCTAGTATCGGATAGATGTCATTGTGCTTTGCACCAAAGCGCATAAATCCAAGCTGGTGACTACCAAGATCGCGATTACCGCTTTCTTCCGATGGAAGATAAGCTTCCAGCCCGTCCAAACCATTGCGCATCCGTTCCTCCGGCGTGAGGGTGTAATATTGCCACATCGGATTAGTATGGCTGAAATCAACGTCAGTCAGCCGCGTTAGCAAAACGTCGGTTAGTTCATCGCCATCAGTCGGCTTGCGGTTGCTAAAGCTAAAATCGAACACGAGCTTCGCTAGAGCTTTCAAAACAACTGGCTGAGCAGCCACGGTCTTTTCGCGAGCGCGCTCCTCCCCAAATCCCGGAATTGCCTGTATAGCAGTCCAAAATCGATATGCTAGGTCGGTTTTTCCTTCAACCATCGACGGATTAGCACCGCTAATATTTGTTCGGTTCAAAAAAAGTATAGCGTTAACACCCACGACATCTTTTCTAGGCAACCCCCCCTCGTCGTCCTCCCAGGCTTTGACGTCATTTTCAATAACTTGAAGACCAAGGGCGTCAATAAGCCTTTCTTTTATAAACAAATTAACAGGATTTGAGTTATCGAACTGTAGTGCTAGATTTGTATCAACTTTCTTTCCAAGTCGATTGAGGTCGTGAAAAAGCTGTCTCTCTTCGTCTGGGGTCAACCCGAGATGAACCTCAATAAGAATTGTACAATATGTTCTCGCAACCTCGAAGCATTCTTCCCACACTTTCGCATCATCGGCATTGAGGGCGTCCCCATCCGAAAACCCAAGGAGGTTTCCTTTCTTGGGGTACTGGCGTGTGGCGCGTACCTGCTCAAGAAAATCAAACACGATCTGCATTGCTTTACGCCGATGCTGGCCATCGATTACCCAAAGAACATGTCTCTGTGCCAAAAAGACCTTAAACGCGGCGGTTTCCTCAGTCCGTTGATCGACCATTCGATCACCGCGAATGTCCGCTCCGCGCGGATTACAATTGCGGATATTAACAACCAGCGGCTGTACGGCCATATAGGGCTGCTTACCCAATCGCCTCATCATATCGAGGAGTGGAGCGCTCGACTCCTTTTTGAGAATTTCTCGGCGTTCTATTGCTGCCGAAACTAAGCCCTTGAGGATGTATATTGCTAGCTTGTGGGCGTGTACTGGGTCCAATTTGCGCTGCGCAACCGTATCGCCATCCCGTCCGGCATCATTCGCAACTTCCGACATCGCAAAAAACTCATGCATTGGCATCTGCATCAAGAATGTTCGATTGCCGAGGTTGTGGCCGATGAACACCTTCATCGGTTTTTCCGAGGTGTCCCCCGCTTCAAGTATGTCATCGAGTGTCCCGAGAGGGGCAGGCAGGCCATTTTGCGACGGGATCATTTTTTGCTTCCTTTGCTTCCGATCCAAGCATGAATACACCGCTTCTCAGGAAAAACAATCTCCCTGGGAACTTTTTTTTTGGCTTCGGGATAAATTATCGACTTCCCAGGGGCTTTTCTCCGCAGCCAATCAGAGTGACCCGATCGCTTTCAATCAAAGATTAGCTGGGTGGGTTGATCGGGCTACGATTCTGCTTCGGCTGCAGCCGGTTGCCGTCCTCATGACCCCTCCGATACGCCGCCACAATGCCAACCGTCTGCCGTTCGGCCAGGCGTTCCAGCTTGGTGATGGCATGGCGGCCGAGGCCAGGAGGGGCTGGAACCTCCAGCTGCCCATTGCCATGTGCGGCAGGATCGACGCCGTCAAAGGCGGGAACAGATGGCGGGCGATCTGCTCGTCCTCATAGCCGACGAAGGCACCCGTAGCTCGGCTGGATAGAGTGCATCGCTCCGAAGGCAGAAGTCTGAATCCTGTCGTGTGCACCAAGCTTGCGGTGTGCCGATCCTCCTATTTCAGCCATACCTCGCAAAGCCGGACGTCGAATCCAGTCCCGCCCTCCCATAACGATCGCCTTCAATCTCATCGATGCTCTGGAACCCAATCCGCCTCAAATGACTTGTTCTTGGCTAGTTCTCAAAGGGAGAACCGATGCCCGCACCGAAGGAAATGGATGTCGTCCTCGAAAAGCTGCCTTTGAGGATCGGCGCCTACGTGCCCGACGACTTGCTGGAGGACTGGTTCGCGCCGGGAACGGGCATGAACCCGGTCAGCCCGGCAGCGCTGGCGGCCGCCAAGGCTTACGGATGGCGCTTCGAATGCGAGTTCAAGCACTATCCCGAACGGATGGAGGGCGTGTTCTGGAAGTGGGTGCCGGCGATCTGATCCGCGCAATTGCCATCGGCCCCTTGGCGCTTCGGTGATCGAGGTTGCCGCGAGATCGCTTCCTTGACCGCCTCAGCCTATCGGCGTCTTTCCGGTTCCGCCGCATTCGGGGCAGGTGCGGCCGTCGATCACGCCTGTCCCGGCGCAGCGGCGACAGAAATTCTCGCCGGCGCCAGGGATACCTGCCGGGACTTCGTCGGGATTGGCTTGACCAAATTGCTCGGGTTTGCCTTGCAGCTTGCCTCGCAACCGAGCGGCGGTCTCGTCGACTTCAAGCGGCTTGGCGCCCGGCAGGCCTTCGCCGGCTTGGCCGATGGTTTCATTGCGCCGCCGGTCGTTTGTGCCTGTCGTTATCTTTGGTTTCTGAGCCATTGCAGTACTCTTTTGCGGTGGCGCAGCTCTCAGTTCCTGCGGTTCGAACGCCTCAGCGCCGCAGAGGTTCCGGTTGGCAATCGTCGCCGGCGGGCCAGGACGGAAGTGGCAACAGCCAAGCGCATCCAGGCCGAAACGGCACGAGGCCGGGGAGGCGCTCAAGCAGGATTCCCATCAATGGAGCGGCGCCGCTTTTGCGCCAGCGCTACGACAGCTGCTCCGACCGCACTTTCACATCGTCGCTCAGCTGCCGCACGACCTCGGTGGTCTTGCGGATGTCGGCTTCGTTGAGAGCGACGTCCATGGTCGAGGCGATCGCCATCAGCTGAGCGTTCAGCTCGCCGTAGCGCGCAGCACCCTTGCGCGTCAGCTGCACAAGCTTCGAGCGCCGGTGTTTTGGATTGTCGATGAATTCGACCAGCCCCTCGGCCGCAAGCTCATCCGCCAGCCGCTGCATGCGCTGACGGCTGGTGGGTCGCATCTGGGCGATCTGCGGCACGGTGAGCGGGCCAAGCAGCGCCAGGCTTCGTATGAAGCCGAACGCACCGCCGCCCCAACTGGTAATGAGCCCTGTCTTCTGGCCGAGAGCGCGTATCCTGAAGAAGCACTGGGCGACTTCGAGCATCAGCTCGGTGATCGCCTCGGCCTTGCCGTTAACATTGGGGTCCGCCCTTGGGCCCGCCCCGATCCCGTGTCGTGCCGTCGCCATCTTTCTTGTTTCCCTTTTTCCGTGGCAACTTCTGCGATTGACACCACGGTTGTCAACTTCTAGAATGACACCTTGGTTGTCATCTTTAGGCGGCATGGGGCTTCGGGCCTCTAGGCATCTGCGGGAGCAGACATGGCAATGGACCCGGCTGGACAAACCGACACCGCAGGCGTCATCGCGAGACCGCCGCTGCTCTTTCTCGCCGCTCTGCTGATTGGCTTCGTGCTGGATCGCCTGCTGCGTTTGCCGTTCCCCAGGTATGACCAGGTCACCTGGATCACCGGCGGCTCGCTGATCGTGATCGGTTTTGCGCTTTTCGCCGCGGGCATTCGCAACTTCATGCGCGCGGAGACGCCGGTGCCGACGAATGAGCCGACGCGCGTGCTGGTGACGACCGGCATCCACGGATGGACGCGCAATCCGATCTACCTCGGCATGTTCCTCATCTATGGCGGCATCGGCGTCGCCGCGCAGAATATCTGGATCCTTGTCCTCACGCTGCCGCTTGCGATCCTGATCCGCTACGGCGTCGTCGCCCGCGAGGAGGCCTACCTCGAACGGCGTTTCGGCGATGCGTATCGCGACTACAGGCAACGCGTGAGGCGCTGGCTCTGAGCGCCGCAAAAATGCCGATCGCGGCGTCAGGAAACAGCAACGAGATGACCGTTACCAACATCCCTAAGGGCCAGTTTCGGCGGGTCCTCGCCGATTTTTCGAGTCGGGCTCGGGATCTCCTGGTCGAGACGCGCGAAACGCGGCCGGCGCCTTGCCGGATCGGGCACCGGCACGGCCTCGATCAAGCGCTTCGTGTAGGGGTGGCGCGGGTTCGAAAAGACCTGATAGCGGGTGCCCATTTCGACGATCTGGCCGAGATACATGACGGCGACACGATCGGAAATGTTCTCGACCACCGCCATGTCGTGCGAGATGAACAGATAGGCGATGGCGAATTCGCGCTGCAGTTCCTTCAGCAAGTCGAGCACGCGGGCCTGCACCGACACGTCGAGCGCCGAAACGCTTTCGTCGGCGATGATGAGCTTGGGCCTGAGCGCCAGAGCGCGCGCGATGCAGATGCGCTGGCGCTGGCCGCCCGAGAATTCGTGCGGATAAAGCTCCATCTGGTCGGCCGACAGGCCGACGCGTTCGAACAGCGCCGCCACAAGCTGGCTGCGCTCTTCCTTCGAGGCGATGCCATGGATCAACAGCGGCTCGGCAACGAGGTCGCCGACGCGCATGCGCGGGTCGAGCGAGGCATAGGGATCCTGGAAAATCATCTGCACGTCGCGGCGGACCGCCTTGCGCTGGTCACGGCCAAGGCCCGCCAGATTGCGCCCGCCGATGACGATATCGCCGTGGTAGGGCACAAGCCCGGCCAGCGCCTTGGCGGTGGTGGACTTGCCGCAGCCGGATTCGCCGACCAGCGCCAACGTCTCGTGCGGCGCGATCGAAAAGCTGACGCCTTCGACGGCGTGGACACGGCGGTTGACTTGGCCGAAGAAGCCACCGCGCAGGTCGAAGCGGACATGCAGATCGTTGACCACCGCCACGCTTCCGGGCATTTCCGCTTCGACGGATTTTTGTTCGGCGGATTTTTGGCGGCCGACGCCAGTACCAATGCGCGGCACGGCGGCGAGCAGCTCGCGCGTGTAGTCGGCTTGCGGGCGGGAAAAGATTTCGGCGGCTGTTCCCTGCTCGACCATGCGGCCGTGCCGCATGATGACGACGCGATCGGCCATTTCGGCCACCACGCCCATGTCGTGAGTGATGAGGATGATGCTGGTGCCGTGTTCTCGCTGCAGATCGCGCAACAGTTCCAGCACCTCGCCCTGCACGGTGACGTCGAGCGCCGTCGTCGGCTCGTCGGCGATCAGCACATCCGGTTTCAGCGCCAGCGCCATCGCGATCATCACGCGCTGGCGCATGCCGCCGGACAGTTCGTGCGGAAACTGTTTTAGCCGGCTTTCGGCTTCCGAGATGCGGACGGCCTTCAGCGCCTCGACGGCGCGTCGGCGCGCCTCGGCGCGGGCCAGGTCGGTATGGGCCTCGATGGACTCGACCAGCTGCCGGCCGATCGACAGCACCGGATTGAGCGATGTCATCGGCTCCTGGAAGATCATCGCGATGCGGTCGCCGCGAATGCGGCGCATCCGGCGCTCATCGAGCACCGCCAGATCGATGTAGCGCCGGTCCATATCGCCCCGACCTCTGTCATGAAGGCGGATCGTGCCGGATTCTATCCGGGCGGCGGGCTGCGGAAGCAACTGCATGATCGCCAGCGCGGTCATCGATTTGCCGGAACCGGATTCACCGGCAATGCAAAGCGTCTCGCCGCGCGCAAGCGAGAACGACAGGTCTGATACCACCGGCCGCTCGCCGTCTTCGCCGCGCACGCTGACGGTCAGGCCGGAGATGTCCAGCACCGGTCCGGCCGTGACCGAAACGGCCGGGGCAAAAGCCCCGGTCCGCTTGCTGCCTGCGCCTTTGCTCATTCGAAGACGCAGCGCGGGAAGTAGAACGACACCACCCAGTTCGGCATGTCGACGATCTCGCTGATCCGGAGATCACCGCAGACCGAAACCAGCATGTAGGCCTCGACCGGGTCCATTGCGTAGCGGCCGGCAAGCAGATCGATCATCTGCGAGACCGCTTCCCTGGCGCCCGTCATCAGGTCCGGTCCGATGCCGGTCGTCACCTCATAGCCCTTGGCGTCGAGATGGCGCGTCACCGGGCCGGGCGTGGTGAAGCGCGGTGTCTTCAATCGCGCATCTTTGACCAAGTCCAGCGTCAGCACGACATCCATCGGGCTTTCGATCGCCGTGCCGCACACTTCGCCGTCGCCCTGCGCGGCATGCGTGTCGCCGACCGAAAACAGCGCACCCGTCACCTCCACCGGCAGATAGAGCGTGGTGCCGGCCGCGAGATCGCGGATGTCGAGATTGCCACCGACGCGCCTTGGCGGCACCACCGAGTGGAGGCCCATTTCAGCCGGCGCGTTGCCGATGGTGCCGGCAAAGGGTTTCAGCGGCACGCGGGCTTGTCTGCCGAACAGCGCCGGCTCGAGCGAGGCGGCGTCGTATGTCCAGATGTTGAGCGCCGGTTTCGGGAAGTCGTCAGCGAGCAGGCCGAACCCCGGAATGTTCGCCGTCCAACCGAAGCCCGACGGCTTGAACGCCTCAACTGTGATCTTCAGGGCGTCGCCCGGCTCAGCCCCGTCGACATAGATGGGCCCGGTGACGGGGTTCACCTTAGCGAAGTCGAGCAAAGCGACGTCGGCAACGGTGCTGTCGGCCTGAAGCTGGCCACCCGACGAATCGAGGCACTGGAACTCGATCGTCGAACCGGGCGCCACCCGCTCAGTCGGGACAAAGGAATTGTCCCAGCCGAAATGGTGATGGCGCCCGTGGATGGTGTAGTCGCAGTTATTGCACATCGGTCACGTACACATAGTCGTAGTTGATCGGGATGTGGACGGGGTCGACATAGAGATTGTCGGCGCCGCCCATCCGGGGCGATTTCATGGTGAAGCGCTGCTCGTTGAAGACCGGCACCCAGGGCGCGTCTTCCATGATCTTGCGGTAGATTTCGCTCCACATCTTGGCGCGTTCGCCTGATTTGGCCGGATCGACGATCGAGTCGGCTTCCGCCGCCTTGGCGTCGAGATCCTTGTTGCAGTACCACGACCAGTTCCAGCCGCCAGGAACCGCGCCGGCGCAGCCGAGGATCGGCCCGTAGAAGTTCGACGGATCTGGGAAATCGGCGATCCAGGCCATGCCGCCGGACCAGATCATCGGCGCGCCGGCCTTGTCGCCGCCGGCGGCGATGACGTTGGCCTGCGCGAGCGACTGGATGCTGGCCTTGATGCCAACCGCCGCCAGGTCCTGCTGGATCGCCTGGGCGATGCGCGGGTTGGGATCGGTGTTCATCGCGAACAGCTGCGTTTCGAAACCATCGGGATGACCGGCCTCGGCAAGCAAAGCCTTGGCCTTGGCCACGTCATAGGGATAGCCCTTGAATTCCTTGTCGTAGCCGGGCATCGACGGCGGCAGCGGCTGGTTGGCCGGCACCGCGCGGTTGTTGATCAGCTGGACGATACGGTCCTTGTTGATCGCCATGTTGACCGCTTGCCGCACCTTCACATTGTCGAAGGGCGCCATGGTGGTGTTCATGGTGATGTAGCCGGTGTGCAACTGGCCGCCCTCGACGACACGGGCCTTCTGCTCGGGATCGGCCATCACCTCCTGGAACTTGGCCGGCGGAATGCCGTCACCGGGAATGTCGATCTCGCCCTTCTGCAGCCGCAGCAGCGCCACGATCGGCTCCTGGCCGATCTCGAAGCTGACCTTGTCGAGATACGGCAGGCCCTTGTGCCAGTAATCCGGGTTGCGCTCGAAGACGACGCGCTGGCCGAGCGTCCATTCGGCGAACTTGAAAGCCCCGGTGCCGACCGGATGCTTGCCGAAGTCCGCGCCGTATTTCTCGACCTCCTCCTTCGGCACGACATGCGAGAAGTTGATGGCCATGACATGCAGGAAGGTGGCATCGGGCCGGGTCAGTTCGAACTTGATCGTGTAGGGGTCGACGACGGTGACGCCCGCCAGGCTTTCCGCCTTGCCGGCAGCGACATCCTCATGGCCCTTGATCGAGCCGAAGAAGCCGGCACCCGGGCTCTGCGTCTTCGGATTGGTGACGCGATCGAGCGAATATTTCACGTCTTCGGCGGTCATCTCGCGGCCATTGTGGAACTTCACCCCCTGGCGCAGCTTGAAGGTGAAGGTCTTGCCGTCGGGCGCAATCTCGTAGCTCTCGCCGAGGTCGGGCCGCAGGTTGGTGGTGCCCGGCTCGTAGTCCATCAGCCCGTCGAACAGGGTCTTGATCATCGACCAGTTCTGCCAGTCGTAGCCGATGGCCGGATCGAGCGTGGCGACGTCGTCCTTGTAGGTGATGGTGATCGCGCCGCCCTGCTTGGCGTTCGGATCGACGACGTGTTCGGCGCGGGCGCTTGCCATGCCGAGCATCAGCGCGAGCGCCGATACCGCAACGGTGGAGGTCAAGAATTTCTTCATCTCATGTTCCCTTTCTCTGGTTGTTACCGGTCTTTTTTTGGCTTCATCTGAGCTTGATGCGCGGATCAATGAAAGGTGCGACGGTGTCGGCCAGGAGATTGCCGAGCACGATGGCGAAGGCCGAAACCAGGGTGACACCCATGATGATCGGAATGTCGACGCGCTGGATGGCCTGCCAGGCAAGCTGGCCGATGCCGGGCCAGCCGAACACGCTTTCGACCACCACGATGCCGCCCATGAAGATGCCGATGTCGATGCCGATCATGGCGATGACCGGCAGGATGGCGTTGGGCAGTGCATGGCGGAAAATGATGGCGCCGCGCGCAAGACCCTTGGCGCGGGCGGTCCGCATATAGTCCTGGCGCAGCACGTCGATCATCGACGAGCGCATCATTCGGGCGTACCAGCCGGCGCCGAGGATCCCCATGGTCAGCGAGGGCAGCACCAAATGGCGCCAGGTGCCGTAACCGCCGATCGGAAACCAGCCGAGCTGCACGGCGAATACATAAAGGAGCAGCAGGCCGACGACGAATTGCGGCGCCGAGACGCCGACAAAGGAAGCGACCATCAGCGTCTGGTCGGTGGCGGTGCCGCGCCTGACGGCGGCAAGCAGGCCCATCGTCAGGCCGATCGCCAGCTCGCAAAGGATGGCGCCGACCATCAGCAGCAGGCTTGCCGGCAGCCGCGAGACGATGAGCTCCGTGACCTCTGAACGCTGGATGTAGGAGCGTCCGAGATCGCCGCTGAGCAGGCTGGTCAGATAGTGCCAGTACTGGATGAAGAAGGGCTGATCGAGGCCGAGCTGCCGGCGGATGTTCTCGACCGTTTCGGGCGTGGCACTGCGGCCGGCGATCTGGCGGACGGGGTCGGCGGGCAGCAGGTAGAGCAGTGCAAAGGTGATCAATGAGACGCCGAGCAGGATGAGCACGGACTGGATAACGCGGCGGCCGAGATAGGCGATCATGCCCGGCCCCTTTGCGTCGGATCGAGGATGTCGCGCAGCGCATCGCCGATGAGGTTGAAGGCCAGCGCCAGCGCCAGGATCGCCGCACCCGGAAAGAAGACCAGCCAGGGCGCTGCCTGAAAATATGTCTGGTTCTCGAAAATGATGTTGCCCCAGGATGCGGTCGGCGGCTGCACGCCGATGCCGAGATAGCTGAGCGTTGCTTCGAGCAGCACCGTGGTCGAGATGCCGAGCGTGCCCCAGACGATGATCGTCGGCAGCAGATGCGGCAGGATATGGCGAAACAGGATGCGTGGCGCGCTCGCCCCGATGGTGCGCTCGGCGTCGATGAACTCGCGCTCGGCGAGCGAGCTGGTCTCGGTGTAGATAACCCGCGCGGTCTGCACCCAGTTCACCAGTGCGATCACCATGGCGACGATCCAAAGGCTCGGCTGGAGCACCGCCGCCAGGCAGATGGCGAGCAGCAGCGCCGGAAAGGCCATCATCAGGTCGGTGAAGCGCATCAGCGCGCCGCCGATCCAGCCGCGGAAATAACCCGCGGTGACGCCAACCAGCGTACCGATCAAAAGCGCCACGCCGTTGGCGACGATGCCGATGATCAGCGAAGTGCGCGCGCCGAAAAGGATGCGGGTCAGCAGATCGCGACCGAGCAGATCCGTGCCCAGCCAGAAGCTGGCATTCGGCGGCAAGGGCGCGCCTTCAAGCGTCAGCCCGTCGAACATCTGCTCGTTCGGATCGTAGCCGGTCAGCCACGGCGCCAGGATGGCGCCGGCCACGACGACGGCAACGATCACCAGGCCGATCAACGCCAGGGGACGCTTGACCAAGCGCCGCCAGACGCCGGCGCGTGGCTTGACCGGCATGCGCCCGGTTGCCGGAAGATCAGGCGCGATGGGATTGGTCATCGCCGCCTTCTTCCGTCATCGCCACGATCCTGCGCGCGGCCTCTTCGACACTGATCTGCCAGCTCATCGCCAGCGACCGGAGCTGCGCATAGGCGCGGCCGTCCTCGGCGCCTTTCGACAAGGCCTCCACCGCGCGCACGATGGTCTGGCGCTCCGCGACGCGCAGGCGAAGCGACGATATCTCGTTTGCCAAAAGCTTGCGCGCCTCGAAACTCTGCCGCGCGATCAACAGGGCGCTGTAGACGCCGGCATTGCCGACCGACTTCAGCAACTGGGCGTCGGCCTTGTGCGACAGCGCCCACTCGATGCGGCCCGGCGCTTCGGAGCCGATCAGCGCCACCAGCGGCATTGGCGCCTCACCCGGCGCCCATGGGAATTGTTCGTCGAAGCCGAGGTCGGCATCGAAGAAGACGAAATCCGCCGCCAGCGCCTCGGCCGGCAGTTCCGGCCAGCAGCCGACCGTCTCGAGGCCGATGGCCGACAATTGCCGCGTGATCGCCTGCACCGTCGGATGCGGACGATGCAGGACAAAGGCCCTGGCGCCGCCGAGATTCGGGATGCGCGGGACCTTGCTCACGACACCACCCTCAGGCGTGGGCGGCCGAACGTCTCGGTCCGGTCATAGCGGGACAGATAGGGATCGGGCGCCACTCCCTTGGCCAGCGTGACGGTCTTGAATGCGGTCCCCTCGATGCGCCCGATCTGCACCGGCAAGGTGGCGTGCTGGGTTTGCGGATCGATGGAGATGTCGCCGAGCGGGGTTCGAAACGAGGTTCCGGCAAAGGCCTGGGGAAGGTCCGGCCATTGTGCGCCGGGATTGCGGGCGAGGATCTCGGCAAGCGTCCGCACCGAGGCGTAGGCCGCCGCCTCGAAGGACGAGGCAGGCATGATGGAGGGCGCCGAATCGCCCTGGCGATCCGCTGCCGAGATATCGTGAAAGTACGGCCCGACGGAAAGGTGGCCATTGCCCGCCTCGTTGAGCGCCGGCAACTCGCATTCGGTCAGATTGCAGGACAGGATCGGGCAGCGCTCCGGCCTGAAATGCGGGTCGCGTTCGGCAAGTTCGGCATAGGCCGCGATGAAGGCATAGGACGAGGAGCCGATCAGATTGTTCAGGATGAAATCCGGCCGGGTCGCATGGATCTCGGCGATCAGCCTGGAGACATCGACCTCGCCGAGCGGCAGATAGCGTTCGCCCAAAACCTTGCCGCCGGCGTCGGCGATCAGGTCGCGGGCGACACGGTTGGTCTCCCAGCCCCAGATATAATTCGACCCGAGCAGAAAGCCGTTGGCGCCGAAGCGCGGCACGACATGGGCCAGCAGCGGGACGAGATGCTGGTTCGGGCAAGCGTGCATGTAGACGACATGCTCGTTCGCTTCGAAGCCCTCATAGGGGCAGGCGTACCAGAGCGTGCCGCCGGCGCGCTCGAGGATCGGGATGACCTCCTTGCGGCTCCATGACGTGATGCAGCCAATGATGTGGCGCGCACCGCTGTTGGCGAGAATGTCGGCGCAGCCCGTCGCGTAGCCATCGATGTTACCCTGCGGGTCGCGCTCCACAGGAACGAATTCGATCGGGATGGCGGGATCGGCATTGATGTCGGCGATGGCCGTCATCGCACCCGAACGGCAGGATTCGGACAGCAGGCGGTAGTTGCCCGACCGCGAGTAAAGGATGCCGATCTCGATACGCCGTCCCAAGCAAATCCCCCAGAAATAACAATGCCCCGCAGCCGCCGCCGCGGAAGGCGAGGCATACGAGGCATTTTTGCCGCCCGGCGGTCGGAGCCGGTATTTTCCCCATTAGCGTATTCGGTACGGCGGGTCAGTCAAGCGGGAAAAGCGAGGGCCGGCCCGACGATGCTGCTGTAGAAGGGGGAGCGCCGTTCGGGCATTCACCAATTGTCGATGTTGGCGCTGCCCCTCATCGCCCTGCCGGGCACTTCTCCCCGTATAGTGACGGGGAGAAGGACGCCGTCACCGAGGATTTCGCCAATCGGCAGCGGTGCAGGAAATCCCCTTCTCCCCGTCACTATACGGGGAGAAGGTGCCGGCAGGCGGATGAGGGGCAGCGCAAACCTCAAGCGATTGCCCTGGCGTTTGAACAAGCACTCCGCTCGGAGCGCCCCGCCTACTCGCCGTAGACGTCGAAGGCAAAATACTTGTCGTTGATTTCCTTGTATTTGCCGTTGGCGCGCAGCGCGTCGATCGCCGCATCGAGCTTTGCGGCCAGCTCCTTGTTGCCTTTCTGCAGCGCGATGCCGACGCCAGGGCCATGGATGGCCGGGTCGGGAGCCAGGGTGCCGAGCAGCTTGCAGCAGGCGCCCTCGGGCTTCTCAAGCCATTCGGTCAGCAGGATGGAGCCGTCCATCACCGCGTCGAGGCGGCCATTGACCATGTCGGTGCGGGCGTCGTCGCCGGTCGGATACGGTTTTATGGTCGAGCCTGCGTATTTCTGCTCGGCGAAATTCTGGTGGATCGTGGCGCTCTGCACGCCGAGCGCCTTGCCTTTCAAATCCTCGGGCGAGGTGCCTGATACGGTCGAGTCCTTCGGCACCGCGATGGCCGGCGGCGTCTGGTAGTATTTGTGGGTGAAGTCGACCTTCTCGGCCCGCTCCGGCGTGATGGTGATGTTGATGATGGCGTCGAACTTGCCGGCCTGCAGCGCCGGGATCGAGCCGTCGAAATCCTGCACGACGAACTCGCATTCGGTCTTCATTTCGGCACAAAGCGCCTTGCCGAGATCGATGTCGAAACCGCCCAGCGTGCCGTCGGCATTGGCATAGTTGAAGGGCGGATAGGCGCCCTCGGTGCCGAGCTTGAGCTTCTTGTCCTGGGCGGAGGCGGCCCCGGTGGCGAGCGCCAGGGCGACGGACGCGGCAGCCAAGAAACGAGCGAAAAGGCGCATGATCCAGATCTCCGTTGATAGGGGCAAGTCTACGGGGTTTTGTGTGCGCGGCGGAGACGGAAACGACATGCCCTGCGGCGATCACGGCGCGGCCTGGCCGATTGGAAGCTCCGTCGGTCAGCCGGCTGCTCGTGCCCGCTCGGTGGCGGCGTGGTCGATTGCCGACCCGTCCGCGGAAAAAGCGACGCCAAATTTCTCGCTGGCCTGTTCGGGCGTGTAGTAGCCCAACCTGACATCCCGCAGCACCAGTTCCGGGTCGCGCTGCAGGGGATCACCATAGCCGCCGCCGCCCGGCGTGCCGACACGTACACGATCGCCGGCCTGCAGCGCGATGTCCTGCTCCTTGGAGAGGTGCGGCGGCACATGTTCCTTGCCGTCGCGGAACACGGTCACCGTGTTGACCGCGCCGTCCTTGCCGCCGAGCGCGCCTTGTGGGCCGAACCGGCCGTGGTCCATGACGAAGGAGGCGCGGGCGTCGCCGCGCAGGATCTCGACCTCATAGGCGAGGCCGAAACCGCCGCGATGCCTGCCGGCGCCGCCCGAGCCTTCGCGCAGGGCATAATGGCGGTAGAGCACCGGAAACGCCTGCTCCATGATCTCGACCGGCGGCGATTTGGAAATGCCGATGGTCGAGCAGCCATTGGTGAGGCCGTCATGACCGGCATTGCCGCCATAGCCGCCGCCGGAGATCTGGTACATGACATAGTCGCGGCCGCGCGCCGGGTCGTTGCCGCCGAGCGCGAAATTGCCGCTGGACCCGGCCGGAGCCGCCGTCACCTTGTCCGGCAGCGCCTGCACCATCGCCGCGAACACCGCCTCGGCGATGCGCTGCGAAACCTCTGCGGCGCAGCCCGAGACCGGGCGCGGATATTTGGCGTCGAGGAAAGTGCCTTCCGGCCGCTTGACGATCAGCGGCTCGAAGGCGCCGGCGCTGATCGGCACATCGGGGAAAATATGGCGCATGGCGAGATAGACCGAGGACAAGGTCGTCGCCAGCACGCTGTTCATCGGCCCGGCGCAAGGTTTTGACGAGCCGGAAAAATCGAAGCTGAGCGTTTCGCCGTGTTTCTCCACCGCCAGCGCAATGGTCAGCGGCTCGTTCACCACCCCGTCGGAATCGACGAATGCCTTCGAGCGATAGATGCCGTCGGGAATGGCCGATATGTTGGCGCGCATCTGTTCGGCGGCGCGGCGGCGCAGTTCGGCGATCGCCTCGACGACCGTTTCGTCACCGTAACGATCCAGGATTCCATTGAGCCTATCCTGGCCAATCAGCAGTGCCGCCGCTTGCGCGCGGATATCGCCGATGCGCTGGTCGGCAACCCGGATGTTGGAGCAGATGATGGCGTAGATTTCGCGGTCGAGCACGCCCTGCTTGAACAGTTTTACCGGCGGCAGCCGCAGGCCTTCCTGCTCGACCGCCGTGGCCGAGGCAGAAAAGCCACCCGGTACCGAGCCGCCGATGTCGGGCCAGTGGCCGGTGTTCGACAGCCAGCAGAAGATTTTGCCATCGCGGTAGACCGGCATGGCGAAGCGCACATCCATCAGATGGGTGCCGCCGAGATAGGGGTCGTTGACGATGTAGATATCGCCTGGCTCGGGCGGCGGGCAGCGTCCATCAGCGATCATTTCGATCACCGTTTTGGTCGAATACTGCATGACGCCGACGAACACCGGTAGGCCTTGGCTGCCCTGCGCAATCAGCGATCCATCGACCGCCGAATAGATGCCGTCGGAGCGGTCGTTGGCCTCGGCAATGACCGGCGAGAAGGCAGCGCGCGAAAAGGTCAGGTCCATCTCGTCGCAGACCTGCTGCAGCGCCGCCTGGATGACCGAAAGCGTGATGGCGTCGAGCTTTTGCATCTCAGGCCTCAATGCCGATGTCGATGATGATGTTGCCATCGGCGTCCGAGCGCGCCCGGTCGCCGGGCTCGAGCACGGTGGTGGCGTCCATCTGCTCGAGGATCGCCGGCCCTGCGATGACGGCATCGAGCGGCAGCTTTTCCCTGCTATAGACCGGCGTGTCGTGCCAGCGCCCGCCATACCAGACCGGCCGGATTTCGCGGCGGGCGTCATCGAGCGTTCTGGCGCGGCCGGCCGGGTCGATCAGCCGCGACAGATCGATCGCCGGCCGCACGCCGGTCACCGAGGTGTTGAGGTTGACCAGATTGGCGCGGATCTCCGGCAGCTCGACCTTGAAGCGGGCGAAATAGGCCTTTTCGAACAGTTGCTGTAGCACCTCCCGCGTCACCGCGGACGACGGCAGCGGCACGTTGATGATGTGGGTCTGGCCGACGAACTGCATGTCGGCGGAATGGCTGACGCGGATCGTCTCCGGCTTTACCGCTTCCTTGCCGATCAGCTCTTGACCTTCGTTTCGGTGCCGTTCCAATATCGCGTGAAGCTGGGTTTCATCGAGACTGGCCACCGGCTGGTTGACGGTGTTGACGAAATCGTGCCTGAGATCGGCGACGACGCAACCGAGCGCATTGGTGATGCCCGGACGCGCCGGCACCAGCACTTTGGGCAGGCCGAGCTCGCGCGCCAGCGCTGTCGCATGCAGCGGCCCGGCGCCGCCGAAGGCGAACAGCGCGAAATCGCGCGGGTCGTGGCCGCGCGACACCGAGACCATGCGGATGGCGCCGGCCATCTTGATGTTTCCGAGCCGCAGCACCGCGCCCGCCGCCTCGGCGCCGGACAGGCCGGTGTGGCGGCCGATCCTGTCCTCGAAGATGCCGGTGACGTGCTCTGATGTGACCGGGTTTTCGACGGCGAGCAGTTTTTTCGGCGCCAGCCGGCCGAGCACCAGATTGGCGTCGGTGATGGTCGGTTCAACGCCGCCGCGCCCGTAGCAGATCGGGCCGGGATTGGCGCCGGCGCTTTCCGGGCCGATCTGGATCAGGCCGGCCGCGTCGACGCGGGCGATCGAGCCGCCGCCGGCACCGACCGTGTGCACCGCCACCATCGGCACGTGGATCGGCATCGCATATTCGATCTCGATCTCGTTCGACACCGCCGGTTCGGCATTGCGGATCAGCGCGACGTCGGTCGAGGTGCCGCCCATGTCGTAGGTGACCAGGTTTTCGAAGCCGGCGCGTTTTCCGGTATAGGCGGCGGCGATGACGCCGGAGGCCGGGCCCGACATCACGGTCTTGGCCGATTCACGGGTGACAAAGCGGGCCGAGATCATGCCGCCATTGCCGTTCATGATCAGGAAGTCGCGGGCGTAGCCTTTTGACCCCAATTCCTTGCGCAGCCGCTCGACATAGCGCTCGAGGATCGGCTGCACCGAGGCGTTGACCGAAGCGGTGACGCCGCGCTCGAATTCGCGCGCCTCCGACAGCAGCGCATGGCCTGACGTGATGTAGCTGTTCGGCCAAAGCTCGACGGCGATCGCGGCGGCGCGCCGCTCATGCGCCGGATTGGCGTAGGAATGCAGGAAATGGATGACGAGGGATTCGCAGCCGGCCTCGATCAATTGTGAAACCGCCGCGCGCATCTCGGCCTCGTCGAGCGGAATGCGCACCGCGCCCGAGGCTTCGACGCGCTCCGACACTTCGAGCCGCAGGTTGCGCGGAATGATCGGGACGAAGCTGCCGGTCATGCCATAGGCCTGCGGCCGTGTCCGCCGGCCAAGCTCGATGACGTCGCGAAAGCCGCGCGTGGTGATCATCCCGGTCCTGGCCAGCCGGCGCTCCAGCACTGCGTTGGTGGTGGTCGTCGTGCCGTGCACGATGAGGTCGATGCCGCGGATGGGAAAACCGGTGGTCTCAAGCGCCGAAACGACGCCGAAAGCCTGGTTGTCGATGGTGGTCGGGGTCTTGGCGATATGCACCCGGCCAGCGTGGCGGCCGTCGATCAGAAGCAGGTCGGTAAAGGTTCCGCCGACATCGATGCCGGCGACGACGCTGCCCGAGGAATCCAGCGTCTGCGCCGAAAAATTCTCTTCCATTGTCGAAACCCGAAATGTCAGGACTACAGATATGTCTCAGTTTGGAAAGGTGTTTCCCGCTGGCGTCTTGACGCAAATATCATTTGTATACTAATAAATTCCGGACACAAGAGCTTACCGCTTCGTCGTGTGCAAACGGCACGCCGGAACCTGATCGGTTCGGGCGAGCAGCAGAACGTTTGGCGTCAGCGCCCTCGGGTTGGCCAGAAGGTTAGGTTTGATGAACACCATATCAGCGCTCAACACCGCCGGCGCCCGGCCTCTGCAGTTTCCGATACCGGCCAATGTCTATGCCGAGACCGTCGTCTCGGTGAAGCACTATACCGACCGGCTGTTCTCGTTCCGCATCACCCGGCCGCAGTCGCTGCGCTTCCGCTCCGGCGAGTTCGTCATGATCGGCCTGCCCAATGCCGAAAAGCCGGTGTTCCGCGCCTATTCGATCGCCAGCCCCGCCTGGGACGACGAGCTGGAATTTTTTTCGATCAAGGTGCCGGACGGCCCGCTGACCTCGCAGCTGCAAAAAATCGAGATCGGCGACACCGTCATCATGCGGCAAAAATCGACCGGCACGCTGGTGGTCGACGCGCTGACCCCGGCCAAGCGCCTGTTCATGATCTCGACCGGCACCGGCATCGCGCCCTTCGCCAGCCTGCTGCGCGACCCCGATACCTACGAAAAATTCGAGCAGGTCGTCCTGACCCACACCTGCCGCGACAATGCCGAACTCACCTACGGCCAGGAGCTGGTCGCCGAGCTGGAGAACGACCCGCTGATCGGCGAGCTGACCGGCGGCCGCGTCACCCTCTACAATTCGACGACGCGCGAAAGCTCCGAGCGCATGGGCCGCATCACCGCGCTGATCGGCTCGGGAAAATTCTATGCCGATCTCGGCATCGACAAGCTCGACCCCGAGACCGACCGCATCATGATCTGCGGCTCGATGCATATGCTGAGGGATGTCAAGGAACTGGCCGAAAGCCTCGGCTTCGAGGAAGGCTCGCTGCATCATCCGGCAAGCTTCGTCGTCGAGCGCGCTTTCGTCGGGTAGAGCCTCGACACACTTCGGTCGAGCGCCACGACGGTGCTGAACCTTTGACGCCGGAGCGAGGCGCCCCCCTCTGTCCTGCCGGACATCTCCCCCACTTGGGGGGAGATCGGCTGTCACCACCGCTTTCGCCAATTGTCTAAGTTGCAGGATTGAGCGGAGCGGCCAAGCTGCCGATCTCCCCCCTTGTGGGGGAGATGTCCGGCAGGACAGAGGGGGGCGCCAAGGATCGCTACAGATCAGCATTTATCCTGAGCCGTTGCATTCTTCGGCTTCGGTAACGGCATGGATCCTAGGGTCTGCGCCGCGTCGCTTCGCTCCTTGCTTCGCCCTAGGATGACGAAGGCGCGGGGGCTTACGGCTAATCGCAAATGTTGCAGGCCTTTTTGATGCCCCGGGGGCGCGACGGATCACTAGTGTTTTCATTCCACGCCGCCGCGCTCTTCGGCTGATGTCACAGCAGGCTTTTTTCAACTATGACCGCCTGAAGGACTCGTGAAGCGCTGCTTCACGGGCTATCTTCGGCATAAGTCGCTGAACAAAGGGGCAGGAGATGAGCAGCACAATCCGCGAAGCCGATCTTGGTGCCGACAGGTTGGGCCCTTCGAGGATCACGCCGCTGCCGGCGCGTAGCGCCGCCAACGCGCCGACGCCGCAAGCGCACGGCATTGCCCGCAATCCCGGCATGAAGCTCGATCTCGGCTTCATGGAATCGATGCGCAGCGTCAACCGCTCGGCGCTGGAACGGCGTGTCGCCAGCCTGACCAAGCGGCGCTCGATCAAGGCCGACAACCAGGCCGCCTGGCTGCTGCGCGCCGTCGCCTGCATGGACCTGACGACGCTGAACTCGAACGACACCGACGAGCGCGTGCGCCGGCTCTGCGCCAAGGCGGTCAATCCGTTCCGCCGCGACATCGTCGAAGGCCTCGGCATTACTGGCGAAAAGATCCGCCCGGCGGCGGTCTGCGTCTATCATCCCTTCGTCGCCACTGCCGTCGATGCGCTGCGCGGCAGCGGCATCCATGTCGCCGCCGTATCCACTGCGTTCCCGCACGGCCTCACGCCACTTTCGACGCGTCTGCAGGAGATCGAAGCCTCGGTGAGCGACGGCGCCGACGAGATCGACGTCGTCATTCCGCGGGGCCTAGTTTTTGGGGCGAAATGGCAGCAGCTCTATAACGAGATCGTTGCGATGCGCGCCGCCTGCGGCGAGGCGCATCTCAAGGTCATCCTCGGCACCGGCGACCTCGCCACGCTGCGCAACGTCATGCTGGCCTCGATGGTGGCGATGATGGCGGGCGCCGATTTCATAAAAACCTCGACCGGCAAGGAAAGCGTCAACGCAACGCTGCCGGTCGGCCTCGCCATGGTGCGCGCCATCCGCGCCTATTTCGAGGAGACCGGCTACCTCATCGGCTTCAAGCCGGCCGGCGGCATTTCCACGGCCAAAGCCTCGCTCGACTGGCTGGTGCTGATCAAGGAAGAGCTGGGACGGCGGTGGCTGGAGCCGGACCTGTTCCGCTTCGGCGCGTCGAGCCTTTTGACCGACATCGAGCGCCAGCTCGAACATCATCTGACCGGTCATTACTCGGCCAATCATCGCCACGCGATGGCGTAGGGTCAGCGTTTTGAACGTGGAGTTCCTTCGCGCCCCCCTCTGTCCTGCCGGACATCTCCCCCCACTTGGGGGGAGATCGGCCTTCATCTTTGATTTCGCCAACGGCCAACCTCGAAAAAGGAGGCGCTGTCGGCGAAACAGCCAATCTCCCCCTCGTGGGGGAGATGTCCGGCAGGACAGAGGGGGGCGCCACGGAACGCCCACCAAGACGATTATCGGGAGCGCCCCATGAACATTCTCGAACGCTATCACGCCATGGACTACGGTCCGGCGCCGGAGGCCCGCAACGAGGCCGATGCCTGGCTTGCCGCGCGCGATTTTTCCAAAGCGCTGTTCATCGGCGGTGACTGGAAAGCAGCCGGCGGCGGCAAGACTTTTGATACCAGCGACCCGTCCTCGGGAAAACTGCTGGCCAAAGTCTCGGATGCCGGAGCTGCCGATATCGAGGCGGCGGTTTCGGCCGCGACAAAAGCGTTGCCGAAATGGAGCGCCAGCTCCGGCTACAGCCGAGCCAAAGTGCTCTACGCAATCGGCCGCGCCATGCAGCGCCACCAGCGGCTGTTTGCGGTGCTGGAATCGATCGACAACGGCAAGCCGATCCGCGAAAGCCGCGACATCGACGTGCCGCTGGCCATCCGCCATTTCATCCACCATGCCGGCTGGGCGCAGGCGCTGGACAGGGATTTTCCGGATCAGAAGGGCGTCGGCGTCGTCGGCCAGATCATCCCGTGGAACTTTCCGCTACTGATGCTGGCCTGGAAGATCGCGCCGGCGCTGGCGGCCGGCTGCGCGATCGTGCTCAAGCCGGCCGAGTTCACGCCGCTCACCGCCATCCTGTTCGCCGAGATTTGTGAGCGCGCCGGCGTGCCGAAGGGCGTCGTCAACATCGTCCAGGGCGGGCCGGAGGCAGGCGCGGCAATCGTCAATCATCCCGGCGTCCAGAAGATCGCCTTCACCGGTTCGTCCGAGGTCGGCAAGATCATCCGCAAGGCCACTGCCGGATCAGGGAAAAAAATATCGCTGGAACTTGGCGGCAAGTCGGCTTTCGTCGTGTTCGAGGACGCCGACCTCGACAGCGCCGTCGAGGGACTGGTCGACGGCATCTGGTTCAACCAGGGCCAGGTCTGCTGCGCCGGCTCGCGCCTTTTGGTGCAGGAAGGCGTCGCTGAAGCCTTCATCGCCAAGGTCAAGACGCGGATGAGCCGGCTGCGCGTCGGCAGCCCGCTCGACAAGAACACCGATATCGGCCCGCTGGTCGACTTGACCCAGCTCGATCGCGTCAAGGGGCTGGTCGCCGAAGGCGCCAGGCAGGGCGCCGTCTGCTGGCAGCCGGATGTGGCGCTGCCGTCCTCCGGCTATTACCACCTGCCGACGCTGGCGACAGGCGTTTCGCCGGCTAACATCCTGGCGCAGGAAGAGGTGTTCGGCCCGGTGCTGGCGACCATGACGTTTCGCAACACCGAGGAAGCGGTCGAGCTCGCCAACAACACGCGCTACGGCCTGGCCGCCTCGGTGTGGAGCGAGAACGTCAACCTCGCCCTGCACGTCGCGCCGCAATTGAAGGCCGGCGTCGTCTGGGTCAACGGCACCAACATGTTCGACGCCGCCTGCGGCTTCGGCGGTTATCGCGAGAGCGGTTTTGGCCGCGAAGGCGGGCGCGAGGGCATGTTCGAATATTTCTCGGCGAAACTGCCGCTCGGCCCGATCGTCAAGCCGGCAGCGGCTACGGCGCAGCCCGTCGAACAGGCGGAAGGCGATGCCATCGACCGCACGGCAAAACTGTTCATCGGCGGCAAGCAGGTCAGGCCGGACGGCAATTATTCGCTTGCCGTCCCCACCGCCAAGGGCAAGCTTGCCGGCGAGGTCGGGCTCGGCAGCCGCAAGGATGTCCGTGACGCCGTCGCGGCTGCACGTGCCTGCAAGGCCTGGCCGGAGGCGACAGCCTATAACCGCAGCCAGGTGCTCTACTATCTGGCCGAAAATCTGTCGGGCCGCGCGGGCGAATTTGCTGCCCGCGTGACCGAGCTTACCGGCGCCACCGCCAAGGCGGCGCGCGACGAGGTCGAGCTGTCGATCGAGCGGCTGTTCCTCTATGCCGGCCTGGCCGACAAGTTCGAGGGCCGTGTCCACCAGCCGCCGGCCCGCGCCGTCACCCTGGCGCTGCACGAGCCGGTCGGCGTCGTCGGCATCGTCGCGCCCGACAACGCGCCTCTGCTTGGCCTTATCTCGCTGGTGGCGCCGGCGCTGGCCCTGGGCAACACCGTGGTCGCGGTGCCGTCGGAAAAATATCCGCTACTTGCCACCGATCTCTACCAGGTCATCGAGTATTCCGACGTTCCGGCCGGCGCCATCAACATCGTCACCGGGCGCAGCGCCGAACTCGCCGGCGTGCTGGCCAAGCACGACGATGTCGACGGGCTCTGGCTGTTCGCCGATGCCGAGACCTGCGCCAAGGCCGAAGCCGACTCCGTCGGCAATCTCAAGCGTGTCTGGACCGGCAACGGCCGCAGCCTCGACTGGACGTCGGTCGAGGCCGCCGGCGATGCCTTCCTGCGCCGTGCCGTCGAAGTCAAGAACGTCTGGGTGCCCTACGGCGACTGAGCGTGTGTCGATTGCAACGTCGGCGCCGCCCCTCATTGCCCTGCCGGGCATTTCTCCCCGTATAGTGACGGGGAGAAAGAAGCTGGCCGCAGCCTCGGCGCATATTCTGCAACGTTGGATGTTAGCGAAACCATCGACGACAGCGCCCCTCTCCCCGTCACTATACAGTCACTATACGGGGAGAGGATGCCGGCAGGCAGGTGAGGGGCAGCGCCAATGCCCGGAAAGGGTGAGGGGTAAATTCAAACCTGAAGCGATTGCCCTGGCCCTTCCGGTCTTGACGGCAGAAAAGATGTTCTTTACCGAGAAAAAACATTTGCCGCCCCTAGGCGAATAGCACCCGGGCGGCGACAGAGGAGAACAGCATGGCGGATCTGGCAGGCAAGATCGTTGTCGTCACGGCGGCGGCGCAAGGCATCGGCCGGGCGAGCGCGCTGGCTTTCGCCAAGGCGGGCGCCGTCGTCCATGCCACCGACATCAACGAGGTGATGCTCGCCGACTTAGGCAAGACGGCGGGCATCAAGACCCGCAAGCTCGACGTGCTGAACGACGAGGCGGTGATTTCGGCCTTTGCCGAGATCGGCGCCGTCGATGTGCTGTTCAACTGCGCCGGCTTTGTCCATTCAGGCTCGATCCTCGAGATGAAGGACGCCGATCTCGACTTTGCTTTGGATCTCAACGTTCGCTCGATGATCCGCACCATCCGCGCCGCGCTGCCCGGCATGCTGGAGCGCGGCGATGGCTCGATCATCAACATGGCGTCGCTGGCCGGCTCGACCAAGGGGGTGCCCAACCGCTTCGTCTATGGGCTGACCAAGGCTGCCGTCATCGGCCTGACCAAATCGGTCGCCGCCGACTATGTCGGCAAGGGCATACGCTGCAACGCCATTTGCCCCGGCACGGTCGAAAGCCCGTCGCTGGAGGACCGCATGCATGCGCAGGGCGACTACGAGGCGGCCCGCGCCGCCTTCATCGCCCGCCAGCCAATGGGCCGCCTCGGCACGCCCGAGGAAATCGCCGACCTTGCCGTCTATCTAGCTGGAGCCACCTATACGTCGGGGCAGGCTTATAATATCGACGGTGGCTGGTCGATCTAGGAGTCTGAAAATCCTATTCTGCCGGCGCCTGACGCGGCGTCTGCGCTTGCCTAGGCTCACGTACTTTAAGTACGCTCCGCTCCGGTTCTCGAAAACCACGCCACTCGCCGCAGCGGAGCGAGTTTGCAACGGCCTCTGGTCGCAACTGGGAGAAAAATTGCATGAAACTGCTGCGCTATGGCGAAGCGGGGAGCGAACGCCCCGGCCTGCTCGATGCGGATGGGACGATCCGCGACCTCTCCGCCCATGTCACCGACATTGCCGGCGAGGCGCTCGACCCGGCATCGCTCGAAACATTGTCGAAGCTCGATCCGCAATCGCTGCCGGCGGTTTCCGGCAAGCCGCGCATCGGCGCCTGTGTTGCGGGCACTGGCAAATTCATCTGCATTGGCCTCAACTATTCCGACCATGCCGCCGAGACCGGCGCCACCGTGCCGCCGGAGCCGATCATCTTCATGAAGGCAAGCTCGGCCATCGTCGGGCCAAACGACGACGTGCTGATCCCGCGCGGCTCGGTCAAGACCGACTGGGAAGTCGAGCTTGGCGTGGTCATCGGCAGAAAAGCCAAATACGTCACCGAGGCCGAGGCGCTGGACTATGTCGCCGGCTACTGCGTCGCGCATGATGTTTCCGAACGCGCCTTTCAGGCCGAGCGCCAGGGCCAGTGGACCAAGGGCAAGTCCTGCGACACGTTCGGGCCGATCGGCCCGTGGCTGGTCACCAAGGACGAGGTCGAGGACCCGCAGAACATTCCGATGTGGCTGAAGGTCAACGGCAAGACGATGCAGAACGGCTCGACCAGGACCATGGTCTATGGCGTCGCCTACCTCGTCTCCTATCTCAGCCAGTTCATGTCGCTGCATCCGGGCGACATCATCTCGACCGGCACGCCGCCCGGGGTTGGGCTGGGCATGAAGCCGCCGGTGTTCCTGAAGCCCGGCGACGTCGTCGAGCTCGGCATCGAAGGGCTGGGCATGCAGAGGCAGACGTTCAAGGCGGACGCGTAGGCGCTTCACTTGGGCAAGTTTGCGCCGCCCCTCATCTGCCTGCCGGCATCTTCTCCCCGTATAGTGACGGGGAGAAGGACGAAGCTCCAGCGCTGACGCCCCCCTCTCCCCGTCCCTATACGGGGAGAGGGTAAGGGTGAGGGGCAGCGCCAACCTTTGCCGCGAACTACTTCAGCACCTTGCCATCCGCTCCAAACCGATAGGTCTTGGCCGGATCCGGCGTCGCGTAGAGCGTGGCTCCCGGTTCGGCGTTGTAGACGCCAAAAATGCGCACGGTGATCAGCCCGGCCTTTTCGCAGTCGAGATAAAGGTTGGTGTCGGCGCCGAGGTGCTCGGCATGGACGACCGTGCCTTTCCAGGCGCCGGATTTCGCGTCGACGGTCAGGTGCTCTGGGCGGACGCCGATGGTCTTGGCCGTCTCGCCAAGCCTGGCGCCGTCGACGAAGTTCATCTTCGGCGAGCCGATGAAGCCGGCGACGAATTCATTCGCCGGCGCATTGTACAGTTCCATCGGTCCGCCGATCTGCTCGATCTTGCCCGCGTTAAGCACGACGATCTTGTCGGCCAGCGTCATCGCCTCGACCTGGTCGTGGGTGACGTAGATCATCGTCGCCCTCAGCCGGCGATGCAGTTGCGCAATCTCCAGCCTGGTGTTGACGCGCAGTGCGGCATCGAGGTTGGACAAAGGCTCGTCGAACAGAAAAAGCTTGGGCTCACGCACCACGGCGCGGCCGATGGCGACGCGCTGGCGCTGGCCGCCCGAAAGCTCGGCCGGGCGCCTGGCGAGATAGGGCTCCAGCGACAGCATCGACGAGGCAATGCCGATGCGGCGGTCGATCTCGGCCGCCGGCGTGCCCGCCTGCTTGAGGCCGAGGCCCATATTGTTCTTCACCGTCAAATGCGGGTAAAGCGCATAGGTCTGGAACACCATGGCGATGCCGCGTTTAGCCGGCGGCGTCGCGGAGACGTCCGCGCCGTCGATGACCACCCGCCCCGAGGTCGAATCCTCCAGCCCGGCGATGACCCTCAGCAGTGTCGATTTTCCGCAGCCGGAGGGGCCGACGAAGACGACGAATTCGCCGTCGGTCACTTCGAGGTTGATGCCCTTCAGCACCTCGACCGGCCCAAAGGCCTTCTTTACATTCTCGATGTTCAGCGAGCCCACGGCATTCCTCCGGATTGGAATGTGGGCGCCAGGGCACCCCCTGACGAAAATTCCCCTGTCACAATCGCACCGCCTTCCCGCTGCGCACGCTCTCGTCGGCGGCGAGGCAGACGGCGAGCGACTTCACCGCGTCGTCCATATGGCGGGTTAGATCCAGATCCTCGCGGACGGCCTTCAGCACAAAAGCCTGTTCGAGATCGCAGAGATCCTGATGGCCGGGCTCACCCTCCATCGACAGCATCTCATCCGGCTTGGCGAACTTGCCGTCCGCGCCGGTCGCCGCGCTGTGCAGGCGGATAGTCGAGGTCTTGGTGTGGGTGTCGATGTCGTCGGATTTGACGCCCTCTTTCATGACGATCGACACGCAGCCATTGGGCGAGATCACGTCCTTCACGAAGAACGCCGTCTCCGAGATCATCGGCCCCCAGCCGGCCTCGTACCAGCCGACCGAGCCGTCGTCGAACAGCACCTGCAGGTGGCCGTAATTGTACATCGTGGGCGCAATCTCGTCGGTCAGCCTCAGCCCCATGCCGCGCACCTCGACCGGCCTGGCGTCGGTGATCTGCAGCATCACATCGAGATAGTGCACGCCGCAATCGACGATCGGCGACGTCGTCTGCATCAACTGCTTGTGCGTCTCCCAGCTATGGCCGGAGGATTGCTGGTTGAGGTTCATGCGGAACACGTAAGGGCCACCGAGCTTGCGCGCCTCGGCGATCAACCTGATCCAGGACGGGTGATGGCGCAGGATGTAGCCGATCACCAGTTTTTTGCCGTTGGCCTTGGCCGCTGCGACGACGCGTTTGGCATCCGCCACCGTCGTCGCCAGCGGCTTTTCGACAAAGACATGGCAGCCGGCTTCGAATGCTTTGACCGCATAGTCGGCGTGGCTGTCGGAATAGGTGGCGATGCAGGCGATATCAGGCCTTTCGTCGCGCAGCGCCTCGTCGAAGGAGCGCCTGATGCCATAGCCGGAAAGCCCGGCCGGCAGCGGCACGTCCGAACGGTTGACAAGTGTCGCGATCCGGAAGCCCGGATTGGTGTGATAGGCCAGCGCGTGGCTGCGGCCCATATTGCCAAGACCGGCGACGACGACGCGAAGAGGTTTATCCTTACTCACTTGACCGCTCCCGAAGTAATGCCGCGGATCAGCTGCCGCGAGAAGATGACGTAGAGGATCAGCACTGGCATGATCGCCAGCGACAGCGCCGCCAGGATGGCGTTCCAGTTGGTGACGAATTGGCCGAGGAACAGCTGGGCGCCGAGCGTCACCGTCTTGGTTTCTTCGGACGGCGCCAGGATCAGCGGAAACCACAGATCGTTCCAGATCGGGATCATGGTGAAGACGGCAACCGTCGCCATCGACGGCCGCACCAGCGGCAGCACCAGCCGGAAGAAGATGGTGTATTCGGACAGGCCGTCGATGCGTCCGGCGTTCTTTAGATCGTCGGACACCTGCTTCATGAATTCCGACAGGATGAAGACGGCGAGCGGCAGGCCTTGCGCGGTGTAGACCAGGATCAGCGCCGTCAGCGTGTTGACCAGCCCGCTCGCCACCATCAGCTGCAGGATGGCGACGGTGCCGAGGCGGATCGGGATCATGATGCCGAGCGCCAGATAAAGCCCCATCATCGAATTGCCGCGAAAACGATATTCCGACAGCGCGAAGGCGGCCATCGCGCCGAACAGCAGCACGAAGAACAGCGAGGCGACGGTGACGACAAGACTGTTCTGGAAATAGTGGATGAAATCGCCCTGCCCGATCACCGTGGTGTAGCCGATCAGGTCGAAGGTTTTCGGGGTCGGCGGCGTCAGCGGCGCGCCGAAGATGCCGGCGCGGGATTTAAACGAATTCATGATGACGATGATCACCGGAAACAGCGCGATCACCGTGTAGGTCAACAGCACCGCATGGGCGCCGATGGTGCGGGGCAGGGAGTGGGTTGCCGTGCTCATATCGGCCCCCTAGAACTGATAGCGACGCAGGCGCGTCTGGACGAGGAACAGGTAGACGCAGACGCCGCCAAGGATGATCAGGAACATCATCGTGGCGATCGCCGCGCCCATGTTGGGATCGCCGACCTGCAGCTGGAAACCGAAGAAGGCGCGGTAGAGGAAGGTGCCGAGAATATCGGTCGAATAATTCGGCCCGGCCAGCGCGCCCTGCGCGGTGTAGATCAGGTCGAAGGCGTTGAAATTGCCGACGAAGGTGAGGATCGAGATGATGCCGATCGACGGCAGGATCAGCGGCAGCTTGATCTTCCAGAACTGCGACATGCCGGTGATGCCGTCGCATTCGGCGGCTTCGATCACCTCCTCGGGGATCGACAGCAATGCCGCATAGATCAGCATCATCGGGATGCCGACGAACTGCCACACCGAGATCAGGCTGAGCGTGGTCAGCGCATATTCTTCCTTGCCGAGCCACGGCGTGAACAGGTTTTTCAGGCCGACAAGATCCATCAGGTTCGGCGCCACGCCCCACAGCGGCGACAGGATCAGCTTCCAGGCGAAGCCGACGATGACAAAGGACAGGATCGTCGGCACGAAGATCGCGGTGCGGTAGAAGGCGGAGAATCTCAGCCGCGGGCTGGACAGCAGTGCGGCCAAAAGCACGCCGATCGGATTCTGCACGATCATGTGGATGATGAAGAACCAGATGTTGTTGCGCAGTGCGTTCCAGAAATTGACCGACCAGTTGGGATCGCCGAACAGCCTGCGGAAGTTTTCCAGCCCGACGAAGATTTGGGCCTGGTCGATGTTGCGGAACAGCGAGAGCTGCAGGGTGCCGGCCAGCGGCAGGATCATGATCGCCGTATAGACCAGCACCGCCGGCGCCAGGAAGACGACGATATGCCAGCGGAACGGTCGTTTCGGTGCTGCGGCCATGCGTTCGGTCCCCGCCGATCAAGTTCTTGCGATGCTTTCGACGGCAGCGCTGCCCCTCACCCTTACCCTCTCCCCGTGAAGGACGGGGAGAGGGGGGCGTCAGCGCCGGAGCTTCTCCCTTCTCCCCGTCACTATACGGGGAGAAGGTGCCGGCAGGCGGATGAGGGGCGGCGCCGTCGGTTGCAGTCGATGCTATCGAAAAAAGCAGAGCCGTCCACTTGCGACGGCCTTGCTTCCCCTGCGCTCTACTTCGCCGGCTTATACCAGCTGTCGAGGCCGTCCTGCAGCTTCTTGGCGGCAGCTTCCGGCGTGACGGTGCCGTTGATGACGTTGGCCGATTCAACCCACGTCTCGTTCTCGAGGTTCGGCGTGCCGCGCGACAGGATCTGGTAGGTCGAGCGGATCGTCGACTTGCACTTGTCGCGCCAGGAAACGAATTCCTGGGCCAGCGGGTCTTCCATCTTCACCGGGGTGTTGTTCAGGCTGAAGAAGCCCGGCAGCGCGTTGGCGTAGATGGTGGCGAAATCCGGCGAGGCGACCCAGGTCAGGAAGGTCTTGGCCACATCCGCATTCTTCGACGCCGCATTGAGGCCCATGCCGATGTCGGTGTGGTCGGAGATGTAGCAGGTGTCGCCGGCCTTCTGCACCGGCGGCGGGAACGCGCCCATCTTGAACTGCGCCTGGGTGTTGAACAGGCCGATCTCCCACGAGCCGGCCGGGTAGATGGCGGCGCGGCCGAGGGTGAACAGGTTCTGGCTGTCCGGATAGGTCTGCGCCTCGAAGCCGTCGCCGAGATACGGCTTCCATTTGGCGAGTTCGGCAAACGGCGCAACCCATTGCGGATCGGTCAGCTTCTGCTCGCCCTTGATCAGTGCCAGACGGCCTTCCTCGCCCTTCCAGTAGTTCGGGCCGATGTTCTGGTAGCCCATGGTCGCGGCTTCCCAGAGATCCTTGGTGCCCATCGCCATCGGGATGTAGGTGCCGTCGGCCTTGATCTTGTCGAGAGCGGCGTAGAACTCCTCATTGGTCGTCGGCACCTTGATGCCGAGCTGGTCGAAGGCGTCCTTGTTGTAGATGAAGCCGTGGATGACGGAAGCCATCGGCACGCAGAAGCTCGCCTTGCCGTCGTCGGTCTGCCAGGCGGCCTTGGCGACGTCGGAAAAATTCTCCATGCCGGGCAGCGTCGAGATATCGGCAAGATTGCCCTTCTTGAACAGTTCCAGCGACTTGTCGAACGGGCGGCAGGTGATCAGGTCGCCGGCCGAGCCGGCGGCGAGCTTGGCGCCGAGCGCGGCGTCATATTCGGTCGGCGCCGACGGCGCGAACACCACCTTGATGCCCGGGTTCTTGGCCTCAAAAGCCGGGATCAGCTTGTCCTTCCAGATGGCAAGGTCGTCGCCGCGCCAGCTCTCGATGTTGAGCGTTACGTCCTGGGCATAGGCCATTCCGGCCGAGCCGAGAATGCTGGTGCCGAGAAGCAGTGCCGTCAGTAGTTTGGTTGTCATGCTCAGTCTCCCTGTTGACCTTTTTCAGGTTCGGTTTTGAGAACAGAGGCTTTCCGCCCCATGCTCCCCTCGATCGCGGAAAGCGCCGGACGCAGCTTGTGGCCGGTTCCTTCCAGTATCTTCTGCGCCGCATCGGCACTGGCGGCGCCGGCGGCGAGCAGAATGGCGGTCTTGATGACGCCGCCGCTCTTCTCGAGCAGCTGCGCCGCATCGTCCCTGTCGCGTCCGCTGATGGCGGCAACGATGCGGGCGGCGCGGCCGCGCAGCTTGATGTTGTCGGCCATGAGATTGACCATGTAGCCGTCATGGACATGGCCAAGATGGATGGCGGTCAGCGTCGACAGCATGTTGAGCGCGATCTTCTGCGCGGTGCCGGCGCCCATGCGCGTCGAGCCGGCGATCAGCTCCGGCGGTGTTTCGAGCAGGATGGCGATGTCGGCCAGCCGAAGCAGCGGCGCATCCTTGTTGTTGGCGATGGCGATGGTCGCCGCGCCCCGCCGCCGGGCATCCTCGATCGCCCTGACCGCATAGGGCGTCGAGCCGCTGGCCGAGACCGCGATCAGGCAGTCGCCCTCGCCGATGCCGGCAGCGGCAACCGCCGCAGAGGCTTCGTCGGTGTCGTCCTCCGGCCCGCCGGCCAGTGTCTTGAAGGCATCGTCGCCGCCGGCGATCAGGATGGCGATGCGGTCGCGCTGAATGCCGAATGTGCCCGGCAGCTCCAGCGCATCGGCCAGCGCCATCAGGCCCGAGCTGCCGGCCGCTGCGTAAGCGAGCTTGCCGCCGCTGTTCAGCCGGCTGGCGATGATTTCGGCTGCCTTGGCAATTGCGGGAATGGCGCCGCGCACCGCCTTGGCGGCCTCGATCTGCGCATTGGCCAAAGAGGAAAGGATGGCGTCCGGGGCCTGGATGTCCAGCCCCTCGGCATTCTGGTGAAGCGCTTCGGTGCGCGTTTCGGCCATCCGCTTTCCCTCCAATCCAGAAAACAATACCAAAAAAATACCACTTGTCCACACGCATTAGTGATTTCCCTGACCGGAAATCGTCGTTATGGGAAAATGCGCAGATTTTTCAATTAAATACGCCTTAATCTTTTCGAAACAAAAATTAATCCTTGGCTATTGGTATTTTATTGGTATTATCAGTCCGGAGGAGACATCGCGTGAATTTCGTGCTTGGCATCGATGGCGGCGGCACCAGCTGCAGGGCGGCCCTTGCAACAGTGGACGGCGCCGTCATTGGCCGCGCCAAGAGCGGTGCGGCCAACATCCGCACCGATCTCACCGGCGCCAGGGCCAACATCGTCGAGGCGGCACGGCAGGCGTTTGTCGCCGCCGGGCAAGATCCTGAGCTGATCCCACAGACCCCGGCCATTCTTGGCCTCGCCGGCGCCAATGTCGGCACCTACAGGCAGCAGCTCGAAGCGATCCTGCCGTTCAGCCAAAGCCGCGTCGAGACCGATGCCGAGATCGCGCTGGAAGGCGCGGTCGGTTCCGGTGACGGCGCCATGGCCATTCTCGGCACCGGCACCGCCTATATGGCGCGCAGACAAGGCAAGTCGCGCGCCATCGGCGGCTGGGGATTCCAGGTCGGCGACCAGGGCAGCGGCGCCCGCATTGGCCGCGACTTGCTCGAACAGACGCTGCTCGCCTATGACGGCATCCGCCAGGGCTCGCCGCTGACGCAAGCCATGCTCGCCATCTTCCGCGACAATCCCGAGGATTTGGTCGAGTTCACCACCAATGCCAAACCCGGCGATTTCGGCGGCTTCGCGCCGAAGGTCTTCGACCATGCCGAAAAAGGCGACATGGTCGCCAACTGGATCCTCGACAAGGCGGTCGCCGATGTCGAGGCAGCACTCGGCGTGCTCGATCTCGGCGACGACGATCCGCTCTGCCTGCTCGGCGGGCTGGCGCCGCTCTATGCACCACGCCTGTCGGCGCGCTACCGGGCGCTGCTGAAGCCGCCGCTCGACGACGCGCTGGGCGGCGCCGTGCAGATGGCAGTTCGTGTCTTCGCCAAAGCGGCGGAGGCGGCGCGATGAGCGAAGCCGCCGATCAGATCTTCGCCACGCTGAAACAGTCGGCGCAAAGCGGCGCGCCGCTCTATCTGCAGCTCAGGAAGAGCATCGAGGACGCGGTCAATCGCGGCCTGATCGGGCCGGGCGACGCGCTGCCGTCCGAGCGCGACATCGCCAGCAAGGCCGACATTTCGCGGGTCACCGTGCGCAAGGCGGTGCAGGATCTGGTCAAGGGCGGCATCCTTGTCCAGCGTCACGGCTCCGGCACCTTCGTCGCGCCGCGGATGGAGCGCGTCGAGCAGTCGCTGTCACGGCTGACGTCTTTCACCGAGGATATGGCGCGGCGCGGCATGGCGGTGCGTTCGGCCTGGCTCGACCGCGGCCTCTATGCGCCCTCGCCGGACGAGATGATGGTGCTCGGCCTGTCATCGAACGAGCTGGTGGCGCGGGTGGCGCGCCTGCGCATTGCCAACGATACGCCGCTGGCGATCGAGCGTGCGGCACTGTCTGCCAGCGTGCTGCCCGACCCGGCGGCGATCGGTTCGTCGCTCTACGCGGCGCTTGAAACGACCGGCCGTCGGCCAGTACGGGCGGTGCAGCGCATTTCCGCCGCCAATCTCGGCGACGACGACGCGCGCCTGCTCGAAGTGCCGCCTGGCATTGCCGGCCTGCACATCGAGCGTATTTCCTATCTGGCGAGCGGCAAGGTGATCGAATTCACTCGCTCGATCTACAGGGGCGACGCCTATGATTTCGTCGCCGAACTCCGGCTCAGCGGGCCGGGTGAAGAGGGCCGGCCATGAGCGCAACCAAAACGCATATGCGGCGCGAGATCGAGGAGATCCCGGAGGCCACCGCGCGCCTGCTCGACGGCTCGGCAGCGGTGCTGACCGAAGCCGGGCGCGGCATTCGCGAGCGCGATCCGCAGTTCATCGTCACCGTAGCGCGCGGCTCCTCCGACCATGCCGCCACCTTCATGAAGTATGCGGTGGAACTGACCGCCGGCCTTGCCGTCGCGTCGGTCGGCCCGTCGATCGCTTCGATTTATGGCGCCAGACTCAGGCTGGCCGGCTCGGCCTGCCTGGCAATCTCGCAGTCAGGCAAGAGCCCGGACATCGTCGCCATGGCGCAAGCCGCGAGAGCCGGCGGTTCGCTGACCGTCGCCATCACCAACACCGCCGATTCGCCGCTGGCGCGGGCCTGCGATTATGCGATCGACATCCTGGCCGGCCCGGAGCGCAGCGTCGCGGCGACGAAGACCTTCGTCAATTCAGCCGTCGCCGGCCTCGCCTTGATGGCGCATAGCACCGGCGACGACAAGCTGCTGGCGGCGCTCGCCCGTTTGCCGGAACATTTCCGCAAGGCGATCGCCTGCGACTGGATGGCGCTCGCCAGCGCCCTTGAGACGCCGAAGTCTCTATTCATCCTTGGTCGCGGCCCGTCCGCGGCGATCGCCAATGAGGCGGCGCTGAAATTCAAGGAAACCTGCGCCATGCACGCCGAGGCCTATAGTGCAGCCGAAGTCATGCATGGCCCGCTGGCGCTGGTCGGGCCTGACTTTCCGGTGCTGGCGCTCGCCGCCCGCGATGCTTCCGAGCCGTCGGTCGCAGAGGCCGCCGACAACCTGGCGGGCAAGCGCGCGGCCGTCTTCGTGACTTCGGACAAGGCGACAAGCGCTCAGCACCTGCCGCATGTCGCCACCGGCCATCCACTGACCGACCCGCTGGCGCTGATCGTGTCGTTCTATGGCTTCGTCGAGGCCTTTGCCCGTCATCGCGGCCTCGATCCGGACACGCCACCCAATCTTCGCAAGGTGACGGAAACCATATGAGCGACCGTTTTGCCCTGACTGGCGCCCGGATTTTTGACGGCGACGACTGGCACGACAAGGCTGCCCTTGTCGTGCGAGACGGCCTCGTCGAGGCCATCGTTGCCACCGGAGCCGTCCCGTCCGGTGTCGAGCGTATCGAAACCGGCGGCGGCATGCTTGCGCCGGGCTTTGTCGACCTGCAGGTCAATGGCGGCGGCGGCGTCATGCTCAACGACCACCCCGATGTCGCTTCGATCGAAACCATCTGCCGGGCACATGCGCCGTTCGGCACGACGGCGCTGCTGCCGACGCTGATCACCGACACGCCTGCCATCACCGCAGCGGCGGTTGCCGCCGGAGCCGAGGCCGCACGGCAAAAGGTGCCTGGCTTTTTGGGTCTGCATCTCGAAGGCCCGCATCTGTCGATCGCCCGCAAGGGCGCGCATGACCCGGCGCTGATCCGGCCGATGCTGGATGCTGACCAGGCGATGCTGATTGCGGCGCGAAAAATCCTGCCGGTGCTGCTGACCACTGTCGCGCCGGAATCCGTCGACACCGTACGCGTTTCGACGCTCGTCGAGGCCGGCATCGTCGTCAGCCTCGGCCATTCCGACACCGGCTATGCCAAGGCGCGCGCGTTCACTGAGGCCGGCGCAACAATGGTCACCCATCTGTTCAACGCCATGAGCCAGATCGGCAACCGCGAGCCGGGTCTGGCTGGTGCCGCCATCGACACAGGCACATTGTTTCCCGGCATCATCGCCGACGGCATCCATGTCGATCCCGCCACCATGGCCATCGCGCTGCGCGCCAAGCAGGGCCCGGCAAAAATTTTCCTGGTCACCGACGCGATGGCGACGATCGGCACAGATATGACGTCTTTCACGCTGAACGGCCGCACCGTCTACCGCAAGGACGGCAGCCTGCGGCTTGCCGACGGCACGCTGGCGGGCGCCGATCTCGACATGATCTCCGCCCTCCGCTTCGTCCACCGTGTCGTCGGGCTGGACCTGTCGGAGGCCCTGCGCATGGCTTCGCTCTATCCGGCGCAGGCGATCGGCCAGTCGCACCGGCTCGGACGCTTCGCCAAAGGCACCGCCGCCGATATTGTTGCGCTGTCGGACGAATTGGAGGTGAAAAGCGTCTGGATAGAAGGCGACAAGGTTTTTGAGGTCGGTCTCGCAAAGAGCGCCTAGAGCGGTTCAGCTTTTGATAGAACCGCCGAACCGCTCTAAGTATTTGTTTTTACGCAATTCCTGACGGAAAACCGCTACGCACTTTTCCTGGAATTGCTCTAAGGTATCAGCCGAGTCGCCCCGCAGCCTGAAGCGGGTGGTTGCTCATATGTCGCTCTTGTCCTCAATCTCCTGGGCTGGCACTGGAAGCCGCGGCGCGGCCGATCTCGCCGGTTTCGGCAGCAGGCGGCGTACGGCCGGCGCGGCCGCCACATCGTTCCTGGCGGCGAACAGCTCGTGGTTCTTCTCGATGTCGTCGAGCTTGTAACGATAATTGACCATCAGGCCATGCGCCTGACGCAAGGCGCGGGGCGACAGGTCGCCGAAAAGGTCGATGCGCTCGAGCCGCGCGCCATTGCCGAGATGGAACCGGGCGACCGGGTCGATCACCTTGCCGGAGGCGGTGCGGGCTTCGAGGAAGTAGAGCGCCGCAAGAGGAAGCAGGGCCTGGCCCGCGCGGTCGCGGACAGCAGCGTCCGCATGCCAGCCCTCGTTGGCGACGAGGTCCAAAACTTCGGCGGCGGAAGGGGTGGTTTCGGCCTGCTCGGCCAGCCAGCGGGCAAAGCCCGGCACCGGCGACAGCGTGACGAAATCGGTCAGGCCGGGAAGATCGCGGCGCAGGTCCTCGACCACTTGCTTGATCAAAAAATTGCCGAAGGAAATGCCGCGCAGGCCCGCCTGGCAGTTGGAGATGGAATAAAACACCGCCGTCGTCGCCTGCCGTGGTTGCACCAGCGGCCGCTCGTCGGCAAGCAGCTCGGCGATCGTCGTCGGCATCGCCCGGGTGAGCGCGACCTCGACGAAGATCAGCGGCTCGTCGCCGAGTTGCGGATGAAAGAAGGCATAGCAGAGCCGGTCGGCGGGCTCGATCCGGCGACGCAGATCGTCCCAGGTGTGGATGGCATGCACCGCCTCGTAGCGGATGATTTTTTCCAGGATGTTGGCCGGCGTCGACCAGTCGATCCGCCGCAGCACCAGGAAGCCGCGGTTGAACCATGACGACAGGAGGTGCGTGAAGTCGGCATCGACGATGGCGAGATCGGGCGATGTGGGCAGCCTGGCAAGCAGATCCTGGCGCATGCGCACCAGCGTCTCGATGCCGCCGGGCGCTAGGTTCAGGCGGCGCAGGAGCTCCTGCCTTGCCGGCTCGGCGGCGTCGTGCAGGGCAAGTGCCGAGCGATCGTCTGGCCCGGCGCGATAAGCATCCACCGCAGCGGCAAGCCTGGCGTGATCGGTGCCGAAACGATCGCGCAGCACGTGCAGGAAAGCCAGCCTGCCGTCGGCGCCGAGGGTGCGCCAGCGATCGAGAATTTCCCTTGCATAGGCGACGCCCGATGCCTCGCCCTGGCTGGAAAGCAGACGGACGCACAGACGTGCCAGGCTGTCGGCCGAAACCGGCTCGTCACCGCGCACGAGGTTCAGCATCATCCGGCCGCGGTCGGCGATGGTGTTCAGCAGGTCAGCGAAGAAAGGGCTGCGGTTCATCGATCCGACCGTCGAAGAGGAGCCTGCGGGAGAGTCCGGAGAGGCATGAGGGTGAGACAGAGAATATGGGACCGCATGTCATGAGCACAAGCGCACCGGCGTCGGCCAACGAATTCCTGACAGCCTGGGGAGAACAGCGGGTGCCGGTGATGGCGCGCCGGCAGCGGCGGCGTCAGCCGGCCACCTGGTCGGCCGCTGTCCTGATCGCCTCGATGTTCGCCCGATAGGCTTCGACGCTGCCGCCCTTGAAGATAGCCGCACCGGCGACCAGCACGCTGGCGCCGGCGGCGGTGACCAGGGGCGCGGTTTGCGGCGAGATGCCGCCGTCGATCTCGATCCGGATCGGCCGATTGCCGATCAGCGCCTTGACACGCTTCACTTTGTCGACGACCCCTGGAATGAAGGCCTGGCCGCCAAAACCCGGATTGACGGTCATGATCAGGATCAGATCGAGCCGGTCGAGCACATATTCGATCGCCGTTTCCGGTGTCGCCGGGTTGAGTGACACGCCGGCCTTCTTGCCGAGGTCCCTGATCGTCTGCAGCGAACGGTCGAGATGCGGCCCCGCCTCGGCATGAACCGTCATGCCGTCGCAGCCGGCTTCGGCAAACGCCTGCAGATAGGGATCGGCCGGCGTGATCATCAGATGGCAGTCGAAGAAGGCCTTGGTGCGGTTGCGGATCGCCTTGATCACTGGCGGACCGAAGGTGATGTTGGGAACGAAATGCCCGTCCATGACGTCGAGATGGATCCAGTCGGCGCCGGCCGCCGCCACCGCCTCGACCTCGTCGCCGAGCTTCGAAAAATCCGACGCCAGCACAGATGGCGCGATCAGGGTCTTTTGAGCCATGTCCGCTTTCCGTTCCTAAGCCCGCTCCCGCCCTACCGCATCGGCCCGAAAATGGCCAGTCGTCGTGGCGGCAGAATGACCTTGCTGCCTGGGTGTCAGTCGCGAACGGACGCGGAAAGGTTCATGGGACGCGCTGGACGGCCTGGGCTCACCGTGCCATGGCCGGAGAACCCTGGCCGGCCCGAGAAAAGGATGTTGGATGCCTTGCGCAGAATGCTTGCGCGCCGCGCGGCCTGTTCTTATATACGCGCCAAGCCGTTCGGCGCCGGAATGCCGGTTGCAGAAGCGGAATTTCTTGTGAACAGGGGCTTTCGTCGGAACGCCTGTACGGGTCCTGAGAGCCTGCTTAGCGGAGAGATTAGAAAAATGGCAAAAGTAATCGGTATCGATCTGGGGACCACCAACTCCTGCGTCGCCATCATGGACGGCAAGGAATCGAAGGTCATCGAGAATGCGGAAGGCGCGCGCACGACCCCTTCCATTGTCGCCATCAACAGCGACGGCGAGCGCCTCGTCGGCCAGCCGGCCAAGCGCCAGGCGGTCACCAATCCTGAAAACACCATCTTCGCGGTCAAGCGCCTGATCGGCCGCCGCTATGACGATCCGGTAACGGAAAAGGACAAGAAGCTTGTCCCCTACAAGATCGTCAAGGGCGACAATGGCGACGCCTGGGTCGAGGCCGGCGGCAAGAAGCAGTCGCCCAGCCAGATCTCGGCAATGATCCTGCAGAAGATGAAGGAAACGGCGGAAGCCTATCTCGGCGAGAAGGTCGAGAAGGCGGTCATCACCGTTCCGGCCTATTTCAACGACGCCCAGCGCCAGGCCACCAAGGATGCCGGCAAGATCGCCGGCCTTGAAGTGCTGCGCATCATCAACGAGCCGACCGCGGCCGCACTTGCCTACGGCCTCGACAAGAAGGAAGGCAAGACCATTGCCGTCTATGACCTTGGCGGCGGCACGTTCGACATTTCGGTGCTCGAAATCGGCGATGGCGTCTTCGAGGTGAAGTCGACCAATGGCGACACCTTCCTCGGCGGCGAGGATTTCGACATGCGGCTGGTCGAATATCTGGCGGCGGAGTTCAAGAAGGAACAGGGCATCG
Organism: Mesorhizobium ventifaucium; assembly: GCF_935822925.1. GTDB lineage: Bacteria > Pseudomonadota > Alphaproteobacteria > Rhizobiales > Rhizobiaceae > Mesorhizobium > Mesorhizobium ventifaucium. The sequence goes on from NZ_CAKXZS010000012.1 coordinate 215,501, forward strand.
ACCTGCGCAGCGACAAGCTCGCGCTTCAGCGCCTCAAGGAAGCGGCCGAAAAGGCCAAGATCGAGCTGTCGTCGACGACGCAGACCGAGATCAACCTGCCCTTTATCACCGCCGATGCCACCGGCCCCAAGCACCTGACGCTGAAGCTGACGCGGGCGAAGTTCGAGAGCCTGGTCGAGGATCTCGTCCAGCGCACGATCGAACCCTGCAAGGCGGCGCTCAAGGATGCCGGCCTGAAGGCCGGCGAAATCGACGAGGTCGTCCTGGTCGGCGGCATGACCCGCATGCCCAAGATCCAGGAGATCGTGAAGCAGTTCTTCGGCAAGGAGCCGCACAAGGGCGTTAATCCGGATGAGGTCGTCGCATTGGGCGCCGCCATCCAGGCCGGCGTGCTGCAGGGCGACGTCAAGGACGTGCTGTTGCTTGACGTGACGCCGCTGTCGCTCGGCATCGAGACGCTGGGTGGTGTGTTCACGCGGCTGATCGAGCGCAACACGACGATCCCGACCAAGAAGAGCCAGGTGTTCTCGACTGCCGAGGATTCACAATCGGCCGTGACCATCCGCGTCTTCCAGGGCGAGCGGGAAATGGCCGCCGACAACAAGGCGCTCGGCCAGTTCGACCTGGTCGGCATTCCGCCGGCGCCGCGTGGCGTGCCGCAGATCGAGGTCACTTTCGACATTGACGCCAATGGCATCGTCAACGTCTCGGCCAAGGACAAGGGCACCGGCAAGGAGCACCAGATCCGCATTCAGGCGTCTGGCGGCCTTTCGGACGCCGACATCGAGAAGATGGTGAAGGACGCCGAAGCCAATGCCGAGGCCGACAAGAAGCGGCGTGCGTTGGTCGAGGCCCGCAACCAGGCCGAGGCGCTGGTGCATTCCTCGGAGAAGTCGCTGAAGGAATATGGCGAGAAGGTTTCCGAGGCCGACCGCACGGCGATCGCCGATGCGATCACGGCGCTGAAGACCGCTGCCGAAGGCGACGACGTGGCCGAGATCGAAGCCAAGACGCAGGCGCTCGCCGAAACCTCGATGAAGCTCGGCCAGGCCATGTACGAGGCTTCGCAGAAGGAAGCCGCGGAAGCTGACGCCAAGGCGGACGCCGCCAAGGACAGCGACGTGGTCGATGCCGACTTCGAGGAAATCAACGAGGACGACGACAAGAAGAAGTCGGCCTGAGCGGCCTGACGGCAGGTTTAGGCGCATGACCCCGATATCGGAATCGATTTTCGGAAAGGGTCATGCGCAAAAATCAAGTGCTACAGCGCCCTTTGCGCTCCAACAGGACGCGCGGCGCTGTAGTAAGCCCGGCGCAAAGCCGGGCTTTTTTGCAACTCTGGCCGAAAAAGTGCGCGCCTGATCGAAAAAGTGCGGGCAAGCCCGTGTCAACACTGGCATCCCGGCTCCATCGCACCTAAATCGGAACAGCGTGCCGGCGAACGACGCAAAGTGCTTCAAGACGTTGAATATCCGGACTGCGGGAAAAGATGAAAGCTGATTTCTACGAAACGCTGGGCGTGCAAAAGGGGGCCGACGAGAAGGAGCTCAAGAGCGCTTTCCGCAAGCTGGCCATGCAGTTCCACCCCGATCGCAATCCCGGCGATCATGCCTGCGAGCACAAGTTCAAGGAAATCAACGAAGCCTACGAGACGTTGAAGGATCCGCAGAAGCGCGCGGCCTACGACCGTTTCGGCCACGCCGCCTTCGAACAGGGCGGCATGAACGGCGGCGCACACGGCTTCGGCGCCGGCGGTTTCGCCGACATCTTCGAGGATATTTTCGGCGACATGATGGGCGGGCGCCAGCGCCGCTCGTCAGGCGGACGCGAGCGCGGTGCCGACCTGCGCTACAATATGGAAATCACGCTGGAGGAGGCGTTTACCGGCAAGACGGCGCAGATCCACGTGCCGGCCTCGATCTCCTGCATGGAATGCTCCGGCAGCGGCGCCAAGCCCGGCACCCAGCCCGTCACCTGCTCGATGTGCAACGGCCACGGCAAGGTGCGCGCCACGCAAGGCTTCTTCTCGATCGAGCGCACGTGCCCGCAATGCCAGGGACGTGGCCAGACCATCAAGGAGCCGTGCCCGAAATGCGCCGGCCAGGGCCGCGTCACCGAGGAGCGCTCGCTGTCGGTCAACATCCCGGCCGGGATTGAGGACGGCACCCGCATCCGCCTTGCCAATGAGGGCGAGGCCGGCCTGCGCGGCGGCCCGTCGGGCGATCTGTATATTTTCCTGGCGGTCAAGCCGCATGAATTCTTCCAGCGCGACGGCGCCGATCTCTACTGCAAGGTGCCGATCTCAATGACGACGGCTGCCCTTGGCGGTTCCTTCGAGGTGACGACGTTGGACGGCACCCAGACGAAGGTCAAGGTGCCGGAAGGCACCCAGAACGGCCGCCAGTTCCGCCTCAAGGGCAAGGGCATGCCAGTGCTGCGCCAGCACAATGTCGGCGATCTCTACATCCAGACCGCGGTCGAGACGCCGCAGAACCTATCCCGCCGCCAGCGCGAGCTGCTGGAGGAGTTCGAGCAGCTTTCCTCGAAGGATAATTCGCCGCAGTCGAGCGGCTTTTTCGCCCGCATGAAGGACTTTTTCGAGACCTTCGGCGAGCGCTGATGGCGGTTCTCGCCAATCGGGTGTAGAACACAATCGAGCGGAAGCTCCCCTAGCGTCATCAACAGCTTATACCGGCGTCCGCCTTGTCTTGAAGGCCGTAGCTGCTAAGTAGCCACTCGGGGGACCGTTCTGGAGAACTTGCATGGCACATGGTCCCGGACTGCGAAAGGCGCTGGCAGAGAAGTTCGATGACGAACTGAAGTTCTTCAAGGGCTGGATCGACAAGCCGAAGGCGGTCGGTTCGATCGTGCCGACCAGTTCCATCACGGCCCGCAAGATGGCCTCCGTCGTCAACCCGAACTCGGGCCTGCCGGTCCTCGAAGTCGGGCCGGGCACCGGCGTCATCACCCGAGCCATCCTCGCCCAGGGCGTAAAGCCTGAAAATCTCTACGCAGTCGAATACTCACCCGATTTCGTGTGCCATCTGCGCCAGCTCTATCCCGGCGTCAACGTCATCGAGGGCGACGCCTTCAATCTCGATGCGACGCTCGGCAACAAGAGCGGCCTGACTTTCGATTCGGTCATCTCCGGCGTGCCATTGCTCAATTTCCCGGTCGCCCAGCGCGTCGCCTATGTCGAAAGCCTTCTCGACCGCATCCCGACAGGCCGCCCCGTCGTGCAGCTGACCTACGGCCCGCTGTCGCCGATCCCGCCCGGCCGCGGCGACTACACGGTCGAGCATTTCCATTTCGTCATCCGCAACATCCCGCCAACGCAGCTGTGGATCTACCGGCGCGGGGCGCATTAGGTGTGCCCCCAAAGATCGCTTTTCGATCTTTGGGCCGGTGCGTTGATTTGAGCGATCCTTGGCTGTACCTGTCCGGGAACAAGGGTGGCCGATGGCAGTGATCCCGAAAATTCTCGTCTTCGCGGGCTCGATTCGCGCTGGCGCCTACAGCGGCAGGACCGCCGATGTGGCGCAGAAGGAACTCGCCCTGCAGGGCGCCGAGGTGACCCGCATCTCGCTTGCCGACTATCCGCTGCCGATCTTCGACGAGGATCTGGAAAAGGAGAAAGGCATTCCCGAGAACGCCATCAAGCTTGCCCGGCAGATCGCCGCCCATGACGGGCTGCTGATCGCGACGCCCGAATATAACGGCTCGATCCCGCCGCTGCTCAAGAATACCATCGATTGGGTGAGCCGGGTGCGCACGGATGGCGGGCGGTCGTTCAGACCGTTCACCGGCAAGCCCGCCGGCCTTTGTTCGTCTTCCAAAGGACATTTCGCCGGGGTACGCTGCATCAACCATCTGCGCGCCGTGCTGGTGCGCTGCCAGATGGAGGTGGTGACGCCGGAGTGCTCTGTCCCGGAGGGCGGCAACGCCTTCGACGCGGACGGGAATTTCAGGGACGAGCGACTGCACAGATCGATGGAGCACCTATGCCGCACGCTGATCGAAACCTCGCGCCTGCTGTCGACGCGGATCGAGGCGTGATCCGGGAGCGCGCCAGCACCATGCAAGACAGGCTGATCGTCGGCCTCGACGTGCCGACGCTGAAGGACGCCGAGAAGGTGGTGCGCGAGCTCGATGCGGTCGTCTCCTTCTACAAGATCGGCTATCAGCTCGCCTTCGCCGGCGGCCTCGATTTCGCCCGCGAGCTCGCCAGCGGCGGCACCAGGATCTTCCTCGATATGAAGCTGCTCGACATCGACAACACGGTGGCCAAGGGCGTCGAGGCCATTGCCAGGATGGGCATGACCATGCTGACGCTGCACGCCTATCCGAAGGCGATGAAGGCAGCGGTCGAGGCCGCCAGGGACAGCGATCTCTGCCTGCTTGGCGTCACCGTGCTGACCTCGATGGACGAGCAGGACGTGTTCGACGCCGGCTATGAGCATGACCCGCATACGCTGGTGCTGAGGCGCTCCGAGCAGGCGCTGCATGCCGGCATGGGCGGCATCGTCTGCTCGGCCGAGGAAGCGGAAGCGGTGCGCCGGATCGTCGGCCCCAACATGGCCGTCGTCACGCCGGGGATACGGCCCAAGGGCAGCGACCATGGCGACCAGAAACGCGTGGTCACACCGGCGCAAGCGATCCGCAACGGCTCAAGCCATCTCGTCGTCGGCCGGCCGATCGTCAGCGCCGCCGACAGGCGAGCGGTCGCGGAAGCCATCCTCGATGAAATGCGCTCGGCCTAACAATTCGGAGAAGAAGCATGCCCAAGGGATACTGGATCGCCCGCGTCGATGTGCGCGATGCGGAAGGATACAAGGACTATGTCGCCGCCGCCAAGCTTGCCTTCGACCGTTTCGATGTAAAATTCCTGGCACGCGGCGGCGCACATGAAAAAGTCGAGGGGCCCGGTCGTGACCGCAACGTCATCATCGAGTTTCCGTCGTTGGCTGCGGCGCATGACTGCTACCACTCGCCGGAGTATCAGCGGGCGGTCGCGATCCGCCAGAAAGTAGCCGACGGCGAGATCGTGCTGGTCGAGGGGCTTTAGCTCAGCGGCAACCGCTGCGTCGGTCAGACCGCATGCAGGATATAAAGCTTGCGCGTTTTCTCATGGATGGTCCATTCGCCCTCCCAGCCAAGCGGCAGGACGAGCAATTCGCCGGGTCCGACATCTTTGGCTGCGCCACCAGGACCGTGCAGCGTCACGCGGCCGGACACGAGGTGGCAAATCTCGGAATTCGTATCGCGGCGCGCGGTGAACCGGCCTCGCGAACATTCCCAGACACCAACTTCGATCTTGCCATCCTCCGAAGTCCAAAGCGTGTTGGCTGCTTCCAGCTGATCGCCTTCCAGCGAGGTGGGTTTCGGCTGGGGCTCACCGAGGTCGATGTGCGCCAGGTGGGCGAAGGTCTTGAAGTCGATCATTGCTAAATCCTCGAAGTGATGCGGTTCAGTGCCCGGTGATGCGATCGGCCAGGGCGGCCAGCCGCGACGTGCGCGGCAGCCCCTTTGCTTCCCGCTCGTCGGCAATTCGATAGAGCTGATACATCGAATGGACGCCAAGCCAGCGCAGCGGCTCCGGCTCCCACTTGCGCACGGTTCGATTGACCCAGGGAAGCCGCGTCAGCTCGGTGTCGTTGCCCAGCAGCAGATCGCGCAGAGTGCGCCCCGAGAGGTTCGAGGTGGAAACGCCGAGGCCGACATAGCCGCCGGCCCAGCCTATTCCGGTCTGCCTGTCAAAGCCCACCGTCGTGCACCAGTCGCGCGGCACGCCCAGCGTTCCACACCACGCGTGGTCGAGCCTGAGCCCCTTGGTCTGCGGCAGAAGCGTCGTCAGGATTTTGTGCAGCTTGTCGATCGTCGCCTGCTGGGTGACGCCACGAACGTCGGTCTTCGAGCCGAACCGATAGGGCACCCCGCGTCCGCCCATGGCAATGCGTCCTTCCCGGGTGCGCTGGGCGTAGCAGTAAGTGTGCGCGGCGTCGCCGAGCACCTCGTAGCCATCCCAGCCGATTTCGCTCCATAGCTTGTCGGACAATGGCTCGGTGACCACGATGGCGCTGTTGAGCGCCAACCACAGTCTTTCGTGGCCGGCGATTCCCGCGGTAAAACCCTCGGTCGCCCTCACGATCTTTTCGGCTCGCACCACGCCCCGGTTGGTTGCGACCTTGCCTTTTTCGATCGACAGCACCGTCGTCTTTTCATAGATCGGAACACCGAGGCGCTCCACTGCCTTGGCGAGCCCCTGCACCAGCTTTGCGGGCTGAACCCGCGCAACTTTCTTGATGACGAAGGCGCCGCGCGCGTTGTGCACCGCTATGCGCCGGCGCATCTCGGCTGCATCGATATACCCCACACGTTCGTCGGTCAGTTCCCAGGATCTGGCATGGGCATACATCGCCTTGGCACGCTGCTCCTGCGCCTCGTTGGTTGCGACCAGCAGTTCATCGGTACGGCGAATGTCGGCGTCGATGCCTTCGGTTTCCGCAACCGATATGACCTCGTTCACCGTGCCCGTCGTTGCCGCCTGCATGGCGATGACTCCAGCGCGCGAGGTTGCCTTCTCATATTTTTCGCGTGACCATGAGAACCCGCCGGACAGCCAGCCGCCATTGCGCCCCGAAGCACCGAAGCCGGCGAACTCCTTCTCGACGATCACAATATTGAGGTGTGGGGCTGCCTGCTTCAGATAATAGGCGGTCCAAAGGCCGGTGTAGCCGGCCCCGACGATGCAGACGTCGGCCACGATATCGCCCTGCAGCGGCGGCCGATAGAAGGGCACGCCGCCGATGTCGGCATACCAGAATGAGACGTCGCCGTTCTTCTTCACGTCCATTGTCGCGATTTTCCCAGACAGGATTCAGGTCAGCGTGAAATCGGCATTTTCGTCGTCCGCCAACAGCTTCACGTCGCTGCCCGCGAATACGAGGTCGACCTCGTCGCCGATGGCGAAGGTCTCGGCGTCCAGCGTCGAGCGCACGATCGCCTTCGAGGTGTCGGCCAGCACGACCTCGTATTTGGAGCCAGATCCGAGGTAGATGGCCTCGCCGATGCGCCCGGGCAGGGTGTTTCGATCCTGTCCGCCCTTCCCCCGCCTGGCGAGACCCAGCTTCTCCGGCCGCAGCAGCATCACCGGCTTGGCGCCGTCGGGAAGGCGTTTGGCGGCGGCCACTTTCCGTCCGGCTACGTCGATGGCGGTCTCGTTCCCGGAGGTGGAGGCTGCGCCACGCAGTATCGTCGAGTCGCCGACGAACTTTCCAACGAACAACGTCTCGGGCTCGTCGTAGAGTTGGCGGCCGGTACCGATCTGCTCAATGCGCCCCTGGTTGAACACGGCGATGCGGTCCGAGAGGACCAGCGCCTCTTCCTGGTCGTGCGTAACGTAAACGAAGGTGGTGCCCAGTTCCCGGTGGATCCGTTTGATCTCGAGCTGCAGCCATTCACGCAGCTTCTTGTCGAGTGCGCCGAGGGGCTCGTCCATCAGGAGCAGCGGCGGGTCGAATACGATGGCCCGCGCCAGCGCGACGCGCTGCTGCTGCCCGCCGGAGAGCTCGCTGGGGAAGCGGTGGCCGAAATCGGCCATCTTCACCATGTCCAGCGCCTTGCGTACCCGGGCCGCGCGATCGGGATTGGCGATGCCGCGCAAGGTCAGCGGATAGGCGACGTTCCTGCTGACTGTCATGTGCGGGAACAGCGCGTAGTGCTGGAAGACCACGCCGATGTTGCGTTTATGCGCCGGTACGCCGATGACGCTCTTGCCGCCGACATCAAGCGAACCGGAGCTGACCTCGGTGAAGCCGGCGATGACGTTGAGCGTGGTCGTCTTGCCCGAACCGCTGGGTCCGAGCAGCGTCATGAACTCCCCCGGCTCGATGTGCAGCGAGACCTTATCGAGGGCGATGAAGCTGCCATAGTGCTTGCTGACGGATTTGAGATCTATGGCTGCGCCGCGGGCCGATGGTGAGGCCATTTCAACGTTTTCCCTGTCTCGAACCGATCAGCAGCCCCGCCCCGATCACCAGCGATGTCGTGATGAAGAGCAGCGTGCCCACCGCCGCAACGGTGGGGTCGGCATCCCGGGTAATGCTCGAGAATATCTGGACCGGCAGTGTCTTCAGATACGGGCTGGTGATGAACAGCGCGACGATGATCTCGTCGAATGAGGTTACGAACGCAAACAGCAGGCCCGACAGGATGCCCGGCGCGATCAGCGGCAACGTCACCGTCCTGAACGCCGTCAGCCGGGTCGCGCCGAGGCTGGCAGCAGCAGTCTCCAGCCGTTTGTCGAAGACTTCCAGGCTGGCGGAGACGGCGATGATGACGAAAGGAACGGCGAGCATCGTGTGGGCCAGCACGAAGCCGGTCATGGTGCCGACCAACCGCATATCGAGATAGACCGCGTAGATTCCGACGGCGAGCACCACCCCCGGCACGACCATTGGCGTGATCAGCAGCGCGCGCAGCACGCCGCTGACGCGGCTTTTCATGCGATCGAGGCCGAATGCCGCCAGCGTGCCGATGACGGTGGCGAACACCGCCGTGACGACGGCGACCTTGAGCGAACCGACCAGGCTCGCCGACCATTCGGGGCTGGTGAAAAAGTTCTGGTACCATTGCCAGGAAAAGCCGGATGGCGGAAAAGCCAACGATTTCTTGTCGTTGAACGACATCGGCACGACAACGATCGTCGGTGCGACCAGCCAGACCGCGACCAGCAGGCAGTACAGACCGAGCAGGATACGACCGCGCTGTTTCATCAGCGTGTCGAGCCCGTCTTGTGCGGCTGACGCGACAGCGGTGCTGCGAGCGCGAGCAGGACGAAGGTCGCGATCAACAGCACCACACCCATCGCACCGCCGCGGCCCCAGTTGAGCAGGCTGAGCACCTGGTTCTGGATTAGGGTCGACAGCATGGTCGAACGCGGACCGCCGAGCAGCGCGGGGGTGATGTAGAACCCGAGCGCAAGAATGAACACGATGATGGCGCCCGCGTAGACGCCCGGAAGCGAGAGCGGCAGATAGACCTGGGCAAAGGCGCGCGCCGGGCTCGCGCCGAGGCTTCGTGCCGCCTGCATGAGCCGCAGGTCGATCGTCTTCATTACCGAATAGAGCGGCAGGATCATGAACGGCAACAGCACCTGCGCCATACCGATCACCACGCCTGTCTGCGTGCGGATCAGCTTGACCGGGCTGAGGCCGACTGCCCGGATGACGGAGTTGATCACGCCGGAATCCTGCAACAGGATGACCCATGCCAGGGTGCGCACCACGCCGCTCACCCAGAACGGCACCAGCACGCACAGGATGAGGACGAGCCGCATCTTGGGTCCGACTGCGGTCATTACATAGGCATAGGGATAGCCGGCAATGAGACATACCAGCGTCACCCAGGCGGAGATCGCGAAAGTGCGCTGAAGCACGGTCAGGTTGACCGGTGTGCCGAAGAACCAGGCATAGTTCTGCCATCCCCATTGCGGTTCGGAAAAGCTGCGCAAGGTAACGATGGCGAGCGGCAGACCAAGGCAGATGACGAGCAGCAGCAGCGCCGGCGCGACAAGCCAAAAAGCTTGTCCACGAAACCAGCGCCGCCGGTCGTCTGCGGCGACAGCCGAAACAGTGTTCCGGCTGTCGATTGCTCTCGTTGCCACGGTGGCGGACCTAGTTGCCCGCCATCAACGCGTTCCACTTTTCGTTCGCCACCTCGAAGTTCTCCACCCAGAACTTGATGTTCTGCTGGTAGCCAAGCTTCAGCTTGTCCGGCGTGTTGGTCATGAACGCCGCGGTGACCTCGTCCACCTCGGGCTTCGCGTCCTTGTGGATAGGGGTATACGAGGTGGTTTTTGCAAGCGTCTCCTGCGCGCTCTTGCCGACATAGGCGTTGATCAGCGCATGCGCCGCGTCGGGATCCTTGACGCCCATCGGAACGGTCATCTGGTCCATCACAACCAGCCAGTCCTGCCACGCCGGCGTGTACTTCGCGCCGTTCTTGACTGCGGTCATGGCACGTCCGGTCCACATCGCGATCATGTCGGCTTCCCCGGATTCGGCGAGCTGCTGGGAATCGGCGCCGGTCTTCCAGAAGATCGTGTCCGGACCGAGCGACTTCACCTTCTCTATCGCCTTGTCGATATCGGCAACCGTCATGTTTTCGACCGACCCACCGGCTGCGAGCAGCGCCTGCTCGATCATTCCGCCGGACAGATCGCCGCTGCCATCCAACGCGCGCGAGCCTGGGAACTTCTCGATGTCGAAGAAATCCCTCCAGCTCTTGGGCGGGTTATCCTTGTATTTTTCGGTGTTGTACATCAGCACCACGCCATAGTTCATGGCCGGCACACTGCATTCGCTGATCTGGCCCTCCGGAATGTTGGACGTATCGATCTTCGAGAAGTCCAGCTTCTGGAACAGCTTGCCGCAATAGACGTAGGGCGGGAAATCGCCGGTATCGACAACGTCCCAGGTGACATTGCCGGACTCGACCTGCGCCTTCAGTTTCGAGATTTCAGTTGGCCCGTCGCTGAGCAGCGTCACGCCGGACTTATCCACGAACTCTTTCAGCGCGGCGATCTGACCATCCTGGTAAATGCCTCCATACGAGACGAAGGTGAGCGTCTTGCCCTTCAGCGAGCCCTCGGCCACCTCGCCTGCCACGGGCTTGCTTTGCGCAAGCGCTGCGGTCGTGATCATCAGCAGCCCGAGTGCGGCCACCTGTCCGATCTTGGTCTTCATAGTTTTATCTCCCATTTATGTGCACCCGCATTAGTTCGGTTCGCCCGGCTGCGAGCCTTGTCCGGGCGTGTATCGATTGAGTTCCGCCGCGCCGCTGGTCGGGGGCGCGATGATCCAGAGCACCTGCGCCGGCGTCTTGCCGATGTTTGCCGTGCGATGCGGCGTCGAGGTTGCGTATTCGATGCTGTCGCCCTCGTTCATGACGAAACGCTCGCCTGCCAGCGTCAGCTCGACCGTCCCCTTCAGGACGACGAACATCTCGTGCTTGCCGCCATGTGTGTAAGCGTCGTTGCCGGTCGAGCCGCCGACGTCGAAATCCCCCGAATAGACCTCGAATTCATGGATCGGCCGCCGCGACAGCAACGTCTTTCGGCAACCGTGGCTGATCGGCAGCAGAGGGCGGTCGGCCCTCGTGAGCACCTTGTGGAACCCGCCCTCGGTCTGCTCGAACAGGTCGTTGATGCCGAGATCCAACGCAGCCGCGATCCGCATCAGAGTGCTGGCGCTGGCTCCGCTCAGGTTGCGCTCGAGCTGGCTGATGAAGCTCGCCGTCGTGCCGACCATGTCGGCCAGCTGGCGAAGCGAAATGCGCCGGGCTGTGCGAATGGCCTTGATCCGGCCGCCGACATGCTTCGCCTTTTTTGCTTCCGGCGCTGCCAGCGCTGTCATCTCCAGGGATGTCGCAGGGTCGACTTTCACCGATTGCCTCCTCACTTAACACCTTATTAAGTGAGATGTCGGAACGCAAGCCTTTTGTCGAGAAACGATCCTGGGCCGCCGGTCAGCTGCGACACGGGCGCTGCTCATCTTGCTGGCGGACTTGGCTCTCTGGGCAGCTTCGCGCAGGGTTTCTGCTCAGGACGCGGCCAATCGGCTAAAACGGCTCGCGGCGGTCTCGGCCATAGCATCGGCGAGTCCCATCTCCCATTGCGTGCGGCAATAGGCGCGGAAATCGAAGCAGGGCAAGCCGGGGCAGACCTCGAACTCGATGAGATGGACGCTGTCGTCGGCTTCGACCCGGAAATCGATGGAAAATACATCTCGCAGGCCGAGCCCGGTCATCAGGCTTTGCGCGATTTGGCGGATGGTTGCATCGGCTCGCGGCTGGCTGGCAGCGACCGGCAGCAACACGGGCTCGGCGTATGTTCCCGCCGCCCTGGCAGCCTCGCCGGTGTCGCCGTAAAGCGCCAGGCTGTCCGCCATGGTCTGGAAATCACCGCCCGAATCGACAAAGGCGATGCCGAGCGCCTCGATGCCGGTGTCGGGCTTCAGACCCAGAAAACTCGCGCGCGCGTTGCGCCCGGCGACATAGGGCTGCACGACGACGTCGTCGCGATAGGCGGCGAACACGCGCCGGCTAAGCTCAAGCGCATGGCCGAGATCGCTGCTGCGCGAATCCGGCCAGATGCCAATCTTGGCGCCGAGCCGGTTCGGCTTGACAAACCAGCCGGCCGGCGAAGCCGGTGGCTCGACCAGCCAATGACCGTCGCGGGCCAAACCGGATTGCGGCACCGGCAGGCCGAGTGCGCCGAGCACGGCGCCGGAGCGGAACTTATCCTGGCAGAGCGCAAACAGCGCATCATCGGCGCCGAGCAGGTTCAGGCCGTTCAGTCTTGCCAGAGCCGGCGCCGCACCGCCGCGGAAATAGGCGATGCCGTCAGTCAGCGTCCACACCAGGGTCGTGTCCGGGTCCTCACCGGCAAGCATATTTGCGGCATCGTCGAGCGCCACCGGCGCGAAGGACAGGCCGCGCTTCCGGCAGGCTGCGGCCAGCGCATCGAACTCAGAGGCGATATCGGTCGATTGCGCCAGATAGGAGGCGATTTCGGCGGCGCGCGCCGCCACGTGGCCATCGGCGACCAGCCGCTCGAAGCAGGCCTTTTCCGGCTCGTAGACAAGGATCAGCTTCGGCTTGCGGCTTGACATGAGATGAACGATTCCCGGGTATGAACGGGTCCTGGCAGCGCGATTGCCTACCATCGCACGGCTGACGTATCAGGCCTTCGCGGAAAACCGACGTCGGCCGGACGCCTGCCCGACAGTGCTGGTGCAATCTTCTTGTTTGACCATGAATCGTGGTCTAGGCGATCAGCACGCGCGGCTCGAAGCGGCCGTTGACTGGAATGTCGAGCAGAAACGTCATGCCGGCTTGCGGATCCAGCAGGCGCTGTTTCTCATCCTTGCCCGACCAGGCTGAAGTGACCACCAGCCGGTCGGCATTCCTGCCGACAAAGGCCGGGCAAGACGGTTGCGTCACCGGCATCGCGACCGAACGGATGAGCTTGCCGTCAGGCCCGTAAGCCTCAACGACGCTACCGCCCCAGCAGGCGTTCCAAAGAACACCGTCGCGATCGAGCACTGAACCGTCGATATAGCCCTTGGCCTTGCGGTGATCGACGAAGATCTTCGGTTCGCCGACCGGCAGGCCGGTCGCTGGATCGCAGGCGACGCGCATCAACAGGCCGGTGCTGGTATCGGTGTAACAGGCGATCGTTCCATCTTCGGAAAAGCAGATCGAGTTCGACACCGTGATGTCGGAATAAAGCCGGCGCAACTCTCCCCTGAAGAACCAGTAGATCGAGCCGGCGGCCTTTTCCTCGCCCTTGCCCATCGTGCCGACCCAGAAGGCGCCACAGGGATGGACACGCGAATCGTTCGAGCGCGTCACCGGATTGTCGGCCTCGATCGCCGTGTGCAGCGTCATTTTGCCGGTCGCCACGTCGCGGACATGCAGGCCGGTTTCGGTGGCGATCAATTGTCTTTTGTCGTCGATGATGGCGATGGCGCTGGCCATCTGGCCGAGCTCGTGGATTTTGACCGCACCGCCGGACAGCGGCTTTTCCAGAAGCTGGCCGTTGACGATGTCGAACCAGTAGAGCGTATCGGTGGCGGGGTCGTAGCTCGGTCCTTCGCCAAGCTGGCAGACATGGTCGGAAAAAACCGAAACGATGGCTTCCCTCATCCTGCCGCTCCAAACGCTGCATCCCAGGCCGCTGCGGCAGCCCGCGCCCGCACGGCCACCTCGTCGACGCTCATACCAGGCTTGAACAGGCTGGATCCCAGGCCGAAGACGCTGACGCCGGCTGCTTTGTAGCCGGCAAAGTCCTTCTCCGACACGCCGCCGACCGCGCCGACCAGCGTCTCAGCGGGCAAAACGGCGCGCATCGCCGCGATGCCGGTCGCACCGAGCACACTGGCCGGGAAGAATTTCAGCGCCGAGGCGCCGAGCCGGATGGCCTGGAAGGCTTCGGTCGGCGTGAACACGCCCGGCATCGTCACCATGCCGTAATTCATGGCGCGACCCATGACCTCCGCATCGATGTTGGGGCTGACCAGCAGCCGCCCGCCGGCCTTTTGCAATCCGTCGACATCGGCCGCGGTCAGCACAGTGCCGGCGCCGACCAGTGCCGTCGCCGGCAGCGCCTCAACAATCCTCGCGATGGAGGAAAACGGGTCCGGCGAATTGAGCGGCACTTCGATCGCTTCGATGCCGGCCTCGAAGATCGCCCGGCCAATGGCCACCGCCTCGTCCGGCTCGAGGCCGCGCAAGATGGCGACAAGCCCGCGCTCGAGCTTCGGAAATGGTGCGGTCTCGGTCATGCGGCAACTCCGCTGTTGTCGATCATGTCTGGGCAATCATGCCATTTTCGCGCGCCGCTTCGATCAGGCCGAGACGCACCGCCTCGTCGGCATCGACGGCTCTCACCGCAAGTCCGGCAAGGCCGAGCGCGTCCGTGTACAGCGCGCCGAGCGCGCCGGAAGCGACCAGCACGACCGACCCGCCTTTCCCATAGCGCCGGCTGGCCGAGGCGATCTCGCCGCCGATCAGCAGGCCGGACAGGCAGGCAGCGGCATCGTCGGGCTTCAGGTCCTGAAGCAGGCCAGCGGCGCGGATCGAGAACAGTCTCGACGTGACATCGCCGCCCTCGGCCAGCGCTTGCTCGCACCAGCGCCGGAAAAACGGATTGCCTGGGGCAACCGGCTGGGGCTGCTCGCCCAGCGAATGGCGCAGGATCGAATGCGCCGCCAGCACCGAAAACAGCTCGCCGGTCGGCCAGGTGCCGAAACCGGCAACAGCGCCGTCCGCGACCAGCACCCATTTCGAATGGGTGCCGGGCATGCAGACGAGATGGTGGCCATTTGCCGGCAAACCGGCGCCGGCAAGCTGCGTTTCCTCGCCGCGCATAACGTCGGGCGCGTCGGCCTGGCGCTGGGCAAGGCCCGGCACGATCCGGATGTCGCGGCGCTGGCCGGGAACGCGCGCAGCACCGGCAAGGATGGCGCCGATCGGCGCCGGCACGCTGACATAGGGCGCCTCGAGCCAGCCCTGGCGCGAGCCGGCCATGCCGCAGATGATGACGGGCATCGTTTCCGGCGCGCCCATCGCCGCCAGATGTCCTTCGAGGATGGTCGAAAATCCGGCGGCCTGCGCGGTGATCAGCCCATCGTCGCCGCGACGCTCGACGAGAACATTTCCGGTCTCATCGACCAGCCAGACCCTGAGACGGGTCGTGCCCCAATCGACGGCGGCGACAGAAGGCGCGTTGCTCGCGAATTCTGGGCTCACAGGAAGCCCCCATCGACGATCAGCATCTGTGCGGTCAGCATCCGCGAAGCGTCCGAAGCCAGGAACAGCACCGTGCCGACAATGTCTTCCGGCTGCATCATCTGCTTGATGCATTGCTTGGCAACGTGGGCGGCGAGCGCCTGTTCGGTGACCCAGAGCTGCTTCTGCCGCTCGGTAATCACCCAGCCGGGTGCGATCGCATTGACGCGAATGCCGTCGGCGCCGAGCTTGCCGGCGAGCCCCTTGGTCAGGCCGACGATGCCGGCCTTGGCCGCGGTATAGGCCGGCATGTCGGGGTGGTTGATCAGAAACGACGTCGACGTGAAGTTGATGATAGAGCCGCCGCCGGCGCGCTTCATGCCCGGCGCTACGGCTTGTGCGGAGAAGAAGTGCGGACGCAGATTGACCGCCTGGTTGTTGTCCCAGAACTCCACGGTGACATCTTCCACCGCGTGGCGATCGTCAAGTGCTGCATTGTTGACCAGCACGGTCACGTCGCCATGCGCTTCGGCCGCTTTGGCAGCTGAAGCCCGCAGCGCTTCGATGTCGCGTATGTCGGTCTTGAGATAGAGGGGGCGGCGGCCGAGATCCTTCTCGATGCGGTCGGCCAGCGCCAGGCTCGGGCCGTCGGCGATGTCGATGAAGGCGACCTTTGCCCCCTGGCGGGCAAAACCCTCGGTCAGCGCCGCGCCAATACCGGAGCCGCCGCCGGTGATCAGCACCGAAGCGCCCTCTAGGTCGGCAAAGCGCGCCGATGGCATCATTTTTTTCTCCCTGCGCGTGACCCCGAAAATCGGTTTCGACCTTCGGAAAGGATCATGCGCAAAATCAAAGTGCCACAGCGTTCTTTGCGCGGCCAAAAGGACGCGCGGCGCTGTAGGCTCGGTCGGCGCGCATCCTAGCCAGCCCGGTCGGGGGAGCAAGGGAGAAAAAGCAAATTCGCGGGCTTATGTCTGACAAATCGCTCGTCAGATCGCCTTGACGCGCAAGGTGCCACGGAGCGAATTTCTGAGATAGCCGAGCGTGGCATCGGCACACCGGCCTGCCGAACAGGAATCGTTGCCGCCGGCGCTGCCGAACTGGACAAGGCGCTCTGCCTGCGCCTCACCTACGCCCAGCAGGCAATTCTCAAAATGTCGCGATTGGCAGATGACCGTCGAGGTTGTAAGGGCAAGCACAGCTGCCCATCCGGGAGATCCGCCATGCCTCTGAAAATCGCCGTCCAGATGGACCACATCTCCACCGTCTCGATTGCCGGCGACACGTCGTTTGCGCTGTCGCTGGAAGCGCAGCAACGCGGCCACCAGCTGTTCCACTATACGCCCGACCGGCTGTCGCTGCGCGACGGCAAGGTGTTTGCCAGCGTCGAGGAAATGCAGGTCCGTGACGAGAAGGGCAATCACTATTCGCTCGGCGAGAAAGTCCGCACCGACCTGTCGGAGATGGACGTCGTCCTGCTCAGGCAGGATCCGCCGTTCGACATGAACTACATCACCACGACGCACATACTCGAGCGCATCCACCCCAAGACGCTGGTGGTCAACGACCCGGCCTGGGTGCGCAACAGCCCGGAAAAAATCTTTGTCGCCGAGTTTCCCGACCTGATGCCGGAAACGCTGATCACCAAGGATAGCCAAGAGGTTGCCGCCTTCCGCAAGGAGTTCGGCGACATCATCGTCAAGCCGCTCTACGGCAATGGCGGCGCCGGCATCTTCCACCTGCACGAAGCCGATCGCAATCTTGCCTCGCTGCTCGAAATGTTCGGCCAGATGTTCCGCGAGCCCTACATCGTCCAGCGCTATCTCAAGGAGGTGCGCGCCGGCGACAAGCGCATCATCCTGATCGACGGCGAGCCGGTCGGCGCCATCAACCGGGTGCCGGCCGAGCATGATTCACGCTCCAACATGCATGTCGGCGGCCGCGCCGAAAAAACCGAATTGACGGAGCGCGAGCGCGAGATTTGCGCCCGTATCGGCCCGTCGCTGAAAGAGCGCGGTTTCATCCTCGTCGGCATCGACGTAATCGGCGACTACATGACCGAGATCAACGTGACGTCGCCGACCGGCGTGCGCGAGGTGCAGCGTTTTGGTGGCGCAGATATTGCGAGCCTGTTCTGGGATGCGGTCGAGGAGAAACGCAAGTAGCGCCCATGCTTGGCGGAACAGCGGTTTTCCGACCAGTAGCCGAACGCAACGCCATCAGATCAATTGTTCCCGTAATGTTCTTGCCTTCGCTCGAAATCTGTGGTTGTTTCCGGTGACGCCGTTCGCGGCATGATCGCATGGGCTTCGGGCGAGCCCATATCCGGGGGCAGAACAATGGTTGCGCGGGTCCGCACGGTCGCTTTCCAGGGCATCGAGGCCGTGCCGGTCGACGTGCAGGTGATGATCGCGCCCGGCAAGGTCAACATGCACATCGTCGGCCTCGGCGACAAGGCGGTCGCTGAAAGCCGCGAGCGGGTGCAGGCGGCGCTGCATGCGTCGGGCCTGTCGATGCCTTCGAAGAAGGTTACGGTCAATCTGGCGCCCGCCGACCTGCCCAAGGAAGGCAGCCACTACGATTTGCCGATCGCGCTTGGCCTGATGGCGGCGCTTGGCGCCATTCCAGGCGACATGCTGGCCGGCTATGTTGTGCTTGGCGAGCTGTCGCTCGACGGCACCATCGCCGCCGTGGCCGGCGCGCTGCCGGCGGCGATCGGCGCCAATGCCGAAGGCAAGGGGCTGATCTGCCCTTTCGCCTGCGGCCCGGAAGCGGCTTGGGCCGGCAAGGATTTCGACATTCTGGCACCGCGCAGCCTGATCGCCATCGCCAATCATTTTCGCGGCACGCAGGTCCTGTCGCGGCCGGAAGCCGGCATCCATGTCTCGGCGCGCGACATGCCTGATCTCGCCGACATCAAGGGCCAGGAGACCGCGAAGCGGGCACTCGAAGTGGCGGCGGCCGGCGGCCACAATCTGCTGATGGTCGGACCGCCGGGATCGGGAAAATCGATGCTGGCGCAGCGGCTGCCATCGATCCTGCCGCCGCTGGCGCCCAGGGAATTGCTCGAAGTCTCGATGATCGCCTCGGTAGCCGGCGAGCTCGGCGAAGGCAAGCTGACCGACCGGCGGCCGTTCCGCGCGCCGCACCATTCGGCCTCGATGGCGGCAATGGTCGGCGGCGGCCTGCGCGTGCGGCCGGGCGAGGCGTCCCTTGCCCATCACGGCGTGCTGTTCCTCGACGAGTTTCCCGAATTCTCGCCGCAGGCGCTCGATGCGCTGCGTCAGCCGCTGGAGACCGGCGACTGCATGATCGCCCGCGCCAATCATCGCGTCACCTATCCGGCGCGCATCCAGCTGGTCGCGGCGATGAACCCGTGCCGCTGCGGCATGGCTGGCGAGCCGGGCTATCGCTGCCTGCGCGGCGACCGCTGCCGCACCGACTACCAGGCGCGCATATCAGGCCCGCTGCTCGACCGCATCGATCTCCGGATCGAGGTGCCGGCGGTCTCGGCCAGCGATCTGATCCGGCCGGACCGGGCGGAGAAAAGTGCCGATGTGGCGCTGCGCGTCGCACGCGCCCGGACGATCCAGCGCGAGCGTTTCGAACGGCTCGGCGCGACGTCGGCCACCACCAATGCGCATTGCTCGCCCTCGGTCATCGAGGAGATCGCGATGCCGGATGCGTCGGGGCTGTCGCTGCTCAGGGATGCGAGCGAAAAGCTCGGCTTTTCGGCGCGGGCCTATCATCGAGTGCTGAAGGTGGCGCGGACGCTGGCCGATCTCGAGGCCAGCGAGACGGTCGGCCGCATCCATCTGGCCGAGGCGATTTCCTACCGCATGAGCTCGGAGCGGATGGCGCAGGCGGCGTGACGTCCCCCTCCCCCTTGAGGGGAGGGGCGCGGGCGCTACTATCCGTTCGGATTGACCGTCGACGTGCTACCCTGCCCGCTCGCGCGCCTTCAGCTGCAGCTGGCGCGCATGCAGGACCGGCTCGGTGTAGCCATTAGGCTGGACGCGGCCCTTGAAGACGAGGTCGCAGGCGGCGAGGAAGGCGATGGAATCGTCGAAGCCAAGCCCCTATCGCCGCCCTCGCCAGCGGCGATAGGCGTCAACCGGAAACAAGAAATCTGCCCCTCGCCTGCGGGCCGGGAGCGGCCCGCAGGAACTCGACAGTCTGACGCTACGCAGCCTGATCGCTATCGCCAGTCATTTCGGCGGCAGCTACTTAACCGGGATCATGAGATGTGCGTAGGGAGTGCCCGCCCACATCACATATGGTCTGGACGTGTCAGGCTTGGGGTCCGCCGGATAGCCCTGCATCATGTCCATTGCATTGACGACCATCACGTGCGGGCCGGTCTCTATCCAATTGTTGCCTTCCTCGGGCTTCGTCGCAAAAGGATCGGTGTTGCTGCCGTCGCTGCCGCCGGCCAGCATATACATGAAGCCGACCTTGCCCTTGGGCGGTTCCTTCTTTTCCATCCACGCCATTGCCCATTCCATCGAGTTGGCATCGCCACACATTGGATCCGGGCCAGGCGTGGCCGGGTGGTCCGGCATGCACCAGAAGCCGTTTGTACCCTCGCGCAGCGTGCGCATTGCGCCCTTGTCATCCATGGCGTGGATCGCAGCGCCGCTTGCCACAGCGGGGGGTGCGGCGGACTCAGCGCTCTTGATCATCGCAGCGTCATCGGCGGCTGCGCCTTGAATCGCAAACAAACTGGCCGCCGCCAAAGGGGCAGCGACCGTCAGAAGCCGTTTCATGGCCGTTCTCCGGTTTTTGAGTTGGTCTTGTGCATGATGTGGACGCACGGCCTCCCAGAGCCGTTTGTCGGTGATCAAAATCTAGCAGATGGCATGCATCGGGACAACGACGTTTTAGCGATGGCTAATCTCTGTCGGGTGATGCTAAAATTCTGCGCGCGCTATCGAGCTCTTTCCCTCGCCTTCAGCTCCAGCCGCCGCGCGTGCAGCACCGGCTCAGTGTAGCCGTTGGGCTGAACCCGGCCCTTGAATACGAGGTCGCAGGCGGCGAGGAAGGCGATCGACTTGTCGAAGTCAGGGGCCATCGGCCGGTAGAGCGGATCGCCTGCGTTCTGGCGGTCGACGACGCCGGCCATGCGCTTCATCGTCTCCATCACCTGGTCTGAGGTGCACACGCCGTGATGCAGCCAGTTGGCGATGTGCTGCGAGGAGATGCGCAGCGTCGCGCGGTCCTCCATCAGGCCAACGTCATTGATGTCAGGCACTTTCGAGCAGCCGACGCCCTGGTCGATCCAACGGACGACATAGCCCAGAATCCCTTGCGCGTTGTTGTCGAGCTCGTTCTGGACCTCCTCCGGCGACCAGTTCGGCCGCACCGCTACCGGCACCGACAAGATGTCGTCGAGCTTTGCCTTGGGGCGGCTCTTCAGCGCTGCCTGCACAGCGTGGACGTCGACCTTGTGGTAATGGGTGGCGTGCAGCGTAGCCGCTGTCGGCGACGGCACCCAGGCGGTGTTGGCGCCGGCCCTGGGATGGGCGATCTTCTCCGCCAGCATCGCCGCCATCAGATCGGGCATGGCCCACATGCCCTTGCCGATCTGGGCGCGGCCGGCCAGCCCGCATTCCAGCCCGGTGTCGACGTTCCAGGCTTCGTAGGCGGCAATCCAGGCGGCCTGCTTCATGTCGCCCTTGCGGATCATCGGGCCGGCTTCCATCGAGGTGTGGATCTCGTCGCCGGTGCGGTCGAGGAAACCGGTGTTGATGAAGACGACGCGATCTTTGGCGGCGCGGATCGCCTCCTTGAGATTGACGGTGGTGCGCCGTTCCTCGTCCATGATGCCCATCTTGATGGTATTTTCGGCCATGCCGAGCAGCGCTTCGACGCGGCCAAAAATCTCGACGGCGAAGGCGACTTCCTCCGGCCCGTGCATCTTGGGTTTTACGACGTACATCGAGCCCGTGCGGGAATTGGCGCGTCGTCCATTCGCTCCGACATCGTGCAGCGCGATCAGCGCCGTCATCGCCGCATCCATGATGCCTTCCGGCACTTCGTTGCCGTCGCGGTCTGATATCGCGGGATTGGTCATGAGGTGGCCGACGTTGCGGATCAGCATCAGCGAGCGGCCGGGCAGGGTGAGCGCGCCGCCATCAGGCGCGGTGTACGACCGGTCGGGATTGAGTTTTCGCGTAAACGTCCTGCCGGCCTTGGTGATCTCCTCGGCAAGGTCGCCCTTCATCAGGCCGAGCCAGTTGCGGTAGACAAAGACCTTGTCCTGCGCATCGACCGCGGCGACCGAATCCTCGCAGTCCTGGATGGTGGTCAAAGCCGATTCCAGCACGACGTCGGCAATGCCGGCCGGATCGGTCTTGCCGATCTGGTTGCTACGGTCGATCACAATCTCGATATGCAGCCCATTCCTGGTGAGCAGGACGGCTTCGGGATTCTCGGCGTCGCCGCGATAGCCGGCAAACTGTTTGGGGTCGGCGAGCGTTGTGGCGCCGGCGCCCTCCCCCAGCCGCAGCATGCCGTTGGCAACCGAAAGCCCGTTCACCCCAGCCCATTTGCCGGTCGTCAGCGGCACCGATTCGTCGAGAAAACCCTTCGCCCAGGCAATGACCTTGGCGCCGCGCGCGGGATTGAATTTCCCGCCCTTCTCGGCGCCGTCGGTCTCGGGAATGGCGTCGGTGCCGTAGAGCGCATCGTAGAGCGAGCCCCAGCGCGCATTGGCGGCGTTCAGCGCGTAACGCGCATTCATCACCGGCACCACCAATTGCGGCCCGGCAACCACCGAAATCTCCGGGTCGACATTTTCGGTCGCGACTGAGAAGGCCGGCCCTTCCGGCACGAGATAGCCGATCTCCCTGAGAAACGCCTTGTAGGCTTCCATATCGCCAGGCGCGCCATTGTCGCGATACCAGCGGTCGATCTGGTCCTGCAGCGCGTCGCGCTTTTCGAGCAGCGCCCGGTTCTTCGGCGAAAGATCGTGCACGATGGCCGCAAAGCCGGTCCAGAAGGCGTCGGCTGCAATGCCGGTGCCCCGCAGCGCCTCGTTCACGACGAAATCATAAAGCTCGCGGGCAATCCGCAATCCGGCGATTTCGACGCGATCGGTCATCGGGGCTTCTCCAGACGAAAGGCTTTGGCCGGGCCTTTGACATGTCAGGGTGGCAGGGTCAATTCAGCTTAGGGTGAAGGGGAGGATTTAGACCGCAGCGTGGCACCGGCAAGTGGTTTCGCCTGAGCATCCCTTCGCTTCGTCATCCTAGAGCGGTTCATCGTTTCACGGAAACGCCGAACCGCTCTATCTCTTTGTTTTTGCGCAATTCCGGACGGAAAACCGTTTCACACTTTTCCTGGAATTGCTCTAGGGCGGAGCAGGAGCGAAGCGACGTCGCGAAGACCCTAGGATCCATGCCGCGACTTCGGTGTACACGAAGGCATGCCAGAATCGAGTGCCCTTCGTCCCGGCGGTCAGTGTGGGGAAGGCGTGCTGAAGAAGAGTTTGACGCCTGTGTGAATACGAACGCTATTCTGAACCGCAGGATTCTTCGGCTAAGGTAACGGCATGGATCCTACGGTCTGCGCTCCGCTTCGCGTTCGCTTCGCCCTGGGATGACGAAGGCGCGGGTGCTCACACCGCAATCCTTGGCCTTCCCGACGCCACCGCCACGACATGCGCCTCGATGAACATGCGCTGGCCTTCGACGGTCGAGACGCGGAACTCGCTGGCGACCTCGATCTGGGCGCTGTCGGTGCCGGCTTCCTTCGCCCGCCCGGCGGCCAGCGCTCGCACGTCGGCCTCGGCCGCCGCGATCGCCGCAGCCTCGTCTTTGAAATCGCGCACGGTTTCGCCTGAGGCGACGCGAAACAGCCCTTCATTAGGCTGGCTGACGCGCGCCTCCGCCGAGACGCGGACCTGGCCGACGACGGCGCCGAGCGCGTTGGCGGCGTCGGTATCCTCCGGCACGACGCAGTCATTGCCGACCAGTTCGGCGAGGCCGGCATAATGCAGCGGCGCCGAGGCGCCGAGGCCGATGACCGGACGGTCGAGCGCCACGCTGAGCCGGGCGATGCCTGGATGGGAATCGACGGCGCGCTGCACCAGCGCGTGCGCCACGGTCGCGGCGCCGTCCAGCCCGTCCTCGGCAAAGGCGGTTTCGAGGATGTATTCCGCCGACCAGCGCGTCAGCGTCAGCAGCACCCGCTCCGAGATCGCCTCCGGCGTCGCGGCGATGAACTGGCCGCGGCCGTCGCGCTTGCGGGTGAACAGTTCGGCGCCGAGCCTCGCGGTGGCGGCATCCCAGTTGGCCTGCTTGCCCAGCACATGTGCGGCATCCGAGGGAGTGAACCCCGAGATATGCACGAGGCCGCGCGACACCAGCCGGTTCAAGGTGGCGTTCTGGGCGTTCGAGGTGAGCAGCCTGTCGAGGGCGAGCGGCACGCTGCCAATCGCCTCGTAGAGCCTGGCTTCCGGAGCGGTGAGGCCGGCGGCGAGCCGCTCCGGCACGCCGGTGCGCACGGCGAAGCGGCCATCCATGCGGCCGGGGTTCGGCGCGCGCAGCTGGCGCTCCAGTTCTGAAGTGACCGCCTCGCCATGCACCATGCCGGCCAGCGCCAGCGGCACCAGGCGGCGCGGCCCGAGCAGGATTCTTGGGTTGAGCGCGCCGTCCTCCA
This sequence comes from Mesorhizobium ventifaucium, assembly GCF_935822925.1. Taxonomy (GTDB): domain Bacteria; phylum Pseudomonadota; class Alphaproteobacteria; order Rhizobiales; family Rhizobiaceae; genus Mesorhizobium; species Mesorhizobium ventifaucium. The sequence continues at coordinate 239,453 of NZ_CAKXZS010000012.1, forward strand.
GCGTCACTTCGGAATCCCCGCCGAGCCCAAAGGTGCGCATGGCCACCGCCTCGACCATGGTGCGGAAGCCGCCGACGGTGGCGCCTTCCGGATCCAGCCTGGGACGGCCCTGGTCGAGCACGGCGACATCAGTGGTTGTGCCGCCGATGTCGGAGACGACAGCATTATCGAGGCCGGTCATATGGCGGGCGCCGACCAGGCTGGCGGCCGGGCCGGAAAGAATCGTCTCGATCGGCCGCTGGCGGGCAAAGGCCGCCGAAACCAGGGCGCCGTCGCCGCGCACCACCATCAGCGGTGCGGCGATGCCGCGCGCGGCGAGAAAACCCTCGGTCGCCGCGACCAGCCGGTCGATCATCGAGATCAGCCTGGCGTTGAGCAGCGTCGTCAGCGCCCGGCGCGGACCGCCGAGCTTGGCCGACAGCTCGTGGCTGGCGGTGACCGGCAGGCCGGTCTTTTCGCGGATGAGGTCGCGGGCGGCGAGCTCATGCGCCGGGTTGCGGGTAGCGAAGTAGGCGCAGACGGCAAAGCCGGATACCGAGGCGCCGAGGTCCGGCAGCGCGGCCTCCAGCCCGGACAGGTCGAGCTTTGCCGCATTGCCGTGGACGTCATGGCCGCCGGGGCAGAACACCACCGGATCGGTGCCAAGTGCCGCCTTCAGCCCGTCGCGGGCGAGGTCGCCTTCGGAAAAGCCGATCATCACCAGCGCCACGCGGCCGCCCTGGCCCTCGACCAGCGCGTTGGTGGCCAGCGTCGTCGACATCGACACCAGTTTTATGGCGGCCGGGTCGGTGGCGGCTTTTTGCAACACCGCATCGACCGCGCCCGATATGCCGACCGCCAGATCATGGCGCGTGGTCAGCGCCTTGGCTTTGGCCAGCACTTTTCCGCTTGGTCCGCCGACTTCCGACCACAGCACGGCGTCGGTGTAGGTGCCGCCGGTGTCGATGCCGAGGAACAGGGGCGAGGGTTTGGTGGTCATTCTGGCGGGTCCGGAGTTTTGCTTCCCCGCCCTTAGCCGATACGGGCCGGCCGATAAAGCCACGAGCGCTGGGCCACGATGAAGTTCGATCTCTCCCCTTGTGGGGGGAGGTTGGCAGCTTTGGCAGCAGCGCCAGACTGCCCTACAAACCCCACCTTCTTATGCGTCCCATCACAAAACGGCTTGTTGGCGGAATGGCCGCAGCGGCAGAGGAAGGTGCGTTGCGTGCGGTCGACCGTGTGGCCGGTGCCGGTGACGATTTCGAGATTGCCCTCGAGCTTGAGCTGGCCGTTCTTCGTCGGCGTCACGGTGAGCGGGCCATTCCTCGCGTCCAGCGCCGGCGTGTCCTTCAGCGCCGGCTCGCCGGTGGCGGCAAAACCTGATTTGTTGTGGCTGCCGTCGCAGAACGGCTTGTTTTCCGAAGCACCGCAGCGGCAGAGCGTGGCGCGAAAAGACGTCTCATCGCCAAGCACGATTTCGGCATGCAGCGCCAGCGAACCGTTTTCGCGGATGCGCACGGTGTTGACCACCGGCGGCTGTTCCTGCGGTCCGGCATCCTTTCTGATGTAGGTGATGGCGCCCGACGGACAGCTTTCGGCGATCGCCACGATCAACGCTGGCCGCCTCGGGATGGATCCACTGGCCCTTCGGATTGGGCACGAAGACACGCGGATCGCCAAGCACGCAGTTGCGCGAATGGATGCAGCGTTTTCCTGAAAAGCCGACATCGATCTTTTCGCCCTTCGACCATGCCTGCCATGGGTGCGCTCCTTGCTGATGCCTCACGCTATGGCGATGGCCCAGGACGGCGTCAAGCCACTAGGCGCCTTACCTTCTCCCCCAGGTAGGGTGCCCCGCTACGGAACCAGATCGATTTCCTCGGTCTCCCCGTCGTTGAGATAATAGTCCTGATCGTCGCCCGGCCAGACATAGTCGCGGTCCTGGCTGTAGAGCTCGACGCGCATGGCGTTGGGATGGCTGTTCTTGATCTCGAAAGTGACGTCGCCGGCATGCGCCGCCGGGCGCAAACAATGCGGCAAGACAGAGCGCGGGGCCGATGCGTTGGGAAGCGCCAATGGACACTTTCATAACCGTTTGGCGATTACGACTCACGAAGAAGTCCAGCTGTCACCTGTTCTGGTGAGGGAGGCGGAAATTCTAAGAAAAATCGAATTCGAAAACTTTCGAAAACACACGAATTCCGCGTTACCTGTAAAGAGAGGAACATCTTTGTAGGCCCCAACAATGCCGGAAAGTCGTCAGTTCTCGATGCACTTCGGTTATTCGCTGACGTCGCGCGATACGCCGAATATCGCCTTCCGGTACTCAAAACCCAAGGGTCGCACGGCGTTTGCGCCACATATGAAATAATGAACAAAAACTTTTGCTTGCCGATCGCAAATATTCCGACCAACGAGTCTGAGCTCGACGTTAACGTGTCGATTTATCACGATAATGGATCTGTACTTCATTTAGTTTTGAGTACGGAGCGTCAGCCGAATGTTTTTATCGAATCGGACAGAAGGGCAAAACGAACAAAAGCTTATTTCAAGGACTGTTTTCCGGAGGCGGTGATCGTTGTGCCCACGCTCGGCCAATTCGAGGAAACCGAAAAACCAAATGATCCCGATTACGTTAGAAGTGTAGAGCATACCAGACTGGCGGCGAGAAACTTTAGGAATATTTGGAGACAGAAATCTCATGCAGAATTCCAGGAATTCTCCGCCTTAGTAGAGAGTAACTGGAAAGATATTGAGGTTCACAAGCCGAAGCCGGTTTTCGGAATTCCGGCCACACTAGAGATGCTGTATCTAGAAGGCGGGCATCCTCGAGAAATTTTCTTATCTGGGTTTGGTTTTCAGGCATGGATGCAAATCATGACCCATTTTCTGAGAGGGTCAGGAGGTGACATCCTCGTGCTAGATGAGCCGGATGTATACCTTCACGCCGACCTTCAGAGGAAGCTATATAGCATCGCTAAAAAGAGATTCTCGCAGATCTTTCTTGCTACGCACTCAGCTGAGATCATGAACGAAGCGAATTCAGGCGATGTGGTCCTTGTAAGACCAGACTTTCAAACTGGAAAGAGAATTACGACAGAGGAGGGCTATCGGAGTGCCCATGCACTCTTAGGCTCCTCAGAAAATGCGGACTTCGCCCGGCTTTCGAGGGCCAAAAGGATTATCGCGTTTGAAGGTAACGACCGCTCCATATACCGTCGATTTGAGCAGATGATAGTCGCTGACGGTATCTTCAGTGATCCCGATACAATGCTTCTCAAGATCGGTGGGTATGAGCAATGGCCGCGAGTTGGGAACTTGCCGTGGGCGTTTCAGGAGCTATTCGGAATTCAACCAAAAATAGCGGCTATTTTCGATAGAGATTATCGGTGCCTGAACGAAATCGAAAGCCATGAGCAAAAGTTGCGAAGCTCCGGGGTCTTTTGCCATGTGCTTCGCCGCAAAGAAATTGAGAACTACGTCATCTCATCGGAGGCGATTTCGAAAGCCGCGCAAAAGGCTGCCAAAAAGAAGGATAAAGTTATCGAACTGGCATGGGTCGATAAAATTTTGGCGGAGACTTCTTTCTCACTACGAGAGGACTCTCTCATAAATGTTCAATCTGCAACGAATAAGTACTATCAGCTTTCCCGCGATAGGCGAGAGATGCAAACTATACTTAAGATGGCCAAGGGTGAGTTCGACCAGGATTGGGGTGAGAGAGGCTACGGGTATCGTATTGCGGGTAAGGAGTTTTTCTCTGCTCTCAATCGAGCTCTCGAAGAGAAGTTCGGAGTCTCTCTTTCTTTATTTCAGATTCTGGACGATTTTCACGTATCAGAAATCGACTCTGAGTTTCGCGATATGATCTTAGATGTAAACCAGTATTTCGCGGAGAAGTAAGGCGCTTTCAGAGTCCGTCGCGTCGCTTCTGAACAGCCGATGATCACCGCAGTGCCTCAGCCCCGGGGTGGGACCGCTGCCTCCGACAGCTGCCATCCGGATTCGCGCCGCATTGACCCAGCGAGTCGGCGCGTCCGTAGGCCGGACCGCTCAATCGCCCATCTTCAGCGCCTGGATAAACGCCTCCTGCGGGATATCCACTTTCCCAAACTGCCGCATCCGCTTCTTGCCCTCTTTCTGCTTGTCGAGCAGCTTGCGTTTGCGCGAGACGTCGCCGCCGTAGCACTTGGCGGTGACGTCCTTGCGCAGCGCCGAGATCGTCTCGCGGGCGATGACCTTGCCGCCGATCGCCGCCTGGATCGGAATCTTGAACAAATGATGCGGGATCAGCTCCTTCAGCTTTTCGCACATCTGGCGGCCGCGCTTTTCCGCCGCCGTGCGGTGGACCAGCATAGACAGCGCGTCGACCGGCTCCTCATTGACCAGGATCGACATTTTAACCAGGTCGCCCTCGCGATAGTCGGTCAAATGATAGTCGAAGGAGGCGTAGCCCTTGGAGATCGACTTTAGCCGGTCGTAAAAGTCGAAGACGACCTCGTTGAGCGGCAGGTCATAAGTGAGCATGGCGCGCTTGCCGACATAGGACAGGTCGGCCTGGATGCCGCGCCGGTCCTGGCAGAGTTTTAGGATGCCGCCGAGATACTCGTCCGGGGTGAGGATGGTGGCGCGGATCCACGGCTCCTCGATGGCCGATATCTTGACCACGTCGGGCATGTCGGCGGGGTTGTGCAATTCCTTCGTCGTGCCGTCGTTCAACAGCAGCCGGTAAACGACCGACGGCGCCGTGGCGATGAGGTCGAGGTTGAACTCGCGCTCAAGCCGCTCCTGGATTATTTCCAGATGCAGCAGGCCGAGGAAGCCGCAGCGATAGCCGAAGCCGAGCGCCGCGCTGGTTTCCATTTCGTATGAAAAAGAAGCGTCGTTGAGGCGCAATTTGCCGACCGCGGCGCGCAGATCCTCGAAATCGGCGGCGTCGACCGGGAACAGGCCGCAGAACACCACCGGCTGCGCCGGCTTGAAGCCGGGCAGGGCTTGCGCCGTCTGGCGCTTGTCCTCGGTGATGGTATCGCCGACGCGGGTGTCGGCGACTTCCTTGATCGAGCCGGTGAAGAAGCCGAACTCGCCGGGCCCGAGCTCGTCGACATTGATGCGGGCAGGGGTGAAGACGCCGGTGCGCTCGACCAGGTACTTGGCGCCGGTGCCCATCATGCGAATGGTCTGGCCCTTCTTCAGCACGCCGTCGATGATGCGGACCAGCACGATGACCCCGAGATAGGCGTCGTACCAGCTGTCGACCAGCATCGCCTTCAACGGGGCAGCAATGTCGCCCTCACGCGGCGGCGGCAAATCGTTGACGATCGCCTCCAGCACATCGGGAATGCCCAGGCCGGTCTTGGCCGAGATCAGCACGGCGTTGGAGGCATCGATGCCGATCACCTCCTCGACCTGCTCGCGGATGCGCTCGGGCTCGGCGGCCGGCAGGTCGACCTTGTTCAGCACCACGACGATCTCGTGGTTGTTGTCGATGGCCTGGTAGACATTGGCCAGCGTCTGCGCCTCGACGCCTTGCGAGGCGTCGACGACCAATAGCGAGCCCTCGCAGGCGGCCAGCGACCGCGACACTTCGTAGGCGAAGTCGACATGGCCGGGCGTGTCGATCAGATTGAGGATATAATCCTCGCCATTGTTGGCGTGGTATTTCAGCCGCACGGTCTGCGCCTTGATGGTGATGCCGCGCTCACGCTCGATATCCATCGAGTCCAGCACCTGCTCCTTCATGTCGCGCAGCTCCAGCCCGCCGGTCAGCTGGATCAGCCGGTCGGCAAGCGTGGACTTGCCATGGTCGATATGGGCGACGATGGAGAAATTGCGGATGTTCTTGATCGGCGTGGTCATGTCGGGCGCTTTAGCAGGGGCAGCTTGCCCGGGCAAGCGGCCGCGCCGCGCATGAGCCGGCCAGCGAACGCAACGTCGTTAAACTTTGCTCCATCAGATTAGGGCATATTTCGCGGCCTGCGTGATAGGCCACAACCTGTTACCGTTTGGGGAACACGAAATGCCACTGTCCGGAAGCCATTTTCTCAGTTCCGAGAGCGGCTCCTTAGCGCCGATACTCGCCATTATGGTTATCCCGATGTGTGCCGCTCTGGGCCTCTCGGTCGACTATAACGCGGCCATTGCGACCAAGGGCTCGATGCAGAATGCGCTCGATGCTGCGACCCTGTCGATCACGACGCTGCCGACCAGCACGTCATTGGCGGACCGTCAGGTGAAACTGCAGGAGTCGTTTGCGGCCAATAGCGGGCAAGGCATCGCCAAGCTCGACGGCTTCGTCGTCGCCGCCGACGGCACCGCCAGCATCAATGCTTCGGCCAGCTTTGCCATGCCGACGAACTTCATGCAGATCGCCCGCGTCGATACCGTACAGATCGGCGTCGCTTCCGCGGTGCGCAAGAGGCCGACACTGGTGCAGACCACGTTCAAGGTCCAAAAGGTGTCGGGCCATTGGAACAAGACGGTGTCGCTCTACGGCACGAAATTCACCGAGACGGCTGTCAACCCGTTGATGAAGATCACCTATGTCTACAACAACTTTGGTGATCCGAAAGGCTACGGCACGTCGACGGTCTATACGGTTAATGGAGCGACGGAGACGAAGGTCCAGGAACAAAAATGCACGACCAAGACGGTGCAGAATTTCCTTAACCTGCCAACCGGGGCGATCACACAGGTTAGCGGCAACAAGAAATACCTGACCACCTGCACCAACACCATGTATCCGGCGAACGGCGCCGGCGCGGTGATCGACGTCAGCCTCATGGATTCACTGTTTCTGCAGATGGATGTGCCGTCGGCTCAGCCAGCCAGACTCAAGTCGAATGACGCAAGCACATCAAACCGGTTGTACATCGACGGCGTCGAGGTCGTGAACGGCGAGAAGGTGGATATCTTCACTGCGGTACCGTGCGGCCAATCCAGCCAGCAGGCCTGGGAGGACGGCGGAAATCCCGTGCCGGCTCCGGTGTCCAACGCCGACTTCTTCTACACCGTGACTGGAAAGTGCGACTTCAATCAACGGCCTTCGCAAACAGTGCTTACGCAATAGCGCTGGACGGGGAACGGCGCTAACGCTTGACCTTGATCGAAGCATGCATTCACAACGCCGCCTGCCACCGGGCGGCGTTTTTATTTGTGGGCCAATTCGAGGATGGGCGGAGGTGGGCGATCACGAAGCGGTGATGGCTGTAACGAAGGCCCAGGCGGCGGCGAAGAGCTGATGTGATCGCCATTCCGGCGCGCCACCAACCCTGGGAGACCATCATGACCAATTTCACCCGCCTGACCTTGCCGGCACTCGCCTTCGGGCTTTGCTCGACGGCGCTTTTTGCCGGCGGCATTGCGCGCGCCGAAGATGCGATGAAGCCGGCCCTTGCGATGGCGACCAATGCCATGAAGCCGGCGACCGACGCGACAAAGCCCGCGGATCCGATGGCGGCCGAAAAGCTGAAGGACTGCATGGACAAGGCTGCCATGGAAACCGGCGCGATGAAAAAGGACGAGGCGACCGAGGCCTGCGACGCGATGGGGACGGCCAAGTAGGCCGCGTCCGGAACGGGGTCGCGGCCGACGCCCGCACGGCAATGTGAGACCGCGACGGACCTATCTGTCGTATAGTCGAAAACTCTTGCATGGAGATCAGAGATGACCGGCATCGAAAAAACCGCCGCGAAACGATTGACGAATGTCGCCTGGGGCGCGCTTGCGGCGCTGATGCTCGCGGCGGCCGGCGCCGCCTTGTGGCAGACGCCGGCGATCTCGGCCGAGGAGGCGGTGGTGATCCCGCCACCGGCGATGGACGAAAAACCCGCCGCCGGCACCGCCAGGGCGATCTTCGCTGGCGGCTGCTTCTGGGGCGTGCAAGGCGTGTTCCAGCACGTCAAGGGCGTGACCAGCGCCGTTTCCGGCTATGCCGGCGGCGACAAGGACACCGCCGTCTACGAGACGGTCGGCACCGGACGGACCGGGCACGCCGAAGCCGTCGAGATCACCTACGAGCCGTCCAAAGTCACTTACGGCCAGTTGCTGCAGGTGTATTTCTCGGTCGCGCACAACCCGACGCAGCTGAACTACCAGGGTCCGGACCGCGGCCCGCAATACCGTTCGACGATCTTTGCCGAAAACGACGCCCAGAAGAAGATCGCCGAGAGCTACATCGCGCAGCTCGATGAGGCCAAGGTGTTTCCGGAGCCAATCGTGACCACGCTGGAGACGGGGAAAAAATTCTATCCGGCCGAGGACTACCACCAGGATTTTTTGACGCTGAACCCGACCTATCCCTACATCGTCTACAACGACTTGCCCAAACTCGAGAATTTGAAGACGCTATTCCCAGACCTCTACAGCGACAAGCCGGTGCTGGTGCTGGCCGCCAACAAGAGCTGATCTTTTGCCAGGGTGTACTTTGTGCATCCAAGTAGACGCACGTCGGCGTAAGGTGTGTTGAGATTCGGGTTAGGCCGAGCAGAAAATGGTGGATTCCGAGAACCGGAACGGAGCGTACTTTCGGGTACGCGAGTACCGGAAGCGCAGGAAGCCGCCGTTTGCAGGCCGGCATCCCCTGAATATCAGTATACCTTATTGCACGCCCAGAAACTGTCGAAGCTCCGGCGTCCTGGGGTTGGCGAAGACGTCCTCGGGGGCGCCGATCTCGTGGACGCGGCCCTGATGCATGAAGACGACGCGCGAGCAGACGTCGCGGGCAAAGCGCATCTCGTGGGTGACCATCACCAGCGTCATGCCTTCCGCGGCCAATTCCTTGACGACGGCCAGCACCTCGGCGACGAGCTCGGGATCGAGCGCCGAGGTGATCTCGTCGCATAGCAGCGCGATGGGCTGCATGGCGAGCGCCCGGGCGATCGCCACGCGCTGCTGCTGGCCGCCGGACAATTCGTCCGGCAACGCATCGAACTTGTGGGCGAGACCGACGCGGTCGAGCATTTTCCGCGCGACCGCTTCGGCGTCCTCTTTCGGCGTCTTCTTCACCACCATCTGCGACAGCATGACATTGCCGCCAGCGGTGAGATGCGGGAACAGGTTGAATTGCTGAAAAATCATGCCGACCTTCAGGCGCAGCGCCTTGAGATGCACCTCGTCGGGCAGGAACTGGGCGCCGGCGACGACGATCGAGCCTTGATCGATGGTCTCCAGCCCGTTGATGCAACGCAGCAGCGTCGACTTGCCCGAACCGCTCTTGCCGATGATGGCGACGACCTCGCCCCGCGCGACGTCGATGGAAATCCCCTTCAGCACCTCGTTGTCGCCGAAGCGCTTCTTCACCTCAGTGATTGCGATGAGCGACATTGAGCTTCCTTTCCAGGAGCTGGCTGGATTTCGACAGCGGCCAGCACAAAGCAAAATAGATGAGCGCGACCAGGCCATAGACGGTGAACGGCTGGAACGTGGCGTTGGTGACGATCGAACCGGCCTTCGACAGTTCGACGAAGCCGATGATCGAGGTGAGCGCGGTGCCCTTCACCACCTGCACCGAGAAGCCGACGGTCGGCGGCACCGCCACTTTCAGTGCCTGCGGCAGGATGACGTAGCGCATCTGCTGGAGATAGCCCATGCCGAGGCTGGCTGACGCCTCCCATTGACCTTTGGCAATGCTCTCGACGCAGCCGCGCCAGATTTCGGCGAGGAAGGCTGCGGTCCACAGGATGAGCGCGATACAGGCGGCAAGCCAGGCGGGAACGTCGATGCCGAACAGGCCAAGTCCGAAGAAAGCCAGAAAGAGCTGCATCAGGAGCGGCGTGCCCTGGAACAGCTGGATGTAGCCGCGTGACAGAACCCGCATCCCACGCCGGGCGCCGATGCGCAGGAAAAGCAGGGCCGCGCCGACGATGCCGCCGCCGATGAAGGAGACCAGGGAGAGGACAACGGTCCAGCGGGCGGCCAGAAGCAGGTTGCGCAGGATGTCCCAGAAGCTGAACTCGGTCATGGCGCATGTCTCATCGCGACGCCTTCCTGGGGAACAGCATCCAGCCCAGGCCGGCCAGCAGCTGGCGCAGCAGGATGGCGAGCGCCAGGTAGATCAGGGTCGACACGATGTAGGTTTCGAAGGCCCTGAAATTGCGCGACTGGATGAAGTTGGCGGCGAAGGTCAGGTCCTCGGCGGCGATCTGCGAAACGACGGCCGAACCCAGCATGACGATGACGATCTGCGACGACAGCGCAGGCCAGATGCGCTGCAGCGCCGGGACCAGAACCACGTGCCAGAAGGTCTGGAACGGGGTCATGGCGAGGCTCGCGCCGGCCTCGAACTGGCCGCGTGGCGTGGCCTGGATGCCGGCGCGGATGATCTCGCAGCTGTAGGCGCCGAGGTTGACGATCATGGCGAGGTTGGCGGCGGTCAGTTCCGACATCCTGATGCCAAGCGACGGCAGGCCGAAGAAGATGAAGAACAGCTGGATGAGGAAGGGCGTGTTGCGGATCAGCTCGACATAGGTCGCGACGACGGGTTTTAGCCATTTCGGCCCCAGCGCCCGTACCCAGGCGCAGGCAATGCCCAATGCCACGCCGAACACCGCGCCGATCAGGATGAGTTGTACGGTGATCCGGATGCCCTTGAGCAGCACCGGCAGAGAACCGATCAGCCAGCCGAAATCGAACTGATAGGTCATGGCTTGCTATCCGACCTCAGCCACACGCGGCGGGCGGCGATCACAGGTCAGCCGGCAGGTCCACCTTCAGCCATTTTTGCGAAATCGCGTTGAGGGCGCCATCGGACCTGGCGGCGGCGATGATGCCGTTGATCTTGGTCATCAATGCCGGCTGCTCCTTGTTCATGCCGATGTAGCAAGGCGAGTTCTTGATCAGGAACTTGAGCTCCGGCCGCTTGGGCGGGTTCTTTTCGAGGATGGCGGCAGCGACGACATTCCCGGTTGCAATCACCTCGACCTGGCCCGAAAGGAAAGCGGAAATAGTGCCGTTATTGTCCTCGTAGCGCTTGATCTCAACGCTCGCCGGCACAACCTTGGTCAGTTCGAGATCTTCGATCGCGCCGCGGGTGACGCCAATGGTCTTGCCGGCGAGGTCTTCCGCTTTTGCGACCGCGACATCCGCCGGAGCGAACACGCCGTTGTAGAAGGGAGCATAGGCTTCGGAAAAGTCGATGACCTTCTCGCGATCGGGATTCTTGCCGAGGCTGGAAATGACCAGGTCGACCTTGTTGGTCTGGAGATAGGGAATGCGGTTGGCGCTGGTGACCGGGACGATTTCGACCTTGGCGCCGAGCTTTTCGCCAATCAGATTTGCGATATCGACGTCGTAGCCTTGCGGCGTCATGTCGGCGCCGACACTGCCGAAGGGCGGGAAATCCTGTGGAACGGCGATGCGGACGGTGCCCCGCGCCGTGATGTCGCTCAAGGCGTCAGCCTGCGCCTGCGGAGACGAAGCCATGGCCATTCCAACGGCGGCAACGAAGGCCAGCATGCAGACATTGCGACGGTTCATTATCTTTCCCTTTGACTAGACAAAACCAATTGGTCGCCAGGGCAAAGCAACAGACATGCCAAACCATCGAAATCGCTGCGAATCGGACTTTCCCGGTGGGATTTGCAAGGCGGTCTTCACGAGCCGATGCCGCCCGACCAGTGGTCTGCCTAAATATTGTGCAGTTCGGCGGTTCACCTGTCAGTCGTAGGTCAGATCCGTCGCCTTGCCGCCGAAGACGCGGTAGGCATAGAACGAATAGAAAATTATGATCGGCAGTACCACCACCGTGCCGGCCAGGATGATGGCGAGGCTTTCCGGCGCGGACGCCGCCTGCCAGATGGTCAGCCTGTCGGGCACGACGAAGGGATAGAACGACCAGGCGAGGCCAGCAAAGCCCAGCGTGAAGATGGCGGCCAGCGTCAAGAACGGCGTCAGCGCATGGCGGTCGTCGGCCTTAGGCAGATGGAAGGTCTGCCGCCACAGCCATGCGAACAGCACCGCCGACAGGACCGGCAGCGGCGACAAATAGAGCATGGCCGGCCAGACGAACCATTTGTCGAAGATGCGCGGACTGGCGAGCGGCGTGGCCAGCGAGACGGCGACCATGCCGAGCGCGGTCAGCACCAGCGCCCAGCGCAGCCATAGCACCGCCTTCTTCTGCAATTCGCCTTCCGTCTTGTAGATGACCCAGGCCGCGCCCATCGCCGCATAGGCGGCGGCAAGGCAGAGCGCCACCAGCGCGCCGAAGGCCATGCCGCCGAGGCCGACATCAAGGCCCAGCACATAGATTCCCAGCATGTAGCCCTGCGCCAGCGAAGCGATGACCGAGCCCAGGAAGAAGATGCGGTTCCAGCGATGCTTCCGACCGGCCGGCACCTTGGCCCGGAAATCGAAGGCAACGCCGCGCAGGATCAGGCCGACAAGGAGCAGGAAGACCGGAATGTAGAGCGCGGTGAGGATGGTGCCGTGCGCCAGCGGGAAGGCGACCAGCAGCAGGCCGACGGCCAGCACCAGCCAGGTCTCGTTGGCGTCCCAGAACGGGCCTATTGCCGCGATCATCGTGTCCTGCTCGGCGTCCTCGGCGGCTGCGAACAGGATGCCGATACCTAGATCAAAGCCGTCGAGGACGACGTAGATCAGGATGGCAAGGCCCATCAGGCCGGCGAAGATGAGGGGGAGCAATGTCGGCCAATCGAGGGTCATCGCCGTTCTCCTATTTCGCCGCCGGCTGCGACAGCGGCGCGTCGAGAACGCCCGGCAGCGGCGAGGTATCGCCGTCCTTCGCCGCCTTCAGCGCCAGATAGACCAGCACGCCGAGATAGGCGATCAGAAGCAGCGCATAGAGGATGAGATAGACCGCAAGCGACAGCGCGACCTGGCTGCCGGCGACCGGGCCGACGGCATCGACAGTCCTGAGCACGCCGGTGACCAGCCAGGGCTGGCGGCCGATCTCGGTGGTGTACCAGCCGGCCAGCGTTGCCAGCCAGCCGGACAGCGCCATCGGCACCATCACCAGCGCCAGCGGTCTCGGCAGGCTGTGGCGCCGCTTGAGGAAAAAGGCGGCCGACCAGGAGACGACGAGCATCAGGACGCCGGTGCCGACCATGATGCGAAAAGCCCAGAACACCGGGAACACCGGCGGGTGGTTGGCGGCATAGTCGTTCAGCCCCGGCACGACGCCGCTGGCGCTGTGCCTGAGGATGAGGCTGGCGCCATCGGGGATGGTGATCTCGTATTTGTTCTCCCTTGCCGCCTCGTCGGGAAGCGCGAAAAGGACCAGCGGCACGTTGGGGCCGGTGTTCCAGTTGGCCTCCATGGCGGCGATCTTCTGCGGCTGATGCTCGAGCGTGTTGAGGCCATGCTGGTCGCCGGCGAAGATCTGGATGGGGATCAGGATCGCCGCGATGAAAACACCGGTGCGCAAGGCCTTCCACATCGATTCCGAACGGTCGCCATAGAGATAGCGCAGCGCCGACAGGCCGGCGATCAGGAACGAAACTGTCAGGCCGGAGGCAAGCAGCATGTGGACGAGCCGGTAGGGCATGGACGGGTTGAAGACGATCGCCCACCAGTCGGTAGCGTGGGCTACGCCGTTGCGCATCTCGAAGCCGACCGGCGTCTGCATCCATGAATTGAGCGCGATGATCCAGAAGGCGGACAGGGTGGTGCCGCTGGCCACCAGCACGGTTGCCAGCGTGTGGATGCGGTTGGAGACGCGGCGGAAGCCGAACAGCATGATGCCGAGGAACGCCGCCTCGAGGAAGAAGGCGGTGAGTATCTCATAGGCGAGCAGCGGGCCGGCGATGTTGCCGACGGTCTCCATGTAGCCCGGCCAGTTGGTGCCGAACTGGAAGCTCATGGTGACGCCCGAAACCACGCCCATGGCAAAGGACAGCGCGAACACCTTCACCCAGGTGAAATAGGCGCGCATCCACGCGGTATCCCCGGTGGCGTTGTAGCGAAGCTTGAAGAACAGCAGCATCCAGCCAAGCGCGATGGTAATAGCCGGAAACAGAATATGGAACGAGATGTTCGCGCCGAACTGGATGCGCGACAGGATGAGCGGGTCCATGGTGGGCTCCGGCTGCTGCTATGTCAGGGAAGATAGGCTGGATGCGCAAAGCGGTCAAAGCGGCGTGGCGTCACGCGAGGCGGAACGCCGCAGGACTGCGGCAGCGGTGGATGCGCCGATATTCAGAACTGTCAGGAGTGCCATTGACTTCCGGCTGCGCGCACCGACATTCAGCGGACTAAAATCAACGGACCTCCTTTCAAGCAGCCGTTTTTCAGCCATGCCATCGATCATTTCCATTTCCGGGGTCACCAAGACCTACGCGACGGGTTTCAAAGCGCTGAAGGAGATCAACCTCGATATCGAGCGCGGCGAGATTTTTGCGCTGCTCGGGCCGAACGGCGCCGGCAAGACGACGCTGATTTCGATCGTCTGCGGTATCGTCAACCGCTCGTCGGGCACGGTCAGCGTGGACGGCCACGACATCAGCCGGGATTATCGCGCCGCACGCAGCCTCATCGGGCTGGTGCCGCAGGAACTGACCATCGACGCGTTCGAGAGCGTGTGGGCGACGGTCAACTACAGCCGCGGCCTGTTCGGCAAGCCGGCCAACCACGCCTTCGTCGAGAAAGTGCTGCGCGACCTGTCGTTGTGGGACAAGAAGGACGCCAAGGCGATCACCCTGTCCGGCGGCATGAAGCGGCGGCTGATGATCGCCAAGGCGCTGTCGCACGAACCGAGGGTGCTGTTCCTCGACGAGCCGACAGCCGGCGTCGACGTCGAGCTGCGTCAGGACATGTGGGCAATGGTGCGCCGGCTGCGCGAGGATGGCGTCACCATCATCCTGACCACGCATTATATCGAGGAGGCCGAGGCGATGGCCGACCGCGTCGGCGTCATCAATCGCGGTGAGATCGTGCTGGTTGAGGACAAGGTGCAACTGATGCGCACGCTCGGCCGCAAACGGCTGTTGCTGGAATTGCGCAGTCCGCTCGCCACGTCCCCGAGACGTTGTCGCGCTACGCGCTGGAGCTTTCGCCGGACGGTGATCGACTGACTTATACCTATGACAACCAGAGCGAGCGGCCGGGCGTCGCCTCGCTGCTCCGCGACCTTGAGACGTGCGGCATCCAGTTCCGCGATATCGACACCCAAAACAGCTCGCTCGAGGAGATCTTCGTCAACCTGGTGAGGAAGGGCGCATGAACCTGCGAGCAGTCTGGGCGATCTACAAGATGGAGATGGCGCGCGCTTTTCGGACCGTGCTGCAGAGCATCGTCTCGCCGGTCATCTCGACGTCGCTCTATTTCGTCGTCTTCGGCTCGGCCATCGGCTCGCGCATCACCGAGATCGACGGCATCAGCTACGGCGCCTTTATCGTGCCGGGGCTGATCATGCTGTCGCTGCTGACGCAGTCGATCTCCAACGCCTCCTTCGCCATCTATTTCCCGAAATTTGTCGGCTCGATCTACGAGCTGCTGTCGGCGCCGGTGTCCTACCTGGAGATCATCATCGCTTATGTCGGGGGTGCGGCGACCAAGTCGATCATACTCGGCCTGATCATCCTGGGGACTGCGTCGCTGTTCGTGCCGCTGACCATCGAGCATCCGTTCTGGATGCTCTCGTTCCTGGTGCTGACGTCGGTGACCTTCAGCCTGTTCGGGTTCATCATCGGCATCTGGGCGAAGAGCTTCGAGCAGCTGCAGCTGGTGCCGCTGCTGATCATCACGCCGCTTACCTTCCTTGGCGGCAGCTTCTATTCGATCGACATGCTGCCCGGCACCTGGCGCACGGTGACGCTGTTCAACCCTGTCCTTTATCTGGTCAGCGGCTTTCGCTGGAGCTTCTACGGCAAGTCCGACGTCTCGATCGGCGTCAGCCTCGGCATGACCGTGGTTTTCCTGCTTATCTGCATAGCGATCGTCGCGTGGATCTTCAGGACCGGCTACCGGCTGCGGAACTGACCGGCCAAAGCACGCTGAGCAATTGGACATAGAAACATGAAAGAAGGGGCTTCGGTCGCGCCAAAACCCCTTCCTCACGATTTATCGACGTGGAACCCTGCAGCGGGATGAGCTTAGACCGCGATCTTGCCACCGCCCTGTTTGGTGATGGCGACGACCGACGGCCGCACCGGCATATCGGGCTTGAAGTCAGGCCAGCGGGTCGAAGGGTCCTCATAGTACGAGGGACGGCCAAAAGCCTCCCAGTCCTCGCCGCCATCGGCGGGATGCTGGACCGCGACGAAGGCGGTCTGGTCGTCGGGCGTGAACAGCGGACCGCAGAGTTCGGCGCCGATCGGCACGCGGAAGAACAGCTTCGAGGTCGCCCGCGCCTCGCCTTCGGTGTCGACCGCCCACAGGCCATCGGTGCGGCCGGTCGCCTTCGGACCCTGGCCATCGGTCGAGACCCAGAGCCGGCCGGCCGCATCGATGGCGCAATTATCCGGCATGCCGAACCAGCCATTGGCGGTGGTTGCGGTCGAGAAGGTGGCGCCGACTTCGGCCACTGAGGGATCGCCGCATTTCAACAGCACTTCCCACTTGCCCTTGGCAGCAGTGAAATCGCCACCGTCCTCGACGATCTCGATGATATGGCCGAAGGCGTTTTCGGCGCGCGGATTGGCGGCGTCGACCTGGTCCGTCTTGCGCTTCGAATTGTTGGTCAGCATGACGTAGACCTTGCCAGTCGTCGGATTGGGCTGGATGTCCTCGGGGCGGTCCATCTTGGTGGCGCCGAGAAGATCGGCGGCAAGCCTTGTCCCGATCAGCACGTCGGCCTGGCTGGCAAAGCCGTTCTCGGTGGTCAACTGGCCCTGTCCGTGAACCAGTGGCAGCCATTCCAGGGTGCCGTCCTCGGCGAATTTAGCGACGTAGAGCGTGCCGTCGTCGAGAAGATCCATGTTGGCGGCGCGATCCTCGGCGTTGAACTTGCCGGCGGTGACGAATTTGTAGACATAGTCGAAGCGCTCGTCGTCGCCGAGATAAAAGACGACACGGCCATCCTTGGCGACGATCGATTCGGCACCCTCATGCTTGAAGCGGCCCATCGCAGTGCGCTTCCGCGGCACCGAGGTCGGATCGTTGACGTCGACCTCGACGATCCAGCCGAAGCGGTTGGGCTCGTTCGGCTCCTTGCCGATGTCGAAGCGGTCATAATGCGCAGCCCATTCATAGGCGCCTTCGGGAATGCCCAGGCGCTTGTAGTTGGCGGCTTCCGCGTGATCGGCCGGCAGTTCGCCGGAGAAATAGCCATGGATGTTTTCCTCGGCCATGACGTAGGTGCCCCAGGGCGTGACGCCGCCGGCACAATTGTTGACGGTGCCGATGGCCTTCGTGCCAGTCGGATCGGCACTGGTCTTGACGCGGTCGTGGCCGGCGACGGGGCCGGACAGTGCCATCTCGGTGTTCGAGGTGATGCGGCGATTGAGCTTGCCGTCGCGCACCACCTGCCATTTGCCTGATACCTTGCGGATCTCGACGATGGTGCCGCCATGGGCGGCCATCTCGACGTCGACCTGTTCCTTGCTCAGTGGGGCCTGCTTGGCCTCGCCATCGACGATGGTGACGAGGCCTGGGAACATCAGATGCGGATTGGTGTATTCGTGGTTGACCACCAGCAGACCATGCTCGGCCGAGCCGTCGATCGGGATATAGCCGACATAGTCGTTGTTGTAGCCAAACTGTCTTTCCTGGGCCTGCGCCGACTGTTTTGTCGGATCGAATTCCGGCGAATCGGCAAACAGCGGATCGCCCCAGCGCAACAGCACGTCGGCGTCATAGCCGGCGGCGACATGGTGCTTGTCGTCGACGCCCGCCTCGACCTCGTCGAAGGCGAAGGCCGAGCCGCCGCCGGCGCGGGCATCGTCGGCGAGGATCAACGCCAGCGGGCTAACGGTGACGGCGATGGCGGTTGCCGCGAGCGATCCCTGCAGGAAACCACGGCGCGAGAACCGCGCGGCGATGATTTCGCCCATCGTCTGGTTGTCGGTGGGATTCGTTCCTGGCCCATCGTTTTCCTCGAGCAGGCTGGTGCGGAAATGGGCGTCGGGGGAGCGATGTTCAGTCATGGGGGCTTGCCTCTGGCTCTTTGGGATGGCTGGAGCGTGTTGCTTGACTACCGCGTATCGCCAGCAGATCACAGTTTGATGACGTTGCCGGCCAATTTCCAGCCCCGATCTCATGTCTTTGATCAGGCCGCTTGACCGCGACCGACGCTTCCGAAACAAGATCTGCGGCAGGCGCGGAAGCACTGCGTCGGAGGGACAAAACGTGAGTTTCTGGGGACTGGGGCAGCTTGGCATTTCGACGGTGATCTTCCTGCTGGCGGCGACGGCGGCCAAGCAATGGGGGCTGGCGCCGAGCCTCGGCAAGATCGTTCTGACTCTGGCGCTCTATTCGCTGGGCAATCTGATCATGCTGAGGCTGATCCGTGAATTCGGCATGTCGGTGTCGTTCAGCCTGTCGGCGGTGATCCAACTGGTGTCGGTGAACGTGGTGGCACTGGTGTTCTTCGGCGAGCGCGTCAATTCGTTGCAGGCGACCGGCATCGTGCTCGCCGTGGCAGCGGTGGCGCTGATCACGCTCGGACCCTATCTGCAAAAACTGTAGTTGCGCATGATCCCGAAAAATCGGAATCGATTTTCGGAAAGGATCATACGCAAAAGTTAAAGTGCTACAGCGTCCTTTGCGCGTCCAAAAGGACGCGCGGCGCTGTAGGACGATGGGCCGATGAATAATACCGCAAACAAGCTGCTCAACTGGATCGAATTCCCGGTGCTGCTGGCCGGACTGGTCATCGCCGGCGGACTGTGGGGGTTCGAGGAACTGATGGAGGTGGCACGAGACACCACGCCGCACGCCTTCGACACGGAAATAATGCTCGCCTTCCGTGAAGCGGGCCAGCCCGACAATCCGATCGGACCGCTGTGGCTGGAAGGGGCGATGCGCGACATTACCAGCCTCGGCAGCGCCATCGTGCTCGGGCTGATCACAGCGGCGGTGATCGTCTATCTGCTGCTTATCCAGAAGCCGGGAGCAGCGTTTCTGGTCTTCGTCGCGGTGGCTGGCGGGCAGGCCCTGTCGAGCACGCTGAAGCTCGGAATCGATCGGCCGCGCCCCGACCTGGTCTCGCATCTCGCCGACGTGGCGACGCTTTCGTTTCCAAGCGGCCATGCGATGCTGTCGGCGGTGACATATTTGACGCTGGGCAGCATGGCGTCGCGTTTCCTGCCTGGGCGAACGACCAAGATCTATGTGCTGGCACTTGCCGTGCTGACAACACTGCTGGTCGGCATCAGCCGCGTCTATCTCGGCGTTCATTGGCCATCGGACGTGCTGGCCGGCTGGTGCGCCGGCTTCGCCTGGGCGATGCTGTGCTGGCTGGCCGCATGGGCGTTCCAGCGATGGCGCGGGCAGCCCGCCGGCGGCTGAACCGGCTGTCCAGAAAGTGGCGATGCTGCTCGCAAGCGGGGTTTCATCCGGACGCGGGGCCGGCTTGCGCTTTCTCCGGCTCAGGTGTGGAATCTGGTGTGTGGGGCTGGCACGAGCTGAAAAGATGGTCCGGGCGATCAGCACGAAGAATTTCGAAGCGGAAACCGGCCGCTCCTGGGAGGAGTGGCTGGTCTTTCTCGGCCGCATCGGCGCGGCCGACCTTTCACATGCCGAGATCGCCCGACGCGTGCGCGAGACGGGACTGGCTTCGGGCTGGTGGTCGCAGTCCATTACCGTCGCCTACGAGCAGCACATTGGCCGGCGCATACCCGGACAGGACAATGACGGCCGCTTCGCCGTCTCCACCACAAAGACCGTGCCGGGTTCCATGGACGAGACGCTGGCACGCTGGGCGACCTTCATGACCGCGCAGAAGGACATTGGGGGCATCGCGATCAGCCGCGGACCGGAGACGTCCGTTTCGCGAAAGTGGCGATATTGGCGCTGTGGTCTAGCGAACGGCACGCGCGTGATCGCCGGCATCGGCGACAAGCCGGGAGGAAAATCATCTCTTGCCGTGCAACACGAGAAACTGGCGACCGCCGATGATGTCGAGTGCTGGCGGAATTATTGGAAGAGCCTGTTGAATAAGTTCTGATCGCCGCTACCGCGAAGGGTCGACGATCGCAGCTAGCATAGGCGAGCTGCTACTCGGCGGCCTTCGCTTCCGGCTTGCTGGCCGTTATCTTATCCTCCCAGAGCATCTGCCGGTAGTCGAACCCGTATTCCAGCGTCGGCTTGACGATGCGGAAATAGGGCGACAGGTCGAAATCGCGCGGCGTGTAGAGCGAATGGTGGCGGATGTGGAGGATTTCCTTTCGCGAATAGTTCGACTGGGCCGAGGCACGACCGGGCGCCCGGGTGATCTCGGGCAGGATCGGATAGCGGATCTGGCCATAGGCCTCGGCAATCAGCGAGGAGCAGATGGCCCGGGTCGGGTCGCCGGAGCCGAAAGCCAGCATGCGGCGCCGCTAGCGTACCGCACCGGCGGCGTCGGGAAGAAATAACGCAGCATGTCGAAGATGTTCTTGAGATCGTATCTTAGGCCGAGCTTGCCGATCATGAACGCAACGACCCCGTCACGATCTTCCGGCGCTAGGCCGCTCGCCCGGCAGATACGCGTGTTGTAGGTGCGGTAGCGCGATAGCGGCACGGCGATGCAGCCATCGCCAAGCGTGACCTCGATGAGGCGCCGCCGTTCCGATCCGTCCGCCGGTTCGGGCAGGGCATCGCCAACATAGAAGGCCGCATGCGACCAAGTCGACTGGGTCAGGTATTTGATCGCCGCCGAGATCTTCTGGTTGCCCTCGATGAGCAGGATGTCGCCGGGTTCGAGCGTCCGGCGCAGCGTTTCGGCATCGGAGGGCGTGTAAGGCTCGTAGCCGGAAGATTTCTCCTGCAGCCGGCCGGCAAGCCAGCGGCCGAGTCGGTCCAGAAGCGTGTCGCCGGCCTCGATCATGCCAGACGGCGATTACCACAAGCCGGCGGACTAGGCCATGATCCCGAACCGAAGAACCGCGTCAGCCAGCGCCGCCGGGCGCGCCGGCGTCTTCGCGCGGCGCCGCGGCCAGATCGTCGCGCGCCTTGCGCGCCAGTTTCCTTGTCGAGCGCCTGGGGCTGTCGCCGAACAGATCGGCTGCCGCGGCGAGACAGGTCTTTTTCAGGCTTTTCTCCGAGCGCTTCAACAGCTTGCTCAGGAGCCGCGTTTCTTGAGGAGAGCCGAGCGGCCGGTCGTCGGCATCGAGAAGCGCACGCAGGACGAACACATCATGCAATTCGCCCAGCTGTTCGCCGAGTTCGTCGACCGCCTTGCGCCGGGCCTTGATCGGCGTCGGCCACAGCCTTCCGAGCAGCGACAGGTGCATGCCGTGAGTCTTTGCCGCCTTGCGCAGATCGTGGAAATCGTTGGCCTCACCGCGGGAGCCTGCCTTGTCCAGCGCCTTTCTGGCGCGACGCAAAGTGATGCGGGCGCCTTCGGCAAGCACATCGGCGGCCTGTTCGGGCTGGTCGGGCAAGGCCAGCATATCGATCCGGCTGATGCCCTCCTGGCAAGCGGCAGTCGCGGCAACTATCGCGGCGCGGAGGCCAGCTCCACCATGCAATGCGTGCTGGCGCGCCACCAGCGTGTCGCGAACGACATCGAGACCGCCGCCAGCGCTTTGCTCGGGAAAGTTTTTTGCCAGTCGGTCGATGGTTTCAACCAGCGCGGCCGCCTCGCGCGGTTCGGCAAGCAGGGCAGCCACCTCTCGGTAGCATTGATTCTCGGTACTGCAAAATGTTTCGTTCCCGGGACGGACCAGGCGCAGCAAGGCACGCACCTTCTTCAGCCGCCTGCGGCATTTGTGCAGCGCCTGCTCCGGCCTGTCATGCGCCGCGTCCAGATGGACGAGCGCCTTGCCTATTTCCTCAGCGAGGATGCGCCTGACCTCGCCAGTCAACGGCAGACGCGGATCGATGCGATAGCTCATGCGGCGATCTCCGGAATCCCCTCGAGGGCGAGCGACGCGTTGTAGAACCTGTGCTCGCCGGTGACTTCGCGGCCGAGCCAATCTGGCAGCATTTCGTCCTGCACGTCCTGCGGCGTCTCAAGCTCGGCGACCACCAGACCGCTAAGCATCCCGCCGAAGACATCGACTTCATAGAGATGGCCGCGGTGCCTAACATGGTGACGTGTCTTCTCGATGACACGTCCGATGGCGAAGGCCAGCATCTCTTCCGCGTCCGCCAGAGCAATTGGATATTCGAATTCGTCGCGTTCGCGGGCCTTGCTGCCGAATTTGAGCGTCAGCTTTGCCGAGGCGCCGTCGCTGATGCGCACGCGGACCGAGCGGTCGGGCGCGGCAACGAGATAGAACTGCCGAATGCGGATGTCCGCTTCGACCAGAGCCCGCCAGCCATCGCCGGAGACCAGGAACTTGCGCTCGACTTCCTTGACCATGGCTTCGCACTAAAGCGCGTGCGACTGGAGATGGCAAGGTGGAGATCGGCAAAGCTTGACTTTAATCATTCGATTGATTAAATTGCGGATCATGAGCAAACCGGCAAACGCCAAAATTCCGCGACGCGAGGCATCCCCCGCCGACATGACGCGCGCGGCACTTGTTCGCGCAGCGCTGAAGCTGTTCGGACGCCAGGGTTTCGACGGCACCTCGACGCGCGAGATCGCGTCTGAGGCCAGGGCCAATATCGGCTCGATCGCCTATCATTTCGGCGGCAAGGAAGGGCTTCGCAACGCTGCGGCCGACTACATCGTCGACACCATCCAGACCATTGCTGGCCAAGCAATCGGCAATCTGCAAGGGCCAAGCGACTCAGAAACGGGCGACTCAGAAACGGGCGACCCCGAAGCGGCGCGGGCACAACTATTCACCGCACTGGAGCGGATGGTGGCTTTCATCGTGGCAAGGCCGGAGGCCGGCGAGATCGTGCAGTTCGTCCTGCGTGAGTTGTCGCATCCGACGGCGGCACTCGACCGCATCTATAATGGCGTGTTCGAGCCGACGCATCGCCGGCTCTGCCTGATCTGGGAGCAGGCGACGGGCGAGCCGGCCGAAAGCGAGGCTACCCGACTCACTGTGTTCACGCTGATCGGCCAGGTCGTCTATTTCCGCATCGGCCGCGAGGCGGTGATGCGCCGCATGGGCTGGCGCGCGATCGGCGACGCCGAGGCCACCAAGATCGCGGCGGCAGTGACGGATAATCTCGGCGCGATTTTGGCTCGGCGTCCTTTAACCGACCGGAAGGATGGTAGGTCATGAGTTTCCTCTGCTCTGTGCCGCTCGCCGCCCTGCTTTTCAGCGCCTGCGCACCGGCGGCGCCGCTCGCCGTCGGCTATGTCGAGGGCGACTATGTGCTGCTCGCGCCGATCGAGGTGGCGCAGGTCGAGACGATTTCGGTCAAGCGCGGCGACCGCGTCGCGCCGGGCACGCCGGTGGTGACGCTGGAAAGCGCCGACGCAAAAATAGCCGTCGCGCAAGCCGAGGCGGCCCTTGCCCAGGCCCAGGCGCAACTTGCCGACCTGCAGGTCGGCAAGCGGCCCGAAGAGATCGAGGTGCTCAAGGCGCAGGTCGACATGTCCAAGGCGCAAGCCGCCGACGCCAAACGCAGATACAACCGCGCCAGCGATTTGTTCAAACGCGGCACCGGCACCCAGGCCGATTATGATACGGCTTCCGCGACGCTGGAAATTGCCAACGCGCAGCTCGGCCAGGCGGAAGCCAATCTTGCGGTCGGCGGCCTTCCGGCACGGCCCGAGACGATCAAGGCCGCCGACAATCAGGTCAGGCAGGCGCAATCGGCGCTGGAGCAAGCGCGGTGGCGGCTGTCGAAGCGTGTGCTGGCGGCGCCTTCGTCCGGCCGCATCAACGATGTGATCCGCTATCCCGGCGACACCGCCGGCCCGACCGCGCCGGTCATTTCGATTCTGCCGGACGGCGCGGTGAAGCTCAGCGTCTATGTGCCGGAAAGCGCATTCTCATCGGTAGCAGTCGGCACGCTGCTCAACGTCCATTGCGACGGCTGCGGGCCGGACGTGAAGGCTCGCGTCAGCTACGTGTCGCCGGACCCGGAATTCACGCCGCCGGTGATCTACTCGCTCGAGACCCGGCAGAAGCTGGTCTATCTGGTCGAGGCTCGGCCGGAGGGTGACGCCGGCGCGCTGCAACCGGGGCAGATCGTCGATGTCGAACTGGCGGATATCGGCAAATGAACGTCATAGACGTCCACGGCCTGGTCAAGCGTTTTGGTGACAAGACCGTCGTCGACCATGTGACGATGACGCTGGCCGAGGGCGAGATCGTCGGCTTCCTCGGCCCCAACGGCTCGGGCAAGACGACGACCATCCGCATCATGTGCGGCCTGCTGACGCCGGATGAGGGCGAAGGCACGGTGCTCGGCTTCGACATCCGCTCAGACAGTCTGAGGATCAAGCGCGAAGTCGGCTATATGACGCAGAAATTCTCGTTCTACGAGGATCTGACCATCGCCGAGAACCTTGAATTCGTGGCGCGGCTCTATGGGTTGAAGCCGCTCAACGAGCATGTGGCTAGGACGCTGGAGGATCTTGGCCTCACCTCGCGCAAGGACCAGTTGGCCGGCACGCTGTCCGGTGGCTGGAAGCAGCGGTTGGCACTGGCCGCCTGCATCATGCACAAGCCGAGATTGCTGCTGCTCGATGAGCCGACGGCGGGCGTCGATCCGAAAGCCAGGCGTGAATTCTGGGACGAGATCCATCGGCTGGCCAGCGGCGGGCTGACCGTGCTGGTCTCCACCCACTACATGGACGAGGCCGAGCGCTGCCACCGCATCGGCTACATCTCCTACGGCAGGATGCTGGCCACCGGCACGGTCGACGAGGTGGTCAGGAATGCCGGGCTGACGACCTTCGTCGTGCAGGGTCCGCGCCTCGACCAGGTCGCTGCCGCACTCAGCGGGCGGTCCGGCGTCGACCAGGTGGCGCCGTTCGGCGCGACGCTGCATGTCGTTGGTTCCGACAAGACGGCGCTTCAGGCAGCCCTCGCCGATGTCGAGAAGGAGCACAAGGGCGTGACGGTTTCGCCAGGCGAGACCAGCCTGGAGGATGTGTTCATCCAGTTCATGTCCGGCTCGAAGGACAATATGGGATGAAAAACGGCATAAACAGCGTCTTTTCCTTCGCCAGGCTCGGTGCGCTGCTGATCAAGGAGTTCATCCAGATGCGGCGCGACCGCATCACCTTCGCCATGATGCTGGGCGTGCCGCTGATGCAGCTGGTGCTGTTTGGCTATGCCATCAACAACGATCCGAAGAGCCTGCCGGCAGCCTTGGTGGCGATGAGCAGCGATCCTTATACGCGAGCCGTGGTTTCGGCGCTGCAGACCACCGGCTACTACCGGTTCGACCATGTCGCGCAAAGTGCCGCCGAGGCGGAATTCCTGATGGCGCGTGGCGACGTCGCCTTTGTCGTCACCATTCCCGCCGATTTTACCCGGCGAGTCGAGCGCGGCGACCAGCCGCAAATCCTAATCGAGGCTGATGCCACCGACCCGGCCGTCACCAGCGGAGCCATTTCGACGCTCGGCACCGTCGCCAACCAGGCGCTGCTCAGGGCGCGCGGCATGCAGGAGGCGGCCGCCGAAGCTGCCCGAGGCCAGCTCGAAGTCGTTGTCCACCGACGCTACAATCCGGAAGGCATCTCGCAATACAACATCGTGCCCGGTCTGCTCGGCGTCATCCTGCAGATGACGATGGTGATGATGACCTCGATCGCGCTGACGCGCGAGACCGAGCGCGGCACGATGGAAAACCTTCTGGCGATGCCGTCCAGCCCGCTCGAAATCATGCTGGGCAAGGTGCTGCCCTATCTGGTGGTCGGCGCCGTGCAAGTGGTGGTGGTGCTGGCGGCGGCCAAGCTGCTGTTTGGCGTTCCCTTCACCGGGTCGTTGTCGCTGCTGCTATCGGCGGTTCTGGTCTTCGTGCTGGCGCTGGTGCTGCTCGGCTACACCATCTCGACGATGGCGCGCACGCAGATGCAGGCGCTGCAGCTCACCTTCTTCTTCTTCCTGCCGTCGATCCTGTTGTCGGGCTTCATGTTCCCCTATCGCGGCATGCCTGGCTGGGCGCAGATCTTCGGCGAGATCCTGCCGCTGACGCATTTCCTCCGCATCATCCGCGCGGTGATGCTGAAGGGCGCCGACCTGCCGGCGGTCGCAACCGAAATCGGCTGGCTGGTGGTGTTCGTGGCGCTGTTTGCCGGCGTGGCGCTGGTGCGGTTCCGCCGGACACTGGACTAATGCATCTCACCTAGCTTTGGCCGCGTTTGGCCTTCTCTTCATTCGCCAGATACTGGTGGACAAACGCAATCGCCATGCTGCCCTCGCCGACCGCTGAGGCGACCCGCTTGACCGGGCTCAGGCGTACGTCGCCGCATGCGAAAACGCCGAGCGCGCTGGTTTCGAGCAAATAGGGGTCGCGGTCGTGCGACCAGCCCCCGGCCTTCTTCACATCGTCCCCGGTCAGCACGTATCCGCGGGCATCGCGCACGACGTCGGCCCGCAGCCACTCGGTCTCTGCGTTGGCGCCAATGAAAACGAACAGCCCGCCGCAATCGTGCCGGCTCACCTCGTTGCCGGCCTTGTCGAGAATGTCGATCGCCGTCAGGTGAGTCTCGCCGTGCACGGCCTGGACTTCGGATCGAAGCTGCACTTTTACGTTCGATTTCGCCCTGAGCTGCTCGATCAGGTAGTGTGACATACTGTCAGCAAGCGACGGGCCCCGCACGAGCAGTGTCACGCTGCGCGCATGGCCCGAAAAATGCAGTGCTGCCTGGCCGGCCGAGTTGCCGGCGCCGATCAGGAAGACATCCAGTCCATGGGTGGTGCTTGCCTCGCTGCGCGCGGCTCCATAATAGACGCCCTTGCCGATAAGCCGGTCGAACCCGTCGATGGCGAGACGACGCCATGTCACCCCGGTCGCAAGAATGAGGCTGCGCGCCCGCACGGCATCGGTGCCGTCGAGAAACAGCTGGTGCGTCGCCGGATCGATGCCGGCGACGGAGCGGGTGACAAGGATTTCGGCGCCCAGCCGCCTCGCCTGCTGCAGCGCGCGACTGGCCAGTTCGTCGCCGGAGATTCCGCTGGGAAAGCCGAGATAGTTCTCGATCCGCGACGATGTCCCCGCCTGTCCGCCAGGCGCCTCGCGCTCGACGACGACGGTGCGCAGCCTCTCGGATGCGCCGTAGACCGCCGCGGCAAGGCCGGCCGGCCCGCCGCCAATGATCGCGACATCGTACTCGGCGCCGCGCGGGCGCGTTTGCAGCCCCAGGCGTATTGCAAGATCGCGCACGAGGGGATTCTCCATGATCTCTCCGTCCGCCAGCCGGGCAACGGGACCATCGAGAGCCGGCCTGCCCAGGGCAGACCAGAAAGCCTCGGCATCGGATGTGTCGGGCAACAGCCAGGTGAATGAGATCTGGTTGCGGGTCAGAAATCGGCGCAGATCACCGCACGCCGTGTCCCAGCGATGGCCGACCAATGTCACGCGCGGCTTCTGCGGCTCGGCAGTGACGCTCTGCAGCCCGCCCATCCGCTCGCGGGCGAGCGCGCCGACCTTCTGGGCCACGTCCTTTGAAACCGCGGCGACGGAATAGTACTGCTGAACCTCGATCCGCATCACGCGGGACGGTTCGGCGGCGCGATACCCGCCCGGAAAACCGGTGCCCAGGGCAATCGGCACCTCACCGAAGATCGTTCCCGGCAGCCGCCAGCCGAGCGTCCGCTCGACGCCGTCGAAGGTCTTTACGACTTCGATCCTGCCGGCGACAACAGCAAACAGCACGGCCTCTCCGCCCTCGTGAACCGCGAACTCTCCGGGGCTGAGATGGAGGTCAGCCGCTGTCCGCGCCAGCCGCTCGAGCTCGCGCGGCGGCAAACCCGAAAACAACGGGATTGCTCCCACTTCATCAACTGTCAGCATGGTCCCTCGCGGGAGCCAGTTAGCGTTGTTTTCCCGTTTTGATCAACTGAAAAAGGGCGGAGTCTCGCCTTGGCGGATAGCGTGAAGCAGTACCCTTTGAAAGCGCATTGGGTTGTGCCGATAGGCATGATCATTCGGATCGAGGTTCATGCGGGCTTCCCGGGACCGGCGGCAACTCAGGCGCGTCCAGTCCTTTGAAGGGATTGCGCCAGGCGTCGATCTCTTCCAACTGGCGGTACCAGCGACTGACCGAAGGATAATCGCCAAGCGGCAATCTGGCGACATCGTTGAAGGGCAGAAACGTCGCCATTCGAAAGTCGGCATAGGAAACCGAATTTTCGACCAGCCAGTCTCGCTCGGAAAGCGCGTCCTCAAGTGTTGCAGCGGCCGTGCGAAAGTCTCTCAGCCCCTCCTCAACCCGGTGCTGATCGATCGGGCCGATCCCATAGCGCTGCTTGGTGCCGCGTTCGAAATGCACGACGTCGCAAGCTCTCGCGAAGTTCTCTTTGCCCCAACTGAGCCATCGGATCATCTCGGGTTCGTCGTCGCCGGTGCGCCAGAGATCCGAATGCGCGTCGCGTGAAAGCCGGCAGGCTATGGCGTCAGCCTCCCAGAGGCTGTTTCCCGAGCCTACGAGTATCGGCAATGAAAGATTGGGATTTAGCGGGCGATATCGCTCAGCCTGCCCGGGAGCGAAGGGGGAGGCAAATTCGAACTCGACCTTTGCGTTGAGATAACGTGCCACGGCGACCGCGAGGCGAGGATTGGGATTGCGGCTGAAGAGCAGTTTCATTCCGTGTCAGCCTTTGAATGGCACCGGATGCGACTGTAGGTCCGAAGGGCGCTTTGACAGTTTGTATCGGCGCTCGACCGGAACTGGTCGCCAACTAGGCCGCGGCCATGATCTCCGCATAGGTGCTGAAATCGACATTGCCCCCTGACAGCACCACGGCGACGCATTTGCCGGATAGCTCGATCTCGCCCGATGACAGCGCGGCCAGCCCGACGCCGCCGCCGGGCTCGACCACCAGCTTGAGATGGGCCATGGCGTCGCGCATCGCCTGTGCCGCCGCTCTGTCGGACACCGCAATGCCGCCGGCGAGATTCCGGCGGTTGATCTCGAAGGTGATCGCGCCCGGCTCGGTGGTTAGGAGCGCGTCGCAAATCGAAGTGTGGCCGGGTTCGATCGGAACCCGGGCACCTCTGGCCAGTGACCGACAGGTGTCGTCGAAATGCTCGGGTTCCACGGCCCAGACTGCCGTGCCCGGCGAGGCGTCCTTGACTGCAATGGAGATGCCGCTGCTCAGGCCGCCGCCGCCGCAGGGAATGACGACTGCGTCGAGGCTCACCCCGAGCGCTTTCGCCTGCGCCATCAGCTCGAGGCCGATCGTTCCCTGGCCGGCGATGATGGCCGGATCGTCGAATGGCGGGACCAGGACCATGCCCCGTTCCATGTACGGGCGAACCACCGCCATGCGATCGTCGCGAAACCGGTCGAACGGAACCACTTCGGCGCCCATTTTCCTGACATTGCCGACCTTCATCGCCGGCGCATCGGTGGGCATGGCGATAACCGCCTTGACGCCGAACATCGCCGCCGACGCGGCGACGCCTTGCGCATGGTTGCCCGACGAAAAGGCGACGACGCCACGGCTGCGCTCCTCGTCGCTCAGCGACGACAGTTTGTTGTAGGCGCCGCGGAACTTGAACGAGCCGGTGCGCTGCAGCGTCTCCGGCTTGAACAGGATCCTGGCGCCGAAGCGCTTGTTCAGCTCAGGCGATTCGATCAGCGGCGTTTCGACGATCAGGCCGGACAATCGCGCTGCTGCGCGGTTGATGTCGGCGATGCCGGGAGGGGTGGTCATGGCGAGGTCCTGCAGAATGAGATCGCCCATGTGCACGGAAAACCAGGCCGCGCACCACTGCAAAAATGTAACCGACACAATTCGTGGATTGAGAGCAGAGCGAGGCGCCTATCAAGCGCCCCGACGTTTGCAATTGGCCGAAGCGTCCCCAACTTCGGTCGAAGGTAGGAGATCTTCGCCGACCGCTCCTCACCCCAAAAGCGTCCGTTGCCGCTTGGCGCCACCCATCTTGCGCCAGGTGTTGAAGCGATGGGTGGCGGCGGCGAAGGATATCTTCATCTGCTGGGCGACCGAATAGCGCGACTTGCCCTCGTCGAACAGGCGGTAGCAGCATTCGACGCCCTCCTCGGTCAGCTTGCCGTCGGGGGCCTTGTTGTGCGGATTGGCCGGGTCGAATTTTTCGACCTGCTGCTCGACCAGGCCCTTCAGGCGCTGCAGATCGGCCTCGATGCTGGCGATCAGGTCGAGAACGGGTTTCGGCTCAAATGCATAATGGGTGGGCTGTTTCGCCGGCATCCGGATTCCTTTCTCTTGGCTTAAGCCCGATATATAGGTGAACATTCGCCAATAATGAAGGGCTGGCGGAGGACCCCCGCAGCCAATAATTTTGAACCACCGGCCACGAGCGCGATTGACCAACGGTGCGCCAAACCATAGTTTAGAATTATTCTAAACTAGGGCGGATTTCTCATGCTTTCCCGTGTTTTTGGTTTTGGTCGCCGTCCGTTCGAGTCGCTCTCGGAGCAAGAGACCCTGGCGCTCGCCATCTCTTCCGAAGAGGATGACGGGCGTATCTACCGCGCCTATGCCGACGGGCTGGCGGATAGGTTTCCGCATTCGGCCAAAGTGTTCGAGGAAATGGCGGAGGAGGAGGACGGCCATCGCGACTCGCTGATCGAGCTTCACCGCGAGCGCTTTGGCGAGCGCATTCCGCTGATTCGGCGCGAGCATGTGAAGGGCTATTACGAGCGCAAGCCCGACTGGCTGGTGCGGCCGCTCGGCATCGAACATGTGCGCCAACAGGCCGAGGCGATGGAGCGTCAGGCCTACCTGTTCTACGTCGAGGCGGCGAAACGCACCAGCGACGCCTCGACGCGAAAGCTGCTCGATAATCTGGCGTTGGCCGAACAGGGCCACGAGACGCTGGCGCAGCGGCTGGAGCAAAAGCATGTGCCGGGCGCGGTGAGGGACGAGGAGGCAGCCGCCGAGCAGCGCCAGTTCATCCTGACCTATGTGCAGCCGGGACTGGCCGGGCTGATGGACGGATCGGTGTCGACGCTGGCGCCGATCTTCGCCGCTGCGTTCGCCACGCACGACACGTTCCAGACCTTCCTGGTCGGGCTTGCCGCCTCGATCGGCGCCGGCATCTCGATGGGCTTCACCGAGGTCGCCTCCGACGACGGCAAGCTGTCGGGCCGCGGCTCGCCGGTGAAACGCGGCATCACCACTGGCGTGATGACGGCGCTGGGTGGCCTCGGTCACGCCTTGCCCTACCTCATTCCCTATTTCTGGACCGCGACAATTCTCGCGGTTGTGGTGGTGTTCTTCGAACTGTGGGCGATCGCCTTTGTGCAGAACCGTTACATGCAGACGCCGTTCTGGCGCGCCGCCTTCCAGGTGGTGCTGGGCGGCGCGCTGGTGTTTGCGGCTGGAGTGCTGATCGGGAATGCCTAGCAGCCCCCTGCCTTCTCCCCTTGTGCGGCCCGAAGGGCGGGCGAGACCCGTGACCTGCCCCGGGCGGTGGATTGGCGCGCAGCGCCAAGACGGAACGGGGGTGTTGGACGGAGTGCCGCGGTTGCCATGCTAGAGCACCCCTCATCCGACCGAGCTTCGCTCGGCCGCCTTCCCCCACAAGGGGAGAAGGAAGAGCCGCTCCACAAAGCAGCTCTCATCCATGCAGGGCAAGGCTGTCCTCAGGCGCCTCGGCCCGTTCGGTCAGGCCATAGTCGCGCACGACATGGGCGATGCGCAGACGGTAGCCGGCAAAGATGCCGCCGCGGCCGGCCTTCTGCGCCTGCCTATGTTCCTCCGTGTTGCGCCAGGCTTTCACCGCCTCCTCGTCGCGCCAGAACGACAGCGACAGGATCCGGTTCGGATCGACGAGGCTCTGGAAGCGTTCGATCGACAGGAAACCGTCCATGCCGTCGAGCAGCGGCCGCAGGTCGGCGGCGATGCCGAGATAGGCGTCGCGCTTGCCTGTTGCCGGCTCGACCTCAAAGATAACGGCGATCATAGCTTCACCAGAGAGGCGTGCGGCCCGGATGCGAGTTTCAGAAAAGTCCGATCCTCTTTCAGGATGAATTTTTCACGCCGGGCGAACTCGTAATTGGCCCTGCCGGCCGGGTCGGCGGCGAGCCGGAAACGGTAGGCTTCGTAAGCCGCCAGGCTGTCGATGTTATAGGCGGCATAGGCTGTCGTGGCCGAGCCCTCATGCGGCGCGAAATAACCGATCAGATCGGCGCCGCAGCGCGGGATCGCCTGGCCCCAATTGCGGGCATATTCCTCGAATGCTGCCTTGCCGAACGGGTCGATCTCGTAGCGGATGAAGCAGGTGAGGGTCATATCTTTTGTCTCCTTTGCTGAAATTGATTCGTTGCGCCGTAGTTCGAGCGGGGTCGAAACGTTCAGCGGAGCGATATGCTAGGCGATTTCTCCAGTGTCATGCTTGCCAGAAGGATTTCGCGCATTCGCGGCGAACGTCTTCCGGCGTCAGGCCAAGGTCGGACAAAAGGTGCTCGTCGATCTCGGCAAGGTCGAGGCGCTGCAGATGACGATCGTACCACCGCGCCAGCAGCCGCAGATGCCACCCCCGCAAGATAATGAACGGAAACGGCCGGCGGCCGAAGCCGCTGACAAACACGGTGTGGGGAACGGTTCTTGCGGTCATCGTCGTCTCCTTGATCTCAGCAGAGGATAGTGGTTATCTGACGTCAATGCTTCGATGAGGGACGAACTATGCGTGAAGGACCAGACATAGCCCGCATCGCCAGCCTGGTCGGCGATCCGGCGCGGGCAAACATGCTGACCGCGCTGATGGGTGGCACGGCACTGACAGCTAGCGAACTGGCGCTCGAGGCCGGCGTCTCGCTGCCGACCGCCAGCTCACATCTGTCGAAACTGATGGAGGGCGGGCTGCTGACGCTGGCAAGCCAGGGGCGGCATCGCTACTACGGGCTTGCTGGGCCGCAGGTCGCAGGCATGATCGAGACGATCACCGGTGTCGCCGCTGCGGTCGGGCCGCAGCGGGTCCGGCCCGGTCCGCGTGATGCGGCCATGCGCGTGGCGCGGGTCTGCTACGACCACCTCGCCGGCGCACAGGCAGTGGCGATGCTGGATCGTCTTGTCGCTCGACAAGTGCTCCTGCGCGACGACAAGGAGATCAGGCTTGGGCCGTCAGCCGCCGCGCATTTCGCCGGGATCGGCATCGATGTCGAGAGCAAGGCGCGGCGCCCGGTGTGCCGGGCCTGCCTCGACTGGAGCGTGCGGCGCACGCATCTGGCCGGCACGCTCGGCGCGGCCATCCTCGACAAGATCCTTTTGGAAAAATGGGCGCGGCGCGAAAAGGACAGCCGCGCGGTGATCTTTTCGCCGATGGGCAAGCAGGCGTTCGAGAAGGTGTTTCTCGGCTGAAAGATGATCAGCCGCGCTTGAGCAGCTTGCCCTGCTTGAAAAAATCCACCCAGGGATCGGCTTTCGCCAACTGTTTTAGCGTCGTCTTGTCGCCGATCGGAAATGCGTTCGGCGCTAACCCGGCTTCAATTTCCGCCCAGGTCGCCGGCATCGATACTGTAGCGCCTTTCTTGGCCCGCGACGAATAGGATGCCACCGTGGTCGAGCCGCGGCCGTTGCGCAGATAGTCGACGAAGATCTTGCCGGTGCGGGCCTTCTTCGACAGCGTCGCTGTATACCGATCAGGGGCGGCCTGCTCGAGGGCGCGGGCGAAATCATGGGCGAAGTCCTTCGCCTCGTCCCAATCCGCCGACGGTTTCAGCGGAACCACGACATGATAGCCCTTGCCGCCCGACGTCTTGACGAAATTCGGCAACGACAGCTCATCGAGCCGGCCGTGAATTTCAAGCGCCGCCGCGCGCACCGCTTTCACGTCGACGCCTTCGTCGGGATCGAGATCCAAGATGATCTGGTCCGGCTTGTCCAGTTCGTCGACGGTGCAGCCCCAAATGTGGATCTCGACCACCCCGAGCTGGACCAAGGCAGCGACACCGTCGAAATCACGGATGAACAATATCTCCTCGCCGTCCGTCGGATCCTTCATCCTGGCGATCTTGTCATGCATGCCGGCCGACGCATGCTTCTGGAAGAAGCGTTGGCCGTCGACGCCGTCCGGCGCGCGCACCAGGCTGAGCGGCCGATTGACGACGAATTGGTGCATGCGCGGCCAGACCAAAGCGTAATGGTCGAGCAGGCTTTGCTTCGACACTTTCTCCTGCGGCCACAGAAGCTTGTCGGGATGAGAAAGCTTTACGACGGTGTCTGCCGCCACGGCGGATTTGACAGAGGTGGATATCTCGCCATTGCCGCTGGCAGGCTTTGCCTTGCTCCCGGCAGGCTTTGCCTTAGTGTCGGCCTTGCCTGCGGGTGCTTTCGGCTTTTCCTGCACGACTTCCTCCGCCAGTTTATCCTCGCGCAATCCCTGGAACGAGCGTGGCGCATTATATGGTCGACGTCCAGGAACGGAAAGTGAGGCAAAGCAGGGTTGCCCCGGCTTTGCCTCTCAAGAGTGCTATTCGGCGGCCTGAAGGTTGACCTTGGCTTCCGCGATCTCGGTAAGCTTGCGGTCGGTCGCCTGCTCTTCCTTGATGTTGTTGGTCAGGACATTGGCGCAGTCGGTGCGGCCAAGCTGCTTGGCCCAGGCGATCAACGTGCCGTAACGGGTTATCTCATAGTGCTCCACCGCCTGCGCGGATGCGATCAGGGCGGCGTCGAGGACGTCCTTGTCGTCGATGTCGCCGCTGACTTCATCGGCTTCCTCGAGAATGCCGTCGATGGCCGGACAGTTGACCGTCTTGGCCTTCACGCCATGCAGTTCGAACACCTTCTCGACCCGCTCGATATGACCTTTGGTCTGGCCGAGATGCTTCTCCAGGCCGGCTTTCAGCTGCGGGTCGGTCGCCTTGTCGATCATCTTCGGCAGCGACTTCTCGATTTGTTTCTCGGCGTAATAGATGTCGCGCAGCGTGTGGACGAAGAGGTCGTCCAGCGTCTTGATGTCTTTCGAAAAGAAACCCATGGCTTTGCCTTTCCATTGTTCTTGCTGTGTTGGGGGTTCCGGCGGCGGTTCCGCTCGGAGCCGCTGGGCGGGTGGTCCCGGCCCTCAGCGTCAACGTGCTTCTATCGGACGGGTTCCTGGCTTTCCCGAATAAGCAGGGAAATTTGACCAAGCACGGAAATTTCGCGGAACCGGCAAAATTGAAACACAAGCGCGTCGGAGCGACATCCAAACGAAACATATGTGATGCAAAAGTCACACTAGCCGGAATGCCGACGAACTGCATGGAAAGACCCCGAATCAGCCGCATTCCAGCCACGAACCAAGGCCTTTTTGACCAAAGATTAACATCGTGTTCACCGAGTATTCACGCCTCGACGCTATGATCCCACGAAATCGGAAGGGACATCCGAAATCGGGACAGGGACAGGGAAAATGAACTTCTTGACGCGCCTCATCGGCTACGCTGCCGCCATCCGCGAATTCGTCGCGCCGACCTATCGGCCGGAGCGCTATTACATGCGCGGCCCAGGCCCCGCTTGCGCACGCCGCGGCCACACGCTCGGCATCAGCGCGCACTGATGACGACCATGGAAAGCCGTCACGACAGCCGGATATGCAGGCCGGCCGCCGATCACCGTGGGACCACCTATCGCACGGAACGTCCTGGGCTCGCCGACAGGCGTGCGACAACACCAAGGTTCTGAGATTCTAGGGGCTTCGAGATTCTGGGGCTTCGATCTCGCCGCCGGCGAGCTTAGCTAGTGTCGTTTGACACCAAGCAGCCGGGACTCGCGTGACCGCCCAGTGGCTGCGAGATCCCTTCCGCCGAGTTGGCCTCCGAAAATCTAGAGCGGGATTGCGGTCGTCTCCTTGGCGGTTCGAATTACAAACATGGTGTAGTACCGCGCAACATTCGTCCGATCTCGGAACAACCGCTCGCACAAAGTGTCAAACTCGTCCATATCCATCAGGCGCAGCATAAGGACAGCGTCGGTCGAGCCGCTTACACTGTAGGCCTGGATCACCGCTGGTTCCATGACGGCAAGCTCGAGGAAGCGGCGCATGTGTTGCTCGCCGTGGCGCTCCAGCTCGACCGTGACGATAGCCTTCATCCCCCTGCCGGCCTTGGCTGGATTAAGTAGCGCGACAACGCGGTCGATGACACCGGCTGACTTAAGCCGCCGTATACGGCGCAAGCAGCTGGACGGCGAAAGCCCGACCTCCGCCGCCAGGTCGGCATTGGTTCGCGAAGCGTCTTCTTGCAAAAGCTTGAGAAGCTTGCTGTCGACCCGTTCCATTCCGGTCCTCCGTTGTCGCCTACCGGCTTGCAATATTATTGCACAAGACCGCAAATTTTGACCACAAATGCGAACCGTCTCACGGTAGTCATTTGGCGTCAATCACGGAGACATCGCCATGGCAGTGCAGGCCGCCCTCTATCGGAAGACGCTGGAATCGCTTGAGATCTATTGGGAATTGGTTCGCATCATCGTTCCGGTCACGATAGTCACACAGATCCTGCAGGATCTTGGTGTCATCCGGGCGATCTCTCCGTTCTTCGCGCCTCTCATGACGCTGGTTGGACTGCCGCCCGAGCTCGCCCTTGCCTGGCTGACAGGATTGCTGGTGGGAATTTGGGGCGCGGCGGTGATCGTGTTCACGCTGGCCCCGGTTTCAACGCTGAGCACTGCCGACATGACCGTTCTTTCAACCCTTTTGCTATTTGCGCATGCCATTCCGATTGAACAACGCATCATTCAGAAGGTTGGACCAAGCTTCGTGATCACTGCGGCGCTTCGTATTGGCGGTGGATTGATCCTTGCCATGCTCCTGCACCAGATATTCGCAGCAACCGGATGGCTATCCGAGCCGCTGAAGCCGGCGTGGATACCAATGGGCGAAGGCACTGATTGGAGCAGTTTTTTTCTAAGCATGCTCAAAACCCTGACAACCATGCTCGTCATTCTCCTCGCACTAAGCTGGCTGATCGAGCTACTCAAGATGGCGGGCATCCTGGGTTGGCTGAACAAGGGGCTTGCACCGCTCTTTCGTCTTGCCGGCATCCAGTCACAAGCGATACCGTTCACTGGGGTCGGTCTGCTTCTTGGAATTTCCTATGGCGCGGGACTGCTGATCCGCGAGGCGCGCACGACCAGCGTAGAGCCGCGCCAGATCTTCCTCGCTTGCGTGTTTATGGGCTTTGCCCACAGTCTCATAGAGGACACACTGGTTGTCATCGCTCTGGGTGCAGACTTCACCAGTGTGTTTTTCGTTCGCCTGATCTTTGCCGTGCTCGCAACCGCGTTGATCGCCCGGGCAATCAGTTCGGCTTCCGACATTCTGTTTTTCAAAGCATTCTTCCGCAAGGAGGAACGTCGGCTTGCTCAGTCGGAATCCGGGTTTGGCGGGTAACGATGGAGCGTCTTCGGCCCGCGGGATGTGGTGTGCCCGGCACTCGACATCCGACAAAGCCCTGGAGGATGAGGTCCCGCACCCCCTTGCCGATCGTCCGCTACCGCGGCTGGCTCGAACCTTCGCACGGCTCCAGCACGGTCGTGTCGCCTGCCGCATTGCCCAGTTCGCGGCAGCCCTGAACCGTGCACAGCGTCCAGCCTTCATCCGTCGCGCCAGAGGCCGCGAGCACGAGGCGCCGCTGCGGCGCCATCTTGGGTTTATAGACCCACCAACCGTCCCGCAGCACCGAGCCTTCCGGCGGTTCCATGCCGGCGCCCGAGCCCTTGATCCGTGCCTCGGCGACCTGCAAGCCGGAAGGCGTCACCTTCCAGTTCTCCTGCCAATGCGTCTTTTCCACCGAATGCGTCCAGGCGAGCGTGAAGGCGGCCACCGTGAGCGTCACCGTCTTGCCGGCGGCGATGATACAGAGGCTCATGCGGTGGCTTGCCGCGCCCGCCAGCAGTGCCAGCCGATCCAGGCGACAGAGAGCGCCCAGCCGGCTTCGTCGGTGACAGGCAGTGCGGCTACCAGCAACACGCCGGCGGCGAAGGCGACGAGACGTTCCCACCAGGCCATGCGCCGGGCGAGGAACCCGACGGCGGCTGCGCCCCACAGGGCAATGCCCATGCAGGCCTTGGCGACGATATAGGCGACCTCGACGGGATAGCCGAACTGAGCGGCGATCGGGCCAGGATCCTGCAGCATCAGCGCCGGGGTATAGACCGCCATGAACGGCACGACAAAGCCGGCGACGGCAAGCTTGGTGGCCTGGATGCCGATCCTGAGGCCGCTTTCCTTGGCCATCGGCGCGGCGGCGAAGGCGGCCAGCGCCACCGGCGGAGTGAGGTCGGCCATGATGCCGAAATAGAAGACGAACATATGGCTGACCACCAGCGGCACGCCGAGTGACAGCAGTGCCGGCCCGGCCAGCGACGAGGTTATGATGTAGTTGGGGATCGTCGGTATGCCCATGCCGAGCACCAGGCAGGTGAGCATGGTCAGCACCAGCGACAGGAACAGATTGTTTTCGCCGATTGAGATGATCCAGCCGATGAAGGTGGAGGCGATGCCGGTGAGCGTCAAAGTGCCGATGACGACGCCGACGATGGCGCAGGCGATGCCGACCGGCAACGCGTTCTTTGCGCCCTCGGCAAGCGAATCTATGCATATCTGCAGCGTCTCGCGTCCGCCCCTGAAGGTGACGCAGGCGATGACGAGCCCGGCGATGACAAAACTGAGGATGTTGACGCCGAACCTCATGAAGGAGGCTGCGGCAAGCCCTAGCGCCAGCCAGAAGACGATGCGGAAGGCAAGCGGCCCGATCAACGCCGCCAGCGGCGTGCCGAGGATGAGCACGATGGTCAGCGCCAGCCCCATGGTGCCGGCGAAGATCGGCGTATAGCCGGCAAACAGCAGATAGATGAGCGCGGCCAGCGGCAGCACCAGCGGCCAATGTCTTCTCACCGCGTGCCACGGATTGGGCAGGTCAGCCTTGGCCATGCCCTGCAGGCCGGCCTTGCCGGCTTCCAGGTAGACCTGCCAGAAGCAGGCGCCGAAATAGAGCAGCGCCGGGATGATCGCTGCCTTGACCACCTCGGCATAGGGAATGTTCAGCGTCTCGGCCATGATGAAGGCGACCGCGCCCATCACCGGCGGCATGATCTGGCCGCCCATCGAAGAGGTCGCCTCGACCGCGCCGGCGAAAGCCGAACGGAAGCCGAAGCGCTTCATCAGCGGGATGGTGAACTGGCCGCTGGCCACCACATTGGCGACGCCGGAGCCGGAAATGGTGCCCATCAGCGCCGAAGATAGAACGCAGACCTGGGCCGGGCCGCCGCGCCACGTGCCGACCAGGCCAAGCGCGAAATCGTTGAACAGTGCGATCATGCCGGCGCGTTCGAGAAAGGCGGCGAAGACGACGAAGATGAAGATATAGGCGGCCGAGACGTAGACCGGCGTGCCGTAGATGCCTTCGGTGCCAAAGGCGAAGGTGTCGATGAGCTGTGTGAAATCATAGCCGCGATGGATGAAGGGCGGCGGCAGGTGATTGCCGAAGAAAGCGTAGGCGAGAAAGATCAGGGCGATCAGGGCAAGCGGCAGCCCCATCAGCCGCCGCGCGGCCTCGAAGACCAGAACGACCAGCACCGTGCCGATGATCAGGTCCGGCGTGGTAAGGAAGCCGGAGCGCCGGATGAGGTCGGCATAGAACACCCAATTGTAGAGGCCGGTGGCAAAGCCGACCAGGCCGAGCGTCCAGAACGCTGCTTTGGCCGGTATGCTTGTGGCGCGCAGGTTGGCGACCAGGCCGAAGCCGAGCAGCAGCAAGAAGCCAACATGCATGGCGCGCACCACCTGGCTCGGCAAGCTGCCATAGGCGGCGATGTAGATCTGGAAGACGGAGAAGGCGATGGCGATGAGAAAGGCGGCCGTGCCGGCGATGCCTTCGCCGAAACCCGGCGGCAGGCCTTCGACCGGGGCTTCGGCGGTTGGGGAAAGAACGGTCGGGGTTTCGGGATGGGCGTCGGTCATTGGCGGGTTCCTGGCGGGGCGCCCCTCCGCCTCGAGGGGAGGGTGGACAGCCGCCGAAGGCGGATGGACGGGTGGGGTAACCTCAACTGCCTCGGCCTTTGCCTGAATATGGAGCGCGTCGCCGAGGACCCCTCCCGACCCTACGGGCCACCCTCCCCTCAAGGGGGGAGCGGCCCTACTTCACCAACCCCTTTTCCTTGTAATACCGCTCGGCGCCAGGATGCAGCGGCACCGGCATGCCGTCGAGCGCCTTGGCCATGTCGATCGCCTTGGCGGCGGCGTGGGCAGCAGTGAGCTGGTCGAGATTTTCGAACAGCAGCTTGGTCATCTGATAGCCTGTCTCGTCGGAGACGTCGGCGTGGGTGATGAGGAAATTGCCGACGGCGGCGGTCGCAACGTCCTCGGTCTGGCCTTCATAGGTGCCCTTGGGAATGGTCACCGAAAGATAGGGCGAGCCGATCTTGGCGACGTCCTGCGCCGGTACGGCGACGACGTTGATCGGCACCGACGTGGCAAGGTCGCGGATCGAGGCGACGCCGAGGCCGGCCGATTGCAGCGTGGCGTCGAGCTGGCGGTTCTTGATCAGTTCGACCGATTCGGCGAAGGGCAGATACTCGACCCGTCCAAGATCCTCATATTTCAGCCCGGCGGCGGCGAAGATGGCGCGGGCGTTGAGCTCGGTGCCGGAAGCCGGCGCGCCGACCGACAGGCTCTTGCCCTTGAGGTCGGCAAGCGTCTTGATGCCGGACTCCTTGCTGGCAACGATCTGGATATAGTTGGGATAGATGGCGGCTATGCCGCGCAGCTTGTCGAGCTTGCCCGGGAAGCCGGCTTCGGTGTTGCCCTCGGCGGCCAGTTTGACGGCATCGCCGAGCGCGAAGGCGATCTCGCCCTTGCCCTGCTGCAACAAATTTAGGTTCTCGACCGAAGCCTTCGTCGCCTGCACCTGGGTGCGGGCGCCCTCAATGCCCTTGCCGTAGATTTCCGACAGTGCGACGCCGAGCGGATAATAGACGCCCGAGGTGCCGCCGGTCAGCACGTTGATGAATTCCTGCGCCTTGGCCGACGCCGCGCCAAGGCCCAGCGACAGCGCCAGCGCACCGGCGGCAATAAACTTCGTCCTGAAATTATGCATGTGATCTCCTCCCTGAAATATCTGCCACCGCACGACCCAAGGCGAGTTTAGACAGCGGGCAGGAAATGCCAACCCGCAATTGCGCCGATTAGACCAACGGTCGACGCCGCTGGACATGCAGGCTTGCGCGAGATGCCATCCGAGCCGAAAGATTTTTGCAGCGCCTGTCGAAATCGGGCGAGGACGCGCGACTTTGGATCGGCCGGCAACGACGCGGCCTTCGAAACCACGGGAGAAGACCATGCGATACATGCTTTTGATCTACAATGACGAAGCCGCAATGGCGAATGCGCCGCGCGTGAGCACCGAGCAGACCCTCGCGGCCTACGGCGCTTATACCGAAGCGTTGAAGAAATCCGGCGCATGGCTGGCCGGCGACCGGCTGCGCCCGACCCAGGCGGCCACCTCTGTGCGGATGGCCAACGGCAAGACCAACGTGCTCGACGGCCCGTATGCCGACACCAAGGAGCAACTTGCCGGTTTCTACATGATCGAGGCGACGGACATCGACACGGCCATCGAATGGGCTGCGCGCTGTCCGGCAGCCAGCACCGGCACGGTCGAGGTGCGACCGATCTGGGAAATGACGGAGTACTTATCTGAGAAATGACCATGTGATGGACAGTCGCCCGGAGATCGCGCGGGCGGCGGCGGAAGCGGCCGCCCGGCAAAGCTACGGCAAGCTGATCGCCTACCTCGCATCGCGCATGCGTGACGTGGCCGGCGCCGAGGACGCGCTGGCCGACGCCTTTGCGGCGGCGCTGGAGCGCTGGCCGCAAACCGGCGTGCCCGAGAAGCCGGAAGCCTGGCTGCTGGCGGTGGCGCGCCGACGCCGCGTCGACGCGATCCGGCGGCGGCTGACCAGCGAGACGGGCCGCGACCATCTCAGGCTGATCGCCGAGGAGATCGAGGCACGCATGGCCGACGAAGACCTGCCCGACGAGCGGCTGCGGCTGATGTTTGCCTGCGCCCATCCGGCGATCGAGGCCGGCGTGCGCGCGCCGCTGATCCTGCAGACCATTCTGGGCTTCGACGCGGCGACGATCGCCTCGGCCTTCCTGGTGTCGCCGGCAACGATGGGTCAGCGCCTGGTGCGCGCCAAAAGCCGCATCCGCGAGACCGGCATTCCGTTCCGGGTGCCGGAGCGGGCAGAGGTTGGTGAGCGGCTGGATGCGGTGCTGGAAGCGATCTACGCCGCGTTCGCCGAAGGCTGGGCCGACCCGGACGGCACCGAAACCCGGCGCCGCAATCTGGCGACCGAAGGCATCTGGCTCGGCCGGCTGGTGGCGTCGCTTATGCCGGATGAGCCGGAAGCGCTCGGCCTGCTGGCGCTGATGCTGTTTGCCGAGGCGCGGCGTGCGGCGCGGCGCAACGCCGCCGGAGACTATGTGCCATTGGCCGAACAGGAGCTTGCGCTGTGGGACGGCGCCTTGATCGACGAAGCGGAGACCCTGCTCAGGCGCGCCGCGACCAAGGGCGTCGTCGGCCGCTATCAGCTCGAGGCAGCCGTGCAATCCGCCCACACGACGCGGCGGCTGACCGGGCGGACCGACTGGGCAGCGATCAGGCATCTTTACGACGCGCTGTCGGTGATTGCCGCCTCGCCTGTCGTGTCGATCAACCGCGCGGTGGCCATTGCCGAGGCCGACGGCGCGGCGGCGGGATTGAGCGCACTTGACCGACTTGGCGACGACAAGCGGCTGCATGATTATCAGCCTTATTGGGCCGCCCGCGCTGGCCTCCTGGCCAGGCTCGGCAAAACTCGGGAAGCGGCCGCAGCCTATGACCGGGCGATCGGCCTCGAACGTGATCCTGCCGTGCGCCGGTTCCTGCAGGAACGGCGGGCGGGGCTCGCAGCCGAAGAATGAGGTCCGGGAAAGGCCGGGCGTCAGACATGATCCGATGTTTGGGATTTACGGCCGAGCGCTGGCGCCGCCCCTCATTGCCCTGCCGGGCATTTCTCTCGTAAACGGGGAGAAAGAGACTGGTCGCGGTGTCGGTCTTTTTTCTGCAACGTTGGCGATTGGCGAAGCCGTCAATGAGAGCTCCCCTCGCCCCGTTACGGGGAGAGTATGCCGGCAGGCAGGTGAGGGGCAGCGCCGGCTTCGACAATCAGCGGGCGATACGGAAGCGCAGGAAACCGCAACCGCAGGCCGGCACAAATATCAATATGCCCTAAGCCCCCAGCCCTTCGAACAGGATCGTCGACAGATAGCGCTCCGCGAAGGATGGAATAACGACGACGAGGTTCTTGTCCTTGTTCTCCGGCCGCGAGCCGACGACGATCGCCGCCTGCAGGGCGGCGCCCGACGAGATGCCGACCGGCACGCCTTCGAGGCGGGCGACGAGCCGTGCATTGGCGACCGAATCCTCGTTGGAGACCTTGACGATCTCGTCATAGATGGTCGTGTCGAGGATTTTCGGCGCGAAGCCGGCGCCGATGCCCTGGATCTTGTGCGGGCCGGGCTGGCCGCCCGACAGCACCGGCGAGGCTTCCGGCTCGACGGCGACGACATGCACGGAGGGCTTGCGCTGCTTCAGCACCTGGCCGACGCCGGTGATGGTGCCGCCGGTGCCGATGCCGGCGACGAAGATGTCGACTTCGCCATGAGTGTCGTTCCAGATTTCCTCGGCAGTGGTGCGGCGGTGAATTTCCGGATTGGCAGGATTTTCGAACTGCTGCGGAATGATGGCGTCGGGCAGCGTCGCGGCCAACTCGTCGGCCTTGGCGATGGCGCCTTTCATGCCTTTCGGCCCTTCGGTCAGCACCAGCTCGG
This sequence comes from Mesorhizobium ventifaucium, assembly GCF_935822925.1. Classification (GTDB taxonomy): domain Bacteria; phylum Pseudomonadota; class Alphaproteobacteria; order Rhizobiales; family Rhizobiaceae; genus Mesorhizobium; species Mesorhizobium ventifaucium. The sequence goes on from NZ_CAKXZS010000012.1 coordinate 283,334, forward strand.
CGCCGAGCAGCGCCAGCATCTTGCGGCGTTCGACCGACATAGTCTCCGGCATGGTCAGGATCAGCTTGTAGCCCTTGGCGGCGGCGGCGAAGGCGAGCGCGATGCCGGTGTTGCCCGAGGTCGGCTCGATCAGCGTGGTCCTGCCGGGCGCAATCCTGCCCGATGCCTCCAGCGCCTCGATCATCGAGACGCCGATGCGATCCTTGACCGAGCCGATCGGGTTGAAGAATTCGAGCTTGGCCAGCAGATTGGAAACGATGCCCTTTTCATTGGCGAACTTGTCGAGCCGCACCAGCGGCGTATCGCCGATCGTCTCGGTGATCGAATTGTAGATGCGGCCGCGGCCGGGCATGTGCGCGGTGGTGGCGGGCTTGTTCATTGGTTTCGCTCCCCAGAGGTCAGATGGGCAAGAGTCAGGCAGTTAGTGAGTCAGGCAGTTAGTGACTCAGGCAGGATAAAGCCTTCGGCCGCGCAAGCTAGTCTGCCGTTTGAAAATATCCGATGGGTCGCATGCTGAATTCATCCTCGCCCGTAGGTGACGCGCCAGATGCAACCGCTGCCGTCCTCGGCGATGGCCAGCGCCGTCCTTTGGCCACCGCAACACTGGCCGGTCGGCCCAGACCGCGTCGGCGGAGACGACGAAGCCGGTCATGAAATCCTCATGTTCGCCGGTCGGCTTGCCGCCCTTGAACCTTTCGGGCTCAGTTTCCGGCGGCGTAGAAATCGTCGTCGAGGCGCTTTTCCAGCGCGACGAGATCGGCCGGCAGCGGCAGGCCCATGGCGCGCATCTCCCTCAGCTTTTCGCGCAACTGCTCCTGCACTTCATGCTGATCCTCGGGCTGGTTGATCATCTGCTCGAGCAACAGGCTGATCTGAGCCTTGAATGATTCCAGCGCCATTTTTTTCTCCTTGAGGTTCCCTAAAGCGTGTCGCGTTTGAAGGTATTGGTGCGACGCGCTTCGTTTTTTTGGCCGAGATGCATTATCGCAGCATGCGGGAAATAAGCTGCGCGGTATAGTCGACCATCGGCACGATGCGTGCATAGTTCAGCCGCGTCGGGCCGATGACGCCGAGCGCGCCGATGACGCGGGCGTCCTTGTCGCGATAGGGCGCAACGACCAGCGACGAGCCCGACAGCGAAAACAGCTTGTTTTCCGAGCCGATGAAGATGCGCACACCGGAGCCTTGCTCGGCGAGGTCGAGAAGCTGGATCAGCCCGTCCTGCGTCTCCAGATCCTCGAACAAATGCCGCAGCAGTTCGATGTCGGCCTGGGCGGTGACATTTTCCAGCAGATTGGCGCGACCGCGCACGATGAGACGCGCCGGCAAGCCGCTCTCGGCGCCTGCCCAGACCGCAAGGCCCTTCTCGACCAGATCCTGCGACAGCGTATCGAGGGCTGCCTTGGTTTCTTCCTTGATGCGGGCGATCTCGACCCGCGCCTCGGCCAGCGTGCGACCGCGGATATGGGCGTTGAGGAAATTCGAGGCTTCGTGCAATTGCGAGACGGTGATGCCGGCGGGCAGGTCGACGACGCGGTTTTCGACGTCGCCGTTCTGCGACACCAGCACGGCCAGCGCCTTGTTCGGCTCGAGCTGGATGAACTCGATATGCTTGAGCGCCACCTCGTTCTTGGCGGCAAGCACGAGGCCGGCGCCGCGCGACATGCCGGACAACATCTGGCTGGCCTCGGTGAGCATATGTTCCAGCGTCGCGCCAGAGCCGGAGGCGCGCACCTGCGCCTCGATGGTGCGGCGCTCCTCGTCGGAGAGATCGCCAAGCTCCATGAAAGCATCGACGAAGAAGCGCAGGCCGGCCTGGGTCGGCAGCCGGCCGGCCGAGATATGCGGCGCATAGATCAGGCCGAGATGCTCGAGATCGCTCATCACGTTGCGGATGGTGGCCGGCGACAGCGAAGACGGCAGGATACGCGACAGGCTGCGTGAGCCGACCGGCTCGCCGTCCTTCAGATAGGAATCGACAATGCGCCGAAAGATGTCGCGCGAGCGCATGTCGAGCGATTGAAGCGCGGGCGACTGGATTGCGGGCGACTGGAGCACTGCCGCCGACTGGGAACCGGGATCGACTGCCTTGGTCATTCGAGCCAAATACCTCCGGCCCAAAGATATAGACTTCGGCCACACCCGCGCAACCGGCCATTTTCCTTTGCGCGCTGCGCCCCATGCGGCTACAAGCCGGCCACGAATCCTAAAACGACAAGAAAGAAGCCTGAATGCGCCCTTCCAAACGCCAATTCGACGAAATGCGCGCCATCTCCTTCGAGCGCGGCGTCTCCAAGCACGCGGAAGGCTCGTGCCTGGTGAAGTTCGGCGACACCCACGTGCTTTGCACCGCCAGCCTCGAGGAAAAGGTGCCGGGCTGGATGCGCAATTCCGGCAAGGGCTGGGTGACGGCGGAATACGGCATGCTGCCGCGCTCGACCGGCGAGCGCATGCGCCGTGAAGCTTCGGCCGGCAAGCAAGGCGGCCGCACGCTGGAAATCCAGCGGCTGATCGGCCGTTCGCTGCGCGCCGTGGTCGATCTGCAGGCGCTGGGCGAGCAGCAGATCACCGTCGACTGCGACGTGATCCAAGCCGATGGCGGCACGCGCACAGCCTCGATCACCGGCGGTTGGGTGGCGCTCCATGACTGCCTGCGCTGGATGGAAGCTCGGCAGATGGCCAGCGTCGGCAAGGTGCTGAAGGACCATGTCGCGGCGATTTCCTGCGGCATCCATGACGGCCAGCCGATCATCGACCTCGATTATCTCGAAGACTCCTCGGCCGGCACCGACGCCAATTTCGTCATGACCGGCAAGGGCGGCATCGTCGAGATCCAAGGCACGGCCGAGGGCGAGCCTTTCTCGGAAGAGCAGTTCACGGCGCTGATGGAATTGGCCAAGAAAGGTATTACGCGACTGGTCAGCCTGCAGCAGATGGCTGTAGCTTAACCCCCGTCATGACTCCTTCCGCCATCCTCGAATCAGCCCTCTACGTGACCGACCTCGATGCCGCGGAAAAGTTCTATTCCGGCGTGCTTGGGCTCGATCTGCTGGGCAAGGTCGACGGCAGGCATCTGTTCTTCCGTTGCGGGGACAGCGTGCTGCTCATCTTCAACGCCGAGGCAACCAAGGTGCCGCCGGCGCGCGATGCCAGGCTGAAAGTGCCGCCGCACGGCACTGTCGGCGACGGGCATCTCTGCTTTGCGGCAAGTGCGGACGAGATCGTGCGCTGGAAAGCGCATCTGGAAACGAAGAAGATTGCCATCGAAAGCGAGTTCGAATGGCCGCAAGGCGGCCGCTCGATCTATATTCGTGACCCATCCGGCAATTCGATCGAATTCGCCGAGCCAAGAATCTGGGGCATCTGATGCATTCGCTTGATGGGCATAAGATCGTAGTCGCCAGCCACAACGCCGGCAAACTGCGCGAATTTGCCGATCTGATGGCGCCGTTCGGCATAGAAGCGAAGTCGGCTAAGGAATACGGCCTGCCGGAGCCGAACGAGACCGGCACCACCTTCGAGGAGAACGCCTATATCAAGGCTTTTGCTGCCGCCAAGGCGACAGGCCTGCCGGCATTGTCGGACGATTCCGGCCTGTGTGTCGATGCGCTGGGCGGAGCGCCCGGCGTCTATACCGCCAATTGGGCCGAGGCGCCGGACGGGTCCCGCGACTTCGGCATGGCGATGCAGAGAGCGGAAGTGGCGTTGCAGGAAATCGGCGCGGTTGATCCAGCGCAGCGCAAGGGCCGCTTCGTCGCCGTCATCTGCCTGGCCTTTCCCGACGGCGCAGCCGAATACTTCCGCGGCGAGGTCGAGGGCACGCTGGTGTGGCCGCCGCGCGGCGAACTCGGCTTCGGCTACGACCCGGTGTTCGTGCCGGACGGTTTCGAAAAGACCTTCGGCGAGATGACCGCAGAGGAGAAACATGGCTGGAAGCCCGGCCAGCCAACGGCATTGTCGCATCGCGCCCGCGCCTTCCAGAAATTTGCGCAAGCCAGACTGGATTTGGCACGATCGGGCGTGAAATGACGATGCTGCTCGACCGCAGCCCCGGCTTCGGCGTCTACATCCACTGGCCGTTCTGCGCGGCCAAGTGCCCCTATTGCGACTTCAACAGCCATGTCCGCCACCAGCCGGTCGACCAGGAGCGTTTTGCGCGCGCCTTCGAGACCGAGCTTGCGACAATGCGCAACCGCACCGGACCGCGCGAGGTGACCAGCATTTTTCTCGGCGGCGGCACGCCATCGCTGATGAAGCCGGAAACCGTGGAGACGGTGCTGGACGCGGTGGCGAAGAACTGGACGGTGCCCGCAGGCATCGAGGTGACGCTGGAAGCCAACCCCTCTTCGGTCGAGGCCGAGCGCTTTCGCGGCTACCGGGCGGCAGGCGTCAACCGCGTTTCGCTCGGCGTGCAGGCGCTGAACGACAAGGATCTGCGCTTTCTCGGCCGGCTGCACAATGTCGATGAAGCGCTGCATGCGATTGGCCTGGCGCGTGAGATTTTCCCCCGGCTGTCGTTCGACCTGATCTACGCACGGCCCGGCCAGACATTGGAGGCGTGGCAGGCGGAGCTCGAGCAGGCGATCGGCCACGCCGCCGACCACCTGTCGCTCTACCAGCTGACCATCGAGGAAGGCACGCCGTTCCACGCGCTGCATGCGGCCAGGAAATTCGCTATTCCCGACAATGACCATGCCGCCGATCTCTATGCGCTGACGCAGGAGATCACCGCCGCGCATGGGCTGCCGGCCTACGAGATTTCAAACCACGCCAGACCAGGCGCCGAAAGCCGGCACAATCTCACCTATTGGCGCTATGGCGAATATGTCGGCGTCGGTCCCGGCGCGCATGGCCGCTTCGTCGAAAACGGCCGTCGCGTGGTGACGATCGCCGAAAGAATGCCGGAAACCTGGGCCAATCTGGTCGAGGCCAAGGGCCATGGCGTCACCGGCGGCGAGATCCTGACGCGCTCGGAAGAGGCCGACGAGTTCCTCTTGATGGGGCTAAGGCTGGCCGAGGGCATCGATCTCTCGCGCTACGAGGCGTTTTCCGGGCGCGGCCTCTCGACGGCGCGGCTGTCGGTGCTGCAGGGCGAGGGGCTGGTGGCGCCGATCGGCAATGCCCGCCTGCGCGCCACGCCGGCCGGCATGATCGTGCTCGACGCGGTGGTGGCGGATCTGGCGCGGTAGAGCATGATCCCGAAAAGTGGGAACCGGTTTTCGGACCAGATCATGCTCAAGCTAGAAGATGGGACCCGTTGAAGAGCGTCCTCTTCGTCTGCAGCCAGAACCGCTTGCGAAGCCCGACCGCGAAACAGTGTTTTCTAGTCGAAGGGATATCGAAGTCGCATCGGCCGGCACCAACCACGATGCCGACACCCCGTTGACCCACGACCTGGTCTCTTGGGCCGACATCATCTTCGTGATGGAAAAGGCGCACCGCGCCAAACTGCAGAAGAAGTTCAAGGCCAGCCTGAAGAAGGCTCGCGTGATCTGCCTCGACATTCCGGACGACTATGAGTTCATGGACCCGGGTCTGGTGCGCCTGCTGGAAGCGCGCGTCTCGAAGTACCTGGGTTGAATGATGTGGCAGAGCGTTTCCCCCACGCTTTAGAGAGAAACGTCTCGGCCAATCGCGAGGTTGCGGTAGTCAGGCGTCATGCTTGTGGCGGCGCTTGGCGTGGTCTTTCTCGGCGTCCGCCTCACCGGAGCGAGCCGGCTTGGCATCGCCCTTGTCGCGGCGGGCGCGGTGTTGATCGCTTATCGGATGTGGGGGGGCTCCATTGCGGGAGCTTTTCGTTTCAAGGCGGGTGATGAAAATGTCGAAGCGATTGGGCATCGTCTGATCAGTGCTCCATCGTGCTGCCGGTGCCGGTCGAAGGCTCGATTTCCAGGTTGGTTGCCTTTGAATGACGACGTTTTCGCGGCTTTTTGGCCGGGCCCGCGCCGGCTTTGGCGGGCTGGCTCTTGTCCTTTCGCGCGGCAAAGCGCTTGCGCCCTGCATAGTAGGGTTCGAAAACGTCTTGTATCTTAAGGCTGTCCATCCTGCTCCTCCCGAGATCAGGGGTAAATCCGCCGGGCACGGTTTCGTTCCGTACTGGGGCGAAGGCATGGCGACCGCTTCCTTTGGCACCGGTTTTGCAACCAGGCGTGAGCCGTGCCAAACAGGGCCGAATGCATTCAGTGTCAGAGGACGCTCTGATGGGGGACACCGGTGACCGGCGAGTTGGTAAAACGCAGCTACGTGATCGGCCAAACCGAGATATCGGCCCGGCCACTCGAGCCGGCGCTCTACCTGGTGGCGACGCCGATCGGCAATCTCGCCGATATCACATTACGCGCGCTTGAAACGCTCGCCGCCGCCGATATCGTCGCCTGCGAGGACACGCGGGTCAGCCGCGTGCTGCTAGACCGCTACGGCATCCGCCGCCGCACCACTGCCTATCACGAGCACAATGCCGTCGACGCCGGCCCAAAACTGATCGCAGCCTTGCTGGACGGGCAGAGCGTGGCGCTGATCTCGGACGCCGGCACGCCGCTGATCTCCGATCCCGGCTACCGATTGGTCGGCGAGGCGCTTGACCAGGGCATTCGTGTCGTGCCGATCCCCGGCCCATCGGCCCCACTCGCGGCACTGACGGCCTCCGGCCTGCCCTCCGACGCCTTCCTGTTCGCCGGCTTCCTGCCAGTGAAGACCGGCCAGCGGCTGACGCGGCTGGAAGCGCTGAAGACGGCGCCGGCGACGCTGATCTTCTTCGAATCGCCGCGCCGGCTGGCCGAGACGCTCGGTGCCATGGTCGGGGCGCTGGGTGGCGCCCGTAAGGCCGCGATCGGCCGCGAGTTGACCAAGACCTTCGAGGAGATACGGACCGGCACCTTGCAGTCGCTCGCCGATCATTACGCGGCGGCCGACACGCCGAAGGGCGAGATCGTCATCTGCGTCGGCCCGTCGGACGCAACGGCCGACGAGCCGGCGGACATCGACCGGCTTCTGCTTTCGCTTGCAGCCGAAATGCCGGCCTCCAAGGCGGCGGCGGAAGCCGCCAAGATGACCGGCGGCCAGAAGCAGACGCTTTACCGGCGGCTGCTCGAACTCAAGGATACTGGGAAGAAGGGCGATACTGGGAAAGAGGGCGACACTGGCAAAGAGGGCGACACGGGGAAAGACGGCGATGCCTGAACGCCCGGTCGCCAGCCGCCAGCGGGCCTATCGGCGCGGCCACCGCAGCGAGTGGCTGGCGGCTGTGGCATTGATGGTGAAGGGCTATCGGATCCTGGCCCGCCGCCACCGCACGCGGTTCGGCGAGATCGACCTGATCGCGCGGCGCGGCGACTTGGTGCTGATGGTCGAGGTGAAGGCGCGGCGCACACTGATGGAAGCGATGGAGGCTATCGCCTGCGAATCGGAGCGCCGCATCGAAAGCGCCGCCGATCTCTGGCTGTCGCGCCAGCCCGACTATGGCAGATTGTCGGTGCGCTTCGACATGGTCGCGGTGCTGCCGTGGCGCTGGCCGGTGCATGTCGAGAATGTTTTTTACGGGCGGAACTAGGCTCAGGATCCACTAATCAGCGCCAAACGCTAGTTGACTTTCGGCGGCAGGCGCCGATTCTCAGTCCAAGGCGGCCTGCCGAGCAACATGCCGCCCGAACGATCAGCACGATGATCGAGAGCAGCTTTGAACCTGGTCAACCCGCCGAGCCTTGTTCTAAACGGTGTCGAGTTCGATTTCGACGCCGGTCTCCTGCACGGCGAGCGTGGTGAAGATGTCCCGCTGAGGCCTCAATCGCTCGCGGTGCTGAAACATCTCGTCGCCAACGCCAACCGTGTCGTGACGAAGGAGGAGCTCCTGGACGCTGTCTTGCCCGGCATCGCGGTGACGGAAAACAGTCTTTCCCAGTGCATCAGCGAAATCAGGAAAGCCATCGGCGACGAGAAGCAGAGCCTGCTCAAGACAGTCGCGCGACGGGGATATCGCTTTGTCCCCGAAAGCCAAGCGCCCGGCATACCTCATGATCGCTACCCGCAGGTTCACGGCGCTGCCTCTCCTGACCAGCACGAGACTAAAAGCCGGCGAACCCTGATATTTGTAAGCGCTGTACTGGCAATCGTTGCCGCAGTCGCGGCGTTCATCTGGAGGCCTACATTTGATACGGAAGTGCCGCCCTCGCTCTCGATCGCGGTTCTGCCGTTCGCAAATCTCAGCGAAGCCGAGGAGCAGGCCTATCTTGCCAACGGTTTCGCGGAGGATCTGACGACAGAGCTGGCGCGCGTTCCCGGCCTGTTCGTCGTCTCGCGCAATGCCGCGCGCGCATATCGCAACAGCGGTCTGCCGCCGGCGAAGATCGCGAAAGAGCTCGGCGTCCGCTACCTGCTGGAGGGCTCCGTTCGACGTCTCGGCGATGAAGTGCGCATCAATGCGCACTTGGTCGATGCCTCGACGGTTGGCCAGATCTGGGCCGAGCGGTTCGAAGGTCCGTTCACCGATGTGTTCAAGCTCCAGGACCAGGTGACCGGTCAGATTGTCGCCGCGCTGCAGCTAAAGCTCGTCCCGGGAAAAGCAACCCTGGCCGTGTCCGGCGATACTGACGATCCGGAAGCTTACCAGGCTTTTCGGCGCGCTATCGAGGCGCGACGAACGGATACACCATCAGGCACCGTGGAAGCATCTGGCCACCTGCGCCAGGCCTTGGCGCTGGATGCCGATTTCGGCGCGGCGGCCGCGGAATTGGCATGGCTCCACTGGGATGCCGACGATGCGAGGAGACAGGCTCTAGGGCTTAGTTGGACCGAAATCGACGACGAGCTCTACGGCAATCTGGCCATCGCTGCCGGAAACCCGTCTCCCGGTTACTATCAGCTGATTTCCGAGCTTCTGGTCCGGGAGCATAGGTCCGACGAGGCGGTGGCTGCCCTGCAAAAGGCGATAGCGCTCGACCCGAGCGATTCCTGGACCTACGAAGGGCTGAGCCAGGCCCTCATCTTCAACGGCAGGCCGGCAGAGGGGCGAACCTTTCTCGAGGCGGCCCTACGCGTCGATCCCGGGTGGACGGAGTGGCGACACTACCAGGCTGGCTTGGCGGCGTTCGGCCAAGGCCGCTACGAGGAGGCGGTCGCGCAGCTTGAGCAGGTCGATGTTCGGTCGCCCAATCCCTGGACGAAGTTCTACGGCCTGCATGTTCTTGTCGCGGCGCTTGCGCATCTCGATCGCCTGCCGGAAGCGGCCTCAGCCCTGGAGCAGCTCCGAAGCGTGCTGTCGGAAAGGCAGGAGGGTCAGCCAAACCTGCTGATCGCGCAGCAGTTCTTCGTCTACAAGCGACCGGAGGACATCGTTCGCCTGCTCGATGGCTTGAGGAAGGCAGGGGTTTCTGAGCTTCCCGCCGGAGTGGAGCCGGGATCCGCTGAACGGATGAATGGCGTCGACATCAGCAATCTCATAATCGGACACGAGCTGACGGGACGCCAGATTCTGCCCGATGTCTCAGCCTACCATGCTGTGATTGCGGCAGACGGCAGCGTGACCCGAACAGTTGGTGAGGAGGTCGTGACCGGTCGGATGTGGGTGCAGGGCGACAGCCTGTGCAGCGCCTATCCGCGTAAATTGACCGGCTGTGGCGCTGTGTTCCGCAATCTGGACGGCACATCTGGAGCCACGAACGAATACATACTGCTGTCTCGCATCAAGCGTTACGAATTTCGGTCGCGAAGTAGCAGCACTTCGCTGCGTTTACAGCGGCCATGAGAGATTGAGGTTCACTTCGCTCATGCCTTCGGTGACATACGGACCACAGCGCTTCAATGCATCTGCGAAATCCTTGGCCAAGCCCTTGAACGTCTCGGTCTGTGGTGCAACGTCGACGATTTCGATGGCACTGACGTGCCCCTCGCGCGTGAAGCTGACGTGGACATCTGCGCTGAAGCTGATTCCGCGCATCGCCGTCTGCGTAGGCCAGCAGCTCGCTGCCCGTTCGAGAATGTGGCGGCTCAGACTGTCACCAGCGGACGCGGCGGTCGCCGTGCCGATCACGAGAATTCCCAAAACGCGGTTGATCATCGTTTAGCTCCTCAGTTCGGCGTCCGAAGCGTGTGGGGACGGCGTGCGAGAGAGAACGCGAGGGCTCGTTCGAAGTCATGAAATCGGCGTGAAAAAGTTCTGAAGAGTGATGAACGCAGTCGATTTTGGCTACGGGATGCACTCAAAGCGGCAAGGACGACCCTGCGAGGACGGCTTGGGCTGGGAGGGCAGGCCTACGCTGTTAATCTCCCCAGCATTGCTAGGGAAACGAACAAATAGAGCCCTGGCGAAATTAAGTGCGCCGCCTCACCCCCATACAAACAGCGCCGCCAGGCCGACGGTGCCGATGACCAGCCGCCACCAGCCGAACAGCGAATAGCCGTGGCGCGACACGTAGTTGAGCAGGAAGCGCACGACGATAAGCGCCGCGACGAAGGCGGCGATGAAACCGGCGGCGATGATCGGCAGGTCGGCGCTGGTCAGCACGTTGCGGTTCTTGAACAGGTCGAAGGCGAAGGCGCCGACCATCGTCGGCATGGCAAGGAAGAAGGAGAATTCCGCAGCCGCCCGTTTGTCGACGCCCAGGAGCAGCGCGCCGACGATCGTCGAGCCGGAGCGCGACGTGCCGGGGATCAGCGAAAGGCACTGGAACAGTCCGATCTGCAGATAGAGCCGGAGCGGAAACCGCTCGACGTCGTGATAGAGCGGCTTCGGCTTGAAGCGATCCACCCACAGCAGGACCAAGCCGCCGATGATCAGCATGATGCAGATCAGCCTCGGCGATTCAAACAGCACCGTCTTGATGAAGCCATGCGCCAGCGCGCCGATGACGGCCGCCGGCAGGAAGGCGACGAGGATGCCGAGAACGAAATGCCGCGTCACCCGATCATGCGGCAGATCGACCAGCATCTGCCACAGGCGATGGAAATAGACGCTGAGGATCGCCAGTATGGCGCCGAGCTGGATCAGGATCTCGAAGGCCTTGCCGGTCGAATGGAAGCCGAGAAAATGGCCGGCAAGCAGGATATGGCCGGTTGACGAGACCGGAATGAACTCGGTCATGCCCTCGATCATGCCGAGCAGCAGCGCTTCGACAATGGTCTGGCTTTCCATGGAAACCTCGGCGTTCGAGTGAGGGCTTTGAAGAACGGCTTGCTTGTCATGGCGCGGAACTCCTCCTATAGGTCGCAGCACCCTGACGGCCACCTGAATCGGGGCGGCCAAGACTTACCGGCGCGGCCGGCGATTTGCCAGTGCGCTCTATTATCGCGGGACCATGCTGACGCTTTTCCACCACCCGATGTTCGCCACCTGCCGCTTCGTTCGCCTCGCTTTCGGCGAGTATGGCGAGGAGCTGGCGCTGATCGAGGAAAAGCCGTGGATGCGGCGCAAGGAGTTCCTGGCGCTGAACCCGGCCGGCACGCTGCCGATCCTGCTTGCCGAGGGCGACGTGCCGATCGTCGGCGCCATGGTCATCGGCGAATATCTCGACGAGACGCGCGGCGTGCTCAAGCGCGACAAGCGGCTGTTCGCCGAGGACCCGATGGGGCGCGCCGAAATCCGCCGGCTGACCGACTGGTACCTCAACAAGGCCGATAGCGAGGTGACGCGGCACCTGGTGCGCGAGCGCGTGCTGAAGCCGATCATGCCGGAAACGGCGGGCGGCGGTTCGCCCGATTCGGCGGCGATCCGTGCTGCGCGCGCCAACATCCGCCAGCACATGAAATACACCAACTGGCTGGCCGGCACCCGCCATTGGCTGGCCGGCAGCAAGGTCACCTATGCCGACCTAGCGGCTGCGGCTGCGCTGTCCGTGCTCGACTATCTCGGCGAGATCGACTGGCGCGAACACGCTGCCGCGCGCGAATGGTATGCAAGGGTGAAATCACGGCCATCGTTCCGGCCGCTTTTGTCCGACCGGGTGCGCGGCCTGTCGCCGGTGTCACATTATGCGGACCTCGATTTCTAGAGCGCAAAACCTGCGCCCGCTGATCGACCGCGAGGCGCGGCGCGCCGGTTTCGATGCCGTTGCCGTCACCACGCCAAATGCCATCCCGCAGGCGCCGGCCCGGCTTGCCGCATTCGTCGCCGACGGCTTCCACGGCTCGATGGGCTGGATCGCCGAGACGCTCGAACGCCGCGGCGAGCCGATAGCGCTTTGGCCCGAAGTTCGCTCGATCATCGTGCTGGCCATGAACTACGGCCCCGACCGCGACCCGCGCGCGGTGCTGGGCAAGCGCGAGCGCGGAGCGATCTCCGTCTATGCGCAGAACCGCGACTATCACGACGTGATGAAAGGCCGGCTGAAAGAGATCGCCGGCAAGATCGTTGCGCGCTCGGGGAGCGACGTAAAAGTGTTCGTCGACACCGCCCCGGTGATGGAGAAGCCGCTGGCAGAAGCCGCCGGCCTCGGCTGGCAAGGCAAGCACACCAATCTAGTCAGCCGCGAGCACGGCTCCTGGCTGTTCCTTGGCACCATCTTCACGACGGCCGAGCTTGCACCCGATACGCCCGAAGACGACCACTGCGGCTCCTGCCGCGCCTGTCTCGACGTTTGCCCGACCGACGCCTTTCCGGCTCCCTACCGGCTCGATGCGCGACGCTGCATCTCCTATCTCACCATCGAGAACAAGGGGCCGATCCCGCACGAGTTCCGCGAAAAAATCGGCAACCGCATTTTTGGCTGCGACGATTGCCTGGCCGTCTGCCCGTGGAACAAGTTTGCCCGGGCGGCGTCGGAGGCAAAGCTCGTCGCCCGCGCGGACTTGCGCGAGCCGCCGCTCGCCGATCTCCTGGCGCTCGACGACGCTGCTTTCCGGTCGTTCTTTAGCGGTTCGCCGGTCAAGCGCATCGGTCGCGACCGCTTTGTCCGCAATGTGCTGATCGCCGCCGGCAATTCCGGCCAACCCTCGCTCGGCAACGCCGTGCGTGCGCTGCTCGGCGACGCCTCGCCGCTGGTGCGCGGCGCGGCGGTATGGGCGCTGTCACGGCTTGTGCCGGCGTCGGAATTTGCCAAATGGGCCAACGCTGCGGTGAAAGCAGAAGGCGACGAGGCCGTGCGACGCGAATGGCGCCTGGCGCTGGCAGACCAGATCGAGGCGGATGCATGAGCGAAAAGCAGATCCTCATTTTCGGCGCCGGCTATTCGGGCAAGGCATTTGCCCGCGCCAGCACGGATGCCAGCACGATCCTTGGGACGACACGCGCAGCGGAGAAATTCGAAGCGCTGCGGCAAGCCGGAATCCAGCCGCTGCTTTTCGACGGCGCGCTGACGCTTGAAATCAGCGACGTGCTCGAGAAAACAACCCATCTCGTCGTCTCGGTGGCGCCGGATGAGGCCGGCGACCCGGTGCTGAACGCGGCGCGCGAGACAATCGCGGAGATGCCGGCGCTCGAATGGATCGCCTATCTCTCCACCGTCGGCGTCTACGGCGACCATGGCGGCGACTGGGTCGACGAGACCGCCGAATGCCGGCCGGCGTCGAAGCGCTCGATGATGCGTGTCGCCGCCGAGCAGGACTGGCTGAAGCTGGGTCGGGACATCGGGCGGCCGGTGGCGATCCTGCGGCTTTCCGGCATTTATGGGCCGGGCCGCAATGCCCTGGTCAATCTGGAAAACGGCACCGCGCGGCGGCTGATCAAGCCCGGCCAGGTGTTCAACCGCATCCATTGCGACGACATTGCGGGGGCGCTCTGGCATCTGCTCAAGAACATCAGCGGCGGCATCTTCAACGTCACCGACGACCTGCCGGCGCCGCCGCAGGACGTCGTCACCTATGCCGCAGGGCTGATGGGCGTCACACCGCCGCCGGAAATTCCGTTCGAGACCGCCCAACTTTCGCCCATGGCGCGGTCCTTCTATCGCGAGAACAAGCGTGTCGCCAACATGGCGATCAAGGCGGCCGGCTATCGCTTCCGCTTTCCCGACTACCGCAGCGCATTCGACCATATGTGGGCTGAGGGCAACTGGCGCGACGGCGAGGCGCGCAGCCCGATGAAGCGGTCGTGATCGAAATCGCGCGCCAGGCGTGATATAATTCGACTTAATGTGCAGAGGGGTTCTGCTTTCATGACGATGTTGAAGCGATCATTGCGTGGTAGATTGCTGCGCGGCGCAACGGGCTTTAGACCTCTGTTTATGCATGTCGTTATCCCAAAACCGCTGCGCAGTTTTGGGCGACATGCACTGACAGCAGCGCTCGCCGTCCTGGTCCTGGCGGGGCTTGCAGCGCGACCTGCGGCGGCCGAAGAACTGGCAAAAAACCTGTTCGGCGCCAAACAGCTGCCGGCCGTGGCTGCGCCGCAGTCGATCGGTTTTTATTCCAAGGGCTGCTTTGCCGGCGGCGTCGCCATACCCCTGAACGGCCCGAAATGGGAGGTGATGCGGCCTTCGCGCAACCGCCGCTGGGGCCATCCGACGATGATCGCGCTGATCGAGAAACTGTCGCGCGACGCAGCGGCCGACGGCTGGCCCGGCCTGCTGGTCGGCGACATTTCGCAGCCGCGCGGCGGCCCGATGCTGACCGGCCATGCCTCCCACCAGATCGGCCTCGACGCCGACATCTGGCTGACGCCAATGCCAGACCGCAAGCTTTCGCTCGAGCAGCGCGAAAACATGAGCGCCACCCTGCTTGTCGACGAAAAGACCCATTTGGTGAAAGATGCGCTCTGGGCAGCGGCGCATACGCGGCTGCTGAAGCGCGCGGCAAGCTATGCGGAAGTCGAGCGCATCCTGGTCAATCCCGGCATCAAGAAGAAGCTCTGCGACACGGTGAAAGGCGACCGCGCATGGCTGCGCAAGGTCAGGCCGTTCTGGGGCCACGACTATCACTTCCACATCCGCATCGGCTGCCAGCCCGGCTCGCCCAAATGCAAAGCGCAGGAAAACACAGCGCCAGGCGAGGGCTGCGACCAGTCGCTGGCATGGTGGTTCACCGAGGAGCCATGGCGCCCAAACAAGAACCCGGACAGGCCGAAAGCGCGCGACCTGATGACGATGGCGAGCTTGCCCGCAGCATGCCAGGCCGTGCTCGACGGGCCAGATCCGGCTTCGGCGGAGGCGGTCACCTATTATGGCGACGGCGTGCCGGTCGCGGCTGCACCCGTTCTCATGACGGCGCCCGCGCCGGCGCGGGCATCCGCAAGCGGCGGGGCAGCGCTTCCGGCCTCGGTCAACGCTTTCGCGGCGACGCCCGAGATCGGCATTCCGCTGCCGCGGCCGCGGCCGGGGAACTGAGGCCAGGATAATCGCCTCGGCTTCCACTGATGTTGGCGACGACCAACTGTTGGGGTCGGCGCCGCCCCTCATTGCCCTGCCGGGCATTTCTCCCCGTATAGTGACGGGGAGAAAGGGGCTGGTCGCTGCCTTGGCGCCGTTCTTGCGGCGTTGGAGATTAGCGAACCGTCGATGAAAGCGCCCCCTCTCCCCGTCACTATACGGGGAGAGGATGCCGGCAGGAAGGTGAGGGGCAGCGCAAACGCTGAATGGGGCAAGGACGAAATTCGGACCTGAAGTGATTGCACCGGAACTGACTCTGAAGCGACTTTCCCTTTCCCGGGTCATGCGCTAGTCAACGAAAACGCCACTGGGAACCGGGACGGACGAGAGCATGCCAGGCGACGACGACACAGCGCTGCAGTTTCCGGTCCTGATCGGCGACATTGGCGGCACCAATGCGCGCTTTTCGATGGTGCTCGACGCGAATTCGGAACCAACCGAACCGCAGATCGTCCAGACCGCCAATTTCAGCACGATCGACGCAGCGATCCAGGCCGCGGTGCTCGACCGCTCGTCGGTCCGGCCCAATTCCGCCGTGCTGGCGGTGGCTGGCCCGGTCGACAGCGACGAGATCCCGCTCACCAACTGCCCGTGGATCGTCAAGCCGAAAAAAATGTTTGCCAGCCTCGGCCTCAGCGACGTCGTGGTGCTCAATGATTTCGAGGCGCAGGCGCTGGCCGTCGTGGCGCTCGGCGAAGAGCATATGGAAAAGATCGGCGGCGATGCGCCGGAGCCCAATGCCGGACGGGTGGTGCTCGGTCCAGGAACCGGACTTGGCGTCGCCGGCCTGGTCCACGCGCTGAACCACTGGATACCGGTGCCCGGCGAGGGCGGGCACATGGATATCGGGCCGCGCTCGCCGCGCGATTTCCAGGTCTTTGCGCATATCGAGAAGCTCGAGGGCAGAATCTCCGGCGAACAGATCCTGTCCGGCCGCGGCTTGGTCAATGCCTACCGGGCGGTGGCCAAGGCGGACAGCAAGCCGGCGCCGTTCACCACGCCGGCCGAGGTCACCGCCGCGGCGCTGGCGAAGTCAGATCCGGTGGCCGAGGAAGCGCTGTCGCTGTTCGTCACCTGCCTGGGGCGCACCGCCGGCGACCTTGCGCTGGTGTTCATGAGCCGCGGCGGCGTCTTCCTGACCGGCGGCATCGCGCAAAAAATCCTGCCGGCGCTGAAAACCGGCAATTTCCGCGCCGCCTTCGAGGACAAGGCGCCGCATAGCGAACTGATGCGCACCATGCCGGTCTATGTGATCACCCATCCGCTGGCAGCGCTTTCCGGCCTTGCCGCCTATGCCAGGAACCCGTCGCTGTTCGGCGTCCAGACCGCGGGGCGGCGCTGGCGGGCCTAGACGACGGCCGCAGCCGCGGCGAAGTTTTGCCGGCCTCTGCCATAGGCAAGCCGCCGCCATGGCGCTAAGAGGATTGCCGAATTGACCCGGCCGTGGAGCCGGACCGACATCACGGAACGATCCCGACTTGAACCAGTCGCCAAACCACCAAGCCCCAAACCACCAGGGCCCAAACCACCAGGCCAAAGCCCGGCCCGGCGAGGTCGTGGCGGTGATCCGCCGCATCCTCGCCGAGAACGGCCGCGACTATCGCTGGTATTATGTTCTGGCCGTTCTGTGCCTGGTGATGATTGCGGCCACGACCGCCTTCACCGCCTGGATCATGAAGGATGTCGTCGACCAGATATTCTACGAGCAGCGCGGCGATCTCATCGCGCTGATCTGCTTGTTGATCCTGGGCGCCTTCGTGCTGCGCGGGCTGGCCACCTACGGCCAGGCGGTGACGCTGGCCAGGATCGGCAACAATCTGGTGGCGCGCTACCAGCGCCGCGTCTTCGCTCATCTGATGAAGCTCGGCATCGGTTTCTTCAACGACACGCGCTCGGGACGACTGGCCGCACAGATCAACGAGAACGTCAACGGCATCCGCGACCTGCTGTCGATGACGCTGACATCCTTGGCACGCGACGCCGTATCGCTGGTCGCGCTGATCGGCGTCATGATCTGGCAGGATCCGATGCTGTCCCTGATGTCGCTGCTGATCGGGCCGCCGCTGATCTACACCGTCCTCTATCTGACCCGCAGAATAAGGCGCGCCACGCGCGAAGCCGTGCAGATAAACGCGCGGCTGATCGGCGCCATGCAGGAAGCAACCCAAGGCATCGCCATCGTCAAGGCGTTCACGCTGGAGGACGAGCTGTCGCGTCGCATCAGCGATCTTGTCGCCGGCGCCGAGCAGCGGGCAAACCGCATCGCCCGCGTCTCGGAACGGTTATCGCCGATCTCGGACATGCTGGCCGGCTTCGCCGTCGCCGGCGTCATCGCCTATTCCGGCTACCGGGCAGCCGTCGGCGGCCAACCGCCCGGTGCTGTCTTTTCCTTCATCACCGCACTGCTGCTTGCCTACGACCCGGCCCGGCGGCTGGCGCGCATGCAGGTCGGCATGGAACGGGCGCTTGTCAATGCGCGCATGATCTACGAGTTGCTCGACCTCGAGCCGCAGCAGGGCGACGCGCCCGGAGCGGCCGAAGCGAAGATCGGCAAGGGCGAGGTGCGCTTCAACAATGTGTCGTTCGGCTATGCCGCCGACGCTCCGGTGCTGCAGGATCTCAGCTTCGTTGCCGCCGCCGGCAAGATGACGGCCATCGTCGGCGCCTCGGGCGCCGGCAAGTCGACGCTGGTGGCGCTCCTGCAGCGTTTCCACGATGTCGAGGCGGGCAGCATCGAGGTCGACGGCCAGGACATTTTAGAGGTGACCAAGCAGTCGCTGCGCCGCTCCATCGCCTATGTCTCGCAGCAGCCCTATCTGTTCGAAGGCACCATTCGCGACAATATCCGCTACGGGCGGCTGAGTGCCAGCGACGCCGAGATCGAGCTGGCCGCACAACAGGCCGAGGCCGATGGCTTCATCCGCCAGCAGCCGCTAGGCTATGACACCCCTGTCGGCGAGGGCGGCCTGACGCTGTCGGGCGGCCAGCGCCAGCGCCTGTCGATCGCCCGCGCCATCGTGCGGCAGGCGCCGATCCTGCTGCTCGACGAGGCGACCTCGGCGCTCGACAACGAGGCCGAAGCGCGCGTCCAGCAGGCGCTGACCCAGGTTATGAAAGGGCGCACGACCATCGTCATCGCGCACCGGCTGTCGACGGTGGTCAATGCCGACCACATCATCGTGCTGGAACAGGGCCGGCTGGTCGAGCAAGGCACGCATGCCTCGCTGATGACCGACCCGCACAGCGTATATGCCCGGTTCCACCGGGTGCAGGGCAACAAGGGGCTGGGGCTTGTCGACGACGGCAAGCCAATCCAAACTCCGGTGCGGCGCGCGAAAAAAGCGATTGGGAGAAATTTATGAGCGGTACGGCCACAAACGACCTCCCCGTCAATGAAATGGGCCTGGTAGTGGTCGGCGCGGCCGGACGCATGGGCCAGGCGCTGATCCGCGCCATCCACACCATACCGGGCGCCCGCGTCGCCGGCGCGATCGAGCGGCCCGGCTCGCCACATCTCGGCAAGGATGCCGGCGAGCTTGCCGGCATCGGCACTATCGGCGTGGCGATCGGCGACGATCCGCTGCCGGCCTTCGCCAAGGCCGACGGCGTGCTCGATTTCACGAGCCCGACAGCAACAGTCGAATTCGCTGGCTACGCGGCGCAGGCGCGCATCGCCCATGTCATCGGCACCACCGGTTGCTCGGCCGACGACAATGCAAAGATAGCGGCGGCGGCGCGCCACGCGACGATCGTCAAGTCAGGCAATATGAGCCTCGGCGTCAATCTGCTGGCGGTGCTGGTGGAGCAGGCGGCGCGTGCGCTCGATGCCGACGATTTCGACATCGAGATCCTGGAAATGCATCACCGGCACAAGGTCGACGCGCCCTCGGGAACGGCGCTGCTGCTCGGTGAAGCCGCCGCCATTGGGCGCGGCATCGATCTTGACGGGAACAGCGTGCGGTCGCGTGACGGCCACACCGGCATGCGAAAGGCGGGCTCGATCGGCTTCGCCACGCTGCGGGGCGGCTCGGTGGTCGGCGACCATTCCGTGGTGCTGGCCGGCACCGGCGAGCGCATCACGCTCGCTCATCATGCCGAGGACCGGGCGATCTTCGCCCGCGGCGCGGTCAAGGCCGCACTGTGGGCACGCGGCAGGAAGCCGGGACTGTATTCGATGCGGGACGTGCTCGGACTCGCCTGAGACGATCTGATCCACAAACTGAAGGAGCAAAAATGTCGGGAACTCTCGTGCTCGTGCGCCATGGCCAGAGCGAATGGAACCTGAAGAACCTTTTCACCGGCTGGCGCGATGTCGACCTGACCGAATTGGGCCACGCCGAGGCCAGGGAGGCGGGCGCCAAGCTGAAGGCGCGCGGCATGAAATTCGACATCGCCTTCACCTCGTCGCTGATCCGGGCGCAGAAGACCTGCCAGCACATTCTCGACGCCGTCGGTCAGGGCGATCTCGAGACCATCCGCGACCAGGCGCTGAACGAGCGCGACTATGGCGATCTCTCCGGCCTCAACAAGGACGACGCGCGCCAGAAATGGGGCGAGGAGCAGGTGCATGTCTGGCGCCGCTCCTACGACGTGCCGCCGCCCGGCGGCGAAAGCCTGAAGGACACCGGCGCGCGCGTCTGGCCCTATTATCTGCACGACCTGCAGCCGCATGTGCTGCGCGGCGGCACAGTCCTGGTGGCGGCGCACGGCAATTCGCTGCGCGCACTGATCATGGCGCTGGACGGCAAGTCTGGTGAGGAGATCGTTAGACTGGAGCTCGGCACCGGCGTGCCGGTCATCTACAAGCTCAACGCCGATTCGACCGTGGCATCGAAGGAGGTGCTGGAGGGCGCATGACCCCGAACCGCAGGTTCGGAAAGGATCATGCGCAGATTCAAAACTACACTAGCCGGCGCGCGGGCGTGTTTCTTGATTGAGCAAAAAAGCGCGTTGACACTCACCCCTTGCCCGCCTAAAGAGCCCGCACCAGCCCAGATGGCGGAATTGGTAGACGCGCACGGTTCAGGTCCGTGTTCCGCAAGGAGTGGAGGTTCGAGTCCTCTTCTGGGCACCATCATCTTGTAAGTACCTGATTTCATTCAGGTTCTGATTCGCTTTTCCAGTTTGGCCCAGTTGTAACAGTGACTGTTATAGTCGGGGCTCGAATCGAATGGCGAAACTGCCCGAACGGATGATGACGCGCAGCGGCACTTTTTACTGCCGCATTTGGGTTCCTACGGACATTGCCCCTATATACGGGCGTCAAATCGTGGTCCGGTCCTTGCGCACAAAAGATCTAAAAACGGCCAAATCGCGTCTCGCGCGCAAGAGCGTCGAACTGGAAAACCAGTTCGACGAAATTCGTGCCGATCAGGGCGCTGCTGCGTCGGACTCCCCAACGATCCGTGCCCGCTTCCTTGACATCGCCCGTGACCACGCCATCGCGGCGAGCGATCAGGAGTTCTCCCGCCGTGCGGAGCTCTTCAGCCAGGCGACCGCGGCTCCCGCTCGGTTCTGGCGCGGCGAGTTCGGACCGCTGCCGGTGCCGGCCGACTTTGGACACGGCGAGCAGGATGCCTACACGTATTTCGACCATCTCGTTGCCGAAGGTGATTTCGAAAAGGTTATCGCCTTCGTCAACCGCTTTCGTCTCGGCAAGCGCATCAAAAGCCTTCAGAGCATGCGCGCAACTGGGAACTTTGCCGAGTTCATAGCCATTGCGAAGGGCCGGCTCCCTGGAATGAGCGGTCCTGATTCCATTGCTCTTGGCCGATTACTGATCGAACACGAACTCGACGCGCTTCGGGCAATCGCCGAGGGCGAGCCTGATCCATCGCTGGGCGATCTTCGTGCAGGCAATCTTCGGCAGGCGGAAAAGCCTGAAGCGCCTGCCTTGCACAGCTCTCCGCCGACGGCACCAACCGCCATGCCGATCTCGCTCGACGAACTTTTTGAGCGCTGGGAGGCGGAAACCGATCCGAGTGCCAGCACATTGTCCAGCTGGCGCGGCATCATGCGCGACCTGAAATCATTCGTCGGGGACAAGGCGGACGACATTACTCGCATCACCGCAGAGGATATCGTCGGCTGGAAGGACAAGCTCGTCAACGCCAAGAAGGCAGCGGCAACCATCTCGCGAGGCTACCTCGGCTGCGCCCGTGCGCTGTTCAGGTTTGCCGTGGCGAACAAGCTCGCGGCGTCCGATCCTTCCCAGGGAATCAAGGTCGCGCGCAAGACGAAGGCGGGCAAGAAGATGTTGGGCTATACCGGAGAGGAGGTGGCTCAGCTGCTGGATTTGGCGAGCGCCGCTCCGGAACCTTGGAAGAAGTGGCTTCCCTGGTTGGCTGCGGCCACGGGATCACGGATTGGCGAAGTGGCGCAGCTGCACGTCAGCCATGTGTTTGAGGAAGACGGATATCATGTCGTAAAGATCACGCCGGCAATCGATGCTGGTAGCATCAAGAATGCGGAAAGCGAAAGGACAGTGCCCATTCATCCGGCCCTGCTTGCAGCCGGGTTCCTGGAATTCGTGGCGGAGAAGGGACAGGGTCCACTCTTCTATGGCCGCTCGTCAGGCGATCCAAAGCGGAAGCATGCCTCGAAAGGCGTTGCCAACCGGCTGGCCACATGGATTCGAGCGAACGGGTTTTCCGATCCACGCAAGGCGCCGAATCATGCGCTGAGGCACTGGTTCAAGACCGAAGCGGCAAGGGTTGGCATTTCTGACAGCGTGGCCGACGCCATTCAGGGCCACACCGACAGCAGTTCCTCGGGTGTCTACAGGCATATCGGCTTGGCCCTGATGGCATCAGCGCTCGAGAAGATCGAACTGCCGCCGCGCCGCGGCGTGTCCTTAGACGCTTAGAGCTACACGTCCGCGCTGGAGCAAGCTCGCAACCTCCTGATTGCGCAAGAGCGGTCATCGCTGAACCACTACTGAGACGTCGCATTTGGGGCCGACAAACGAACCCGCTGCGCGGGATGGACGCGCGCGGTGAGGGCTCGCGCTCGCCCGCGAACTGCTCGCGGTCGCGAGCCCACCGCCTGTGGCCCGTGGGCTCCTTCCTCGGGGACTTTCGTACGCCTGCCGACGCCCGAAACTCTTCACGATAGCGGACTGGCAGCTTTCCGGTGTCCGAAAGGACAATAGTGGACGTTCAGATCGGGGGGACCGAGGTCTCAGACCGGCGCGACCTCGCCAACTCCTGGTCTCCTGCACCGATCGCCATGAGATCACGGCGAGAAACACCAAACCGCCTGAAGGTGTGCCTAGCCGTCCTAAGGGGCTATAAAGTACCGAATCATGCTGGCGCGCCGTTACCCGGTCACATGCGGGCGATCGTGCCGAAGCAGGAACGCCTGGGCGGCTTAGCCGCCATTGTCGACGTCGCCGTCTCTCGGGAGATCGGTCGCATGCCGGGCCTGGCGCATTGTCGCCGCCCCGGTCCACCCAATGGGTGGAGAGTTCAACATGGTTCTCCTTTGCCACATCCATAAGCTTGCTCAGAAACACAAGGTCGTGGGTAAAGACGATGGCTTGCCTGACTTTCGCTTCCCGGCGCGAGGCGTTCCGCGATCTTTCGCTTGCGCCTGTGATCGTGACTGGATCAGTTCATCCAAGGCGCGCGAGGACTAGGATCTGACGCGTGCCGAGCACGCGCCCTTGCTTGGTCTTTCGATGCAAGTTTACGGCCGCTATGAACGCGCATTCTCAAAATTGCATGTCACCCGCATGATCCACCTGTGCGAAATCCTCGGATTCATGCCGATGGAATGCTGTTCAGTGCTGCCCCGCATCTATGGGGCCGCACGCCGGAGGAAGCGCGCGACACCATGGAACTCGCGCAACAGGTCGTGGCTCTGCCGCACGACACCAAGCGCGATCTACTGGCCTTGGTTAAGAAAATGGTCGCCCTGGAGCGCGCCGCAGACGGAGCGGCGGCGGAAACGCAAAAAGGAGAAGAAGGACGTCTTTAGGCGCCTCGCGCTGCGATGAGTGGCGCCGGGGCCGAGAGCACCACCGCGAGGGATAAGGCCACACCTTAAGCATCGACCTTCTTCAGCTCCGAGAGCCGCACAAAGCCGTTCTGGCTGCAGAATGTCAGTGTCGCATCTGTACTTTGCGCCTGGGCGATCCCCGAGATAACGTGATCGCCGGTGTCGTAGACCGTACGCTGCCCGGCATCCTCGATGACCAGTCGCCGCGTGTCAGGATAGATCGCGTAGCGCAAATGGTTCTGCGATCCGGTCGATGAGGGTGTGCCGAGTCCGCCCGGCCAACTTTCAGGTACCTGCTGCTGCGATCTATAGCTCACTTCGGCAGGTTCATTATGGGCGACCTCAGGATTCTCCCGTAGATAAGCTGCTAGATCTGTGGCCACCGCGTTCAGCTTCGCCCTCAGCGCATCGTTGAACATGTCGCCGACCATTGTCATGCCTGATGACCACTGCGACATGCCGCCGAATTCGGCATGGCTGAACTGCGCCATGGAACCGCCGCCCGAGCGCAGGGCACGCAACACGGTTTTTACCGCGTCCCTTGACAACTCGTGCCGCGCCGCAAGCCGCGCGATCAATGCCGTCTCTTTGAGATCATCCATCTGTACTGCCTCAACTCTTCTCGCCATTTAACACTGCGATGGGCACATCGTTCCACTTGCCCTAACCTCCGAGCACGCCATGGGCAGTTACAGCCCTGGCCAACGCGTGGAGACCGAGATCTTTCCGCCTTTGGTTTTGACTGACTATCAGAAAAGCGCGCTAAAGCGGTCGCGAGGATGCCCATCCTAGGGAAGAAGTCGTCAAGTTGAATTGCCCTTATAAGCATTTCTTCAAGGTTTGACCCTAGGTTTCTCTCCGAAGCTCGTTACCGACTTTGGGGAAGAGCATGTTGAAAGTCTACACCTGCATTGCGACGCAGCATGATTTGCGTCTGGTTGCCCTGGCGGCCTTAGTCTGCGCCCTGGCCTCGTTCACAGCCGTCAACCTCCTCCATCATGTCGGGCGCAGCGAACGCGAAATGCGACGGATCTGGCTCGCAGTAGCTGCGGTCGCCACCGGTTTCGGCATCTGGTCAACGCATTTCATCGCCATGCTGGCCTTTCAGCCCGCAGTGCCGAGCGGCTACAATATCGCCTTGACGATCGTCTCGCTGGTCGCCGCGATCGCTTTGACGGGAACCGGCCTCACCGTCGGCATGTCGCCCCGCGTTCCGTATGCACGCTGGATCGGCGGGATGATCGTGGGGGGCGGTATCGCCGTAATGCATTATACCGGCATGGCTGCCTTCGAGATCGCGGGCCGCGTCGTCTGGGATATGCCGCTCGTCGCGGTGTCGATCGCCCTCGGTGGACTGTTCGGTGCCGCAGCCTTGCCAGTTGCCCTTCGGGCCAACACGATCAAGTGGAAGGCACTCGGGGCGTTGGTGCTGACGGTCGCGATTTGCAGCCATCATTTCACTGCGATGGGCGCGGCCGCGATCGTGCCCGATCCTCGCATCGTCGTTTCAGCCACGGCGCTGCCAGCGGAATGGATGGCAATCGGACTTGCGCTCGCTTCGATCGTGATCATTCTTCTGGCCGTTGTCGGTCTTGTCCTCGATCTGCGCGATCTTCGTCGCGCTGGGGAGACGGCGCGTATGCAAGAGCTGGCCGACGCCGCCGTCGAGGGGCTGGTTGTGTACAACGAGACGACGATCGTGGCAGCCAATCACAGCTTCGCCGCCCTTGCCTGTGTCGATGGCTCTCAGCCTGTCGGCCGCTTGCTCGAGTCTTTCTTCCCCACCGTCTCGCAGGGCGAACTCACGGCCACCGCCCGAAAGCCGCTGGAGGCCGAGCTATGCGCAACCGACGGCAGTATGATCCCAGTCGAGCTGATCCGACATAACATCCTTTATGCCGGTAAGCAGCATCAGGTTGTGGCGGTGCGCGATATCCGCGGGCGTAAGCGGGCGGAGGAGCAAATTCACTTCCTTGCTCACCACGACCCCCTGACTAAGCTCCCGAACCGCACGAGCTTCAACGAGAAGCTGGAGGCAGAATTCGCGGCGCATCGTGGGACCGACAGGTGCCTTGCCGTCCTTTTCCTCGATCTCGATCGCTTCAAAGAGATTAACGACCTCTTCGGCCATCTGATCGGGGATGCCGTACTCCAGTGTGTGGCCGAGAAGATTAAGAACGTCCTCAAGCCGGAGCATATGGTCGCGCGCTTGGGAGGCGACGAGTTCGCTGTGATCGTTCCAGGCCTGCCGAGCCCAGCGTATGCGACGCGCACCGCTGAAGCCATTTTGAACGCTTTCGACGAGACCGGCGTGAACCTACCCGCCGGCGTCACTATCGGAACCAGCATCGGCATCGCTGTCTTCCCGAACGATGCGCCCGATCGCGCGACCCTTCTGAGCCATGCTGACGCGGCGCTTTATGAGGCCAAGTTGGAAGGGCGCGGCATCTATCGCGTTTTCGAACCGTCTATGGGTGAGCATCTACACGATCGACGTCAGTTCGAGCACGACATCCGTCATGCGATCTCACGCAACGAGTTCAGTCTCGTCTTTCAGCCGCAAGCGGAGCTTCACTCCAATAGGGTCTTCGGCTTCGAAGCGCTCCTTCGTTGGGATCACGGCACGAGAGGTGCCATCCCCCCGACGGTGTTCATTCCGATCGCGGAGGAATGCGGCGCTATCCTGAAGATCGGCGAATGGGTGTTGCGCACGGCCTGCGCCGAGGCGGCGACGTGGGACCGACCACTGGGAGTCAGCGTCAACGTCTCGGCCGTACAACTCCATGGCGGCAATCTCCCGGAGCTGGTCGAGGAGGTTCTGAAAGAAACCGGCCTGGACCCGTCCCGCCTCGAGCTGGAAATTACAGAATCGTCGCTGATCAAGGATATTGGGCGGGCCCTCGCGGTCTTGCACAAGCTCAAAGACCTGGGCGTCCAGATCGCGATGGATGATTTCGGCACCGGCTACTCATCGCTGTCAAACCTGCGGGCCTTCCCGTTCGACAAAATCAAGGTCGACCAGTCCCTTGTCCGTGCGGTGGATACCAGCGACGAGGCGGCCGCCGTCATGCGCGCGGTCTTCGGGCTTGCTCGAGGTCTCAAGCTCCCCGTCTTGGCGGAGGGCGTCGAAACTGACGCGGAACTGAGCTTTCTGCGTGCGGAAGCCTGCGATGAAATGCAGGGCTATTTGCTCGGCCGACCCTGTCCCATAGCTGAGTTTGCGCAGCATACAAGCGGCGAAGGCAAGATAGCCGCTCCCCAAAGGCTGCGTAAGCACAAGTTGCGAGTAGTCAAGGACAGCGCGGCCTAGCGTGCCACCTCCATATTTGAACTTCTGCGATTGTCAGTCCCATGTTGCATATCTATGCGACCTTGACCCTATATTGATCAGCGATCCTTGCCCCAGGACATCCATTCCGAAACGGCACAACGCCGCACTTGCGGACGCTGGGCGGCGATGCACCGAACGACCTGATCGGGGCCGGCAGCAGACTGGCAGCTTTGCGGTGCGAATCCTCAAAAAGGAGAGTCGGGCATCGTTGTCATCTGCCCCTTCCCGGACGTTCATTTGATAGCAGACAACGGCAAGTTCACGCTCCCCTTTAATGACGTTTCTTAGTATGCACGCGCAGGGGCTGTCAGCCGGCTCCATCCCGATTTGCATAGAAGATGCCTGCGATGACAAGCGTCGCGCCAGCCGCTTGGACAAGCGTTATCGTCTCGCCGGGGAAGGCCCATCCAACCACGAGAGCGACGACGGGCGGAATGTAGTAAACTGACGCGGCCTTCAACGCCCCTAGCATCTGGATGAGCTGGTAATAGATAACGAAGGCAATTCCTGTTCCCGCCAGGCCCAGCCCGAAAACCAGTGCAAGCAGCGCGTCGCTGCTTGCAGCCAGATCTTCCCAGTGTCCCGGCGCTGCAAAGGGGGTAAGCATTACAGCTGCAAAAAGCATCTGGTAAGTCGCCAGCTTGACCGGACCCAGGCCGAGCGAAACCATGAACCTCCGCGCATAGACTAAGGCCAGCGCGTAGCTCACTGATCCTGCTAACATCGCCGCCATCCCGATCAGTGGTGAGCCGCCACTTGCCGGGGCGGCTCCGCGGACGAGTGGTGCGCCACTTGCCGGGGCGGCTCCGCGGACGAGTGGTGCGCCACTTGCCGGGGCGGCTCCGCGGACGAGTGGTGCGCCGCGTGGCCTGACAACGGGTGCAGTGCCCGACGGAGAGACGGCCGTCCCTCCTTAAGTTTCGATTTTCGGGAGCATGAAATCGGGACCCACACTGCGGCATTGGCGCGGTGGAGCAGTTTCTCCGTTTGCGAGAGCGATTCCCACGTTCGAGGTCTCCATGCTGTTCCATGCTGAAGGATCACACTCCAATCCAATCCGCTTGGCGGCGCCTTCTCGGATCGGAAAGTGACCGATGAGATCATCGGCCCAGTCGGTGCCTGGCGGCCGTGTTTGAGCATCTTCCCATACGGAATGTCATCGAGTAGCGTGCAGGGGCGGCATGTGACGGCGCTCTCCTTGGCGAATGCACTGCTGCACCTTGAGCAGTTGCCGTCAGACCATTGGGCTACTGTCACAACCCGGTGCTTGCCGTGACAGGTTGTTCCCGTCCCGGTTCATTTCAGCACCGAAGCGAGGGGGAAGAAATGCACAAGCGATTTCGGCAGTGCCTGCGGAAAATTTCGCTAGCGGCATTGACGCTGCTGGCGGTCCCGGTCCAGGCGGCTGATCTTGTCATTGCAATGCCGAACTGGCCGTCGGGCCAGGCGACGGCAAACATTCTCAAGGTCAGCCTGAAGGACCAATTCGGGCTCGATGCCGATGTTCGCGAGATGGGAACGCTTATTGCCTTTGCCGGCCTCAACTCGGGCGAGGTGGATATTCATCCCGAAATCTGGCTGCCCAACCTGGACAATCTGGTGAAGAAGTATGTCGACGGCGCCGGCACGGTAGCCATCAGTCCCATCGGTGTGCCGGCATGGCAAGGCATATGCGCTACCCGCGAAACTGCAGACAAATTTGGCATTCGCGACATTTCGGATCTCACCGACCCGCGCAAAACCGCCGCGTTGGACACTGATCGGGACGGACGCGGAGAACTCTGGATTGGCGCCGAGGGTTGGTCCTCGACGGCTATCGAGCGTGTCCGCGCCAACAGCTATGGCTACGCCAAGACAATGACATTGCTGGAGACGCCGGAGGATGTCGGAATGGCCGCTGTCGATGCCGCGGTTGCCACGGCTCATGCGATGGTGTTTGCCTGCTACGCGCCGCATCACGTGTTTAAACTGCACGAAATAGTCCGGCTTACCGAGCCGCCTTTTGACCCGGCAAAATGGAAGATCGTGCTGCCTTCCGAGGACCCGCTCTGGGTCTCGAAGTCAAGCGCGCCGGTGTCATGGGATACCGCACATTTCCACATCGCTTTCGCCACCTCATTGCGCAAAAAATATCCCAAGGTGGTCGAGTTCCTGGAACGGGTCGACCTCAAGCCCGACGACGTCACCAAGATGAGTTATGCGCTCCAGGTGGAGCGCCAGGATCCTTACGAGTACGCCAAGCAATGGGTTGCCGCGCAGGGCGCTCGGGTGCAAGGGTGGGCAAATCCATGACCGGAAAGCTGACGATCGCGGGACACGCCGCTCTCCAGCGGCGCACCCTGACGGCAATTGTCGCGGTAGCGCTCGGTCTTGTCGCGGCGGCGGCGCTGGCTGCTGGAACCCAGGTTTTCGATCCGAAAACCCGCAAATGGGTGGACTATGATCGTACCAAGGCGCGCAAATACTATGCCGCGCATAATGAAGTGCCAGAGGCGTTTCGCCCGCAGATGGTCAAGTTCCGCACCGCGGAAGTGCCGGGTACGATCATCATCGATGGCAACCAGCATTTTCTCTACCTTGTGCAGCCGGATCAGCGCGCCATGCGTTACGGCATCGGCGTCGGCCGGGAAGGGTTTGGATGGGCCGGGATCGTGCGCGTCGGCCGCATGGCGGAATGGCCGACCTGGACACCGCCAGCCGAAATGATCGCTCGTGATCCGAATGCGGTCAAACATGCGGGAGGCATGCCGGGAGGGCCTGACAACCCGCTCGGCGCGAGGGCGCTCTATCTGTATGAGCGCGACCAGGACACGATCTACCGGATACACGGCACGCCGGAGCCGTGGACGATCGGGCTCGACGTGTCATCAGGCTGTATCCGGATGCGGAACGACGACATCACCGATCTGGCATCGCGCGTCAAGGTTGGGGCCAAGGTCATCGTTCTCATGCAGGGGGCGGCCCTTTACAAGGGTGTGTAAAGCCGGGGGTGTGTAAAGCCGGGGGTGTGTAAAGCCGGGGTGTGTGAAGCGGCATTCGGAGAGGGACAAGCAATGTCGGCAAAACCTGCAGTGAGAACTTCGATCCAGGCAACAGCAATTGGATTCCTGGTTGGGGCCTTGAGCGCTTGCGTCAGCGCGCCGCCGCCGCCGCCTCAGGACCAGATGTCCAGGACCCAGGTCGAGACGGCCCCGGCGGATCTACAGCTGCTTTGCGCCGACGCGGTCGCCAAGGCGAGCGGCGCCGATAGCACCAAAATACTTCCGGTTTCATCGAGCAAGATCGATTCCAAAACCTATCAGGTCGAACTCGATGCCAGCGGCAAAAAGACAAGCTGCCTTGTCGATACGGACGGCAACGTCAAATCCGTTCAGCCCACCTGATCCGCTGTGGTCGAAGAATTTTGCGACTGACGATTGCCGCGAACCTGGCGTCGGTTTCGGGCAGGACGATGTCGGTGGCGACCAACTGTGGTGAAAGGTTCAGAAACCCCGAGAAAAGCCCGGCCGACCGCAGCTTGCCTCAAACCAGCGGCATCATCGTCATTGGCACGTTCGGGCATTCGCTGTACCATTCCTATGCCGCTCGTCGATGCGGCGTGTTCCGGCAAGGGAGAAACGTCCATGTTACGATCAATTTCGCTTGCGGTTTTCCTGGCGGTCGTTCCTGCGACAGCCTTTGCAAATTCATGCCCGACCATCATGGCCGAGATTGACGCGGCGTTGCCGACCGCGACCATCGCCGAGGCGGACAAGACCAAAGTCAAGGAACTGCGCGCCCAGGGCGAGAAATTGCACGCCGCCGGCGATCATGCAGGATCAGAGGCTGCGCTCAACCAAGCCAAATCGATGATCGGCATATAGTCGATGCTCGGCATATAATAGCGGCAAGCCGGCTGAGAGAAGCGCGGTTTTCCTGGCCGATGGGCTTTTGTTCGGTTGTCGGCCAGCTGCGCGTTCAGTCGACTATCAAGGAACTGACCGGTTGAAGCACCGTCAGGGCCGCGTGATCACCCCAACCCGATGCGCTTAGCGCCTTGCCGGAACAGTGCTGCGGCGTCCGGCTCGAAGCGGAAAGTGCCGATGAAATCGTCGGCACAGTAGTTCGGCAGCGTCTTGCGGATGGCGGCCGCGAAAGTGCGGGCCTCGTCAAGCCGCCCCGCCAGCGCAAGGCAGTGCGCCGCGATTGCCAGGATGATGGCGTGGGCGTTGGGACGCGCGGCTGCCTTCAGCGCCCATTCGGCGGCCTCTTCGAACTGGCCGAGGCGGACATGCGCCATCGCCCTGGCGCCGAGCATGCCGAACAGCAGCGGATCGAACGGACTCAGATGGCGCGAGTGATCGGATGAACCTATCGCCGCGTTCGGATCACCGGACTGCGAGTGGACAAACGAAAGCGCGTAGTGGCCGAGCGCAAAGTTGGGGCTGAGATCGACCGCCCGTTCCAGCTCGATGAGCGAGCCGTCCTGCTCGCCGCGCAACCACAGCGCCCGGCCCATGGCCCAGTGCGCGGCCGGATTGTGATCGTCGACCAGAAGACTTTGGCCGGCGGTCTCGTAGGCGAGCGCGCTTTCCTGGTCGCGGTCTCCCCAGCGCTGAAAGGCGTTCTGCCAATGGGTGAAGGACAGGCCGGCATAGGCGCGGGCGAAGGTCGGATCGAGCTTCAGGGCCATGTCGAAGAAATGCCGGGCCTGCGCGTTTTCCGTGCGGGTGAAGCGATACATGTGCCAGAGGCCGCGATGATAGGCCTCCCAGGCATTCAGCGAGCTGGGGGCTTTCAGCATGGCGCGGTTGCGCTCGACCATCTCGATCTCGGCCGAGATCGACGAAACGATGCTGTCGCCGATGTCGTCGAGGACGGCAAAGATGTCGTCGGGCCTGCGTTCGAAGGTCTCGGCCCAGACGATCCTGGCGGTGCGCACCTCGACAAGTTCGACGCTGACCGCAACACGGCCAGCCTGGCTGCGCACCGTCCCAGTGGCGACGTAGTCGACGTTGAGCCGCCGGCCGGCATCTTCCGGCGCGATGTTTTTCTCCGCCAGCGCAAAGACCGAGCCGCGGGCGATGACGAAGAAATCCCTGAGCTTGGCCAAACGGGTGATGATGTCGTGGGTGAGGCCGTCGGCCAATCCACCGCGAGAGGGGTCACCGCGAGAGCGGCCGCCGCGAGGGCCGCCGATTCCGGTTTCCTCAACAAACGGCATTACCGCGAGCGAAGCCTTCGACGTAGCAGTATCGGGATGGGGAAGCACAATTGACGCTTGCGCGGCTGCGGGCAACAGCGCCGGCTGCGCCCGAAGCGTTGCGGCAGGTCGTTCGCTGCGGATCGTCCGCCATGCCTCACGAACGGGTCCGAAATCCAGATCCTCCGAAGCAAACAGCTGCGCCGCCGAAGCAAGATGGTCCTCGCAGGCGGCGATCTGGCCGCGCCGCGCGAGGCTTGTCAGAAGAGCCACGTGCGCGCGCTCGTCGAACGGATTGAGTTCCAGCCATTTCTCCAGATGCGCGGACATTTCGTCGGCATCCGCCGGGAGCTTGCTGACGAGGTGTTCCAGAATGGCGACGTGCCATGAGCTGAAGCGACGGCGTTGCGCGATCAGCCAGCTGTTGAAATGCGGGCTGCGGTCGATCTCCAGCCCGTCGAGGAAGTCGCCGACGAACAGTCTGGACAGCGCCTGCAGCCGCTCAAGATCGAGCGTCTCGATGCCCCTGGCTGCGGCCGAGGCGACATCGAAGGCGTCGACGGAAACGCCCTTCAGATCGAGCGCGACCGTGTCGCCTGATGTTTCGATCCTGTGGCGATCCGGTTCGTCAAAAATGCCCCTGAGCTTGCTGAGGCACCAGCGAAGCTCGCCGCGCGGATCGTTCGGCACATCCCACAAAAGCTCGCACAGACGGCTGCGGCCGACGGCATGCGGCGCGAGCGCCAGATAGGCGAAGAGCGCGCGCAGCTTGCGCGATGCCGGCAGTTGCACGGTTGCGCCGTCGCGGATGACCGTCAGCGGCCCGAGCAGCCGCACGGACAGCCCGGCCGCTGCGCCGTCCAGGCTCGATCGAGCGGATTCCACGTGCGTTTCCACGCTTGCTCCCACGCTGGCCAGTTGTCCTCTGTTTTACCATCGAAAGCGATCGAGTGCATCCGGCAACGAATTTTCCGCGCCGGCTGCTGGCATCGCCCTTTCCGGGCCACATGCCGGCAAAGCAACCTTACTGCGGCAAGGTCTCGAAACCTCGCCGCCCAGGCCACCGGTTTGTAACCGGCTCGTGACGACGACACCTCGTGACGACAACAATAAGGGGAGAGCAGACATGTTGCAGCAACGGAAAATCAGGACCACGGCTGGCCGCGGCCGCCTGTTCGACAGCATTATCGACACGGTCGGCGACACGCCGGTGATCAGGATAAACAATCTCGGCCCCGATCATGTGACGATCTATGTGAAGGCCGAGTTCTTCAATCCGGCGGCGTCGGTGAAGGACCGGCTGGCGCTCAACATAATCGAGGAGGGCGAGCGCAGCGGCGCCCTGAAACCGGGCCAGACCGTCGTCGAGGCAACCAGCGGCAACACCGGCATCGGCCTAGCCATGGTCTGCGCGCAGAAGGGCTATCCGCTGGTGGTGACGATGGCCGACAGTTTCTCCATCGAGCGGCGCAAGCTGATGCGCATGCTGGGCGCCAAGGTGGTGCTGACGCCGCGCGCCCAGAAGGGTTTTGGCATGTACAACAAGGCGGTCGAGCTCGCCGAGGCCAACGGCTGGTTCCTGGCCCGCCAGTTCGAGACCAAGGCCAATGCCGCCATTCACGAGGCGACGACGGCGCGCGAGATCATCAACGACTTCGCCGGATCGCGGCTCGACTGCTTCGTCACCGGCTACGGAACCGGCGGCACCGTCGTCGGTGTCGGGCGCGTGCTGCGCCGCGAGCGTCCCGAAACCCGGATTGTGCTGGCCGAACCCGCCAATGCCCAGCTCATCGGCAGCGGCAAGGCACAGGAGCGCGGCGCCGACGGCGCACCCGCCGCCAGCCATCCGGCCTTCGAGCCGCACCCGATCCAGGGCTGGACGCCGGACTTCATTCCCAACGTCCTGCAGGAGGCGGTCGACGCCAGCCTCTATGACGAGGTCGTGCCTGTTGCCGGGCCCGAGGGCATCAAATGGGCCAAGGCGCTGGCGCAAAAGGAAGGGATTTTCACCGGCATTTCCGGCGGAGCCAGTTTTGCCGTGGCGCGCCAGATCGCCGAAAAAGCCGCACCCGGCTCGGTGATCCTGTGCATGCTTCCCGACACCGGCGAACGCTACATGACGACGCCGCTGTTCGACGGCATCGAAGCCGAGATGGACGCCGAGGAGATCGCGCTGTCGCGCTCAACACCGGGCTGCCAGTTCCCGGCCGAATAATTGCGCATCGGGGGCAACGCGGATGGACGCCATGCTGAAAGCCACCGGCACTGCCGGTATGGTTGCCGAAGAAACGCTCGATCCGGTCGACTGGGCCGATGTCCAGGCGCTGTCGCACCAGATCGTCGACGACGCCGTCGACTATCTGCGCGATGTCCGCGAACGCCCGGTGTGGCAGGAGATGCCGGCGGAGGTGAGAGAATTTTTCGCGGCACCGCTACCGCAATCGGCTCAACCGCTTGCCCAAATCTACGGCGAGGTCGTCGAGAACGTGATGGCCTACCCGATGGGCAACATCCATCCTCGCTTCTGGTCCTGGTATATGGGATCGAGCAATTTCACCGGGGCGCTCGGCGATTTCCTGGCGGCGATCCAGGGCTCCAACCTCGGCGGCGGCAACCATGCCGCCGCGCTGATGGACAGCCAGGTCGTCGACTGGTGCAAGCAGATGATGGGCTTTCCGCCATTAGCCAGCGGCACGCTGGTCAGCGGCGGCTCGATGGCCAACATCATCGGGCTGACCGTGGCACGCAATGTCAAGGCCGGCATCGACGTGCGCGAGCATGGCGTTGCCGCCATCGACAAGCCGCTGCGTTTCTATGGCTCGGACCAGCTTCACTCCTGCCACCGCAAGGCGATGGAGGCGCTCGGCCTCGGCAACCGGGCGCTGCGCCGCATCCCGACCGATGCCGGATTGCGGATCGACATCGACGCGTTGCGGTCGGCGATCGCCGACGACCGCCAGGCGGGTTTTCGGCCCGCCTGCGTGATCGGCACGGCAGGCACCGTGAACACCGGCGCGATCGACGATCTGCAGGCGCTTGCAAGGCTGGCGGCGCAAGAGGACCTCTGGTTCCATGTCGACGGCTGCATCGGCGCGCTGATCGCCATCGCGCCAAAAAATTCCCATCGCGTGGCCGGCATCGAGCACGCCGATTCGATCGCGCTCGATCCGCACAAATGGCTGCACGCCCCGTTCGAGGTGGGCTGCGTGCTGATCAGGGACGCCTCGGCGCATCGCAATACGTTTGCGGTGACGCCGGAATATCTCGAATCGACGCCACGCGGCCTCGCCTCCGGACAATGGCTGCATGATTTTGGTTTGCAGACGTCGCGCGGTTTCAGGGCGCTGAAAGTGTGGATGGCGCTGAAGCAGTACGGGATCGAAAAGTTCGGCCGCCTGATCGACCAGAACATCGCACAAGGCCACATGCTCGGCACGCTGATCGAGGCCGAGCCGCTGCTGGAACTGATCGCGCCGCCAAATATCAACATCGTCTGTTTTCGCTACCGCGGCGACGGGCTGACGGGAGAGCGGCAGAAGGCGCTCAACACCGAGATCATGCTGCGGCTGCAGGAAGACGGCATCGCCGCCCTTTCGGATACGACGGTGCACGGCCAGCATTGCCTGCGCGTAGCGATCAACAACCACCGCACCCGGCGCGACGACCTGGACCTGCTGGTGCGCGAAACAGTTCGGCTTGGGCAGGAGATTTCGAGGCCTGGCACCGCTCTCCCTTCTCCCCTTGTGGCAGAAGGTGGACGCGAAGCGGCCGGATGAGGGGTGTTCCAGCTTGGCAGTACGGCACTCCGGCCAGCACCCCTCAACCGTCTTGGCGCTTCGCGCCAATCCACCTTCTCCCACAAGGGGAGAAGGAAAGACCCGCGATCACGCCTCGAGCCAGACCTTCTCGAAATGCTGCTCCAGCGACTGGTGCTGCTCGCAGCCGTGCACGCCCTTGCGATAGGTCCGGTAGACCGAGCGCCAATACGGCTGGATGATGATGCCGGAGTCGCGCAGGTTCTGCTCGATCTTGGCCATGATCTCCTTGCGCGCACTGGCATCAGGTGTGGCCAGCGCCTTGTCGAGCAAGGCGTCGAATTCGGGATTGGCGTAGGCGGTCTCGTTCCAGGCGGCACCCGATCTGTAGGCCAGCGCCAGCACCTGGACGCCCAGTGGCCGGCCGAGCCACTCGGTGCAGGAGAAAGGATATTTGCTCCAGTCGTTCCAGAACGTCGCCGCCGGCAGCACGGTTCGTTTGACCTTCAGCCCGGCGTCGCGCATCTGCGCGGCGATGGCGTCGCCGGTGTTCTTCTGCCAGTCGACATCGACGGAGATGAGCTCGTATTCGTGGTCGGATTTGCCAGCCTCGGCAAGCAGCGCCTTGGCTTCGTCGACGTTGCGGACGGCCGGGCCGATATCGGCGTATTCGGCATGCATCGCCCCGACATGGTGGTTCTCGGCCGGCTTGCCGCGGTCGTCCATGCCGATCTTCAGGATCGCGGCATTGTCGACGGCGAGCTGGGCTGCGCGCCGCACCCTGATGTCGTCATAGGGCGGATTGCCGACGTTGAAGCGCGCGACGATGGTCGAGCCGGTGGCAAGCTCGGAATTGCTCAGACCCATGGCGTCGGTCTGCGAGACCGTATCGGCGGCGGTTTCGTGGTTGGTGTCGATCTCGCCCGATTCGAAGGCCGAGAACATCGCATTGGGATCGGAGCCGTAGTCGACCCATTGGATACCGTGGAGCCAGAAGTCGCCTTTCCACCAAGGCTTGTCCTTGCGGCGGACCTCGGCGCCGACCTCGGCGTCCCATTGCACCAGTTCGCAAGGTCCAGTGGTGATCGCCAGCGCCTTCAGCGGATCGCCGTCGCCGTCGTAGCTGCGATGCATGATCAGCGCCGGATAGTCGGTCATGCCGGCAATCAGCGAAATGTCGGGCTTCGGCAGATTGAGCCGAACGGTAAAGTCGTCGACACGCTCGATGCCGCCGTCGATCGGTTTCTTGCTGGCGGCGTCGACCAGCGCGCCCATCCGCTCGGCGACCGAGTTGCCGGCAACGCTCGCATCGCACCAGCGCGTCAGATTGTGGACGACATCGTCGGCGTTGAAGGTGTCGCCGTTCGACCAGGTGATGCCCTTGCGGACGTGCAGTGTGAGCACGCGCGCGTCGTCGCTGGTCTCCCAGCTCTCGAGCAACCACGGCTCGAAGGTGAAATCGCGGTTCCAGCGCACCAGATACTCGTTGCACTGGCGGGCGACATTGGACATTTCGACGCCGTCGAAGGTGCGCGGGTCCTTCCAGCCCTTGACGTTCATGGCGACGCGCAAGACGCCGCCGCGCTTCGGCTCCTGCGCCCTGGCCGGCGAGGGCGCAAGGCCGCCAAGCGCCAGCGCGCCGGCGGCGCTGACCCCAAGTGCGGCCATGGTGGCGAGATATTCGCGCCTGTTCATGCCGCCTTTCTTGAAGCCGTCGGCGACGGGCTCAGCCTGCGGATGCAACGCTCTGTCGGTCAGCATCAACTTCATCGTCGAATCCTCCTGTCGGCGCCCGGTCGACCGCTTCGCGGGGGCGGATGCGCTCGCCGGGCGCCCTTCGCCATGAGCAATGAGCAATGAGCAATGATAGTGTGGGCGTGGCCCGGAAAGTGTTCGGGTTTCCGCAGTTGTTGTGCGCTGTTCCGCATCGCTGGAAGCGGGGTGCTTGGCTCGGGCTCAAGAGAGGGATTGCGGTTGGAAGGCAAAGCGAAGCAGAGTGAATAGCGCGCCCTCCTACGTCTCTGCACTCTTCGGCTGATGTAACGGCATTTTGAGTACCGCAGCGGTGCAGAAGGCGATGGCGCCAGCGTTGGCGAACTCCTGAAGCTCGAAGGAGCAGCAAAACGGAACAGCCTCTAAAACCACTCGCCCTCGCCAGTGTGGCGACCGACGCCACGATGCGGGTGAACGCTTCGCCGGCCCGCGGCACGGTTTGCGGGCGCGCAGGAAGCTGTGCACGAGGCGAGGCTCCTCGTACCACCAGGCGCGGCAAAGCGTCAGAGTTCGTCGTAGAGACGGGCGGCGTTTTCGTAGGTGAAGCGCAAAGGCACTGAACCCACGACCTGCCATGCATCGACCGTCTCGCCTGCCATCAGTCGGCACGCGCCGTCGGTGGTGGTGACGGCACCGCCATAGAGCCGGTTGGCAAGGTTGAGGATGGCAGTCTGGTGCATCGCCGCGCTGCCGCTGCCGCACGCATCCTTGACCAAAAGCACGCTAAAGCCTGATGATACCGCATCCCTGACGGTGGCGTCGATGCAGGCCTCGGTCCACACGCCGGCAACGACCAGCCATTCGATGCCTTTGGCCCTGAGCCGGCCCGCGGCAGGGCCCGCACCGAAGGCGCTGGCCTCGGTCTTGACCAGCATCATCTCGCCGTCGACCGGCGCCACTTCCGGACAGATCGCCGTCAGCGGATCGTCCTTGTCGGAGAAAGCCGACCTGCCATTGGCATCGACCGGATGGAACCGCCGCGCCTCCCTGGTGAGGTCGACGATATAGGCCGAATGGTAGAGCAGCACCTCGTTGGCGCGCGCCGTTGCCTGCAGGCGCTGGACGTTGGCGAGGATGTCGGCGAAACCCTCGACCAGGTAACGCTTGTCCTGCCGATGCTCCTCCTGGAGGTCGACGAACACTGCGGCCACGGTGCCGCGTTTGATCGAGACCGGAGTTTTCATTCGACCGCGCCTGGCTTCCCGGCCAACGCTGCTCCTTTCGGAGGGCTCCAAGCCAGCTTCGTCAGCCCAGAACGAAGCAGGAGCGAAGCTCCGTCGCGGAGACCCTGGCATCCATGCAGTGACGGATGCCGAGGAATGCGGCGAAACAGAATTCTGCACCGCAGCAGCGCTCTTAAGTCACGGCATGGATCCAGGGGTCTGCGCCGCGTCGCTGCGCTCCTTGCTTCGCCCCAGGATGACGAAGCGAAGGGTGTTTGCGACAGTCGCCGAAGCATGCGACCGGTCAAACGCATCCGGCTATCAAAACGTTGCGAGGGAACGACCGTCAAACTTGTTTCTCCAGAAAATCGTCCTCATAGGGAAAGCGCGACAGAAGCTCGGTGCCGGTCTCGGTGACCAGGATCTCGTCCTCGAGCTTGACACCCTCGCGTCCGCCTTTCTCGCCGATATAGCTCTCGACGCTGACCACCATGCCGGGCACCACAAAACCGTCGCGGCCATAGGTCTCGTAGTCCATGGCGTGTGCGATGAACGGCGTCTCGCCATGCATGCCGACGCCGTGCATGACAGACGTGTAGCGCTGGTCGACGAAGCGGTCCGGGATCTTCCAGGCCTTCTCGGCAATCTCGCGAAACGCCATGCCGGGTTTCACGATCGAGATGTTGTGCTGAACCTGGTCGTGGGCCATGCGGTAGAGCGATTTCTGATAATCGGTTGGCTTGCCCGGCCCGCAGCGGAAGGTGCGTGAGAAGTCTGAATAATAGCCGTAGCAGCCGATCGTATCGGTATCCAGCGCCAGAAGTTCGCCCGGCCTGATCTTGCGGCCGCTGGCTTCGTTGAACCACGGATTGGTGCGCTGGCCCGAGGTCAAGAGCCGGGTCTCGATGAACTCGCCGCCCTGGCGGATCACCTCGTGATACATGATGGCGAACAAATCGTTCTCGGAAACGCCGGGCTTGATCGCCTCGCGCACCGCATAGACGGCGGCCTCGGCGCCGGCCATCGACACCTGCAGGCATTTTACTTCTTCGGGCGTCTTGACCGCCCGCACGGCAAGAATTTCACCCTGGCAATCCCTGACCTCGCAGCCGCGCTTTTCCAGCGCCAGCGCCTGCAGATGGCCGCAGCGGTCGAGGCCGAGCTTCATCGAGCCGCCGCCATGCGCCTTGAGCAGCTCAGCGATCTCGTCGGCGAAGGGACCTGATGTTTCGTCGTCGCGGCCCGACACCGAAGACCACACCAGCCTGGACGGCCGTGCCTCGTCGATCGTGTCGAGCACCATCGAGACATGATAGCTCTGCGGATATTCGAACAGCACGATCGGCCCTTCGGTCGGGATGAAGAAGTAGCGCGTCGAGTTGCGTAGGAAATAGCCGAACATGTTGCGCGAGCCGGTGGCGTAGCGCTGGTTGTAGGGATCGAACAACACGACGCCGCCACAGCCGGCCTCGCGCATCCAGGCACGCAGCTTGCCAAGCCGCCCCTTGCGCAGCGCATCCGCATCGATGAAGGACGGCTCGGTGTCGGACAGCCACATGCCGCCGGCCGGATCGGCCGCCGCCGGGTGGCGCATGCGGTCCTTGAAGTCGACGTCCTGCGTGCTGTCGGGGTCGAAAACGACGATGCTCATGCGGTGGCCTCCTGGAAGTGGGAAGATGAGCCATGCCTCGCGAATAGCTTGTGCGGAATCCCGCTGTTGTTATGCGAAATACCGCTTGACGTCGTTCGGTGGTGTTCTACGGCGCCCCCTCTGTCCTGCCGGACATCTCCCCACTTGGGGGGAGATTGGCAGCTGCGGCGCTCCGCTCGCCCTGCTACGCTGGAGATTGGCGAAAGCCGGGATGACAAGCCGATCTCCCAAATGGGGGAGATGCCCGGTAGGGCACTGGGGGGCGCTGTCTCGCCAACGTCCGAAAGGACCTAATGCCTGCGCGCCACCTTCGGCGCATGGCCATGCTCTTCCCGAAACGCCCGCGCAAAGCTCGACATCGAAGCAAAACCGCAGGCGAGCGCCACGTCGCGCACCATCAGCGTCGAATGCGCCAGGAGGTCGGCGGCGCGCTTCAGCCGCAGGCGGCGGTAATAACCGTTGGGCGAGATGGCGAGCTCGGAGCGGAAGTTTCGTTCGAGCTTGTCAGAGGATACGCCAAGCTTTTCCGCCAGATCCGCCATGCCGAGCCGCTCCTCCACCGCGTCCTCCATGATGGCAATGGCCGCCAGCACCAGTTCGTTCTGGACGCCGGTGCGCAGCCGCAGCGGCATCAGCTTGCGGTCGACGCTGGAGCGCAGTGGGCTGTGCACGAACCATTCGGCGACGCCGGCCGCAAGCTCGGCGCCATAGTCTGATGTGATGATCTCCAGCATCATGTCGAGGCTGCCGACGCCGCCGGCCGAGGTGAAGCGCTTGCGGTCGATGACGTAGAGATCGCGCCTCAGCTCGATGTCCGGGAACGCCTCGGTGAAAGCCGCCTGGCTGGTCCAGTGCAAGGTGCAGGCATGGTCGTCGAGCAGGCCGGCCCGCGCCAGGAAGAAAGCGGCATCCGCCACCGCGCCGATATGGGCGCCGCCGCGCAGGCTCCTGCGGATCCAGCTCACCGCGTCGTCGGCGACGAGATGATCGGCATCGCCGCCCGAGCAGACGACGATGCGGTCGACCTTCGGCGCATCACCGGCGAAAAAGCCCGGCTGGATGACGACCCCGTTCGAAGCCGCGACCGGACCTTCGGCGGCGCCGACGATGATCCAGCGGTAGCATTCTTTCTTGGCCAGCACGTTGGCCGCACGCAACGGCTCGATCACCGAACTGAACGCCATCATCGGAAAGCCGGGGAAGACGAGGATGGCGAAGGTGAGCGGGGTGTCGGGTGACGTCGGTTGGTTGCGTTGTCGGTTGTTCATAGCTTCCGGAGCCAGGATCAGGACGTTACAGTTCAGGCAGATGCGACCTGGCGAAGCTGCCGATCTCCCCCCTTGTGGGGGAGATGCCCGGTATGGCAGAGGGGGCGCTGTCCCGCCGACGTGTCGGAATCTCAACTCGCCAGCGCCTGGTCCAGATCCGCGATCAAATCGTCGCCATCCTCGATGCCGGCCGACAACCGAACCAGCGAATCGGAAATGCCGATCTCGGCCCGCTTCCCGGCCGGGATCGAGCCGTGCGTCATCAGGGCCGGGTGCTCGATCAAGCTTTCGACGCCGCCGAGGCTTTCGGCCAGCGTGAACAGTTGCGTGTGCTCGAGGAAGCGTTTGGTGCCGGCGAGGTCGCGGTCGAGCTCGACCGTGATCATGCCGCCGAAGGCGTGCATCTGCCGCCTGGCGATGGCGTGCTGCGGATGGCTGGGGAGACCGGGATAGATGACGCGGCGGATGTCGGGACGGCGCTCCAGCCAGTGCGCGATCTTCTGGCCGTTCGACGAATGGCGCTCCATCCTCAGCGCCAGCGTCTTGAGGCCGCGCAGCGCCAGGAAACTGTCGAACGGTCCGGAAATGGCGCCGATGGCGTTCTGCAGGAATTTCAGCCGGTCGGCGAGATCCTTGTTGTCGCCGACCACGGCGACGCCGCCGACCATGTCGGAATGGCCGTTGAGGTATTTGGTCGTCGAATGCACCGATATGTCGATGCCGAGCTCCAGCGGCCGCTGCAGATAGGGGCTGCAAAAAGTGTTGTCGGCAACCGAGAGCACGCCTTTGCGCCTGGCCAGGGCGGCGACCGCTTCGAGATCGACGACGCGCAGCAGCGGATTGGTCGGCGTCTCGACCCAGAGCAGTTTGGTTTCCGGTCGGATCGCCGCCTCGACCGCGTCAAGGTCGGTGAAGTCGACGAAGTCGACCTGCAGATTGGCCGAGCGCTTGCGCACCCGTTCCAGCAGCCGGAAGGTGCCGCCATAGATGTCGTCGGTGGCGACAACATGGGCTCCGGAATCGAGCAGTTCGAAAATGGTGGCGATCGCCGCCAGCCCCGAAGCGAAGGCGAAGGCGGCTGCGCCGCTTTCGAGATCGGCCACCGCGCGCTCGAAGGCAAAGCGGGTCGGGTTCTGGCTGCGGGCATATTCAAAACCCTTGTGCACGCCCGGGCTCTGCTGGCCGTAGGTCGAGGTCGCATAGATCGGCACCATCACCGCGCCCGTCGTCGGGTCGTGGCTCTGGCCGCCATGGATCGTACGCGTCGAGAAGGCCAGGCGGTTGCTGCCCGATACGGTGGCTTTGATGGTCATTTTGCGCGGCGCCTTAGATGGTTGATCAGGTCGATGCGGGTTATCAGGCCGATGAATTCGTCGCCGTCGAAGACGATGGCGACTTCGTTGCGGTCGAACACCGGCAGCAGCGCGTCGAGCGTCTGGCTGGCCTGCAGCGTGTGCAAATTGGCGGACATCGCCGTGCGCACGGGGGCCTTGAAACGATCCCAGCGGCTGTCATAGGGGCCTTCGACGTGGGCGAGGATATCGCTTTCGTCGACGATGCCGACCAGTTTGCCGTCGTCCAGCACCGGCAGTTGCGAGACATCCGAACGGCGCATGCGGCCATAGGCGTTGAGCAGGCTTTCGTCCGGGCCGACAGACACGATGTCGCCAGTGCGGTGCGTGCGCATCACCAGGTCGCGCAGATCGCCATGCTGCTCGTGCTCGGCGAGGCCCTGCTCGATCAGCCAGAAGTCGTCGAACACTTTCGACAGATATTTGTTGCCGCTGTCGCAGACGAAGGTGACGACCCGCTTCGGCACGGTCTGCTCGCGGCAATAGCGCAGCGCTGTCGAAAGCAGCGTGCCGGAGGACGAGCCGGCGAGGATGCCCTCCTTGGAAAGCAGGTCGCGCACCGCCAGCATGCTCTGCTTGTCGGTGATCGAGTAGGCCTTTTTGACCAGCGACAGATCGGCATTGGGCGGCACAAAATCCTCGCCGATGCCTTCCACGGTCCAGCTTCCGGCCTCTTGCATCTTGCCGGTCTTGATCAACGGCGCCAGCACCGAGCCGACCGGATCGGCGAGAATCATCTCGGTCTTCGGCGAGATTTTTGCGAAATAGCGGCCAAGCCCGGTCAGCGTGCCGCCGGAGCCGACGCCGACGACCACTGCATCGACGTCGCCGTCGAGCTGCGAATAGATCTCCGGACCGGTGGTGGTTTCATGGGCGTCCGGGTTGGCCGGATTGGCGAACTGGTTGGCATAGAAGGCGCCAGGCAACTCGGCGGCGATCTTTTCGGCCATGTCCTGATAGTATTCGGCGTGGCCCTTGCCGACATCGGAACGCGTCATGCGGACTTCCGCGCCAAGCGCCCGCAGATGCTGGATCTTTTCGCGCGACATCTTGTCGGGCACGACCAGAATGATGCGGTAGCCCTTGGGGATGCCGACCTGGGCGAGGCCAAGGCCGGTGTTGCCGGCGGTCGCCTCGACGATGGTGCCGCCGCGCTTCAGCCTGCCCTGCTTTTCGGCGTCGGCGATCATCGACAGCGCAATGCGGTCCTTGATCGAGCCGCCGGGATTCTGGCTTTCGAGCTTGATGAACAGCCGGCACTTGCCGATGTTGAATTTGGTCAGCTCGACAACCGGCGTCTGTCCGATCAGGTCGAGAACCGATGCATAGGGCGGGCGCAGGCGGGACATTGCCCTGTCCGGGGGGGCGATCTTGTGCACGCTCATGCTGATGCTCCATGGTCAAGCGACCGCCTTGGGCAGGCTGTCAGCCTATCTTCTTTTCCAGCCGTTTGCAGTCTGAAAGAAGATAGATCGTGCCAATCCATTGGCCAGACGGGGAATGGGATTCCAGTGGGCCCGCTCCGTCACGCCAATCACGATAGGTCGCGGACAGCACCCCCCTCTGGCCTGCCGGCCATCTCCCCCTCAAGGGGGGAGATTGGATGTCGCAATGCGTTTCGCCAATCTCAAACGTTGAAAGAATGGCGCAGTCAGCGAAACTGCCGATCTCCCCCTTGAGGGCAGGGG
>NZ_CAKXZS010000013.1 GCF_935822925.1 Mesorhizobium ventifaucium
TCAAATGCGATTCCCCTGCCCTCAAGGGGGAGATTGGGCAGCTTCATTGCCCTGCCTTTCCTCAAACGTTGAAAATTGGCGAAAACAATCGTGACATCCAATCTCCCCCCTTGAGGGGGAGATGTCCGGCAGGACAAAGGGGGGTGCCTCCCAGCAACCGATCAGGCCGCCTCCAGCGCCGCCTTCACCGCAGCGATCGCGTCTTCGGCCCTCGACGCGTCCGGGCCGCCGGCCTGGGCCATGTCAGGCCGACCGCCGCCGCCCTGCCCGCCCAATGCCGCGGACGCAACACGCACCAGATCGACAGCGCTGAAGCGGCCGGTCAGGTCGTCGGTGACGCCGACCACGACGCTGGCCTTGTTGTCCTCGCCGGCGCCAACAAAGACGACGACGCCGGAGCCGAGCGATTTCTTGCCGGCATCGGCCAA
This sequence comes from Mesorhizobium ventifaucium, assembly GCF_935822925.1. Classification (GTDB taxonomy): domain Bacteria; phylum Pseudomonadota; class Alphaproteobacteria; order Rhizobiales; family Rhizobiaceae; genus Mesorhizobium; species Mesorhizobium ventifaucium. Next base: position 429 of record NZ_CAKXZS010000013.1, read on the forward strand.
CGGCTTCAGGTCCTTCGGCGCCACACCCGATACCGCCTTGCCGAGGAAGCCGACGCCGGCGATGGTCTCGTTTTCGGCAGGCACGCCGGCTGGCGAGCGGTCGCCCAGCGCCAGCTTCTTGCGCGCTTCGGTCAGTTCTTTCTCGAGCTTCTTGCGCTCGTCAAGCAGCGCTTCGACGCGCGCCGGCACGTCGGACGGCGAAATCTTCAGCGCGGCCGCTGCCGCCTTCAGCCGCTTGTCCTGCTCGTCGAGATGCTTTCTCGCCGCCTCCCCGGTCAACGCCTCGATGCGGCGCACGCCGGCGGCGACGGCACTGTCCGACACGATCCGCACCAGACCGATATCGCCGGTCGCCCTGACATGCGTGCCGCCGCATAGCTCGACCGAATAGGGCCGGTTGGCCTTGGCGCCATGCAAGCCCGTGCCCATCGCAACGACTCGCACTTCATCGCCATACTTTTCGCCGAACAGCGCCATGGCGCCTTCGGCAATGGCATCGTCAACCGACATCAGCCGCGTGGTGACCGGGCTGTTCTGGACCACGATCTCGTTCGCCATCCGCTCGACCTCTTCGAGCTCGTCAGGCGAGATCGGCTTGTTGTGCGAAATGTCGAAGCGCAGCCGCTCGGGCGCGACCAGTGAGCCCTTCTGCGCGACATGGGTGCCTAGCACCTCGCGCAGCGCTTCGTGGATCAGATGCGTCGCGGAATGGTTCGCGCGCAGCCTGGAGCGGCGCGCATGGTCGACCTTCAGCTCGATGGTCGCGCCCGTGCTGACCGTGCCGTCGACTACCTTGCCGAGATGCACGGAAAGCCCGTCGGCCTTCTTCTGCGTATCGGAGATCTCGATCAAGAACCCTTCGCCTGAAATGACGCCGGTGTCGCCTATTTGGCCGCCGGACTCGCCGTAGAACGGCGTCTGGTTGACGACCACCGCAACGGCGTCGCCGTTGGTGGCGCTGTCGACGATCTTGCCGTCCCTGACCAGCGCCTGGATGAGGCCTTCCGCCTGCTCGGTCTCGTAGCCGAGGAATTCGGTGGCGCCGTTCTTCTCGCGCACCGGGAACCACACTGTTTCGGTCGCGGCCTCGCCAGAACCAGCCCAGCTCTTGCGCGCCTCCGCCTTCTGCTGCTCCATCGCATTGGTGAAGCCGGCAAGATCGACCGAGATGTTGCGCCGACGCAGCGCGTCCTGCGTCAGATCGAGCGGAAAACCATAGGTGTCGTAGAGCTTGAAGGCTGTCTCGCCATCCAGCATGCCGCCGGCACCCAGCTTTTCCGTCGCCTCCGAAAGCAGGCCCAAGCCGCGCACCAGCGTCTTGCGGAAACGGGTTTCTTCAAGCTTCAGCGTTTCGGTGATCATCTGTTCACCGCGCCCCAGTTCCGGATAGGCCTGGCCCATCTCGCGCACCAGCGCCGGCACCAGCCGCCACATCAGCGGATCACGGGCGCCCAAAAGCTGCGCATGCCGCATGGCGCGGCGCATGATGCGACGCAGCACGTAGCCGCGGCCCTCATTGGACGGCAGCACGCCGTCTGCCACCAGAAAGCAGGACGAACGCAAATGGTCGGCGATGACGCGGAACGATGCGACGGTGTCGGCATCCGGACCGCGGCCGAGCGCGGATGACGCAGCCTCGATCAAGCGGCAGAACAGGTCGGTCTCGAAGACGCTCTCGACCCCTTGCAGAATGGAGGCCATGCGCTCCAGGCCCATTCCAGTGTCGATCGACGGGCGCGGCAAGTCGATGCGCTCGTCCTTCGTCACCTGTTCGTACTGCATGAACACCAGGTTCCAAAATTCCAGGAATCGGTCGCCATCTTCCTCGGGGCTGCCGGGAGGGCCGCCCCAGATGTGCTCGCCACGGTCGATGAATATCTCCGAGCAGGGACCGCAAGGTCCGGTGTCGCCCATTGCCCAGAAATTATCCGAGGTCGGAATGCGGATGATGCGATCGTCGGAAAAGCCGGCGATCTTCTTCCAGTAGCCGGCAGCCTCGTCGTCGGTGTGATAGACCGTGACCAGCAGCTTGTCCTTCTTCAGCCCGAACTCCCTGGTGATCAGGTTCCAGGCAAGCTCGATGGCGCGCTCCTTGAAATAGTCGCCGAACGAGAAATTGCCGAGCATCTCGAAGAAGGTCAGGTGGCGCGCGGTGTAGCCGACATTGTCGAGGTCGTTGTGCTTGCCGCCGGCGCGAACACTCTTCTGAGCGGTCGTGGCACGCGAATAGGGTCGCTTTTCCAGGCCGGTGAAAACGTTCTTGAACTGCACCATGCCGGCATTGGTGAACATCAGTGTCGGGTCGTTGCGCGGCACCAGCGGGCTCGACGCGACGACCTCGTGACCCTCCTTGCGGAAATAGTCGAGGAATGTCGACCGGATCTCGTTCACGCCACTCATGAATAACACTGCCTTTTAGCTTTAGAGAGAGCCGTCGGCCCGGCCGACGGCAAATGGACATGGCCTTTTAGCCGCCGCGTTGCACCCTGTCCAGAAACACGGAATAGGGCCAATTTGCGGGGCTTGCCGGTCATCTCGACGCCACCGCTGAAACGCAAACCGCCGGCGCTAGGCCGGCGGTTCGAACGCAACAATACAGAACTCGATTACATAGGCTGGAGGTGATGCGCGGGAATCATGGCCAAACTCCGGCCACTGCCGAAGCCTACATGGCGCCGGCTTCGTCCTCAAAACCGTCGTCTCCGCCTTCGGAACCACCATTCTCGAGGAACTTTTCCGCAATCAGCCCGGCATTCTGCCGCAGTGCCAATTCGATCTCGCGCGCCGTGTCGGGATTGTCGCGCAAGAACAGTTTTGCGTTCTCGCGGCCCTGGCCGAGACGCTGCGAATTGTAGGAGAACCAGGCGCCCGACTTTTCGACCACGCCGGCCTTGACGCCGAGGTCGACCAACTCGCCGGTCTTGGACACGCCCTCGCCATACATGATGTCGAACTCGACCACCTTGAAGGGCGGCGCCAGCTTGTTCTTGACCACCTTGACGCGGGTCTGGTTGCCGACGACCTCGTCGCGGTCCTTGACCGAGCCGATACGGCGAATGTCGAGGCGTACCGAAGCGTAGAATTTCAGTGCGTTGCCACCGGTCGTGGTCTCGGGCGAACCGAACATGACGCCGATCTTCATGCGGATCTGGTTGATGAAGATGACCATGGTGTTGGAGCGCGAGATCGAGGCGGTCAGCTTGCGCAGCGCCTGGCTCATCAGGCGGGCCTGCAGGCCGGGCAGCGAATCGCCCATCTCGCCTTCGATTTCGGCGCGCGGCGTCAGCGCCGCGACCGAATCGACCACCAGCACGTCGATGGCACCGGAACGCACCAGCGTGTCGCAGATCTCCAGCGCCTGCTCGCCGGTGTCGGGCTGCGAAATCAGCAGGTTTTCGAGGTCGACGCCGAGCTTGCGGGCATAGACCGGGTCGAGCGCGTGCTCGGCATCGACGAAGGCGCAGATGCCGCCCTTCTTCTGGGCCTCCGCCACCGTGTGCAGCGCCAGCGTCGTCTTGCCCGAGCTTTCCGGCCCGTAGATCTCGATGATGCGGCCGCGCGGCAGGCCGCCGACGCCGAGCGCGATGTCGAGGCCAAGCGAACCGGTCGGCACCGTTTCGATCTCGACGACCTGCTCGTTTGCGCCGAGCCGCATGATCGAGCCCTTGCCGAAGGCACGCTCGATTTGCGACAGCGCCGCATCCAGAGCCTTTGATTTGTCCACCGTTTTGTCCTCTACAAGCCGCAAAGAATTCTGAGCCATGATACATCACCCCGTGGTCGTCAATGAAGGCCGGACAATCCGTAATCCCTATCAGTTTGTACCTTTTTTGTTCTCGTTTGGCAAGGGGCGGCAAATGTCTGAAAAACAATTAATATCCAGATTTGTTCTTTTTTTGTTTCGCCTTTTCGCCCCAGGAAGTATCCCGCTTCACCCGCGGGATCCTGCTGGGCATGTCCCGAATCGCGGCTTCGGGTTGCCGGGTTCCGCCGGACAACCTAGTCTCCATCTGGGCAACAAGGTCATCTCGCCGGCATGATGAAGTCGCCGACAATCCTGGCCGTAGGCGGCGCCTATATCGAGCGGCGCGGCCAGGTCTTGGGCGCCTTCGTGCCGGCGGCGTCGAATCCGGGCACGATGCGCGAGGAAGTCGGCGGCGCTGTCTTCAATGCGCTGCGCTGCGCCGTGCGCCGCGGCGTCTCCGGCTCGCTGCTTTCGGTGCGCGGCGGCGATGTTCTGGCCGATACGGTCGCGCGCGCCATCGCTGCGGCCGGTATTGCCGATCTGTCGGTGGTGTTCCTCGATCGCACGACGCCGAGCAAGACGACGATATTCGACAGCAACGGCGCGCTGATCGTCGGTCTTGCCGACATGGCGCTCTATGATCTGGCGCTTGCCAAGCAGATCCGCCGTGCCAAGGTGCGCGAGGCAATCAGCACCGCCGATGCGGTCCTGTGCGACGCCAACCTGCCGTCGACGGCGCTGGAGCGGCTGGTGACGCTTGCCGCCGGCAAGCCGGTCTTCGCCCTCGCCGCTTCGCCCGACAAGGCGGCGCGGCTCACGCCGGTGCTCGGCAGCCTGGCGCTGGCCTTCCTGGACCGGCGCGAGGCCATCGCGCTCGCCGATCTCGGTATCGACGCTGCGGAGCAAGATTTCGCCGACGGCCTGAGGCGCGCCGGCCTTAAAGGCGGCGTCGTGACGGCGGATGACGGTCCGGTGCTGGGTTTCAACGAAGCCGGCGCCTTCTCGATCCTGCCGCCGAAAAAGGTCGCGGACGGCGCCGCCGATGCGCTGGCGGGCGCAACCGTCGCCGCCCTGCTGCGCGGCCTGACGCTGCGCGCGGCGCTGCGCGACGGCGTTGCCGCAGCAATGCTCGCGATCGAAAGTGCCGGGCTTGTGCCGGTCTTAACGGCGGCAGACTTTGCCGACGCTCTGGCCCTTGTGCCCGAGCCGCAGAAAATTGGCATGACGTGATGACCGCGGAGAGGCAGCCTACTTGCCGGCACGCAGCCCCGCTTCATAGGCCCGGCGCGCCCAGATCGCCATCTCATCCGGATCGTCGAAGGCGCTGTCGGGAACGCTCCAGTACGGCATCGACACCAGCTTGCCGTGCCGCGACCCATTATAGGTCCATTTCCGGCAGCCCGCCGCCTCGAATTCGGGCGCGCTTTCCGCGTCGGCCTTCAGCATCAATTCGCCGCGAAGGACGATCGCCACGATGACGCCGTCGAAATAGATGCCCTTGCCGCCGAACATCGTGCGAATGCTGACCGGGCCGAGGCCTTCGAAAAGTTCGGCAATGCGTTCATTGTCCATGCCAGCGATCATGTCACCCGGATTTCCCCTTGTCATCGCCGCAACCGGCACCATCCTGACGAGTTGAAAACCAATTTCGTCGGAGTTTTTCATGACGCTTCTGCTCAAAGGGTCCTGCCGGTGCAACGCTGTCCGCTTCGAGGTGGAAAGCCACACGCCGGTGCCGTTCATGCTCTGCTACTGCTCGATCTGCCGCAAGCAGCAGGGCGGTGGTGGCTTTGCCATCAATCTCGGCGCTGATTACGAGACGCTCAAAATCAAGGGCAAGCGCAATCTCGGCGTCTATCAAGCCGAGATCGAGGACGACGAGCATCCCGAATGCGAGGTCTCGTCAGGCGAGCGGAATTTCTGCAGGAAATGCGGATCGGCACTCTGGCTCTACGATCCGACCTGGCCGGAACTGGTCCACCCATTTGCATCGGCGATCGACACAGACCTGCCGAAGCCACCTGAAAAGGTGCATCTCATGCTGAAATACAAGGCGAACTGGGTCGAGCCCGAAATCGGCAAGGGCGACAAGGTCTTCGATGTCTATCCCGAGGAATCAATCGCAGACTGGCACAAGCGGACGGGAATGTGGGTGGATTAGGTCCCTTCGCCCCGTTTACGGGGAGAAGATGCCGGCAGGCAGATGAGGGGCGGCGCAAACATCACAGATGCGATGCCGGCTCTGCCCCTCACCCGGCCCTTCGGGCCACCTTCCCCCCGTAAACGGGGGAAGGGAAGATCAGGCGGACGCGCGCGCCTCGGCCAGTGCCTTAAGGTCGGCCGGCTTGAGCTCCACTGATTCGCCGCAGCCGCAGGCCGAACTCTGGTTCGGGTTGCGGAAGGTGAAGCCGGTGCGCAGCGTCGTCTGCTCGAAATCCATCTCGGTGCCGAACAGGAAAAGCGCTGCCTCAGGCGCGACATAGACATGGGCGCCGTCGCGCTCGATATGATCGTCCTTGGTGTTGGGTTCGGTCACCAGGTCGACCGTATATTCCATGCCGGCGCAGCCGCCCTTCTTGATGCCAAGGCGAATGCCATGCGCATTCTCGCGGGTCGCGACGATCTCGCGCACCCGGTCGGCAGCCTTTTCGGTCATCGTGATGACGGCGAAGCGTCCCATCTTTCTTTCTCCATTGCGTGCAGGTTCAAGGCCTGCCGAATGATTCTTCACCTAAAATGGTGAAGTTTTCTGCCTGGCGCAAGTGCGCCTCAATACCACCCCACCGCCACCTGCGCCTCTTCCGACATGCGGTCGGGCGACCAGGGCGGATCGAAGGTCATGTTGACCTCGACGCCGGAAACGCCTTCGACGGCGCCGACGGCGTTCTCCACCCAGCCCGGCATTTCGCCGGCCACCGGGCAGCCCGGCGCGGTCAGCGTCATGTCGATCTTGACCGAGCGGTCGTCCTCGATGTCGATCTTGTAAATCAGGCCAAGCTCGTAGATGTCGGCCGGGATTTCCGGGTCATAGACCGTCTTCAGCGCCGAGACGATGTCGTCGGTCAGCCGCGCCAGTTCGTCGGCGGGAATGGCCGAGGCGGAAACCAGACCGTTGGCAGTCGTTTCCGAAGTGGTCTCAGCGGTGTGGCCTGCATCATCCATGATCGTCATCCGAAGAATTTTCGCGCTTTTTCGAGCGCATCGGCCAAAGCGTCGACTTCGGCTCTGGTATTATACATGCCGAACGATGCCCTGCATGTGGAGGTTACGCCGAAACGTTTCAACAGCGGCTGGGCGCAATGGGTGCCGGCACGGACGGCAACGCCCTGCCTATCGATCACCATCGACACGTCGTGGGCATGAATGCCTTGCAATTCGAAGGAGATGATGGCGCCCTTATCCGGTGCGTCGCCGAAGATGCGCAGCGAATTGATGGCGCGCAGCCGCTGATGGGCATAGTCCTTCAGATCTGCCTCGTGCGCGGCGATGCGCTCGCGGCCGATCTTTTCCATGTATTCGAGCGCCGCACCCAGCCCGATCGCCTGGACGATCGGCGGCGTGCCGGCCTCGAAACGGTGCGGCGGATCGTTGTAGGTGACGATGTCTTGCGTCACCTCCTCGATCATCTCGCCGCCGCCCATGAACGGGCGCATGCGCTCCAGCATTTCCTTCTTGCCATAGAGCACGCCGATGCCCGACGGACCGTAGACCTTGTGGCCGGTGAAGACGAAGAAATCGCAGTCGAGGTCCTGCACGTCGATAGGCATGTGCACGGCGCTCTGGCTGCCGTCGACCAGCACCGGAATGCCGCGCGCATGCGCGATGCGGACGATCTCCTTGATCGGTGTCACCGTGCCCAGCGCATTCGACATGTGCGTGATGGCGACGAGCTTGGTGCGATCGGTCAGCCGCTTCTCGAACTCCTCGATATGAAAGACTCCGAGATCGTCGACCGGCACCCAGACCAGTCTGGCGCCCTGCCGCTCGCGGATGAAATGCCACGGCACGATGTTGGAATGGTGCTCCATGATCGAAAGCACGATCTCGTCGCTCTCGCCGATGTTGGGCATGCCATAACCATAAGCAACAGTGTTGATCGCCGCGGTCGTGTTCGAGGTGAAGACGATGTTGTCGGTGCTTGGCGCGTTGAGGAAACGGCGAACCGTCTCGCGCGCCTTCTCATAAGCGTCGGTCGCGGCATTCGACAGGAAATGCAGCCCGCGATGGACGTTGGCGTATTCCTGGGAATAAGCGTGCTGGATGGCGTCGAGCACGGCCTGCGGCTTCTGCGCCGAGGCGCCATTGTCGAGATAGACCAGCGGTTTGCCGTAGACTTCCCGCGACAGGATCGGGAAGTCGCGGCGGATCGCCTCGACGTCGTAGGGGATGTTTTCGACTTTCTGGTCCATCATAAGCTCTCTCGAGGCATCGCCTCATTCCGTCCAGCACCCCTCATCCGTCTTGGCGCTTCGCGCCAATCCACCTTCTCCCACAAGGGGAGAAGGAGAGGCGCTCTTCCTTCTCCCCTTGTGGGAGAAGGTGTCGCCGAAGGCGACGGATGAGGGGTGCTGGCCAAACCCTCACCCACTTTTACCCGTGCGCCGCGAACCAGCCGTCGAGTCTCGTTTCCAGCGCCTCGACGATCGCCTCGTCGTCTAGTTCCTCGATCACCTCGGCGACGAACGCCTTGACTAGCAGGCCACGGGCCGACTTCTCGTCGATGCCGCGCGCCATCAGGTAGAACAGGTGGCTGTGGTCGATCTCGGTGACGGTCGCGCCATGGCCGCAGACAACGTCGTCGGCGAAGATTTCGAGCTCAGGCTTGGTCGAGAACTCGCCGTCATCCGACAGAAGCAGCGTGTTGCAGGCCATCTTGGCGTTGGTCTTCTGCGCGTATTGGTGGACGTTGATGCGCCCCTGGAAGACGCCGCGCGCTCTTCCCGTCACCACGTTGCGGATCACTTCCGTCGAGGCCGTATGCGGCACGGCATGGTCGAGCACCATGGTCACGTCGGTATGGGTGTCGCCGGCAAGCAGGTTGATGCCGCGCAGCGTGAAATCGGCGCCTTCGCCGGTCGTCCTCACCACGACTTCCTGACGCACCAGCTTGCCGCCGGCATTCATCACGAACAGCGTCAGCTTCGCATTCTTGCCGAGATGCGCCTTGAACTGGGCAAGATGCGTCGCCGTATCCGGCTGCTCCTGCACGATCAGCCACGTCGCCTCGGCGCCCTCGTCAAGCAGAAGCTGGCTGACCGAGCTGACGAGTGCGGCGCCCTCGCCCGCCTGGCGCTCGACGATGACGGCCTTGGCGCCGACGCCGACGCGGACGCTGAGGCGCACATGCGTCTGGCCGCCGGCCTGCAGGTTCTGCAATTCGACCGGCTTGTCCAGTTCGGTGCCGTCGGCGATGTCGACAAAATAGCCGTCGGCTACGAAAGCGGTGTTGAGCGCGCCGATGGCATCGTCGGCGCCATAGGGATCAAGCCCAGGTGCTGCGCTGCCGTCGGTCAGTTTCTCCGACAGGCGCTGCACGGCGATGCCCTCGATTTCAGGCAGTTTCGTGCTCGACACGCCGTTCAGCACGGGCAGAACAGCGGACCCTTCGACAACAGGCGCAATGGCTTTCGCGGCAGCCGCGGGATCGAAATCCGGCACCGTAGTCAGCAGACGGCGCAGGTCGGTGTAGTGCCAGGATTCGATGCGCCGCGTCGGCAGCCCGCTCTTGATCGCCTCGATGGCGTCGTCGCGCTTCAGCATCACCGTGCCGTCGCCGGGCAGCAGCGACAGCCGGTCGCTGAAAGCGTCGATCAGCGCCGTTTCGGCCGGCGTTCGCTGGGGTGTCGTGTGTATATTCATCAGTTTCGCCTTGCTTGGCTTGCCTTCTGGGCCTTCTGGCATCTCACGCGGCTTGGCCGATCACGCCGGCATAGCCATTGGCTTCGAGATCGAGTGCCAGCGACTTGTCGCCCGACTTGACCACCTGGCCCCTGTAGAGCACGTGCACACTATCCGGCACGATGTACTGAAGCAGGCGCTGGTAGTGGGTGATGATGACGATGGCGCGGTCCGGCGCGCGCAACGCGTTGACGCCTTCCGAAACGATCTTCAGCGCATCGATGTCAAGGCCGGAATCGGTCTCGTCGAGCACGCACAGTTTTGGCTCCAGAAGCTTCATCTGCAGGATCTCGGCGCGCTTCTTCTCGCCGCCGGAGAAGCCGACATTGAGCGGCCGTTTCAGCATCGCCATGTCCATGTCGAGCAAGGCAGCGGCATCCTTGACGCGCTTCAGGAATTCCGGGATCTTCAGCGGCTCCTCGCCGCGCGCCTTGCGCTGCTCGTTCATCGCCACCTTCAGGAATTCCATCGTCGCCACGCCCGGTATCTCCATCGGATACTGGAAGGCGAGAAAAATGCCTGATGTGGCGCGCTCGGCCGGATCCATTTCGAGGATCGATTGGCCGTTGTAGAGGATGTCGCCTTCGGTCACCTCATAATCCTCGCGCCCGGCGAGGATGTAGGACAGCGTCGATTTTCCCGAGCCGTTCGGCCCCATGATGGCGGCGACCTCGCCGGCTTCCACCGTCAGGTTCAGGCCGCGGATGATCTCGGTGCCGTCATCGACGATACGGGCGTGAAGGTTTTTGATTTCAAGCATTTTTTCTTTTCCTGAAAATTTTTGTCCGGTCAGCCGACCGAGCCCTCGAGGCTGATGCCGATAAGCTTCTGCGCCTCGACCGCGAATTCCATCGGAAGTTGCTGGATGACGTCCTTGACGAAGCCGTTGACGATCAGCGCGATCGCCTCTTCCTCGGGAATGCCGCGCTGCATGACGTAAAATTTCTGGTCCTCGGAGATTTTCGACGTCGTCGCCTCGTGCTCGAACTGTGCCGTTGCGTTTTTGGCTTCCATGTAGGGCACGGTGTGCGCGCCGCACTGGTCGCCGATCAGCAGCGAGTCGCAATTGGTGAAGTTACGGGCGTTGGTCGCCTTGCGGTGCGCCGAGACCTGGCCGCGATAGGTGTTCTGCGAGAAGCCGGCGGCGATGCCCTTGGAGATGATGCGGCTCGACGTGTTCTTGCCGAGATGGATCATCTTGGTGCCGCTATCGACCTGCTGGTAGCCGTTCGACACGGCGATCGAATAGAACTCGCCGCTGGAATCGTCACCGCGCAGGATGCAGCTCGGATATTTCCAGGTGATCGCCGAGCCGGTCTCGACCTGCGTCCACGATATCTTCGAACGGTGGCCGCGGCAGTCGCCGCGCTTGGTGACGAAATTGTAGATGCCGCCCTTGCCTTCGGCGTCGCCGGGGTACCAGTTCTGCACCGTCGAGTATTTGATCTCGGCATCATCGAGCGCGATCAGTTCGACGACGGCGGCGTGAAGCTGGTTCTCGTCGCGCTGCGGCGCCGTGCAACCTTCGAGATAGGAGACGTAAGCCCCTTCCTCGGCGATGATCAGCGTGCGCTCGAACTGGCCGGTATTTTTCTCGTTCATGCGGAAATAGGTCGACAGTTCCATCGGGCAGCGCACGCCCTTGGGCACGAAGACGAAGGAACCGTCGGTGAACACCGCCGAATTCAGCGTGGCGTAGAAATTGTCCGAGGTCGGCACGACCGAACCGAGATATTTCTTCACCAGTTCCGGGTGCTCGCGGATGGCTTCCGAGATCGAGCAGAAGATGACGCCGGCCTGCGCCAGCTCCTTCTTGAAGGTGGTGACGACGGACACGGAATCGAACACGGCGTCGACGGCGACGCGTCCCGACTTGTAGACATTGTCGCTGGGTTCCTCGAGTTCCGACGCGTCGGTCTTCTGCACGCCAGCGAGGATCTCCTGTTCCCTCAGCGGGATACCGAGCTTTTCATAGACCCTCAACAGTTCGGGATCGACGTCGCTCAGCGATGTCGGTCCCGGCGTGCTCTTGGGCGCCGCGTAATAGTAGAGATCCTGGAAATCGATCTTCGGATAATGGACGCGCGCCCATTTCGGCTCGTCCAGCGTCACCCAGCGCCGATAGGCTTCCAGACGCCATTCCAGCATCCAGGACGGCTCGTCCTTCTTCGCCGAAATGAAGCGGATAATGTCTTCGCTCAGGCCCTTTGGGGCCTTGTCCATCGCGATTTCGGTCTGGAATCCGTATTTGTATTGGTCGACGTCGATCTTTCGAACCCGATCGATCGTGTCCTGCACAGCAGGCATTAGCGTTCTCCATCCACGCCGGGGTCAAGGCCCGGCAGTTTTCAAACTATGGCACCGCGAAACGAGCGCCTTAAGGCGACCGATGCGGCGTAAGTTCCATATAGTGCGTCCCTGCCGGAAATTCACCCGGCCACCACGAGACGCACGGCTCTGCCAGGCCAGAAGGCCTGCATTTGTTGGCCGCGCTCACGCGGCTTCGTCCCTGCCTGCGCGGCGTGAGGCAATGCCTGCTAGCGCAGTGCGGAACAGTTCGATGTCCTCGGCGCTCGTTGCGTGGCCGATGGACACGCGCAAAGCGCCAAGGCTGTCATTGTATCCCATGGCTTTCAGCACATGGCTCGGGCCGACCTTGCCCGACGAACAGGCGGAACCGGCCGACAGCGCCACGCCCGCCAGATCGAAGGCGATCTGCGCCGTCTCGGCCTTGATGCCGGCAATAGCGAAGAATGTCGTGTTGGCAAGCCTCGGCGCGCCGGTTCCGAAGATTTCCGCATCCGGCACCAGCGTTTTCACGATGGCCTCGATATCGTCGCGGCGGCTGCCGACCGCGTCGATGCGCTTCAATCCGATCAGGGCTTCGCGCGCCGCCGCGCCAAAACCGGCGATCGCGGCCAGGTTTTCGGTGCCGCCGCGATGACCCTTTTCCTGGCCACCGCCGGCGATCAAGGGGGTTGGCATCATCAGATCCGAAGCGGCGACGATGGCGCCAATGCCCTTAGGGCCGCCGATCTTGTGCGAAGACAGAATCAGGTAATCGGCGTAACCCACTGACATATCGAGCGGAATGCGACCGGCCGCCTGCACGGCGTCGACGACCAGGATGCCGCCCGCCGCCTTGACAATTTTAGCGATGCGGTCGACCGGCTGGATGACGCCGGTCTCATTGTTGGCGGCATGGATCGCCACCAGCGGCAGGCCGTCTGCCTTGTCATGACGGCCAAGTGCCGCCGCCAGCGCGTCCAGCCTGACCAGGCCGTCGGCGTCGACGCCGATGTGAGTTACCTGGGCTGCCGGAAAACGCCCGCCATTCAGCACACAAGGATGATCGGCTTCGCAGACATAGAGCCGGCTCATCCGGACAGTGCCGCGCCCCATCTGCCAATCCGGCGTCAGCAACGTCGAGGCGGCTTCCGTCGCACCGGAGGTGAACACGATATGCTCGGCGCTGGCGTTGACCAGCAGCGCCACATCGCGCCTCGCGTTCTCGATCAGCCGCCGTGCGGCACGGCCCTCGGCATGGACCGACGACGGGTTGGCGGCGGTATCGAGCGCGGCAATCATTGCGGTGCGCGCCGCGGCAAGCAGCGGCGCGCTGGCATTGTAGTCGAGATAGGCGCGTCTTCCGGCCATTTTCGTTTCGATCGGTCCCTTCAAGAGCCATTTCCGCGAGGATAGCGCGTTATTTCCTTGAAATTGCAAGGCAAGCCGTCCTATTTACGCGACTTGCGGCGCGGATGGCCGAACCACGACGTTTTGGCCACCCAGTTTTGAACAATTCTAAACTAGCTTCTAAGAAGACGCTCGCCCTGCGTCAAGGCCACAGGAAGAGTTGTTCCGGGCGCCGCGCATTCATATGCCATGTGGAGTATTTTATGCCTGAGGTCATTTTCACCGGTCCGGCGGGCCGCCTGGAGGGTCGCTACCAGCCTTCCAAGGAAAAGAGCGCGCCGATCGCCATCATCCTGCACCCGCACCCCCAGTTCGGCGGCACGATGAACAACAAGATCGTCTACGACCTCTTCTACATGTTCCAGAAGCGGGATTTCACCACGCTGCGCTTCAATTTCCGCGGCATCGGTCGCAGCCAGGGCGAATTCGACCACGGCACTGGCGAATTGTCGGATGCGGCCGCGGCACTTGACTGGGTGCAGTCGCTGCATCCGGATTCCAAGAGCTGCTGGGTCGCCGGCTATTCGTTCGGCTCGTGGATCGGCATGCAGCTTCTGATGCGCCGGCCGGAGATCGAAGGCTTCATCTCGATCGCGCCGCAGCCCAACACCTATGATTTCTCATTCCTGGCACCCTGCCCGTCGTCCGGCCTGATCATTCATGGCGACGCCGACAAGGTCGCGCCGCCAAAGGACGTGCAGGGGCTGGTCGATAAGCTGCACACGCAAAAGGGCATCACCATCACCCAGAAGACCTTGCCCGGCGCCAACCATTTCTTCTCCAACGATGCGGACCTCCTGCTCCAGGAATGCGCGGACTATCTCGATCGCCGCCTGGCCGGCGAGTTGTCCGACCCGCGACCGAAACGGTTGCGATAGGCGGCAAACAGCGATGTACCAACCCGCATTTCCCGGAAACGCGACAGGATATCCTGCAACCCCCCATCGCCGACCGCAGCGGTGTCGCCGAGCGGCTCGAGACCGAGAGCCCGAAATCCCGACACGGTTCGGCTGGTACGATCCTACGGCGGATTCGACGGAGCGTGACGTTCGCCGTCGCCAGGTCGCTCAATCGACCTTCGTCATCGCCGCCTTGCGCTCGTTGGCGATCAGCCACAGGTTGCGGATGTAGATGAACAGGCCCAGGGCCTGACCGGCGATGAACACCGGATCCTGCCGCTGGATGGCGTAGATCAGCAGCAGGCTGCCGCCGAACAGCGAAAAGAACCAGAAGGCGATCGGCACGACGCTGCGCTTGGCTTTTTCCGATGCGACCCACTGCACGACGAAGCGCATGCTGAAGAAGAACTGGGCGACAAAGCCGAGCAGAATCCACGTATCGAACTGCTTGACGAAGACGTCGTGAAGCCAGGTCGCCAGGTCCTGAAGCGCGTTAGCCATGCCGGATTTCCTCTGTTTTTGGCATTCTGCGGCGCCGGCGGCGCAGCCACCAGACACCGGCGAGATCAAGCACCCCTTGCAGGCCGCGATCGAAAATTCCGTAATTCGACTTGCCGTGGCGGCGAGAGCGGTCGACGACGTTGCAATGCACGACGCGATACCCCTCCTGGGTGACGAGGGCCGGAACAAAGCGATGCGTACCGTCGAAGAACGGCAATTTCCTGAGGATGTCGGTATGGATCGCCTTCAGGCCGCAGCCCGTGTCGCGGGTCTCGTCATGCAGGACGGCCTTTCTCAGCCAGTTGGCAAAACGGGACGCCAGTTGCTTGATCTTGCTGTCGCGACGTTTCAGGCGCTGCCCTTGCGCAACACCGAAACCAGGACCGGCTTGCCGCAGCGCATCGACCAGCACCGGAATGTATCTGGGATCGTTCTGGCCGTCGCCATCGATCGTGGCGACGATATCGCCGCGGGCCGCCCATGCGCCCGAACGTACAGAGAAAGACTGGCCAGCGGATTTCTCATGCCGGAGGTGGCGAAGCGGAAACCGGCGAAGCACTGCCTGGGCGGCAAGCACCGAGCTGGTCTCGTCGGTCGAACCATCATCGACGACGATCACCTCGAAGTCGCGCCCGGCCATCGCCGCCCCGATCTCGTCAAGCAGAAGCGGCAGGTTCGCCGCCTCGTTCCGGCAAGGAATGACGATGGATATCTCCGGCATTTCGGGTCGGGCTCTGTCACAGGATTTGGCATTCGATTCGATGCCGAGCGGTGCCGTTCCAGCGGGTCATGTGCGGCAAGAACCCGCTGGCGCGGCGCCTCATTACGCCAGCCCAAACGATGAAGCAAGGATGCAGCCGCAAGGCAAGCTTTGCGCCGTTTCACGACACCGTGATTGCGTTCGTACCGAACCGGTCATCTTAAACGCGACCGCACGCAAAACCGGATTCCCCTTTTGCTGACCGCGCTTGGATGCTAAACGCCCGCGTTCACGCACCCGATCCGCTTCGGTTGGGCGCTTTCGGGAAAGAAAAAATGTCCGCCTTTAAATCCGATTTCCTGCGCATAATGAGCGAGCGCGGTTTCATCCACCAGATTTCGGATGATGCCGGCCTCGACCAGCTTTTCGCCAAGGAAACGGTGACCGCCTATGTCGGTTACGACGCCACGGCGACCAGCCTGCATATCGGCAATCTGATTTCCGCGACCATGCTCTACTGGCTGCAGGAGACCGGCCACCGCCCGATTGCGCTGATGGGCGGCGGCACTTCGATGATCGGCGATCCTTCCTTCCGCGACGACCAGCGCAAGCTTTTGACGCCTGAGGCCATCGCCACCAACATCGAGGGCATCAAGCGCATCTTCGGCCGCATCCTGCGATTCGGCGACGGTCCGAACGATGCAATCATGGTCAACAATGCGGACTGGCTGATGAAGCTCAACTATGTCGAGTTCCTGCGCGATGTCGGTCGGCATTTTTCGGTCAACCGCATGCTGACCTTCGACAGCGTGAAGCTGAGGCTCGAGCGCGAACAATCGCTGTCGTTCCTTGAATTCAATTACATGATCCTGCAGGGCTATGATTTCGTCGAGCTCAGCCGGCGCTATGGCTGCCGCCTGCAAATGGGCGGATCGGACCAGTGGGGCAATATCATCAACGGCGTCGATCTCGGACACCGCATGGGCACGCCGCAGCTTTATGCCCTGACGACACCGTTGCTGACGACGTCGTCAGGCGCCAAGATGGGCAAATCGGCCAAGGGCGCGGTCTGGCTGAACGGCGACCTCTACTCGCCCTATGATTTCTGGCAGTACTGGCGCAACACCGAGGACGCCGACGTCACGCGCTTCCTCAAGATTTTCACCCGCCTGCCGCTCACCGAGATCGCGCGGCTCGCCGCCCTTGGCGGATCCGAGATCAACGAGGCCAAGAAGGTCCTGGCCACGGAAACGACGGCCATCGTGCACGGCCGCGAGGCGGCCGAGCAAGCCGAGGAAACCGCGCGCAAGACGTTCGAAGAAGGCGCGCTGGCCGAAACGCTACCGACCGTCGAGGTGGGCAAGGCCGATCTGGAAAGCGGCGTCGGCATATTGTCGCTGTTCGTCACCGCCGGGCTTGCCGCGTCCAACGGCGAGGCGCGGCGACACATCCAGGGCGGCGCGGTGCGACTGAACGACCAACCCGTGTCCGACGATCGCCGGTTGGTGACACTTGAGGATCTCGGTCCGGAACAAGTCGTAAAACTGTCGCTCGGCAAGAAAAAACACGTTCTGGTGCGGCCGGTCTGACGGCCCGCCTGATCGATCCCGATGGAATCGGGATGGGGCTCCATTTGCCCTTTTCCGAAACCGGTTTCACTTCTTGCTGCGCTAACCTTCGGTTCGGGATCACGGCCTAGGTAAAACTTAATCAGGTAGCTACTGAGAAGGGCCGAGATGGGTGAATATTGCCATTCGTCTCATCGGAACGAGCAGGTAGCGCCATTTGCCGACCTTCATTGCGTTTCTCCAAACCTGCCGTTCGTGCTACAGCCTGATACGACCCTAAGCGGAAGCTCGTTCGCCCCCGGCCGAATTCACGCGCATGACCCGAAGCTGCCTTCCATCAATGCGGATTTTTTCAGAATCTCCCGTTCGGGTTGGCCGAGGCCTCAGGCAGGATTTGAAGTGTCGCGGCCAAACGGGCGCCATTCAGACATTCCGGTACCATCATTGTTCACGGGGCCCGGTATCCTACAGCGTCTGCGAACTCTGCCACAGCCAGATTGCGAGCGAGCCTGAACGCCCGCGGACCTGTGCTTCCACAGGCCCTCTTAGAGCACCAGATTTGAACAACTCGCAGTCGCGGCCGGCGACTTGCAGCATTTTGTCGCTCACCGCGACTTCGGCATTTTGGTCGGCCGCGATCTCCATCAAGCGACTGGCGACGTTAACCGTATCACCCGTAGTCGCGATGTGCTGACGGCGTTTGCCACCGAGTCTCGACGCAACGATTGTTCCGTAATGCGCTCCGATCTTGAAGCCGAGCCTAGATGCAGTTGATGCGGGCAACGAGACGAGCCAGTTGTTGGTACGGCTGGAGAGCGCTGCGCAGCAGCGGGCAGCATTGAAGGCATCATCTGTCTCTGCTTCCGGTAGACCGAACTGGATCATGGCTCCGTCACCCATGAAATTCGTGACAACGCCACCGCAGCTTGTCACCTCTTCGTCCACCAACGCATGGAACGTGTTCAAAAGTTCGCGTGTGGCGTTCGGCCCCAATGTCTCGCTCAGTCCGGTGAAACCGGACAGGTCAATGAATATGATCGCGGCGTCCGTCCGGACAGGTTCCAGGAGAAAGTCGTCATGCTTCGCGAGCCACCCCGCAAAGCCCGGGGCCTGAACTCGTTGAAGCAATTCGCTCTGCGTGGCGAAATACTGGGCTTGGTTCCTGCCCAACCAAAGCTGCGCGGCCCCGAACAAAATAGCTGGCGGAACGGCGGCGGCCATCGGCAACGCCGCGCTCAGCCAGATATGGTGTGAGAATGCGGTCATATTGACCACGAACCAGATCACAACCACGCCGACGATCGCTGCAAGGCCGATGGCGTTGCGACGCCACGCCAACAGCCCCACAAGAACCACTGGCAGCACCACTGCAAAACCGGCATCTGCAAGGCGAACGTACTGATCTCGCACTATGCCGTCGCCGGTCATCAGATGGGCAATGGCCGTCGACATGACCTCGACGCCTGGGAGCACGGGATCAAACGGTGTCGGGAAAACATCGCCGGCGCCGGTTGCAGTTGCTCCGATCACAACAATTCGATCCCTAATAATGCCGCCATCGACTTGGCCCCCCAGCACCGTCGTGGCGCTGATCGTGCGGATTGTGCCGCGGGGGCCATAGAATGTCAGAGGGAGTATGTGACCAATGTCCGTCCGAATCCGCTGTGCGCCCAGAGATAGATAGTCGGGCGCAATTCCCGGATCCTCGCCCACCGCCATGGCGGCAACGCGCAGGGAGAAAGACGCTTCCGTCCGATCTCCGGCCCGAAACAGCAACGGGACGAACCGAGGCGTTCCCGTCCAGTCGGTAACCACGTTCACGACGCCGACAGCGGCGATATCCGAGAACGCTTTCAGGGGCCACAGAAACCGCTTGGCATTCGGCACTCGGGCGAGAGGGCCATCGCCCTCGGCTGCAATCGATTGTTTACCTCCCGAGTAGACCGCTGCAGCAGCGATTACGGTTGAAGTCCCACGCAGCGAACGCGCGAGCGCCTCATCATCACCTTTTTTCCCGGGATCGACCAGCAGCACGTCGACCGCAATGGCTTTCGGTCCAAAGCGAGCTATCGTATCGACAATCCGGGCAAGCGTGGCGCGGCTGAGGGGATAGCGGCCCTCGTTTCGGACCGCTTCGTCGTCTATTGCGACAATGGTAATCAGCTCCGGCGGCTTTGCCGTTCCCCGAACAAGCGTACGAAGATCCGTCATCGTTGCTTCGACGCGATCGAGGGACCACATGTTGCCGCGCCAGTGCGCAAAGCCAAGGCCGGCTCCCCAAAGACCCGCCAGAACGAGCGCGATCAGCGTCTGAAGCGCTCGCCCGCTCATTTAGCTTACTGACCGAAACGGGCCATCAAAGCCGAAACACGTGCGGCGGGCCAACGCTTGACCGTCAGTGTGCCTGTTCCGGCTTCCACATCGACGCCTTCGCCCGGCCCGAGGACTACGCCAGCATTGGACGCCGGCCTTTGCACGGCGACGCGACCTTTGACGACGAAAACAGACGTCTTGCCTCGGGCAACGTCGACTGCCCATTTTGTACCTCGCACCGCGGCGATCGCCTGCGGGGTGACGACAGCGAAGCCACCCCGGACCCTGCCGGCTGGAGCATCGAGCAACAGCGCCTTGCGCCGTAATCTGACCGCATCGACACTACCATTTCGATCACGGTCCACCAGTGCAAAACGAGCGCCATCTTCCGCAATGATGGTAAGGCCTTCCCGGCATCTCAGAATTTGTCGGGACGTACCTGCTACCAGTTCGAACGTACAGCCGGCGTTATTCGACTGCGCTGAAGCGGTATCCACCCAGAAGACACAGGCAAGCATGCATGCCACCAGGTTCCGGAGATATCGGCCACTTGCGCTCATGAACGTCTCCTTGCTTTTGCGAAAATCTGCGGCAAGAAAATCTTGCATTGTCTTCTGCGGTCAGCTTGGCAGTATACTCATGCGTACGAACCGGCACTTGCAGCCGCGTTGCCCCTAAAGGTAGCAGGGTGCCGACCAGCGATCTTAACACGATAGCTTGCTCCAACACCAAATAAGGCGACATCAAGCCGTTTGAAGCGGCCGCGATGCCACTGTCGCGAACGTCACGCGGCGACGCTGCCGTTCGGCTCATCTGCCAGAGCGAGCAGGTCGCGCCATTTGCAGACGTCAGCGAGTGCGGCCACTATGGTCCCAACTCGTGTTCATATCGGACGTTTCCGGTCTGACGCCGCGCGGATCGGGGCGTCTCCCGCCATTGATGCGATCGAGTTCGCAGCCATCTGGCGGAAGACGGAAGGTTCTGATCCGCCCTTTCTTGCTGCTGCGGTAGGAAGACTTCTTGATTCAGCCAAAACCCCAAATTGCTGGATTTGGCAGCCCAGGAAGGATAGGCTTGGTTTTTGGTTCAAGCGATGGAACAGAGACTAGCCGCAATTCTGGCTGCCGATATGGCGGGCTACAGTCGGCTAATGGAGGCCGACGAATCCGGCACGCTCGCACGCCTTCGGACCCATCGCATAGAACTGGTCGATCCCGCCATCGCGAAGAACAAGGGCCGGATCATCAAGACCACCGGAGACGGCATGCTCGTTGAGTTCCAGAGCGTGACCGATGCCGTGAAATGCGCCGTGGAAATCCAACAGCGCATGAAACGGCGCAATTCGGATGTGCCGCAAGAACGGCGTATCGAATTCAGGATCGGCATTAATCTCGGCGACATCATTTTCGACGATGAGGACATTTTCGGCGACGGCGTCAATATTGCCTCGCGCATCGAGCAACTCGCCGACGTCGGCGGCATCTGCGTGACCGCAGCGGTGGCGACCCAAATTGCCGACCGTCTCGAAATTGCCATGGAGGACCTGGGCGAGAAGACGTTAAAGAACATCAGCCGCCCGGTTCGCCTCTATCGCATTGGGTTTGACAGTCATGTCCTGCCAGAAGTCGAGGCAAAGCGATCCATCTCGAAACCTTCGATAGTGGTGCTGCCATTCAACAACATGAGCGGCGACCCGGAGCAGGAATTTTTCGCGGACGGACTGACCGAGGACATCATCACCGAACTGTCCCGCCACCATGAGCTGTTCGTCATCTCGCGCAATTCCAGCTTCGTCTACAAGAACCGCGCCGTGAATGTGCGCGAGGTGGCCGAGAAACTCGACGTCCAATACCTGGTGGAGGGAAGCGTCCGCAAGATCGGCGACAGGGTGCGCGTGACGGTTCAGCTCATCGACACGGCGAATGACGCTCATATTTGGGCAGACAAATATGACCGGAAGCTGGACGACATATTCGCGATTCAGGATGAGGTGACCGCGGCGATCGCAGCCACGCTGCCCGGTCGTGTCGAGGCGGCTCAGCGGGACCAGCTCGCGCGGGCGAAACCTGCAAACATGGCCGCGTATGAATGTGTGCTTGCTGCCAAGGTGCTGCATCACCGAAGCACGATTGCGGATAATGAACGCGCGCAAACCTTGATAGGCAGGGCCGTCGCGCTCGACCCCGATTATGCCCATGCCCATGCCTGGCGGGCCTGCATTCTTGGCCAGGCTTGGGTCCATAACTGGTGCGAAGACAGGGATGCCGTCTGGAACGACATCATGGCAGCGCTGGACAGGGCGCTGGCGCTGGACGACAACGATGCCGATGTCCACCGCATCCTCGCCGCAGTGAACGTGAACAACAATGAGCTGACCACAGCGCGCTACCATCAAGAGCGCGCCCTCGCCCTCAATCCCAATTACGACCTCGTGGTGGTGCAGCAAGGCGAGTTATTGACGTGGCTGGGGAGGCCGGAAGAGGGAATTGAATGGATCCGCAAGGCAATGCAGTTGAACCCGCACCACCCGGAGAGGTTCTGGAGCCACCTGGGAAAGGCGCGTTTCGCCGCACGCCAGTATGGCGAGGCGATCGAAGCTTTCATGCATCTGTCAACCATGGACTCGGTTCAGCACGCTTTCGCCGCTGCCTGCTACGGCTGGCTCGGCGACGAAATCGCGGCCGTGGCGCATCTAGGCAAGATTAGAACGCTCGATCCCCAATTCGACCTCGATTCATTTATCGCCACCCTGCACTATGCCCAGGAGTCTGATGTGCAGCACGTCCGCGAAGGACTGCTGAAAGCCGGTATTGCCCACCTGTAACCAGTTAGATCCAATCGGGGACAGGCAAAAAAGACCGGCCCCCTTCACGGCCTGGCAAGACTTAAATCAGGTACCTGCCGAGAATGGCCGCCATTCGTCTCATCGATCGGAACGAGCAGGTAGCGCCATTTCAAAAGCAAACGTTGGTGCTGCGAGTTCAGGATCACTCCTCGCCAGCGTGCCTTCGAGGAACGGCGTTCATGATGGCCTCCGCCAGTTCTTCGAAGACGGAAGTATCGCCTCTCGATGCGGCAAATAGCCTGAACTCCGCTTCTGGCAATTCTGGCAGACCGTAGCTTGCGGGTACCCTGACCAGGCCGTTTCTCAGCTGACTGACGATCATCGGCGCTACAGCGAAGCCTGAGATGGCAGCCGCCCTCAGGCTGGCGTTGCTGGTGCAGATCATCACCGTGCGCTGGCTGATCCCGACCTTGGCAAGCCGTTCAAGAGCAACTTCCCTGTAGGGGCAAGGTTCCGGCAACACAGCCAACGGCAGCGGGTCCGGAAGATCCACGCTGGCATGATCCGCCCATGCCCAGACAAGCGGCTCGCGCCACAGGAGGCGCCCCATCTCCTCACCCTCACACTGTGATCCGAGCACTAGTTCGATGTTGCCCTCCTTCAGCTTCGAGAGGAGCGCACCCGGAATCCCGACTTGCACCTCGACCTGCAACCCGGGGCGATCAGCGCCGAATGCCTGCAAGGCGCGAAGGATGGGAACCTGTGCGAAGTCTTCCGAGAGGCCGACGCGGATCCTGCCGTGAAATTGTACCTGCGCCAGATCGGCCAAAGCATCCCGGTTAAGGGCGAGGAGCCCGGGCATAGGCGAGCAGGCGCTCGCCATCTTGTGTCATCTCCAGCGAGCGCGTCGTCCTTTTGAGTAACGGCTTTCCGACCTGCTCTTCGAGACGGCGCAGGTGCCCACTGACGGCCGACTGCGTAAGGTTCAGTCGCGCTGCTGCCCGGCTGAAGCCGCCTTCGTCGAACACGGTGACGAAGGTCCTGAGCAGGACCAATTCCAACATATATTCTGATCCATGATGAATATTGTCGATAATCTCAATTTCTATAACGGGTTAAAATATGACGCAATACGGCTCGTCACACAATGAGCAAGGATGATCCATGACCAAGCTACTGCATATCGTTTCCTCGCCCCGCAAAGAGCGTTCCGCCTCGCGTGAGGTCGCCGGGGCCTTTGTTCAAACCTATCGTGCTCGGCGACCTGACTTGGAGATTTCAACGCTCGACCTGTGGGATGTCGACCTCCCGGAATTCGGTGAGGACGCGATGTTGGCCAAATATGCGGGGCTCAGCGGCACGCCGCTTACCCCTTCTCAACAGCAGGCATGGGCCACTTTGCAAGAATTGGCGCAACAACTGCACTGGGCGGATATTGTCCTGCTGTCGACGCCCCTGTGGAATTTCAGCATTCCCTACAAGCTCAAGCACTTCATCGACCTGGTATCGCAGAAGGACATTCTTTTCTCGTTCGATCCTGAACACGGGTTCGCAGGACTGCTCCGCGACAAGATCGCAGTGGTCGTCCATGCGCGAGGCCTCGACTATGCGGCGCAGTCCATCACTCCGGCGCAGAGCTTCGACTTTCAAAAGCCCTATATAGAAGCGTGGTTGCGTTTCATCGGTATCGAAGATGTCCGCAGTCTAATCATGCAGAAGACCCTCTTTGGACCCGATCTTGATCATGCGGCTCGCCGGGATGCACGGGAGGCCGCGTCACGACTGGCGGAAGACCTGCTGTCGCACAAGGCGGTTGCATGATCATGAAGCGCTTGCTGCGGACAAGCGCGTCACCGCTTTGCAATCCGCTTAGGGTCAAAACTCGGCCGCTCGAAGTGATTGGCTTTTGACCTTACCGGTACTCGAAGATCGACCTGAAAATTCCGGGCGCGATTACCGACAGCGGATTGACGTCCAGCTTCGGCTTGTTGGCATCGCCCCTGAGCCGGTAGGTCACGCCGATCAGGCCGCGATCGCGGCCATTGCCGAGCAGCGCGCCGAACAGCGGCAGCTCGCCAAAAATGCGGTTGAGGCCGTAGACCGGCATGAAGGTGCCGGTCATGTCCATGTTGTTGTTCTGGTCATAGAGCGTGCCCTGGAAGGTGGTGCCGATCCGCGGGCCGCGCAGCACGCCATTAGCCAGCTTCAGATAGCCGGCGCCCTTTTCGATCTCGGAAAAGCCGCGCTCGAACTTCACTCTCGACGTGTCGATATTGGCTTTGACGGCTTCGTTGAGGCTGCGGCTGTCGCCCGCCGGCGTCGTCGACACGAGCGAGGCGAGTTTCGGCTCGTTGACCACGAAGAAATTGTGTGAGTCGACCTGGCCCTTCATCGGCCCATCGCTTGCCCCGGCGAGCGCCAGGGTGATCGAACCGCCCTCCATATGCTCGTAGATGTTGAGGAACCGCAGGATGGCGCCGGCATCGGCCGAGCGCACGTTGAGGGCGCGCTTGCCGGCGCCGGTCGTATTGCTGACGCTGATGGCAGCACCCGAACTTGCCGTGGCGCTCACCTTGAGCCCATTCACCCTCGAGCCGGCGGCGCTGTAGTCGAGCTTCAGGTTCGACAGTGTCTCGTTGTGGAAGCCGGTCAGCGAATTGACGTCGGCGCTGACCGAAATCGCGTCGGAACCCGTGGCCTTGGTGGCGGTGTCGACATCGGACGTGAATTGCTTGATCAGCGAGCGCGCGTCTAGCGCGCTGCCGCTGATGTCGATCGCGTAGCCCTTGCCCGATCGTTTCACTGAAACGGCAACGTCGTCTCCCCGGTTCAGCTTGACGTTGCTGAACCGCGCCGACGACAGTGCGCCGTTGACCAGCACCACGCCGCCATCGATCGAAAAGGTCTTTCCATTCAGGTCGAAGTCGGACAGCGTCGTGGTGTCGCCGGATTTGGCCATGGCAAATGTGACATTGGCTGGAATGCCGGGGCCCTTGCTCCAGCCTGCCCAGGGAATGTCCAGCCTGGCATTGGTCAGGTCCGCCGAAACAGTCTGGTTGCCCGTCCCGCTCTTGTCTATCTCAACCTTGACGGTTCCGGAAAGCAGCTCCGACAGGCCAGGCATGGCGGCGGCACGTATCTTGTCGTCGAGCATCAGCGCCACTTTCCGGCTGCGTGGCGGTCCGCCATCCCTGAGCGGTTCGATCAGGTCGAGTTCGGCTGGAATGCCGTTGAGCAGCGCCTTGGCTGATATCACCGCCTTCTCGGGTTCGACCGTGATCGAACCGTCCGCGTCCGTCACCGTCTGGTCTTCGAACGGCTTGCCCAGCGACAGGTCTTTGTAATCGAGCGTCACCAGCCAATCGAGTTTCGAGCTATCGACGCCGCGCTGCAGCGGAATGTCCGCCTTGACGTGGCCGGTCACCGTGCCGGACAGGTCTTCCGGCAGCAGGCCGACACGGCGCATGCCGTTGATCGGCTCGTAGGAGGCGAGCTCGGCGATTGCGGACGCCTCCCCGGCAACATCGATATCGAGCGCGCCGATCACCGGCGGGCGGTTCGCCGCCTTGACCGCCATCGTGCCGTTGCTTGCCGCGACCGTGCGGCCGCTGGCCATATAGACGTTGCCCGAGGACAAGGCGACGTCGACGTCATTGCCGTGGAATTCGACGACGCCGATGGCATCGCGTATCGGCGGAATGTGACCGGCTGTATCGAAGCGCGATCCTTCGATCTTGAAACGGCCGAACACCTCATCTGATGAAAGCGGGATGCCGTTGCCAAGGCGCCCGGGCACGACCTGGAACTGCAGGCTCGCGTCGACGACGCGGCCGCCAAACAGGTTTTTCAGCACCCACAGGCGAGCGTTTCGCGCGGAAAACCAGGGCCACAACTGCTTGACATGCGAGACCGGCATGTCGTGGACGTTGAAGGCTACAGATATGCCCGGCACCTTTCCCCTGGCGAACTCGACCGAAGCCGTGCCCAGTGCCTCGCCGGCGGACCCGGATCTGATCCCGATCTGCTCGGCCACGAGCTTGCGGCTGCGGGTCTGGTAGACGCCGGCGACGCGGGCTATGAAATCGAGTGCGGGTTCGGAGGATTCAGAAGGCGCCAGCGTCGAGCCGTCGCTGGTCAGGTCGTAGCGATAGGACGGCTCCTCGCCGGCTGTTCCAGTCGCCGGCTTGGGCCCGATCGAGCCGGCGAAATCGAATGTCGAGCGACCGGTCCTCACTTGCAGCCGGTCCACCTGGACCTTGTTGGCGCCGGCGACAAGCGTCGCAGCGAGATCGACGTCGGCTGGAAGCATCCCGCGCGAGCCGAGATCGAGTACGGAACCGGCGAACGACAACGAGGCCGTCAGCCGGGGCGCGTTCTCGCCGGATCCTTCCGATCCCACCAGCTTCAAGGCAATAGCGCCGAGCGTCCCGCCCGGCGCTGCCTCAGCCTCGTCGGCCTCCGCTAACTCGACGCTAGCATCGAGGGCCGTCACCCGCCGCGTCGTCGTATCGCGGCTGGCTGAGGCGGCGATGGTGAGTGCCCTGCCGTCGACATCCGCGTCGGATGAAAACTCGATGCCGCCCGGCCCCGACTGCGCAACGGTAGCATCCGCGATCCTGACCAGTTTGACCAACCCGGCCTCGGGCGGAACGAGGTCGACATTGCGCAGCTCGATCCGGCGCATCGAATCCTCGCGCACCGCATCGAGCGCGTGACCGATGCTGGCAAAGACCGAACCGGCCAGCCTTTCCGGATCGATGAGGCCGTCGTCGTTGCGCAGCGCCGCCGTCCAGTCGCCACCCGACGGCAGCGCCGACATCTCGATGCGCGCGTCGGAAATCCTGGCGCTGGTAAGCCGCATCTCGCCTGAAAACAGCGGTATCAGCCTTACGCCGAAGCGGACACGCCCGGCATCGGCCATCGGCTTGCCGTCGGCGGTCTTGAGGCTGACGTCGCTGACCTGCAGCGCGATGAAGCTCGATCCGTCGAGCGTGAGACGGGCCGGCCCGACCGTAACGTCGACGTCGACGCCGGCCAATTTCTCGATGGCCGTTTCCGCTTCGGCCCGCAGCCGCTCGGCGCCGAAGCCGGACATGCCGATCGCATACGCGGCGGCGGTGGCCAGCAGCACAAGGGCCAAAAAGCCGGCAAACAGCCGCGCAAGAATACCAACGCCGCGGCCTTGGCCGAGCGGCGGTACGCGGCACGCGGACGGGAAGGCCCCCAGGTCAGTGATTTCATCACGCCTGAATCTGATCTTCTCGTGCTGCGGCTGCTCCTGATCCACACAATTTTCCGTTGAACGAACTCGACCGTGGACGAATCCCGGTGCGACAATATATCGATGAGGCTTCGCGCGTAACCACAAACAAGGGCATCGATATGGCTGATCTCGACGTCGGCGACGTTGCGCCGCAGTTCGACCTTCCCCGCGACGGCGGCGGGTCGCTCAGCCTCGCGTCATTGCTGGGAAAGCCGGTCGTGCTTTACTTCTATCCGCAAGACGACACCACCGGCTGCACCAATGAGGCGATCGGCTTTTCGCAGTTGAAGCCGGAATTCGAAAAGCTCGGCGCGATGGTGATCGGCCTGTCGCCGGACAGCGTCCGAAAACACGACAAATTCAAATCGAAATACGATCTGACCGTCGACCTCGTCGCCGACGAGGAGCGCAAGGTGATCGAAGCCTATCATCTGTGGGTCGAGAAGAAGCTCTATGGCCGCCGCTATATGGGCGTCGAGCGCGCAACGTTCCTGATCGGCAGCGACGGACGGATCGCCCGGATCTGGCGACACGTTCGCGTCAAAGGCCATGCCGAGGCGGTGCTGGAGGCCGTGCGCGCGCTTTGACGACAATTTCGGCTGGGGCCTGAAGCCGTTGTAGCACGGGGCGCCGAAGCAATCCGGCTGCAACCCATGGGCTGCAAGGAGCTGGACGCCAGCAACCGACCGTTAACCTTAATGATGTGTAATCGGGCTTGTCGTTGGTGTCGTAACGAAAGCTTGGTCCTGTGAACGTAGCCAGTCAGTCAACGGTCCTCGGCAGGCGCAAGGAGCCCCACACTGTCATTATCGCCCGGGGCAACGAGATCAGGCATTTCACCATACGGCCATGGGTTGCCGCATTTTGCGGCTCCGCGCTGGCGGCGATGGCGATAGGCTATCTGCTGGCGACCTCCTATCTCGTGCTGCGCGACGACCTGATCGGCGCGACCACGGCACGGCAGGCGCGCATGCAGCAGGCCTATGAGGACCGCATCTCCGCACTGCGCGCCCAGGTCGATCGGATCACCAGCCGTCAGCTTCTCGACCAGCAGCTCATGGAAACGAAAGTTGGCGAGTTGCTGGAACGACAGACCCAGCTCAGCCTGCGCCACGGCCGCATCGGCCCGCTCCTCGAACGCGCCGAGAGCGACGTCGGAACGCCGCCTGCCGCAGGCACCGGCGCGTCCGCTATGCCGGATAAACGCGCCGAGGTGACCGACGCCCCGCCGCAGGCCTATGCGGTTGCCAGCGTCGGCGCCAACCTTGGCGCTGGCGATACCAGGCCGTTCTCCCTGTGGTCGACCCGCTCCGATCCGCTGCCGAGCGACACGGCGGCCGATCGTGCCGATAGACTGTTCGTGTCGATCAACGCCGCGCTCAAGGCCATAGAGAGCCAGCAGCTCACCCGCATCGCCACGCTTGCCGACAACGCCTACAGAAACGCCGATGCGATTTCTCAGGCGCTCGAGGCGGCTGGCCTGCCGGTCGACGGCGATTTCGGTAAGAGCGATGCCGGCGGTCCGTTGATACCGCTCGACAGTTCGATGACGTTCGACAGCAAGGTAAGGGAACTCGACGAGGCGCTGGACGCGCTCGATCGTCTGAAGACGGAGGCGCGACGGCTGCCGCTCGACAACCCCGCGCCCGGTCGCTCGGTCACCAGCCCGTTCGGCGTCCGCACCGATCCGCTCCTCGGCACCGCCGCGCTGCATTCGGGGATGGATTTCAGGGCGCCGACCGGAATGCCTGCCAAGGTCACTGCGCCCGGCGTTGTCGTCAAGGCCGGCTGGAACGGCGGCTACGGCCGCATGGTCGAGGTCGACCATGGCAATGGCTTTGCGACGCGCTATGGGCATCTCAGCAAAATCGACGTGACCGTCGGCAAGAGGCTCAATGCCGGCGACGTCATCGGCAAGACCGGCAGCAGCGGCCGCTCGACCGGCCCGCATCTGCATTACGAGATCCGCCACAATCGCGAGGCGATAGACCCGCTGCGCTTCCTGAGGGTCGGCAAGAAGGTCGCGCGGTATCTTTAGTCCCCGGAGTCCCCGGCAGGAGCGCTTCTGACAAGTCGAAGGCCTGTCGGCTGCGAGCGTCACGTCGGTTCAGGACCTTTTTGATGCTAGCGGGACAGCGCCCCATAGGCGC
>NZ_CAKXZS010000014.1:0-24803 GCF_935822925.1 Mesorhizobium ventifaucium
GTGGCGCGCTTTGCCGAAATCATTCGCCACGTCTGCGATCCACCGAGGCGACGAAAAAGCCAATCCGCCGCAGCAAGGATAACGCTCGTGCCCTAAGTTAGCGCCTATGGGACAGCGCCCCCCTCTGTCCTGCTGGACATCTCCCCCACTTGGGGGGGAGATCGTGCTCACGGCGGCTTTCGCCAATCTCCACCGCAAGAAGAGCGCCACCGGCGAAGCTGCCGATCTCCCCACTTGTGGGGGAGATGTCCGGCAGGACAGAGGGGGGCGCGAAGGAACGCGGATCAGCCAGGATCGCGCGCGAAGTCTTTTTGAATTCCATTTGACTGAATAATTCTTTGGTGCGAACCTCTTGTCTCCCAGGGACGCAAGACATGGCACTGCGGGGGACCAATCAGGAATTTGGGCGGCCCTACAACAGGCGCATCGTCCTCGAATCCATCCGCCTCCACGGCCCGATCGCGCGCGGCGACATCGCCCGGCGGGTCGGGCTCACCGTTCAAACGGTATCGACCATCGTTCGCGAGCTGGAAGAACACGGCTACGTTCTATCGATGCGCGAAGAGCCGCGCGGGCGAGGCCTGCCTCCGGCGACCCTGCGGATCAACCCGGAGGGCGGCTATGCCGTCGGCATCCACGTCACCCCGCTGGGTATCCATGCGGCGCTGATCAATTTGAGCGGAGACGTAATCGAGAGCGCCTACCGCGAGGCCGCCAACGCAACGCCCGACCATGCCTTCGATCTGATCGGCGCTATGGTGCTTGAATTGACCGGACTGCGGCCGGGCGGTCGCGTTCTCGGCATCGGCATGGCGCTGCCCGGCCCTTTCGGCGTCGAGTCGATGAGCTTTATCGGCCCGACGACGATGACCGGCTGGAAGGACGTGGCGCTTCGGGAACGGCTGGAGGCCTCCACCGGGCTGCCCGCGTTTTTTGAGACCGACATGGCGGCCGCGGCAATGGGCGAGCGCCTGTACGGCCTCGGGACGGGGTATTCCGAATACTACTATCTCTATTTCAGTGTCGGTCTTGGCGGCGTCATGGTGCATGACGGAAGCGCGTTGCGCGGCGCCTGGGGAAATGCCGGCGAAATCGGACACATCCCTGTCGTGCCGGGTGGCGAGCCGTGCCCCTGCGGCAATCGCGGCTGCCTCGAAAGATACCTCTCGCTCGAAGCGCTGCGGCGCCGGAACATCAGCGAGGCCGATTGGGTTGATGAAGTCGGGCCGATCTTCCGCAACGCCATCACCATCATCGAGAACCTGTTCGATCCCGAAACCATCATCCTCGGCGGACTGGCGTCCACAGATTTGCTTGAAGGGCTGGCCGGTTCGGTTGCCAAGCTTCCCAACTCGATCTCGGCGCGAAACGACCGCACGGCGCCGCGTGTCACCGTCGCGCGCGGCGGCCAGCATGCGGTGTTGCGCGGGGCCGCGGCGCTTGCCGTCTCAGGGGTGCTTTCGCCACGCTTCGGCCAGATATTCACCGCCGAGCGCGAACGCGGGCGAGATATACTGCAAGGCAAGGGGATCGCGGCATGAGCGAACCTCTGCTGGTGCTCGACAATGTGACCAAGAACTATGGCGCGATCGAAGCGCTCAAGGGCATCAGCTTCTCGATCGGCAAGGGCGAGGTCGTGGCGCTTTTGGGCGACAATGGCGCCGGCAAATCGACGCTGGTCAAGATCATCGCCGGCGGCCTGGAGCCGACCTCCGGTCGCATGCTGTTCGAGGGCAAGGAATTTCTCGCCAAATCTCCCGCCGAGGCCAAGGCCGCTGGGATCGAGACCGTCTACCAGGACCTCTCGCTCTGCACCAATGTCGACGTGGTGGCCAATTTCTTCATGGGCCGCGAGATCACCAGGAAATTTCTTGGCGTTCCCGTGCTCGACGAACCCGCCATGGAGCAGGTGGTCGAAAAGGCTTTGGCCAGCGCCGGCACGCGCATCCCTTCCCTCAGGACCAATGTCGAGCACCTCTCGGGCGGCCAGCGGCAGGCCATCGAGCTCAATCGATTCGTGCATTTTGGCGGCAAGCTCGTGCTTCTCGACGAGCCGTTCGCAGCACTCGGTGTCGAGCAGACGCGGCGCGGCCTCGACATGATCCGCCAGGTGGCGAGGCAAGGTATCGGCGTTGTCATCATCACCCATATCATGCAACAGGCCTTCCAGGTCGCCGACCGGATCGTGGTGATCCGGCAAGGCGTCGTGGCCGGCGATGTCGCGCGCAACAAAACAAGTCCCGACGCGGTGATCGACATGATCACCGGAGAGACGCTCGCCGGTGCCGGACCGGCAGGCTGAGGGACAAATGAGGGGTCCGGCGCAAGAGGAGCGAACGACATGAAGAAAATACTTCTTTCCGTCTTCGGTATCCTGGCACTGGCCTTTGCCACGCTCACGCCGGCATTCGCCCAGTCCAAGGGCACCGTCTATTACCTGGTGCCGACATTGCTCGACGAATTCCAGACCGGCTCGGTGAGCGCTCTGGAGATGTTCCTGAAGCAGGTCGGCTACGAGATGAAGACGCTGAACGCCGATAACAAGACCGACGCTCAGCAATCGCAAATGAACGACGTCATTGCGCTCAAGCCGTCGGCGATCATTCTCGCCGCCGTCGATTTCAATGCGTTGAAGCCGTCCATCGAAGCCGCTCGCGCCGCCGGCATCCCGGTTGTCGAGTTCGATCGCCAAATCACCTCGACACCATCCGATTTCACGTCGGTGGCGGGAACGGTCGAGATCGGCCAGATTGCCGCCGACCAGGCCGAGAAGCTCTTGAAGGCGAAGCACGGATCGGTGAAAGGCAAGATCCTCCAGGTGCTTGGCGATCCTGGCGACCCCTACACGCTCGACATCCAGAAGGGTTTCGAGGAGAAGATGAAAGCGTTCCCGGACGTCAAGATCATCTCGGTGCCGGCCATGCAATGGGCGGCGGATGCAGCCGGAACCATCGTCAACGACCAGATACTCGCCAACCCGGACATCGATCTGATCTTCAGCCACGCCGCCCATCTCTCGGTCGCTGCCGTCGCCTCGCTCGAGGCCGCCGGCAAGAAGCCGGGCGACGTCATGCTGATGAGCTCGAACGGTGCGCCGGTCGGCCTCGACCTGATCCGCAAGGGCTGGCTCAACGTCGAAGTCGAGCAGCCGCTCTACGCTCAGGCCGCCGCCGTCGCCATGTTCATGGACAAGGTCGTCAACAAGCAGGAGATCAAGCCGGGCGAGTACGACGTGCTCGGCCTGAAGTCGACTGTGACCATTGAAGCCTGGGGACCGAATATAAAAATCCCCGGCGCTGCGATCACCAAGGAAAACGTCGACAACCCGGCCTTCTGGGGCAATCTGAAGCCGCCCTCGGGCACCGTGAAGCCGATCGAATAAAAGGTCGCCCAGGGCTTCGGGCCACGCTGGCCCGGAGCTCGACCGGCGCGTTCGAATGCACGCGCAAGGCAAGCTGCAGCAATTTTCAATCCGCGCATGATCCTTTCCGAGAATCAATGCGCCAGCCGGATCAACACATGAATCCCCGCACGCGCCGCGCCCTCGAGTTCGTCCTCGACAACCTCGTCTGGTTCATGCTGGTCTTCGTGCTGGTGGTCTTCTCCATCGCCATTCCGAACTATTTCCAGCTCGGCATCTTCGCCAACATCATCGAGGCGTCGAGCGTGCTTGGCGTCATGTCGATCGGCCTGGCGCTGGTCATCATCACCGGTCACATGGACCTGTCGGTCGAATCGGTGGCGGCGCTCAGTGCCATGGCGGTCGGCATCCTGTTCTGCTCGGCGGGTATCGGCCTTGGCGTACAATTGCACCCGGAATGGCTGATGGTTCCGGTTTCGCTGCTGATCGCCCTTGCTGTCGGCGGCATCATCGGCGCCATCAACGGCTACCTGGTCGTCAAGGTGAAGATGAGTGCCTTCATCATCACGCTGGCGTCCTACATCTGGGTGCGCGGCCTCGTACTGGTCATTTCCGGCGGCCGCTCGGCACAGGACCTTGCGCCGGCAATCCGCTGGTTCGGCATTCAGCGCCTTCTTGGCCTGCCGCTCACCGCCTGGATCGCGATTGCGTGTTTCGTCGTCTTCTCGCTGATCATGGCCAAGACGCCCTTCGGCAGGCACCTGATCATGATCGGCGGGAACGAGACCGCAACCTTCCGCGCCGGCATCCGCGTCAACCGCAACCTCGTCATCGCCTTCGTTCTCGCTGGCGCTATCGCCGGCCTTGCCGGCTGGCTGCTGGCGATCCGCACCTCCGGCGCCACCGCCAATCTCGGCGTCGGCCTGCTGTTCAACGCCTTCGCCGCCGTCGTCATCGGCGGTGTCAGCCTGAAGGGCGGCGTCGGCACCCTGCCCGGCGTCTATGCCGGCGTGCTGTTGCTGTCGGCCATCAACACGGCGATCAACCTCATGGGCCTGCCGGCCAACTTCACCCAGGTGATCCACGGCCTGCTGGTGCTTGCCGCGGTGCTGCTCGACGCTTTCAAGCAAACCATCCGCCAGAGGCTGGCATGATCGGGCGTCCAGGGATCGGAAGACTTTCGGACAAGGTCGCGCTGATCGTCGGCAGTGCCCGCGGCATCGGCAAGGGCATCGCACAACGCTTTGCCGAAGAGGGCGCGAAGCTGGTCCTGGCCGATACCGAAGTCGAGGCCGGACAAGCGGCCGCTGACCAAGTCGGCGCTGCCTTCATCCGCACCGACATCTCGCAGATGCCCGATGCCGAGGCCGCTGTTGCGCTGGCGCTCGAACGTCACGGCCGTCTCGACATCATGGTCCAGAATGCCGGCATCTATCCCTGGCAGTTGCTGGAAAACACCAGCCCTGAGGACTGGGACCGTGTCATGGCGGTCAATTTGCGCGGCAGCTTCAATGCCGCCCGTGCGGCGCTCGTTCCGATGAAGGCGCAGCACTTTGGCCGCATGCTGTTCACCTCCTCGATTACCGGCCCGCACGTTACCAGCCCCGGTCACGGCCACTATTCGGCGACCAAGGCCGGCATCAACGGCCTGATCCGTTCAGCCGCCCTCGAATTTTCGGCCTATGGCATCACCGTCAACGGCGTCGAGCCCGGCAACATCCTCACCGAAGCCATCCAGCTGCATCGCGGCGCCGCCTACATAAAGAACATGGAGGACTCCATCCCGCTCGGCCGCCTCGGCAGCCCACGCGACGTGGCCAATGCCTTCCTGTTCCTGGCCTCCGACGACGCCAGCTACATCACCGGCACGACCATCATCGTCGACGGCGGGCAGCTGCTCCCAGAAGGCAAGGACTTCCGGCTGCTTCCGCCATGATCTTTCGGCGCCGGTTTCGCCAGACGTGCGGCGGCGCCGACGAAACAAAGCTGCGCCCGATAAAGCTCGATCCGCTACCAATGCTTCAACATCGGTTTACCCGAAGTTGGTAACAGCAACGGCGCTCGTTTTCATGATCAAGCTAAGGGCCTACCTTGCCGCAGCATCATAGCTCTCCTTCCGGCAACTTGAGCGAGTGCAACTGGAGATTGCAGTGCTGCCAACAGCTGACGTTCGGCGGCCAGGGTTCCGATGCCAGGAGCCAGGCTTGAGCGTCGTTCGCGCCCTGGAAGGTGCCGATCTTCCGGCAGTCGCAGGCATGTTCCAACGCGTGCTGCGCAAAGAGCGAACCGAAGCGCCGGCCTCGCTCATCGACTATATGAGACGGTTTTATCTGGAGGCGCCGGGTTGCGGAGGCGATCTCCGCTCGCTTGTCCACGTCAACGACGCCGGCCGCGTCTCGGGGTTTGTCGGCGTTCACGTGTTGCCGATGCAATTCAACAGCCGACAATTACGTGCCGCCATCTGCGGCTCGCTCATGGTCGAGGATCATGAGCGCGACCCGATGGCCGGCGCCCGATTGTTGAAGGCTTATTTGGATGGCCCGCAGGATATCTCCTTCAGCGAGACCGCCAACGACATTTCCACAAAATTGTGGACCCGGCTGCGCGGCGTTGTCCTGCCGCAATACAGTCTCGACTGGGTACGTGTGATGCGGCCGGCCAGCTTTGTGCTCGGCCTTTCCGCCAGTCGCATGAAGCTTGCCCGAATGCTCAATCCGTCTGCCCATGCCCTCGACCGATTTTATTGCAGCCGAATAAACTCCAGCGAACGACGCTGGTCCGGCGTGGCAGCGGACGGGGCAGGCCACGGAGCCTTTCGAACATCGCAAATCGACAGCGACGCATTTGCCAGGCTCGTCGATCCGTTGACTGCCCAGTTCGCCCTGCGCCCGAGTTGGGCGGAAGGCCAGCTTGATCATATGCTGACCGATGCGGCACAAAGGCCGGATCTGGGCGAGCTTGTCTATGTTGCCGTGGCATCGCCGGTCGGCACCAATGTCGGCGCATTCGCCTATCACGCACGGGCGGGTGCAATCGGTCGCGTGCTGCAGATCCTCGCCCTCCCCGGCCAAGCGGGTTCCGTCATCGACTGCCTGATCGATGATGCTGCCGCGCGCGGCGTCAGCGGCCTGCGCGGACGCATTCAACCCGCACTTCTGGAAGCAATGCTTGGGCGACGCATCGCTTTCCTGACCGTCGCCTCGACCGTGGTGCATTCGCGCGATCCAGAGCTCTTGAATGCCATCAAGAACTCGCAAGCTTTCCTGAACGGGCTTGCGGGCGAGCAGTGGAGCCGGCTGATCGGCGGCCGCTTCACCTGAAGCATTCAGTCGTGCGGGAGTGAAGTTATTGGTTGATCGTTGGAGGCCTTTGCCGGCGGCGCAAGGCGGTGGCTGACGATCTCCCGGCCCTGACTGTCAGGAGCTTCTTGACTATGCCAAAGGCGGTCACGAATGCCCTGCGATATGTTCGACAAGGCGAGGTGCTTCCTCGGCGATCACCAAGATGATGCCTGACTTGCGTGTGGAGGCGAAGTCTAGCCCTGCGAAGTAAAGGCCCGGCAGGGCGGCCACGCCATCCGCGTGAACAGGCTGTCCAGCGCTGTCGAGCGCACCGGGAACCCTCATCCAACTGAAATCGCCCTTAAAGCCCGTGCACCACACCACGCTCGTTACGCCGGAGCGGGAGAGATCGAGCGAACCGATCGTCGGGTTCGGCTGACGCATCGCGACCGTCTCCGCCGGGTCGGGCTCCGCAACGGGTGCATCGATCCCCATGCGGCTGATATAGTCGTCGACATGGCGTTTGACATTTTCGGAGGCTTCATCCGCAAAGCGGACATTCGCTTCGAGATCGTCGGCAAACGAGAGGCCGCCGCCATCCTCGATGCCGGTGAGACGCCCAAGCAGCACGACACCTCGGGTGCTGAGCGCTTGAAGGCTTATCGTGTGCACCGACCCGAGCACGCCACGCGGCGGGATGCGTCCCGCAAGTCGAATGACCTCCTCCCGGCGCACGTCGAGAAACCCGCTTTCGAGCAGCCAGACCATGATGTCGCGACCCCGGTAGCGCCGTGGAAGCCGTCCGACACGACTGGTCGCAAGGAAGACCGTTCGACCCGCGTCTGCCAATTCCTCCGCGATCTGAGCACCAGATTGGCAGCTTCCGACCACCAGCACCGCTCCATCGGGCAGATCGGCAGCGCTGCGGTAGCCGGAAGCGTCGATCTGGCGGAGAGCTGGCGACAACGCGGCGGCCCAGACCGGGCGCACCGGACAATTCAGGCTGCCGCTTGCGACGATCACATTGCGCGCCCAAAGCGTGCCGTGTGAGGTGGTCAGCCGATAGGCGCCATTCTCGTGCGTGAGTTCGCTTACCGCAGTATCCGGTTCGATCGGCAGCGCGTTGCGCCCGGCGAAATCCTCAAGGAGAGTGACGAACTGATCGCGCGTCAGGGCACCATCCGGATCCGGACCGTCACAGCAATCGCCCGGCATGACGGTCTGCACGTTGGGAGTATTCATCCGAAATAAATCCCATCGCTGTGTGCGCCAGGTCTCTCCTATGCGGCCCCGCTCCAATACGCTGTGGCGCAGGCCCCGTCGCGCCAGCCAATAGCTGACACCCAAGCCGGCCCAGCCGGCCCCGACGACGACAGCATCGAGAACATCGCCGCCATCAGTCATGTGCTGCGGTGATCTCATAATCGCCCCCGGCAATCTCGCCGCGCAGCATTAAGCCTTGTCCACGGCAACTAGTCCAGCACCGTCGATTCCGTCCGACTGGCCTACCGCATTCCGGTCCGCCAGCCTCTCACCAGAGCGCAAGGCGAACCCGAGTGGGGCGGAACATCGGTCACCCTCAAGCGCTCGCCGTGGCGAGGCTGGAGAGCCAGTTCAGGTCCCGACTTCCTCGACCTCATCGACAAGTTGCGGACGCAGGTGCAGATAGCGCGTCGCCTTGCGCTTGGCGGCGATGTCGGCCCAGACGCGTTCCACTTGCGAGGCGTCTAGTCCCGCCGCCTGCCCCACCACTTCAGCCGCCACGCCGTTATTGAGGCCGCAAAGGCAAAGATCCATGCGGTCATAGGGAAGCGAGAAGTAGAACTCCTCCTGCGTCTGCGCCAGCGAGTAGGTATCGGTGGTCGGCGGCCGATTGCGGATTTCCTCGGGGACGCCGAGATAGGCCGCCAGCGCGTAGACCTGCGTTTTGTAGAGGTGCGCGATCGGCTTGACGTCCGCCGCGCCGTCACCGTTCTTGACGAAGAAGCCCTGATCGTATTCCAGCCGGTTGGGCGTTCCAAGAACGGCGAAGTTCAGCCGGTCGGCATGAAAATATTCGATCTGTTTGCGGGTGCGCTGTTTCATGTTGGTGGCAGCGACGATGCCGAGATAGATTGGGAGCGGCATTCTTAGTTTGGTCTGCTTGCCCTTGGGGTCCTGCACCACCAGCGACGAAATATTGTAGCCCTCATGCTCGAGCGCGTTCGCAATCACGATCTTGGAGGCCCAGCCTTCGCCGTATTCCGGGACCAACTCGCGGATGAAAGCGTCGCGACGCTGATAGCAGCCCATGGCGCGCAGGGTCGGCCCGATATCCTCCACAATTGCCTCGACACCGAAAGTGCCGGCGACAAGGCGGCCCAGCCGCAGACTTTCCGGATCGGAATCGTTTTCCGGCATGAAGAGGCAGAGTACATTCTGTGGCCCGACGGCTCGCGCGGCCAACGCCACCGAAACGCTGGAATCGATCCCGCCGGAAAGACCGAGCACGAGGCCACGCTTGCGAATGCCGCGCAACTGCTGGCGCAAGGCCGTTACGATACGGTCCGTTTCGGCTGCAGGGGCGATCGCCAGAGCCTGCGCCAGAATGGTCTGCGCGTCATCGCCGGGGCGAACGCTCATTGCGCGGCCTCCATCATCTCCGACGCAAGCCGGCGGCTGACCTTGCCCGTATCCGTCTTCGGCAATTCCAAAGGGAATTCGATGATTTTGGGCACCATGAAGTCCTCGAGGTGACGGGCGCAGTGGCGCATGACATCCTTTTCGCTGAGCTTCGGGTCCGAGCGTATGACGAGCGCGCCGATCGCATGCCCGAGCAGCGGATCCGGCACGCCGACGACAACGGCTTCCGCGATGCCGGGATGGGCGTGAAGCACGGCTTCCACTTCCTTCGGCGCCACCTTCTCTCCGCGCGTCTTTATGATGTCGTCCTTGCGGCCGACGAAATAGAGAAAGCCATCCTCATCGGCCCTGAACAGATCGCCGGTGTAGAGGACCTTCTCCCAATGGTTCGGGCCTGGTCGCAGCGCTCGTTCGGTCGCAGCTTCGTTGCGCCAATAACCCAGCATGACGTGCGGTCCGCGAATGACCAGTTCACCCGCCACACCTGGTGGCACTCTCTGCCCGTTGTCGTCGACGACGAAGGCTTCGGTGTTCGGAATGGCTATGCCGACTGATCCCGGCCGACGGTCGAGCTCCTCGGGCGGCAAGTAGGTGCAGCGCTTGCATTCCGTCAGGCCATACATCGAATAGAGCCTGACACCGGGAAAAAGGAACTGCAGGCGTTCTATGTGAGGCTGCGGCAAGGCCGCCGCCGTATTGGAAATATAGCGAAGGCTGGGCAGGAAGCCCGGTTCCAGGTCACGCATCTGCAGGATCATCGCTGCCATCGTCGGCACCAGCGGAAGACCGGTGACGCCTTCCTCGCGGATACGCTCAAAGATCGCCTGAGGAAAGGCGAACGATTTTTCGAGCACGAGCGTGGCGCCGAGCCTGACAGCCATCAGCAATTGATAAAGGCCATAGTCGAAGGCAAGAGGAAGGACATTCAGAATGATGTCGTCGGACGTGTTGCGCAGATAGGTGGTGATGGAGTCCGCCGCCGCGTCGCAATTGCGGTGCGTCATCATCACGCCCTTGGGCCGGCCCGTTGAGCCCGACGTGTAGATCAACATCGCCAGATCGACGTCGATGCCGCGGTGGTCGATCCTCCCGGCTTCGAGCGTCAAACAGTCGGCCAGGGATGCAGCCCCCATCGGGCATCGGCCATCGGCGCCCACGCTCGAAGCCACGAAGATGCCGGTGTTGCCGCCGCAGGCTTCGGCGACCACCGGCATCAGCTTTGCTTGCGTGAGGATCGCCGCAGCGCCACAATCGGCGATGATGTAGGCAAGCTTGTCGGCCTTGGTGGATGGGTTGACCGGACTGAAGGTCGCCCCTGCCTTGAGGACGGCGAAGATCGAAACAGCGGCCTCCCAGCAATTGTCCATGAAAACGACGACCCGATCATCGCGCCTGACGCCGTTCGCCAAAAGGGCAGCGGCAAGGCGGCTCGAGAGATCGTCCAATTCTTCGTAGCTCAGCCTTTTATGCTTGGTGATCAATGCCGTCTTGGCGGGATGGGCAGCGGCATTCGCGGCCAGAAAATGTTCGATCCGCACGGACGCTCCTCGCCGATTGCGCTAGAGCGGGATGCGTTCAAATCGAACTCGGGCATCGCGCTCTATCTATTTGTTTTAGCCGCAATTCTGCGGCGCCAAGTGTTTCCACTTGGCTGCAAAATGCTCTAGACTGTCGGCGTTCCTGCTTTCGCCTTGATGAATGATGAAATACGGTCGACCGAATCCAGGTTGGACGGCACGATGTCGGAATCGACCATCGCAATACCGAAATTGTCCTCAATGAACGCCACGAGTTCCACCACGGCGGTCGAGTCGATGATGTCGTTCTCGATCAGCGAGGCGGTATCTGCCAGTTCGTAAGACGTGTCGCCGAACAGGAAGTTGTCGACGATAAAGGCTCTGACCTTGTCCTTGATTGTAATCATCATTTTTTCCTTCCCTGCATTTCTCAGGCCGCTCGTGCCGCACTGGCTTCTTGGCCGGTGAAAATTTTCTGCCACAGTTGCGTCGATAAAATGCCGACGAAGGCGGCGTTGTCGCGGAACCCGGACGCTGGCTGCGTGCGGCATTTCTCATGAAGCTTCGCCACCGCCTTGGCGTTGAACAGTCCGCCGGCAGTGATGCTCGCTTCACTCAGGCAGTCGCTGATATAGTCCAGTTCACCGGCTCCAACGAAGGAGCGGGCTTCCGGAGCCCGGTAAGGCTGTTTGCTACGCTCCCGGATCGCGCTGGGAAGCAGATGCCTGGCGACTTTGCGCAATATGTGCTTTTCCACCAGTCCCTTCAGCTTCATTTCCGGCGGAAGTCTTGCGGCAAATTCCACCAGGCGATGGTCGAGGTAGGGAAACCGCCCTTCGATACCATGCGCCATGGCCATCCGATCGCCTTGACTGGAGAGGATGTAACCCGGCAGGAGGAAGCTGCTTTCAAGATATTGCGCCTGATGCAGCGGGTGCCACAGGGGAAAAGCCTGGGGCAACCGGCTGACCAGTTCCTCGGCCGCATCATAGCCCTTCAACGTCGCGCGCAGGTCACCGGAAAAGAAAATCTTCGCCGCGGCCGTGGTCTTGAAGCGCGGCCGATGCGAGAACAGCAGATCGTCGAGCGCAGTGTTGCCGGCGCCGAAGAACGCAGCCAGATACTCCACGGACTGCTGCTGCAGGCCCGGCAGATAGGGATAAAGCCTGCGGAACAGGTTTGGCCTCATGCGCGATGCCGGCTGCCGTCCGCAGAACCGGCGAACACGCGCTTCCCTGAAGATATCGTAGCCGGCAAAAACCTCGTCGGCGCCCTCGCCGGTCAGCACCACTTTCAAGCCGGCCTGGCGAACGAGGCCGGACAACTGATAGAGAGGTGCGGGGGCTGTGCGGAGGATCGGCCGCTCGGCAAAGCGGATGACTTCGGGGAAGACGCCGGCGATATCGCCGGCCTGGCAGGCAATGGTTCGATGCCGGGCGCCAAGGGCTGAAGCCATCTCGGTCTGGAAGGCGCTCTCGTCGTGCTCGGCGCTGTCGAACGTCACCGAAAATGTCTGCAGCTGGAGAGGGGTCATCCCGGCGGCAAGCGCCGAAACCAGGGATGAATCCAGCCCGCCCGAAAGATAAGAACCGACCGGTACGTCGGCGCGCATGCGAAGCCTCACCGCATCGGCCAAAAGCGCCTGGAGTTCCTCGGCCGCATCGTCCTCATTCGTGAGCTTCGACGGCGCGTCCCGACGCGGATAGTCGAGGTGCCAATAGCGCTTGACCGTGACCTGCCCCTGTGTCGCGATCATCACGCTTGCCGGCTCCAGCTCGTGGATGTTGCGGAAAGCCGTGCGGGGAGCGATCGGCGCCCACAGCGTAAAGATCTGGTCGAGTGCGATCGGATCGATGTCGGCCGAGACGCCGGGAACCTGCAGCAGGGCCTTGATCTCCGACGCGAAGTAAAGCACGCCGTCCCTGTTCGTGTAGAACAGCGGCCGCACCCCCATGCGGTCTCGGGCAAGCACCATGCGCCGGCGCCTGTGATCCCATATCGCCAAGGCGAAATCGCCGTTCAGAAGCGACAGGCAGTCTTCGCCCATCTCGTCATACAGGTGCAGGATGACCTCGGTGTCGCTCGACGTGCGGAAGCGCCGGCCCTTGGCGATCAGCCCTTCGCGCAGTTCGAGGTAGTTGAAAATCTCGCCGTTGAACGCAATCGTCAAATTGCCTGACACGTCGGACATCGGCTGCTGGCCATCGCCGATCCCGATCACCGACAGCCGCGCATGCCCGAGCCCGGCGTCGGCTGCTACAAACGTCCCTTGCTCGTCCGGCCCGCGATGGGCGATCGTAGCTATCATGCGCGCAAGCAAAGCTTCCGCATCCCGGATCGAACCGAAATAGCCCCCGAATCCGCACATTTGCTATGACTCATATATCGGTGAGGTACGAAACATAACCTTAATAGTTTCCTCAAGCGTTAACCGGATAACCTCGAATAACACATGGTTAACAATAATTAATAAACAAAGGTACTTTTTTAGATTTATTATCTCGTCCAGATAGAGAAGTATATTTCAACGCTAAACGCAACTTTTGTTCGAGCAACGGCGGCGCAGTCGCGTTGCCGCCCGTGGCCGGCTCAGTCGGTCCGTCACAGATCGCTTGTTCGCTCGATGGATTTTGCAATCCCGAGCCGCCCCGATCTAACCCGACAAACGTGCGGAAACCAAAAGCGCTCAGTCTGCCCGAAGTCAGCGAGCGCCTGTTATTCTTCATACGCGCCGTCGAAAATAACGAGGCCTGGCATCGTTGGTGCAATTAGTCACATCGACGAAGTCGACCTTGCAAGCGAGCCGATCAGCGAACAAGACTATCCAAACGGTTACGTGGTGGGCGATGACGGGCTCGAACCGCCGACATCTTCGGTGTAAACGAAGCGCTCTGCCAACTGAGCTAATCGCCCGCTCCGGGCCGGACCTTTAAGCAGTTAGGACGGGGTCCGCAAGGCCAAATGAGCGCACGATGCCCTCACCGTTGATCGTTTTCGGCAACGAAATTCGGCTTGTCAAAAAACCTTCTCCTGTTTGCTGTTATGCTGTCGCGCTCCGCTTGACACCCGGTGGCTTACGCCTTATCCACCGCCCCAACGACGAACACGGCTGACCGTGCTCGTCTTGCGCGGGTGTAGCTCAGTTGGTTAGAGTGCCGGCCTGTCACGCCGGAGGTCGCGGGTTCGAGCCCCGTCACTCGCGCCATTTTCAATCACTTAGCTGATTGGAAATGAAAATGCCGGACCGGCAATTCAGATATTTGGGTCGACCTTGGCACCCCAACTCCGTAAGCCGATGCCCGGCACGTTCGCTGACTAAGCTCGGGCTCGGTTCCGTGCGGAATTGCGGGATTCCGTGCTTCGCTGATCGGGTCGCCTATTTTTCCCGCGGGTCTTCCAGGCCGATGCCGATCTGACGGAAACGGCCCGCCCGACGTTCGACGACGGCTTCGGCGAGCGAGCGGGCGGCGTTGCGAACTTCTTCCTGGATTGTCTCGTCGGCATCGAGTTCATCATGACTTGTGGCGTACGGCTTCCAATAACCGATGTAGCGGTCGAGCTCGGCGCTGGGGCCGGCCGGCGACAACTTCATGAAGCGCAGCCAGTCAGCGATGGAATGCCGCACATTCTCCGCACCTTCGACATCGCCGTGCACGATCACAGAAAACAGCCTGCCCGCCAGATGACGCGGATAGTCCCACCCGGCCAGTTCTACCTCTTTTGCCTTTGCCGCATCCTTGCCTTGAGTCAGCGAGGGGTCTGGATTCCCACCGTCAGCGCAGACAAGCCTGTCCATCATCAGTTTGACAGGCGAGGAAACCTGATACCAATTCACCGGCGTGATGATCATGATCCCATGGGCGGCGACCCACATTGGGTAGATTTCGTTCATCCAGTCCTGAACTTGCCCAAGCGAATGGTTGGGATAGCAGGAACAGGGCCAATGGCAGAGTGGAGCGGCCGTCGAAAAGCACGCCTTGCAGGGATGGATGTTCCTCCCGTATTCGGAAGCGAGTCGCGACAGATCGAGAATTTCGACCGCAAGTTTCGTTTCCTTGTCGATGGTCTCACGGGCGATTTCGGCGAGCCGGAAACTCTTCGACATTTCGCCGGGACAGGTGT
The DNA here is from genome assembly GCF_935822925.1 of Mesorhizobium ventifaucium. Lineage (GTDB taxonomy): Bacteria > Pseudomonadota > Alphaproteobacteria > Rhizobiales > Rhizobiaceae > Mesorhizobium > Mesorhizobium ventifaucium. The sequence goes on from NZ_CAKXZS010000014.1 coordinate 14,904, forward strand.
GCTCGCTGCGCGACGACCCGTTGATGATCAATAGACGCGGCGGCACCGCTAGATCCTCGTGCCGACGCTGCGCCTGTCGCACCGATTCGTGCGCCGCAATCCAATCGACGGACAGATCGTAGTCGGGGTCGCTGAACTCAGGACCGGCTTTCCTCGTGATCGGGCTCTTGCGGGAATCCGCATAAGCCTGCCAGGCGATCGAAGCGATTTGCTCAATCGACTGGGCGAGCGGTTCGAACGCTGGGTCGACGAATTGCTGCTTGTACCTTGCCTTGAAGTCATTCTCACTCAGTCTGGGACTAGCCATGCCCTTGCGAGGCGCCGGGGTTTTCCCGACAAACTTGCCAACGAGACCAGCCATTTCCGAATTCCTTTCCCGAATATTCGTCCAGGCATCCAAGCCAAACCCGCTGCTCCCCCGCATGGTTCCTGGCGCGTTTGTAGATGTTCGCTGCATGTTGGTCCCGACGAGCAAGGGGGAAGCGGCGCGGCGCAGACCCTGGGATCCATTCTGTGACATCCGCCTAAGAATGCAGCGGTCAGAATAAAAGCGCTCCGTAGCGATCCTTCGCGCCCCCCTCTGTCCTGCCGGACATCTCCCCCACTTGGGGGAGATTGGCAGCTTCGCGGGCAGCGTCCTTTTGCAAGGCTGGTAGTTGGCGAAATCAGTGATGAAGGCCAATCTCCTCCCATGTGGGGGAGATGTCCGGCAGGACAGAGGGGGGCGCCTCGCTCTGCCATCAAAGGTTCTGCACCGTCGTGACGCGCTGAGGCAACGGCATGGCTCCCAGGGTCTGCGCCACGTCGCTTCGCTCCTTGCTCCGCCCCAGGATGAACGAAGGTGCGGAGTGCTTCGGCTAATCTCGAAAATTTGCGAGCTGCCACTGAGATCGGCCCGCTGACGGGAGCTGCCGATCGGCCCCCGACCTGTCAAAATCACTGTGCCGAACTACTAATACAAATAGTTTCGCTATCAGTTTCCTGAGAGTTTCAACTTTTGTATTCGGTGCGTCACAAGTCGGCCATATGCGTTTGAGCATTGGATTTTCCCAGGCCCGGTTCCCATTCTTCGGGTCCGATGCTCTAACGGAGAACAAGCCTTGGACGCCCTGAAATCGCTCATCGAATCGCGCCGCTTCGACCTCGCGATCATGGTCCTGATACTGATCAACGCCGTCACGCTCGGCCTCGAAACCTCGCCCGACGCGATTGCTGCTTTTGGCCCGCTTCTAACGGCCATCGACCGCGGGATCCTCGGCGTCTTCGTGGTCGAACTTGCGATCCGACTGGTCGTCTACAGGACGCGTTTCTTCCGCGATCCATGGCGCATCTTCGACCTCTTCGTCGTCGGTTTCGCGCTGATCCCCGCGACCGGTTCGCTCTCCGTGCTGAGGGCGCTGCGCATCCTGCGGGTCCTGCGCCTGATCAGCATCGTTCCGTCGCTGCGCCGCGTCGTCACCGGCTTCATCACCGCCTTGCCCGGCATGGGCTCGATCATGCTGTTGCTCGGGCTGGTGTTCTACGTCTTTGCGGTGATGGCGACGAAACTCTACGGCGCGTCCTTTCCCGAACTGTTCGGCGGCATACCGAAATCGCTGTTCACGCTTTTCCAGGTCATGACTCTCGAAGGCTGGTCGGACGGCGTGGTGCGCCCGGTCATGGAGGTCTATCCGGCCGCCTGGCTGTTCTTCATCCCGTTCATCATCGCGACCTCGTTCACCGTGCTCAATCTGTTCATCGGCGTGATCGTTTCGGCGATGGAGGCCGAGCATGAAGCCGTAGAATCGGCCGACAGGGCGACGCTGCACAGCGATCAGGCCATGATCCTGGCGGAGTTACAGGCGCTGCGGGCGGAGGTCCGCGAATTGACCGGCGTTCGCGACTAGAGCGGCTCCGCGAGTATTGCAAAAAATTCCATCCGTCGGCGGCTCCTGATGGTGTGGTGCCGTGAAAGAGCCCGCCGCTCCATTTGCGAAGCGGCGGGCCCCCCCCAATCACCCCCCCCGATTGCAAGGTCAAGGTTGCCCCCCGGCATTGCTGACCGTGCAATTGCGGCGCCAGACCCAGTGACCCATTACGGGACACCTATGCCAAAGACGCAAGATAGGTTTGCCGATTCACATTAACTGTGGCTAATATGTCACCGTGGTCGGCGAGAGCGCCGGCGAGGCTGCGCGGCCCTTGGCGAGCAATGCCTCGACCTCTTGTAGCGACGGCATCGAACGGCCCGGTGCCGGGTCGGGTGACCGAGATGCCGGCGACCGCGCGAAGCGGACCGCCTGTAGCGGTCCCACCTGCGGATTATTCACCCGTTTCGTCGGCACCTCCGTGGAAGAAGGATCGGATTTCCTCCCTTTCGACGCTGTCATCGCCGTTCTCGTCGACGGCGTTGAATATCCGCTCGATGAAATCCTGGACCTCGATTTGAGAAAGCGCACCATCGCCGTCGGCGTCGACTATGGCGAACATCATTCGCATCCGTGCGCCATGCATCATCCCGCGCCCCATATGGCGCCCGTCAGGCCTGCGGAAATCGCGATGCCAACGGTCGCCACCTCGTCGTTCTGCTCGCGGGCGGCGATGCTCCTGCGTTCTCTCCTCCAGCATCTCAGTCATCATCTCACGCATCGTTTGGCGCATGGAGTCTTCGGTTGGCCCGCCTGGCGATGGCTGTGAACCTTGATCCTGTGCAGGTGCGGCGGGCGCAGGTGGGCTCGTCTGGGATAGCGCCGGCGAGGCCAGCATAGCCAACGCCGCGGCAATTGCTGTGGTTTTGCTTGCTAATGTCATCGTATTCTCCTTTGGAGAGACCGAACATGTCGTCATCCAAGCCAAACCCGCTGCTGCCCGCATGGTTCCTGGCGCGTTGGTGGATGTTCGCTGGATATTGGTCCCGACTAGCGAGGCAATCGTCGCGCTACCGCGGAGAAACGCAGTCATCTCGACACAGTGAGTTTGACAGGAACCGACGCGGCAGCGAACGTCGACAATTCCCGTCAGTGGCAAATCGCAAGCATGGGAGACTAGCCGAAATACCCTCTCACTTCGTCATCCCAGGGCAAGCAAGGAGCGAAGCGACGCGGCGCAGACCCTGGGATGACGAAAGCATGGTGGCCTGTGACTAATCGCCAGCGTCACCGAAGGCCTCACCCCCTGGCGAGCAGCGCCTCGACCTCTTGCAGCGTCGGCATCGACGGCGCCGTGCCGGGTCGGGTGACTGAGATGCCGGCGACGGCGCAGGCGAAGCGGACCGCTTGCAGCGGGTCCACGCCTCTCGCAAGTGCTGCGGCCAGGCCGCCATTGAAGGCGTCGCCGGCGCCGGTGGTCTCGATCACGGGACCGGCATTGATCGCGCCGACATGGTCGGAGCGGCTGGCCGTGTGCAACAGCGCGCCTTGTTCACCGAGCGTCACGATGACGGCGCCGACGCCCTTTCCAAGCAAACGATCGGCGGCGCGGCGGGCGTCGTCGATGGAGGACACCTTCATGCCGGTCAGTTCCTCGGCCTCGGTCTCGTTGGGCGTGACATAGTCGCAGAGCGTGTAGATGCGGTCAGGAAGCTTTGCCGCCGGCGCCGGATTGAGGATGGTCGTCACCCCTGCCCGGCGCGCGATCTCCAGCGCCCGCATCGCCGCCTCGATCGGCTGCTCGAGCTGCGTGACGAAGACGCCGGCCGAGCCGATCAGGCCGGCATTAGCTTCGATGTCGTCGGGGGAAATCAGCATGGCCGCACCCGGACTGACGATGATGGCGTTGTTGCCGCTGGTCTCCTCGACGAAGATATAGGCCGCACCCGTATAACTCTCCGGCGTATCGATGACGGCGCTCTTCACCCCGGCCTGCGTCCAGGTCTGCCTGGCCATATCGGCAAAGGGATCGACGCCAAGGCGCGTCAGGAAAGTGATGTCGGCGCCGAGACGGCCGGCCGCAACCGCCTGGTTGGAACCCTTGCCGCCCGGGCCGAGGGTGAAGGATGTACCGAGGAGCGTCTCGCCCATGCGCGGCTGGCGCGCGGCGCGGTAGGCGGTGTCGGCGACGAAGACGCCCAATATCACGACAGGCTTGCCCAGAATCCCGCTACTCCGCATCCCGCTACTCCGCGTCCGGCGGCACGACGCCCTTGCGGAAGGCAAAACAGCCATAGAAGCGGCGCTCGCCGGTCTGGATGACGCAATAGGCCTTTTTCGCACGTTCGTAGAAGGCGTAGCGCTCGACCGAAATCATCGGCCAGGCCTTGCCCTCCGCCGCATCGATCTCGCTTTGCACTTGTTGCTGCACGGCGGGAATCTCGTCCGGCTTGCCGACGATCTCCATGCGGGCGGCGGCATCGTCGACGAAAGTGTCCAGCGGATAGAGCGACAGCACCGCCTTGACCACGTCAGCGGCTGGCGCATCGATGCGCAGCAGCCGGCCGAGCACGGTCTGGCGAGCCACCGAATCGGAGGGGAAGTTGGTGTCGGCGATGATCAAATCGTCGCCATGGCCCATCGCCCGCAGCGCCTGGAGTACGTCGGCATTGAGCAGCGGATTGATCCCTTTGAGCATAGTTCCCTCCCGAACGGGCTTTTTTGATGCGAAGCCTGGCGCATGATCCCGAAGTGTTGTCGGTTTTCGGATAAGATCATGCGCAATTCAAAGTGTTTAAAGGCGATTGCCGGTCTCTGCGTCGAAGAGATGGACCTGGTCGAGCCGGGGTTTCAGATGCAGCGTGTCGCCCGGCTTGAAGTCGTGCCGCTCACGAAACAGCGCCACCATCTCGCCCTCGCCGAAACGCAGAAACACCAGCGTTTCGGAACCTGTCGGCTCGACCACCGAAATCTTCGCCGGCACGCCGTCGGGGTGGATTTCGAGATGCTCGGGCCGGACGCCGTAGACGACATTGCGCCCGTCCTCCACCTTGCTGTTCGCAGCCATCGGGAACGGCGTCCCGGCGATCTCGACGATGGGTTTGTCGCCCTTGCGCACGACGCCCTTGAGCAGGTTCATCGACGGCGAGCCGATGAAGCCGGCGACGAACAGATTGGCCGGCCGGTCGAACAGTTCCAGCGGCGCGCCGACCTGCTCGATGCGGCCGTCGCGCATCACGACGATCTTGTCGGCCATGGTCATCGCCTCGATCTGGTCGTGGGTGACATAGATGGTGGTGGTCTTCAGCCGCTGGTGCAGTTCCTTGATCTCGGTGCGCATCTGGACGCGCAGCTTGGCGTCGAGGTTCGACAGCGGCTCGTCGAACAGGAACACCTGCGGGTTGCGCACGATGGCGCGGCCCATGGCGACGCGCTGGCGCTGGCCGCCCGAGAGCTGGCGCGGATAGCGCTTGAGATAGGGGCTGAGATCGAGGATATCGGCGGCGCGCTTGACCCGCTCGGCGACATCAGCCGGATCGGTCTTGCGCAGCTTCAGCGCAAAGGCCATGTTCTGCTCGACCGTCTTGTGCGGATAGAGCGCGTAGTTCTGGAACACCATCGCGATGTCGCGCTTGGCCGGCGGCAGATGGTTGACGACACGGTCGCCGATGGCGATCGTGCCGCCGGAAACGGTCTCCAGCCCCGCCACCATCCTGAGCAGCGTGGACTTGCCGCACCCCGAGGGACCGACCAGCACCACGAACTGCCCGTCGGCGATGTCGACGCTGACACCGTGCAGGACCTTGACGGTTCCGAACGCCTTGGCCACATTGCTGATCGCGACTTGAGCCATCGGCCCCCCTTTCGTTGCGGTGAAGCTAAACAACGCAAACAGCGAGGGCAAGTCAGTCTTTTATAGATAAAAAACCTCATTCTCGTTTGACACGGCACTTGGTTGTGAGAATAGTGAAAGGGCTCGGGTTTTGACCCTGTTCCGGGCCCGCCGGCACTCTGGTCCGGACCACGGAAATCGAAGCGTCGCGGGAGGAAACCTTGGGCCGCAATTTCCAGGAGTCGCTGTTGTTGGGGTCCCGCGCTCCAAACACCCGAACAACCACCATTCAGATTCTGGGAGGAACGAAATGAAAGTCAGCCTTTACAACCAACTTGTCCGCGCGGGAGCCACCCGCCGCGATGTCCTCAAGGGCGCCGCCAGCATGGCCGCGATCGCAGCGGCATCCGGCGCCGGGCTTGGCGCGCTGACGCGCCCGGCTTCCGCTGCAAGCGAATTGCGCGCGCAGATCCTGCAGATCCCTGGTGTCGGCAAGGGCCAGCCGACCGATGCCGACTTCCAGCAAGTCGGCGAGCTTTGCCTGGAGGCGACCAAGGCCAACGTTAAGGAAGGCGAATTCGCCGGCGTCCAGCTCACCTTCATGGGGCTCAACAACCAGAACCTGCATAATGTGCTGTTTCGCGGCTTCCTGAAGCCGTGGGAGACTTATACCGGCGCCAAGATCAACTGGATCGACCTCGCCCAGGCCGACTACAATCCGCGCCTGCAGCAGGCGATCGCCACGAACACAATCGACTTCGATATCCTCGAGATGGGCGCGCCGTTCGAAGGCGACGTCTGTGGCAAGGGACTGACCTCCGAAATGCCGGACTGGGTCAGGGCGCAGATCGATATGGACGACCTGGTGGCCTATCTGAAGCCGCCGGTCGGCACCTGGGATGGCAAGCAGTACCGGGTGACCGTCGACGGCGACGCGCACAATTTCAACTACCGCACCGACGTGTTCGCCGATGCCGACCTCGCCAAGGCATGGAAGGACGGCGGCGGTGGCGGTGAATGGGGCGTGCCGAAGACCTGGCAGCAGGTGCAGGCGGTGACCAAGTTCCTCAAGGGCAAGCAAGTGAACGGCCAGGACGTCTTCGGCTATCTCGATGCGCCCAAGCCCTGGGGCGGCTTCGGCTTCTATTTCCTCGGCAGTCGCGCCAGCGCTTACGCCAAGCATCCCGATGACAAGGCCTGGCTGTTCGATCCGGATACGATGAAACCGCGCATCAACAACCCGGCCTGGGTGCGGGCGATCCAGGACGTAATCGACGCGCTGCCTTCCGAACCGCAAGATCAAATCAATGCCGACCCGAACCAGACCTGTTTCTCACAATTCCTGGGCGGCACCGGTTCGATGCTGGTTTGGTGGGGAGACGCTGGCTCGAACGTTAAAACCAACGACTCGTCGGTTGTCGGCGACGTCACCGGCTTCTCGATCCTGCCGGGCTCAGACGATGTCTACAACTCCAAGACCGGCCAGTGGGAAAAGCTCGCCAGCGGCCCGAACCATGCGCCGAACTGCGCCTATATCGGCTGGGGCGTCTACGTCATGGCTCGTGTCGATTCGGATGAAAAGAAGAAGAAGGCGGCCTGGTCTGCCGCTGCCCATCTCGGCGGCAAGGACCTATCGCTCTGGTGCGCGGCATATCCGTCCGGCTTCCAGCCCTACCGCAACAGCCATTTCAACATTCCGGAATGGGTCGCGGCCGGCTACGACGAGGCGTTCATCAGCTCCTATCTGAAGTCGGAAGCCGACAGTTACAACCACCCGAATGCGGCGATCGAGCCGCGCATCCCCGGCATCTTCCAATATTACAGTGCCGCCGAGGATATCCTGGCCAACACATTTGCCGGCAAGATGACGGCGCAGGAAGGCGCCGACGCCATCGCAGCCGCCTGGGAGAAGCTGACCGACCAGATCGGCCGCGAAAACCAGATCAAGCTCTACAAGGCCTCGCTCGGCATGTAGGCTGAGACTGTAATGAACCGTGGTCCGGCGACGCAAAGCCGCCGGACTGCACCTTGACCGGCAAGCCGGTCATAAAAGCCTTCAGTGAACGGACGAGACGCGTGGCTGACCAGACCTTGCCCACCAGTGCGTGGCCGGCAAACGCCGCTCCATCCGATCTGATATCGCCGGGTCGCAAGCGGCTCGGCCGGGCGTTGATGGCCGCTGCGACGCTCGGCCTGCTGGCAGTGATCGCAGTTCAGATCCTTTACAAGACAGAGGTCGACACCATCGGCTTCGAGACCTGGCGGCCGGTCGTCTATGCCTATGTGCTGTGGGGTATAGCGCTCGGCGTCGGCCAGGTGCTGACGCGCGGCGAAGACGGCCAGCGCGCGCTGTTCCTGCTGCCGGCGCTGCTGTTCACCATCGCCATGGTGATCTTTCCGACGCTGTTCGGCTTCTACATCGCGCTGACCGACTGGAACCTCAGTTCCTTCTCCGGCCGGAAGTTCAACGGGCTCGACAATTTCTGGCAGATGCTGGCCGACCCCTACTACCGCAACGCGCTGTTCAACATGGTGCTCTATGTGCTCGCGGTGCTGGTCGAATATGTCATCGCCTTCGGCCTCGCCTTGCTGCTCAACGCACAGATCCGGGCGCGCAAATTCTTCCGTGTCGTCTTCCTCCTGCCGTTGATGCTGTCGCCGGTCGCAGTATCGTGGATGATCGGCAAATCGCTGATGGAATACCGGTTCGGGCCGGCCGCAACGCTGGCGCGCCAGCTCGGCTGGGAAAACCCCGCCTTCTTCTCAAACCCGATCACCGCCCGCATCTCGATCATGGTGCTGGATGCCTGGACATTCATCCCGTTCATGATGATCATGCTGCTCGCCGGACTTCAGGCGATGTCGCGCGAGGTGCTGGAGGCGGCCAGGGTAGACGGCGCCAATGCCTGGCAAACCTTCTGGCAGGTCACCTTCCCGCTGATGCTGCCGGTGTCGGTGACGGCGATCATCCTGCGCATCATCTTCAAGCTGAAGCTTGCCGACATCATCATCACCGTCACCTCGGGCGGCCCGGGCGGCGCGACCGATTCCGTGTCGAGCTTCATCTACCGCGAGTATCGCGATCGCTCGAATGTCGGCTACGGCACCATGCTGGCGATGGCCTACCTCATCATCATCATCGTGTTCGTGACGTGGCTGTTGAAATTCGCCAACCGCTTCGTGCGCAACGTCAATTGACAGGCGGCCAGATGAGCGTTCAGACCACCGACTATGCCGCTTCCGAAATCCGCTCGCCGGCGAGCTTTTTCGCCAACCGCGTCTTCATCTATGGCGCGCTGGTGTTCTGGGCCTTCATCTGCCTGTTCCCGATCTACTGGACGATAACCACCTCGTTCAAGACCGCGGTCGACGTCACCCAGGGCCATCTCATCCCGTTCGTCGACTTCCGGCCGGACTGGAAGGGCTGGCGCTCGCTCGGCCTGTCGCCGGATGCGATCTTCCGGACGTCGACGGTGCGCGACGAGTTCATCAAGCGCTTCATGAATTCGGTCATCACCTCGGTCGGCGCATCGAGCCTCGCCATCGTCATCGGCAGCCTCGCCGCCTACGGCCTCACCCGCTACCGCTATCACTTCGCCTGGTTCAAGAACGAGGACATCTCCTTCTTCTTCCTGTCGCAGCTGATCCTGCCGCCGGTGGTGCTCGCCCTGCCCTTTCTCGTGCTGTACCGGGAGGTCGGCATGCTCGACACGCGCATCGGGCTGATCCTGCTCTACACGCTGATGGTGCTGCCGATCGTCATCTGGATCATGCGCGACCAGTTCAACTCGATCCCGGTCGAACTGGAGGAAGCAGCCCTCGTCGACGGCCTTTCGATCTGGGGCGCCTTCTTCCGCATCGTCATGCCGATCGCGCTGCCGGGCATGGTCGCGGCCTTCATCCTGGCGATGGTGCTGTGCTGGAACGAGTATTTCTTCGCCGCACTGCTGACCTCGACCGACGCCAAGACCATTCCCGTCATGGTTGCGAGCCAGACCGGCTCGCAGGGCATCAACTGGTGGTCGATGGCCGCACTCGCCACCGCCGCGATCACGCCGCTCGCCGTCATCGGCATCGCGCTGGAGCGCTATCTGATCATGGGCATGACCGCAGGCGCGGTGAAGTAAGCCCTCGCCACTCCTTCGAGCGTTGCAACTGTGGATGCCTTTTGAACGCCGGCGGGACAGCGCCCCCCTCTGTCCTGCCGGACATCTCCCCTCC
>NZ_CAKXZS010000014.1:24813-150775 GCF_935822925.1 Mesorhizobium ventifaucium
TATCTCCCCCCTTGTGGGGGAGATGTCCGGCAGGACAGAGGGGGGCGCGAAGGATCGCTACGGTTTTCATCCTGCATCCTGCAACGCTCGAAATGGCGCATCAGCGCGACAATATCGCCCGCAAATGCTCGAGGAGCATGGCGACGCCCTTTTGCCCCAGTTCCATTGAAGCCTCAGGGGCGGTCGCCGTGTACCATCCCGTATTGTCGGCGAAGCGGCCGGCGTCCACCGCTTCCGGACATAGCGCCAGCATCAGTGACGTCTCGCCGATGCCGGCATGATCGAACGGATACTGGCCGTCCGTCGCCGCCGGCATCAGCGGATGCACCTGTATCCAGTTGAAGAAATTGGCGCCTTCGGCATGTCCGGAATAGTAATCGGCCATCGCCTGCGAGCCCCACCAGCCCTCGCCGCGCTCCTTTTCGAGGAAGCGGAAGATCGCCTGCCGGCCGGCGCTCTTGAAGGCGAGATCGGTCGGCATGCCGGCGGCGAAATTCTCGGTCTGGTGGTGGATGATGGCATGGACGTCGCGAAAGCCGATGCGCAGCAGGCTGTAGAACAATTCCTCAGCGAACGGCGCCAGCGCGTTGCCGCCGACCTGCACCGAGCCGCTGCCTTCAGGCGGCGCTACCGCATAGCTAGCCGCACCGTAATAAAAGGGCGGCAGGATGACGATGTCGGCTTCGCGCTCGAACAGCTCCAGCGTCTTGACGACCGCCAGCGTGTCCATGCCGACGGCCATGTGCTCGCCGTGGTATTCGAGTACACCGAGCGGGAGGACGACCGGCCAGTTTTCGGCGATCGCCTTGCGGATCTGGTTGGGCAGCATCAACTCGTAGCGCATGATCTATTCCATGTTGGTGTGACGGGCACGCATCGCCTCGGGCGACATGCCGGTGATTGTCCTGAGCTTCAGCACCATCACCTCGAACAACAGGAACAACGCGCCTTCGAAGACCGACCCCATCGGCAGCACGGATGTCTTTTCCGAACCCTGGTCGTCGGCCATCGTCTGCGCCGGGACGAGCAAGGTGAAGTCGGCAAGTTTTGCCGCGCTGCTCCCGGTCTGGGCAGTTAGCAGCAGGACTGTCGCACCCGCCTCGCAAGCGACCCGCATCAGGGTGAGCACGGTCGAGGTTTCGCCCGGCCCGGAACTGACGAAAAAGACGTCCCCCGCCGCGAGCGGCGGCGTGTTCATGTCGCCGACCACAGAGATCGGCAGGCCGAGATGGTAGAGCCGCATGGCGAAGCCCTTGACCTGCAAGGCCTCGCGGCCGCAGCCATAGACGGCGATCTTTTGCGCACCGGCCAGCATTGCGCAGGCGGCGTCGATGCTGCTTTCATCCACTCGCTCCAGCACGCCGCCAAGCTCGCCCAACGCGATCGCGAACAGATCGGTGCCGGCCCTGGTCATGACGGTTCCGCCAGTCTGCCGGGGGCCGAAAAAGGTCTGGATTGTCTGATCATTTTTTCCGCCGAACAGCTTGTTTTCATTCATGCTACCGCCGCGAAAATCCGTGTCCAACGGCGCTGCGCGCTTTTGCTGTGCCACGGGCGTGATAGTGTCATGTCAGACAAATCAACCAGGAAACGACAGGGCATGAAGACACGGCATTTCGACCGCATCGGCAATGGCGGCATCGCGTTCACGGAACTTGGCTTCGGCACGGCGCCGCTCGGCAATCTCTATCGTGCTGTCTCCGACGAGGATGCCAAGGCCACCCTGGAGACCGCATGGCAAGTCGGCTGCCGTTACTACGACACCGCGCCACTCTACGGGCTTGGCCTGTCGGAAACGCGGCTCAATCCGTTCCTGCGCTCGAAAAAGCGCGACGACTATGTGCTGTCGAGCAAGGTCGGCCGCATCATGCGCGCCTGCCCGCCGGACCAGCGCACCGGCATCGGCAAGTTCTTCGACACGCCGTCGCGCCGCGAGGTCTACGACTACAGCTATGACGGCGTCATGCGCTCCTTCGAAGCCTCGCTGGAACGCCTCGGCGTCGACCGCATCGACATTCTTTTCGTGCATGACGTCGACGTCTTCACCCATGGCAGCAAGGAGGCCTCGGACCAGCGCATCGAGGAGTTCATGCGCTCGGGCTATTACGGGCTGCTGTCCCTGCGTGACCAGGGCGTCATCAAGGCGTTCGGCGGCGGCATCAACGAATGGCAGGTTGCCCAGACACTTGCCGAGCGCGGCGACTTCGACCTTTTCCTGCTTGCCGGGCGCTATACGCTGCTGGAGCAGGACGCGCTGCAATCCTTCCTGCCGCTATGCCAGAAGCGCGGCATCGGCATCGTTCTCGGCGGGCCGTATAATTCCGGCATCCTGGCAACCGGTCCGAAGCCCGGCGCCTATTACAATTACACCGAGGCGCCGCAGGACATCATCGACCGCGTCGCGCGCATCGAGGCCGTCTGCCAGCGCCACGGTGTGCGCCTGATCGAGGCGGCACTGCAATTTCCGCTGCTGCACCCTTCGGTCGTGTCGGTGATCCCCGGCGGCCAGCGGCCGAGCGAGGTCGAAAGCAATCGGTCGCTGCTCGACGCGAAGCTGCCATCAGCACTCTGGGCCGATCTCAAGAACGAAGGGCTGATGCGCGCCGATGCACCGACGGCATAAAGCCGCCTGCTGCCATCTCGACGATTGCCGGCCGAGACAAAAGGTCGGGCGCAAAAGAAAAGCCGGGGCATGCCCGGCTTTTCTGGTCGCTGAAAAAGGTTCGAAGCCCGCTTAGTTGACTGCGTCCTTGAGGCCCTTGCCGGCCGAAAACTTCGGCACGGTGCGCGCCGGAATCTGCACTTCCGCGCCGGTCTGCGGATTGCGGCCGGTCGAGGCAGCGCGTTTTGACACGGTAAAATTTCCGAAGCCGACAAGCCGGACATCGCCGCCCTTCTTCAGTTCGCCGGTGATGACGGAGAACACCGCATCGACCGCCGACTGCGCGTCACCCTTCGAAATACTCGCGGCATCGGCGACAGCGGACACCAGTTCGTTCTTGTTCATAAAAATTCCCTTCCATGAGAAACCGGAACGTACGACTCATCCGGCAGGAAACGGACTTTAGAAAGAAGCGCTTCCGCAACCAAGTCGAAAAGCGTCAAAAGAGTCGAAAAAACCCCGGAATTCCGGGGTTTTTTCATGAAAAAGCCGGGCGCTGGGGCCCGGCTCTCTCTTGTGCATTGCAACTTTAGCACGATCTAATGAGCCAACAACTTGCCGGCGTCGTCTCCGGCATCCACCGCAGCCGGCGCATTGGCTGGTTCGACCCAGTCGATCGGCTCCGGCATACGCACCAGCGCATGGCGCAAGACTTCACCGACCCGCGCGACCGGAACGATCTCCATACCGTTCTTCACGTTGTCCGGAATCTCCGCCAGGTCCTTGGCGTTGTCTTCCGGGATCAGCACCTTCTTGATGCCGCCGCGAAGCGCTGCAAGCAGCTTCTCCTTGAGCCCGCCGATCGGCAGCACTCTGCCGCGCAGCGTGATCTCGCCGGTCATCGCCACGTCGGCCCTGACCGGAATGCCGGTCAGCACCGAGACGATCGCCGTCGCCATCGCCACACCCGCCGACGGTCCGTCCTTGGGCGTAGCGCCCTCGGGCACGTGGACGTGGATGTCGCGCTTGTCGAACAGCGGCGGCTCGACGCCGAAATCGAGAGCCCGCGAGCGGACGTAGGAGGCCGCCGCCGAGATCGATTCCTTCATCACGTCGCGCAGATTGCCGGTCACCGTCATACGGCCTTTGCCGGGCATCATGACGCCTTCGATCGTCAGCAGCTCGCCGCCAACTTCCGTCCAGGCGAGCCCGGTGACAACGCCGACCTGATCGTCGGCCTCGACCTGACCGAAGCGGAAGCGCGGAACACCAAGGTAGTCGGCGAGATTGTCCGCCGTGATGTCGACCGTCTTCTTCTTCGTCTTCAGGATCTCGGTCACCGCCTTGCGGCCGAGCTTCATCAGCTCGCGCTCCAGGCTCCTGACGCCCGCTTCACGGGTGTAGGTCTGGATGATGCCGCGGATCGCGTCCTCGCCGACGGAGAACTCGTGCGGCTGCAGCGCGTGATCGCGGATCACCTTGGGCATCAGGTGGCGCTTGGCGATCTCGATCTTCTCGTCCTCGGTGTAGCCGGCGATACGGATGATCTCCATGCGGTCCATCAAGGGCGCAGGGATATTCAACGTGTTCGCCGTGGTCACGAACATCACGCTCGACAGGTCGTATTCGACCTCGAGATAGTGGTCCATGAACGTCGAGTTCTGCTCGGGATCGAGCACCTCGAGCAACGCCGACGACGGATCGCCGCGGAAATCCTGGCCCATCTTGTCGATCTCGTCGAGCAGGAAGAGCGGGTTGGACTTCTTCGCCTTCTTCATCGACTGGATGACCTTGCCGGGCATCGAGCCGATATAGGTGCGCCGGTGACCGCGGATCTCGGCCTCGTCGCGCACGCCGCCCAGCGCCATGCGGATGAACTCGCGGCCGGTCGCCTTGGCGATCGACTTGCCGAGTGAGGTCTTGCCGACACCGGGAGGTCCGACGAGGCACAGGATCGGCCCCTTCAGCTTCTTCTGGCGGCTCTGCACGGCGAGATATTCGACGATGCGGTCCTTGACCTTGTCGAGGCCGAAATGGTCGGTGTCGAGCACGTTCTGGGCGAAGGCCAGATCCTGCTTGACCTTGGAGTTCTTGCCCCACGGTATCGACAGGATCCAGTCGAGATAGTTGCGCACGACGGTCGATTCAGCCGACATCGGCGACATCGTCCGCAGCTTCTTCAGTTCGGCTTCCGCCTTTTCGCGGGCCTCCTTGGAGAGCTTGGTCTTCTTGATGCGCGCCTCGATCTCGGCGGCCTCGTCGCGGCCGTCCTCGCCTTCGCCGAGCTCCTTCTGGATCGCCTTCATCTGCTCGTTGAGGTAGTATTCGCGCTGGGTCTTCTCCATCTGGCGCTTGACGCGCGAACGGATGCGCTTCTCGACCTGCAGGACGGAGATTTCGGCTTCCATGAAGCCCATCGCCTTTTCCAGCCGCTCCTTGACCGAAAGCGTGGCCAGCATCTCCTGCTTCTCGGGGATCTTGATGGCAAGATGCGAGGCAACCGTATCGGCGAGCTTGGAATAGTCGTCGATCTGGCTGGCGGCACCCACCACTTCGGGCGAGATCTTCTTGTTCAGCTTGACGTAGTTCTCGAAGTCGGTGACGACGGAACGGGCCAGCGCCTCGACCTCGACCTCTTCCTCATCCGGTTCGACCAGCGCCGCGGCGCGGGCCTCGTGGAAGTCGGGACGGTCGGTGAACGAAACGATTTTCGCGCGCGAGGCGCCTTCGACCAGCACCTTAACGGTGCCGTCCGGCAGCTTCAGCAACTGCAGCACATTGGCGAGCGTGCCGATGTCGAAGATCGCATCGGACTCGGGATCGTCATCGGCGGCATTCATCTGGGTCGCAAGCAGGATCTGCTTTTCCTGACCCATCACCTCTTCCAGCGCCTTGATCGACTTTTCACGCCCAACGAAGAGCGGAACGATCATGTGCGGGAACACCACGATGTCGCGCAGTGGGAGGACTGCGAAGACGCCGTCGCTGGGAGCCTTGGATATTTTGGCCATTGTCCAACCTTTCATGTCGCGGCCGCCAATCGGCCAACCGCGAATCTCATATTAACGACCGGGGATGGTTCCGCCTACCACCGTTTGTGACGGGAGTTTTACAGCACAGAATTCGGCGCCACGGCCTTCCTCCGTTAGTTGGAGGCACGCGGGACAAAGATCAAGGGTCGACACGAAACCGTTCATCCAATCCGTCACAAACCGTTCATCAAAAGTCGGGCCGTTCATCACAAGTCGGCCCGTTCATCACAAGTCGGCCCCGTCTAAACAACAAAAGGCGCCTCGCGGCGCCATTTGAAGAACTCCACTAAAGAGGGTACGTCAGGCGCTGACGTTGCCCTTCTTTTCCTTTTGCTCGGAATAGATGTAGAGCGGCCTGGCGTTGCCGGACACCACCTCTTCCGAAATAACCACTTCGCGCACGCCTTCCAGCGCCGGCAGTTCGAACATCGTGTCGAGCAGGATCGCTTCCATGATCGAGCGCAGGCCGCGCGCGCCGGTCTTGCGCTCGATAGCGCGCTTGGCGATGGCCGACAGCGCATTCTCATGGAAGGTCAGGTCGACATTCTCCATCTCGAACAGCCGCTGATACTGCTTGACCAGCGCGTTCTTCGGCTCGGTCAGGATCTGGATCAGCGCCGGCTCGTCGAGGTCCTCCAGCGTTGCCAGGACCGGCAGACGGCCGACGAACTCGGGAATGAGGCCGAACTTCAACAGATCTTCAGGCTCGACCAGACGGAAAACGTCGCCGGTGCGGCGATCCTCGGGCGACGCGACGGTGGCGCCGAAGCCGATCGAGGTCTTGCGGCCGCGATCCGAGATGATCTTGTCCAGCCCGGCGAAGGCGCCGCCGCAGATGAACAGGATGTTGGCGGTGTCGACCTGCAGGAATTCCTGCTGCGGATGCTTCCTGCCGCCCTGCGGCGGCACGGACGCGACCGTGCCTTCCATGATCTTCAACAGCGCCTGCTGCACGCCCTCGCCCGACACGTCGCGGGTGATCGAGGGATTGTCCGACTTGCGTGAGATCTTGTCGATCTCGTCGATGTAGACGATGCCGCGCTGGGCACGCTCGACATTGTAGTCGGCCGACTGCAAGAGCTTCAGGATGATATTCTCGACGTCCTCACCGACATAGCCGGCCTCGGTCAGCGTCGTCGCATCGGCCATGGTGAACGGCACGTCGATGATGCGGGCCAGCGTCTGCGCAAGCAGAGTCTTGCCGCAACCGGTCGGGCCGATCAGCAAGATGTTGGACTTCGCCAGCTCGACGTCGTTGTTCTTGCCGGCATGCGCGAGGCGCTTGTAGTGGTTGTGGACGGCCACCGACAGCACGCGCTTTGCGTAGGGCTGGCCGATGACGTAGTCGTCGAGAACCTTGAGGATCTCCTGCGGGGTCGGCACGCCCTCGCGCGACTTCACCATTGAGGTCTTGTTCTCCTCGCGGATGATGTCCATGCAGAGCTCGACGCATTCGTCGCAGATGAACACCGTCGGGCCGGCGATCAGCTTGCGCACTTCGTGCTGGCTTTTGCCGCAAAACGAGCAATAAAGCGTGTTCTTGGAATCACCGCCGCTGTTGCCGACCTTGCTCATTTTCATGTCCTTTCATAGCCGCCCGCCGATGGTCTGGTTGAAAGGGCGCATATCTTAATCTATCGCGGGAAATCGCCACCGCCAGTAGTCCGGCTCCCGCAACGCATTCCATACGAAACACATATCAGAAAACGTCGCAATGATTCGCACCAACCCCGCACAAAGCTAAGCCGTCGAAAATCAACATAGGCTTAACGTAGGCAATCGCTCCCGTCGTGGGAACAGCCAATTGTGGCCGAAATGCCGCAAGCGGCATCAAAAGCGTGTTTTCCCGCCATCCAACTGCCACCGGGCTTATGTGGCAAGACCCTCGATCGGCTCACGCGACGAAATGACCTTGTCGATGAGGCCGAATTCCTTGGCCTCGTCGGAGGTCATGAAATGGTCGCGGTCGAGCGTCCTCTCAATCTCGTCGTAGCTCTTGCCGGTGTGCTTGACATAGACCTCGTTGAGACGGCGCTTCAGCTTGATGATGTCCTGGGCGTGGCGCTCGATGTCGGAAGCCTGGCCCTGAAAACCACCGGAAGGCTGGTGGACCATGATGCGGGCGTTCGGCGTGGCGAAGCGCATGCCCTTCTCGCCGGCGGTGAGAAGCAGCGAGCCCATCGAGGCGGCCTGGCCGATGCACAGCGTCGCCACCGCCGGCTTGATGAACTGCATGGTGTCGTAGATCGCCATGCCCGAGGTGACGACGCCGCCGGGCGAATTGATGTAGAGGTTGATTTCCTTCTTCGGATTCTCGGCTTCGAGGAACAGGAGCTGCGCGCAGACCAGCGTCGCCATGCCGTCCTCGACCGGACCGGTGATGAAAATGATCCGCTCTTTCAGGAGCCGCGAGAAAATGTCGTAGGCCCGCTCGCCGCGATTGGTCTGCTCGACCACCATCGGAACGAGGTTCATGTAGGTTTCGACGGGGTTCTTCATGGACTATCCCTTATTGAAGATGGGATTCCGGCGCCGGGAGATTAGCAAGTCGGGGCAGAATCGGTTCTGGATCGTTATCCCAGTAAATAGGATGTCGGCTCACCCTAGCGCAAGGCCGCCCCCTCCTAGCCATCCGGTTAAGTCGAATCAAGGTTTCTGCACAGAATTCGCCCGAAGCTGCACCGGCTGCTGTTGAAGCGGCGCGGCTGCGCTGCCGAGTAGCACTTTCTTAACCGCGTCGCTTAACAAAATATCGAAACTGCTTTCCCGCGATGCAGCTTCCCCTACAATTCAGCGTTGAGCTTGAACTGAAGGTTCAAACAGTGCCATGATCGGGAAAACTGCTTCCTCGGCCATCGCCAGCCTCGCCGTTCTCGGCATGGTGTCCGAAACGGCTGCCGGCGGGGTCGAATGCTACGAGCAGGTCCACAGGCCGTCCGTCTACGAGACAGTTACGAAAACGTGCTCGTCAGCCCGGCCGGTCAGCAGGTGGAGTATGTTCCGGCGATCTACGGGACGCGCGAGCGGGTGGTGCAGATTGCACCGGCGCGTGTCAGCTACGAGATCGTGCCTGCCATTAGCCGCACCATCTACCGCATGGTGAAGGTCGATGACGGCGGCGACTCCTGGGGATGGCGCGTCATCAATGGCCGCAAGGTGCTGTGCAAGATCAGGCACAAGGCGCGCTATGAACGGGTAGCCGAGACCGTGATGGTGCAGCCGGAGCGCCAACGGCGCGTCGTCAGTCCCGCCGAATACGAGAGCGTCGCCGAGGAGGTTCCGGTGCAGCCGGAGCAGCGGCGGATCGTCAATTTTCCCGCCTCCTACCAGACGGTGGCGCGCCGGGTTCTGGTCCGCGAGGGCTCGTCGCGCTGGCGGCAAGTGCGTATTCCGCGGCACTGCCGGTTTTAGGTCAGACCGCCTCCGCCCGCAGCCACACCTTCAAGCCGCCGACGTCGCCATTGCCGACGGTCGCTGCGACACGCCTGCCGACCGCCGCGCCGAACTTGTAGCCGTGGCCGGAGCAGGCCGAGACGACAAGGCATTTGCCCTTCTCATGCGCCAGGAATTTTTCGTCGGCGGTGAAGGTGTAGGCGCAGGTGACGACCTCGGTCACCTCATATTCTTCGACACGGGCAATCGGCGGCGAAAACAGGTCGCGGATCGCCTCGCCCTCGCCCGCCACCGGCTGGCGGTTCCAGTCGGCATCGCTGGTCGGCACCCTGTGCAGGCCCGAGCCGAATTTCATGCCGGCGCCGCCGGACGGCGGGATCACGTAGCCGTCGACGGCGCCGCCGACATCGAGGATGACCGGGGCCGTCTGCCACGCCGCTTTCAGATCCGCCGGCGGTTCGACATAGGCGAGCGCGGTGCGCCAGGTCTTCAGGTCGCCACCCAGCTCCGGAAACAGTTTCAGCACCCAGGCACCGGCGGCGATGACGATGCGGTCGGCCTGCATCGTCTCGCCGCTTTCAAGCACGAGGCGGCCAGCCTCGGCGTCGACCTCCGTCACCTTGCTGTTCTCGTAGACATTGGCGCCGTTTCTCCGCAGCCATCCGGCGAGGCGGGAGGCAATCTTGCGACAATGCAGCGCACCACCCTCCGGCGAAAAATACGCGTAGCGGAACGAGCCGGGCTGCAGGAACCGCCAGCGTTTAGCCGCGGCGTCCGGCTCGAACAGTTCGATCGGGTAGTTCCCGGCTTCCATGCCCTCGCGGTATTCCTCGGCTTCGTCTCCCGGCTCGCGCGAAATGCAGATGAAGCCGCGGGGGTCGAGATGGCTTTCGCCGAGATCGGCCCACATCTCGTCCCAGGCCTCATAGGCTTCGGTGATCAGCCGGCCATAACCCGAGGCTGCGCCATAGGCGCGGCGGATGATGCGGTGATGGTCGCCCGAGGCGGCAAGCGGATTGGGAATCGGTCCCTGCTCAACGATCGAGACCCGGTGCCCAGCCTTGACCAGCGACCACGCCGTCGAAAGCCCCGCAATGCCTGCACCGACCACGATCACATTCATCAAAACCGTCTTTCCGCAGCCGCGTGGCTGGCTTAACTAGAAGGATTGCCGCGCCAACATACGGTCTGGCATCAAGCTGGCAAGCCTTGGAGCGCCGCGCGTCGATGGACGCGCAAAGGACGCTCCAACACTTTAGAATCTGCGCATGATCCTTTCCGAAAACCGATTCCGGTTTTCGGGGTCATGCGCTAATGATCCAGAATGACCGATTTGGTGCCACCAACTTACCTGGCCTTCGATCCGGCCACCCGCCATGTGCGGCTCGATCCACACGAGGCGGCTTTCTTCCAGAACCCCTACGCGGCTTATGCGTTCATGCATGGCGCATCGAATGTCTTCTTCTGGGAAGAGTTCGGCTGCTGGTGCTTTGGCGGCTTCGATGACGTCAACCGGCTGCTGCGCGACCGCCGCTTCGGCCGCCAGAACCCGGCCGGCATCCCTGACAGAAGCGGCGTCGGCGAGGACCGCACCCATCTCAGCACCTTCGACGGCATCGAGGCCAATTCGATGCTGGAGCTGGAGCCGCCCGTGCACACCAGGCTCAGAACGCTGGTCAACCGCGCCTTCGTCTCGCGTCAGGTCGAGCGGCTCAGGCCACGCGTCGAGGCGCTCGCCAACGAGCTGATCGACCGTTTCGAGCCGGGCCAAGTCGACCTGCTGCCGGCTTTCGCCTCGCCTTTGCCGATCACCATCATTGCCGAAATGCTCGGCGTGCCGGTCGAGATGGGGCCGCAACTGCTCGACTGGTCGCATCAGATGGTCGCCATGTACATGCACGGCCGCACGCGCGAAGCGGAAGAGACAGCCAATCGCGCGGCACATGATTTTTCGAATTTCCTGCGCGGCCATGTTGCCGAGGGGCGCAAAAACCCCGGCGACGATCTGTTGTCGCTGCTGATTGCGGCACATGAGGACGGCCAGAAGCTCTCCGAGGACGAACTGGTGTCCTCCGCCATCCTGCTGCTCAACGCCGGCCATGAGGCGACCGTTCACCAGACAGGCAATGCGGTGCGCTCGATCCTCGCGCAAGGCGGCGACCCGCGACGTTTCTTCATGTCCGCGGAAGCCACTGCTGCGACCGTCGAGGAATGCCTGCGCTTCGACGCGCCGCTGCACATGTTCACGCGTTATGCCTATGAAGAGATCGAGGTCGGTCCCGGTGTCATCGTGCGGCCGGGCCAGACGATCGGCCTGCTGCTCGGCATGGCCAATCATGATCCGGCTGCCTTTGCCGAACCCTTCGCCTTCAGGCCGGATCGTAGGGACCAGAAGAACGTCTCGTTCGGCGCCGGCATTCATTTCTGCATCGGCGCGCCGCTCGCCCGGCTCGAATTGCAGCTATCGCTGAAAACCTTGTTCGAGCGCCTGCCGCGGCTCCATCTCGCCGAACGGCCGCGCTTTCGCGACACCTATCATTTCCATGGGCTGGAAACGCTCGCCGTGCGCTTTTGAGAACAGCGGACCTGAGGCTGATATCGCATGACCGAAAAGATGACGTTCGCATTTTTGCAGGAGCCTCCTTTCTGCTTCACGGACGCTTCCGGAGATGTCTCCGGCTGCGACGTCAAGCTCGCGCAGAAGGTTTGCAAAGTGTTGCGGCTAGAGGTCTTTTCGCCCATCGAGACCGAGTTCGCCAAACTGCTTCCCGGACTGGCCAAGGGCGAGTGGGACATGACCACCGGCCTGTTCATTTCGGACGAACGCAAGAAATCCGTCGACTTCACGCGACCGATCTGGGTCTTGCAGGACGGGCTGCTGGTCGCGAAAGGCAATCCGCGCGAATTCAAGGGCTATCGATCCATCGCCGCAGATGAGGCGGCGTTGATCGCCGTCATATCGGGCCAGATCCAACATCAGACAGCCTTGCAAAATGGCGTTCCACCCGAGCGGATAAGAATTTTCGCCACGCAAGCGGGCGCGGCCGATGCTGTCGCTGCCGGCGTGGTGCATGCCTATGCAAGTGTCGCTATGGCGCATCGTGGCTATCTCGCTCAGCGTCCCAACGCGCCTTTTGCGGTCATCGACGTTCCGGCAGCCGAAAAACAGCCAGCCGCCGGCGCTTTCGCTCTCGCCAAAGGCAACGTGATCCTGCGCCAGCGCATCGATTCATGCCTCAATGATTTGCTTGGAAGTCCCTGGCACAGGGACATGATGATCGGATACGGATTTTCCGATGCCGACATCGATCGCCTTCTGTGAAGCCCAAAGCTCTAAAGGCGGATCACATATTCCTTGCGAGTCGTTTCAAGCACTTCCCAGCTGCCCCTAAAGCCCGGCCTGAGCACGAAACTGTCGCCGGCCCTGACGGTGCGCGCCTCGCCGCCCTCCTCGGATATCACTGAAACGCCCGACAGGATGTGGCAGAACTCCCATTCGTCATACTCGATGCGCCATTTGCCCGGCGTCGCCTCCCAGATGCCGGCATAGAGGCCGCCGTCGCGTTCCTCGACATTCCAGGTGCGGAACTTCGGATCGCCTGAAATCAGGCGATCCGGCGCCGGCGCGCCAGATTCCGGCTCGACGCTTTCAGTATCGACGGAGAGGAAATTCGGCGCGGTCATGAGGGCTCGTTCCAGCAGGGGTCAGACCTTGGCGAGAGCCTGTTCCAGATCAGCGACGATGTCGTTGACATCCTCGATGCCGACCGAGAGCCGGACCGTATCTGGCCCAGCGCCGGCGGCGACCTTCTGCTCGTCGGACAGTTGCCGATGCGTGGTCGATGCCGGATGGATGACCAGCGACTTGGTGTCGCCGACATTGGCAAGGTGCGAGAACAGTTCGAGCGCCTCGACGAATTTGATGCCCGCCGCATAGCCGCCCTTCAGGCCGAAGGTGAACACCGCGCCGGCGCCAAGCGGCGAATACTTCTTCTGCAGCGCGTTGTTGTTGTCGCTGGGCAGGCCGGGATAGGACACCCAGGCGATCTTGGGGTGGTTGGACAGCCACGCGGCGACGGTGACCGCATTGTCGCAATGGCGCTGCATCCTGAGCGGCAGGGTTTCCAGGCCGGTCAGGATCAGGAACGCATTGAAGGGCGAGATCGCCGGGCCCATGTCGCGCAGGCCAAGCACGCGCGCGGCTATGGCGAAAGCGAAATTGCCGAAGGTTTCGTGCAGGACGAGGCCGCCATATTCGGGGCGCGGCTCCGACAGCATCGGATATTTGCCGGATTTCGACCAGTCGAAGGTACCGCCATCGACAATCGCGCCGCCGATGGAATTGCCGTGGCCGCCGATGAACTTGGTTAGCGAATGCACGACAATGTCGGCGCCATGCTCGATCGGCCGCACCAGATAGGGCGAGGCCAGCGTGTTGTCGACGATCAGCGGCAGGCCGTGCTTGCGGGCGATGTCGCCGATCTTTTCGATGTCGACGAAGACGCCGCCCGGATTGGCCAGGCTCTCGATGAAGATCGCCTTGGTGTTTTCGTCGATCTGGCTTTCGAAGGTCGAGATGTCGTTGGTGTCGGCCCAGCGCACCTGCCAGCCGAAATTCTTGAAGGCGTGGCCGAACTGGTTGATCGAGCCGCCGTAAAGCCTTGTTGCGGCGACGAAATTGTCGCCCGGCTGCATCAGATTGTGGAAGACCAGCACCTGCGCTGCATGGCCGGACGCCACCGCCAGCCCCGCCGTGCCGCCTTCGAGTGCCGCGATACGCTCTTCCAGCACCGCCTGCGTCGGGTTCATGATCCGGGTGTAGATGTTGCCGAAGGCTTTTAGCCCGAACAGCGAGGCGGCATGGTCGGTATCATCAAAGACAAAGGAGGTCGTCTGGTAGATCGGCGTTGCACGCGCGCCGGTCGCCGGATCCGGCTTGGCGCCGGCATGGACGGCGAGCGTGTTGAAACCGGGCGTGCGGGTCATCGATTACCTCCCCTGAATAGTGAATGGTGAATGGTGAATGGTGAATGGTGAATGGTGAATGGTGAATGGTGAATGGTGAATGGGAAAGTCGGCCAGCCTCATCCTGATTGCAAGCGGCTCATATGCGGCTTTGCCCGCCTTCCAGAAAAATCCTTCTATTCACCATTCACCACCTACTTCTGGCGAACGCCAAAACTCTGGAATCCCGGCCGCATCAGCGGCTTCTTGGACGACAGCACGCCTGAGTTGACGCCGGTCCAGCCGATCTCGCCCGACAGCTTGCCATATTCGATCTTGGGGCAGCGGTTCATCACCACCTTGATGCCGGCAGCCTCGGCCCGTGCGGCTGCCTCGTCATGGCGCACGCCAAGCTGCATCCAGATGACTTTCGGCAACGGATCGCGCCGCAAGACCTCGTCGACGACGCCCGGCACCGCCGCCGAGCCGCGAAAAACGTCGACCATGTCGATCGGCTCGGGAACGTCGGCGAGCCTGGCATAGGTCATCCGGCCAAGGATTTCCTTGCCGGCCTGGCCGGGGTTGATCGGGAACACCGAAAAGCCCTTGCCCAGCAGGTATTTCAGCACGAAATAGCTTGGCCGCACATCATTGGCGGACGCGCCGACCATGGCGATGGTCTTCACCGAATTGAGGATGCCGGCGATATAGGCATTGTCGTAGGCGTCGTGGTTCATGCCTCGTCCTCATACAGAGCTTGGGCGAGAAAACCATCCGCATCGTTGCAGAAACCGGCGAAAAAGTATCGTGGAAATCGGTCGAGGCCGAACCGGCTGATGCGGAACAACCGCGCACCGGGACTGGCCATCAGCAGCGGCGAGGTAGGATGCGCTTGGGATAGGGCGCCCGCGTTTCGATATGCCATCTGGCAGAAGGATCAGCTCGGCAGTGAGATGCTGCCATCTTCCGCGATCGGAAAAGCCGGATTGTGCGCCACTTCCCAGACATGCCCTTCGGTGTCGGCGAAATAACCATACCAGCCGCCCCAGAAGGCGCGGCCGGCCGGCTTGACGATGCGGCCGCCGGCCTTCTCGGCCATCGTCAGCACGTCATCGACCTCCGCGTCGGAACGGGTGTTATAGGCGAGGTAAATCGCCGACGGCGCCGTGCCGAAAGGAATGCCTGAATCCGCTTCGGCGCTTGCGCGCGGGAACAGCCCGAGAATGACGCCGCCCATCTGGAAGAAGGCGACGCCCTCGGTGATGCCGGCATGGCGGGTCAGGCCCATCGCCTCATAGAAGCGCGTGGCGCGCTCGAGATCGTCGACGGCAATGGTGATGATGGAGATGCGAGGCTCCATGTCTATTCTCCGTCCCTATTCCTCCGTCCATTCCGGCTTGCGCTTGCCGATGAAGGCGCCGATGCCCTCTTCCGCGTCGCGCGCCAGCATGTTTTCGACCATGACGCGGCCGGCATAGGCATAGGCGTCGGCCAATCCCATTTCGGCCTGCGCGTAAAAGGCTTCCTTTCCGGTCTTCACGACCAGAGACGATTTGGCGGCAATGGTTTGCGCGTATTTGGTGACAATCTGATTCAGATATTCGCGCGGCACCACGCGGTTGACCAGGCCGAATTCCTTTGCCGTTGCCGCATCGATCGTCTCGCCGGTCAAGAGCATCTCCATCGCATGTTTGCGCGAAGCGTTGCGCGACAGCGCCACCATCGGCGTCGAGCAGAACAGGCCTATATTGACGCCGGGGGTGCAGAAGGTCGCCTCGTGCGAGGCGATCGCCAGATCGCAGCTCGCGACCAGTTGCGCCCCGGCCGCCGTCGCCAGGCCATCGACCTCGGCGATCACTGGCCTCGGATGGCGCACGATCGCCTGCATCAGTGCCGCGCAAGCGGAAAACGTCTCCTCGAAGAACGCCTTGCCGCGATCGGCATCGGTGCGGCGCGCGGTCATTTCCTTGAGGTCGTGTCCGGCGCAGAACATTTTTCCGGCTGCCGCCAAGACGATGACGCGGACGGATCTGTCTGATTTCGCGCGGTCGAGCTCCGCCTTCAGCGCCGCCATGACCGCCAGCGACAGCGCATTGGCCGGCGGGTTGGTGAGCGTGAGGCGGAGCACGCCCTTGTCCAGCCTCGTGACAACAGGAGCTTCGGCAACAGCCGGCTTGATGGCGACGATTTCAGCCATACTCTCTTACCTCTTTATCGGCCAGCGGCATCGGATGCGCGGGCCATGGAACAAAAGAACTAGCACGCTGCCGATTGAAGAACAGGCTTAAGGCGTGTTTTCTCGGCAGCGTGGCCTCAGCCAAGCGCCTCGCCTTGAGACCGCCGGCCCTACGGCGCCGTATATAGGAAACCGCCTATGCCCGCCCAAAACAATCTCAAGCCCGTGCTGACTGCGGCGCAGGTCAATGCGCTGATGGAGACCGTCTATCCGCAGCTCAACGACCAATTCACCTTCTACGAGGCGATCGACGTGTTTGCGGGCGGCTGCACGGTGCGCCTAAACGCCGACGAGCGGCATTTGCGCCCCGGCGGAACCGTGTCGGGCCCGTCGCTGTTCACGCTGGCCGACATTGGCGGCTATGTCTGCGTGCTTTCGCATGCCGGGCCGGATGCGCTCTCGGTCACCACCAATCTCAACATCAATTTTGTCCGCAAGGCCGAGGCCGGACCGATCGACGGCCATTGCCGCATCCTGAAGCTGGGCAAGAGCCTGATGGTGTTCGAGATCGACATCGTCGCCGGACCGGACGCCCACACGGTAGCGCATGCCACGGGAACCTATTCGATCCCGCCGAAGAACAGCTTTCAATCGCAGGCCTGATTTGCAGGACGGAATACGTTTTCCGCTCGTTCCAAACGACCGCAACGGAACGAAATGTCCGACAATACGTTCGCAGCTCCAATCAGGCCCGCAAAAACATGCCCGAACTTCCTACCTATCTGGCATTCCTGGTCGCAGTGCTTGGCTATCAACTATCCGGCCCCGGACCGGACATGCTTCTGGTGATCAGCCGCGGTATCGGACAGGGCCGGCGGGCAGCACTAGCAACGGCGACCGGCTGCGTTTTCGCAGGCGTGATCCAGATTCCGCTGCTGGCAATGGGACTTGCATCGCTGATCACGACCTCGCCTATTGCGTATGGCTTTCTGCAACTGCTCGGAGCGGCGTACCTCATTGCAATCGGGACAAAGTTCTTGCTCGTGCGGAACCAAGCGGGAAGAGACAGCATCGTCACGACCAGCGAGGGAGGCTTGGCGGGCGCCTTTCGGCAAGGCATGATCTGCAACCTGACCAATCCTACCGCACTTGTCTTCATGCTCGCAGTGCTGCCGCAGTTCGTCCATGCCTCCACAGGATCGTCGGCGATGCAATTCATCGTACTCGGGGCCACCATGAAGGCTACGGGCTTTCTGGTCCTGGGAGCTGTGGCCTTGGCCTCAGGTACGGTCGGTGGCTGGCTGGCACGCAATGCCGGTTTTCTTGTCTGGCAAGAACGCCTGGCCGGTGCAATCATGATTGCTGTCGGCATTAGACTCCTGCTGGCCGCAACTATTCCCGGGAGGCGCTAACCAAATTGATGGATTCCACTGTGGTATAATAATACCTTTCTTGTAACCCATTGATTTAGAAGTGCAATCCTTCTGACATAGCCAGGAAATGCAGCTTGACTGCCCTAGTCCCCTCACCTATAAGCCCTCACGGAACAGCGGTCCGCAAAGGCCGCCGTTTTGTTATTGGCGGCGGGCGAACGCTCTGCGTCAATCCAAGCAACAAGAAACGCCTTTCCTTGTCGTTCGTCGATAGGGAAGGTCCGAACCGAAAGCAACAATCCATGGCAACCTTTTCGCAGAAGCCTGCGGATGTGGTGAAGAAGTGGGTGCTGATCGACGCCGAGGGTCTCGTCGTCGGCCGTCTCGCCACTGTCATCGCCAACCATCTTCGCGGCAAACACAAGCCCACCTTCACCCCGCATGTCGACGATGGCGACAACGTCATCGTCATCAATGCCGACAAGGTGGTGTTCACCGGCAAGAAATTCACCGACAAGGTCTATTACTGGCACACCGGCCACCCCGGCGGCATCAAGGAGCGCACCGCGCGCCAGCTGCTCGAGGGCCGTTTCCCCGAGCGTGTCGTTGAGAAGGCCGTCGAACGCATGATCCCGCGTGGTCCGCTCGGCCGTCGCCAGATGAAGAATCTCCGCGTCTATGCAGGCACGGAACATCCGCATGTCGCCCAGCAGCCCGTCACGCTCGACGTGGCCAAGCTGAACGCCAAGAACAAGAAGGTTTCGTAAAATGGCTGAGCTTTCCTCGCTCGCAGAACTCGGAACTGCCACCGGCAACACCAACACGCAGCCGGCTGCACCCGTCCATGTCCAGAAGCTCGACAAGTCGGGCCGCGCCTATGCCACCGGCAAGCGCAAGAACGCCATCGCCCGTGTCTGGGTGAAGCCCGGCTCCGGCAAGATCGTCGTCAACGACAAGGTGTTCGCCGAATATTTCGCGCGCCCGGTCCTGCAGATGATCCTCAACCAGCCGATTATCGCCGCCAACCGCGCCGGCCAGTACGACATCGTCGCCACGGTCATCGGCGGCGGGCTTTCCGGCCAGGCCGGTGCCGTGCGTCACGGCATCTCCAAGGCGCTGACCTATTACGAGCCGGCGCTGCGCGCCGTGCTCAAAAAGGGCGGCTTCCTGACCCGCGACAGCCGCGTCGTCGAGCGCAAGAAGTACGGCAAGGCGAAGGCCCGCCGCTCGTTCCAGTTCTCGAAGCGCTAAGCACTGCGCAGCTTCAGCCAGTCGAAAAGGCCGCCTCCGGGCGGCCTTTTGTTTTGGCGCCGAGCCATCACCCCACCCGCGCCTGCGGCGCGACCTCCCCATCAGGGGAGGTAGATGGTCGGGGCAGCTCCCGCCCCTTGAGTCTAAGGCCCGACGGGCGCCAGAACGA
Source organism: Mesorhizobium ventifaucium (assembly GCF_935822925.1). GTDB lineage: Bacteria > Pseudomonadota > Alphaproteobacteria > Rhizobiales > Rhizobiaceae > Mesorhizobium > Mesorhizobium ventifaucium. The sequence continues at coordinate 43,754 of NZ_CAKXZS010000014.1, forward strand.
TGGTCTGAGTGTAAGGGCGCGATTCCCTACCTCCCCTCGATGGGGAGGTCGGCGCGTAGCGCCGGGTGGGGTGACGGCGCCGGGGGCAGTTCATGCCTGGCGCAGACCTCAGGTCCGGCTGTCCTTGATAAAGTCGATAAACGCCCGCAACGGCGCCGGCACAAGGCGCCGGCCGGGATAATAGAGGAACGGCCCGGGGAAGCTCTGCCACCAAGGTTCGAGGACGGGTTCGAGCACACCGCTCTCAAAGTAAGGGCGAAGCCAATCCTCGAACAGGCTGACAAGGCCGGTACCGGCGATGGCTGCATCGACGGCGAGATCGGCCGCTCCGCCCAAGGTCACGAGAAGCGGCCCCTTCGGATCGACCCGTACCACCTCGCCGGCACGCTCGAATTCCCATGGCGGCATCGCACCACTGGCGAAGCGGCCGCGCAGGCAGGCGTGACCGAGAAGGTCGCGCGGGTGTTCCGGCCGGCCATGGCGGTCAAGGTAGGCAGGGCTGGCAGCGGTGGCAAAGCGCTGAAGGCGCGGTCCAATCGGCACCGCGATCATGTCCTGTTCCAGCCGCTCGTCGTAACGGATCCCGGCATCGCAGCCTGCCGCCAGTACGTCGACAAAGCTCTCCTCGGCGATCACCTCTAGCCGGATGCCGGGATAGGCAGCGAGAAACCCCGGGACGATGCTGGGCAGCACCAGCCGCGCCGCGCTGACCGGCACATTGAGGCGCAGCGTGCCTGCCGGCCGGTCACGATAACCGTTTACCACGTCAAGTGCTGCCTCGACCTCGTTCAGGGCCGGGCCGAGCCGCGCCAGCAAGCCGACACCCGCGTCGGTCAGCGCGACGCTGCGTGTCGTGCGATTGAGCAGCCGGACACCGAGTTGAGTCTCCAGCCGGCGCACCGCCTCGCTCAGACGCGACGCGCTGCCGCCGCTTGCACGAGCGCCCTCGCGAAAACCGCCGGCGCGCGCCACCGCCAGGAAGGCATTCAGATCACCAAGTTCGACATTCACTGTTCGCAATCCCGCACAACCCGTGCGGATTGTAGCGGATTATCAGGACAGCGCACAGCGGCTATTTCTGCTTCATCATTCGAAGGAGACAGATCATGCCCAGCATCGACAAGTCAGGTACATTCACTCTTGGCGACCGCTCCGTGAAGCGGCTCGGCTATGGCGCCATGCAACTCGCCGGACCCGGTGTTTTCGGCCCGCCTAACGATCATGACTCAGCCCTGGCCGTGCTGCGCGAAGCCGTCGCGCGTGGCGTCGACCATATCGACACCAGTGACTTCTACGGCCCACACGTCACCAACCGGCTCATCCGCGAAGCGCTCGCGCCCTATTCCGACGACCTCACCATCGTCACCAAGATCGGCCGCCCGCCGCGGCGCCGATGGTTCATGGCTCCCCGCTTTCTCTCCCGAGGAGCTGGCCCAGGCGGTGCACGACAATCTGCGCAATCTCGGGCTCGACGTGCTGGACGTGGTCAACCTCAGGATCACATTCCATGTGCATGGGCCCGCTGAAGGGTCGATAGAAGAACAATTCGCTGTGCTGGTCGGGCTGCAGCAAAAGGGTCTGGTGCGTCACATCGGGTTGAGTAATGCCACCTCGGCGCAGATAAAAGAAGCACGGCGGATCGCCGAGATCGTCTGCGTGCAGAACCAGTACAATCTGGCGCACAGGAGTGACGACGCGCTGATCGACGAACTTGCCCATGACGGCATCGCCTATGTGCCGTTCTTTCCGCTCGGCGGCTTCAACCCGCTACAGTCGTCTACCTTATCGGGCGTCGCTCAGCGTCTGGGCGCCACGCCCATGCAGGTCGCGCTCGCCTGGCTGCTCGGTCGCGCGCCAAATATCCTGCTCATCCCCGGCACCTCTTCCGTCGCGCATCTCCGGGAGAACCTCGCCGCGGCCGAACTCGATCTGCCGCAGGATGCCGTCAGGGAGTTGGACGGCGTGGCGATGGCTGCATGAGGATTGGCGAAGAGCTACGCAGCTTCATAAGGAGGCCGCCTTCGGACGGCCTTCTTGCTGCTCGGCTGTCACCCCACCCGCGCCTCCGGCGAGACCCCCCATCAAGGGGAGGTAGGAGGTCGCGGCAGTTCCCCACTCGCCGAACGGTCTGCAAAAGCCAGCCGGGTGACGGAACGATGGTCCGAATGTAAAGCGCGACGCTACCTCCCCTCGATGGGGAGGTCGGCGCGAAGCGCCGCCGGGTGGGGAAGCACCCACGTCGAATTTCTAATTGATGCTCGCCGTATTCGCCGGCTCCGCCGGCCGCGCGTCAGCTGAATAAGGCACGCGGTAGCCGTTCGCGGCCAGCCACTCGATCGCCGCTTTCGGCTCGTCGGTCTGGATGATGGTGGCGCCGCGCTCGGCCCAGAAGCCGTAGGTCTCGCGCGGCAGGCTGGCGAACACCGCCAGTTCATCGCCGCGACCGCCGGCAAGGAAGCCGCCCGGCTTGTTGACGATGGCGTAGGTATTGGCCCAGATGTGCCAGTCGCCCCTTATCGCCGCCGCGCGCATGCGCGGGCTGAACAGCGGCCCGCCGGTTTCGGTCAGCGTCTCCGCGCCGTCCCGCCAGTTGATCATCTCGACCGCGCGCGGCGAAAAGGCGCCGCTGACTTTCTCGGCGAAACCGGCGTCGCGAACCGCGTCGTCGGCAATGATCGGCATGAACTGGAAACCGCTGCCGATCGCACCCATGGCGGCCTTGACAGTGGTGATCCTGGCCGGATTCCACAGGTTTTCCTTGACGATCACCTGCTCGGCCATGTCAAGGTCACGCGCCACCGCGATCATGCCGGCCAGGCTGTCTACGTCCAGTTTGTTGTCGATGTTGATGAGGATCCTGTCCTTGGTCGCCATCAGCATTTCGCGCAGCGTCGAAACCGGCTCGTCGGTGACGGCGCCGGTGCCTTCGATCACCAGTCTGCAGGTCTTGAGTTCGGCCACGGTGCGCTTGATCACCTCGCCCTTGCAGTTGGTCGTGCGGTCGAGCCAGCTGTCATGCATGACGACGAACTGGCCGTCCTTCGTGCGCCTGACGTCGACCTCGACGATTTCGGCGCCAAGCGCGATCGATGCCTCGAGCGCGGCGATCGAGTTCTCCGCAAAGAGCGTCTTGCGGGCCTGCAGGCTGCCTGCGCGGTGTGCCGCCACCATGACATGGTCGCGCCACTGGTTGGCGTGTTCGAAACGGTCGAGAATCTGCCTGGCGCGTGTTTCGCCTGCCGATGCCGAGCCAGTGAACAGCACCGAGGCGGCGGCAAGCAGAAGGTTGAGCCAGATCGTTCGCATGAGAATCGCCCCTACCGGATGCAGACCCGGATAAGCGACGCACGTGACAGCCCAGTGAACGAAGCCGGCTTCGCAAATGCTTGCCGAGATCAATGCCGGCGTCCTGGCGGTCAGTGGCCGGCTTGGCGTGCTGAAACCTGCTCCGTTCCCGGGCTGACAGCCATTCCACGACAGGACGGCGAGCTACTTTCGGTTGTATTCATGCATATCTACGCAATTTCAGGGTTTGCTATGCGGGCTCACCTGGCAAGCAAGAAGTTGTGACCGAGCTCGAACGGCCATGGCCCTCGGAAGGGGTCGCATTTCTTAGAATTATATCCAATAAGGTTGCGCCTCGACGCACAGGAGATCGCTTCATGCCGAATACCAACATCGACCACGCCTTCACCGCCCGGGCCAGGACGGGTGCGTCCTTCGAGCCGACCTATGCCGGCGCTCTGTCGTTCATGCGACGCAAATACACGAAGGACGTGAAGGGCGCGGACGCGGTGGTGTGGGGCATCCCCTTCGACGCCGCCGTCACCAACCGGCCGGGCGCGCGTTTCGGACCGCAGGCGATTCGCCGCGCCTCGACCATCCTCGACAACGACCCGCAATACCCGTTTTCGCGCGATTTGTTCGAACATCTCGCCGTGGTCGACTATGGCGATTGCCTGCTCGACAGCGGCAATCACCAGAAGACGCCGGGAACGATCGAGCGCGAGGCGGCAAAGATCCTGAAATCCGGCGCCTTCCTGCTATCGCTCGGCGGCGACCATTTCGTTACCTGGCCGCTGCTCAAGGCGCATGCCGCCATCCACGGTCCGCTCGCCATGGTGCAGTTCGACGCCCACCAGGACACCTGGCCGGACGACGGCAAGCGCATCGATCACGGCTCCTTCGTCGGCCGTGCGGTCAAGGAGGGGATTATCGATCCCGACCGTTCGATCCAGATCGGCATCCGCACCCATGCGCCCGACACCTTCGGCATCAAGATCCTGTACGGCCACGAAGTCGAGGACATGCGCGCGTCCGATATCGCCTATGCCATCGTCGACCGCACCGGCGGCAAGAAGGCCTACGTCACTTTTGACATCGATTGCCTCGACCCGGCCTTCGCGCCCGGCACCGGCACACCGGTCGCCGGCGGGCCATCCTCGGCAAAAATCCTGTCGGTGCTGCGCCAGATCAATCAGGTCGATATCGTCGGCGCCGATGTCGTGGAGGTTGCGCCGGCCTATGATCACGCCGATATAACGGCAATTGCCGGGTCGACGGTGGCCATGCACTATCTCGGGCTGCTGGCGGAACGAAAGGCCCGGCTCGAAGAGCTGAACAACGGCAATCACGCCGTCGCCGTATTGAATCAGGCAAGCGGCATCTAACATAACAGGAATTCAGGCAGGCAAATGAAACCGAAAATCTTCATCGACGGCGAGCACGGCACCACCGGTCTCCAGATCAGGGCGCTGCTTGCCGAGCGCGGTGACCTGGAGATCATCTCGATTCCGACCGAGCGCCGCAAGGAACCGGCAGCCAGGGCCGAGTTCCTCAACGCCGCCGATGTCGCGATCCTGTGCCTGCCGGACGCAGCCGCGAAGGAAAGCGTCTCGCTGATCACCAACGACACGACAAGGGTTATCGACGCCTCGACCGCGCATCGCGTCGCCGAAGGCTGGGAATATGGTTTTGCCGAAATGGACAAGGCTCAGGCGCGCAAGATCGCTTCGGCGAAGCGCGTCACCAATCCAGGCTGCTGGCCGCAAGGCCCGATCGCGACGCTCAGGCCGCTGGTGGCGGCCGGGCTGTTGCCACCGGATTTTCCGGTTACCGTCAACGGCATCACGGGCTATTCGGGCGGCGGCCGGCCGATGATCGAGGACTATGTCGCCAAGGGCGAGGATGCGTCGGAATTCCTGCCCTACGGGCTGACCCTGCAGCACAAGCACGTGCCAGAGCTCAGGACCTATGCGAAGCTGTCGCATGACCCGATCATGCAGCCGGCGGTCGGCAATTTCGCGCAAGGCATGATCACCGTGGTGCCGCTGCAGCTCGGCGGCCTCGACTATGTGCCGACCGGCGCCGAGCTCCACGCGGCGATTGCCGACCATTTCGCCGCGATCGATGGCGGAGTGGTCGAGGTGGCGCCCTATGCGCAGCTGGAGCGCGTGCCGGAGATCGATCCCGAAATCTACAACGGCACCAACCGGATGATGCTCCATGTCTTCGCCAACGACGACAGGGCCCAGGCGCTGCTGCTCGCCGTCTACGACAATCTCGGCAAGGGCGCCTCGGGTGCTGCCGTGCAGAACATGGATCTGATGCTCGGCCTCAGGCACTGAATGGACGCTCCGGCATTTCCAAGCCGCTGGAAGGTCACCGCGCCAGAACTGATCGCCGAGACGTTCAGCAGCCGCATCTGGAAGGTTTTTCGCGAGGACGGCTCGCCGGCGATCGTCAAGGCCCTCAAGGCTTTCGACGACGTCGAAGACGAATTGCGCGGCGCCTATTTTCTCGCCTGGCGGCGCGGCGAAGGCGCGGTACGGCTGCTCGGCCGCGACGGCCACTGCATGCTGCTCGAATATGCCGGTGAAACCTTGCTGTCGCAGGTTCTCGCGGAGCAGGGAGACAATGCCGCTACAGCAATCGCGGCCGAAGTGATGGCAAGACTGTTCTCGCCATCGGACCACCCTGCCCCACCGGATCTGCAGCCGCTGCGGGTACGGTTTTCCAGCCTGTTCAACAAGGCGAGGGTCGATCGCGACGCCGGCGAAAAGAGCCTCTACGTCGAAGCGGCTGCGACTGCGGAATGGCTGTTGGCCGATCCGGTCGACGTGCTGCCGCTGCATGGCGACCTGCATCACGACAACATCATGCTGGGATCGCGCGGCTGGCTGGCGATCGATCCGAAGGGCGTTCTCGGCGATCCCGGCTTCGACGCGGCGAACATGTTCTACAATCCGCTCGACCGCGACGACCTTTGCCGCGATCCTCGGCGAATTGCCGACATGGCCGAGATCTTCGCCAAGACGCTCGGCCAGACGCCGCCAGCCATTCTGGATCACGCCATCGCCTATGGCTGCCTGTCGGCGTCATGGCATCATGAAGACGGCAATGCGATCGAGGAAAGCCGCGAATTGTCCATTGCCACGGCGATCAGGACGGTGCGGCTCAGCCTCTGACGGCGATCTGGCTGGGCATGGGATAAGCGCCTTTGGTGCCGCGCCAATGCGCTGCGGCAAACCCCAGCAGGACAAGCGCGAATGCCTGATGCGTCAGCGCCATGTGCAGCGGCACCTGCATCAGCAACGTGCCGATGCCGATCAGGGCCTGCACCAGCACCAGCAGAAACAGCAGCGTCGCGCGGCGCGCATGCGTCCTGCCGGGCTGGCGGCGGTGCGTCGCGATCATGTGCCAAAGTGCTGCGACGAAAATCGCGTAGGCGCCGAGCCGGTGGATGAACTGGACCGTCTTCGGGCTCTCGAAGAAATTGCGCCATGCCGGCTCGAGGATCAATAGATCGCCTGGAATGAGCCTACCGTCCATCAGCGGCCAGGTGTTGTAGCTCAGGCCGGCATCGAGCCCGCCGACCAGCCCGCCGAGATAGATCTGGATCAGCGCCAGCAGCACCAGAAAGCCGGCCAGACGCTGGGTCGAACGGTCGGCGGCGGGTTCGGAGTGCGGGGCCAATCCACGCGCGACCACCATGGTCGCAGTGAAGATCAGCGCGGCCAGCGTCAGATGCGTCGCCAGCCGGTACGGGCTGACGGAGACCCGGTCGACCAGCCCTGACGCCACCATCCACCAGCCGATCGCGCCCTGCAGGCCGCCGAGAAGAAGAATCCCGATAAGCTTCGGTCCAAGGCCGCGCTCGATGCGGCGTGTCGCCCAGAAAAACACCAGCGGCGCGGCGAACACCAGGCCGACACCGCGCGCCAGGATGCGGTGCAGCCATTCCCACCAGAAGATCGACTTGAACGCTTCGATGCTCATGCCCTTGTTAAGCTCGGCATATTGCGGGATCTGCTGGTAGCGCTGGAATTCCTCCTGCCATTCGGCGTCGTTGAGCGGCGGGATGACGCCGTGAATCGGCTTCCATTCGGTGATCGAAAGGCCGGATTCGGTGAGCCTGGTGGCGCCGCCGACCAGCACCAGCACAAACAGCACCAGGAGCACGACGTAGAGCCAGCCGCGCACCAGCGCCCGGTTACGCAGGTCACGATCGCGGGCCACGAAAGGCGCGGCAGCTGATATGGCAGCCATAGGCTTGTCCCGGCAGGTTGCAGTCGCGGATTGGTGAACCATCGCAATCCAACTGGCAAGACCGGACAGCGCGGCACGCCGTCGCGCCGCATCTTGCGGGTTGCGTGTCTCTTTTCTTGGGCCTAAGCGAAAGGGATCAACCGGATCGCGAAATGCCCATTCGCCTGAAAAAGCTGATCGGAACAATCCTGCTGGTGGCGCTGGTCATCGTCTATGCGCTGGTCGCATCGATCGTGGCGGTTGCCCAACTGGCGGAATCGGGTCCATGGGCGCATTTCCTGTTCTTCCTGCTCAGCGGCATGCTCTGGGTGCTGCCGGCCATGGGCATCATCAAGTGGCTGATCCTGGAGCCGCCGCGGCCGAAGAACTGAGGTTTGCTCGCCGCCGCCAGATGGTGAAGCCTGACGCCCGAGGCAAATCAGCGTGGTTTTCTGCCTTCCGTGTTGCCGATCGGAACGCAGCGCCAAGAGTGCTCATTGCCGAACACTACTCAGGCGTCCCGTTTGGGCCGAGAGCAGGCTCGGCAGATTCGGGCTGCGAATAATCGAATAATAAAGAGCGGACATTCAGGTTGGTGTGGGCATCGTCGTGGAGCCGAATGCTCGGCAGTAGGTCCTGGAGGTCCGAATGTCTCGACGGACGCCGGCTTCCCCGGCTCGGCCTTTAGGTAGAGCGGCAGCTTAAGGCGCAGCGGACGCAGGGTGGCTTCCCGGTGGAAATGATGTCACCCACACGCAGTAACAACTGGTTGAGATGCGAGACCAGAAACGCCAAGCAGCAGTGGCCCTAGCGTCCCGCCGGTGAAGAAGCGGCCGGCCGTAGCGAAGGGGTCTGGTGCAAGGCCGCGACCGCGACATAATCGCGCGTAGCAGGCAGACCGAAAGTGATGTCGGACGCCCATGCCATGTTGGCCATGTAGCTCTGAAGCCTCGCGAAAGCGGCCTTGTAAGAGTCATCCGGCAATTGGGAATTTGTCACTATCGAATGCGCGCGCTGCCGAAACTGGAGGGGACTGCACCCGAAACGCTCTCGAAACCGGTGGTAGAACAAGGAGGGATTTCCAATCCCACGAGCGGACATGATGTTCAAAACCGTCTCGGTTGTCGTCAGAAGATCTTCCACCACGGCGTCTATCTTGATGCTTTGCACGTAGTCTCGGAAGCTGATGCCGGTACGCGCCCTGAAAAGGCGCGACAAATGGCTCACCGTAACACCCTCCGCGTCAGCAAGCTCGCCAAGCGATGGCGCAGGACGGAGGCGACCCAAACTGTCCATGATCTGCAATATGCGATCGCGGCCGCTCCCTCGCGGCTCGCGGCGCTGATGATCGATCGGCTCCCACGGTATGAAGCGGTGAATGTAGCAGCTCAGCCCCGTCGCCATCGCACCCCGCACGACTGCTCGTCAGGCCTTCGCGTATCGCTGAGAATCATGCGCGCCACGAATGCCTTGATCGGCAGGATCATTCGTTGAAACGGCTTACTGTGCAGAAAGCTTTTGCAGCGATAGGAACGTTCCGCGAAACCCAGAAGACCAAGCCTCTCATAATGCGAAACATCAAGATGAACACCGCAGATGAGTGAATCGGCCGAAAGGGACACCGAATTGTGCGTTTCATCTGCGTTGATGATCATCAGATCGTCTTCGTGCATCAGACAGGGCCGCCCTTCCACTACGATTCGCGCGGTTCCCCTCAGCACCAAAAGGATCTCCATTTCCGGATGCCAGTGAAAAGGGATGTCGCTGGCACCGTGAATAAAAGGCCTAGCCCGCGAGATGCCGTCGAGGTCGAGTTGTTGAAGCCCATGGTTGACGCCATACCGGCGCTCTCCGGCCAAGGCACCCACAACTATCGCGTCACGCTCCGACATCCCAAACACCTTGCACAGAAATATCAAAAAGTGACGTTCAACGAGGTCACATACTGCATCTATCGATTGGCGCGGTAGTGCAATAGTGTTGCCCAAAACGGCTTGGTCAAGGGCGTTCGGCCTCTGGCGATCAGATTCGCATCACGGAGGGAGTGCCCGGCCTAAGAACGGCAATTGTCAAATTGGAGCTGTCATCGTGCCGGCCGGCAGCAGGCATGGCTTTATGGGCGAGGAGGGCTTGGCCGAAATCTCAGCCCGATACATTCGCTTCGCCGATACGGAGGCTCGCGGTCGGTCGCCGCTATACGAGGAGTTGGCTCGTGCGGTCGCAGGCGACCGGGAAACACTCGGCTTCCTGTCGACCCTCCCGGACGTGAAGCGGCAACCCAACCTTCTGCTCGCCGCGGTGCGTCACCTGTTCGGCACGCCGACAGGATGGAACGAATTTCGCCAGGCGCTTCTGGCGCAGCCCGAGCCTGTGCGCTCGCTCATGCTCGAGCGCTCGACGCAAACCAACGAGCCGGGAAGGTGCGCCACACTGCTGCCCGTCCTGGCGCGCCTGCCGCAGCCGCTGGCCCTCCTGGAGGTCGGGACCTCCGCTGGGCTCTGCCTCATGCCCGACCTCTACGGCTACGACTACGGGCGCAAGGTGATCCGCGCACCCGAGATGGCCTCGGAGCCGCCTGTCTTCCGATGCTCCGCCAGCGAGACAACGCCATTGCCGACGGCCTCGCCGTAGGTCGTCTGGGGGGCAGGGTTGGACCTGAGCCCGATCGATGCTTCGGACGCCTCGCAAGTGGCATGGCTTGAGACACTGGTCTGGCCGGAGCAGACGGCGCGGCTTGCCAATCTGCGGGCCGCTCTAAAGATCGCTGCCACAGTCAAGCCTCGGGTGGTGAAGGGCGACCTGCGTGGGGGCGATCTCGTGCGGCTCTGCAGCGAGGCGCCGAAGGACGCTACCCTCGTCGTCTTTCACACAGCCGTTGTCGACTATGTCTCCGACCTCGCAGATCGAGAGGCCTTCGCTGAGCAGGTGATGCGTCTCTCTCCGTATTGGGTATCGAACGAGTTCCCTCGCGTATTCCCGTCCATCGCCACACGCGCCGGAACAAGCTGGCCACCCGGCCGCTTCCTCCTAACTGTGAACGGCTCCCCTGTCGCTTGGACGGACCCGCATGGCGCCTCGCTCGAATGGATCGCGGACGAGGCGTAGGCGGCTGGTAATGACAACGTCTCCAACCGCTCGCCCAAGGTCTATAGGTCCGCCTCGAGCCGTTGCGCGAAGGGCAGCTTGAAGGAGCGCCATGAAGGTCGTCTAATGGCGCAACCTTCCGGTTCACGAACCGGAAAGTCTGACCCGTTCGAGACCTTTCGGAGCCTATATCTGTTCCCAAAACCGGACATTGAGCGCAACCAGCGCCCATGACCGCTTGCGGACCTTGAGCAGCAACGAACGAACGGCGGCTTTCAGCACAATCGGTCTTTGAGGACAGACGGCCGGGACGACTGGAGTTGCCAATAACGCTATGCGATTAACCAAGTGGTGGCGGGTCGAGATAGATTGGCTTTCCGTCGGAGAAGCTTCGCTTAACCTCTCTGGTGAAATCATCGGCGAGCACCTCTTCCTTGTTAGCCTCAAGGCCGATCAAGGCGGCTTCCGCAGCCTGCTGCGGACTGATTTTCTTCATGTCGAATCCATGGTCATGTCAGTATCCATGAAGCTCACATGCAGACCGAGCACTGCCGTCTTGTGGCCGCGGAGTTCGATACGCAAGGCATTTGTGAAGCTCCAGGCCGCGGATTTCGAAGCCGAATATGCGGCAAGCATAGGCCGGGCATACCACGTCGCGTCGGACAACACATTGATGATCGCTCCGCCGCCGTTCCTGGCGAGGATCGGAGCGAATGCCTGGCTGACGGCGATCGTTCCGAAGTAGTTTGTCTCGAGGATCTCCCGCGCTCCCTCGATCATACTCGGGTCAAGAGTGCTGCTGGTCAGGTGGGCAACGCCAGCGTTGTTGATCAGCAAGGTCGTATCGCCGCATTGGTTCGCGGCTTCGGCTATTGAGGCGTGATCGGTTACATCCAGTCTGACCTGTATGATGCCCGGCCTGCTCGCATCAGTGGGTTGCGCACACCGGCATAGATCTTCCTTGCGCCGCGTTGAAGGGCTTGCTCAGCAAAGGCCAAACCCAGCCCGCGATTTGCGCCCGTTATGAACAGTACGGAGTTTTGGATAATCATAGTCGTCCTCTCTGGCGGGCTGGTTCAAATCGGCCAAGGCCGTTCAAAGTCCGGCGTAGATGGGAAGTAGTTCTCTTCTTCTTGTCCATTGCCAGCCGCGCCTATAGGCCGATCAATGACCGTCAGCTTCGACGACAGCTTTGGCGAAGGCTTGCGGAGCTTCCTGCGGCAAGTTATGCCCGATGCCGCCGTCGATTGTCCGGTGCTCATACCTGCCCGAGAATTTCCTGGCGTAGGCGCTCGGATCCGGATGTGGTGCGCCGTTGGCATCACCCTCAAGCGTGATGGTTGGCACGGTGATGGCGGGAAACTCGGCAAGCCGCTTTTCGAGATCGTCATACTTCGGCTCGCCTTCGGCCAAGCCGAGCCTCCAGCGATAGTTGTGGATCACGATCGCGACATGATCCGGATTGTCGAAGGCCGCAGCGCTGCGGTCGAAGGTCGCGTTGTCGAAGGTCCATTTCGGCGAAGCGATCTGCCAGACGAGTTTTGCGAAATCGCGCGTGTATTTCTCGTAACCGGCCTGGCCGCGATCGGTTGCGAAATAATACTGGTACCACCATTGCAGCTCCGCCTTCGGCGGCAGCGGCATCCTGTTGGCCTCCTGGCTGCCGATCAGATAACCGCTCACGGAAACCAGAGCCTTACATCGCTCCGGCCACAGCGCCGCGACAATGCAGGCAGTCCGCGCGCCCCAGTCACAACCGCCGATGGTTGCCTTCCCGATCTTCAGAGCATCCATCAAGGCGATGATGTCGAGCGCGATCGCCGATTGCTGGCCGTTGCGGACCGTCTCACTTGAAAGAAAGCGCGTCGTGCCATGACCGCGCAGATATGGCACGATCACGCGGTATCCCATCGACGCAAGCAAGGGCGCGACATCGACATAGGTGTGGATGTCGTATGGCCATCCGTGCAGGAGAATGACTGCAGGACCATCGGTGGGACCGGCCTCGGCATAGCCGACGCTCAGCACGCCGGCGTCGATCTGATTCAATGGCCCGAAAGGTGTTGCTGGCTCTTCGGTTGCCTGCTGTGCTGCTGCCGGAGCGACCAGACCGAGCTGAGTGGCTGCGACAGCCATCGCGGCGGTGCCTAAGAACCGGCGGCGATCTTGGTCGATCCCATCCGGGATATTGAGCGAATGCATTTGGGAAACCTCCATCGTTGCGCAGGCAATCAGCCGAACGTGAACGCGAAGACCTCCACATCCGAGTCGAGAAACTCGATCTCGAACTGGCGATCGACGATGGGATGCGGTTGGCGGATCAGTTGGTACAGGCGCTGCTCCGTCACCGTGCCTTCGCCTTTTTCGTCAATGTCAATTCCGTGAGCAGCGCCTGGCGGCTGTCCGTCGATCAGCGCCCGAAATCTCACGGAAGTTCCCGTCGCTGCCGGCCCCATGACGAGATGAAGATCGCGTGCGTGAAAACGATACGCGAGCTTTCCATTGGACTTATTGAGTACGGCGTTCTCCTGCCTTACCGTCCAATCCCCAGATAGCCCCCATTCATTCACGCGTAGCCGTTCCGGCACTTCGTAGCTGCCCGGCTCGTCCAAGACCAGTTCGCCGCTGGACGCAAAGTTCCGGGTGCGTGCGTAGCCGAGATAATTTTCTGGAGACTTGAGGTTGTCCCAATCGGCCGCCGCTTCGATACCGCGGACATCTACCGACAGGGGCCTACTGTCGAACCCGCCGGCTCCAGCCTCGGCAAGCAACTCCTGGATGATCTTTTCCGATTGTTCGTATGAGCCTTCGCCAAAATGATGATGCCGAACATGCCCTTGTGAATCGATGAAATACAGCGCTGGCCAATAGTGGTTGTTAAAGGCACGCCATATGGCATGATCGCTGTCGACGGCGATCGGATAATCAACTCCCAAATCCTTCGCGGCGCGACGTACATTGTTCAGGTCTTTCTCAAACGAGAACTCCGGTGAATGGACGCCGATCACCACCAAACCTTGATCGCGATACTTCTCCTCCCACGCTCGGACATAGGGTTGTGCTCGAAGCCAGTTGATGCAGGTGTAGGTCCAGAAATCTATGAGGACGACCTTTCCCTGCAAAACGGACGCCGAGAGCGGCGGTGAATTGATCCACTCGTCCGCACGCTCGAGAGAAGCAAGCGCGGATTGACCCGCAACAGCGCCGGTGGAAAGCCCGTGAAGGAACGGAGCCTCTGCCTGTTTGGAGATAATGGGCCGCGTCATATTCGTATCTCCTAGAAAACCTGCAATCGATGCGCCGATTGCCATCGCGAGTACCGCGGCTACCAACAGCCTGATAGTTTTCATCATGACGCCTCTGGGTACGATCGAAATTGGCGCGCGCACCGAAGTGGGCGCAACGCGCGCGCCGAACTCGTCAAAGCGGCAGCGGCTTGCCGGCTTGCTCCGCAACCATGTACTCGGCGTACCAGTCGGGCCAGTTCTCGTCGCGGTGGCCGCCGTTGCGCTTCTCGTGCTCGCCGTGGGCTTCCGACGCGCGCCGCATCGCTGCAGCAAGATCCGCTACGGAAGCGTAGTTGGTGGTGTTGGAGTCGATCCGGCCAGGGAGCCGGGTGGTGACCTCCTGCAGCAGCCACTCATTGCCGTCTGGATCCTTGAAGGTCGCGTAAGAGGAATAGCTCTGCCGATCCGGATGCCTGCCGCTGACCGCCGGCTTGCCTGGACCGGCGCGGTGGAACACTTCGCTCACCTCGACGCCGTGGCCAATGAGTTCGGCGCGCGCGGCGTCAATGTCCGACACGACGAGGAAAAGCCCGCTTGCGGAGCCGGGCGCGGCCGGCGTGATGCCGGTTCCGAAATGGATCGAGGCCGGCGAGCCCGGAGGCGTGAACTGCATCGCCCGGAACGTGTCGCCGACGACGAAGTCGCCGTCGAGCCTCCAGCCCAGGCCTTCGTAAAACTGCTTGGAGCGTGCTGCGTCCGAAACTGGGATAACCACGGCCTCGAGCTTCATGTCGAGAATCCGCGTTCCGGGAGTTTCGATCGGTTTTTCGCTATGCGTCAGAGTGGTGCTGCTCATGTCGATCTCCTTAGGTTTAACCTGTTAAGCGTTGAACGCGTCCAGGCTGGGGCCTGGTACGCGCCTCAGAAATCTTGTCGGAGCGGTCGGAACGCCGCACGCAACTCAGCGGAAAACAGTTCGGGCTGCTCCCAGGCGGCGAAATGACCGCCCTTGTCGACCTCATGAAAGTAGATCAGGTTTGGATAGGCGCGTCGGGCCCACGTCTCCGGGGCCAGATACGTTTCCTCCGGAAAGACCGTGATGGCCACCGGCAGCGCGATCTCGAGGGTCCGCTCCACGGCCGCAAAAACAACGCTGCGTCCACCGTACTCCCAGTACAGCCGCCCTGCTGAGGTCGCGCTGTCGCTCAGCCAGTACTGAGTAATGTCGTCCAGCACCTCGTCCGGGGACTTTTCGGGATCGCTGTTGTCGTATGTCCAGCGTGAGAAGCCCGGATGTCCGAGCATCCACGCGGCGAGCCCGGCGGGGGAGTCATTGATGGCGTAGCCGATCGTCTGCGGCCGGGTGCCCATCATCGTAGCGTAGGATCTGTTCCCCATCTTGGCTGCAGCGCTGAGCGCGTCAAACGCTGCGCGTTCCTTATCCGTGAGTCCCGTTGGCGCTGACCCGCCGACGGCGAGCACCGCGGCAATCTCGGGCGGCACAACCGCCGGCAAGTTAATATGAATGCCGAGCAGACCTGTCGGCGCCTGGCGCGCCATCGCGCTGGAGACGGGGGAGCCCCAGTCGCCACCCTGTGCGACGTAGCTTGTGTAACCCAGGCGTTTCATCAGCTCCGCCCAGGTTTGCGCGATGCGATCAGGTCCCCAACCCGTCTCTGTCGGCTTGCCGGAGAAGCCATATCCCGGCATCGAAGGCAGGACGAGATCGAACGCGTCCTCCGCCCGTCCGCCATGAGCTGTGGGATCCGTCAGCGGGCCCACGGTCTTGAGCAGTTCGAACACCGACCCGGGCCAGCCATGCGTCATGATCAGCGGCAAAGCATTGGGACGCTTCGAGCGGACGTGAATGAAGTGAATGTCCACGCCGTCGATCGTTGTCATGAATTGAGGCAGGGTGTTGAGCTTGGCCTCGGCCTTTCGCCAGTCGTAGCCGGTGCCCCAATACTCGACGAGCGGCTTCAGCTTGGCCAACTGTATGCCCTGCGACTGGTCATCGACCGTCTCGCGATCCGGCCACCGTGTTTCCGCGATGCGCCGGCGAAGCTCCTCGAGCGCAGCTTGCGGCACCTGAACTTTGAAAGATCGGATCGAGCGATCTTCGGCCGCATTGGCTTGGCTCAGGGCAGAAAGGATGCAGAGTCCGAATGCCAGCGCAGCCGCCAGTGTGTGGAGCTTCATGGCTGAATCTCCTTGCCCGGCGAGTGGAACGTCACCGCTTGCTTGGTGAAGACGTTACCTTCGGCGTCCACCACCTCGATCAGAATCTTATGCTGGCCGCGCGGCATGCCCACCAGGATGATGGTGTCGCTCTGACCGTAATCCGCCCACGCCCAGGGCAGGTCGTCCACGGTGAGGTGCAGGTGCCCGACCCGCGGAGACACGTTGCGCGCGGCCGCCCCACCGACAGGCAGGATGCGCAGGTTCTCCACCCGGTACGGGATGAACACCACGCCCCCGGCCAACGGACCCGGAAGCGGCGGCTCCACGATCAGCTTTGGCGCGGGCTCGTTGTCGATGGGCACGACCGTGCTCTGGGCGAACGCACCCGTGGCGAACACGGTGCAAGCCGCGAGTGCGGTGAGTGTCTGGATGAGAAGGTTCATTGCATTCTCTCCTTTTGGAGATTGCGCTGGGGTTAATCGCCAGGCGGAGGGTGACGCGCACGTCCGGCGCGCCATCCCCGCTCAACACTTCACGCCGTCCGCAACGTCTTGAACGATGCGCGCACGTCGTCGGTGAAGTACTTCGGCTGTTCCCATGCCGCGAAGTGGCAGCCCTTGGGCGGGTGGCCGTAATGCAGGAGCTTCGGGAACGCGCGCTCGGTCCAACTCTTCGGCGCCGTGTAGATCTCGCTGGGGTTCGCGCTCACGCCGACGGGAATGGTGATGCCTTTGGCGTCGAAGAAGCCCGCCTTCGCCGTTTGCCGGTGTTCCCAATAGAGCCGGGCCGACGAGATGGCCGTGTTGGTCAGCCAATAGAGCGTGATGTTGTCGAGGATGTCGTCGCGGGTAAGGCCCTCCGGCTCCCCATCGAAGGAGCGGGCTATCAGTGCATAACTGTCCGCATCGTGATCGAGAATCCATGACGCCAGGCCGGCCGGTGAATCGACGAGCCCGTAAAGCGTCTGCGGACGAAGCGCCATCTCGTTGGCATAGCCCAGGCCGAACTTGTAGAAGAAGGCGACCTGCTCGTAGGCGCGCTTTTCGTCGGGCCCAAGATCGGCGGGAGGCGGACTGCCGGCGGCAAGCGCCCTCACAATCTCGGGAGGAATGGTCGCTGGCATATTGGTGTGGATGGCGATCAGCTCGGGAGGCGCCATCAGAGCCATCTGTTCGGTGATGAGAGCCCCCCAGTCGCCGCCCTGTGCGACAAACCGGTTATAGCCCAGGCGCTTCATCAGCACGGTCCACGCTTTCGCGATGCGCACCGGATCCCAACCGGGTTGGGTCGGTTTGGCGGAAAAGCCGTAGCCCGGCATCGACGGGATCACTACGTCGAACGCGTCGGCCGCGGTTCCGTCATGGGCCGTGGGGTTCGTGAGCGGATCGATGACCTTCAGCAGCTCGATGACCGAACCGGGCCAGCCGTGCGTGATGATGACCGGCAGCGCACCCTGATGGCTTGATTTCACATGGATGAAGTGGATGTCCAGCCCGTCGATCTCGGTGACGAAATGCGGCAGCGACTTCAGCTGCGCCTCGCACTTGCTCCAATCATATTCCGTTCCCCAGTACTGGATGAGCTTCTGCATCGTCGCGAGTTGCACGCCTTGTGTGTCGCCTGCCGCCAACGTCGCCGAAGTCCGCCGAGAAGCTGCTTCGGACACCAACTCGCGCTCCGGCCAACGCGTGGCGGCGATGCGACGGCGTAGCTCGTCGATCTCCTCCTGCGGGAAGCTGACGGTGAAGGGGCGGATTGAACTGGCTTCGGCCGCGGCCGTCGGCTGAGACGAGGTGAAGTTGAACGCGGCAGCGCCTGCCGAAGTGGCAAGCAATGCGGTGGCCGATGTGGCAAGAAAGTCGCGCCGATTTGGCGCCGGTGAGGCCGTGGACATGATCAGTCTCCTTCGTTGCGCGGTGCCATTAGAGTGGTTGAACACTTTAGTTGTGCTCTCACTCCAGTGCGCACTCCATCGGACGTAGGTTGGTCGTGACCGCGTGTTCGTTTATGGAGGTCATACCTAGGTTTATAGGCCCCGGCGGGCCCGAGCCTCCCCCGGTTGAACGGATGCGCTTCGACGATGGACTTTGCGGTCTGCTGAGCCTGATCGCGCCCAGCTGTCAGCGACGCTCTAGTCGCTCTCACCGGCACTGTTTTTCAATGCAACGTCAAGGCAGCGAGACAGCGTGTCGCCGTCAAAAGGCTTGCTCAAAAAGCAGACGGCGCCTCGAACCAACGCTTGAGCGTGCGCCTTTTCATCGGGAAAGGCCGTGATGAAAATAATGGGCGTATGATGTCCACGTATGCGCAAGATATCGTGCAACTCGATTCCGCTCATCTCCGGCATCTGGATGTCTGAAATCAGACACGAGGTTTCAGCCAGTTGTTCCGAATGCAAGAACGCACGTGCGGATGGGAAAGCGTGGGCGACAAACCCAAGCGACCGTACAAGACTCGTAGTTCCGCTTCGAATGGATTCGTCATCGTCGATGATTGAAATAACGGGGGTGTCTGGCAAGCGATTGGCCCATCAATGCGCACCGACAATGGAACGAGTCGGCTGTGTTCGAAAGTCATACATAGATATGAGGCTACGAGGACATTTCCCGGCCGATACCGAGTGCTTCGGCCATTTTGACCAGGTCCGCGAGCGATTTCGCACGCATCTTCTTCATCGCGTGGCCG
Source organism: Mesorhizobium ventifaucium (assembly GCF_935822925.1). Lineage (GTDB taxonomy): Bacteria > Pseudomonadota > Alphaproteobacteria > Rhizobiales > Rhizobiaceae > Mesorhizobium > Mesorhizobium ventifaucium. The sequence continues at coordinate 62,458 of NZ_CAKXZS010000014.1, forward strand.
CGATGAATTTTAACCGTAATCTCGCTGAGGCCGATGTGAGCGGCGATCTGTTTATTCATTAAGCCAGTAGCGACGAGCGCCATCACCTCCTGTTCGCGCGACGTCAGGCTGTCGAACAGGCCCTTTAAGTCGAGCCGTGCGCGATCGGCATCCAGCCTGGCCCGGTCGCGGGTGATCGCGGCGGTGACGGCATCCAGCATATCCTGGTCGCGAAACGGCTTGGTGATGAAGTCGACGGCGCCGGCTTTCATAGCCCGTACGGACATGGGGATATCGCCGTGTGCAGTGATGAAGATGATGGGAATATGGACATCGGCCTTGGTCAACTCGGCATGAAGCTCGAAGCCGCTCAACCCCGGTAGCCGAACATCGAGAACCAGGCAGCTCGGAATCGGAGGCAGCTTGCTTTGCATGAGTTCGTTCGCCGAATGGAATAGTTCGGCGCGCAAACCGACCGAGCGGAATAACAGGCCGAGCGAGTCGCGGATTCCGACGTCGTCATCGATCACATAGACAGCAGCCTCAACCTCTGTCGTCGGCTGCAAACTGTTCGGTGCGACTTTGATCACAGACGGATCCTCGTCATGCGGAGACAGATCGAATTGCGCTAAAATGAAATATGGCACCCCGGGGCGTGTTCGGGGCCGCCCACAACCGCCCATCGTGGGCTTCGACGATCGATCTGCAGATCGACAGGCCCATCCCCATGCCGTCGGGCTTTGTCGTGAAGAGCGGGTTGAATATTCGATTCACGTCTTGCGGACCAATTCCTGTTCCAGTGTCCGCAACCGAAACCGTTACGTGGCCATCGTCATGCAACTTGGATTTCACGGACAGCACCCGCGCCCCGCCGACCGCGGCCATGGAATCGATGGCGTTCGTGATCAGGTTTACAAGCAACTGCTGTAGCTGGATTCGATCGCCTGTTACCCGCGGCAGGCGTTCATCAAGCTCGGCTTCGACCATTATCCGGTGTTTCGCCAGACCCTCTCGCACCAGGGCGAGTGTTTCCCCGATAAGGCTGTTGAGGTCGAGCGGAGCTCGCTTGCGGTCTTCTTTCTTGAAGATCGTTCTAATTCCGTCGATCACCGCTGCCGCGCGATGACCACCGGCGATAATCTGCTTGAATGCCTCCTTTGCTTCCTCCAGATCGGGCATCGAGCGACTGAGAAAGCGCAGGCCAGCATCGGCACTCGTTATCATGCCGGATAGAGGTTGTTTGACTTCATGCGCAACCGTGGCTGCGACTGCGTCGCCGGTTACCAGTCGCGCCTCGCGCTCGTGACGCTGGCCACGGACCGCTCCGAGAAGCCGCGTATAAAGGGTCGTTATCTCGTGAAGCAGAACCATAAGAACGAGACCGCTGGACAGAACTCCGAAGATGCGGACGGTATACCAGCCAAGGCTGAAGCGAGCAGGATCGGGGTAATAGCTTAAAGGTATCTCTATCGAGAATAAGAGCATGACGACCATCAACCAAAGATCAAGCATTGAGTGTCGCCGGATCCAGAGCACGACGATTGCGACGATACTTAGCAACGCGACGGGCGCGCCCACATAGGGCCACACCGGACTAAGGCGAGTGGAATCGAGGGTCACACGCGGTAACAACGCTTCGCCTGCTATGAAAAAAAAGGACGCTAACGAGACCACAGCTGCGGTCAGGGCGACACTGAGGATAATCTCCGCACGCACGGTGCCCTGCCGAAATCGTTTGCTGGGGTTCGAGCCCTTTGAGAGGGCATAGCCTAGGACAAATAGGGGAAAGCCAGCGTGCTGGAAAAAGTAGATCCACGACGTACTCTGCATGCCGCCCACCAGGCCGCCCCGTGGCGTGAACAGACCTGGAAACGCCAGGACAAACGGGATCAGCATGAGCGCTGTAAAGAGATATCCGCTTGCAATCAGGAGCGTGGCACGTGAGCGCAGAATGGAAAACTGAGTGTACAGGAGGATTGCGGTGATCGAATCGTTCACGAACATCGCCGTCGCGTAGGCCGGGACGAAAGCGTCGACCCGGCTCAGATGGATGCCCGAGAGCGGACTAACAGTGATCAAAACATAGACGGCCAGCAGGCCAAGCACAAAAACAAGAGCGAGCTGCTTTTGCGCCCGACTTGGCGGCAAGCTCGAGAGGACGAAAAAATCGTCCTCTGGGACTGTCACGGCTGTCCTTTCCATAAAATACTCATCGCAGCGGCTGCAGCGCGCGGCACGAAAGTCATGACGCTCGAATATGAAAAAGCTCATTTTGCCTGAACTCATCGTCATTCTACCACCCGGGTTGCCAAGTAACAACGAACGAGGAAGGCGCGTCAGCGGAGATCGCACTTTCCTGCCAACGATCTCGAACCTGCACCTTCCCAGTTCGGCGATGGCCGTGGCCCGTCAAACCGAGTAACGGCGGGATACGGCTAGCGTTTGGGTTTACGCCTCAACGGACTCGAGTCCGAGACTCGCGCGCAAGGATTGGTCCGCACGTGCCAATGTCCGAAAAGGGGTCCGAGACGCGACTTTCGCTGCATCACTGGCAAAGTCAGCAAATTGCGCAACCGCGATCTCCGGTCGCCAACAATGTTCGCTTTCAGCAGTAGCAACGGTCACCTCAACGGCCGAGATGCGGCGCATTGCCGCCCGGCAGCCATGGGCAATCGGTCGGGTAGTGTCTCTGATCGCATTTCTGCTAAAGCTGGCAAGCAAATCGCTCGCGATGTCACCAACTGCCGAAAGTGTAAGCGGCGCAATGGGCTGATGGGCCTCTCGCTCATCCGGTCTCTTGTCTTGAAGGAGGAGCGCTAGGATGAGCACCGACCGGGATACCGTGCGGTCCTATGATACGGTCGCGGCGGAGTACGCTGCCGAGGCCGCGGCGATGCCCGAATGGGTCGCGACCGAGATCGAGGCGTTCGTGACCGAGCTGGGTGGCTTGGGCAGGGTGCTGGAGATCGGAAGCGGTGGCGGGCGAGATGCACTTGAGCTTGAGAAGCGGGGGATTAGCGTCCGGCGCACCGACATTTCGAAGGGTTTCGTCGAACTGCTTCACGAAAGCGGCTTCGAGGCCGACCTGTTGGACCCGCTGACCGACGACTTGGCCGACCCGCAGCGTCCTGGCACGCCGTACGACGGGATCTGGGCGTGTGCCTGCCTGATTCACGTCGCGCGCGAGGATTTCGGCACGGTGCTTGGACGCCTTGCCGAGGCGACCCGGCCCGGTGGTCGACTGCACGCCTCGGTTAGAGAGGGCGATGGCGAGGATGTGTCCACACACGGCAGCGCTGCAGCGCCTCGGCGCTACGTCGAGACGTACTGGCGCGAGTCTGCCCTGCGGTCCGCACTCACAGACGCCGGCTGGATCGTCAGCGAGGTACGTCGGTGCATCGGAAAGCCCGATGATCGGTGGCTGAGCGTTCGGGCGAGTCGGCCGTGACGCACACAGACCTTGCGGAGAAGGTCAGCATTCGGGATGCCTCCATGTTGTGCTACATCCAGACTCGCCGGCGGCGGCGACAGCGACAAGGGGTGGCAAGGGATGCTGGACATCGAGAAGGACACTGCGACGAGGATCATCGACGCGCTGGCGGTCGCCATCGACGGCAAGCCCTCTTCGGCGAAGAGTTTCAACCAATTCCCCTACGAGGACCTCGCCGACTACGGCAACTGGGGTCAAGACAACAATGACTCGAAGAGGGACACGCCGCGCACGCGCGCGCTGTTCATGGCCTATCTCGTCTTCTCCGGCGGACGCATCCCGCTGCGCGGCATCGAGATGCACGGGACCTATTTCCGGCCGGACGTCTGGGTCGCGGGTGCGCTCGTCAAGAAGGGCTACCTGACCGTCGACGAGAGCGCGCAGGAATTCGTGGTCACGCTGGACGGCTGGAGCTTCGTCGCTGACACGCTGGAAGTCCTCGGGAAATAGCCGCCATGCAATACGCCCTGGTCGTGGTCGACGGTAGCGTCTTCAAGCAGAATTTCGACGTCTATCAGGAACTTCCGGCTCCGGAGTCCGAGCTGGGTCAGGACCTCGTGTGGGAGAAAGCCGAGCGGCACATGCAAGGCACGATCGTCCGGATGTGCGTCCGGCTTTCCGAGCGCAGGTCTGAGAACCCGGAGGCGACGAGGCGCGCATCAGCGATGGTCCGCAAGGGGTCGGTTCTTGCCGTCCACCGGTACCAAGTGTCAGACCACTAGATGGTGACCACCATCTTGCCGGCATTGGCCAGCGGCGTCGTCACGCCCGACAGCATCGTGCGGATATGGGCAACGCTCTGATAGCGACCGTTGACCGAAATGCGCGGCAGCGCTTGCAGAAAACCGGCATGTTCGGCACGCAGCACGCCGTGGCGTGTCGTCACCGCCGAGACATAGCCGGCATCGCGGGCAAAGCCGACTTCGCGGTCGCCAACCGCGCTGGCATAGCCATAGGGATAGGCGAAATGGCGCGGCGCCTCGCCAAGCTCGGCCTGCAATATGCCCTTGACGTCATCGACCTCGTGCCGCGCATCGGCTTCGGAAAGCCGCTTCAGATTGCGATGATTGACGGTGTGCGCGCCGATCGTCACGAGCGGATGCCCTGCCATGGCGCGGATCTCGTCCCAGTTCATCAACATGCTCTGGCGCGCGCCCAACTCGATGCCGTTCGACCGCGCCAATTCGCGCAGCACCGCGCGCTGGTCCTCCTCGCGGACCTCCAGCGTCAGATGGTCGTGCAGGCGCGCAAAGGCCTGGATTTTCTTGCCCGGGGTCGAGCAGTCGATCGTCACCGGACCGTTCGCGATGGTCAAAACCAACCGGTTCCGCGCGCTGACGATGTCCTCGACCACCTCCCACCACAGATCGGCGGCGCCGTTTATCAGCCCCGGCGCGACATAGATGGTGATCGGCGCGCCGTGCTTTTCCAGCACCGGCAGCGCCTCGGTCATGTTGTCGCGGTAGGCGTCGTCGGCGGTGATCGCCGCGAACTGGCCACCCTTGCCGCCGGCCTTGATGCGCTCGATCGCCTCGTCCAGGGCGACGAATGTATAGAAGTGCGCCTTCATGTCGGCGATCACCGCATCGAGGAACTCAGGCGCGATGTTGAGATGCCGGTTGACGCTATCAGGCTTTTCCGGCGTGGCGGTGACCCGGTGCAGCATCAGGATGGCGCCGATGCCGCCGACGAACGGCTTGGCCAGCGGGGCAAGACCGGTATAGCGGACGACGTTGAGCGCCAGTTTCCGGATTGCCTCGCCCCCGTCGATCATTCATTCACCTTTTGCGCCTAGGCTCATCCAAGCACGGAATTGCGCCTATGCGCCCCACAATCGCGGTGAATACGCCCTAAAGGATTGAGGTATGGTTGACGCCACCGCGTCATTTGACGGCAACCGGCTCGAGGCAATGGAGGCGGCGCCGCGCGCGCTGCCTGCGGATCATGCCGGCCTGTCGGTGTCGGTCGCCGACGGTACGGCACTTGCGGCCTATGCCGAGTTCTGCGATTCGGCGCTGTTCGCGCCGGCGCAGAGCCCGGCCTGGATCCTGAACTGGGCCAGATATGCCGAAGCGGACACCGTTTTGGCGACGCTGAGCGCTGACGGCCGGCCGGTTTTTTCGTTGGCGCTGGAAGTCACCAGCCGCGGTCGGTTCCGCGTCGCCCGTTTCATGGGTGGCCGCCATGCCAACGGCAATTTCGCGTGCGCCGACCCGTCCTGGCTGACCAAGGCGGATGGTGCCGCTATCCGCTCGATTTTCCCGGCGATCGCCAGGGCACGGCCGGACATCGACCTCGTCGCATTGGAACGGCTTCTGCCCGATCTCGACGGCATTGCCAATCCGCTTCTATCTCTCCCGCATTTTCTCAGCCCCAACCTGTCGCTGGCCGTCGACTTGGCGGGAGGTTTTGATGCGCTGCTCTCCCGCGCGAGCGGCAAGCGCAGGCGCAAGAGGCACCGCTCGCAGGCACGAAAGTTAGAGGCCGTCGGCAGCCACCGCCGCATCGAGGCCCGGACAGCCGACGAGGTGAACAGACTGCTCGATGCGTTTTTCGAGATGAAGGAGTTCCGCTTCCGCAAGATGGGCATTGACAACGTTTTCGGCGAGCCAGAGGTTGGTGCTTTCTTCCGCGCCTTGTTCGTCGAGGCGCTTTGCGATGACAAGCCGTCCTTCGTGCTGCATGGGCTCGAAGTCGCCGGCAAGCTTCGCGCCGTCACCGGATCGAGCCGCAATGGAAAACGCCTGATCTGCGAGTTCGGAGCGATCGCCGACGACGACCTCGCCCATGCCAGCCCCGGCGACTTCCTGTTCTTCGACAACATCGAGGAAGCCTGCGAGAGCGGGTTCGATGTCTATGATTTCTCGGTCGGCGACGAACCCTACAAGCGGCTGTGGTGCGACATCGAGACCCAGCATTCCGACGTCTTGATTCCGCTGACGATCAAAGGCCGCGCGCTGGCCCTTGTCCTGCGGCAAGGCGCGAGCCTGAAAGCCTTCCTCAAGAACAGCCCGACGATCTGGAAGCTGACCAAGATGCTCCGCCGCAAGGCGGCCGGACAGGCAGCACCTGCGGCGGGCGAAGACGACAGCTGAACGCCGCCGAGATTCCGGGACGTTCAAGAGAATCATCGAACCGTCTCAGGCGGCGGAGCGCCGTCCGGGTAGCGGCGTCCCAGGCGTCTGATGGCCGACCGGCGTCACCAGCGTCAGGTCGGGATAGCCGCTCTCGATCAGCTCGACCGCGGCCTGCGCCACCTCGTCGTTCGGCTCCAGCAGCGACAGGAAGACCTCGGTGCCCTCGCCGACAAGGCGGCTGATGCCTTGCGCGTCGGTTGGTCCGCATTCGACCACGACCAGATCGTAGGCGGTGGTCAGCGACTGCATGATGATCGGCAGCCGGTCGGCGGCGCGCATGGCGCGGACCGGATCGGCGGTGCCGACGGGGATGACGTGGCAGTCAGAATAAAGATCGACATGGATCACGTCGCTGAACTGCGCTTCGGAGGCGAGCAGATCGGTGATGCCCGGGAAAAGCCTGCTGTCCAGCGTCGGCCGCGAGGCGGCGCCCGAAGCGGTGAGATCGAGCAGGAGCACGCGCAGGCCGGCGTCGGAAACCTCACGCGCCACCAGCACCGCCGAGGCGGCCGCCTCGTCGCCTTCCGGCGACACGAATATGGCGCGTGCCGCACCGGTTGTGATCAGTTTCTCCACCGCCTTGTCGATTTCGACCTCGCCAAGGCTGCGGCGTGCCGGCCCGACGTCGTCGCCAGTTGCCGGGCCAGTTGCTGGGGCCGTTGCTGGCGCCGCGGCAGCCGCTTGCGGCTCTGCCTGGGCTTGCGCCGTCCGATCCCTAGGGTCTTCGATATCGGCCGGTTCCTGATTGGGCGGTTCGTGATCGGGTGGTTCCTGATCAAACGGTTCGTGGGCAACCGGCATCGCGACCTGTTCGATCCGCTCGAAGCGGGCGCCGGCGGCCGGCCGCATGGCGCGACCCGAAAACAGCTCTTGTAGAAGCGTCACGATCGCCATGACCAGCAGCGAGCCGACGAAGGCCGCACCGGCGATCGGCAGGATTTTTGGGAAATAGGGTTGGGACGGCGCCACCGCGCGGGAAAAGACACGGGCGTCGACCGGCAGATAGTTGCTGTCCTGGCGCGAGGACGCCTCACGATAACGGGTCAGGTAGGATTCGAGCAGCTGGCGCTGGGCGGTCGCTTCGCGCTGCAGCGCGTCCAGTTCGACCTGCTGGTCGCCGGCGCGCGCCGATGCGGCCTTCAGCGTGTTGACGTCGGCGACAAGCTGGTTTTCGCGGGCCTGAGCGGTCTGCGCCTGCGTCATCAGCCCTTTCATGATCTTTTCCGCCTCGCTGCGGATCTGGCGGTCGAGATCGGCAAGCTGCGACCTCAGCGCCCGGATGCGCGGATGATTGTCGAGCAAGGAGGTTGAAAGGTCGGCGATGTTGGTCTTGAGCTCGACCTGCCGCTCGCGCAGGCGCTGGATGAGTTCGGACGACAGCACCTCCGGTACCGCATCGAGCGAGCCGCCATTCTGCAGCGCCCTGCGCACGCTGTCGGCAGTCGCTGCCGCCGAGGCGCGATTGGCCCGCACCCGCGACAATTCGCTGGACAGTTCGGAAAGCTGTTGCGTGGCGAGCACCGAATTGTTGCCGCCCATCAAAAGATCGGACTGGGCGCGGTAGCTTGCCACCTTGGCCTCGGCATCCCTCACCCGCTTCGACAGGTCAGCGATCTCCGGCGCCAGCCAGTCGGTTGCGGCGGAATTCGATTCGATGTTGGCATTGCCCTGGACGGAGATGTAGGCGTCGGCGATGGCGTTCGGAATCTCGGCGGCGAGCCGGGGATCTTCCGAGGAGAATTGGATGACGATAACGCGAGATTTTTCAACGCGATAAACGTTGAGCTTCTCGCGCATCTTCGTCAGCACGCGTTCTTCTGGCGGAATCTCGTTGGGGTCGCTTTTCAGGCCGGCGACGACAAGCAGACGGCTCAACGGCGGCATATCCGCCGTCTCGTCGAACTCGGGAAGCCGCGACAAATCAAGCTTCTGCGCCACCTGCTTGAGGATGTCGGTCGAGGAAATGACCTCGACCTGGCTGGTCACGCCTTCCTCGTCGAGAATCGGCTTGTCGTTGTCGTTGGTGCCGTCGGGGCGCGTGTAGACCGATTCGCGCGTTTCGATCAAAAGCCGGGTTTCGGCCCGGTAATGCGGCGTGGCGAGCCAGGTGAGCGCGAACGCCAGGCCGGTTACGACAAGCGCGACGGCAAGAATGCGCAGCCAATTCCTCGCAAGGCTGGCGAAGAGCTGCCTGAGATCGACGTCGACATCTGCGGCCGCGGATTGAACGGACATGCATCCTGCTCCGGTACTTTAGTCAGCATACACCGTAAACAAATATGGTAACTCAGGCGTTAATATTGCGGTAAGCACCGGTTAGGTTTTACTCGGCAACAAAGCTTCGAAACCGGGCCGTCTCTTGTCGGTTGCCGTCGCTTGGGCCGCCCGCCTTTACCGGCCATTAACCCTAACCGGATGATAACGGGCCTCGATCTCCAGCGTTTGCCGCGGTGCAGCGGCGGCCAGTCGAAGGTACATGTCCGGTCATGAAAAGCACTGCTCCCCTGTTCCGTGCGCTGCTCGCCGTGTCATTGCTTGCCGGTTGCTCCAGCTACCGGCCGGCGCCGGCCGCCTTTCATAAGATGCTCGATCATTCCTATCGCCTCGGCGCCGGCGACCGGGTCCGCGTCACCGTGTTCGAGCAGGAAGGATTGACCAACGTCTACAGCGTCGACCAATCCGGCTATCTTTCCATCCCGCTCGTCGGCGCCGTACCGGCGCGCGGCCACACCGCACAGCAACTCGAAGGCGAGATCGCCGACAAATTGCGCCAGGGTTATCTCCGTGACCCGGACGTTTCGGTCGAGATCGACCGCTACCGGCCGATCTTCATCATGGGCGAAGTCGGTGCTGCGGGCCAGTACTCCTATGTTCCCGGCCTGACCGTGCAAAAGGCGATTGCCATCGCCGGCGGTTTCAGCCCGCGCGCCAACCAGGAAAGCGTCGACATCACCCGCGACATCAACGGCAAGGTCATGACCGGTCGCGTTGCCACCTCCGACCCGCTTCTGCCCGGCGATACGGTCTATGTTCGCGAACGCCTGTTCTAGACCACGTGGCGGACACACTCAGGATCGTCCACTGCTTTCGCTCACCTGTCGGAGGGATTTTTCGTCACGTGCGCGACCTGACCGAGGCGCAGGTCGCCGCCGGGCATGCCGTCGGCATCGTCTGCGATTCGACGACGGGCGGCGACTTCGAGGAACATCTGTTCGAACAGATGAAAGGCACAATGGCGCTCGGCATCCATCGCACGCCGATGCAGCGGCATCTCGGACCGGGCGACCTCGCCTCGGCCTGGCGCACATTTGGGATCATCAAGGAATTGCGGCCGGACGTGCTCCACGGGCACGGCGCCAAGGGTGGCGCCTATGCCCGCCTGTTCGGCTCATTGTTGCGGGTATCAAGGTCTCGCGTAGCCCGCGTTTATTCGCCTCATGGCGGCTCTCTTCACTATGACGAGACCACCGCGACGGGGAAGCTGTTCTTCGCGCTCGAGCGGTTCATGGCGCGCTTCACCGACTATCTTCTGTTTGTCTCCGACTATGAAAGGCAGACCTATCGCAGGAAGGTCGGCGAACCGCCCATCCCGAACAACCTTGTCCACAACGGCCTCAGCGCCGCCGAGTTCGAGCCGGTGCGAACCGAGCCGAATGCGGCCGATGCCCTCTATATCGGCATGATGCGCGACCTCAAGGGACCGGACATATTCATCGATGCGCTGGTTCTTGCCGGAACGCGACTCGGCCGCCCGGTGAAAGCGGTGATGGTCGGCGACGGCGACGACCTGCCGCGCTACCATGCGCAAGTGAAGCGGCTCGGGCTCGAAGGCCATATGCGTTTCCTGCCGCCGATGCCGGCGCGCGAAGCCTTTGCGCTGGCCGAACTGGTTGTCGTGCCCTCGCGCGCGGAAGCCATGCCCTACATCGTGCTGGAGACGCTCGCCGCCGGCAAATCGATGATCGCCACCGGCGTCGGCGGCATCCCGGAAATCTTTGGCGCCGGTTCCCCTGCCCTGATCCGGCCCGATCCGCGCGAACTCGCCGACAAGATGAGCGCGGCGCTGGCCGACCCCAATGCCTATTGCAGGCTGATGCCCGATACCGCCGACCTCAAGGCGCGATTCGGCGCCGATGTGATGGCCGCCGCGATCGAGACGGCCTATTTCGCGGCGCTCAAGCGGTAGCCCCAAAAGGGCGCTGACTTCAAAGCTTCTCCAAAAGCTATTTGTCGTTTCAAGGGTTTCTTAGCTCTCTTTCGCTATTCACTTGCGTGAAGCTTTGCGGATGCACCATGAGCGACTTCGATCCCACACCCGGCTTTTCGAAAGACGCGGTGCGCAATTTCAACGCCTCGGCCGGTGACGATAGCCCCGGCGGGATGAACGACGTCGCCCGTCAGGTCGCGACGCAATACCGGCGCGACACCATGTCGCCGATCATGGTCAGCGGCGTCTTGCGCATGGTCGAATTCGCACTGCTGTTCCTGTCGGGCCTGTGCATCTATTTTTACTATGTCGGCTTCTTCAACCATCTCGCCTGGCAATATCCGCTGGCGATCGCCGCCGCTTCGTCCCTCGCCGTGGTGCTGCTCGACGTCACCGACTGCTACCAGATCGTCTCGTTCATGCGGCCGCTCGCCAATTTCGGCCGTCTGCTGATGGTCTGGGCCGGCACCTTCGCCTTGATGGCGCTGACGGCATTCGCCATGAAGATGTCGCAAGACTATTCGCGCCTGGTTTTCGGCACCTGGTTCGTCGTCGGCTTCATGCTGATCTTCTGCCTGAGACTGCTGATGTCGAAGCTGATCCGGCGCTGGGCGCGCGACGGGCGCATGGAGCGCCGCGCCGTCATCGTCGGCGGCGGCACGGCGGCGGAAGTCCTCATCCGCTCCGTCGAAAAGCAGCCCTACAACGACATCCGCATCTGCGGCATCTTCGACGACCGCGGCGACAAGCGCTCGCCGCCCATCGTCGCCGGCTATCCGAAGCTCGGCACCATTTCCGAGCTCATCGAGTTCGCCCGCATCGCCCGTATCGACATGCTGATCGTATCGCTGCCGCTGACCGCCGAATCGCGCGTCCTGCAGCTTTTGAAGAAGCTGTGGGTGCTGCCTGTCGACATCCGGCTCTCGGCGCATTCGAACGCGCTGCAATTCCGGCCGCGCGCCTATTCCTACATCGGCTCGGTGCCGATGCTCGACATCTTCGACAGGCCGATCAACGACTGGGATTCGGTCGCCAAGCGCGCCTTCGACATCGTCTTCTCGATCATCGGCATCATCGTGTTCTCGCCGGTCATGCTGGCGACCGCGATCGCCATCAAGCTCGACAGCAAGGGACCGGTGCTGTTCCACCAGAAGCGGCATGGCTTCAACAACGAGATCATCGAGGTCTACAAGTTCCGTTCGATGTACACCGACAAGGCCGACCCGACCGCCAGGCAGACGGTGACCAGGAACGACCCGCGCGTCACCCGCGTCGGCCGCTTCATCCGCAAGACCTCGATCGATGAGTTGCCGCAGTTCTTCAATTCGCTTTTCGGTTCGCTGTCGCTGGTCGGCCCGCGCCCGCATGCCATTGCCGCCCAGTCGCACAACCTTCTCTACAATGAAGTCGTCGACGGCTACTTCGCACGCCACAAGGTCAAGCCCGGCATCACCGGCTGGGCGCAGATCAATGGCTGGCGCGGCGAGATGGATACCAACGAGAAGATCCGCATGCGGACGGAGTACGACCTCTATTATATCGAGAACTGGTCGCTGCTGTTCGATCTGAGGATCCTGTTCCTGACACCGATCCGGCTGCTCAATACGGAAAATGCCTATTGAGCGCAGTCGCGCATGAACTCTCGCCGGCTGCGGTCAACGCCAAGCTGATCGCGCTGATTGCGTCGGGCGCGGTTTTCCTCGGCGTCTTCCTGTCCGGCTTCGTCATCGCCGAGCCGGCGCCATACGACCTCTACATGGTCGCGCTGATGGCAGTGTGGGCCTTGTTCGGCCTGCGCATATCGCGCGCGGCGGCGCCGCTGCTGGTGCTGCTGGTGGTCATGAACATCGGCGGCATGATCTCGATGACCCAGATGTCGGATATTGCCGGCACCCCGCTCTATCTCTCGGTGTCGCTGTTCCTCGCCTTCACTGCGGTGTTCTTCGCCTCGGTGACATCGGTCCAGCCCAGTCTCTACCGGGTGATCTTCCTCGCCTATGTGATGTCGGCGGTGCTGACCTCGCTGCTTGGGATCGCCGGCTATTTCCATGCCTTCCCGGGGGCGGAGATCTTCACCAGATACGACCGCGCCACCGGCGCCTTCCAGGATCCGAACGTGTTCGGGCCGTTCCTGGTGCTGCCCGGCATCTACCTGCTCCATCTTCTGCTGACCGGCCCCGTCTCACGCATGCCGTTGCTGGCGATGCCGCTGCTGATCATCACGGCCGGCATTTTTTTCTCGTTCTCGCGCGGCGCCTGGGGCATGTTCGGCGTTTCGGCGATCCTCCTCACCGGCGCCCTGTTCCTGCAAAGCGCCAGCGGAAAATTCCGGCTGCGTGTCGTCGTCATGACCATCGCCGCCATTTCGCTGCTGGTCATCGCGATGCTCGTCATCCTGCAGTTGCCGGGCGTCTCGGAAATGTTCTCCAGTCGCGCCCAGCTGGAACAGAGCTACGATACTGCCCGCCTCGGCCGTTTCGCCCGCTATATCTTCGGTTTCCAGATGGCGCTTGAGCATCCGCTCGGCATCGGCCCACTCGTCTTCGGCACGATTTTCGGCGAGGACACACACGATATCTGGCTAAAAATGCTGATGGACTATGGCTGGCTCGGCTTCGTCTCGTTCCTGACGCTGACCTGCTGGACGATAGCGGCCGGCTTCCGCATTCTCCTGCGCGACAGGCCGTGGCAGCCCTATCTTTTGTGCGCCTATGTCGCCTTCATCGGCAATATCGCGCTGGGCACCTTCATCGACATCGATCACTGGCGCCACGTCTATCTGCTGCTCGGGCTGATCTGGGGCGCCATCGGACTCGAATATCGCCATCAGCGGCAGTTGCGGCCGGCGGCGCTGCCTGCGCCGGCGGCTGGGGCATGATGAATTTCTGAGGGCAACTCTAGGTTTTCTGGGGGCAAGTCTAAGTCTTGAAAATGGTCGGAGTGGCCGGATTCGAACCGACGACCCCTTGACCCCCAGTCAAGTGCGCTACCGGGCTGCGCTACACTCCGGACCGCGGGAAGCCATATATTTTCAGGGGTTGCGGCGCAAGCGCTAAAACGGCGGTTTGGAACAGAACCCGATCAAGCCGGGCAATTATCGGCGCAACCCGTCAGAAAGTCCCACGGGAAGTCCCACGGAAGCGAATATCGGGTTCTATCAACGTTCCGAAGTTATCCACAGAGGCGGCGGATCGGCACTCATCGACAGTGAGGACGTATGTTCGAGGGGCTACGCATGGCGCGAGCATCCGAATGCCGATGGCGGCTCATACGCATCGACGCGAATTGGGCAGAAGACAGGCCTAACTAACTGCGAACCGGCTTTGAAGCGTGGGTGTAGGCTTCCTCGGCGTTCTTGGGTTTCGCCGCTTCCATCGCGTTCAACACGTCGTCCATCATAGCATGGGCGTATTTTGTCGTCGTCTTTATATCCTCGTGGCCGAGGAGCTGCTGGACAACCTTAAGGTTGCTGTTACGCAGCACGCGTGTCGCGGCGGTATGCCTGGTGTCGTGGAAGTGGAAGTTCTTGACACCGGCTTTCGGTACGGCCCGCCGCATCGCGGTCTTCAGTCCCGACTCAGTTAGCGGATAGGGGTTGCCCTTGATCAGCCTGCGGTCTCCCGTCTTCACCGTCCGCGCCGCGATATAGGTGAACACCTTTTCGGCGTGATAGTTCTGCTGCGCCCACAGGATCTCGAACGTCCGCTTCGTCATCGGGATCACCCTGGACTTTTTGCCCTTGCCGATGACGGTGAATTGCCGGCCGAAGAAATCGACCCGAGACCATTCAAGCCCCAGGATCTCCATCCGCCTGCAGCCATTAATAAACGCGAACTCGACGGCGACCTCGTAGCCGCGCGCCAGCTCGGCCATGATCGCCGCCTCCTCGCCGCTGCTGGCCTCCCTCACCCGCTCTTTCGGCTCCGGCAAAAGATGCTTCGACCAGTCGATTGTAGCGGTCCTGGCGCCCCATAGGGCGCCGGCCCGTATGATCACCTCACGCAGCGGCTGCGTTACGGTGCGGTTGACCGTGGCAGCGCTGACCCGCTTCTTCACCTCCGGCGTCTTATATTTCCGACCGGGCTTCCGCTGCGACGGGACGAACTCGCCACGACGCTTCGCCACCATCGTGGTGACTTTTTCGTCGTCGATTGCCTGCAGAAGGGTGTCTTGTCCGAAATGGGAGACCAGCCACGCCATCGACCATTCAGTGTTCTTCCAGTTTTCGTGGTGCTGACCGACCTCTTCCCAGTAGCGGCTGGCCGCGATCGCTACGGTCATGTTCGGATCAGAGAACGCCTTCTCCACGTCGAGGACGGCCTTTGCCTCGGCGCGCTTGATGGTCTCTACTTGTTTCGCTTCTCGCTTTGACGTGCAGCCCGTCGAGCCTGAAAATCGACGACCCTGTAGTTGGAAGTCGTAGGAGTAGAGGCCATCCTTGGAGTCGGCCCTTCTAAAGACGGACATTTTACGACCTTCTTTCGTTTCGCCTTCCAGGCATTGAGGTCGTCAAGCTCATACCGTGGCGTCTCGCGCTTCTTTCCCTGCCCGACGTTGATGTACGGGATCTCGCCCGCCTTGCGCATCGCTCGCAAGGTGTCTTCGCCGATCCCGAGTTCCGCGCAGGCTTCCTCTGGCGTCAAGAGCGGCATGGTGGTGGTCCCCATGTTTCTGGACGATATGGCATCAATCGTAGCCCTCCAGCCAGAGCCGGTAGGATTTGTCGATGCCACGGAAGTTGTCGGCTTTGGCTTCATCGTAGTCGAGGTCGACCCGGCTTTTGACGCCGCACTGCGCCTTCAGCCAGGCCGCGGCCTCGTCGGCCGAGCCGATGGTGACGCCGAACTTCTTGCCTATGAATATCCAGAAGCCCTTTTCACCGCATGAGATCGCGGCGCGCTGCGCCAGCGGACCGCCCTTGCGTGGCGGTTCCGCCGGTGTGGTCCCGGCCTCCGGAGATGCCTCGTTAACTTTTGCCGCCTCGTTTGAGGCCTCCTGCCCGCCGCGGCCGTCGACTGTGTATTCATAGTCGCCGATACAGAAGGTGACGTTGGCCGGCCCGTGGATATCGATGATGAGGTCGTCGCCATTGATGTCGACAAGGAAACTCTCGCCATCTGTGGCCTCTTTGCCGACCAGCTGCTCGATCGCCTGCTGGAGCGGGATGGTATAGCGGTGAATGAGCGTTGGGTTCACAGCCCGATCTCCTCGAGGAAGGTTTCCAGCCCGGCTGGCTTGTCTGGTGCGAGCAGCGGCCCTTTGATGAAAGCATCCCAGTGCGTGCCGAGGTAGTAGGAGGCACGTTCACGGATCGCCCGCATCCGGACGATCTTCAGCTCGTCAGCGGTGCGAGCGATGCGCCGATCCCACTTCCTGATCTCGCGCCAGTAGCCGCGATGTTCCTTGCGGACCGCCTCCGGCAGCATCCGGAAGCACTTGCCGCAGATGGTCTCCTGGCTCTCGTGCTCGCGCTTGAATGTGCGCCGGCAGCGCGGGTTGATGCAGGGAACGCGGTCAGACACCGTCTACCCCCTCCCACGTTTGCGAATTGTCGGGGAGGCCGAAAAGGCTGTCGCCGACCTCGACGAGCGGGAATTCGCCGCCGGCGCGGATCTTCACCACCGCGGCGTCAGGGACGTCCTGGAACGGTTCGTCGAACCACCACTGCCGCCGGCCGTCGACGATCTGCTGGTGCAGCTTCTCGCCGGCGCGGAGGCGGGCCAGGACGGCGTCGAGCTTCATGCGAGGTCGCCCCACATGATGAGATTGCCCTGAAACTCATCAACGCCGGGATGGTTCTCCCGCCAGAACTGTTTCAGGTCGACCCACGACGCGAAGCCGTCGGCGATCGCGAAGCCCTCCAAGCCGCCTGGAAACCCGAAGCCGGGCAGAATGATGCCCTCCGATTCCGGGTCAGCGTCATTGAACAGGATCGTGATCTTGACGACTTCGATGCACTGCGAGCGGCCGATCAGCTCGCAGTGCTTGGTGCGCATGCCGCGGTAAAGCTGCAGCTGCTCGCCTGGCCGGGCATGCCGCTTCCGATCGGCGCGAACCGTCTGCCGTTTCGTGCCGGCATGGATCGGCGCGACGAAGCGCTGCTTGAAGGAATAGGCGACCATCAGGCTACCCCTTGAGGAACGGGAGCGCCGGGAGGTTCTTGCCAATGAGTGGCGACAGCTTCCTTGACCGATACGAGGCGGCCGCTGGGCCGCGACGTGCGCCACTCGCCGCAAATCTGGTCGTAGTAGCAGTCGCACCACCGAACGCCAGTTTTCAGCCAAATATCGATCAGTCGATCTTTCGGCGCGGTCTCAATCGGCTTCCACCCCGGTACTAACCCATCGGCGATGGCTGCGTCGATGCGGTGAACGACGCCCCACAAGAGGTCTTCAGCCGGGGCCAATATGAATTGCCGCGCCTCCCGCAAAGCCTCCACGATACCTTTGTCTATCTGAGGCTTGGGTGGGGAGGTGCGTGCCGCTAGATACGCTACAACTCGGTCTGCCTGTGTGCCGAAATTGGCATCCAGATATTCGTAGTCACGGCCGTACCTATCCCCTCCGAACCACTCGCGGAGAATATCGGTTCTGGTCACCGCCTCGGCTTCCATAGCCAGCAGAGGTGTTTCGTTGGTGGGGTTCTTCACGACGCGGCCTCCCGCTTTGGCGATGGCGTTCGTGGCGATCCGATGCATGGCGTGGATGGTATCGACCAGGGCAATCTCGCCGGTTCCGCTCTCGTTGGCGCGCTGGCTGATCTCTGTGAGCGCCGCCAGCAAATCCGGCACTGCCTGAGTGGCAGGGGCGAGGGCCACACCGAGGGCATACTTGGTGGCATGGAAGCCGACATCAGGTGTTGGCGGCGTGATATGGCCGAGCGCGGACTTGTCCATGTATTCGCCGAAAGAGTGCTTGTAGGCGTGAACCATCGCATCTGTGACCGCCACAGCAGGAACAGGCTGTGATGCGAGGGCGGCTTCGAGAGCAGCGCGCATCCATTTGCGGTTGTCGGCATTCGGAATGTACTCTGCACCGTCAAGCCCCGCCTCAACCATCGCATCCGTGACCTGGTCTTGACGGCTCACCCCTATGGAACAATCGATGCAAGTTGCCACGATCACCTCCACTCCGGACTGAAGGGAATGTCGTCGTCAAGATCGCTGCTCGCCCTTCGGCCAGCGCCACCGCCGCCCTGCCCGCCGCCGAAGTCGTTGCGGCCGAAGTCGCTCGATCGCCCGCCGCTACTGCCGCCGCTCGGCCGGCCGCCGCGATCGTCATCACGGCCGCGATCGCCATCCCCCTGCCCGCGCGCGTCAAGCATCTGGAGCTCGCCGCGGAACTTCTGCAGGACGATCTCCGTCGTGTAGCGGTCGTTGCCGGATTGGTCCTGCCACTTCCTCGTCTGCAGCTGGCCCTCGACGTAAACCTTGGCGCCCTTCTTCAGGTATTGTTCCGCGACCTTGGCGAGGTTGTCGTTGAAGATCACGACCTGGTGCCACTCGGTTTTTTCCTTCCGTTCACCGGAATTCTTATCGCGCCAGGATTCAGATGTGGCGATGCGTAGATTGACGACCGGGTCACCGGAATTCAGCCGGCGAATCTCGGGATCGGCGCCCAAATTGCCAATAAGCAGCACGCGATTAAGTGAACCGGCCATTTACGCACCTATCTCTTTGAGGGCTTGGGTTTTTGCTGTGTTGAGCTCAGTCATCGCGGCCTCACATGACGATCGTGATGCGCTCGGCGGCGCGGGTGATGGCGGTGTAGAGGTGGCGGGCCCGATTGTCGGGAAAGGCCGAGCTCTCATCGAACAGGCAGACGGTTTCCCACTGCGAGCCCTGTGCCTTGTGCACGGTCAGCGCGTAACCGTAATCGAACTGCTGGGTGCCGTTCAGTTCTTTCCACGGGATCTCGTTGCCGGCACCCTCGAAGAATTCCTTCCGGACCTTGATCTCAACAGGTTCCGTCGAATCAAAATCGAGGGACGAAACATGCATTCGGATGCAGTGGTCGTTGAGGTGGCCCTTGCGGCGCTTCAGCAGCTCGACGACGCGCCAGAGGCCGCCGTTGAATATCCCCTTGTTACGATCGTTCTTGAGGCAGACCAGTTGGTCCGTGACCTCGGGCATGGCGCCGGCGCGGCCATGCAGCTGGCGCATCCGGGAATTGTAGCTCGATCGCGTCTTGTTCAGGCCGACGAGGACCTGGCCGGCCTTCATGACGTGGTCTTGTGTCAGGTAGGAACGCTTGATGACCTCACTGGCGCCATAGACGCCGTACTCGAGCCGGCCGCCTTCGCGGATCGTGGTGGCCATCCGGATGATCGGGTTCTCGGAGGCCTGCCGGTGGATCTCGGTCAGCATGATGTCGGGATCCGCGTTGGTGAAGAAGCCGCCGCCCTTCACTGGCGGCAGCTGCGCCGGATCGCCCAGGACCAGCACCGGAACACCGAACGACAGCAGATCCTTGCCGATCTCTTCGTCGACCATCGAACACTCGTCGACGACGAAAAGTGCGATATCGGCGAGCTCGTCGACATCCTTGACCACGAACTTCTTGACCCCGGTCTCGTGGTTGAAATCGACGTCGTAGATCGTGGCGTGGATCGTCATCGCGCCGCGGCAGCCATTCTTGCGCATCACCATCGCGGCTTTGCCCGTATAGGCCATGTAGCGGACCTCGCCCCTCAGAGCGTCGGCAAAGTGCCTGGCGAGCGTGGTCTTGCCGGTGCCGGCATAGCCGAAAACGCGGAAGACCTGGCGGCGCGCGAGACCACTGCCGTACCAGGCCGCGACAGCCGTCAGTGCGCCGTCCTGCTGTGGTGACCAGATCGGGGCGTCAGCCATTGGAGCGACCTTCTGGACGCCGGCGCAGCATATAGCCCATGCCGGATTCCGACAGGATCGGTTGTCCAGCAGCGCGCAGAAGCCTGATGTAGCGATATATCGTGCGCTCGCAGACGCCGACGCGGCTAGCCAGCTTGTCGGCGGTCGTGACCTCGTGGTCGCCGAGCGCGGCGAGGACCGCTTCCATATTGGTTTCGCGGTGGTAGGCCATCATCAGAACCTCGGCTCGTCGTCGACGTCATCCAGTATCGAGACGTCTTCGGCGGCATCGCCGTCGTACCGGTCAGGAGGCGCGATATAGCGAGAAGCCGAGACGTAAGGCCGGTTGATGCGCATCACGGTGGCCTCGTCGGTCAGCGTGTAGCTGAAGAGCGAAGCGCCGCCATACCAATGCGTCGTCCAGGACTCGATGCCGCCGACCTCAGCCGGCTTCCCTTCGGCCTGGTTGACCGCGATCGTCGGCACGTCGATGCGCAGCATCTTGGCGCCGAAGCGTTCCTCCTCGCGGGAGCGGCCGGCGTGCTTGCGGTGGCCGAAGATCTCGACGATTGCCCATTCGAAGCCCTCGTCGAGAGGTGTCACAGTTTCAGCTGCGGCTTCCATCAGAACCTCATGTCTTTGCGCCAGGCGTCGGGGTCGACGACTTCCGTCGCCGGCCGGGAGGCCTGTTGCGGTTGCGGATCAGTGGTGCGCTTGACCCATTCCAGGCGCGCGGTGTGGACGACATCCTCCCGCTTCGGATCGCTCGGCATGGTCGATTTATGGAGGATCCAGTCGAGATAGCTGGTGGGGACCTCAGAGAAGCGCTTGCCGGCGTGCTCGCCAAAATCGATCTTCAAAAGGCGCAGCGGATTCGCCGAAATCTCGATCATTGTCTCGACGGGCAACACCCGGAGCAGATCGAGCAGAATATGGGCGGTCGTCCAGCTATCGGGTCCCGCGCGATGGACAGGCTCCATCTGTTTGGCGCCGCCGCCAAGCCCGAGCGCATACCAGATCGCACCGTTCTTGTGGCTCTCGAGATTCGGATAGGTGTCCTTTGCACATTTGAACGTGCAGATACCGGGCATAGCCGGTTTCAGGACAGCACGATCGAATGCGAGGTTGTGGCAGCAGATGAAGTCGGCGCCGGTGTTGATCAGCGCACGGGCATCGTCAGGTGCCATACCGTCGACGACATCGGCGTCCTGCAGGTGGTGAGCCGACATCGCGCCGGGCGATATCGGCATGCCGGGATTGACGATGCGGGCATGCGGGCCGCTCTCGATCGCCCAACCCCTCGGGAACAGCCGGACGTCGGTCCAGCCGATCTCGACCAGCTCCTTCGGATCCTCGAGCGCTGTGGTCTCGCTGTCGGCCACGCGAATGAGGGTGAGCGGCTCAGCCATGAGGCTTGCTCCCGAACTTAGCGCCGTCGGCATGACAGATGCGGTGCGCGTCGAGGGTGCGCTCCAGCCCTTCAATCAGATCGTCTGACAGATCATCGATGTAGCTGTCAGAGAGCCGCGCCAAGAGTCGGTGCAGCCGCTCGCCCGGCGCGACGATAAAGGCGGTCCGCAGATATTCCGGATCGATCGGATTCAGATCTCTGTCAGTCACCGTCATAATCCCTGCCGTCGTCCCAGTAAGTTCCGGCCTCTTTTTCGAGGTCGTCATTTTCCCGCTTGATGCAGTCGTCGCAGACGTCATAAACGCGGCCGGCCATGCCCTCTTCGTAGTCGCGTCTCGGCCGGAGATGGGGCTTATGGAGGCTGCACCAGTCGCAGACGCCGGAGTGATCAGCGTTCTTCATCTCCTCGCGATAGGCGTTGAGGCATTCTTGGCACATGTCGTTCATCTCGGACCCGAAGCTATCGGTTTCGCCCTGAATCCGAGCGACGGCCGGCCGGTCTGGATGTTCGTCGCACGACGTGCCATCGGGGAAATCGTGGCCAGAGCCGGGGAGCGAGGAGATGGGGCCGGTGACGTCAGCCACGCTCGCCTCCGGTCGTCTGGTTGGCGAGGTCGGCGCGCGCCACAACATCCATCAGCACGCCAAGTAGGGCCAACTGCTCGCGACGCGCGGTCTGATCCTTCAGGCTCTGCGCCAGTGCGCCGTTGATCAAGGCGAGTTTCTTCAACGCCAAGACCTCGATCGCGCTAATTTCGATGGCGGCCATCAGCGCCGCCCACCGACGCGCTGCTCGATGTACTTGATGGCGTCGCCGACGGTCAGCCATGTCTCGGCATCGAGGTCCGATATCTCGGTGCCGAACTCCTCCTCGAAGTGCATGACGAGCTCGACGAGGTCGAGGCTGTCGGCGCCGAGGTCTTCGATGAAGCTGGCCTGATCAACGACCTTGGCTTTAAACGTCTCGACCTCGTCGAGTGTGACGAGATGCTCGGCAATGATCTTCTTTACGCGGTCTGCGATGGTAGCCATCAAAACACCACCTCATCTTCGCCCACTGGCATCGGGCCGGCGTCAAAGTGCGCGGCGTCGGCGAGATCTGGAGCTGCGCCTGTCGGGAATCCGGCTTCGTCCGCGGGCAGTACCGGCGAGCTATAGATTTCGTCGACAATGGCTGTGGGTGTCGGAATCTCGACGGGCGCGAAGGCCTCCGGATCGAGCCGGCGAACCATGCTCGCGTCGTAAGTGGCGTAGTCGCCGCTCGCGTGCTTCACCCACACCATCTTGTCACTGACGGCTTTGACGTGGCCGAAGGCCCCTTCCCCCTTACCGTAAGAGGCCGCGACGAAATCACCGGCATCAAAGTGAGGTGCAATCATCGTGATCAAAGAGGCGTCGACCGTTGCTCCCGAGCCGATGTCGAGAAAGACCCAGTCGTCCTCGCGCTGGTCGTGCCGCACCGTCGTCTCGATCGACACGCGGTCACCTTTTCTGAAACGTTCCATCAGGCACTCTCCTCTTTGGCTGGTTGCGCTGCGGCATCATTCGCCGGCTCCGGCGCCACCACCTGTGCGGCAACACCGATTACGGCGGTCGCCAGCGCGCGCAGCGACTCGCTGTCCGTGGTCAGGCGCAAGTCGCCTTCGATGACGCGGCGAGCGATCTCGGTGGCGCCGGCAAAGCTCAGCGGCGTCACGATCGCGCGGCCGCCGGCGTCCACAAGCATGACGTCGCCAACGTTGAACGGCTGGTCGATGGTGGCTGGCCCTGTCTTGCTCGCCACCTTCATGGTGCCGGGCTTCGTCACCGAGACGACTTTCCGGCCGTTCGCGAACTTGGCGACGTCTGTGGCGTGAACCTCGACCGTCATACCCGGATGTCCTTGTGGACGTGGACGATGACGGGCTCCGTCTTCGACTTCAGAAGTCTGCCGTCCTGGTCGACGGCGACCTCGGCCTCAGCCTGCGCCCGAATTGAGCCGCGACCGCGTGGCACCAGACGGCCGACCTTGTCCGGATCAGAAGCAATCGCCGCCGATTGCTTGCCACCATCAAGGATGGCGCCGGCGGCGTCGAACGCCGTGATGGCGACGCGGGTTTGCCGCAGTCGTTCTGTGAGGTCGGCGATTTCCCGTTCCAGCGCGACTTCGTCTCCCCGGAACCGGTCCAGCATGTTGGTGACCGAATTCGCGCTTCGATCCAGAAGCGACCCGGGCAACGCGTCCGGTTCCAGATCCGCTTCCACCAACTCGACGTGCGACGTGGCTTTCCGGAACTTGAACATGGCCCTAGTCCTCCTCGACCGAACCGGGCTCCGGCGCCTCGGCGTCCTCTTCGGCGGCAAAGCCGTCCAGCCAGGCCTGCCTTTCGGCCTCCCTGCCCTCGGCCTTGAAATCCGGTGGCACTGCCTTCCTGCTCATGTTGCGGCGATAGGCGGCGCGCCCCAGTCGGGTCGCCTTCGCGATAGGATCGCCGTCGTCCGGGTCTTGGGAGGAGGTTTGGCCGGACGACGGCTGTTGCCCGGTAGCAGTCGCCTTCGGCGTGGTGGCCTGCTTTCCGTGCGCATCGGAGCCGGCGGGGGACGAACCGGCTTCCGATTTTGGGGCCGCTTTGTCAGCGGCGGGTTTCTTGTTCCCGGCGGTCGTGTCGGCACTGTCGGCGAGCTGATCGAGCTTGCCTTTCAGTCCGGCTGGCTGGTCACCGTTCTTCTTGATGGCTGGGAAGACCTCGTCGACATCGGTTTCCTTGCTTTTTACGCCCTGGTACATCGCAAAGAGATCGGCTAGTTCCTCGATGCCGATCTCCTCGGCGCCGGCGACGCCAATGGCGGCGAACACCCGCTCCGGCGTAACCCCGATGCCGGCGAGCGCCTTCATGGCTTCTTCGCGTCGTTCCACCAAGGTCGTGACGTCGCCGCGGATCACATTTTCCGCGTGTTCGAAGGCCTGCCGCCAGACCGCCTTCGGAACCCCCTTCAGGATCGCTTCCCTCATGCCGATCGAGGCCGCGGCGTTGCCGGCGGTCATGATCATGTCCTGCGAATAAAGTCCGCCGTCGCGCTTGGAGATGTTCTTGCGCGTTCGCGCGGTGCGCTTGAGACCGGTTTCGAGGTCATGGAAGACGCCCTCGGATTCCACGTACTTCTCGATCTTGTCGACATGCACCACCCGGGAGGCGCAGTGGCAGTTCCCCCATTGGCTGGCGATGATCTCGGCCAGACGTATGCTCGGTCCACGGATCGTCTTGCCATCACGCGGTACCGCGTAGACGCATTCCTTGGCGGTCTGCTCGTCGAGCATGACGAGCTCGGTGATGTTGCGCATCACGGTCGCTACTGAGCGCGGGAACGCCTTGGCCGTGGTGACATCCTGGTTGAGCTCCGCCATCGCCAGTTGGACGGCGAGGCTCTGGTTGCCGGCAGCGTAACCCGCTGGGAGCGTGGTGAGCTCGCCGGTGCTTCTGTCTACCGTCTCGACGGACTTGCCTGCTTGGGTGTTCATGCTGTGGTTCTCCTTTGGCGCCGGCATCCTGCAGGCGGTTGGTCCGCCGACGATCAGCGGCGGAATGAAGTCTTCTGGTCCTGGAAGATTTCGACGCCGGGCAGCGGCGCCGTGTTCTTGTTGGCACGGACGTAGGCCCGCACAAATTTGTCGATGTCGTCGATCGACATGTACGGCCGCAGCTTCTCCAGCGGGATCTTCGACGGTTCGGTGATGCGATGCGTCCATTTGGCAGTGGCGGAAACAGTGCCAGCCTCGGTGCGCGTCGGGCCTGATCCGGCGGTCACGGCCTCGTTGACGAGCACCGCCGCCCTGTGTTCGGCGTCCGCGGCTTCCTGCATCAGCACATCGCCGAGCACGCTGTGAGTTGAGGCCGCGGCTTCCTCGAGCTTGCGCTTCGCCTCTTCCTGGGCGAGCCGCGCGACTTCGGCGGCGGCAATCCTCGCCTCCTCGCGCTTCTTCGCGTCATAGCGGCCGACAATGGTTTCGAATGCGGACTGGATGTTCTCCGGCCGGGTAATGACGGTGTCGAAGAACCGGTTCGTCTCCGTGACCTCTTCGCGCAGCGGCTTCGTAGTCGCCAGCTTGGTTTCGCCGAGTCGTTTCGCCAGCTTTCTCGCCTCGATGCCGAGGGCGATGAAGGGATCGCGCTCGTTGTCGTTGGCGATCGCACCATCGGTCAGCGCGTTTTTCGCGGCCGTGGCGCGCTTTGCGAGGTCCTCGACCTCGTCGAGCAGCGGCTTGAACCGGTCGCGCAGGATATCGGCGGTCGTCGCCAGATTGTGCCCGGGTCCCGCTATGGATGGGGCGTCAGAAACTTGCATTGATATCTCTCCTTGGTTTGACGCGCAGCACGCGGGTTTGGGATGACGGCACGAAGTGGCCGGAGCGGTGCGAGGTCCGAGCTGACACTTCCCAGTTGGCGGTCTCGCCGATCTCCGCATTGCCGAGGGCGCGGAGGATCTGAGGGCGCAGCTGCTCGACAACCGCTTTTGCAGAAGCAGCTTCGACGCGGGCGCGGTCGTATTGATGGACGAGCATGTCGAGCTCGCGGTCGCCGGTGAGATCACGCCTGGCCGGCATGCTGTCGCGGTATACGTCGAGCACGACGCGAGCATCGCGCAGCCAGTCCGGCTCCGGCTCCTCGCCGCTGGCGACCATCGTCCAGAACTCGTCGACCTTGGCTACCAGGCGGTTCCAGAGCTTGAGATGGATAGGGACGTCGATGAGATGCAACTGCAGGGTGCCGCGCCAAGTGATCACGATCAGGGCGACGCAGGTCCATGGACAGCCGGTCAATTGAGCCTCTGTTATGGCCTGGACGGCGATCCACGTGGGCGGCACAACCTCCCCGGTGTCCGGATCGAGCCAGAACTCCTTGAAGGCGTCTTCCGAGGCCGTCTTGATTTGGCAGTTCCCGGTACCGAAGCGATCTGGTCGTTCCAGGAAGGCATCAGGTGTCGCGCCGATCCGGCGATCTGGATCACGGTAATAGGCGCGGTCGTTTTCGTAGGTGACGGTCCACTCCGGAAACCGCTTTCGGATCATGGCGACGACAACCGGCTCCATGAGGTTGCCGCGCTCCATCGCCTCCGTTTCTTCGGTGTCCGGTGAGAGCCGGCCGGTTTTCTCAGCCCAAAGCGAATATGGGGTCGTATATGGATGTGCGCCGAGAACCGCGGCGGCCACCGAGGCGGTGACGTCCTGGCCGCGGGCGGCAAGCCAAGCCTGGCGATCGGCTGGTCGGATGATCTCGATCGACATCAGAGCACCGCCTGCGCGCACGTAAGAGCCTGACGCATCCGGTGGCGGAGGCTATCGCAGGGCATGTCCAGATATTCTGCGACCGTCCCGGCGAGATCAGTTAGCGCCGCTATCTTCTTGTCCTGCTCGATCGCCACATCGATCTGGCGCATCTGGCTGCTCGACCACCATCCTTTGCCCGCCTCCCGGGCTTCCTGGAGCATGTCGAAGAACAGGGCCGCCTTCTCGGCTTGGGCGGGTGTCGGAACGTCCGTCACGGCGCGTCCTCCCAGTCCGGGTAATAAGGTTCGTATTCGTGGTGCTCGATGAGCCAGGTCTCCATGCGCTCGCGCTCGGCGTCGGTGAGGCGAGCGGCGCGGCCGGCGAACCAGATCCGAAGGTTCAACCAAGCGAGCGCGCAGGATTGCCAGATTGAGCGGCGAGCGAGGACCCACTTGATGTCATACTGGCGCTGACAAAGCGCTTCGAACTCCGGCGTGCTCGGCCAGGCATCGACGATCTCTACCTCGCAGGCGTCACCACCATCGGCGCCGTACATCGGCGAATAGGTAGGTTCGCTGCCTGGCGCGAACGAATACTCGACGGTCACGGGCAGGCCGTTGTCGCGGGTGAAGTCCTGGAAGTAGGTGGCCGTCATGATCACGCCCACCCTTCAAGGAATTTGACCAGCGCGCCGTAGATTTGCGTGCGCTCCTCGCGTGTTTCGGGTTCATAGCCGCTACCTGTCGGCCAACCCTCGACCTCCATCGCCATCTTGGCGGCATCGAGCAGCTGCTCGACCACTTCGGTGGTGAACGGCCCCGTCATCACGCCATCACCTTCGCGGGCGAACCGCAGAAGTTCGGCGCAGGCCTCGGCCGCCTGAGATGCCGCGGCGATCGCCAGATCGCGGTTCTTCGTTTCGGCTTCGTTTTCCGGAGGGATGTCGATCATGACTTCCGCCTTTCGGCGAGCATGGCGTCGGCGTAGGCATAAGCCCGCTCAGCGCTACCGATGATCGATGGGCGGCAATTGGGCGTCGCTGCGAGGTCACCCGCCAGCGCCTGCCCGGCGAACCAGTCGCGAAGCGTCATGCCAGTTTCTGGATATGGATACCCCTGGGCAGACTGGCCTGAGGCGTCGCATGGAGGCATCAACGGGAAGGCAAAGCCGCCGGTTTCGCGTGTCATGGCTTGACCTTCCACTTGACGTGACAGCTGCCGAGCTTGCGCCAGAAGGCGATGTAGTCATCGGCGTCGACCGGCCGCTCGAACTCGCGGCGGAACATCGCGTATGGCGGCATGCTCAAGGCGTAGATCGTGACGACCGTCATGGCTGCGACCCCGATTTGAGCCAGAACTGGAAAACGACGGTCACCTCATCGCGGCCGAAGCTTCCAACCGTTTTGCTCAGGACGTGGCCGGTCTCCTTTTCGCCATGGTCGTGGACCGGCACTCCGATCTTGTCGAAAGCCTCACGATCGGTCATGCCGACGTAGACAAGGCTCTTGTCGCTGACGCCGATGAAATCGGGGGGGGTCATTGTTCGACCTCCGTCGCCGGCGGTATCGGCTGCCGGTAGCCGAGCCGGACCTCGAAGGTGCGGATCAGCTCCTCGACCTGGCGGTCCTTGTTAAAACGCTGCCGCTTCGCCCAGTTCAAAACCGTGAATGCGTCGTCGGCGAGCTCGATGAGCTGGGCGTCTGTGAGGCGCTCCATCACGCGGCCTCGCTCTCTGGCGGCTTTGCAGCCAGCAATTCGGCATAGCGGTCGTGGATGCTGGCGCGGTCGAGGAACCCCGACCGAAGGCCCAGCAAGTCGGAGATCTCGCGACGGACACCGGCAAGGATGTCGGCTTCGTCGTCGGTCAGCATGCGCAGCGGCCAGCCCTTGACGTAGAGCATGGGTTTCGTGACGCGCTTCTCGGCCGCCATGCGCGCAAGTGCGGCACGCTTGGCGTCAGCAAGGGCAGTCCGCCCCGGCGCATCGAGAAGGTCCGGCGCGATGTCGCCCAGCCAGCGCGCTCCCTGGAAGGCAAACGAGCTCGAGCATTCCAGCCGAACCATCTGGCGATAGAGGTCGTGAGCCTCCGATTGCGCCGATGCCGCGGTCAGGTCGGCGACGTTCGACATAATGCAGAACCGGCACGAGACGCGGGACATGCCGAACACGCGGTAAGCCGGATGAGGCGGCAAGCCGCTGATTTCGATGTAGCGGAAGACTGCATTTTCGGACCAGTCGATGATCGGTCGCCACGTCCAAATCCGCCTGTCGGCGTCTGGGCTTGCAATCGTTGCCTTGGCGCGCGCGGCGCTTTCCTGCCGGCGAACGCCCGTGACGTTGATAATCTTCTGTGCAGGGAACCGGCGCTTTAGCTCGGCGGTGATGACGTGGGTCTTGAGTTCCGAGGTGCAGAACCGCATCGCCGGCGTCGACCAGCACGGCACAAGCGTCACCGTCGAAAGCGTCTCGTAGCGAACCTTGCTGCTTTCCCAGCGCGATTCCCAGCGCTCCATGAGGCCACCAGCCTTGCGACGCACCACGACAAGGTCAATGCCGGTATGGTTGGCCAGCTTGTCGCACATAGGCAGGGGATCATTCCATTCGACGATGCCGAGGTCGGCGTGGATGAGCAGGCGAGGACCGGCATGGCCAATTCTGTTCAGGTAGGCGACTATGGCAACCGCCGCAGCGTGGCTATCCTTGCCGCCGGACACCCCGATTGCCACCGGAGCATTGGCCGCAAGCAGTGCGGCGATTTCTGGTGTCGTAGCGATAAGCCGGACTGTCATGGCAGCAAGCCTTTGATCGCGATAACGATGCCGGCGTGGGCGAGCGCGGTGTACAGCGCCGCGACCAGGAGGATGCGCTGGCGCGTCATGAACGTTTCGATCTGGTGCACCATCAGTTCCGGCCCTCCGCGTCGTCGAAAATGGCGATCTGCGTCTTGATGGCGTCGATACGCCGGCGGGCCGCAGCCATCTCGATGTCGCGGCGCTGGTGATTGTCGATCATGTCGGCGCAGACGATGTCTCGTTCTGCGCGACCGAGATCGCTGAGGAGATCGTCGAGGCTTGGGACAATGGAGGGTGCGCTCATGGTGCAGCCCCCTCACGATGGTCCTTCAGCGCGGCAGCGGCGGCATCGAGCGCTGCGTTGGCGCAAGCTGGACAGAGATCAGCGAAGTCAAGACGATCCTTGCCGCCATAGGCGTCTGCGCTGCGACCGCCGATAGCCTTCATACCGCCCCATGTGCCGGGCCTGCTGAAGTTACGCGATGGCCCGCTTCCAAGTACGATTTTCTCGACCGTCAGGCCGCAGTTGTCGCAGCGGATTTTCGGAATGATGTCGACCTCGGCCATGGTCAGCCCTCCGCCTTAGCGGCCGCGATCCGCGCCAGCTCATAGATTTGGCCCAGCAAGGCGCGCATACGCTCCGGCGAAACTTCGACGTCATTGACAGCGATGTTGAAAAGTTCTTGCCCGGCGATTTGATCGAGTGCCGCGAGCATCTCGGGCGCCGCCGCCGCGAGGCGCGCATCTTCTGGTGTCTTGAAAACGGCGACTGTCTTATTGCGGAAGTCATCGCCCTCGTAGACCGTGCGGCGAACCTCCTCAAAGCTTTCGAGCCTACCGACGAACCAACGACGGGGCGGCGTTTGCTTTGGCGCGCCCATCTCAGCGCACCCACAGATGTAGCACGTACGCCGCGACGGTTAGCGTCGGCGGCGGCACGAAGAACACTATGAGGCATTTCGCGAACTCGGAAATGTTGTCAGCGATGACACGGGTGACGTTTGGTTTTGGCATCAGGGGTCTCCAATGCCACGGATATTATGCGCAAACGGATTTCTGTCAACGAAGAAAATGCGCAAACGGATAATTTTATGCAGGGCCCAGGATGGAGTGCCTCGCGCGCGATAGCGCCAAGTTATGATTCGTAAGATCTCCGACGCAGTGAGTGCGTCAGCACTCACACTTCAGCGAAGCGGGACACAGAACCGGTGGAAGATATGCGGAGCAGAGAATCGTAGAGCTCAACCTGGGACGGTGAATCGTAGAGATCTATGATTTAAGGTTAGAATAAATCTCCAACCGAGCGCGCGAGAGCGCGGGCGGATAGACCGCCCGCTCGGTGCTTGTCAAGACGGTTATCTTCAATCTCGGGCGGTTAGGAATCGTCACCAGAGAGGGCGCGCGGACGCTTCCTGGTCGACGTCCTGGCCAAGATATCGACGGCAGATGCGGTAAGATCGAGCATCTTCGTGCGATCGTCCTCAGCAAGAGTTGCAAGGACCGGCCGAAGGATCTCCGCCAAGCGCAGCGCTGGATCAGGATCGAAAGTCCTATCTAGCCGCTCGAGGATTTCCTTGTTCAAGCTGTTGCGCCCCTTGGCAGCCAGCAATTTCGCCTTGAGTTCAGGCGTTAATCTGAGATGGAAGCTTGGCGGATCTGGCAGTGACATGCCCACGTTATGACCGAAGGAGGCTTGTGCGGAAATAGTTCCAGATCGCCCCAAAAACTAATCGATTTGGTACTATCTATCCCCGTTATTCACAGGGCGATTGTTACAGTTGGACATGTCTTGTTAACGTCTCTCAAAAGATTCTATTAGTAAAGTCGTGTCAATTTGGGACACGCCCAAACAGACCGGTAACAAACCATTAGGCGACACACTAAATAACGAGAATAAAGGGTAGGGACCGGGAGTGAGAACTGCGAAGAAGGCTTACGAGCCGAACAGACGTGCTGTGCTTTCAGGGCTGTTGGTGGCGACAGTGGTCGGCCCAACAGCGGCGAAGCAGGAACAAGATCTACGTGATCAGGTCAGGCGCAGCGCCGAAGCGCTGGCGGCATCGATGTCGGCAGCTTACGGCGGCGACTACTGGATACATATCGATCACGATTCTGGCCTGGCCGCGGTTTCCCGGGTTCTCTCATAGGTATCGGCGACGCCTTCGGCATAGCTGATGATCTGGCGAAATAGGCCTTCGGGCGCGCCGTCAAGCCGGTCGAAGACTTGCTGTATTCTCCTAAGCCACGAGCCTTGCGCGCTTTCGACAGGCGCAGCTCTGCTGACAAACTTGTCATAGGCTTCGTTGATGGCGTCGCGACGAGGACCTTCCGGCTCTGCGCCGGACAGCCACCGGTGTACCGTTGACTGAGACACGTCGAAATACTCGGCGAGCTTCTGCTGCGTCCAATGGGTCGCGTTCAAGATCGCGCGGATTTTCTCATCGATCTTCATTTTGCTGACGTTACGCCGCAGTGCGGATAAACAAAAATCCGCTTGCGCATAAAATTCCACTTGCAAACTATCCGTTTGCGCATAATATCCGCGTCCATGAGCACTATTCGCCATATCCGCACTGCTGTTTTCAAACTTAGCCAGGCCGAGTTCGCCGCGTTGGCAGGCGTGGGGCAGGGTTCGGTATCCCGGTGGGAGAACGGCACGCCTCTCTCTCTGCAGGAAATGCAGTCGATCCGCGAAGCCGCCATAGCTCGCGGCATCACCTGGGACGACAAGTTGTTTTTCGAGATTCCGCCCACAGCCGATTCCACTCCCGCAGAAGCCGGGCATCCCGCGGGCGCTGCCTGATGTCATCGCCGGCCAAAGATCGCCGCCAGTCGCGCCAGCAGGCCTGGCTTCAAAGCTTTGAGCAGGCGCTCGGTCTCGATCTCCGCCTCGATATGGGCGATCCGATTCTGCAGCTCTTTGATGATCGCTTGCAGGTCCATTTTCCTACCCCGATATGGCTGCGGCTCCGTGCTTTCGCCGGAGCCGCTCTCGATTTCCTTTCGCGTGGTTCCCTGGCGCGTGACTGCCGGTCCCTAACCGTCTTGGTGGGTCCGGTCCCGGTCCGGACCCACCTCCTTTCTTTCTTCGGTTCATCTCTCTCTCCGTTCGTTTCCGTCGCTGGAAATGGAGATAGCAATGATCGGTTCTGGAAACTCAGAACAGCCTTCCGAGGTCTCAGAATTCCATTCCGAGGCTCGGCGGCTTGGCGGTGGTCTCATGTCTAGCGTGGCCACCGCTCAATCGCTCACCAAAGAGCTCGGCACCATCCTCGCGCCAGGTGAGAAATGGAAGCGACAGATCAGTGCAGTGCATCGGGCACTGACCTCCGACCAGTTTGAACACGCTCTCAGCGGCCTGACCTGGAGTCGGGTGAAGACGTGGTTTTACGGTGAGGCCAGGCGTGTAAACTATGAAGAGGTTGTGGCACTGCGGGAACTGCGGGCCATCGAGGAGGCTAGACGTGCAAGGCTCAAACTCGCCGCCACGGCGAACATTCTGGCAGCTCATCTTGCCGCGGAGGGTGCGCCGCTCGATTGCCACCAAATGCGTGCTTTGGGGCGACTCGCTGGCGCGCTGGATCTATCCGGAAGCGGAGACGCCAGATGAGCGATCTCCCGGACTGGACAAGGATAGATCCCGCCGAACGTGACCGACTGCTCGTCGGCTATTGCAATGACGGTCTCACCGCCCGGGCGATCGCCAACAAGTTTTTGAACTGCAGCCGGTCCGCCGCGATCGGCCGCCTGCATCGACTGAAGCTCAAGCTCAATAATGGCGAGCCACGACCGGGCGGGCCAGGAAGAAAGCCAACACCGGTCAGTCAAGACGGCAGCAGGCTCCTGAAACCCGCCCCTGCCCGCCGTGTCTCCAAACTCGTCCAACAGACCAGCTCATGGCGCGGCGCCAACAACCCGCCAGCGACAGATTTCAAAGCCCGGGCTGAACAACGAGCGGCATCGCCTGGACTGCCGGCGCATCTCGTCACCGGTGAAGCACGTCATCCTGTCGCTGACCTCACCGTTGTTCCGGTATCCCGCAACTTGAAGCTGGTCGAGCTCACGGAGCGGACCTGCAAGTGGCCTGTCGGCGATCCGCAGGCCTTGGACTTCGGCTTCTGCGGCAACGATGCGTCGTCAGAGGGACCCTACTGCCGGTACCACTCCCGGATCTCCTACCAGCCACCAACAACCCGCCAGCGCGCCGGCCTCCGGTCAGCGGAAAGGATCTCCTGATGACCAAGGTCCACGAACGTCCGAATAGAGCATCGCCTTCCGAGGCGGGTTCCTTCGTCGAGGAGTTCGATCGCCTCGAACAGGACCGCGAGGAGAAGATCCGCGCCTTGGACGCCGAGTTCAAGGTGAAGAAACGGGCAATCCAGAAGGCGATCAACGACGATCAGAAGGAGATCCTCGAAGACGCCAAAAAGCACGGCGTCAACAAGGGCGTCATCCGCGCGATCGTCGATGCGCAGAAGTTGAAGCGTAAAGCGGAAGCCATGATCGAGCGCGCCGACGGAAAGGTCGATGGGCTCGAGGATGACGACCGCGAGTTCGCCGTCGATATCCGCCAGGCCCTAGGAGACAACTTCGCTAGCTTCGGCCTCGGCGCCGCGGCGGTGCAGCGCGAGGAAGGCCACGACGACGACAAGCAGGACGAAACTACTGCGGCTGTCGTCGCGGCTGTCAAGGGCAGCATGACCGACGAGGAATGGAAAGCCGCCGGCGGTTCCGCCGCGGCGCACTGAATTCCGCGAGAGCGGATCGAGAAGGGGCGGCGGAGTGAACGACGCCAAGGATGCTGCTGGCAAAGCCGAGAAACGTCACTGTGCAGCGCCTGACCGGGCCTTCGGGCCCGGTCGCCCCGACCAGATGGAGTGACAGCTTGTAGGTGGCTGCCGACCATCCAAACGACAGGCAACCTTCTGACCAGGCCGGGAAAGCAGCGGTCACCAATTCGCCCGAATGGGCTCGAGGTTTGGAATGACTGCTCCACGCATCCTTGCGATCGACGCCGCTCGACGGCTTGGGTTCGCCTATGGTGCCGCAGGTTCGCGGCCGACCTCCGGCTCTATCGAATGCGCTCAGGAAGGCGCGTCACGCGGCGCCATCTTCTCCGGCGCCGGTCGCTGGATCACGGGCTTCATCTCGGCCAACCCGGTCGATGTGCTCGCCATCGAGGCACCGCTGCCTGGTTCATTCGTCCAGGGCCACACCAACATCAGCACCGCCACGATCCTGCTCGGCATGCCGGCCGTTCTTGAGTTTATGGCCTTCCAACTGAAGGTCTATCGCCACATCCGCATCAACCAGTCCTCGGTGAAGAAGCATTTCGTTGGTCACGGCCAGGGCGACCAGAAGTCGGCCATCATGGTGAAATGCCGGGCGCTGGGCTGGATCGGTAAGGACGACGCCGATCAGTCGTTCGATCGCAGCGACGCCCTGGCGGTGTGGTCCTACGTCGAGGCCGATGTCGCGCCGCGGTTCACGCAACCCGTTGATGACCTCTTCATCGCCTCGGAACGCCGCAAACGCGAGGCCGAGGAACTGAACCGCCGGTACGCGCCAACCCAGATCCCGGAAAGGTTTTAGATGGAATATCACCTCGGGCAGCTCGTCGCCTGTATCGACGATCAATTCAAGTTCACGGCGGAATGCCCCGCCGGCATGATGATGCCGAAGAAAGGCACCGTCTACCGCATCCGGACACTAGATTTCTTCCGCGCCCGCGGCAACTCGACGGCGCGACCGTTCCTGCGGCTCCAAGAGATCGTGAACCCGCCGTTCGCAAGCATCGTAGGTCCCTACGAGCCGGTGTTTGAGGCCAGCGCCTTTCTGCCTCTCGACCCCCGCCGGCTCGAAGTCTTCCGTAGCCAATTCTCGCCGGTCGACCAGGTGCCAGCATGAGCTACCGCGATTGGCATGCCGGGATGAAGGTGGTCTGCGTCGACAATCGGGGATGCCAGATCCTTCTGCAGGTTGGCGCGATCTACACCGTGCGAGCATTGGATGCCGAGTGGGTCTATCTGGCTGAATTGTCGACCATTAGCGAATGCCCAGATAGCTCGGGTTATCTTCCGCGCCGCTTCCGCCCCGCCCAGCCACGCAAGGCCGACATCTCGATCTTCACCGCCATGCTCATCGATCAAAAGGTGCCCGCATGAGCGCCCGCCCTGTGAACGGCCGCATGCGTGGCAACCACTCGCTTAGCCTGGCGCTGGCGATCGGCGTGCTGATCGCTTCTGTTGCATTCATCATCTTCGTCATGTGCGGCGCCGCCCGCTCGCATGAAGCAGTGCCGACCGCAGCGGCACCGCAAGGTTGGGCTTATCCCTTCAGCTGTTGCTCCGGCTACGACTGCCGCGAGGTGCCAGACGACTGGATAGTCGAGGGTAGCGACGGCTACCGCATCGTCATCAGCAACGAGCTGATCCCGATGTCGGACACTAGGATAAAGCAGTCGCCCGACGGCCGATTCCACTGGTGCAGCGTCGCCGGCGCCAATGACGGTAAGACGATCTGCCTCTTCGCACCACCAAGGGGGATGTGATGCGCGTCATCGTCCTTGCCCCGAGCCGTGAGGTTGAAACAGATCTGCGCATGGCGGCGGAGAGCGCCGGTTTCGAATCGGCAGGTGAGCCGATCCCACAGGAGCTCTGCAGCGCGCTCTATCGCGATCCGGATTCCATAGCGGTGATCCGATCGCCGAACAGCGCTTTCGCCGCGGTGACCTGCCGCGATTTCCGCAAGGCCGATGTCCGGAACCTGATCTTCGTGCTCCTCGATGCCGGCGTATGGGATAGCGGCTCCGCTTCCCTGATCCTGAAATGCGGCGCCGATGACGTCCAGCCGGCGCCGATCCATAGCGATGAATTCGTAGCCAGGCTCAAGGCGCTGGCGCGGCGCGGCGCCTACAACGACCATCTCTTCATCAAGATGCCTGGCTGCGTCTATGACGCCGAGACCGGCAACGCTGAGGGAGGCGGCCGGAAGCAGCACCTCACCCAGACAGAGGCCCGCCTGCTGACTGCGCTGGCGCTCGATCCGTCCAAGATCTTCTCGAAGGCCGATCTCATGGATCACATGTACGGCGGCGAGGAGGAACCGGAACAGAAGATCGTCGACGTCCTGGTCTGCAAGCTCCGCCGGAAGCTTATCGAGATGAACGATGGTCTCGATGTTGTCCGCACGGTATGGGGCCGCGGCTACCAGTTCGAACCGAAAGGCTTCACGCCGGATTATCGTGATGCCAGATCGAGGCGGTCGAGATGACCGTTCGCCCATTGCGCGACATCCTGGCTGAATGCATGCGCCGGGAGCGTTACGGCCTGATCCGCCCGCTCTGGGCTGACGCCGACGACGACAGCCGCGAAGAGGTCCGCCGGCGGGCGGACCATCTCATCCGCATCCTGGCCGACTATGGCGTCCAGATGGTGCGCGCCGGCGAGCCAGCGCCAGCGGACACGCCAGCGGGGCCGACGATCGTCGCCAACCAGGTCTATGCGCAACCCGAAACCGTGCGCGAGGTCCGCGTCGATGCAGGCAAGTTCTCGATCGTGACCATCAAGGGCGGCGAGACCACCGTCGAGCAAACCTTCACGCTGAACGATGTGATGCTCAATGCCGGACTGGTGCTATCCGGTGATCCCGCCGCGAAGACCATCAAAGACCTCGGCAAGCAACTCGCCGCAGTCGAGGAAATTTATCGTCTCGGCGCTGCCTCAGCTGGAGGTGGCAAATGAGAAGCCCATGCACGGTCCCTGGATGCGTGAAGTGCAGCGCCGGACTTGGATATTGCGCAGCGCATCTGCGCCGTTTTCATTTGCACGGCGATCCGCTCGGCGGCGGCCCTTCGCCGGGGTTTGCCCGCAAGTTCTACGAAGACGTAGTCCTGTCATACGACGGCGACGAATGCCTGATCTGGCCGTTTCATCGCACGGCGCAGGGCTATGGCGTCATGAATGTCGACCGGAGGCCACAGATCGTCTCGCGGTTGGTTTGCACCGAGGTAAAAGGACCTCCGCCAACACCGAAACACCAAGCGGCGCACTCTTGCGGCAAGGGGAAATCGGGCTGTGTCACCAAGGGTCACCTCGATTGGAAGACCCGCGTCGACAATGAAGCGGACAAGTTAGAGCATGGGACTCGAATTCGCGGAGAGATGCACCCGAAAGCGAAGCTGACCGATGCTGATGTAGCAGAGATTATCTCGCTCAAAGGTACGGCAAGCCAATCCGAATTAGGCCGCCGCTTCGAAGTCTCTCGACAGACCATCGGCGAAATCCACAGAGGCGAAAAGCGCCTCAACGCCGCCGGCATGGGTGGCGGCAAATGACCGGCCCGCTTTCAACCGCCAGCCGCCAGCTCGAGGAGCTCGTCGACGTCACCGCGGACTGGTCCGTCGATCTTATTCGCCGCGCCGGTGCCGACTTGGCGGACGCGCTCGACCATGCCGCACGGCGGGATATCGAAGGCGAGCGCGATTGGCGAAACCTCACCACTAACGGGAGATTCCAATCATGAAAAACCGCATCACCGACCTCAACGATCACCTGTTCGCGCAGATCGAGCGGCTATCCGCTGAAGGCCTCTCTGGCGATCAACTGGAAGCAGAGGTCCAGCGCACCGATGCGATGGTCAAGGTAGCCGACATGATCGTCGACAACGCCCGCCTCGGCATCCAGGCGGCAACGCTGGTAGCCAACCACGGCGACCGCTTCCGCAAGGATCTCCCCATGCTCTCGGCACCCAAGGAGATCGAGGGCAAATGAAAGGCCGGCAGATCCGCTACAGCGACGAGGAGCTTTCGTTCGTCGAATGGAGGCAGGCGATGAGCCGGCGCGCGCTTCATGCGGAGTTTGTCGCCAAGTTCGGCCGCCCGGAAGTCACGCTGGATCAGATCAAGGCGCTGTGCAGCCGCAAGGGCTGGTCGACCGGCCGCACTGGTTGCTTCGAGAAGGGCACGACGCCGTTCAACAAGGGAAAGCCTCATCCCGCGCGTGGCAGGGCTGCGGAGACACAATTCAAGAAGGGCAGCATAGCTGGAGCGGCGGCCGCCAAATACAAGCCGATCGGAACTGAGCGGATCAATAAGGACGGCTATCTCGAGCGCAAGATTCACGACGGCATGCCACTCCAGTCGCGGTGGCGACTTGTGCATCTCATCCGCTGGGAAGAGCTGAACGGTCCGCTCCCGCGAGGCTCGGCTCTCAAATGCCTGGACGGCAATCGCCGGAACACGGAGCCATCGAACTGGCGGGCGGTACCGCGAGCGCTGCTTGCGCGCCTCGGCGGACGCTACGGGCGCGGCTATGATGCGGCACCATCTGAACTCAAGCCGACGATACTGGCGATCGCCGAATTGGAGCATGCCGCCCGGGAACGCTATCGGGGGCAAGCATCATGAGGCGGGGCCGCATCAGCTACAGCCCGACCGAGATGAAGTGGCTGGAAGCCAACCGCATGATGGTCATCAGCGACTATCATCGCGCCTTCCAGGCCGAGTTCGGCCGGCCAGATGTATTGCAAGTCCACCTCCACGGCCTTCGCAAACGGTTGGGTTGGAAGGTCGGGCGTGATCCTGGCCGCCTTGCTGGACGGCACAACCGGTACTCCACCACAGAGATCGCCTGGCTTCGCGATAACAGCACGATGGAGATAAACGCCTGGTGCGCTGCTTTCCGCAGGCAATTTGGCCGCGATGACGCAACGCCTGCAAAACTGCACAGCCTGCGCAAGCGCATGGGCTGGAAAACTGGCCGTACCGGGCGATTCGACAAAGGCTCGGTGCCGTGGAGCAAGGGTAAGAAGCTGCCGTTCAATCCGAGCAACGCGGCGACACAGTTCAAGAAGGGTCAGTTGCCGCAAAACTATCGCGGTCCGGGACATGAATCGATCGACGACGATGGCTACGTCTGGATCGTCACCGATCAGCCCAATCCGTGGACGGGCGCCTCGACATGGCGAGTCCACAAGCATCGATGGCTTTGGGAACAGGCCAACGGTCCAGTACCGGAAGGCATGGTGCTGAAATGCCTTGGCGAAAAGTCAAACAGTGACCCGTCAAACTGGGAGCTGGTTCCGATCGGGCTGCTGCCTCGCCTGAACGGTAAGTCCAATCGCGGGTACGACCGCGCCCCCGCCGAATTGAAGCCCACGATCATGGCCGTGGCAAAGCTCGAGCACGCCGTCGCGGCGCGCCGCAAACCCAAATCAGAAAGGATACCGACATGACCTTGCAGACGCGCACGGCGGCACTCGCCGATCTGGAGCTCGATGACGACATCAACGCTCGCCGCCACCGCAATGACGAGGGGATCGAGGAGCTTAAGGCATCGATCCGCGCGCACGGGCTCGCGCAATCCCTGCGCGTCAGACCTGCCGAAAAGGCGGGACGGTTCCGCATCGTCGCGGGCAGTCGTCGCTACCGGGTGCTCTGCGAACTGGCGGCGCATGGCGATACCGCCGCTGGCGTCCTGGTTACGGAGGAATTCCCGGTTCCGGTTATCATCGGGTACGAGGACGACGACCAGACGGCACGCGAAATCAGCCAGGCCGAAAACCTGATCCGTCTCCCGCAGCATGAGGCCGACACCTACGAAACCTTCCGCGAGCTTGCCGATCGCGGTCTCGGCGAGGATCGGATCGCCAGTCGGTTCGGCATCGATCCGAAGCGGGTGAAGCGGATGCTGGCGCTGGGCCGGCTAGCACCGATGATCCTGGATGCATGGCGCGACGGTACTCTTGACGAGCGCGGCCGGGGCTTCGAGGTGGTCCGCGCCTTCACGCTGGCGCCCTCCATCGAGGATCAGGAGCGCGTTTTCAAGAAGCTGGTGAAGGACCGTAATCTCCATAGCGGCGCCGTGCTGGCTTCGTTCGGTGGCAACGATCATGACGCCGCGAAACACATCAAGATCGCCGGACTGGATGCCTACCGCGCCGCCGGCGGGCAGGTGACGCAGGACCTCTTCGGGGACAACCACATCATCGCCGACAAGGCGTTGGCGAAACGACTCGCCGACGAGAAGATCGCGGCGACCATCGCCGCGCTGAAGGCGGAGGGTTGGTCGTGGGTCAGCATGGGCGCCGATCTCGGCTACTACTGGGAGCACAGCTGGAAGCGCGAGAAGCCCAGCGACGGCAAGGCGACGGCCGACGAGAAGAAGCAGATCACGAAGCTGAAGAAGCTGGCCGCCAAGGACAATGTTGTCGCAGCCGGCCACCTCAACGATCTGTGGAAGACGATCGCGGAACGCCAGTGGACGCCGGAGCAGCTTGGCAAGGCCGGTGCCGTCGTGAAGATCGGGCACCACGGCGACCTCGAGATCTGTCGCGGCGTCGTGAAACCGCAGGCAGAGAAGAAGACATCTTCGCCCTCCGGCGCGCCGAAGGAGAAAGGTCCGCCGACGATCTCGAATGCGCTTCATCAGCGTCTGAGCGGCCAGGCCACGCTCGCGATGCGGCAGGCGCTTCAGCAAGAGCCTCGCATCGGTCTGGTCGCCTTGCTTGCGGGCTTCATGACGCACCGGCGCATGCACGTCGATAGCCCAGTGCGAGTCTACCATGAAGGGTTCGGCAAGACCTATGGCGAGGACAAGGAGACCTTCGCCTCGGTCTTTGCTCGCCTCATGGATATGACGGATGAAGAGTTGTTCCAGGTTGCAGCAGGGTGTGCAGCCGAAGCCGTGCACATGGAACGGCCCTACATCGGCAAGCCACCATTCGACGCGAACGCGGCACCGCTCGCTGCCGCTATCAAACCGAAGTACCTGACCGGCGCACTCCTAGAAACGTTCGATGCCGCCGACTATTTCGGCGGTGCATCAAAGCCATTCGTCATCACCGCGATTCGCGAGGCCCTCAACGACGATGAGGCCCGCAAGGCGGAGAAGATGAAGAAGGCGGAGCTAACCGCCTTTGCGCTGGCCAACGTTCCGCAGACTGGCTGGCTGCCGCCCGAACTCAGAGCGCCGACCTATTCGGGACCAGGCGAGATCCCGGCGCTGACGGAGGCGCCACCAACGGAGCCTGATGACGACGATCTCGTCGACGAGGAAGAAGACGAGATGGAGGACGCCTAATTTCATGGCGATCCGCATTCGAACTGTCGACGGTACCCGGGTTGCCCTGTGTGCCGTCGAAACCGATCCTCTCCCAGGTGACGTCTATCTGGACGATACCGATCACTACGCCCTTGCCGCGAAGTTCCGGCACGACTGGAAGGCTCGACCTGACGTCTGGCCCGAATATCCAGTCGAGTGGGCCGCTATGGCAACGCAGAAGCTCCGCGATGCCGAGGAGGAGCTGACCCGCTGGCTTGAAGGAGCATCAGCGTGGAGGGTGGAGCGGTGAGACAGCCCACCCTGTTCGACGGCTCAAAACGGCTAGTCTATGACGAGGCTGTAGACCTCACGCTGCAGTCCATGCAGGCCTACGGCCCGGCGCATGACCATTGGGGCATCGCCTGGTCTGGCGGCAAGGACAGCAGTGCCACGCTCACGCTGATCGTGCACCTTCTCGACACCGGTCGACTATCGCGACCAAAGAGCCTCACGGTCTTTTACGCCGATACCCGGCAGGAACTGCCGCCCCTCGCAATCGCGGCATCAAGCATCATGCTGCAGCTCCATCAGCGAGGCATCCGCTGTGAGGTCGTCACGGCCCCGCTCGATAAGCGATTCCTTGTCTACATGCTCGGCCGTGGCGTGCCACCGCCGAACAATCGAACCTTCCGTTGGTGCACCAGGCAAATCAAAGTCGACCCGATGGCCGATGCGATCGCGGCGCGTCTCGATGAGCTAAACGGCAATGTGCTGATGATCACCGGCGTCCGCGAAGGCGAGAGCGCCATCCGCGACGAACGGATCCGAATGTCCTGCGGCAAGGATGGCGCAGAATGCGGTCAGGGCTGGTATCAGGAAGTTCTACCTCAATCGAAGGGTGTCCGCGGCCGTATCGCGACACTGGCGCCGCTGCTGCACTGGCGGGTCTGTAACGTCTGGGATTGGCTTCGGATTTACGCCCCCATGCCGGCATATGGAGCGTGGGAAACGTCAGCGATTGCCGATGCCTACGGCGGCGACGAGGCCGAGGAGGTCAACGCTAGGACAGGCTGCGTAGGTTGTCCGCTTGCCAGCAAGGAAATG
Organism: Mesorhizobium ventifaucium; assembly: GCF_935822925.1. Lineage (GTDB taxonomy): Bacteria > Pseudomonadota > Alphaproteobacteria > Rhizobiales > Rhizobiaceae > Mesorhizobium > Mesorhizobium ventifaucium. The sequence goes on from NZ_CAKXZS010000014.1 coordinate 104,690, forward strand.
GCGTTGGAAACCATTCTCGCGATGCCTGCGTGGTCATACCTCGCGCCGCTGCGGGACTTGAAGCCAATCTATCGGGAACTCAGGGAAGACGATAGCAAGCGCCTGAAAAAGACCGGGCTTGATGACGATGGATCGCTGTCGTCCGGAAAGAACAAGCAGCGCAAAGGCCCACTGACCTTCGAGGCCCGGCTCGACGCTCTGGACCGCATCCTTGCGATACAAGCGGCATGCAACGCCGCCGCTCGATCGCTCAATCGGCCAACCATCGACATTCTCAATCGCGAAGAGGAGGAACGCATCCGCGAACTGATAGCAGCCCAGACATGGCCCAACGGCTGGGATGGCGATGAGCCGACCGCCGACACCCCGATGGACATGATCTTCAGGGACGGCTCCGTTCAGCCGCTGCTGGTGTAGCCATGAATGGCGTAAACGCGCGTTCCGTCCCGGTGTATGGCGGCTTCCAGGGCGAGTTCCGCAAGGTTCACCGATCGGAATGGGAGCCGGTCCAGGTCAACGGTGTCGCCCAGCTCTACGATACCGCCGACGCCGCTGAGGTTGCCGCCTGGCGCGCGCTGCTCGCCCACCTGCAAGGTGACATCGTCGGCAGCGGCGATCGCGCCTCGATCGAGCGGACGAAAGCGGAGGAACGCTTCGGCAAGATCTTCCCTGGTCATGGCAAGAAGCCGGTTGTGGTGGAGCGCAGATGACCAAGGAACCCGACTTCAAGACCGAAGCCGATCTGTGTGCCGCATTCGTCGCGGCGCTGCCGAAGGGCTGGACCGCCTATGCTGAAACCGCGGGCTACGACATCCTGCTTGTCCGCGCCGAGGACGGCCTGCAGATCGGCGTCGAGGCGAAGCTGAAGCTGAACGCCGAGGTCGTCGTGCAGGCCTCCAAGGAGTGGGGTCACGACGCCACCGCCGAAGGGCCCGACTTCCGAGCTGCCTTGGTCCCCGCCGGTCAGCACGTCCGCGGCATGGCCGACATCTGCGCGAAACTTGGCGTCACTGTGATCAGCATGACGCATCCCGACCGCATCGAGCAGCGCTACGGCTGGCGGCCGCCGGCGTTTAGGCCCGATCTGCCGAACAAGAAGCTGTCGGTCTACTGGAATGGCGAGGAGCGCGAATGGTACGATTGCGCGCCCGCGACGCGCTGCACCCTTCCTGATTACGTCCCCGACGTCGGTGCCGGCCGCTCCGCGCCGGTCAGCCTGACGAACTGGAAGATCCGCGCCATCAAGCTTCTCATCATCATGGAGCGCCGCGGTTTCGTCACGAAGGCGGACTTCAAGCATGTCGGCATCGATCCGAGCCGGTGGACGCGTCACTGGCTCGATCGCGGCGTCGATCGAGGCCAATTCATACGCGGTCGCCATACCCCGGACCTGAAGGCGCAACATCCAACGAACTGGGCCCAGATCGAGGCCGATTTCGCGAAATGGGCGCCGGCGGAGGTCGCCGCCTAGCATGTCAGGATTTGATTTTGGTTCCCTGATGCCGGAAGTCGCCAAGATGTTGCTTGGCGCTCCGAACCCGCACCACAGCAAGGGCAACGACCACCGCTACGGCACCAACGGGTCGCTGTCGATCGACCTCGAAAAGAACACCGCTTTCGATCACGAGAACGACGAAGGCGGCGGCGTCCTCTGGCTGGTCGCCAAGCTCACCGGCTGCGGCGATGACGGCGCCGTGGACTGGTTGAAGAGCAACGGCTTCGATATCCCGGATATGCGCGTCGCAGCGGCGGGCTCCAACCAGAATGCCGGGCCTGGTCGGAAAGAGATCGTCGCCGCGTACGACTATGCGGATATCGACGGCAACCTCGTCTTCCAGGTCGTCCGGATGCAATACCGGATGCCGGACGGCGCCTGGCGCCTCAACAAGCACGGCAAGATCGACAAGACCTTCGCGCAGCGCCGCCGCTTCGAAGAGGAGAAGGACGTCTGGATCAACGGGCTCCTCGACGGCGAGTACATGCGCAAGGGTCCAGGCCAGAACTGGACACGGTACGATTCGAAGACGTTCGACAAATGGGGGATGAAGGAGCGCCGCGAGTTCGACGGCATCGAGCAGCTGCCGCTTTACCGCTGGCCGGAGGTCGCGGAAGCCATCGCCATGGGCCAAGCGATTTACCTCGTCGAGGGCGAAAAGAAGGCTGATGCCCTCTGGAAGGCCGGCATCGCGGCGACGTGCAACGCCGGCGGCGCGAAGAAATGGACGCCCTACCACGCCGAGCTGCTGCGCGGCGCCCACATCATTCAGATTCCGGATAATGACGACGCCGGCCGCATGCACATGCAGATCGTCGGGTCAAGGATGAAGGACGTCGCTGCCTCAGTCATGATGCTCGACATCCGGACGTTTTGGCCAGAGGTCCCCGAAAAGGGTGACATCTGGGACTGGGTGCAGGCCGGTGGTGACGCCTCCGATCTCTTCGACCTTGTCGACCGGTATGCCCGACCATGGAGCAAGGACCCACCGAAGTCTCGGTTCGGAGCGGTAACGTGGGACCGCCTCGACGAAGCCGGCCAGGAGCACGAATACCTGATCGAGGACATCCTGACCCGACACGAGGTCGCTGTCATCTACGGCGAATCCGGCTCCGGCAAAAGCTTTGAAGCCATCGACCTGGCGATGGCAGTCGACCGTGGCGTCCCCTTCAACGGCAAGGAAGTCCGGAAGGGCGGCGTCATCTATCAGGCTGGAGAAGGTGGCATCGGCGTCAAACAGCGTCTCCGTGCCTACCGGCAGACCTACATGGAGCCCGGGGAACGTGTCGACTTCGTGCTGCTGCCATCCCGCGTCGATCTCTTCGCCAAACCCGGGGAACAGGACGTCGAGACCTCGCGCGGCACCGATGCTCTCATAGCCGAAATCAAAGCCTGGGCGGAAACCTTCACTGTTCCGCTCGAGCTCGTCGTCATCGATACGCTGGCCACGGCGACGCCGGGAGCCAACGAGAACGCCTCGACGGACATGTCCGTTGTTCTAACCAACCTGGAGCGGATCCGCGACGAATGTCGCTGCACCGTTCTCATGGTCCACCACAAGCCGCGCAACGGCAACAATCCGCGTGGCCACTCCAGCCTGTTCGCCAACGTCGACAACGCGATCGAGCTCGAGATCACGCAACGCCTCGACGTCGCCTATCGGGCCGACGGCACCCAGCTGGTCCGCCAGATCCACAGAGCCACTATCCAGAAGAACAAGGATGGCGAGCGTGGCCACGGCTGGGACTTCATTCTAAAGCAGGTCGTGCTCGGCACCCGCCCGAACGGGAAGCCGCTGACCTCGGTGGTCTGCGCGCCACCAGGTGGGCAGGGGCCAGAGGTGACCGATGATAAGCGGCTGAGCGACCAGCAGGCTATCGCCATGCAGGCCTTGATCAATGCCCTGGAACGGCACGGTGAGGCCACGCCGGACATGCTCAAGTTGCCGAGGAGCATCAAGACCGTCGTCCGCATGGGTCACTGGCGTCAGGAATACGCGGCACTCTCGATGACCGACGACGAGGACCCGAAGAAGAAGCAGGAGCGCATTAAGAAGGCCCTTCAGCGCGCCGGCGAACGGTTCTTCGGGGCGAAGTGGATCGGTCGTGCCGAACCATACGTCTGGCTTACTGGCAGGCCGGTACCCGGGTTTAAGCGAGACACTGAGATCGACTTCAGCCAGCTCTCCAGGCCGGAGCCCATCAGCGACGGCATGGCTGAGGTCATGGATGGAGATATCCAGTTTTGACCCGCTATACCATTAACCAGATCAGGACTCTCGACCAGGCGCTGGCGTCGTCTGGTGACGGTGTCATCTACCTTGTCGCATGGTGCGACGCCGGACCGGTTAAGATCGGCAAAACCATGCGGCTGGCGAAGAGGCTGTCCGAGCTACAGTGCGGCAATCCCTCCGAGTTATTCGTCTACGATACGATCTTCGTGCCCTATGGGCGAATTCAGATAACTGAAAGCAGGGTCCATTCCTGCTTGCGGGAGCGACGCCTGCAGGGTGAGTGGTTCGATATCGCCCCGGACCACGCGGCAAGTGAATGCCGGGCCATTCTAGCGCGACCGGCAACGCCGGGACCAAAGCCAAAAACGAGCCATAGGGCACTGAAGGAGCGATATCTGGAAGTTCTCTCACGGTCCCGGGGGACATCGTGATGATGTCCCGCTACGCTGCCTGCACCCAAGAGGCGATTACAATACGCAACTCCTTGCAGAGCAACGCATTGAGGACGATCTGGCGCGCGTGGTGCGCGTACTTCCTACATAACCCCCGCGTCCCTCCAACGGCGGGAATGGTCCCTCCAGTAGCGAAATCGGTCCCGCTGATGTCCCGCTATTTGGCGGTGTCGACATGACCGGAACCCGCATCGAAGCCATCAGTTTTGGGGCCTACTACTGCGCCGCATATCGGCGTGATGGCGCCCCAGACGTACTGCTCGATGGTGCCGACGGGAAGCCAGAGCGATTCCCATCCGCGACGGCCGCCATCAAGGCTGCCGAGCTCGCCTTGCACTTCAAGCCCACGACGACCCCGGCCGACGAGGACCTCCTCGGTGCACGTCGGTTCCATGAGGTCCGTGCCGCTGCTGAAGCCGCGCTGCAGATCGATACGCTCGGTGGTGTCGTAGTCGAGGGCCGCATCATCCCGGTTGAGGTGCGCCGGCGATGAAGCACCGCTGTGATATCTGGCGCGTCGCCGAACAATGTGGTGTCCGCCTCGTCGATCCCGACGCTCACGCCTGGCGCCAACGGCGGCAGCGAGAATGCTTCGCCAAGAAGACACTCAAGAAAATCGGGCAACGGCATGGCGAAGCCCACCTCGCTCTAACATTGCGCCTCATCGTTGAAACCTATGGCAACGCCGCCGAACTCTACAGCGAGACCATCCAGGCGGTCTCGGCGCTGGTGGCGAACCCGTCGATCGAGGCCAGAGGCGGAAAGCTGTTCGACGAGTTCGATCGTATCAGCCTTGCCGAGATCCGGCATCAAGCGAAGGTCCTCGCCGTTGGACTGCCTCTGGCGCACGTCATGCGGGTGTTGCTGGCGATGAGATTGGCCGATGGTATAATTGGGAGAGACGGTAGGAGAGCGGTGTGACAATAGACAAATCGGTGAACTACGAACTTAGACAGTATGCCCTCTGGGTCGAGGCGTGCGTGAATGAGCATGGTGGGTCTGCTGCGCTGGCCTCGTGGGAGCAAATCGAGAAGGTGGTCAATGCCCACGGCGCGCTTGTGGCCGCGTTAGAGACTGCCAGAGCAAGCGTTGCCGGCGAATGGGGAGAAGACCATCCCGAGGTCAAAGATATAGACGCCGCTCTTGCGCTTGCGCGCGGAGAGAAGTCATGAAAGCAAAATTGACCGCTGAGACCACGGTTTACATCAGCTGCCTGCACTGCGATGTCGGCAAAAAGAGGGTTGATCATCTCTTCGACGACACAATGCCAAGGGAAGCTGGCCCATGGCAGTGCGACGATTGTGGCGGGAAATACAAGGTCTCAGTCCTCTCGTCGACCGACGTCGAGGTTGAGCCGTTCGACGATGGCAAGAAGTTCGTAAAGTCCTACGATCTGCTGGTGATCCTACCGCAGGAAAAGCCCATCTATTTCATTGTGGAGGGCGGCTACCACAGCCCACATGAGTTCGAAGATAAGGGCAAGGCCTACTTCTACGGCGAGCACACCTGCCCGACGAACTGGCTTCAGAGCGTCGAGGCGATCGTTTCCGAGGGCGACGATGATCCGCACGGGATCGCAGAATTTGTCCGTACCGTTGATGTGTCTGGCGTCGAACATCCCGGTGGCGATGGCGAGCCGGACTGGAGAGCAGTTTTCCCGGAAGCGTTTGGCGACGGCCAGACGATTGACGGCGATCTGGCCGCGAAGGCGATCCCTCACGAATGACCGCATGGACCGCCAAAGCCGTGGAATACCGCGTCCTCGAGGCTGCGGAGACGCTCATGCTGACGCCGAACGTAGGAGGCGCCGGCGGTTCGGCGTGGCCCGAATACATCCCGCATTACCCCAGAGCCATGAAGATCAGGATCCGGCCCTCCCCTGGCGCGTTGAGCCGGATGACGGAAACATGGGGCTGGATCAATGCCCATCCTATCGAGGAGAACCGTCGTCTCCTATATGCTTGGGCATGGCAGAAGACGAAACGCGGTCGATTCCTCAACGATTTCGCCTCCCGGGAAGGCATCAAAACCCGGACGCTGCGCGATAAGATTACAAAGATTTGTCAATCCATTGCCGACGCGCTGTTGCAGCAACAAATTCCCTGCTTCGAGCAAGCCGTTGACGACGTTGCCGAAATCGAGCCAGAAACCGCATCACAAACGGTATCTTCCGAGACTTCTGCCCAAGCCAAAAGCGACGCCATCGTCGGGTTCATGGAGCCCGGCGCGAAGCCTCGATACCCGACGCAAGCCGAGATCGCGGCGCTCCGGAAGCGGCTCGAAAAGCAGAACCGGAAGCGAAAAAAGGCGAGTGCCGAGGCCGGCTTTTAGGTCAGCGCGCCGACAGTATTGCCAAAAGGGTGGTGTACTCCGCGGCAACCGCAATTGTGTGACCTCCCTCGAATTCGATAACCGAACCTGGTCCTTCGTACTGGCGACGGACGGTCCGGACCTGGTCGAAGTTCATCAGCCATCGTTGATCTTTGTCGATCTGCACTTCGATCCACATCTGCTTACCCCCTTTGCGGCTTATCGGAAGATCGCGTTTCCATGAGTCGGCAGATGGTCGTCAACAAGAATCGCCTTGGTGAAGCGGGACCGACGGAGGGACCGAGCGGGACATGTCCTATCCAAGAGCCTTGTTCTCTCGTGTCCCCGAGGGACATCGGAGACACGTTACAATTCGTGATTTCCCACAAACCACTGAAATCCCGCATCTTCTCGCGGTCCCCTTCCCTCGCGTAGACGCCAAGTACTGATGAGCAGAGCCTTACGGCGAGCGCCTCAGGCGCGCAGCCGCCATCGTAGTGCTCTATGATCTCAATGCTGGCTCTATCTGAAGAACCGTAGAAGAAACGAGCGCGAGCTGACGCTCGCTCATGTCCATCAGGGGGACATCGACTTCATCAAAGGTCAGCACCAAACAATGGCGAAGCAGATCGGACCTCAAATCCGACAGGTCGATCTCCGCACCGCCATGCCGGCAGCCAAGAAGGCCGATCCCGAACTGCTGACCCCTCAGCATCGGGCATGGCGTGACCAGGTACTGCAACGCGCCGGCTATAGATGTGAGGCCATCGATGGTGGTCGACGCTGTCATGTCGGCGCCCCTGCCCGCCTCTTCGCCGACCATATCCGTGAACGCAAGGACGGTGGTGCACCCCTCGACCCAGCCAATGGCCAATGCCTATGCGGAAGGCACCACACCCTGAAGACTGCAGCTGCTCGCTCGGAACGGATGGCGCGTCGATACTGACCGACCCGGGGGGGGGCATCAATCTCTGGGGCCTTTCGGGGGTCGAACCGCCTGGGGCTCAGGTTCACGAAATTTTTTCTCACCACCGGAATTTCGGTGGTTGCGCATCGAAACCCCAAATTAATCGGCCGCTTTTGATCAGGACAGCATGACAGAACCGAAACGCGGACGAGGTCGGCCGGCCTTCAAGCCGACGCCGGCGATGCGTCGCACTGTGGAACGGATGGTGTCCTGCGGCGACGTCAAGGACACGATTGCCAGGGCGATCGGATGTTCGATCCCGACGCTCGAGCTCTACTTCGACGAGGAGCTGAAGAACGGGTGGGCGAAGAAGCGCCAGGAGCTGCTGAACTGGATGTTCAACGGCGCCAAGAAGGGCAACGCCACTCTGATCAAGCGGCTCGAGGAGATGACCAGGATCTCCGGCGCCGCGGCTGACTTCGACGCGCGGCAAGAAAAAGCCGGCGCCGGCGCGTCGCCGCAACAACCGGCTACCCGGGTCGCGAAGCCGGGCAAGAAGGAAGTCCAGCGCGAGGAGGCCTTCACCGCCGGCGTCAATTCGGAATGGGGCGAGGATCTCGCGCCGCTACCCGGCACGAAGCCGAACTGATGCAGTGGTCAACAGCGCGCCCGGACTGGGAGGCGCGCATCGTAGCCGGGCTAAGTCTTCTTCCCGACAATCTGCCAATCTTCAAACCGCGCGCGGAGAAGGCGCTGCGCATCTTCAAACGCCTGAAACTGGTCGACATGCCGGGCAAGCCGACGCTTGGCGAAGTCAGTCCGGAGTGGATTTTCGATCTCGTCTATGTCGTTTTCGGCTGCTACGAACCCGCTCTCCGGGAGCAGCTGATTCAAGAGATTCTGATCCTGATCTCGAAGAAGAACGGCAAGTCCACGATCGCCGCCGGTATCATGGTCACGGCACTGATCATGAACGAGCGCGCGATGGGCGAGTATCTGATCCTTGCGCCGACCAAGGACATCGCCGACAACAGTTTCGAGCCAGCGTATGGCATGATCACTGCGGACAACGCCCTCTTCAAGGTGTTCAAGCCCTCAGATGTCACGCGCGAAATAGAAAATAGGCTCGATAAGTCCAAGCTGGCGGTCAAATCCGCCGACGCCGATGTCGTCGGTGGTCAGAAGGCGATCATAACCTTTATCGACGAGCTCTGGCTCTTCGGCAAGAAGTCGTCGGCCGCAAATATCCTTTCGGAGGCGACCGGATCGCAGGCATCCCGTTCGGAGGGTTTTGTCATCTATGCGACGACGCAGAGTGACGAGCCACCCACCGGCGTTTTCTTGCAGAAGCTTCAATATTTTCGCGGCGTGCGAGACGGGACGATCGACGATCCGGCATCCCTGGCACTGATCTACGAATATCCGCCGTCGATATTGAAAAAAAACAGTCAGCCATGGCGGGATCAATCGACCTGGTACATCCCGAATCCGAGCCTTGGCACTTCGGTTCGGGAAAACTGGCTAGCCAGGAAGGTCAAGGCTGCTGAGATCGAAGGCCTCAACGTTCTCAGTCTGTTCGTCTCCAAGCATTTCAACATCGAAGCTGGGCTCGGCCTGAAGGACGCAAACTGGGCCGGTGCCCAGTTCTGGCCTGCAGCAATGAACAAGCGGCTGACCCTCCAGGAAGTCATCCGGCGGTCGGAAGTCATCGTCATCGGCATCGATGGCGGCGGCCTCGACGATCTCCTCGGCCTTGCTGTGATGGGAAGATGCAAGGTCACGCGCAAAAATCTGCTTTGGTCGCATGCCTGGGCCCATGAGATCGTGAAGAAGCGGCGCACCGAGATCGCGACGCGCCTCGACCAGTTCGCCGACCTGAAGCAGCTGACCTTCGTCAAGCTGCCAGGTGAAGACGTCTATCAGCTCGCGGACATCGTGATGGAGGTCGAGGCCTCCGGTTTACTGGCCGCGGAAAACGCGATCGGCGTCGATTCCTTTGGCGTCGCCGCCATTACCAAGGCGCTCACGAGCGAAGAACGCGGCATCGCGAAGGAGCGGATCGTCGGCATCTCGCAGGGATGGAAGCTGAATGGCGCCATCAAGGACATGGAGCGAGATCTCGCCGGCGGCCAGCTCGTCCATTCCGGTCTCGAGCTCATGGATTTCGCGGTTGGCAACGCCAAGATTGTGCCTCGCGGTAACGCGATCTCGATCGACAAGCAGGTCAGCGGTTCCGCGAAGATTGATCCCTTGATGGCCGGCCTTCATGCACAGGTCTTGATGGGGCTGAACCCGGTTGCGTCAGGCGCATCGGGCTGGGACGTCGATGACCTGGACGCTCTCGAGGCGAAAATCGAAGCTGAAGTTGCCCGAGCCGAAGCGAACGCGCTGGCGGAAGCCAAAGCAGACGCAGTTTCCCACGTTTACTGACCGCTTGGAGCAGCAGATGCGCTTTGTCTCGGCCGCCGCGCGCGGTGTTGGCCGCGGTGCCGCCGTGGCGATCGCCGCGGTTCCGACACTGCTGCGAGATCTCGTCGGGATCTCTGGTGCTGCATCGATCGTCTATGGGATCTGGCAGATTTACGTGCCAGCGGCTTACATCGCCGGCGGCATCATACTGACTGGTGCCGCCTTGCTGCTGGCTCGCCGCGCATCGATGCCGGCACGAGGTGACACCTGATGCGCGGCCTATTCGGCGCCCTCGCCGGCGCGGAGCGCAAGGACCAGGGCGGAAGTCGCTACGGTCTCGTCGACGAGATGTGGGCAGATTTCTTCGGAGGCTTTCGGTCGTCGAAGTCCGGCGTCTCCGTGAACTGGAAGACTTCGCTTTCGAACACCACCGTCCTGGCGTGCTGCAGGGTTCGCGCCGACGGTCACGCCACGGTGCCATGGAAGCTCTATCAGCGCACCGAAATGACTAAGAACGGGCGCACCGTGGTGGGGCGCCGCGAGGCCCGCGACCATCCGCTTTACGATCTGCTGGCGACGGCACCAAACGAGTGGATGACGAGCCTCGAATTTCGGGAGACACAGAGTTTCCACGTCGATCTCGTTGGTCGCTCATATGCCTTCAAGAATATCGTGCGCGGCGAAATCGCTGAGATCATCCTGCTCGATCCTGGCCGCGTCACCAAGCGGGTGAATGCGGACTACTCGCGTGTCTACACGCTGCAGGGTCTCGACGGCACCACACAAACAGTGACCGAAGACCAAATCTGGGAAGTGAAGGGCCCATCCTGGGACACGATCGACGGCCTCGATATCGTCCGTCTCGCCGCAGAAGCGATCGGCCTGGCGCTGGCAACCGAAGAAAGCCACGCCGCCTTCCATCGCAACGGTGTCCGCCCCAGCGGCATGCTCTCGGTCGAAGGGACAATGAACGAGGCCGGGCTGATCCGGCTTGCGGCATGGGTTCGTCGGAATTTTGGTGGCGCCAACAACACCGGCCGGCTGATGGTCGTGGATCGGAACGCCACGTTCTCTCCGATGCAGATGACTGGCGTCGACAGCCAGCACATCGAGACGAGGAAGTTCCAGGTCGAGCGGATTTGCGAGGTCCTGCGGGTGATGCCGATCATGATCGGCTTCTCCGGCGACAAGAACGCCACCTTTGCTTCGGCGGAACAGATGTTTCTCGCCCATCTCGTTCACTGCGTCCGGCCGATCCATCGCCGCTTCGGCGGATCCGCCGACTTGCATCTGCTCTCGAAGAAAGAACGGCAGCAGGGCTTCTACACGGGTTTCGTGGACTCGGATTTCCTCAGCCCCAGCGTCGAGGCAAAGGCGAAATACAACCAGATAGCGCTCGGCGGGCCGAACAACCCGGGCTGGGTGACGCAAAACGACGTCCGCGGCTGGGATGAGATGGACGCCGTCGACGGCGCCGACACTCTCTTTGTCCCGTCAGGCATGGCCGCCCTGGACGAAACCGGAAAACTTGTACCGATCACTGCGCCGGCGAAACCGGCTCCCGGTGCTGGAGGGAAATAAGTCTCATGGACGTCATGGAACGCCTGGAATCGGGTCTGATCGAAGTCAAGTTCGCGTCCGGAGACAAGGACGGCACCTTTGAGGGGTATGGTTCCATTTTCGGGAACAAGGATTCTCACGACGACATCGTCGAGAAGGGTGCTTTCGAGGGGACGCTGCGCGAATGGCGCGCGAAGGGAAAGCTGCCGAAGATGCTTTTGCAGCATGGCGGCTTTTTCGGCCCGGTCGACGACATGCTTCCGATCGGCAAGTGGATCGACATGGAAGAGAACGCCAAGGGCCTGAAGGTCAAAGGCGAGCTGTTCGCGCTGAACACTGATCGCGGCGCCCTGATCTATGAGGGCATGAAAAGTGGCGAACTGGACGGACTGTCGATCGGCTACAAGGCAGTCAGGTCCAAGATGGGGACCAAGCCCGGCGTTGAGCCGCGCCGCTGGCTCCAGGAAGTGAAATTGTACGAGGTCAGCGTCGTGACCTTCGGATCGAACGACAGGGCATTGGTCGGCGCGGTGAAATCCGCCGAGATCGATACCTTGAAAACCCTTTCGGACTTCGAGGACTTCTTGCGCGAGGCAGGCGGACCGCGATGGACGAAGAACACGGCCCGCGATTTTGTCGGCCGTCTGACCAAGATCGCACGGCGCGAGGCTGGGGGCGATCTGGATGTAGCTGGTTTGCTGGAAGGACTTCGGTCCACGCGCAAGCTGATTTCCCCCAACCAAGCATAAGGAGGGCACAATGCCCGAACTGAAAGACGTGCTGGAAGATGTCCAGCGCGAGGTGAAGAAGTTTGGCGACGACGTCGGCACGCTGAAGACCTCAATGGAAAAGGACCTCAAGGAGGTTCGTGATCTCGCCGAAAAGGCCGGCAAGGCGGCGGGCGACGGCACCCAACTCAAGAAGGATCTCGAAGCCCTCACCACCGGTGTCGCGGCGAAGCACGAGGCCCTCGAAAAGCAGGTTAAGGATATCTTGGAGAAGGCGGAAAAAGAAGCCGCCGCAATCGTCGATATTCAGAAGAAGCTCGGCCGTCCCGGCGCCGGTGGCACCGCCGACGACCAGGCGAAGCTGCTCAAGAACGCCACCGAGTTCAAGCGCGTCGCCATGGCGCGGCGCGGCGAACTGAAGGCGACTACGATCCTCAATCCCGAGGACGTCAATGTCGACGAGTACAAGGCTTACCAAGACGCCTTCAAAATGTCGCTCCGGCGCGAGGTGAATTACCTCTCTCCGGACGAGCAGAAGGCCATGATGGTCGGCTCCGATCCGGACGGCGGCTATCTGGTCCCGACGCAGGTCTCAGCGCGTATCATCACCAAGGTCTACGAGACCTCGCCGATCGACGAGCTCGCCTACCATGAGAACGTCTCGACGGATGCGCTGGAAATCGCGGTCGACACCGACGAGGCCGGCGCCGGCTGGGTCGGTGAGACCGAGGCTAGGCCGGAAACTAGCACGCCGCAGGTCGGGGTGCAGCGCATCCCGGTGCACGAGATCTATGCGAAGCCGAAAGCGACGCAGCAACTTCTCGAGGACGCCGGAATCGACGTCGAGGCATGGCTCGCCGGAAAGGTGTCGGAGAAGTTCGCCCGCATGCGCGCCCTGGCGTTCATCTCGGGCAACGGCATCAAGAAGCCGCGGGGCATCCTGACCTATCCGGCCGGTTCCGCAGGCGTTCGCGGCACCATCCTTCAGGTTGCATCGGGCCATGCCACGACCCTGACCTCCGATGGTCTGATAACGCTGTCCTTCTCCATCAAGGACAAATATCTGGCGAACGCGAACTGGCTGATGAAGCGCCAGTCGGTCGGCGCCGTCATGCTCTTCAAGGATCTGAACGGCCAGTACATGTGGCGCCCTGGCCTCGAAGCCGGTAAGCCCTCGATGCTGCTCGGCTACAACATCCGTCGCGCCGACGACATGCCGACCGTCGGCGCCGGCACCTTGCCGGTTGCGTTCGGCGACTTCCGCGCCGGATATACCGTCGTCGATCGCCTCGGTATTCGCACCCTGCGCGATCCGTATTCCTCCAAGCCGTTCGTCGAGTTCTACACGCGCCAGCGTGTTGGTGGTGACGTCGTCGATTTCGAGGCCTACGCCCTCCAGGTCGTCGGTACCTGATCCCCAGATGAACCCTGGGGCGCGGTAATCGCCGCGCCCCTTTCTCAAAGCCTGCCGGGACTGCGCGAGGCGCGCCGGTAATCTCACGGAGGTTCCCATGCGGGACATCATTTCTCACATCGATCCGAAGCGCGGCATCTCGCCGGCCGCTGCGGTGGCCGACAACACTGCGATCGTTTCCCAGATCAACAATCGACTGGGTGCGGACTCTGTGGCGTTCCTGCTCCTCATGGGCGCGATCGCCGACGCCGACGCCACCTTTACGTTCCTGATGGAACATGGCGATGCCGCCAACCTGTCCGATGCCGTCGCGGTTCCGGACGACATGCTCAACGGCACCGAGCTGCTGGCCACCCCGCTGTTCTCAAGCGACGATAAGGTCTTCAAGATTGGGTACACCGGCGGCAAGCAGTATCAGCGCGTCACCCTGACTCCTGCAGCCAACACCGGCAACGTTTTCGCAGCCGGCGTCTGGATCAACGGCAAGCTCAATCTCGGCCCCGCCGCCAATCCTCCTGCATAAAGCGCAAACGCCTACCTTTGAGGGGGTTTGATAAGCCGGCCGGCGCCTTGCGCCGGTCTTCCTCCCACATTCTCAACATAAGGATTGACCGCCATGAAAAACGGCAAGGTCATCAAGGCATTCCCGTTCGCGTTCGACGGGATCAACGTTTCACATCTCGCCATCGGCACTGGTTTTCCGCCGGAGGGCGCAAAGGTCGCCGACAGCACATTCGACGGCCTGGTCGCCGCCGGCTACCTCGAGGAAGGCAAGTCGCCCGATTTGCCCCAGGAGGAGCAGCTGAACCGCGACATTATCGAGGCGCTCGACCGGAAGCTCTCCGCTGCATCCGACCAGGATCTGAAGGACATCATCGCGCGGTCGGGAACGCCATACAGCGGCAACATGGTGCATGCCCGGCTGATCTTCGCGGCCAAGCAGCAGATGCTTCGCGAAATGCAGGGTGCGGAACCGGTCCGCTCGATCGATCCGAATTCCGGGGTCACCGAGCAGCCGCTGTCGGCACCCGGTCAGGCGACGCCTCCCTCTGCGGCGGCCGCCGTCGATCAGCAGAAAGCACAGCAGGAGGCCGCGGATAAAGGAGCCGCTGCCGCCGGCGAGAACAAGGCGACCAACCAGTTCGGCGATCCCCTGCCGGCCGGCGGCGCTAAGTCGAAAGCTGAAGACGTCGACCTCGATGGCCTGAAGAAGGATGAGCTCGAGAAGCTTGCCGCCGATCGCGGTGTCGACATCAGCGCTGCAAAAACGAAGGCCGAGATTATCGAGGCAATCAACGCCGGCAAGTCGGCCTGATCGAACCTTCCGGAGCGGCCGCATGCGTTCGACTTTCACCGTAGTTACGCCTGCGGCCGATCCTTCATTGCTAACGATCGAGCAGCTGCGCGCCGCCGCAGGTCTCGTGCCCGGCGACGCCAGCCGTGATGCCGAGCTGACCGAACTCGGCGCCAGGGTCTCCGCCGATATCGCGACGGCGTGTCAGATCCGCGGTGATGGCGTCCATGTTCCAACCTTGCGCAGCGAAGAGGTTCGCGAGGTGTTCAGGCAGCGCGGCTGCGACGACCTGCTGTTTCTCGCTCGACGTTTTATCTCAGATCTGACGCTGGTCACAGAGGCCGGCACGGCGCTTGTTGCCGACGACACCGATCTGGACGCGGAGGCCGGGCTGCTGCAGAGGATCTCCGGTACCCGAACCTTGACCTGGCCGCGCGGTGACGCGGTGGTCGAGTACACCGCTGGATTCGAGACCGTGCCGCCCGATCTAGTCGGCGCCGCGATGGATCTTGCCAGGCTGCGGTTGTCCGCCGCCGCGCGCGACCCGCTGGTAAAGGGCGAGAGCGTCGAGATTCCCGATGTCCGAACGGTACGACAGGATTACTGGGTTGGCGCCGTTCCAGGATCCACGGCTGGGCCGGTTCCCGCGGATATCCTCGCGAAGCTCTCTCAGTACATCAACGTCGCAGTGGCATGATGACGACCCCCGCCGACCTGATTGCCGATCTTGATGCCGCCCTCGCCGACGCCGGCACTGCAGTCACCATCCGGCGCTACACCGCCCCGACGGGCACCCCGCGGCCGAAGACCGACATCGACAATGTGCCGGCCGCGGTCCGCGCTGTTCGGGCGGAAGAGCTGGTCGAAGGAATCGATCAGACGGCGTCGACGATCGTCGTCAGTCCGACTGCCCTTGCCGCGCTGCTGCCGCTGAAGAAGGGGGATAAAGCAGTCGTCGACGGCCGGGAACGCAATATCGAGCTGCCGAAGCCGATCTCGGTCCAAGGCGTTCTTGTCCGCATCGAACTGCTGGTTTCGGGCTGATGCCATTTTCTCACGGAGACCACCATGCACAGACGTTCTTTCCTCGCCGGCCTTGGCCTTTCGCCGCTTGCTGCCGTGGCCGCTTTTGCCGCGCCAGCGGAACAGGCCTTGGAACCCCTCCCGGCTGTCACCAATGGTGTTTGCGACGTAGAAGTCTGGCATGACTGCTGGGTCCCGCGAGGTGATGAGCAGCATGTCCGAAGGCTAGTACGCGAAGGTGTTCAACAGGCCATAGGGCAGTATCGCGAAGCCGAAGAGCGCGGCGGATTTGGCAGGGCCATGGCCGATCACTTGAGCCGACGCGGCTGAAGATGATGGCCGGCTTCCAGTTCTTTGAGCGTGACCTGAAGTTGGCGACCGCCGGCATGGAGCCGGATGCGATCGACAAGGCGCTGGCGGCTTTTGCGAAGCAGGAGCTCAAGCGCGTTATCGGAGAAGGGATCGCGAGCCCGACCTATGAGCGCTATGTCAACGGCGTCCATAACGCGCCGGAAGAAGCGGTGAAGGCACCCGGGCCGATTGTCTATGAATTCGTAAACTGGCCGTTGATCGTCACCACTGTCCTGGCCGAACTGCAGAAGCGGTCGCCGCGGCGCTCCGGTCGGTTCGCGAGTTCGTTCATTGTCATTGCTGGCGGCGCCATCGTTTCGGACTTCTCGGCGAT
Organism: Mesorhizobium ventifaucium; assembly: GCF_935822925.1. Taxonomy (GTDB): domain Bacteria; phylum Pseudomonadota; class Alphaproteobacteria; order Rhizobiales; family Rhizobiaceae; genus Mesorhizobium; species Mesorhizobium ventifaucium. Next base: position 121,200 of record NZ_CAKXZS010000014.1, read on the forward strand.
CCCAGCTGCCGCGGAAGTCATCATAACCAATTTCCAGCCATACATCCGCAAGGTCGAGGGCGGTCTTTCCGGTGTGAAGCGCCGGCGCGTGTTCGATGGCACGAAAAGTTCTATGGCCTATCGCTATCGCGACAGCTTCAGCTTCGAGACTAGATTCCTCAACATCGGCGGCGGAGTGCATCCGGCGATGCCGTACATCCTGAAAGGCGGCGCACCGCTCAGGGCGGCGGTGCAGAGCAATCGCTCCAGCGCGTTCCGGGCCGGGAGAGCAACGCTGGCACGCCGCAAGGACCGTGAGGCCGGCATGCCGATCACCTATCCCTCGATCATCATCAACGCACTCTGATGGCCAGTCCTGAAGCTTTCGACGTCGTCGTCCAGCAGATCGCCGATCAATGGGGCGGTTTGACCGATGTCGTCTTCGAGAACGATCCCTACGAGCTGCCGGACACGCCGACAGAGTTCGTCTACGTCGAGGTGTTCGGGGATTTCTTCGATCAGGTGTCAATCGGGGCGGAGTTGCGGGACGAAAACCTCTGGCGCGAAGCCGGCCAGATCTACCTGCATGTCATGACGCCGAACAGCACCGGCAGCCGCCGAGCGCGCGTGCTGGCGAAGCAGCTGGTCGGCATGTTCAGGGGCCAGGATATCGACAGCGTCACGTTTCGCGATGCCTCGATCGGCGCCGGTGACCCCGGCCGGACCTTCGCCAACTACTACGCCATGACCGCAACCGTAAATTTCGAAAGGGACGAATGATGGCTCTCGTGCTGAAAGCATTCCCGACGCGCCTGCGCCGCTTCAAGGAAGGCGATCGCGTCTCGCCGCAGGATGATCTGTCGCCGCAGGGCTTCGATCGCCTGGTCGAGACAGGTTATATTGAAAAGCTGCCGTACGCCGCGAAGCTGAAAAAGCAGGATCCGTCAAAGGCGGACTAGCCTCTCCTCTCAACCAATCAACCCCGTCCGCCCATTGAGGCGGCCCACCGATGGAGCCTCCGATGGATTCCAACCGCACCCGCATGACCGTCGTCGAGGAAGTGACCCTCGGCATCACGCCCGTCACGCCGCGCATGCGTACGGCGCGCTTCACAGGCGAGACGCTGGCATTTCGCCCGACCTTCGTCACCTCGGAAGAGATCCGCGATGATCGGATGAACTCTGATCCGATCAAAATCGGCGAGACGAACAGCGGTCCGGTCAATGGCGAGCTCTCGTTCCCGGTTGATGAATCGCCTCTGTCGCTCTGGCTGAAGTCGCTGATGTGCTCGACCTGGCTGAACACACCGTTCCGCGACAATGATGGTGTCGTCGATTCCGTCATCACCGGGCTGGCCGACACAACTGACGTCGCCACGGTTACCGCCGGCGCCGCATTCGTAGCCGGTCAGCTGGTGCGCTTCACCGGCTTCACCCCATCGGCGAACAATGGCGTCTTCAAATGCACGACCGGCAGCGCGACGGTTCCGGCATTCCTCGGCGCAGGCTTTGTCGCCGAAGCCGCGCCGCCTGCTACAGCACGCATGAAGGTGGTAGGCTTCATGGGCGCCGCGGCTGACATCACGGCGCTCGCCGACGGCCTCGGCTCGACGCTGCTTGACTTCACCACGCTCGGCCTGCGCGTCGGCCAGTGGGTCAAGATCGGTGGCACCGCCGATGTCACCAGCTTCGCCTTCCTGGTCACCGCCGGCGCGATCGCCCGCCGCAACGCATGGGCCCGCATCACCGCTATCGCGGCGGCCAAACTGACGCTCGACAATCTGCCGGCCGGCTGGACAGCTGATGTGGGTACCGGCAAGACGATCCAGGTGTTCTTCGGTGACCAGATCAAGAACGGCGTCGACACCAAGAGCTGCACGATCGAGCGCGGCTTCATGGGCCAGGCGGTACCGACCTATATTGCACAGCGCGGCATGCTCGCCGGCGAAGGCCAGTTCAACTTCACGACCGAGGACAAGGCGAAATACACATTCACCTTCTCCGGGATGAGCGGGCAGGCCTCGACGACGTCGCTGGACAGCGCGCCGGATGCGGCGACGACGAATGCCGTCATGGCGGCAGCCGTCAATGTCGGCAGGATCGCGGAAAACGGCGTCTGTCTCGGTTCGCCGAACTGGATGCAGTCGCTGCAGATCAGCGTCAACAACAATTTGCGCATGATCAACGCGCTCGACTGCGACGAGACGATCGGCCCGGTCGCCATCGGCAAGGGCAGCTTCGACGTCACAGTCAACGCGCCAACCTATTTCGGGTCGGACGCGCTGCTGACCAAGCTCTTCGCTGGGACACCGAGCAACATCAACACGCGCATCGCCAAGAACAACCAGGCAATCATATTTGCGATCCCGCGTATCACTTTCACCGACGGTTCCCCGTCGGCGACGGCCAAGAACACCGACACGACGCTGCCGTTGGTCGGTCAGGCCTCGAAGGATGAGCTGACCTCTGCCCATCTCATCATCGATCGCCTGGAATATTTCGTCTGATTGAGAGTTCCCGGCCGACACCGGGACTGGTTCTGCGCAGAAGGCGGGCGGCTTGTCGGAGCCGCCCGATCCCTCAAACTCCCCGACAGGAGAGAAACATGACCATCAAGCTGGCCAGCCTGAGCGCTGACCTATCGAAGGAACGCGAAGGCGACTGGATTCCTGTCAAGGAATGGCTAGGTCTTGACCCGGAAAAGCCCTACGAGACTACGCCGTTGCCCGGGCTCGAATTTCTGGTGCGGTCGACGAACTATCCAGACTACGTGACGGCGCGTCAGGACGTGCTGGAAAAGCTTAAGCAGGAATACCCTAACGACAAGGTGCCGTCTGACGTTCAGGCGCGCTTTGAAGGCCAGCTGTCGGTCGAGCACCTTCTCCTTGGTTGGAAGGGCCTCGACGTCGAATATTCGCCCGACCTGGTCGGTACCATCCTCGTTGCCGAAGAGCATCGCGTGATGCGTCAGATGATCTTCTGGTGCGCCGGCCGTGTCGGCAAGAAAAAGGTCGAGTTCGTCCAGGCCGCAACAAAAAACTAGCGGCGGCCTTCCGCTACGACCTCGAGCGGAATGGCCAGGACAAATGGCTGGCGAAGATCGCGGCCGAATTCCCGCTGGAACTGCCGAGAGAGAAGGTCCCTACACGCCCGGAAGAGGCTCGTGCGGAATACTGGCACGATTTCTACTGGCGGGCTTGGGAAGCGCTTCGGTTCGACCGGCAATATGGCGCGATGGGCGGAGAGTCCCCGATCGCGTTCATCGCCTATGACGCTTACGCCAGGCGCTACGGCCTCGAGGGTGAAGCCTTCGACCGCTTCCACACCTTCATGACTGCCATCGACACCGAGTGGCTAATCCACGTTGCCAAAAAGGAAGGGGAGGCTGAGAACAAATGACCATACAGCTTTCCCGACTGGTCACCTCGGCCGAGATCGACGCCTCGAAATACAAGGCCGGCGCCGACCAGAAGGTCGCCTCCGATCAGGCCATGGTGGCGTCGGCTCGCGCCGTCGGGGAGGCCGTCGCGGCGAGCGACACGAAGATCGGCACGTCTGGCAACGTCGTGTCGATTCTGACGCGTCGCTATGTCGAGGGCCAGAAGGAAGCGCAGGCATTCGAGCGCGACCTTCGCGGCCTAAACCGTCAGCTCGAAACCGGCAAGCTGTCAGTTGAACAGGCTGCGACGATCCTGGTCGGCATGAACCAGAAGCTCGGCATGAACGCCAACGCCTCGGAACTTGCAGCCAAGGGGCAGACCCAGCTCGCGGCCGCCGTCGGCGCCGCGAATGCCCAGATCGAGGGTCAAGCTTCTGCGCTGGTACATGCAGCTGCGGCACAGCGCGCGATGATCGCGCAGGCCCGCGCCGATCAGCAGGCTGAAAACAGCCGTCAAATCGGCGCGGCGAACCAAGGTCAGTTCAACGCGGTCCTTGGCGTCCAGACAGCGCCGTCGGCCGGCGCCCGCGCGTCGGCATCGGTGTTCGAAGCCGAGTTTGCCCGGCTGGAGGAGACTGCGCGTCTACGGGCACAGCAAGCAGGTTCCGTGTTCGCCGATCAATTCAACGCGTCGGTAATGACGAATTCCGGGAAGTCCGCAAGAGCGTCAGCCTCTGTTTTTGAGGAATCCGGCCGTGAGGCGGATCTGATGGCTGCGAAGGTCGCGGCTCTGCGTGCTGAGCTCAATCCTCTGGCCGCTGCGCAGGACCGCGTCAATGCCGAGATCGCTGAGTACGCCGCTTTGGCGGCAAGAGGCGCCATCAGCGCGGACGAACTTGCTCAGGCGCAGGCCATGGCCCGTGGCCGCTCGGCGGCGAACCAGAACGCTTACAAAGGCGTCAACCAGTTCAACACCGGAAACATCGCCGCGCAATTCCAGGACATCGCCGTAACCTCGGCGATTGGTATGAGCCCGCTCCAGATCGCCCTCCAGCAGGGCACTCAGCTTTCGGCCGTGCTCGGCCCGATGGGGGCGGCCGGCGCGGCCAAGTCGCTGGGTTCTGCGTTGCTGTCGATCGTCAATCCGACCTCGCTCATCGTTCTCGGCCTCGTCGGCGCAACGGCGGCGGCAGTCCAGTGGTTCACGAAAGGGCGTGAAGGCGCCAAGACCATGGATGACGCCCTCAAGCTGCATTCCGAGAACTTGAAGCTGTTGAAAGATGAATACGGTGATCTCGGCGAGGCCGTCAAAAGTGTCGGCTCGATCGGTGGTCAGGCCTTCACCTCCGCGCAAGTCCGCGGAAACCAGACCATGCTGGACGCGATGCTGCGCGACAAGGCTGGGCCGTTCCTCGAACAGCTGAGCGGCACAAGCTGGACGCAAAGCCTGTTCGGCAATGGCGGCGGTATCGCCGGGCTTCGCGATCTGCCCGGCGGCCAGGCCCAGTTTGCGGCGCCTATCAACGCGCTGATCAAAAGCGCACGCGAAGGCAAGACCGACCTCGCCAGCTTCGACGATGAGGTCGAGCGTCTGTTTCAGAAGCTTCTGCCTGCCGCGAGCGATCCGACCGCCCTGCGCAACACAGCCGATGCCATCCTCCTGCTCGGCGACAATGCCTTCAGCGTCACTGGCAAGTTCGCGCCGTTCGCTGATGCCATCAACAGGCTCAAAGTCGAGGCCGCCGACGGCGCGCCTGATGTCTACCAGTTCAACCAGGAAATCGAGCGGATAGGCCAGACCAATGGCCTGCAAAAGCTCGCTGACGAAGCCATCATCGCCGGCAAGGAAATCGTCGATCTCGCCCGGCAGGCGGAGGAACTGGAAAAGATACTGGCGCGGATCGACCGCGAGAACACGCGCCCTGGCCTCGCCGACTTGCGCTCGTTTGGCAGGTACGTCGCCGTCCGCGATGCAACACTTCGCCGTGAGAACGACCAGTTCGCAGCCGAGCAGCAGATGGCGCGGGCGCGCACCAATGCCGAAAGACTCGCTGCGATCGAGGCGCAGGTCAGGGCTCGCGCGGTGGAAGACGGCGACAAGGGCGGCGGCCTGCAAGCCCGGGTCAACCGTGCGCTGGAGGCCGAGCGCAACCGGCAGGCGATCGAGGCGCGCGACGCCCAGGTGGCGCGCGGTCTTGCGATTGACAAGACGCTGGCCAGCCAGCAGCTCGATCTCACTCTGATCGGCAAGACCGCCGGCGAGGCGGCAAAACTGCGGATGGAATTCGAGCAGATCGCTGCGATCCGCGAGGAGGCCGCCGAGAAGGGTATTGCGGCGGATGAAACCGAGATCGCTGCGATAAAGGCCAAGGCCGAGGCTTATGGCAAGTTCGCCGACGAGATCGCCCGCGCCAATCTTGCGCGCGAGCTCAATTTCGAGCGCGACCAGCAGTTTCGTTCGGCGCAGGACCAGGCGATCGCGTCACGGCAGCAGGGTGCCGGTCTGGCGGTCGACCTCAATTCGCCGGCGGCGCAGCAGATGCGTGACCTCGCCAGGTTCGCCGACGCGAAAGGTCTTGCTGTCGGATTCCTGACCGATTTTAAATCCGAGCTGCTGAGTAATGGTGGCGACGTCGGCAAGGCGCTTGGGGAATCAATCCTCAATGCGCTTACGACGTCGATGGACAAGCAGTTGAGCGACATCTTCGACCGGCTGGGGACGTGGATCGCTGCAGTACTGACTGGGCAGAGGCCAGGCGCGGGCCTTGGGGGCGGCGCTGGCTTTGTCGCTGACACGACGCTCTCCGCGTTCCTCGGGGCTTCGAACGATAACTACGCGCCGGGAGCTGTGACGCGCTCACCGCTGGCTGCTATCGGCCCGGGATCCGGCAGCATGGCCGCCTATGCGAGCGCCATCCGCTCGATCGAGAGCGCCGGCAGCGGCGGCTATTCGGCGCTTGGTCCGTGGACGAGAGGCGACCGGGCCTATGGCGCCTATCAGGTGATGGGTAACAATATTCCGTCCTGGTCGCAGGATGCGCTAGGCAAGTCTCTCACACCAAGCCAATTCCTTGCCGATCCTGCCGCTCAGGATGCGATCTTCAAGACCCAGTTTGGCAAATACCTGTCGAAATACGGAAATCCCCAGGATGCCGCCTCGGCCTGGTTCACCGGCGGCCCTCTCAAGACAGGCGCAGGTGCCCGAGATATGCTCGGCACTTCCGGCTCGGCCTATGTCGACAAGTTCAATGCTGCCGTGAACAGGGCAACGGAAGGTCTTGGCGGTCTCGACACCACAGTCACCAACACGGTCCAGAGCCTTGCCGGAGGCCTCGGCGGCAAAGGTGGTCTGGCATCCATTCTCGAGGGTCTGAAGCCGGGGAATTTTCAGGCCAACACGTCGCTATCGGAGATCCTCGGCTATGCCGGATCCGCGCCGGCACCGAGCGGCGGGGGTGGCGGCATCTTTTCAGCCCTGCTGAGCTTCATTCCGAAGCTGTTCGGATTTGCCAACGGCACCGACTTCGCGCCTGGCGGCCTTGCCAGGATCAACGAGATGGGTGGCGAGATCGTCGATCTGCCGCGAGGATCCCGGGTTATCCCGCATGACGTCTCTATGCGAATGGCTGCCAACGCGAACCGGCCGTCTCAGCCCAGCAAGGTTGATTTCAACATCAACCTCGACGGCGCCAACGGCGATGAGCATGTGCGGATGCTGGCGCGTCAGGGCGCACAGGAAGCGATCGGCCAGTACCACGAAGCGCAGTCCCGCGGCGGTTTTGGCGAACTACAGCGGCAATATGCTTCGCAGAAGGGTTAGAGCATGGGTCGCTATACCGGGTTGCCCACGCTCGACATCGACTTCATTAAGGCATCAGAGATGTCGTTCGATACGAAGGGCGGCGGCCTCGAGGGCGGTCGCAACGGTCTCGGCGAGTCCGTCACGATCGAGACCACCGGCGGCGGTGTCTTCGTCGCAAGCTACGAGAACTGCTTCGCGCAGCGGCCGGAGGAGCACGAATACATCAACTGGGTAGCGGCCCGCATGAACGGCTCCTTCCGATTCATGAACGTGCCGGTCCGCTCCGACTGGATGGGTCCGTTCCCGCTGATCAACGGGGTGCCGAAGCCGATCATTGGCGGCATCCCGCACTCCGATGGATCGCTGTTTTCCGACGATTCCGGCTACAGCCAGGCGACGGTGTTCGGAACCGTAGGGGCCAATGCAGCCCTCAACGCCGGCCAGATGACGATCAACGTCTTCGGGGCCAGTCGCCGGCTCCGGTGGTCCGACTGGTTTTCGATATCGCACACGGTCAAGGGCTGGCGAGTCTATCGATACTGGGAGGCGTCCGATCCTGTAGACGTCACCGCCGACGTCGATGGCGTCAGCTATAGCGGATCGCAATATGTGATCTCGCTCGATCGGCCGCTACGGGAAGCCGTCATCGCGGGAACCCGCATCGAATTCGCCCGCCCGCGCTGTGTCGCCAAGTTCCCCGTCGGATTCACGCTGGCGTGGAGGGCTCGGGGGTTTATGCAGTCGAGCGTCAGCTTTCAGTTCGTCGAGGCGTTCTGATGGCTTGGCAGGACCTGATCGGCTCTTATTCGGTCGACTACGTGCCGCAAGCCTTGCTCGACGCGATGGCGGAAAGCCATATCCTCGGCATCTTCTTCCGTCTTGAAACCGATCCAGGGCTGCACATCTGGGCAGGTGTGAACGACATCCCCGCCGGGTTCGATTCCATCGATCCGGATGGAACCGTCTATCTCGGCGGCGGCCGACTGCTCAACGTCCCGTCGCTCGAGGTGCTGGTGAACGGCCAGTCGAGCTCTGTCGAGTTCGGCATTTCCGGCATCGACCCGTCCACCGCACAGAACGTGCTCGACGAAATGCCGGATGTGCGTGGCAAGGATGTTAAGATCGGCTTCACCACGCTCGATGAGCACTACCAGCCAATGTCCAACATCGTGGCGCTGTGGACCGGGACCGCCTCCCATCCATCGGAAGCATCTCATCCGGTCACGGGCGGCGAAGACAAGAAGATAGATCTCAGCCTGGCCGTCGTCTCGGGCACCAACACCCGATCGAGGCCATCTCAGGTGCTGTGGACGCCGTCTCATCATAAGGCTTTCTATCCAGACGACGAGTTCTGTTCAAACGTCGCGCGGCTCGGCCGCGGTGTTTCCCCCGCTTGGCCGGTATACGACTAGAAGGCAAATCCATGACACTGGAAGAATACATCCGGCTACCGCATCGGTGGCGATGGGGAGGCATGGGCGGCGACGACTGCACGACGTTTTGTGCTGGGTGGGTGGTCGAGGCCACCGGAAAGGATCCGGCGGCCGACCTGCGCGGGACTTACTTTGATGCAGCTGGCGCCGAAGCCGTTTTGCGGGCCGCCGGCGGCGTCGAGAGCCTGGCCGGGGCAAAGCTCATGGCGCTCGGCTTCCGACGTGTCACCGAACCGCAGGACGGCGACATAGGCATCATCCGTGCGCTGACTGGCTTTGACGCCGACGGTCTCGCGGTCAAGGACATTCCCGGCATCAAGTTCGGCCCGCTCTGGGCTGTCATGTCGGCGCGCGGTCCGATGGTCAAAAAACTCGATTGGACTGGTGTGGCATGGCGCATCGCATAACCCCGCTCGAGTCGGCTATTCGCGAAGCGCTGAAGGGCAAGCCGGTCACTTACAACCCGGGCATCGGCGCGTTCGAAACAACGACGACACAGGAATTCCTCGCCTCGGGATGGAACGGCGAATATCAGTGGCCGGTCCACAAGGATCCGATCTTCACGCCGATCTTTACCGCCATTCTCGGCTCCGGCGGAATCACCATCGGCACGACGACGATCACCTATGCGGCCATTGCTTCGGCCATCGTCACCACGGCTCTGACGGTCGGCCTTTCCTACCTGATGACGCCGAAGCCTCCTAAACCAGAGGACGGCCGCCAACCTATGACACAGCCGATCCCCTATTGCTTCTGGGGTGTCGGAACAGCCAGGTTGGCCGGCGCGCATATGCTTTGGGAGGTGTCGGGCGACAAGATGTGGTCAGTTCAGGCATTCGTTGCCCACCGGATCAACGCCTATGTCGCCTACTATTTGAACGACGACAGGATCGTGCTGAATGAGTCAACCGGCGTGGAAACCGTTCCGCACACCAGCCGCTATCGTAATCGCGTCCGGATTTACACTCGCCTTGGCCTTGTGCCAGAGACGCCCTACGCCGAGCTAGTAGCCAAACTTGGCGCAGAAGGAGTGTGGACCGAAAACCATCGTGGTGATGGCCAGGCATCGGCTGCCATGGAATGCGACGCACCTGCGGCCGAGGACTTCGCGAAGAAATTTCCGTATGGCAAGCCGTCGCTTTCGGTGGTTGCCGAACTGGCGCTGTGCTGGGATTTCCGCGATCCGGAACAAGACCCGGAAGATCAGTCGACGTGGGTCTTCACGGAAAACCCGGCCATCCAATTGGCCTGGCACGAGTGCTTCAACCCGTTCGGCACGAAAAGGGACTGGCGCAAGGCGATCCTGCCGGTGCTCGATATGTGGCAGGAGGAGGCTGACGTCTGCGACGAGCCCGTGCCGCGGGCCGCCGGTGGGACGGAAAAGCGCTATCAGTGCGGCGGCTTCGACACCACCGAGCATGATCCTAAAGGCGCTACCAACGCCATATTGGCGGCGTGCGATGGCTGGATGTGCGAGCGCGGCGACGGCGCGCTGCTATTCGTGGCCGGCAAATTCAGGGAAAAGTACGTCGCCACGCTGACCGATGCCGATGTCGTCGGATACACCATCCAGCACGACGTTCTACCGGAAGAGGAATGCAATCGGCTTGTCCCGAAATTCACCTATCCGGCGACTGACTACACGTCGACCGATACTGATTATTTCGAGGATGTGCCGGCCCAACTCCAAGCCGGGCGTGTGCTGCCGCAGGACGGCAACTATCTATGGGTCCAGCAATGGCGCCAGGCACGTCGCCTTGCCAAGCGCGAGTTCGCCCGACTGCGCCAGAAAAAGCGCGGCTCTCTCGACGTCCGCTTCACTGGCATCAATGCCGTCTACTCTCCTTGGGTGCGATTGCAGACGCCAGTGAGCATCCCGTCGATGGACGGGAAACTGATCAACAACCGCAGATCCGTGCTTTCGGTCCAGCGCGGCGGTTTTCAGATGACATTCGTCGTCATGCCGCCTGACATCGAGGCATGGGATCCAGAGGTCGACGAGGGCGATGCGCCGCCGGTGCCGATTAAGCCGACAACGGAGGGTATCCCGCAGGCCATCATCGACACGGTCGCCGCCATCTCGAGTGGTACATCCGTTTACCTTCGTGTCGTTTTGATCGACCCTGGCCGCGACGATCTCACCCCCATCACTCGCTACCGCGTGGCGGACATTGGCGGCGGTGTGCCTGGCAGCTGGGTCGAGGAGAGGCATCCGAGCGCCGAGCCTGACAGCGGACTGATCGTGCTGAATACGAGCCCGGTGCCCGCAAACACTTTGATCGATGTGGAGGCCAGCTATTCCGGGGCAAACGGCAGCAAGGGCGAAACATGGTCGGACACAGAGCAGGTAATCTCAACAGTCGATCCCATCCCGCCAGGACCGGTCGAAAACGTGGTCGGCACTGGCGGCGTTGGACAGGCAGACATCACCTGGATTAGCCCGAATTCCGGCAATTACTACGTCGCCAACATCCGGCGCAACACGGTCAATAACGAAGGCGGGGCGACAGTGGCCCGCACCGAATATGGTCCACCTTCGTCACCTGATTCCTGGTCGGATACTGGCCTCGCCGCGGGATCATATTGGTATTGGATTCGCTCGGCGAATGCTTCTGGCGTCGAGAGCACATCCAGCGAAGCAACCGGCGAAGTCATCGTCACCTAAAAATCAAACCATCGGGATAAAAATACCATGGCGAATGAAATTCGCGATGCCTTCAATGCTGTCTATGTCGATGGCCCTGTGGGCTCGCCATCAGAACCGCAGAAAAGTGACGTCAGGTCGCAGGTTGGCGGCACCATACAAACGGTAGTCGACGGTCTTGGTACGCGCGTCACTGCGGTGGAAGGCATCGCCGGCGGACTGCCAGCCGAAATGGACGCGCTCGAGGAGCGTGTCAACGATGTCGAGGCTTTGGCGTTCAGCGGGGTCAAGCTGAAGCAGTCGGTGCGGCTGCTGGTGACCACCGCGACAGCCCCAGCCACGATGACGGCCGGCTCGACGCTTGATGGCCTGGTGCTGGCGGCCGGCGATCGCGTGGCGCGCGCTGTGACACCGGCGGACGCTGTCAATGGCGTCTATGTGGTTCAAGGGGCGGGTGCCGCCATCCGCTCGACAGATATGGACTCGGAGAGCGACCTGGTTGGCGCGACCTTCACGATGGATGCCGGTACGCATGCCGCAGCGCAGTGGGCCTGCCTGACGCCGGCGCCGATCGTGGTCGACACGACTGCGCTGACATTCGCAAAGACAGCTTCGGCCAATGCTCTCTCGGCAGCGGTGGATGCACTCGATGTTCGGGCGGATGAGACGGACGCGCAGGCGGACGTCGTCGCCATGCTCGAGGGACTCAGCGTTCCTACTGCCAAGCTCACGGAGGCTGCCGGAACGGTCAGCCCATCTGTCTATCGATCCTATGCTTTTGTGGCCGGCGACACGATCGAGCATGTTGTCGTCGCGAAGGCGGCAGAACGCGGTTCCCTTCAACTTATCCATTCCGGTGCCGGTGCTGCTTACACGGTTAACTTCGATCTTGAACAAGGCGTCGTGGCAAGCACTTCTGGCGCGAACCTCGTCAGCGCGACCATCACGGACCGGGGCGGCGGCTGGTACGAGTGCAAGGCCGTCGTCCTGGTCGGCGCCAGTATCACGAACAACGTGCAGGCTCGCATGTCGCCAGCGGCCAGCATTCCATATACCGGCGATGGCACTAGCGGAATGTATATCCGCAGCATCATTCTTCGGAAGCAAGGTCTTACCGCCAACCTGTTCCCGAGTAGCGACCCCGCAAACGCGGCCTTCACAAAGCAGAATGTGACGGTCACCACCACGACCAGCCCGAACGATCCGGTTTTGATTTCTCTCCCTCCGCAGGTCGACGAACTCGACGTGCTCGTCAACGGACGCATGACGGCATCGAAAATTGTCGAGCCGGGGGTTTCGGCGAGTCCCTCGATCTATCAGGGCAAATCTGTCGTGGCCGGGAATCTCATTGTCTGGGAGGTGATCGCCAAGAAGGGCGAGCGAAAACGCCTCAATCTGTTTTCGAACAGTGCGGCCCTTATCGACTGCACCTTCGATCTGGACCTTGGGACAGTTGCGCAGGGAGGGGCGGCTGTCACGGGTTCAAGCTGCACTGCCCTCGGCAACGGTTGGTTCCTGTGTCGGGTTGAGGCGACCGCGTCTGCGTCGGCTTCCTCTAATTGGCAGCATCGAGTTTTCAAAGATACGGGCGGCCACCCTTATGTCGGCGATGGGGTGTCTGGCCTCTATATCCAGCGGTCAACCTTCACTCTCGACGGAGGGGCGAATATCTTCGGAGCGTCGGAGAACATGTCTTCCTCCGGCTGGATTAAGAGCGCCGGTCTGACGGTCACTCCGAATGCTGCCCTCTATCTTGGTCTACTGTCCAACCCAACCACCATTGGTGGCGACCCGTATGACGACGGCAGCGAGGCTCTGGTTGGCAAGAAGTGGGCAGCACTCGGCTCAAGCATCACGATCGGTGCCTACTATGCGCCGCTGCTCGCCGGCCAGACGGGCATGGTCCTGACCAATCTTGGTGTCAGCGGTTCGGCTTTGGGGCTCAGCACCACCGGATATGCCAGCTACGGCATGTCGAACAGGATCGTCGATATCCCTGTCGACAGCGAGCTCGTCACTCTGGAACCAGGCCCGAACGCCTTCGGTGCGCAAGAGACGCCTCTGGGTGTCTTTGGCGACACGACCTATGCCACAGTCTATGGCTCGATCTGGAAGGCCATCCTCGACATTCGTGCGAGGGCCCCGAGCGCTAAGATTGTCCTGATCGGCGTCTATAGCGGTGGCCCCGCCCACGCGACCCATCGCATTGGCCGAACCAATGGCCAAGGCAACACGATGGACCAGCACATGAAGGCCGAGCGCGACGTGTGTAAAGCATTCGGCGTTCCTTACATCGACACGTCGATGAGCGGCATGGGCTACCATACATCGACGCTTTATATGTCCGATGAGCTTCACCCGAACGCCGCCGGCAGCCTGCGCCTCGCCACTTACCACGCGGAATGCCTACGCGAGATGGTTCGCCACGGCCTGTTCGAAACTTGATCGGCCTAGACTGTCACAACCCTCTATGGCAGAGGTGCTCCCGCCAATCTGGCTGGGGGTATTAAATGCATCATTTACTTTCGCCGTTCATAGGCGCGACCAGAATGGCCCTGGGAAGGTCCAGAACCGACAGAGAAGCTGAGTTGATGACTCAGTTGAACAAGTCGCCCAGCCCTTCCATCCTTCTGTTGGGCGATAGTCTGGTGGCAACGTCGCAAGCACAGATCGGCAAACGCGACCTCACAATGGGTGCAGTTGGCCGGTCTCGCATTGCCGATGTTGTGGCAATCATCAGCCGGATCAAGTCTAATGGCCTATGGGACAAGGCCGGCGGTTTTGTTGTCGGAGTAGGAATCAACGACGCGGAGTGGCGCGAAGGGGAAGACCTCCAATCGAGGGCAATCTACTTCAGGTCGATGCTGGACGCGCTTGTTCGCGCCTGCTTGGATCGGCCCGTTTCGATCCTCACCATAATTGAGCCTGATAAGGAGGGCGCTCATGTCGACAGGTTTAGCAGGGACCTGATTGAACGCCAGAATGCCGAAATCCGCGCCGTAGGTAACCGGGCGCTCGTGTTTGATATGGACGTGAAGTTCAGAGCCTCACTGGCCAAAGCCGGGCTGCCAGTTTCGTTCGGCTTTTCCGACGGGGTCCATATCTCGGAGCTTGGCTATCAGCATTGGAAGCCGTTGTTGCACGATTGCATCCAGGCGATACGCCAGCGCTAAATCTCGACGAATGGCATGTCTTTTACGGTTTCCCACTGCTGCTGCGGCGTAGTGCCAGACCACTTCGCCCGCAGCTCGGACGGCCGCCATGCAGTCTTTGGGTCTAGTTTCCCGGTTTTGGTGAAGAACGCATTGACGCCGCCTTCCGACACGGCCGCAAGTCCATATCCATGGGCGGCGCAAAGCTTCGACATCGCGACTAGGGAAGCACCGTGATACCACCCGCGACCGCCCTTCTTTGCTCGATCAAACGAGGGGTCGTAAACAGTGGAGATTGATAGGTCTAAGAAGCTAGGATTGTATTCGATGGAGATCACCGAGGGCTGGATGTCCAGCAGTTTCTCAAGGAACCAGTAGTCGTTGCCGTCGATATCGATGGAAAGCACGCCGACCTTCGGGAAAGCCTGTCGGATGAAGTTGAGATTTTCCAAGTCGAGGAAGCGTTCCTCAATGCGAATGTTGGATGGAAGGACTGCTCGCGCGTCGGCAATCTGCTGGCTGTTCGCGTCGATAAGCAGCCCCTTGAAAGATCCCATGAGGGCCGCGCAGTTGAACTGGATCGGGTGAAAGCCGAATTCGATGAAGGTTTTCGGCGCTCCGGTCTCTTTGGCCAACCTCAAAAGGATTTGCCCCTCGTCGGACTGGCCGCCGATGCCCTTGGCGATCAAGGACCGATAGTACATACGACGCAATGGCGTGACTTTTTTGAACAATCTCAGCATCGGACATTCCCTTGGAGGCCAGCGGTGCGACTCGGTCGATATCACGAGACCATGACGATTTGAAAGAGAAGCGAAAACTCAGGCTTTTGAACAGTTGGTCGATCTGGTAAATGCTGCCCCAAGGTTCGCGGCGCCGGCGCCGGCGGGTCTTTCAAGGGGACTGTTTTTCATGGCTAACGCCGATAGCATCATTGCCATCTATGACGACTACTACACCGATGGGAAGGTGGCAGCGAAACGTGAAATCGCTTCCAAGCAATCTGTCGGCCACATCGAGACGATCCTCGAAGGGCAGACGTTCGAAAGGATACTTGATATTGGCGCCGGTGAGGGCGCCGTGCTGGACAAGTTGAACAAAAAGGGCCTCGGGAAGGTTCTTGGGGCGGTTGAGATCTCGGCAAGCGGGTTGGAGGCAATCAAGGCCCGCAAGATCGCCAACTTAGCCAGCCTGGATATCTTCGACGGCTACCACATCCCGCACCCTGACAAGTCGTTTGATCTGGGCCTTGCGATCCATGTGGTCGAACATGTCGA
This sequence comes from Mesorhizobium ventifaucium, assembly GCF_935822925.1. Lineage (GTDB taxonomy): Bacteria > Pseudomonadota > Alphaproteobacteria > Rhizobiales > Rhizobiaceae > Mesorhizobium > Mesorhizobium ventifaucium. The sequence goes on from NZ_CAKXZS010000014.1 coordinate 136,865, forward strand.
GCATGAGCGCATGTTCTTGATGGATGCCGCCAGGGTCTGCAAGAAGCTATATATCGAGGTGCCATTGGAGCACACGCGAAACCTGACCAAGGCGATCCGCATGTCTGGCCCTTACGGGCATATCAATTTCTACACGCCACTGACCTTCGAAAACCTACTCAAGACGTCCGGCCTCAAAGTCGAAAAGCTCACGACGTTCGGTCACGATCTCGCCTACGAGCAGCACCTGGCCGGCCGGTCAAAGGGATGGTTGAAATACAAGCTGCGAACCGAATTTCTCAAGTTCGCGCCGAAGGTTGCAGTGCGCAACATGGCGTACATGGCCGGCGCGCTTTGTTCGGCCAAGTAGCCAAATAAAGGCGCGGCGACGCTTATGAACGATCTGCGCCAACAGGTCGAGGAATATTTCTCCGGTCCCGGTTTTTGGCCATTCTTGATCATGATGGCTGTTCTGTTACTGCCGTCCATCATCGTAGCGGTGGTTTATCTCTAGGCGATAGATCGTCCGGCTTCTGCTTGTTCGACCACCAGATCAGGTACATCGAACCTACCTTGATGACAGGAACGCGCCGATCGCGCTCTCGCGTCCGTAATTCTCGATAGGTTTTCACCTTCAGGGTGCCGCCAGGCAACTTAATCCGCAGGGTCATAAGGTCCGCCGTTTGTGCAGCGCAATATAAAGCGCGCATCTGGCTGAGCCGTCAACTCAAGTTCACGCGAACAGAAACTCGCTGGTCCGGCCGCTGGCAATATGGGTCACCCGTAGCCAGCTGCCATTGCCGGCTCGCCTCGGTTCAACCGGCCGGGTCGCGGCCGACTTGGCAGCCTGAACATCGCTGTTGGACTGGACTTCCGTGCTTTTCAGCACAGCGTTGCCGTCCATCGTCTCGACTTTGAAATTCCCATCGGCACCTCCGCGCGGCCGCCGATCCTAACCAAAATCCGAAACCGCAAAACCTGCCCGCGAGGGCGGAAAGGAACTGCCATGAACAAAACGTTCAAGGGCGCCGCGAAGCGCATCACCGATCGCGACATTGCGCGCATCGGCGCAATGATCGGCGTCGGCGAAGACGAGATGCACGCATTCATGGACGTCGAGGCGGCAGGATCCGGCTTCGATCGCTACGGCCGGCCGAAGCTGCTGTTCGAGCCGCATGTGCTTTATCGCAACCTGGCCGGCGCCAAACGAACCGCCGCGGTCAGGGCTGGGCTTGCTTACGCCAAGTGGGGCGCAAAACCCTATCCGAAGGACAGCTATCCGCGCCTGGTCGCGGCCATGGAGATCGACGAGACGGCGGCACTGAAGTCGGCTTCGTGGGGCCTGACCCAGATCCTGGGCGAAAACTTCAAGGCGGCCGGCTTTGCGACCGTGCAGGCGATGGTGCAGGCCTTCATGGCGGATGAGGCGGCGCACCTCGAGGCGGCGGTCAGGTTCATCAAAGCCAACAAGCTCGACGACGAGCTGCGCGACCACAACTGGGCCGGCTTCGCCAGGGGCTACAACGGCCCCGGCTACAAGAAGAACCGTTACGATTCGAAGCTCGCGGCCGCCTTTGCAAAGTGGCAGAAGATCCGCGATACGCCGTTGCCGCCGAGAGACGCTCCGACGCCTAAGCCCGCTACGAAGAAAGTGCCTTCCGTGGTCGCTGCCGAGGAGCTCGCGGCCGAGCTCGCGGCCGGAGCTACTCCCGAACCGGCAGCGCCGGCCGTCGACAAGGAAACGATCGAGCGCGTGCAACAGCAGCTCAAGGGTCTCGGCTATACCGAGGTCGGCGGCGTCGACGGCAGGATCGGCACGCTGACGTCGACCGCGCTCCGCGCTTTCCGAGCCGAGAATGGCCTACCGGAAGGCGACGGCATTGATGACGCGCTGCTGCTCTCCTTGCAGAAGGCCAAGCCGCGCGTGCTGGCGCCGGCGCGCAGCGAAGCGCCGCCCGAGATCGTGCGCGAAAAGGTGCCGGAGGTCCGCACCAACTGGCTGACCAAGGTCGGCGCGTTCTTCACCACGATCGCTGCGCTGATCGGCAGTTTCTTCGACGGCATTCTCGGCAATCTCGACGAGGCCTCCGGCGTCATGCAGCCGGTCAAGGATGCCGCCGGCGATGTGCCAGGCTGGATGTGGATGCTGGCGATCGCCGTCGTCGCCGGCGGCCTGTTCCTGATCGCGCGCCATGGCGAGGCCAAGGGCGTCGAGGCGTTCAAGACCGGAGCACGGCGATGAGCGAGTATCGCTGCACCTGGTGGGAAGATACCGGCCGGCATGCTCCGACTGACGAGTATGGCATTTCGCGCTGCATCTATCGCAGTCTCGATACCGGCGAAGAGACCGGGCAACTGCCGATCGGCGCGCTGTTTTCGGCTGGATCCGGTCCCAAGGGGCCGGACGGCCTGTCGATCGTATGCGTCATTCCTCGCGAGGGTCCGCGCGGCAGGACCTGGTGGCACATCGACAGCCGGTGCAGCAACTGCACCAAGCCGGATGACAATGAGCATCGCTGCTGGGTGCGTCACGGGACTGTCGGCGAAACGATCCACGTCGACAAGAACGGCAACACTTGCGCGGCCGGAGCGGGCTCGATCGCCGTGCCCGGCTTTCACGGTTTTCTCCATCACGGCGTTCTGAAGGATTGCTGATTGCATGGTGAAGCTCACCGATCTCGACCCTCGCTGGCTGATCGACGACGGCCGCAAGGTTGGATTCGTCTTCAAATCGCCGACCAATGGCGAATGGTGGCAGACTTGCTTTTTCGAAGCTGGCCGCAAGGTTCTCATCTGCCACGATCCTGAGTGCTACCGGAAGGATGAATGGTGCTGTCCGCATAGCCAGACCGGCTTAGCCAGAGCAGCTGGCGTCGATCCGAGCAAGGTTCAAGGCTGCGAACGTGATTGTGCTTGGGCGATCCACGGTCCTCTGGATTTCTCAGTCCTGACCATCACACCGTCAATCGACGGCAGCAAGGGCGGGCTCTGGCACGGCTTCATCACCAACGGCCAGATCGTCGGAGGCATCCCATGAGCGACGAACTGGAAAAGCCGGCCGCGAAGAAGAAGACCAGTTATGTCGGCGTGCCGGCGGTGTTCAAGTTGGAACTCGCCTGCAAGCACCTCAACGAGGCCTATGACAGCTTCGGTTGCTATCTCGTTGGCAGCGCGTTGGAGCGTCCTGACTGGCGTGACGTCGACGTCGTCATGATCATGGATGATGAAGCATTCAAGAGAGAGTTTCCGGCCGCCGAGATCCATAGCGGCGCTTTCGAGCTCGACACGAAGTGGCTGATCCATACCGTCGCGCTGTCCGATTGGCTGAGATCCCAGACCGGACTGCCGATCGACTTCAAGATCCAACCTCAGACCTGGGCGAACCTTCGGCATAAAGGCCCTCGTCACGCAAAGGGCATACGCCTCACAAAGGAACCCAGCGAATGACAGCACTCATCGGCCTGGTTGCCGGCGCCCTCGGCGTCAACCGGACGCTCGCCGGCGTCATCGCTATTGGCACCGCCGTCGTCGTCGCCTCGGGCGCGGCATGGGGCGTCTACACCTACGTCAAGCAACAAGGCGCGGCAGAGGTTCGCGACAAGATCGAAAAGGACAATCAGGATGCGATTCGCAAGGGTATCGAGGCCAGCCGCTCTCTTGACGAGTGCGTTGCTGCTGGTGGGGTGTGGGACTTCCGGCGTCAGCGGTGTTCCCGCGCTACGCTTGGCCCTCGGTAACAGCCTGGCCGGCGCGCAGGGCAAGACGGCCGAGGATCAGACCAGGATCGATCGCACCATGGCGCCCGGCTGCGCCATCGGCCTCTACAAGCCCGCCGAATGTGACCGCCACACCAAGGCCAGCGCTGATCGCCGCGCCGAACTGAAAAACTGAAGCAGGCACGGGCGGGGAACCGATGACGGAAAATAGTGACGATCGAAAGCTGCCACGAAGGCTCCTCGACCTCGACCCGGAGACGGTAGGATGGTTGGACCGGCTGACTACAGAAGAACGAACGGCGCTGATCTGGGCGGGAAAACTGCCAAAATACAAGCGCGAACGCCTCGATCTGTTTCTCGCCCTGGAGCAGGACAAATTCCAGGCCGGCTTCAAGATCGTGGAACTGTGGACGAAGACGGCGTGGGTAGCCAAGACGGCGACAAAGCTCCTGCTGTTTGTCGCCGGCACGCTGGTGGCACTCAACCAGGTCATGGCCTATTTCGGCGCCTCCGGAGGAAAGCAATGATCCTGAAACGGTCATGGAATGCTTTCTGGCGCAAGGTCGACGTGCCGGCGGCCATGGTGTTCATCATGGCTGCTCTCGCCGGTGTAGGCCTTTCTGTCATGGTTTCGTCGGCGCTGGACAGAGACCCGCCGATCGCGTTCGAACAGGCGACGGTCCTGACGCCAGAGGTTCCGCAGGGTGGTGTCCTCGATATCCAATACACCGTCGTCCAGAGCCGGCTATGTGCTGCCACGGTCGAGCGCTTCGTGACCGATTCGGAGGGGACAGTTCACGTGCCCTCGACCTATACGGTCGGCCGGCGTGCGCTGATCGATGCGTACCCGCCGGAAGGGCGCGAGAGCTACCAGCGCTCCGTCACCATCCCGCTGGCCGCCGCGGTCGGCAAGGCGCGATATGATGCCCGCTTCTCCTATGTCTGCAACCTCTGGCAAAAGCTGACGAAGCCTATCGTCGTTCGCGCTCCGGCCGTGGAGTTCATCATCACGCCAGCGCCGGCGCCGCTTGAGCCGCTGACACCGGAGCAGCCGGCCGGCTGACCCCTTTGGACTGACCAGTCCCCCGCACCTACTGCCGGTTGGTAGACGCGCGCCGGTGGCGCGCATAAGATTTTCGCACACTGGGCACAATACCCAAGCCCACACCCCAGTGCCTGGTGAAAGACTTGATCGCCCGCCGTACCGAAAGGTGCGGCGGGCTTTTTGCGTTCCGGGAACCGAAATGATCAAAGTTTATTGAATTAGGTCTGTTGCGTTGGAGTTTGTATGGGCGGGGCGAGGCTGGCGTTTATCCCTCCGATGGAGCCCAAGCTGGTCGCCAAGCCGCCCGGTGGCGAGGACTGGATTCACGAAATCAAGCTTGACGGCTACCGCTCCCAGATCGTCATCAACAGCCCCGAAGATATTCGCGTCTTCACCAAGACCGGTGCGGACTGGACGAGCAAATATGCCGGGCTCGTTGAAGCCGCGCGGGAGCTCGAGGTCGAGAACGCGATCATCGACGGCGAGGCTGTCGTCACGAATGCGGCCGGGCTGCCGGATTTCGCGGCACTCCAGAAAGCCGTCCACAACGATCCCTATGCCATGATACTTGGCGCCTTCGACATCCTGCACTTGAACGGTCACGATCTGCGCGACATCGGCTGCAAGGCGCGCCGCGAAATTCTCTTTGGCAAGATCAAGCCGAACAGCCGCATCCAGTTCAGCGAGGCCATGCCCGGCGACGCCAAGGCAATCTTCTATCTCGCCGACCAGGCCGGGCTCGAGGGGATCGTCTCGAAGCGCGCCGACAGCAAATATCGCAGCGGCCCCACATCAAACTGGCTTAAGACAAAGAGCTGGACGGTCGACGAGTTCGAACTGCTCGGCGTTGAGCGCGAGCCGGGAAAGGCGGCATTCGCCTTGCTGGCGGAGCCCGGCACCGGGAAATATCTCGGTACCGCCTTCATCTCCCTGGGCCGCGACATGAAGGAGCGGCTGTTGAAGTGGGTCCGAGAGCACGCCGGGCCGCCGCCAGAGGCCATGAAGAAGCGGCCGGCTACACAGTGGGTCGGGCCCGGGGTGAAGCTGCGCGTCAAGCATCTTCGTGGCGACCACAGCCACATACGACATGCATCGCTGCTGGGTTTCAGCGATGAGGAATAGTCAGTCAGCCAGCGAACAGGTGCTTGGAGCCGGTCGTCACCATCCAATTCGCCCGGTCGATATGGCTGCGAACAGCATTGCGGGCGCGCACCGGTTCAAGGATCGGGTCAATGCCGAGAATGAGTTCTGCCATCTCCTCTATGCTCGCATCGTCGGCGCAGGCGTCGAGGATCCGGCAATAGACCGTGAAATTCTCTTTGTCGTAAGCCGTGATGGAGTCATTTGACCAGGGAACTTCTTCAAGTAGTCCAGGTTTCATGTTTCGAACATGCCTTTTCAGATTGCCATGCGCACCGGCTAGAGGCGCGCTCGCTGATGATGATGGTGCCCCCTCCAAACGGGATGATGGCGCGGGCTTGGCAATCGTCAAGAGCCAGATCTATATCCCGGTGGATGAACGGCGAAAGGCTCAAGGTCCGCCTCGCCTACCAGCGCGGCTTCCAGATCGTCGACGGCAGCACTGTGCTTGCCGCCTTCGAAAACCATGTCGAGGCGTTCAAATTCGTCCGCGACCGCGGCGCGCGTGTCTGGTTGGGGTGGAGCCGAACGGTGATCGGCGGACAATCTGCACCGTACGATTTTAGCGCGAGTTTTCTGCAGTCTTCCGTCGGCCGCATTTCGAAGAATCAGTGGGGTTCCCTCTCGGGGACTTGGTCCTGGTCGATCTCGACCTCCGATCCGCGCTTCCGTCTCCACGGTGGGCAGCGCGGAACGGCCGACACAAAAGACGAGGCGGTATTCGAGCTCGAGCGCGAGTTCACGCGCTTCATTGCAGAGACCGAGAAGTACCGGCGGTAATGGTGGCGGTGGCGGCCCCCACGAAAAGTCCCACGGAAAAGCTAGGTCAGACTGGCAAGATGTTGGAATGTCAGGGAAAAGCCGGCTGAGAGCAGTTTTCCCCCAGTCAAGTGCGCTACCGGGCTGCGCTACACTCCGGACCGGTTCGCGATGTATCGTGATAACCCGGTTCGGGTCAACCGAATTCGGCGACCATCACGCCGATGCCCGGCATGGTGGAGTTGAAGTTCCTGCCCTGTTGGATATCGTCAGCATTCAGGAACTTCAAATCCAGAACACGCTTGTCTGGCTTGATCCTCTGGCGTCGCTGCTATGAGACGGGTCTTGGATTTTCCATGGATTGGGTCAGCGCGGCCGTATCGATCAGCGCGTTTTCTGGAAGCCGGAGCGCGGAGGCTATTCGCCTAAGCTTCGACAAATCGGCATTCCTGCCGTTTTCGATGTCCGCGATCTCATCGACCGACAGTCCGCACGTCAGAGACAGCTCTTCCATGCTGTATCCCCTGGTTTCTCGGATGGCCTTGAGGGCGCTGTGGTCGGGCGCAGCTTCGGTCGCCGACAGTTCGGAAAAGGCTTCGCTTGTTGCTATTTGGGGCATTTGGCAACTCCGTGGATTTAAAGAGTTTGATCAAATCAAGAAGTTGCCTGAGACGGCGCAGAGAATGCCCTCTCGATGGTGATTTGCCAAGCGCCAAAAATGCCGTCACGGTATCGTGATTCCGATCGGTGCAGCCCCGGCACAGGCCTCGGCGGCACCATCGCGATCGGGTTCTTTGACTGGCCGATCGCCGAAAATTATTCGACCTCCCCTTGTTTAGGCGGCGTCGCTAGGTCGGCAGCCGTTTTGAAAGGATCGAATTGGTGGCGGAAGCCTGATGCAACGCAGAACGCATCAGGGCTGCGAATATTCTTGAACCGATGCGTGAACCTTTTCTCTCCGGGCCGCACCAACACGGTATGGACGCCACAAAGGCGGTCCCAACCGGAAGGGCGCCCCTGACGGCGATCCTCGATCCAGAGAAGGAAATGCTCAAAATGACCAACATCTCGAACGTCAAACGCCTGTCGCTCGCCGCTGCCATCGTCGTCTCGGCCTTTCAGTGCCGAACTCGGCCTTCGCCAACGGGACGCATCCGAGCGGCGGCGGCGCGGTTTGCAAGGACGCGGGTCACTGCATGGTGCTGCAGCTCGACTGCAAGGGTACCTACTCTGACGCCACCGACTCGAACGGCACCGTCTACGTCAAATGCAGCCAGACCGCGCAAGTCAGCCCGAAGAACACGCTCAAGCTCGCGCGCTGATCGACCTGTCGTCAACGAAAATGGCGGCCGACCGCGCCGCCATTTTCTTGTCTCAACGTGCCGATCTCGATCTCGTTCGCGACGTTTTCTGCTGGCGGCTGAGGAACAGGCTCGCGACGAGCCCGACCACAACCAGACCGACAGCGGCCGCTGTCGCGGGATGATCGCGGGCTGTCTTCTCTATCACCCTGCTATGCCTCCTGATCGCAGGCAGAGCGTCACTGAAGCGCTCGGCGAGGTCCGAGTAATAGTCCGACGCAGTGTCACGCCCGTCCTCGTAATAAGCGCTGCCGCGCTTGGAAACGGCTTTCCTCAGCGCCGCCAATTCCCTGGAGAGGGCCGCGACCTGTTTTTCAAGATCGATGTCGGAGAGGGTCGAAAATGATACCATGACAGGCTTCCTTCTTTTGCGGAAGGAACGCACGATCGCAAAACCGGTTCCGGTTTTGCCGCGACCGATCGGGGCCCAGAGCGCATCTAAAGGGAGCCATGCAACCCGCTTGAAGTTCTTCTGCAGTCGTTATCCCAAACCCCGCTGCGCGCCCTCGGCCAGCCCAAGGGCATGGTTTTGGGCGACATGCACTACAGCGCCGCGCATCCTATCGGACGCGCAAAGGACTCTGTAGCACTTTAAGTTGCGCATGATCCTTTTCGAATCGATTCCGATTTTCGGGGTCATGCGGCTAGCGCACCTGATCGAGCAGGCGCTTGCATTCCAGAAGGTCGAACAGCGCCTCCTGCAGCAAAGCGCGATTGTCGCGCGAGAGTTTCGACGTGCCCGGCTGCACCGGGCCTTCGTCGTCGGTCTTGCCCAGGCCGAAAAAGCGCCGGCTGGGTTTCACCTTGGGCTCGCCGACCAGCATCTCGTCATCGGCGCCGCGCGGCTGGGCCGCCGGGGTCAGCGGCACCGCATCGGCCTGCCGACGTTGCGAGATCGCCTCGACGGCCGCCATGTCACCATTGCCGATGGCGACCAGGAAATGATTGCCGTTCTCGCGCAACAGCTTCTGCACACCCTTGATCGTGTAGCCCTGATCGTAGAGCATGTGGCGGATGCCCTTGATCAGTTCGACATCCTGCGGCCGGTAGTAGCGACGGCCGCCGCCGCGCTTCATCGGCTTGATCTGGTTGAAACGCGTTTCCCAAAAACGCAGCACATGCTGCGGCAGGTCGAGATCTTCTGCGACCTCACTGATGGTGCGGAAAGCGTCGGGGCTCTTGTCCATGGGCGAAATCCTCACGCTGGAGCATGATTCCGAAAGCTGGGAATCGGTTTTCGGCCAGGATCATGCTCAACAAAGAGTCATTCCGATCCGGCTTGTTCTGCCGAATCGAGCCTTATTTCAGCGGTTTATGAAACAATATTCAAGCCCGGCGTCAAAGCAGGCAACCATTTTCAACCGGGCTTTGAAGCACAGGCGCTATTTGCTGCCCTTGGCCTTGCTGTTCTGGTGGGCGCGCAGAATGCGGTTCTTCAGCACATTCGACGATTTGAAGGTCATCACGCGGCGCGGCAGGATCGGCACTTCCTCGCCGGTTTTGGGGTTGCGCCCGATGCGCTCGTTCTTGGAGCGGACATGGAACGTCGCGAACGACGACAATTTCACCGTCTCGCCGCGAACGATCGCCTCGCAGATCTCGTCCAGAACCGCTTCAACGAGCTCGGCCGATTCAGTACGTGACAAGCCAACCTTGCGATAAACGGCTTCAGCAAGATCGGCGCGCGTAAGTGTCTTTCCCCCCATGCGAACCGTCCCCATCAGCTCAAAAAAACATAACTCTATAATAAGCAAAGATAGAGCCTAAGTAATTGATCCGGCAAGGTCAAGGACCGAACCTGCCAGTTCGGCACTTACCAGCGAAGCAGGACCGCGCCCCAGGTGAAGCCGCCGCCCATCGCCTCGATCAGCACCAGATCACCCTTCTTGATGCGGCCGTCGGCGACCGCCACCGACAGAGCCAGCGGCACGGAAGCAGCCGAGGTGTTACCGTGCAAATCGACGGTAACCACCACCTTCTGTTCCGCTATCCCGAGCTTCTTGGCGGAAGCGTCGATAATCCGCTTGTTGGCCTGATGCGGCACGAACCAGTCGAGATCCTCAGCGGTGATCCCGGCAGCCGAGAACGTCGCCTCGATGACGTCGGTGATCATGCCGACCGCGTGCTTGAACACTTCGCGGCCTTCCATCCTGAGATGGCCCACCGTTCCGGTGGTCGACGCTCCACCGTCGACGAACAGCTTGTCCTTGTGAGCCCCGTCGGAGCGCAGGCTGGCCGCCAGCACGCCGTGGTCGGCAATGCCGCCCACCCCCTCTCCTGCTTCCAGCACCATCGCGCCGGCGCCGTCGCCAAACAGCACGCAGGTTGAGCGATCGCTCCAGTCGAGGATGCGCGAAAAGGTTTCGGAGCCGATCACCAGCACGCGTTTGGCCAAGCCGCCGCGGATATAGAGGTCGGCCGTCGTCACCGCGTAGACGAAGCCCGAGCACACCGCCTGCATGTCGAAGGCGAAGCCGTGATGCATGCCGAGCCGGTTCTGGATGTCGACGGCGGTCGCCGGAAAGGTGTTGTTGGGCGTAGAGGTCGCCAGCACGATCAGGTCGATATCGGCCGGCGTCAGGCCGGCATTGTCGAGGGCTGCGCGCGCCGCCGCCTCGCCGAGCGAAGCCGTCGTCTCGTCGTCGGCCGCGATATGGCGCTGGCGGATGCCGGTGCGCTGGGCAATCCATTCGTCGGAGGTCTCGACCATGCCTTCGAAATCGGCGTTCTTCATGATGCGGCGGGGCAGCGCGGCGCCTGTGCCGCGCACGACTGATCTGATCAAGGCTCTTTCCTATTCCTCTGCGTCGGCAACGACGTCGGATTTCCTGGATGTCTGGGCATGCGGATTGCGCGCATGGAACAGATCCAGATCGGCTTCGATGCGATCGAGCAGATTGTTGCGCACCATGTCGTAGCCAAGCTCGATCGCCGCCGCGAAGCCGTCCGAATCGGCGCCGCCATGGCTTTTCACCACGACGCCGTTCAGACCCAGGAAAACTCCGCCGTTGGAGCGGCCGACATCCATCTTTTCGCGCAGGCGATCGAAGGCGCCTTTGGCGAATACATAGCCGATCCTGGCCATCAGCGTGCGGTCCATCGCGGCGCGCAGGTAACCGGCGATCTGTCGTACCGTGCCTTCCGCCGTCTTCAGCGCGATGTTGCCGGCAAATCCTTCGGTGACGACCACGTCGACCGTGCCCTTGCCGATGTCGTCGCCCTCGACGAAACCATGATAGTTCATCGAGGCCATGTTGGCCTCGCGCAACATGCGGCCCGCCTCCTTGACCTCTTCCTGGCCCTTGATCTCCTCGACGCCGACATTGAGCAGACCGACGCTCGGCCGTTCGATGCCGAAAACCGAGCGCGCCATGCCAGTGCCCAGAATGGCAAAATCAACCAGTTGATGCGCATCCGCGCCGATGGTGGCGCCGACGTCCAGCACCACGCTTTCGCCACGCAATGTCGGCCAGAGCGCCGCGATCGCGGGACGGTCGATGGTCGCCATGGTGCGGAGGCAGAATCTCGACATCGCCATCAGCGCGCCGGTGTTGCCGGCCGAGATGCAGGCGTCGGCGTTGCCTGCCTTGACCGCCTCGACCGCTTTCCACATCGACGACTTCCAGCGGCCATGGCGCAGCGCCTGGCTCGGCTTGTCGTCCATCCGGACTGCTATCTCGCAGTGGATGAATTCGCTCACTTCCGCCAGCTTGGGCAGCTTTGCGAGTTCGGGGCGCACTGCCTCCTCGCGACCATAGATGACGAAGCGGATGTCGGGACGCCGGGTGGCGACCGTCATGAGCGCCGGGATGACCACGCTTGGTCCGTGATCGCCGCCCATGGCATCGATGGAAATCCTGATCACGCGGTGTTCATCTCACAGTTTGCTTGAGCGAGCGCCTGGCGCTGGCAACGGGTTTAGGGCTCGCGAAGGTTCGGCGAAAATAGCGTTTTTGGGCTGCCGCACAACCGGCTTTCTCCGATTGGGTCGGGTTTTCAGGATTTCCCCAGCAGGGAACGCAGCTTTTGCTGGAATTCGCTTTCCGCAGTCCCGGCATCGTCGGCAGCCTCCATCGAAACGCCTTGCGTGCGCGGATAGGGATCGATCGCCAGTCCAAAGAACTGTTCGGCGAGCGCCCCGACGTCGATTGAATTGCCGGAAAAAGTTTCTGGGCTGTCCGGCCCTTCGGCATCGAGCATTATCTCGCCGCCGCCCTCGAAACCCTGCCGCCCGAGCTTCGACTGCTCCGGCAGGAACAGTGCGTCGACCGCCTCGTCGATATGCGCCTCGATCGGGTCCAGGGTGACGATGCAGGCCTGGGTGATATCGGCCTCGACGCGGCCGCTGACCTTGACGCCGTTGCGCTTCCATGGCGCCACCAGCAGTTCGGCGCGGTAGTTCTCGACCGAGAGCAACTCGTGCTCGCCTGCCAGCGCGGCGCGCTGCGCGGCGTCGGCCTCGATCAGCACCGGCAGTCCCTTTTGCGGCAGCCGGGCGACATTGGCCACGAAGGACACGGGGCTCTGGCGATCGGAGCTCTGGGAATCGGCGTGTTTCATCTTTTCCTTAGATACTCTTACTTCTTAGATAGGCTTGTTTTCTTAGATAGTCTTGGCCATGGGGAATGCCACCGTGCCGGAAACAATCGATTCGGTCGGCTGTTCCGCGAGTCGCCTGGAGACATCGGCGACGTAGCCGGCCAGATGCGTCGCCTGCGGCCAGGTGCCGGCATCGGGCCTGACATTGCGGGCAAGCGCCGCGACGAGTGCGTCATGGTCGTTTCGTTCCAGCGCATCGTCATAGGCGGCGGTGCGGCCATAGAACATCTTCGCCAGTTTCTTCATGCGCTTCGGCACGCCGACGTCGCCGATGCCGAGTTCCCGCAGCGAATGCTCGACATCCATGAAGAACTCATCGATCAGCACCTGCGCGACCTCCCCGGCAACACCGCCCTCGCCGCGCAGCCGGTGCTGGAACAGGAACATGTGCAGCGAAAGCATCTCGAAGCGGCCAAGCGGCGTGTCCGGGACATTCCAGTCGGAATAAAGCACAGTTTGCCGCGCCGCTGCCACGATTTGTGCGTAGAGCGCCTCGGTGATAGCGCGGTTGGCGTGACGTTCGCGACCAAAAAGGCGCTGGAACATTGAGGGTGGTCTCCTGGGGACCGTTTGTTGAATTGGCCTTGTTGCATCGGCAAGCAAGCTGGTTTACCGGTTTTGCGGCCCAGCGCAAGTTGCGGCCAGCTAATGGAGTTGTAGTTGCGCGCGCTGAAAATCAAGTCGACTTTTCTGCCCAGGTCCGCTTTTCCGAGATCCGCCGGCGCGATCTCGCTGCTGGTGGTTGCTTCGGCGCTTTCCGCCTGCAACTCGTCGAAGATGATCGGCGATCTCAATCCGAGCGAGACGCTGACGCAGGGCTACGTCATCGACCAGCAGGCGATCGACCTGGTGCCGGTCGGCTCGAGCCGCGAACAGGTGCTTCTGGCGCTCGGCACCCCGTCGACCAAGGCGACTTTCGACAACGAGGCCTTCTACTACATCTCACAAACGCGCAAACGTTACGTCGCCTTCGACAAGCCGAGGCTGGTCGACCAGAAGGTGCTGGCGGTCTATTTCGGCGAGGACGGGCGCGTTACCCAGATCGCCAATTACGGCCTGAAGGACGGCAAGGTGTTCGACTTCATCTCGCGGACCACGCCGACCGGCGGCAAGGACCAGAACTTCCTCAGCCAGATCATCGGCGGCGCCAGCAAGCTGGCGCCCGGCCTCCCCGGCGGCGGCGGCTCACCCGGCACCTGATCCTCCTTTTTTGCTTCCCTGGAAGCAGCAACATCTCAGGCGACCGAAAACCCGCGGGAGCGATCCCGCGGGTTTTTGTTTTGAGACAGCAGCCACCGTCGCAGGCCGCAGG
>NZ_CAKXZS010000014.1:150785-304452 GCF_935822925.1 Mesorhizobium ventifaucium
GGACGTCATGCCCTGACGCTGAATGTCCAAAATAGAACAACCCGCGGGATCGCTCCCGCGGGTTCGGTTGTGGATTTCGGCCCTGGAAGGCCGAGCGGCCTCAGCCGTGCGCGAGCACGGCCAGCAGCAGCAGGGCGACGATGTTGGTGATCTTGATCGCCGGGTTGACTGCCGGTCCGGCGGTGTCCTTGTAGGGATCGCCGACCGTGTCGCCGGTCACCGAGGCCTTGTGCGCCTCGGAGCCCTTGAGATGCTTGACGCCGTCCTTGTCGGTAAAGCCGTCCTCGAACGATTTTTTCGCGTTGTCCCAGGCGCCGCCGCCAGAGGTCATCGAGATGGCGACGAACAGGCCGTTGACGATGACGCCGAGCAGCGAAGCGCCAAGTGCTGCAAAGGCGGACGCCTTCGAGCCCGAGATCAGCAGCACGCCGAAATAGACGACCAGCGGAGCCAGCACCGGCAGCAGCGACGGAATGATCATTTCCCGGATCGCCGCCTTGGTCAGAAGATCGACCGCACGCGCATAGTTCGGCTTCGAGGTGCCGGCCATGATGCCCGGATCCTCGCGGAACTGCTTGCGCACCTCCTCGACGATGGCGCCCGCCGCACGGCCGACAGCCGTCATGGCGATGCCGCCGAACAGATACGGAATCAGACCGCCGAAGATCAGACCGGCGACGACGTAAGGGTTGGAGAGGTCGAAAGAAACTTCGCCCATGCCCTGGAAGTAAGGATATTTGTCGCCATTGGCGGCGAAGAACTTCAGGTCGTTGGAGTAGGCCGCAAACAGCACCAGCGCGCCGAGGCCGGCCGAACCGATGGCGTAACCCTTGGTCACCGCCTTGGTGGTGTTGCCGACGGCATCGAGCGCATCGGTGGACTGGCGCACTTCTTTGGGCAAGCCGGCCATTTCGGCAATGCCGCCGGCATTGTCGGTGACCGGGCCGAAGGCGTCGAGCGCAACGATCATGCCGGCAAGGCCGAGCATCGTGGTGACTGCGATCGCCGTGCCGTAAAGGCCGGCGAGCTGGTAGGTCGATATGATGCCGCCGACAATGACGATCGCCGGAAGTGCCGTCGATTCCAGCGAGACAGCAAGGCCCTGGATGACGTTGGTGCCGTGACCGGTAACCGAAGCCTGGGCGATGGAGTTCACCGGGCGTTTGTCGGTGCCGGTGTAGTATTCGGTGATCACCACGATGAGACCGGTCACCAGAAGGCCGATCAGGCCGCAGATGAACAGGTTCGTGCCGGTGATGGCCATGCCGGCGACCGTGCCGATCTCGCCCCAGCCCAGCGTTGCCGAGGTGGCGATGCCGAGGCCGACGATCGACAGCAGGCCGGTGACGATCAGGCCCTTATAGAGAGCGCCCATGATCGAGCCGTTGGAGCCGAGCTTGACGAAGAAGGTGCCGACGATGGAGGTCAGGATGCAGGCGCCGCAGATGGCCAGCGGATAGAGCATCGTGGCACTGAGAACGGCGGTGCCGCCGAAGAAAATGGCGGCGAGGACCATGGTGGCGACCACGGTCACCGCATAGGTCTCGAACAGGTCGGCGGCCATGCCGGCGCAATCGCCGACATTATCGCCGACATTGTCGGCGATGGTGGCCGGATTGCGCGGATCGTCTTCGGGAATGCCGGCTTCGACCTTGCCGACGAGATCGCCGCCGACGTCGGCGCCCTTGGTGAAGATGCCGCCGCCGAGACGGGCGAAGATCGAGATCAGCGAAGCGCCGAAGCCGAGCGAAACCAGCGCGTCGATGACGACACGGTCGTTGGGCTGAAGGCCCATGAATTGGGTGAGGATCAGGTAGTAGATCGAGACGCCGAGCAAGGCCAGGCCAGCGACCAGCATGCCGGTGATGGCGCCCGACTTGAAGGCGATCTCGAGGCCGGCAGCGAGGCTGTTGGAAGCCGCCTGCGCGGTGCGGACATTGGCGCGCACCGAGACGTGCATGCCGATGAAGCCGGCGGCGCCCGACAGAACGGCGCCGATCAGGAAGCCGATGGCGGCGGTGATCGAAAGCAGCCACCAGGCGAGCAGCAGGACCACGACGCCGACGATGGCGATGGTGGTGTACTGGCGCGCCAGATAGGCCTGCGCGCCTTCGCGGATGGCCGCGGAAATTTCCTGCATGCGTGCATTGCCCTGATCGGCCGCGAGGACCGATTTTGTCGCCCAGATGGCGTAAAGGACTGAAAGCAGACCGCAGGCGATGACAGCTGAAATTATGGTCATTGCCGGATTTTCCTCGATTGATGACCCAAAAGAACCCCTCCCTGGGCCGTTGAGACGGGGAGCGGATTCCGCACGCGGAATCCGCTCCCCTCGCATCGGCTTATGCGAAACAGGGGTGCGAACGTCAAGATATTGTTCGGTTTTTGCCCGGCTTTCGCCCAAAAGCCTCTCGGAGAGCCGCTCTTTCACCTCAGTCCCCCGGCCGGGTCATGGAAATCCCTGTTGGAATCCATTTCCGCCGAGATGAGCGAAGGCGATATCTGAGTTTGTTAACTACGCCGTCTCCTGCCCCATGCGGCGCGCCGTGTAGCGCTCGATCGCCGACAGCCCGTCATAGATCAGCACGGCAAGGGCGGCGACGATCAGGCCGCCCTGCAGGACGAAGGCGAGGTTGTTGGACAACAGACCGGCGATGATCACCTCGCCCAGCGTCCTGGCCGCCACGGTCGAGCCGATCGTCGCGGTGGCGAGGCTGATGACCACCGAAAGCCGGATACCGCCGAGAATGATCGGCGCGCTGAGCGGCAGCTCGACCTTGACCAGCCTTTGCCAACCGGTCATGCCGGCGCCGCGCGCCGCCTCGACCACATTGGCCGGCAGCGTCGTCAGCCCGGTCAGCGCGTTCTCGAAGATCGGCAGCAGGCCGTAGAGAAACAGCGCGATCAGTGTCGGCTTCTCGCCAAAGCCGACGGCCGGCACGGCCAGCGCCAGCACCGCCACCGGCGGAAAGGTCTGGCCGATATTGACCAGGCTGCGCGACAGCGGCAGGAATTCGACGCCGGCCGGCCGGGTGACCAGGATGGCGAGCGCCACGGCAACGGTGGTTGCCGCCACCGTCGCGATCAGCACTGTCCGCAGGTGCAGCAGCGTCAGCGTCAACAGGCTGCCCTGGTTGTAGATTGCCGGCGCGTTGCTCTCGGTCAGCGGCTTCAGCAGCGGCTCGAACCAACCCGGATTGCTCACGAACGCAATGAGCAGCACCACCAGCGCGAGCCTGAGCAGCGATGGAACCCAGGCTTTTACACCGGCCTCTTTCATGCCGGACTCGCCGCCCGTTTCACCAGCCCGTCCACCGTCACGCGGCCAAGCGGCTTGCCGTCGGCGCCTTTCACCGGCAGCGCCGGGCGTCCCGACCACAACAGTTCGGCCAGCGCATCGCGCTGGCTGGCGTCGCCGGGGATCGCCTCGCCTTCGGCGGTGCCCGTCTCCACTGCGTCGCGCACCCGGCCGAGCGACAGCAGCCTGAACGGTTTTTCGCTGGCGCCGACCAGGGTCTCGACGAAGGCGCTGGCCGGCTTCGCCAGGATTTCGGCGGGCTTGGCATATTGCACCAGCTTGCCGGCATCCATCACCGCGATCTTGTCGCCCATATGCACCGCCTCTTCCATGTCATGGGTGACGAGGATGATGGTGGTGCCGAAGCGCTTCTGGATCGCCAGAAGATCCTCCTGCGCCTTGTTGCGGATGATCGGGTCGAGCGCGCCGAACGGCTCGTCCATCAACAGCACGTTCGGCTCCGCGGCAAGCGCCCTGGCGACGCCGACGCGCTGTTGCTGGCCGCCGGAGAGCTCGTGCGGATAGCGTGGCCCGAACGCCTGGGGATCGAGCTGGTAGAGCGTCATCAACTCGTCGACGCGGCGCTTGATGCGGGCCGCGTCCCAGCCGAGCAGCACCGGCACGGTGGCGATGTTCTGCGCCACAGTGCGATGCGGAAACAACCCATGGCCCTGGATGGCGTAGCCGATGCTGCGGCGCAGCTCGTAGCCGGGCAGCGAGCGGTTGTCGGCGCCGTCGAGCCTGATCACGCCGGCGGTCGGCTCGACCAGCCGGTTGATCATGCGCAGCAGCGTCGTCTTGCCGGAGCCGGAGGTGCCGACGATGACGGCGATGGTGCGCGGCTCGATCACCATCGACACGTCGTCGACGACGGTCGTCGCGTCATAGCGCTTGGTAATGCCTTCGATCTCGATCATGCCGGTTGTGCCTCGGGTCTCCTGGTGGAGGTCATTTCGATCACCGCGTCGAGGATGATGGCGGCAGCAAAGGCCAGAGCCACCGTTGGCACGGCGCCGAGCAGCACCAGGTCCATCGCCGTCTGGCCAACGCCCTGGAACACGAACACGCCGAAGCCGCCACCGCCGATCAGCGCGGCAATGGTGGCAAGGCCGATGTTCTGGACCAGCACGATGCGGATGCCGGTGAGGATCACCGGGAAGGCCAGTGGAAATTCGACGCCGAACAGGCGCTGGCGGTCGGTCATGCCCATGCCGCGTGCGGCATCGTTGGCGGCGCGCGGGACGCCGGCAAGACCGACCACGGTGTTGGCCACAACCGGCAGCAGCGAATAGAGGAAAAGGGCGACGAAGGCGGGCGCGGTGCCGATGCCGCGAATGCCGAGGGAGGCCGCGCCGGGCACATGCGTGGCGACCCAGCCGAGCGGCGCGATCAACAGGCCGAACAGCGCGATCGAGGGAATGGTCTGGATGATATTCAGCACGTTGAGCACGCCGGCCCGCAGTTTTTCGACGCGGTGGCAGAGGATGCCGAGCGGCAGGCCTGCTATCACCGCCGCCGCCAGCGAACCCAGCGCCAGCGTTACATGCTTGGAGCCTTCCGCCCAGAAACTGTCGGCACGGTTGGCATATTCCTTGAGGATCGACAGACTGTTCCAACTGCCCGAGACCAGCAGCATGCCGATCGCCGCTGCCGCGACGACGAGCACGCCGATCCGCGCCCATGGCGACAGGTTCAGCCTCGTCAGCACATCGGCGAGCAAAAGCGTAAAGGCGAAGATCAGCAGCCAGAAACCCGAAGCTGGCGAGATGCGGGCAAAGCTGTTGCCCTCAGGCGTCAGGAAGCTACCGGCGACGCCGATCAGCAGCGCCAGCGCCGCAAGCGCGACCACGCTGGCGGCAAGGCGCAGGATCAGTGGCGTTTTCAGCAATGCGACGACCGCCGCGACGACGATGACCGCAAGCAGCAGCGGCCCCAGCATCGCCGGCAGCGCTTCAAGAATCGAGCGTGCCTCGCCGGGTACGATGCGATTGGCGCGAAACGTGGCGAATGGCGCGGCGAAGGCGGCATAGGCAACAATTGCGGCGATGACCACACCGAGCTTGTCGAAGCGGATGGTCATGACGCACGCCTGTGCGAAACGACGTACGCTGGGGGAGATGCGGCTGCGGGATTGTGACCTCGGCGCCCGGCGCCCCCCTCTGTCCTGCCGGACATCTCCCCCACGAGGGGGGAGATCGGATGTCGCCTCGGCTTTCGCCAATTGTCAGCGGCGCAAGGTGTGTGCCGGCGCCGGAGCCGCCAATCTCCCCCCAAGTGGGGGAGATGGCCGGCAGGCCAGAGGGGGGCGCCTCGCACCGGCGTCACGATTTCAGGAACGGCCTACTTCAAAAACCCGTTCTTCTTCAAAAAGTCTTCGGCGACGCCCTTGACCGGCTCGCCGCCGACCTGCACGCGGCCGTTCAGTTCCTGCAGGGTGACGAGGTCGAGCTTGGCGAAGACCGGCTTCAGCAGCGTCTCGATTTCGGGATGCTCCTTCAGCACCGCCTCGCGAATAATCGGCGCCGGCTGGTAGACCGGCTGCACGCCCTTGTCGTCTTCGAGCACGACCAGGCCGGACGGCGCGATGCCGCCATCGGTGCCGTAGACCATGGCGGCATTGGCGCCGTTGGTCTGGTTCGCCGCAGCGGCGATGGTCGCCGCCGTATCGCCGCCGGAGAGTGTGATCAGCTGGTCCGGCTTCAGCGTGAAGCCAAAGGTGGTCTGGAAGGCCGGCAGTGCGGCGGCCGAATTGACGAATTCGGCCGAGGCCGCCAGCACCACCTGGCCGCCGCCGGAGACATATTTGCCGAAGTCGGACAACGTCGCCAGCTTGTTGATCTCGGCGACATCCTTGCGCAGCGCAATCGCCCAGGTGTTGTTGGCCGGCGACGGCGACAGCCAGACGATCTTGTTGGCGTCGTAGTCCAGCTTCTTGGCCGTTTCGTAGCCCTTGGCGGCATCCATCCACACCGGATCGTCGGCCTTTTCGAAGAAGAAGGCGGCATTGCCGGTGTATTCCGGATAGATGTCGATCTCGCCGGCGGTGATCGCCTTGCGCACCACAGGGGTGCCGCCGAGCTGGATGCGGTCGGTGGTCTGGATGTTGTTGGCGTTCAGCACCAGCTGGATGATGTTGCCGAGCACGCCGCCTTCGGTATCGATCTTCGACGACACGACCACCTGAGCGCTCGCCGAGGCTGCGGCGATGCCGAGCGCCAGTGCCGCGCCGGCCAGAACCTTGACTGAAAACATATCACAAATCCCTTGCTGAGAACCGGACTATATGAGCATGGCTTCAATGCCCCGTCGGGGTACACGGTTTCATAAGAAGGGGGATGGGGGCAATAATTTGTTCGGATGCGGGTGAATCCGCTGCCGTCTGATCCCGACAGCGTCATGTCACTAAAGCGCGTCGCGTTTGGCCGACCTCATGCGACGCGCTTTAGTATTGTTGTTTTGTGCATGTCGTTATCGCAAAACCGCTGCACACTTTTGCGCGACATGCATTAGAGCGCCGCGCGTCCGCTTGGACGCGCAAAGGACGCTGTAGCACTTTTGATTTTGCGCATGATCCTTTCCGAACCTTCGGTTCGGGGTCATGCGCTGGTCGGCCGCGCGGTCATCTTCAGCACGCCCAGCGCCACGAAGCACAGCACCGTCACCGGGAAGATGATCCAGTTCAGCATCTCCCAGCCCCAGGCGTTGTAGACCGCGCCGGACATCAGCGAGGCGAAGGCGACGGAGCCGAACAGGACGAAGTCGTGAAAACCCTGGACCTTGGCCTTTTCGGATGGCCGGTAGCTGTCGGCGACCATGGCGGTGGCGCCGATGAAGCCGAAATTCCAGCCAAGGCCGAGCAGGATCAGCGCCGTCCAGAACTGCCACAGCGCCAGGCCCGACAGCGCTACCACGGCGCAGCCGAGGAGCAACACAAGGCCGGTTGCGACGATCCGCTCGGCGCCGAAGCGATAGATCAGCGAGCCGGTGAAGAAGCTCGGCGCGAACATCGCCATGACATGCCAGGAAATGCCGAGCGTGGCGTCGTCCGTCGACAGGCCGCAGCCGACCATGGCGAGCGGTGCGCCGGTCATGACGAAGCTCATCAGCGCATAGCTGCCAACGGCACAAAACAGCGCCGCAACGAAACGCGGCCTGGTGACGATCTCGGAGAGCGGGCGCGCGTCGCTGTCGGCGATTTCCGCTTTGCCCGTTGCCCTCACCGGGATGCGCAGCAACGACAGGATGGCAGCGCCGACCCCCGCCAGCACCAGGATGGAGGCAAACGAGCCGGCAAACATCACCGGCGCAAACAATTCGCGGGTGAAAATGACGATCTGCGGCCCGAGGATGGCGGTGACGATGCCGCCGGCCAGCACGAAGGAGATGGCGCGCGCCTTGAATTCAGGCGGCGCGTTGTCAGCGGCGGCGAAGCGGAATTGCTGGACGAAGGCACCGCCGATGCCGATCACCAGCAGGCCGAAGGCGAACAGCCAGAAGCTGGCCTGGAACAGCGCCAGCGTGGCGACCAGACCGCCGAGCGCGGTGACGATCGACCCGGTCATGAAGCCGTCACGCTGGCCGAGCCGGCGGATGATGGCTGCGGCCGGCAGGGCGCCGAGCGCCACGCCGACGTTGAAGCCGGTGATCGGCGCCGTCGCCAGCGACTTGTCGGAGTCGAGCAGATAGTGCCCGGCCAACCCACCCACGGAAATGGCGATGGGTGCGGCCGAGCCGATGATCGCTTGCGAAGCGGCGAGGATGAGCGCCGTGCGGCGCGCTTCCCTGCCAGCCTCGGCGGTAGCGACCGCCGTCATGAAGCGTCCTTGCCACGCCCTTCGCCGCGCACCCGGCGCGACACGCGATCGAGCACCGCGTTGACCAGCTTCGGCTCGTCTTCTTCGTAAAACGCCTTGGCGATATCGACATATTCCGAGACGATGACAGCCACCGGCACGTCCTCGCGCTTCATCAGCTCGTAGACGCCGGCGCGCAATATGGCGCGCAGCGTCGAATCGAGCCTGGACAACGGCCAGTCCTCGGTGAGCGCCTCGCGGATGATCGGATCGATGGTCTTCTGGTTCTCGACGACGCCGGCGAGGATGGCGCGAAACCATTGCGCGTCGGCCTCGCGATAGAGCGCGCCGTCGACTTCCTTGCCGAGCCTGAACGCCTCGTATTCGGCGGTGATCTCGAAGACCCCGCTGCCGGCCACATCCATCTGGTAGAGCGCCTGCACGGCGGCCAGACGGGCTGCACCGCGCTTGTTGGCGTGGCGCACCGCGGGCTGGCCGGGCGATGCGGGTTCGCTCACGATCGCTCTCCCAACTGTTGCTTGAGGGCAATCATGGTCAGCGCCGCACGCGCGGCAAAGCCGCCCTTGTCGCCTTCCGAACGCCTGGCCCGCGTCCAGGCCTGCTCGTCATTTTCGGTGGTCAGGATGCCGTTGCCGATGCAGACCGCTTCCTGGACGGACAGATCCATCAGGGCACGGCTCGATTCATTGGCGACGATGTCGAAATGATAGGTGTCGCCGCGCACGACGGTGCCGAGGGCGACAAAGCCGTCATAGTTCCGCCCGCCCTCGGCGGCGCCGTCAAGCGCGAAGGAAATCACCGCTGGAATTTCGAGCGAGCCCGGAACGGTGACGACGTCGTATGTCGCACCCGCTTCCTCGAGCGCGCTTGTCGCGCCTTCGAGCAGCGCGTCGGCAAGGTCGTCGTGGAAGCGTGCCTCGATGACAAGAAGGTGGGCCTTCTTCTTCGGGCGAATGAACGCTTTGCCGTGTTGGGATGTGCCAGCCATAGATGTCTCCGGGATCGCCGGTGACTTAGGCCGAAGCCGGTTTGATCGCAAGCGGAAGATTGGTGGAGATGCGGACGTGCCTGATTATTGGGTTCCTCCGAAGCTGGCGCTGCCCCTCATTGCCCTGCCGGGCATTTCTCCCCGTAAACGGGGCGAAAGAAGCTGGCCGCAGCGCCGGCGCCCTTCTTGCAACGCTGATGACTGGCGAAACCATCGATGACAGCGCCCCTCGCCCCGTGGAGAGGCGCCGGCAGGCGGGTGAGGGGCAGCGCCAACGGAACGGAACACCGCGCGAATCAAATCCGAGGTGCTCGTCCTGTTTTGACCAACCGTATCAATCCACGCCGCTCTCCGGCAGGGCCATCAAAGCCCCTCTTTCGCGGCCTCCGCCAAGCGCGCCGCGTAGCGGGCCATGGTGTCGATCTCCAGATTGACGCGGTCGCCGACCTGGCGTTCGCCCCAGGTGGTCACGGTCAGCGAGTGATGGATCAAGAGCACGTCGAAGCGCGTGCCTTCGACCCTGTTGACGGTGAGCGAGGTGCCGTCGAGCGCGACAGAGCCCTTGGGCGCGATGAATTTGGCCAGGTCGCGCGGCGCTTCCAGCGTGAAGCGCACCGCATCGCCCTCCTCCTTGCGCGCCACGATCTCGGCCATGCCGTCGACATGGCCCGAAACGATATGGCCACCGAGTTCGTCGCCGATCTTCAGCGCCCGTTCCAGATTGATCCTGGTGCCGGATTTCCAGCCCATCGCCGTCGTCAGCCTGAGCGCCTCCTCCCAGGCCTCGACCTCGAACCAGCGCGCATTGGCGCCGCTTTCCGGCAGCGCCGTCACTGTCAGGCAGACGCCGCCGCAGGAAATCGAAGCGCCGATGGCGATCGTCTCAGGGTCATAGGCGGTGTCGATGCGCAAGCCGACGCCCTCTCTCAGCGGCTTCACGGTAGCGACAGTGCCGACATCGGTGACAATCCCGGTAAACATCAGATCCTGTCTTTCAGTTGACCATGTTCTTGTCCAAAAACCGGTTCCCACTTTTTGGGATCATGTCTTATCCACTCGGCGTAGCTGTCTTCGCCGAAACGCATGTCGCGCAATTTGCGAAATCCTGCCGGGATATGCTTGGCGTCGAGGGGCGATGCAATGCCGCGCTTGCCGATCGGCTCCTGCCCCTGGAACAGCACGATGCGGTCGACCAGCCCCTCGGTGAGGAAGGCCTTAGCCACCTTGGCGCCGCCCTCGACCAGCACGCTCGCCATGCCGAGCGCTGCCAGATCCTCGAGCAGTTCCGGCAGCGCAATGTCGCCTTCATAGGTCTCGGTGCCGATGAAGCGCACGCCGGCGCGTTCGAGCGGGGCCCGCCGGTGCGGATCGGCTTCGGCGCAGGCGGCGACATAGAGCGGAACCCGGTCGACGCCGGCGACCAGTTTCGACGTCTCCGGCAGCCTGATGTGGCGGTCGAGCACGATGCGCACCGGCGAGCGGTTCTCCAGCCCCGGCAACCGCACCGTCAGCGCCGGATCGTCCTCCAGCGCCGTGCCGATGCCGATCAGTACGCCGTCGGCTTCGGCGCGCATCAGATAGACTTCGCGCCGGGCGATGTCGCCGGTGATCGAGACCTGTCCCTCGCCTTTCATGCCGATCTTGCCGTCGCTGGAAAGCGCAAGTTTCAGGATCACTTCCGGACGTTTTTTCAGAGATCGAATGAGATAGCCGGCCATCTGCTCGGCGGCTTCTGCCACCAGCACCTTTTCGACCACTTCGACACCGGCAGCACGCAGGATCGCATAGCCGTTGCCGGACACGCGTGGATCGGGGTCGCTCGCAGCCCCAACCACCCGCGCGACGCCGGCATTGACCAGTGCACTGGCGCAAGGCGGGGTGCGGCCATGGTGGGCGCAGGGCTCCAAAGTGACATAGGCGGTGGCGCCGCGTGCGAGCTCGCCGGCCTCGGCCAGCGCCTCGGTCTCGGCATGCGGCCGGCCGCCGACAGCGGTGACGCCGGTGCCGACGATCATCGGCCGGGTACCGTCGTCGCGCACGATCAGTGTGCCGACGGAAGGGTTGGTCGAGGTCCGCCCGGCGTTTTTCCGCGACAGCCTCAGTGCCGCCGCCATGAAGCGGCGATCAAGAACCTCTTGCTCGGCTTGGCTGCGCCTTGCCATGCTCAGCCGGCGTCCTCTTCCTTGAGCTCGTCACCTTTCAGTTCACCCAGCACGTCGTGAAAATCCTTGGCCTCGCGGAAATTGCGATAGACCGAGGCGAAGCGCACATAGGCGACGTCGTCGAGCGACTTCAGCGCCTCCATCACCAGGCGGCCGACCTCGCCCGAGGCGACCTCGGTCTCGCCGGAGCTTTCGAGCTGGCGCACGATGCCGGTCACTGCGCGGTCGATGCGCTCGGGATCGACATTGCGCTTGCGCACGGCGATCTCAACCGAGCGCAGCAGCTTGTCGCGGTCGAACGGCACCTTGCGTCCGGATTTCTTCACCACCACGAGGTCGCGCAACTGCACGCGCTCGAAGGTGGTGAAGCGGCCGCCGCAATCAGGGCAGACGCGCCGCCTGCGGATCGCCGCGCCATCTTCGGCGGGGCGCGAATCCTTCACCTGCGTATCTTCGGACTGGCAGTAGGGACAGCGCATGGACAGCCTTGTGTTCGCGATTCTCGTGGAGCGAAGGCTTAGAGGTTTTTGCCGCGATGGCAAAGTATCGCGGTGGTCTCTCGCGCCTCAGAAATAGCGAGGCGCGAGGAAAATTGCCAGCAGCATACCGGACGGCAATACCGGCCGATTACGGCGCGACGTCAGCAGTCGGGAACCCACATGAGACGCCGAGGCTGCGATAGGCCTTGGTGAAGCCGTCCATCGATACGGTCGCGACTGGCGTGTCGGCGAAGGTGATATCGAGCGCGCTGGCGCTGCGCATCGCACGCAGCAGTGCCAGGCTGATCTCGGGCTTGTTGTTCAACATCCATTTTCCGCCGGCACCGGCCATGGCATCAACGGTCGCCTTGACCTTGCCGTTGGCATCGCCGAACACCGCCGGAATGTTCTCGCCAGTCGGCAAGTCCTTGTTCTTCATGGCGATGACAAGGGTCGGATAGCCATTGGGCGGCAGTGCATCACCGTTCGAGATGGCAAGCGTGAGAGTGCCGCTGGTACCGCTCGCGTCGAGAAAGGCGGTCGAGGCGACGCAGGTCTTGCGCAGATCCTCACCGGTATCGATCTCGTCCACAGTGATGGACCACTGGCCGAAGGTTTCGGTCTTCGGTGCGGCTAGGGTAGGCGCAGACTGTGCCATGCCGGCGGTCGGCAAGGTGGTCAATGTGACCAACACGCCAAGCGCGCCAAAGCCAGCGACACGGAAAATCTGCATCATCGTCAAGGTTCCTGTCCGGACTCCGTCCCCGCTGAAAAAGTGCTTCTCGTCCGGCCGATGAGGGACGACATTTTGCGTGAGCTCAACCGAGATAGGGATAGAGCGGAAAACGATCCGTCAACGCGGCCACCTTCGCCTTCACCGCTGCCTCGACGGCTGCATTGCCCTCATCGGAATTTGCGGCCTTGAGCCCGTCCAGCACCTCGGCGATCAGCTTGCCGATCTCGCGGAACTCGGCCTGGCCGAAACCGCGGGTAGTGCCGGCCGGCGTGCCGAGGCGCACGCCCGAGGTGACGAACGGCTTTTCGGGATCGAAAGGGATGCCGTTCTTGTTGCAGGTGATGTTGGCGCGGCCAAGCGCTGCCTCGGCACGCTTGCCGGTGGCGTTCTTCGGCCGCAGGTCGACCAGCATCAGATGGTTGTCGGTGCCGCCGGAGACGATGTCGAGGCCGGTTTCCTGCAGGCTGGAGGCCAGCGCCTTGGCATTGGCGGCAACGCTCTCTGCATAGGTCTTGAAGCTTGGCTTCAGCGCTTCGCCCAAGGCCACAGCCTTGGCGGCGATGACATGCATCAGCGGACCACCCTGCAGCCCCGGGAACACTGCCGAGTTCATCTTCTTGGCGATATCTTCGTCGTTGCACAGGATCATGCCGCCACGCGGGCCGCGCAACGACTTGTGCGTGGTGGTGGTGACCACATGGGCATAAGGCAGCGGCGACGGATGCACGCCGCCGGCGACCAGGCCGGCGATGTGGGCCATGTCGACCATCAGATAGGCGCCGATCGAGTCGGCGATCTCGCGAAAGCGCTTCCAGTCCCAGACGCGCGAATAGGCAGTGCCGCCGGCCAGGATCAGCTTCGGCCTGGTCTCGAGGGCAGTCTTCTCGATCGCATCCATATCGAGCAGATGGTCGTCCCTGCGCACCCCGTAGGAAACGACCTTGAACCATTTGCCGCTCATGTTGACCGGCGAACCGTGCGTCAGGTGGCCACCGGAATTCAGGTCGAGCCCCATGAAGGTGTCGCCGGGCTGCAGCAGCGCCAAAAAGACCGCCTGGTTCATCTGGCTGCCGGAATTCGGCTGGACGTTGGCGAAGTTGCAGCCGAACAGCTTTTTGGCACGCTCGATGGCCAGGTCCTCGGCCACGTCGACGAACTGGCAGCCGCCATAGTAGCGCTTGCCCGGATAGCCCTCGGCGTATTTGTTGGTCATGATCGACCCCTGCGCTTCCAGCACGGCGCGGGAGACGATGTTTTCCGATGCGATCAGCTCGATCTCGTGGCGCTGGCGGCCGAGCTCGTTGCGGATCGCGCCGAAAATCTCCGGATCGGCATCGGCAAGCGTGGTTTCGAAGAAGGATTCGAATTTGTTCGACACTGCCGCTGCTGTTGCCATGCTTGAGATCCTTGTCGTCCGGGGGCCTGCCGCGCCATTAACACAGTTGCTTTCGCCCCGCCACGTTTGCGACGCGAAATTTGCTGGTCGGATTGCGGCAGCGAGGCGAAGAGTTCGTCTATTTCCTTGCCTGCCGGCCGTTCAGCAAGGCTTCTGTAAGCGTGATCTCGGTCAGCAGCGTCTGCTTCGTATGATCGTTGATCTCTCGGCTGCGAAACATGGCGAGCACCGCCGCGCGCTCGGCCTCGATGCCGGCCAGCCTCATTTCCAGCTCCAGCCGTCCGGCTTCACGGGCCTCAGCGCGCGCGTCTTCGGCCTCGTCGGAGGCGGCGATGCGGCGCTTGTAGCCGGTGACAATGCTGTCGGCCGCAGCAAGCCGGGCGCCGGGCACCTCGCCTTCGTCCCCGTCTTCAACTCCGGCGATGCTCTCGATGCGGGCGATGGCGGCCTTGGCCGCGCCGACACGCGCCAGGCGCTCCTCGGCTGCGCCGGCATCCTCGCCCGGCTCGACCAGCCCGCGCGCTATCCGGGGCAGCGCGAGGCTGGCGATGGCCAGCGAGCAGATGATGACGCCGGCGGCCAGGAAGATCACCTCGTCGCGCGCCGGAAAGGGCGAGCCGTCCGGCATGGCGATCGGCAGCGACAGGATGCCGGCCAGCGTTATCGCGCCGCGCACGCCGGCCACCGAGCCGGCGAGCCGGACACGCAGCCCGAACGGCTCGGCCTTGCGCTTGCGCAACCGCGCCACGACGCTGGCCGCGATATCGCCAATCCATATCCACAGGAAGCGCAGGGCGATCAGGCACAGCGTCAGCGCCAACACCGTCAGGATCGGCTGGATGACCGGATAGCGGCCACTGAGCTCGGGCGGCACATTGCCGATGATGTCGGGAAACTGCAGGCCGAGCAGGATGAAGAGCGCGCCGTTGAAGACGAAAGACAGCGTCGTCCACAGCGACACCGTCTGGATACGCGCTGAAACACCGAGGAAACGGAAAATTCCTGAGCCGCCGGTCAGCACGCCGGCGGTGACCGCGGCCAGGATACCCGAAGCTCCGACATGCTCAGCGCCGAGATAGGCGACGAAGGGCAGCAGGATCATGACCAGCACCTGCGCCTCGGCCGGCACGCCGCCGATGCGGTTCAGCAATTGCAGCGCCTTGGCGGCAACGAACAGTGCCGCCACGCCGGCCAGGATGCCGACTGCCACGGCGTAGACGAAAGTCAGAGTTGCCGCGGCGAATGAAAAGCTGCCGGTCAACACTGCCGCTACCGCGAAACGGAACATGACCAGCCCCGACGCGTCGTTGAGCAGCGACTCGCCTTCCAGAATGTGCATCAGCCGCGCCGGAGCCACATTCTTGTCGACGATCGAGGACACGGCAACTGCGTCGGTCGGCGACAGCACCGCGGCAAGCGCGAATGCGACGACGAGCGGAACGCTCGGCACCAGCCAGTGCAAGGCGTAGCCGAAGCCGACGATGGTAAAGAAGACCAGCCCGATGGCAAGGTCCAGTATCGGCCCGCGCAGCGCCAGCAATTCGCGCTTCGGCGCGCCATAGGCATCGCTGAACAGCAGCGGCGGAATGAACACCAGCAGGAAAAGCTCGGGATTGATCTCGACATGGATGCCGCGCATCGGCCAGGCGAGTGCGGCACCTATGGCAATCTGCAGCACCGGCAACGGCACCCGCACCGGCCGGACCAGCGCGCCGGAAACGGCGACGAAGACGAGCACGACCAGGATGAAGATGGCGACTTGCATGGCCCTCTACCGAACGGCGCTTTCCGGACCCGGCGCGCGCGCTCCAGCCGGATGCAAAAAGGCCGCCCTCAGCGGCGGCCTTTCAGCAAAAAGATCAGTGGCTTAGAGCGCAGAGGTGATCTGCAGCTCGTTGGCTCCGTCGAGCCCGTAGATGTCGTCGCGGAACTGCACGACGCCAGGCCCCGTCGACCAGGCCGAGATGTAGAGGAAAAAGACCGGCACCGGATTGGTGACCTGCACCGGGATGTTCTCGCCGCTCTTGATAGCCGCCTCGAAATGCTGGCGGCTCCAGCCCGGCGTGTCGCGCAGGATCCAGGTGACGAGGTCGCGCACGTTCTGGACGCGCACGCAGCCTGAGGAATCGAAGCGCATCATCTTGCCGAACAGGCTTTGCTGCGGCGTGTCGTGCATGTAGACGCCGTCCGGGCTCGGGAAATTGATCTTGACCGAGGCCATCGCATTGCCGGCGCCCGGATCCTGGCGAAAGCGGTATTTCTCCGCGTCGTCGGTCGACCAGTCGACGGTCAGTGGATCGACCTCGCTGCCATCCGGTGCGAACAGCCGGATCTTGCTGTCCTTGAGATAGTTGGGGTCCTTCCGCATCAGCGGAATGATGTCCTTGCGCACGATCGAGACCGGCGCGTTCCAGTAGGGATTGACGATGATCTCGTTGATCTTGGAATCGACGATCGGCGTCTGGCGATCGATCTTGCCGACCACGGCGGTGTGGCGCAGCACGACGCGGTCGTTCTCGACCGCTTCGATCTGGGCGCCAGGGATATCGACCAATACATAGCGGCTGCCCAGCGTGCCGGCGCGTTCGTTCAGCCGGTGCAGATTGGTCTGCAGCTGGCCAAGCCGGACCTGCGCCGAGACATTCATCGCCGCATAGCTATATTGGCCCAGGGTCCCGTCGGAAGGCAGGCCATGACGCGCCTGGAAGCGCTTGACCGCCGCATCCACGTAGGAATCGAAGGCCTCTGAAAGGCCGGCGCTCTGCGCCAGGTCGCCCGAAATCATCAAGCGCCTGCGCAATGGCACCACGTCGGGATCGATGACGCCGAGTTGCAATTTCTTGGTGTCCGGGACCCGCTCCCAGCCGCCCTGCGCGACAATATTCTGATACTGCGCGATAGCCTGCTCGGTGTACGCAACGGTCTGCAGGCTAACGATCGGCAGCGTCGAGGCCACCTTGCCGCCCTCGCTGGCGCGGGCGTCGAACTGGTCGTTCCAGTTGCCGCGGCCCGAGGATTTCAGGATATCCGCGATCACGTCCTGCGCGCTGGCGCCACCGGCAACCATCGTCGCGGCCAACGCGGAGGCTCCGGAAAGGAAGAAACGGCGACTGGTTCTCATGTACGCTCCAGACATTCCTGTAACAGTTTTTTCACCGGGCGATCCGCCCGCACGCTAGGCCCACTCTAAGGTTGGCGCCCTTAACAATTAGCCAACCATGCCCCAATCGCTTCTGCGCGAGAACGCGCCGGGCGCACGCCCCTTCTCAGAGGCGGTTGACGGGGGACGGATTGGCTCGCGCCGCAACATCACCCGCATTCTCGCTTTCACCGGGAATATGGCGGCAACGTGACCCTGACCGCGATTTGGATCGGCTGTCCTCACGAAACGCAAAGACCGATGCTTTTCGGCACCGGTCGTTTGGATCGTTCCCCGACCGCGCCTGTGGCGCGGTTCCCCCTCATGCGACGGACATGCTTACATCCGATAGGCGATGGTATCGTTCCAGAAGCGGTCGAGGCGCTGCAGGGCGCGGTTCATTTGCTTGAATTCTTCCGTGTTGATGCCGCCGACCTGCTCGATCGAGCCGACATGGCGCTCGTAGAGTCCGGCGACGACTTCCGCCACCTCACTGCCCTTCGGCGTCAGCGAGACCCGCACCGAACGGCGGTCGATGCGCGAGCGCTGATGGTTGATGAAGCCGAGATCGACCAGCTTCTTCAGATTGTAGGAGACGTTCGAGCCGAGATAATAGCCGCGCGAGCGCAGCTCGCCGGCGGTCAGCTCCGAATTGCCGATGTTGAAGAGCAGCAGCGCCTGGATAGCGTTGATATCGGAACGGCCGTTGCGGTCGAATTCGTCCTTGATCACGTCAAGCAGGCGGCGGTGCAGCCGTTCCACCAGCTGCAGCGATTCCATGTACAGCGAACGGATCGCCTCGCGGCGGTCATCGGATAGGTTGGCGGTCTTCGCCGCCGGACGGGAATTGATCATTGTCTTTGCCTCTCGTTTGTCGCCTGGTGATTTTTTGTTTTTCACCTTGATCGCGACACTATCGAATACTCATAAAATTCGACTTAAACGCTAGGGCTAACAAGAGCTTACCGGTAATAGGTTTCGAAAGAGGCTTAACGAAGGGTCACCCGAACAAGGACGATTAACCTAAAGATTTAGCCAATGATTGCGGGCGGTAATTTGCCCGTCCAACCGGACGCGTGGGCTATTCTTGTTGAGCATCGGTCCGATACTCTATTGCCGGCTGCGGCGCTTCTGCATCCAGATCACCACGCGAAAGGCGATGTAGAGCAGCGCCACCGCCGCATGCGAGGCGACGATCAGCGGCCGGTGGCCGAACAGCCCGGGAAAGCCGGCATACATGATGGTCTCGGTCGCCGCGCAGATGAACCAGATGACTGGCCCCCAGGAGGCCAGCATCCACAGACCGGCGGCGGCGAAGGGAAAGAACACGGCGAGCGTCACCGCAGCTACCTGCCAATGCATCGGCATCAGGTCGAAGCGCCACAACGAGCCGGGATAGAAGCCGATCAGCCGGATCCAGTACAAAATCCCGAACAACAGACAGTAGCCTGAGATGACGCGCTGAAACCAGGCGAAGATGACCTCGACCGTCGAGGGCTGGAGCACGACGCGTCTCGACGTGACCTCGCTCACAGCTTGAGTTCCCGTTCGCCGAGCGGAGCGAAGTAGGCATCGACGTCGGCAGCACTGACGTCGTCGATGCCTGCCGGCCGCCATTGCGGCGTCGAGCCTTTGTCGATGATGGCAGCGCGGATGCCTTCGTAGAAATCGTGGCCGGCAAGCATGCGGTTGAGGATGCGGAACTCCATCCGCATGCACTCGTCCATCGACAGCGTCAGCCCGGCACTGATCTCGCGCCAGGCGACATGCAGACTGGTAGGCGAGCGGGTGCGGATCGTCGCCAGTGTCTTGGCCGCGAACGCGTCTGCGGGTGCGGCGCGCTCCAGGCTGCCGATGATGTCGCTCAGCGACGGCTGCGCGAAATGGCGGGCGATGGCTTCCAGTGTCGGACTGTCCGTTTCGCGCCGAGCCGGGACGGAAAAGCCGCGCAGCGCCAATTCCGGGTCGCCGCTCCCAACCAGCCGGTCGAGAAAGCCGGCCTGTTCCTGCGCCTTGATCGTGTGCGTCGCCAGGCCCGACCACAAAGCGTCGCCATAGCGGATGCGGTTTCCGGTCAAGGCCAGATACATGCCAAAGCTGCCGCCGAGGCCCGGCAAGAGATGACTGGCGCCGACATCCGGGAAAAAGCCGATGCCGACTTCCGGCATGGCGAACTGGGCGTTCTCGGTCAGCAGCCGATGCGAGCCGTGGAACGAGATGCCGACGCCGCCGCCCATGACGATGCCGTCGATCAGCGCAACATAGGGTTTTTTGAATCGCGCGATGCGGGCGTTCAGCCGGTATTCGTCGGCGAAGAAATCGACCGGCGGCTTTCCTGCCCGCCCGGCCTCGTAGATGTGGAGGATGTCGCCGCCGGCCGAAAACGCCCTGCCCTCGGCCTTGACGACGACAACAGCGACGCCGTCGTCGCGCTCCCAGGCGCGCAGCGCCTTGTCGAGCGCCTTGACCATGCGATGGGTGACGGCATTGAGCGCCTGCGGCCGCGTCAGGGTGACGACGCCGGCGCTGCCCAGTCGTTCGAAGCGGATCTCGTTGCCGCCGCCAAAATCCATCGCCTAAAGAATCCTCCCCCATGCCGCCGGGACTGAAGTGCTAAAGCGTGGCGCATGGGCGCGTCAATGCCAAGGCGCAATCCTGTCCGGCAACAACGGTCAGCCGGAACTCGTATACCGGTATCCAGCTTGTGCCTGGCACTATCGTGCGCATTGGTCAGCGGCGGGGGCTCGTGTTAAAAGCCGCCAATCTGGAGTTTTGGCGATGAACAAATTCACCCCAGCAAAGCCTGCCGGCGCGCGCAGCGTCGACGAGATCACCGGCAGCCGCCGTTTGCGGCGCATGCGCAAGGCCGACTGGTCGCGCCGTCTCGTGCAGGAGAACCGGCTCTCCGTCGACGATCTGATCTGGCCGATCTTCGTCGTCGATGGGAAGAAGATCCGTGAACCGATCGCCGCCATGCCTGGTGTCTTCCGCCTGTCGCTCGACCTTGCCGTCAAGGAGGCCGAGCGCGCGGCAAAGCTCGGCATTCCGGCGATCGCCACCTTTCCCAATGTCGAGCTCGGCCTGCGCGACCAAACCGGCTCGCACATCCTCGATCCGGAAAACGTCATCAACCGCGCCACGCGCGCCATCAAGCACGCGGTGCCCGAGATCGGCATCATCACCGATGCGGCGCTCGATCCCTTCACCTCGCACGGCCACGACGGCATCTTGCGCGACGGCATCATCGTCAACGACCAGACCGTGGAGCAGGTCACGGCGGCTGCCGTCATCCAGGCTTCGGCCGGCGCAGATATCATCGCCCCTTCCGACATGATGGATGGCCGCATCGGCGCCATCCGCGATGCGCTCGACGCCAATGGTTTTCAGGATGTGGCGATCATGTCATACGCGACGAAATTCGCTTCCGCCTTCTACGGACCCTATCGCGAGGCGGTCGGCACCGCCGGCCTGCTCAAGGGCGACAAGAAGACTTATTATCTCGACCACGCCAATTCCGACGAGGCCGTGCGCGAGGCCGAACAGGATCTCGCCGAGGGCGCCGACATGCTGATGGTCAAGCCCGGCCTGCCCTATCTCGACATCATCCGCAGGCTGAAGGACGAATTCCGGATGCCGACCTTCGCCTATCAAGTGTCGGGCGAATATTCGATGATCAAGGCGGCCGCCGCCAATGGCTGGATCGACGGCGACAAGGCGATGCTGGAATCGCTGCTCGCCTTCAAGCGCGCCGGCTGCGACGGCATGCTCACCTATTTCGCGCCTGAAGTGGCGGCGATGCTGAAGGGATAGGCACATCTGTAGCGCCTAGCAAATCTCCAACGTTGCAGAATGCGAGCCGAAGTTGCGGCCAGCCCCCTTCGCCCCGTCACTATACGGGGAGAAGGTGCCGGCAGGCGGATGAGGGGCGGCGCCAACATCGACAATTGCTCATCTCAACACGTGTCGAAGCTTCTTTTACTGAATTCCTGGCGGCCGCCTGCCACCTCCGCCTCTAGAACACCGCTTGCATAATGCAATCAGTCCAACTAAAACAACTGCTTGCATTTCACAACTGGCTTAGAGGTCCTCATGTCCAAGCTTCGCGTCAACGCTTTCACCGTGTCTATCGACGGCTTCGGAGCCGGTCCCGACCAAGACCTGAAAGAACCGCTGGGCGTCGGCGGGGAAGCCCTGCACACATGGATGTTCGGCACCCGAACCTTCCGCAACATGTCCGGCGAAGATGACGGGACCACGGATACCGACGACGCGTTCGTAACGCGCAGCTTCGAAAACATTGGCGCGTGGATCATGGGCCGCAACATGTTCGGGCCGATCCGCGGGCCTTGGCCCGATGACACCTGGAACGGCTGGTGGGGAGACAATCCGCCCTACCATGTGCCGGTCTTCGTGCTCACCCACCATCCGCGCGATCCTCTCGTCATGGAGGGCGGCACCACCTTCCATTTTGTGACCGACGGCATTCACTCAGCGCTGGAAAAGGCGAAAGCAGCGGCTGACGGCAAGGATGTCC
Source organism: Mesorhizobium ventifaucium (assembly GCF_935822925.1). Taxonomy (GTDB): domain Bacteria; phylum Pseudomonadota; class Alphaproteobacteria; order Rhizobiales; family Rhizobiaceae; genus Mesorhizobium; species Mesorhizobium ventifaucium. Next base: position 172,332 of record NZ_CAKXZS010000014.1, read on the forward strand.
GGCTCGGCGGCGGCGTCGCCACGATCCGGCAATATCTTAGGGATAAAGCTCATCGACGACATGCATCTGGCGATATCGCCGATGCTGCTCGGCTCAGGCGAGAACCTTTTTGCCGGCATCGACATGCCTGGGCTCGGCTACCGGTGTAGCGAGCAGGTCGCGACGCCGAATGCCACGCATGTCATCATTGAGGGGGTGTAGTCGCAGGGATTGTTGTCTGCACCGCTGCTGCGCGCTCAGAAGTAACGGCATGGATCCTAGGGTCTGCGCTCCGCTTCGCGTTCGCTTCGCCCTAGGATGACGAACGGGGAGTGTTGTTTCAGCCAATCTCGAAGGTTTGTGATATGCCATCAACCGCCGCCCGCTACGTGGTGACGCAATTGCCAATCTTCACCATCCGCGATTGGCCTTAAGCCACCACGCCTTCGTCATCCTTGGGCGAAGCAGGAGCGAAGCGACGTAGCGAAGACCCTAGGATCCATGCCGTTACAGTGGTCGAAGGGCGCAGCGCGGCGCAGGAAGTGCGGCGAGCTCAGCGGTAATCCGAAAGCAACGTCAATACTTCTCCGGCACATACAGCTCACGCGGCAGCACCTGGCGCTCGTATTCGGGATTGAAGACGCGATCGGGCAGCGTGATCTCTTCGTGCGGCACTTCCTCATAAGGCATCTGCTTGAGGAGATGATCGATGCAGTTCAGCCGCGCCCGCTTCTTGTCGTTGCCTTCGACGATGAACCAGGGGGCTTCGGGAATGTTGGTGCGGGCGAACGTCTCTTCCTTGGCCTTGGTGTACTGCTCCCACCGTACGCGCGACTGCAGGTCCATCGGCGACAGCTTCCACTGCTTCATCGGATCGTGGATGCGCATCTGGAAACGCATCTGCTGCTCCTCGTCGGTGATGGAGAACCAGTATTTGACCAGCGTGATGCCGGAGCGGACCAGCATGCGCTCGAACTCCGGCACGTCGCGAAAAAACTTCTCGACCTGATCCGGTTCGGCAAATCCCATCACCCTTTCGACGCCGGAGCGGTTGTACCAGGAGCGGTCGAACAGCACGATCTCGCCGCCTGCCGGCAGATGCGGGACGTAGCGCTGGAAATACCATTGCGACTTCTCGCGCTCGGTCGGCGCCGGAAGTGCTACGACGCGGCAGATGCGCGGATTGAGCCGTTGGGTGATGCGCTTGATGACGCCGCCCTTGCCGGCCGAATCGCGGCCCTCGAAAATCACCACCAGCTTCTTCTTGTGATATGCCACCCAGGACTGCAGCTTGATCAATTCGGATTGCAGCGTGATCAGGTCGCGAAAATATTGCTGGCGATCCATCGAGGGCGGATGCGCCTTCTTGTAGATTTTGGCGATCTCCAGCGATAGCGCCGGTTCCGACATTTCCAGCTCGTAATCTTCGTCGAGCGTGTCGGCGAGCTCCGCTTCCAGCCAGTCCTTGGCAGGAGAATTCTGTTTTGCTTCGGTCATTTATGCTGCTCCGCGTGCACGCCCGTGTCGGCGTCCGGCCTGCCGGCCAAGAACGAACACCTTGAGCCGACTGCATACAGGCCGGCAATGACGGTTTTATTGCAGCCGGCCTATGTGCCGGTCGCGCAAATCCGTGAGATGTGATCGATCAGCCTCCATGGCATGCACGACAAGCGGCTCGAATTATCCTACAAATGCCAGGCTCCTTTGGGCAGCCTTCGAAGCAGCCCTTCTCAACGCAATTGCGAGGATCTGATATGGAATACCGCACACTCGGCCGTTCCGGGCTGAAGGTTTCGACGCTGACCATGGGCACCATGACCTTCGGCGGCGCCGGCGCATTTTCAGCGGTCGGCAAGACCGATCTCGACGAGGCGCGCCGGATGATCGACCTCTGCATCGATTCCGGCATCAATCTCATCGACACCGCCAATGTCTATTCGAACGGGCTGTCGGAAGAGATGATCGGCGATGCGCTCGGCGGCAAACGCAAGGGAGATGTGCTGATCGCCTCCAAGGGGCGTATGCGGATCGGTACCGGCCCCAACGACGAAGGGCTGTCGCGCTACCATCTGATCCGCGAGTGCGAGAAGAGCCTGAAACGCCTCAGGACCGACGTCATCGACATCTATTTTCTGCACGAATGGGACGGCACGACGCCGCTCGAAGAGACCATCGCCGCGCTCGACACGCTCGTCAGCCAGGGCAAGGTCCGCTATGTCGGCTGTTCCAACTATTCCGGCTGGCAAGTGATGAAGGCGCTGGGGATCAGCGACCGCCAACACCAGCCGCGCTTCGTCACCCAGCAGATCCACTACACGCTGGAGGCGCGCGAAGCCGAATATGAATTGCTGCCGATCTCGGTCGACCAGGGGCTTGGCGTGCTGGTGTGGAGTCCGCTCGCCGGTGGACTGCTGTCCGGCAAATACAACCGCGACCAGGCCACCGCCCGCCAGCTCAGCGGGTGGACTGAACCGCCGATCCGCGACGAGGACCGGCTGTGGCGGATCGTCGACGTGCTTGCCCATATCGGCAACAACCATGGCGTGTCGGCGGCGCAGGTGGCGCTTGCCTGGCTGCTCGGCCGGCCGGCCATTAGCTCGCTGGTGATCGGCGGACGGACCGAAGCGCAGTTCAAGGACAACATCGCCGCCGCCAGCCTGGTGCTGACCAGCGAAGAGCGCGCACGCCTCGACGCTGTCAGCCGCCCGCCGGTTCTCTACCCCTATTGGCACCAGCAATTCACGGCAAAAGACCGGTTTGGTCCGGCCGATCTGGTTCTTGACCGGGACGATATCTGACAACGATCCGGATCAGGTCGAAGGTCGCCGCCGGCGGACCCGTGTTCAGCCGGCCTGCCGGCTAACTATGGAGCCGATCGCCCTTTGCGGTGTTGTGTTTGGAGCTCAATGCTCCTAGGCAGGGCTAAGAACCTTTGGGATTGTGAAAGGAAGAGATATGGCGCGAGCACCGAACTACGGCCAGGAACGCAAGGAACGCGACCGGCAGAAGGCTGCCAAGAAGGCGGAAAAGCAAGCGGCCAAGGTCGCAGCCAAGGAACGTTCGAAGCCCGAAGACGAGACCACGTCCGAGACCGAAACGGAAACGGAAACCGCAGAGTAAACTGCAGGGCATCGCTTCATAGTGACGGCGAGAAGGGATCTGGCCGCAACCTTGGCGCGCTTTCTGCAACGCTGCAGATTGGCGAAACCCTTGGTACAGGCCCCTTTCTGCCCGTCACTATACAGTCACTATACGGGGAGAAATGCCCGGCAAGGCAATGAGAGGGCAGCGCAAGCTGAAGCGATTGCCCCTAAGGTAAAAGCGCATCCGGCCCGCGAAGCGGATCAGATTTCGCTGCGTCTTCAGGCCGGCGCCTTGTCGCTGACGAAAACGTTCACCTCGCGCGCGGCGGCAATGAAGGCGCGCCTTGCGGTCATCGCCGGTTTGTCGCCGGCCAGCGCATCATGGCAGGCCTGCAGCGCTTCGCGATGCTTGGGACTGCGCTTGCCGGGCCAGTTGTTGAGGAGGTAATCGGAAGCCTCGCGGGCGGTCCGCAAGAGCTGAGTGCCTCCCGCCGCGCCCTTGACGGTCACGGGTGTTTCAAATCGGTTGTTTTCCATCGCCGCTCTTACGCCATCGGCGCTCGCGAAGCGAGGGCGAAAGTAGTTGCCTCGGCAATCACGCCGCGACGACGGCGAATTCCCTGGCCCGCAGAACTGGCCGCACAGGACACGACATGCCGCAAGACGCCACCCCTGCCACCCAAGGCGCCCACAATATCCATTGGCGCCGCAATCTCGCCGTGTGCTTTGCCGGCTCGTTCAGCACGCTTGTCGCCATGACCTTGCTGTTGCCCTTCCTGCCGCTTTATGTCGAGCAGCTGGGCGCCGAGGGCCACGCGGCTGTTGTGCAGTGGTCCGGCATCGCCTATGGCGCGACCTTCTTCGCCGCCGCGCTGGTCGCGCCGCTGTGGGGACGGCTTGGCGACCGCTACGGCCGCAAGCTGATGCTGGTGCGCGCCAGTTTCGGCATGGCCGTCTGCATGTCGCTGACCGGCATGGTGGAGACCGTCTGGCAATTGGTGCTGCTACGCCTGCTGATCGGTTTCGCCGGTGGCTATTCCTCGGGCTCGACCATTCTCGTCGCCATGCAGACGCCGAAGGAGCGGTCGGGCTGGGCGCTCGGCGTGCTGTCGGCCGGCATCACCGGCGGCGCTCTCGTCGGTCCCTTGCTCGGCGGCGCGCTGCCGCCCTTGGTCGGCATCCGCGCCACCTTCCTGGTCGCTGGCGGCGTCATTTTCCTGGCGTTCCTGGCAACGACTTTTCTCATCAAGGAGAACCCTCGACCGGCAACCGACAAATCAGCATCGACTGAGAAACCGAAAGGCGGCTGGTCGCAAATCCCGGACAAGCGCCCGATCGTCGCTATGCTGGTGACCGGCACGCTGCTGAGCTTCGCCACCATGTCGGTCGAGCCGATCATCGCGGTCTATGTGCAACAGATCATTGAGGACCAAAGCCTGCTAACGCTGACCTCCGGCATCGTCATGTCGGCGGCGGCACTTGGCGCCATCCTGTCGGCCTCGCGTCTCGGCAAGCTCGCCGACCGCGTCGGTCACTGGAACGTCATCATAGCGGCGCTTGCCGTCTCGGCGCTGCTGCTGATCCCTCAGGCTTTCGTCACGCAGGGCTGGCAGCTCGTCGGCCTGCGTTTCCTGATGGGACTGGCGCTTGGCGGCCTCTTGCCCTGCATCACCAGCGTCATCCGCCACAATGTCCCGGACGGCGTCGGCGGCAATGTGCTCGGTCTGTCGATCTCGGCGCAGTATGTCGGACAGGTTGCCGGCCCGCTGCTCGGCGGCTTCGTCGGCGGTCATTTCGGCATGCGCGCGGTGTTTCTCGGCACGTCCGTGCTGATGGCGGGCGGAGCGGCGTATAATTGGCTGGTCCAGTCGCGCCGCGCACGCGACATGCTGGTGCAGGCGGGCAAATCCTGACACCGTTTGCGGGCCACTTCACGGAGTCCACGACATGAGCACGGCCGACCACCCAGCAAGCGGCAGCGGCCGCATCCTCGTTTTCACCGGCGGCCTGTGCGGCGCGGCCGGTGTGGCGCTTTCTGCCGCGGAAGCACATCTGGGCGGCGTTTTCGTCGGCACGGTCGCGTCCTTCCTTCTTATGCATGCACCGGTCTTTCTTACCGCCGGCCTCGTCGGCGCAAACCGGATGCTAAGTACCGCAAGCCTTATTCTTCTCGTCGGGCTTGTCTTGTTCTCAGGCGATCTGCTTGCCCGCGACTTCCTCGGCTCGCGGCTTTTTTCGATGTCGGCGCCGATCGGCGGCACCTTGCTCATCGCCGGCTGGCTGGCGGTTGCAGCCTCGGCGCTGGTGCGCCCGCGCTCCTGAGGCCGCCGGATTCGGCTTCCGCCAAACGACGGTCAGTCAGACGATGGCCACTCTTGCCTGCGTTCTGGCCGGACCGGCAGGTCGCGATTGCGTGCCGCCGGCTTGGCCAGGCGCCGCCGCTCCGGCCTGTCGATGGCCGGCGAGATGCCCCAATAGTTGCGATAAATCTCTTCGAACAGATGATTGATCGGGTGCATTGCTCAGCTTCCTTTTGCGATTGAGATTGAATCGATCCAATCGACACGCCCGAAAATGCCGTGCCGATCAGGTCCGCTTGCGCTCCACGAGAAAACGCAGATCGCGGATCCACGGGCCGGCGCTGCCGCGACGCGTCCGGGTCACCGCCTTCGAAATTATGCTCCAGTCGTTGCGATAGATGTCTTCGAACAGATAGTTGACGGGGTGCATGGCTCGCTCCTTCCCAATTGGATCGATTCAAAACTAGGCTTGGACCGCGCTGATGTCAAGCAAAATTTGAATCGATCCAACAAAGATGCTAGGTAGCCAGCTGGAGGCAGAAAATGGCGTCATCCACCGAAGGCAATACAAGACCCATCCGGCTGGCCGACATCGCCAAGGCCGCCGGGGTTTCGCACGGCACCGCCTCCAACGTGTTCAGCCGTCCCGAGATCGTGCGCGAGGAAGTCCGCGAACGGGTCAAGGCGGCGGCCGAGGCGATGGGCTATGCCGGTCCCGACCCGAAGGGCCGGCTGCTGCGCGCCGGCAAGGTCAACGCGATCGGCGTCGCCACGACCGAGCCGCTGTGCTATTTCTTCGACGATCCTTTTGCCCGCGCAATGATGGCCGGCATCTCGCAGGCATGCGACGCCACCGGCGCGGGAATAGCGCTGGTATCGGCCGGCAACGAGGAAAAGCTTGCCTGGAACATCCAGAGCGCGCTGGTCGACGGCTTCATCCTGTTCTGCATCGAGGGCGGCTCACGGCTTGTCGAACTGACGCGCGAACGCAAACTCCCCTTTGTCGCGCTTGAGCTCGGCTTCGACGACGACACTGTTTCGGCGATCGGCGTCGACAATGTCGCCGGCGCCCGCCTGGCGGCGCAGCATCTCGCCGAGCTCGGCCATCGCCGCTTCGCCGTTCTGGCGCTGCCTTTCGCCGACGGCAGCACCGGTCCTGTCTCGCCGGAGAAGGTCCGGACGGCCCTCTACACCGGCACGCGCGATCGCCTCGTCGGCTATTTCGAGGCGTTTTCCCGGTACGGCGTCGATACCGCCGGGATACCGGTATACGAGACCGAAAACGACGAAGCCAGCACAAGGGCCGGCCTCGAAACGATCTTCGCCTCGGCAGAGCCGCCGACCGCCATCCTGGCGATGTCGGACCGGATCGCGATGGTCGCGATCGAATGGTTGGCCGCTCGTGGCATTGCGGTTCCCGGCGACGTCTCCGTCGTCGGCTTCGACGGCGTGCCTGACGCCGCAATCTGCGATCCTCCGCTGACCACGGTCGCCCAGCCGATCGCCGAGATCGGCCGCCGGGCGGCGCGAACGATCCTCGATTTCGACGGCACTGTGCGGCGCGAGACGCTTGGCGTCGAGCTTGTCGTCAGGGCATCTTCGGGACCGCCGCTCAAGACAGTCTGAGCCCGGACGTCTAGCTATTAACCCCTGCTGCCATGCCGCCAACGCCGAAGGATGCATGGACCGGCGGCGCCTCGCTGCGGAGCGGGTTGCTGTTGCCGCCAATAGCCGACAGCCATTCGAGATAATAGGCGAGCGCGAACTGCATGGCGACGCCGGCGGCGATCAGCAGGCCGTCATAGGCAAATCCGCCCGGGTTGACCAGCTTCATCACCTGCGCCGCCATGGCTATCAGCGTGCCCGCGATGAAAACCGGCAGCGATCGTTTGCCCAATATAGCGAGCGGATGGTCGCGGCTGGTGCGGAACAGGTTGGAGACAGAAGGAAACGCCACGATCAGATAGCTCACCGCCAGGATGTGCAGCAACCTCGGCAGAGACAGGAAGGTCTTGTCGAAGCCGGTCAGCACCACCGGCAGGTTCAGCCACGACACGTGCCCCCATAGCGGGCTGTGCACCCAGACCAACGCCGTCGCGACATAGACCACCGACGCGCCGACCAGCCAGCGATTGACCGGAATGGCGCCGCCGCGCCTGATGTGCAGCATGCTCGCCAGGCCGATGTTGAAGAGGAACTGCCACGACAGCGGATTGAGGAACCAGAAGCCGGGCTCCGGATAATTAGGCGGAGCTATCTGGTAGATCCCGGCAACCAGCCACAGAGTTCCGGACACGGCGAGCGCCATGAAAGGCCGGTAGCTGATGAACAGCAGGAAGGTTGGCGCCATCAGCAGCAGCACCGCATAGACCGGCAGGATGTTGTTGTAGCCAAGCTGATGGCCAAGCGTGACGATGCCGATCAGCGCTTGTTGTGGGTCCCTGATCAACGGCTCGATGTTGATCAGCGTCAGCATGTCCGGCCGTTTCGCGAACATCGCCGCCGCGCAGAAGATGGCCACCACCGCCATCGTCGTGACAATGTGCGCGACATAGAGCACTCCGGCGCGGCGCCACAATTTCAGTGTCGCCGGGAGCCGGTCTCCGGACTGGAATTTTGAGCCGTAGGCGAGCGCGACGGACATGCCGGAGATCAGCACGAAGGCCTCGGCGGCATCCGAAAAGCCGAAATTCTTGTAGGTCAGGGTTTCGAAAACCGTGCCAGGCACATGGTCGACAAATATGATCAGCAACGCGAAAGCGCGGAACACATCAATGCGCGTATCGCGATCCGGGATACGCGTATCGCGATCCGGTGAAATTGGCATGGTCATCGATAAAAGGCCTCAAAGCTGGTTGTTCATGCCGCGATTGATGCGACCATCCGACGACGATTCGATTCCTCCCGCAGGAGCATATCGGCAAACAAACGGACTGAAATGCGCCCGGTTCAATCAACTTTGAAGGAGCCCGAAAATATTCCGTTTTGAAGCCGGCAAATGAATAAAAACGACACGAAATCAAAAGGATGCAATATGGCCGAAAAACCTTCGGAAGACGGCTTTTTGCGGCGCGACCTGCCGTTTTTGTACCGCCTTTATCGACCGGTGAATGCGAGCGGCGAATGCCTTTTTCTGCTGCATGGATCCGGTGTCGACGAGACGACGCTGGTGGCACTGGCGCGGCAAATCGCGCCGCGCGCCGTGTTGGTGACGGTGCGTGGCCGCATCGCCCAGGAGGACGGTTTCCGCTGGTTCGCGCGGATCACGCCGACGCGCTTCGAACAGGCGAGCATCCGCACCGAGGCGGACGCTTTCGCCGGCTTCATCACCGCGGTCGCGAAGCGCCATGGTCTTGATCTCGCCAGGACGACTTTCCTCGGCTATTCGAACGGCGCCAACCTGGTTTCGAGCGTGACGCTGCTGCATTCCGGCCTCATCGAACGGGCAGCATTGCTGCGCCCGATGCCGGTGCTCGACGAGGTTCCCCCGGCCGATCTATCCAAAGCACGCGTGCTGATCATCGCCGGCGCAGATGATCTGACCTACGCGCCCTTCGCGCCGGCGCTGGTCGCATTGCTCGATTCACACGGCGCCGCGGTCGACGCCCACACCATCGCCTCCGGTCATGAAATCGGCGATCGGGATGCTGAAATCATCAGGCAATGGCTGGCGGGCTCGGCAACCGCCATCGCGCAGGCGAATTGATGAGCCCGTCGCCCTATGCCCGCCCCATCCGGTTCCAGGCATCCAGCCCGGCGATCTTGTAGGCTTCGGCCAGCGTCGGATAGTTGAAGGTGTTGTTGACGAAAAAATCGACGGTGCCACCGAGATTGATCACCGCCTGGCCGATGTGGATCAGTTCGGTCGCGCCCTCGCCGACGATATGCGCGCCGAGCAGCCGGCGCGTTTCGATCGAGAATAGAAGCTTCAGGAACCCGGTATTGACGCCCATGATATGGCCGCGCGAGGTTTCGCGGAAGCGCGCCACGCCGACCTCATAGGCGCCGCCGCCCTCGCGCACCTGCTCCTCGGACTGGCCGACGGTCGAGATCTCCGGCACAGCGTAGATGCCGTAGGGAAAGGTTTCCGGCGGTGGCGGCAACGGCACGCCGAAGGCATGGCAGGCAGCCACCCTGCCCTGTTCCATCGAGGTCGAGGCGAGGCTCGGAAAGCCGATGACGTCACCGGCGGCATAGATGTTAGGCGCGCTGGTCCGGAAGGTCTGCGGGTCGACCTTGATGCGGCCCCGGGAGTCGGCCTCGATGCCGACTACATCGAGGCCGAGCGCGCCGACATTGCCGGTGCGCCCCGCGGCATAAAGCACCATCTCCGAGCGTATGCTGCGGCCGTCGGCAAGCGTCACCTCGGCATAGTTGGGTTTCGAGGCGATCTCCTTGATCGCACTGCCGAGCCGGATCGTCATGCCGCGGTCGCGCATCTGATGGAGGAAATCGTCGACGATCTCGCGGTCGACGAAATCGAGGATGGTGTCGCGCGGCTCGACCAGCGTCACCGGCACGTCGAGCGCCGAAAAGATCGTCGCGTATTCGACGCCGATGACGCCGGCGCCGATGACCGTCAGCGTCCGCGGCAGGCGCTCGAGTTCCAACATCTCGTCGCTGTCGAAGACACGGAGCTTGTCGAAGGGCACGTCGCGTGGCCGGTGCGGGCGGGTGCCGACAGCGATCAGCGCATGCGCAAATCCGACTTCACTGTAGTCGCCGGTATCCGTCGTCAGGCTGGCACTGTTGGGACCGAGAAACTTGACTGTGGCGCGCGCGCTCTTGACCGTGTTGCGCATGAACTGGTGCTGCAGCACCTCGACCTCATGATCGAGCGTCTTGTGCAGGCGTTCGATCAGATCGCCGACCGAAATATCCTGCTTGACCCGGTAGCCGCGCCCGTAGAATCCGCGCTCGCGCCAGCCCGAGAGGTTGAGAACGGTTTCCCGCAGGGTCTTCGACGGAATGGTGCCGGTATGGACGGACACGCCGCCAAGGCGCCGGCCCCTGTCGGCCACCAGCACGGATTTACCGAGCTTGGCCGACTGCACCGCGGCGCGGCGCCCGGAAGGCCCGCTGCCGATGACCAGCATGTCGTAGTCCATGTCGCGCCGTCCCCCTCGCGCATGACCCCGAAACCGGTTTCGGCTTTCGGAGTCATGCGCCGATTCAAAGTGCTAGAGCGTCCTTTGCGCGTCCGAAAGGACGCGCGGCGCTCTAGGCGCGCTTTGTGCGCTGCAGCAAACTAACGTCATCCGGGCTGTAAATTCAACCGATTCAGGCTTAGATTCGGCGCTGCCTCCAGTCGCAGGCCGAAAAAAGGCTCGATCTTGATTCCGCCGCAGGGCTTCACCATTTCAACACCAGGCGGTCCGCACCCTATGCCGGGCCTGATTGCGAGAAATGACATGAACGCGCGCGTTCTCGACGACGAAATCAGCAGGCTCGATGATGTCAGGGCCTATGATGGCGTGCGCACCCGGCGTGTCCTCGCCTTCATCATCGATTATTGCATCGTCGCGCTGCTCACCATTCCGTTCGCGATCCTGGTGTTCTTCCTCGGGATTTTGACGCTAGGCCTTGGCTGGATGCTGTTTTCCATCCTCGTGCCGGCCGTCGCCATCCTCTACATCTGGAACACGCTCGGCAGCACCGACCAGGCCACGACAGGCATGAAGATGATGGGGATCCGGCTCGACCGTCTCGACGGCACCCGCATCGACGGGCTGACGGCGGTGGTGCATTCGGTGCTGTTCTGGGCCGGCAACGTCATCCTGACGCCACTGGTCCTTCTGGTGTCGCTGTTTGCCGACCGCAAGCGCACGCTGCACGACCTGCTGCTCGGCACGGTGGTCAGCCGCAGTGACCGCTGAAACAGCTTTTCACCAGTCCCCGTGTGCAAAGTGAAGGCGTCCGATCGCCATGCTTTCACAATCCTGTTGAATTTTTCGCCGTGCGCGCCAAAGGTATGATGATTCGCAGGAGTGTTTCCAAGGGTCGATGACGCAGCATCCAACCCAGTCGCCGCAGTTCTTCCTGACCGCGCCGTCGCCGTGCCCGTATCTTGAGGGCCAGTTCGAGCGCAAGGTGTTCACGCATCTGGTCGGCGACAAGGCATCGGAGATGAACGACCTGTTGACGCAAGGCGGCTTCCGGCGATCGCAGAACATCGCCTACCGGCCGGCCTGCGAGACCTGCCGCGCCTGCGTTTCGGTGCGCATCCTGGCCCAGGAATTCACTGCCAGCCGTAATATGAAGCGGGTGATACAGCACAATTCAGACCTCATCGGCGCGATGCACGACGCGCAACCGTCGACCGAGCAGTATTCGCTGTTCCGCAGCTATCTCGATGCCCGCCATCGCCGCGGCGGCATGTCCGACATGACGGTGCTCGACTATGCCATGATGGTCGAGGACACGCATGTCGACACCAAGGTCATCGAATACCGGCGCCGCGGCCCCGACAGCTTCATTACCGGCAAGGGCCAGGGAGAGCTGATCGCAGTCGCCCTCACCGACAAAATGGCCGATGGCCTGTCGATGGTCTATTCCTACTTCAATCCGGACTTCGAGGACCGCTCGCTCGGCACCTTCATGATCCTCGACCACATCGCACGCGCCAGGGCGATGGGCTTGCCCCATGTCTATCTCGGCTACTGGGTCAACGGCTCGCGCAAGATGAACTATAAGATGCGCTTCATGCCGCAGGAGCATCTCGGCCCGAAAGGCTGGGAACGCTACGACCACGAAGCGGTTTCGCGCTGATCCGCTCTTTCGCCAATCATCCTTAAAACTGCTTCAAGGAGGATGCTTCTGGTTTTCGGCTGCTTGGCTGAAACGCCAGACGCTGGGCCAATTTTGCGCCTGCCTCCAAATTCATTGCGGGAACTGCCATGTCGTCCCACAACGATCATCAAAAAGGCCTTCTCATCACCGCCATTGGCGGGCTGACGCTGACCATCGACATTCCACTGATCCGGCTCGCCGACGGCGGCGCATGGACGATCCTCCTGCTGCGCACCGGCACCACCCTGGTCGCGGCGCTGATCATCTGGGCTGTCTGGCGCTCGCTGAGCCGGAACGCGCCGCAGCTCATCCCCGGCTGGTCGGGGCTCGTCGTCGCCCTATGCTATGGGCTGACCTCGGTCACTTTCGTCACCAGCATCTATCACACCACGACCGCCAATCTGGTCTTCATCCTGGCCTTCAACACCGTGTTCGCGGCGCTGCTGTCCTGGCTGTTCCTGAAGGAGCGGCCGCGACTGGTCACGGTGGTCGCGATGCTGGTCATGATCGTCGGCGTCGCGATCATTGTCGGCGATTCGATCGGCACCGGCCACCTGTTCGGTGACCTCATGGCGCTGTGCTCAGCTTTCTTCATTGCGCTGGCCATCACTATCTCGCGCGCAAGCGGCAAGGACATGGGGTTCACTTCGCTGATCGGCGTGATCCTGCCCCTGGCCGTGGCGGTGTTCATGGTTTCGGGCGAAGGGTTTCAGGTAAACGCGCCGTGGTGGATCATCTTCAACGGCGCCGTCATTATGCCGATCTCGTTCTTCTGCCTCGCCAACGGGCCGAAATATATTTCGGGACCGGAAGTTGCGATGTTCTATCTGCTCGAAACCGTGCTGGCGCCGGTCTGGATGTGGATGATCTTTGCCGAGATGCCGTCGCGCAACAGCCTGATCGGCGGCGCGATCCTGATCGTCACGCTGGTCGCCCATTCGCTATGGCAGCTGCATGAGGGGCGCAAGCGCCGCGCTACCCTTGCCGTCCGTCACCCGGCCTGAGACTTCTTCTCGGCAACGATTTCGATCTGCGGCGGCGCGCCTTCGAGTTCCACCGGTGCGGCGGGGGCAAGCTCGTCGGCCAATTCCACCTCGCGCAGCCATTCGCGCCAGATCGCGACCAGCAACGCCATCAGCACCGGACCGATGAACAGGCCAAGAAAGCCCATCGTCTTGACGCCGCCGATCAGGCCGAAAAAGGTCGGCAGGAACGGCAGCTTGATCGGGCCGCCGACCAGCTTCGGCCGCAATGTCTTGTCGACGATGAACAGTTCGACGCTCCCCCAGATGAACAACGCCAAACCGGCCACCGGCGAGCCGCTTGCGGCGAGATAGATCGAAACGAGCGTGAAGGAGAGCGGTGCGCCGCCGGGGATCAGCGCCATGACGCCGGTCAGCGCGCCGAGCGTCACCGGCGACGGCACGCCGGCCAGCCAGTAGGCGACGCCCAGCACCACCCCCTCGCCGATGGCGATAATGGTCATGCCGGTTACCGTCGAGGAAATCGTCGCTGGCACGACGCGTGAAATCCGCTCCCACCTGGTCGGCAGGATGCGTTCGCCGAGACGGTCGATCTGCCCGGCGAAATGCTCGCCGTCGCGATAGGCAAAGAACAGCGCGATCATCATGAACAGCAGCGCCAGCAAAAGGCCGAAGGCGCTGCCGCCGGCGGCCAGCACGCCGCGATAGATGCTGCCGATGTTGGCGCCGCTGATCAGCTGGATCAGTTCGCCGATGCCGCCGGGATGGCCGAGGTTGCGCGTCCACTGCTCGTTCAGCCAGTCGCCGACCACAGGCAGCGTGGCGATCCAGTGCGGCGTCACCGCGCCATGGCGGTTGGTCTCGATCGCCCAGCCAACCCATTCGCGGACTTCGTTGCTGGCATAGGCGCCGGCGAGCGCTATCGGCACCACCAGGAAGGTCAGGATGAACAGGATCGCCAATGTCGCGGCGACCGTGCGGTTGCCGCCGACGGCAGCAAGCAACCGCCGATAGAGCGGCCAGCTGGCAAAGGCGATGACGAGAGCAGCCAGCACCGGGACCAGGAAACCATGAAAGAAATAGACCCCGGCGGCGACGATCAGCACCAGGAGCCAGCGCGCCGCCGACAGCGGCGGAATGACCGCGGATCTGACCGGCGTCGACAGGCCGAACAGGCGTTGCTGCCCTTCCGGTTTCCGAACCCTGGTTTCCTTCAAATGCCCATTTCTCCCAAACGCGTGTGTCCGCGCTCTATGTAGCGATGCTTATGCACCATGATAGTGCAGCAATCGTGACGACATTCCAAATGCTGCTAATCTCCCCCCTCGAGGGGGAGATGTCGCCGAAGGCAGAGGGGTCGAAACGTTCAAACGCGACCCCTCTACCATGAACAGAGGAGGCTGGAGCTTCACGCGCGGCGACCCCACTGGCCTGCCGGCCATCTCCCCCCTCGAGGGGGAGATTACCTACCCGAATTTCCCCGTCCTCGGGAACCCCTTCGGCACCATGCGTCCGGCCGAGGCTCGGGCTCCGATCCATTCGACCAGCTCTTCTCGTGATTTGGTGAAGGTGCGGTCGGCCGAATCCTGCCAGGAGAGACCGCTTGCGAACGTGAAGGTCTTGAGGTCGAGGACGCCCCCATCCTTGTATTTCTGCAGGCGTACGCCCTTGCCGCGACCCATCTCAGGGATCTCGGCCAGCGGGAAGACCAGCATCTTGCGGTTCTCACCGACAATGGCGAGATGGTCGCCGGCGACCGGCATGCAGCGCTGGGCCTCATCGGGTGCCTTGACGTTCATCACCTGCTTGCCCTTGCGAGTGTTGGCGACGACTTCCTCTTCCGGCACGATGAAGCCGTTACCGTCGTGCGACACCAGCAGCAGCTTGCGCTTGGGATCATGGACAAAGGCGGTGACGATGTCCTGGTCGTTGTCCATGTCGACGATGATGCGGATCGGTTCGCCATGGCCGCGCCCACCCGGCAGCCGGTCGGCGCCGATCGTGTAGAACTTGCCGCCGGTGGTGAAGACCAGCACCTTGTCGGTGGTCTGGGCTTGGAAGGCGAGCTTGAGGCTGTCGCCCTCCTTGAAGGTCAGCAGCGAATGGTCGGTCAGGTGACCTTTCATCGCCCTGAGCCAGCCCTTTTCCGAAACGACCACGGTGACCGGCTCGCGCTCGATCATGGCATGTGCGATGTCGGTCAGGTCATGTTCGGGCGCGTCGGCGAACTGGGTCCGGCGCTTGCCGAGCTCGGTATCCGGTCCGAATTTCTCCCGGATGCTGGAGACTTCCCACTTGATCGTCGACCACTGCCTGGCGTCGGACGAAAGCAGCGCCTCGATCTGCTTCTTCTCGGTGGTGAGACCGTCGAATTCCTTGCGGATCTCGAATTCCTCGAGCTTGCGCAGGGCGCGCAGCCGCATGTTTAGGATGGCTTCGGCCTGGTTGTCGGTGAGCGACCAGCGTGCCATCATCACTTGCTTGGGCTCGTCCTCCTCGCGGATGATCCTGATCACCTCGTCGATGTTGAGATAGGCGATCAGATAGCCGGCGAGGATCTCCAGCCGCCTTTCGATCTCGCCGAGGCGATGCCTGGAGCGGCGGATCAGCACCTCGCGGCGGTGCTCCAGCCATTCCTTGAGCACGCCTTTCAGCGACAGCACGTTGGGTATCTTGCCGCGCGAGAGGACGTTCATGTTGAGCGGAAAGCGGCTTTCGAGCTCGGTCAGCTTGAACAGCGATTCCATCAGGATGCCGGGATCGACCGAACGGCTCTTCGGCACCAGCACGACACGGACGTCTTCGGCGCTCTCGTCGCGGATGTCCTCGAGCAGCGGCAATTTGCGCGCCATCAGCAGCTCGGCGATCTTTTCGATCAGCCGCGCCTTCTGGACGCCATAGGGGATTTCGGTGACGACGATGCTCCAGGTGCCCCTGCCCTGGTCCTCCTGGCTCCATTTCGCCCTGACGCGGAAACCACCGCGACCGCTCTCGTAGGCTTCGAGGACCGAGGCGCGGCTGTCGACGATGATGCCGCCGGTCGGGAAATCCGGACCTTGGACGAAGTCCATCAACGTCGTTACCGGCGCATCGGGGTGCTCGATCAGATGCAGGGCGGCGTCGCAGAGCTCGGCGGCATTGTGCGGCGGGATCGAGGTCGCCATGCCGACGGCAATGCCGGACGAGCCGTTGGCGAGCAGGTTGGGGAAGGCACCGGGCAGCACGACCGGCTCCTCGTCCTCCTCATTGTAGGTCGGCCGGTAGTCGACCGCATTCTCGGTGATGCCCGACAGCAGCTCGGTCGCCACGTCGGTCATGCGCGCTTCGGTGTAGCGCATGGCGGCGGCGTTATCGCCGTCGATATTGCCGAAATTGCCCTGGCCGTCGACCAGAGGGTAGCGCATCGAAAAATCCTGCGCCAGCCGCACCAGCGCGTCGTAGATCGACTGGTCGCCATGCGGATGAAACTTGCCCATCACCTCGCCGACGATGCGGGCGCATTTGGCGAAGCCCTGGTCGGGGTTGAGCCTGAGCAACCGCATGGCATGCATGATGCGGCGATGGACCGGCTTCAGCCCGTCGCGCACATCCGGCAGCGCCCGGTGCATGATTGTCGACAGCGCATAGGCGAGATAGCGCTCTTCCAGCGCTTTCTTCAGATCGACCGGCTCGATGTTGTCGCCACCGCCATCGCCAGGCGGCAAAAGCCTTTTTCCCATGGGCTGGGACTAGCCGAGCGGGTGATTCGCGGCAAGAGGCGCTTGAATGGGGCAGCCTCTTGCGCAACACGAACTGGACGCCGACCAACATCAACCGGTTACATCACGGCTCTATGGCAATGGATCAAATTTGCCTTTCGCCGTGGTTTTGGACCATTGTGCGGGCGAACGCCTTTTTCCCGTCCAGTTCGTCACGGAAGGGTGACGGCGCAACGAATTGAAAACAATCTTCAGCACAATCTCAGGGAACCGCGATGACGATCAGACGCCCGACACTCAACAAACTCGCTTTTTCGACCTTGCTGCTGACGCTGCCGCTGAACGCGGCCTTCGCGCAGGATGCGGCGGTCGCCGACCGGCTGAAGGCGGCTCTCGCCGCCCAGGGCGTCGACATCTCCTGGACCGGGGTGACGGGCGATGCCTCCAGCATGGTGCTACAAGGTGTGGCCCTCAAACCGGCGGCCGAAAAGGAAGCGCTCAAGATCGGCGACATCAAACTCGAAGGCGTGACCGAAGCCAATGGCGGTTATGAAATCGAAACCGTCTCGACTTCGGCATTCCAGCACAGCGAAAACGGCGTCACGCTCGACCTCAGCCCGTTTATCATCCACGACATGACCGTTCCCGCCGACGGCGCCACAGGCCCGCTGGGTTCAATGATGATGTATGAATCGGCCGAGCTCGACAACATGACGGTCAAGGTCGCCGACAAGACAGCCTTCTCGATGGACGGGCTCGCCATCGAAATCACCCCGCCGGCCGACGGCAAGGCGATGGCGTTTTCCGGCACCACGGAAAAGTTCAATGCCGACCTGACGCTGGTCGAGGACCCGAAGTCCAAGGAGGTGATCAACGCGCTCGGTTACCAGAACATCACCGGAAACCTTACGATGGAGGGCACCTGGCAGCCTGCGGACGGCAAGATGGAGCTGTCGAAATACGACATCGCCGTCGACAATGCCGGAACGCTCGGCATGACCTTCGGTTTCGGCGGCTACACGCTTGACGTTATCAAGTCACTGCAGGAGATGCAGAAGAAGATGGCGGCGCAGCCCGAAGGCGCCGACAATTCGGCGCAAGGCATGGCCATGCTTGGCGTCTTGCAGCAGCTTTCGTTCAACAGCGCTTCGATCCGCTTCGACGATGATTCGCTGACCAACAAGGTGCTGGACTATGTCGGCAAGCAGCAAGGCATGTCCGGCAAGGACGTCGCCAACCAGGCCAAGGCGGTCGTGCCTTTCGGCATGGCGCAGCTCAACAATCCGGAATTGACGGCGCAGGTGTCGGCTGCAGTCGGCAAGTTTCTTGACGATCCGCAGAGCATCGAGATCCTGGCCAAGCCGCCCGCAGCGGTGCCGTTCGCGCTGATCATGGCAGGCGCCATGTCCAATCCGGTGGACCTGACGAAGACCCTGGGCGTGACGGTCAAGGCGAACGAAGACTGATTGGAGCGGGGCCTGGGAGCGTCAGCGCCGCCCCTCAACCGCCTGCCGGCACCTTCTCCCTGCATAGTGACGGGGAGAAGGGAGATGGCCGCGGCGTTGGTGCTCATCTTGCAGCGCCGGCAGATGGCGAAATCATTTGCGACAGTGTCTTTCTCCCCGTCACTATAACGGGGAGAAATGCCCGGCAGGGCAATGAGGGGCAGCGCAAACCGATAGCGTTTAAAGTCGGTTGCGGGAGGCTTTTAATCCTCTTTCTTGGTCACGGCGACGCGCAGCGACAATTCGCGAAGCTGCTGCGGGCTGGCTTCCGACGGCGCGCTCATCAACAGATCATAGGCCTGCTGGTTCATCGGGAACATCGTCACTTCACGCAGGTTCCTGGCGCCGACCAGCAGCATGACGACGCGGTCGATGCCGGCCGCCATGCCGCCATGCGGCGGTGCGCCATACTGGAAAGCGCGGTAGAGGCCACCGAAGCGCTCCTCGACCGTCTCGCGATTGAGCCCGACAGTCTCGAATGCCTTGACCATGGTTTCCGGCAGATGGTTGCGGATACCCCCGCTAGCGATCTCGAAACCATTGCAGACCATGTCATACTGGAACGCCTTGATGCCGAGCAGATCCTCGCCGTTGAGCGCATCGATGCCGCCCTGCGGCATCGAGAACGGGTTATGGGCGAAATCGATCTTTTTCTCGTCCTCGTTCCATTCGAAGAAGGGAAAGTCGACGATCCAGCACAGTTCGAAACGGTCGCGATCGACAAGGTTCAGCTCCTCGCCGGCGCGGGTGCGCGCCGCGCCCGCGAACGAGACGAACTTTTTCGGGTCGCCGGCGACGAAGAAGGCGGCGTCGCCATCGGCAAGACCGAGTTGGAGGCGGACTGCATCGGTGCGCTCCTCGCCGATGTTCTTGGCGAGCGGACCGGCGCCTTCGAGCTTTTCGCCTTCCTTGCGCCAGAAGATGTAGCCGAGGCCCGGCTGGCCCTCGCCTTGCGCCCAGGAATTCATGCGGTCGCAAAAAGCCCGTGAGCCGCCGGTCCTGGCCGGAATGGCCCAGACCTCGGCCGTCGGGTCGTTGGCAAGGATGTTGGCGAACACCTTGAAGCCGGACTCGCGGAAATGATCGGAGACCGCCTGCATCTCGATCGGGTTGCGCAGGTCGGGCTTGTCGGTGCCGTATTTGCGCATGGCGACATCATAGGCGATGCGCGGAAACTCCTGCGTCACCGGCTTTCCGGCGGCAAAGGTCTCGAACACCGCGCGCATCACCGGCTCCATGGTCGCTAGGATATCGTCCTGCTCGACGAAGCTCATCTCCACGTCGAGCTGGTAGAATTCGCCCGGCAGGCGGTCGGCGCGCGGGTCCTCGTCGCGGAAGCAAGGCGCGATCTGGAAGTAACGGTCGAAGCCCGACACCATGATCAATTGCTTGTATATCTGCGGCGCCTGCGGCAGCGCGTAGAAGGTGCCGGGATGGATACGTGACGGCACCAGGAAATCGCGCGCCCCTTCGGGCGACGAAGCGGTCAGGATCGGCGTCGAGAATTCGGTGAAGCCGACCTCGCCCATGCGCTTGCGCATCTCGGCGATGATCTTCGTGCGCGCCACGATGTTCTTGTGCAGCGTGTCGCGGCGCAGATCGAGGAAGCGGTATTTGAGGCGGATGTCCTCGGGATAGTCCGGTTCGCCGAACACCGGCAGCGGCAGTTCCTTGGCCGCCGACAGGACTTCAATCTCGCGCGCGAAAACCTCGATTTCGCCGGTCGGCAAATTGGCGTTCGCGGTCTCGGCCAGACGAGCCTTGACCTCGCCGTCGACGCGGATGACCCATTCGCCGCGCACCGTCTCGGCAATCTTGAAAGCCGGCGAATCCGGGTCGGCGACGATCTGGGTCAGGCCATAATGGTCGCGCAAATCGATGAACAGCAGGCCGCCATGATCGCGCACGCGATGCACCCAGCCCGACAGGCGAACGGAAGAGCCGACGTCGCTCTTCCTCAACTGGGCACAGGTATGGCTGCGGTAGCGATGCATTGTCATTGGTAAGTCCCGGCCCGAAAATTTGCGCGAAAAGCACATGAGCGGCCGGTTTTGTCAAGGCAGGCGGCGCCCGGGCAGCATCTTGATTCTGCATTCGTCCGAGGCTGTGTGAAAACTCCACACCACAGTCAAAGTGTGGAATTTCCTCTTCTTGACCGTGATTAGGGTGGTCGAGCCGTGTACAATGGCCGTCACATTGACGGGAGGACTACCGTGCGCATCCGCACATTGACTGTCCTGATGACGCTGCTTGTTGGCACCTGCACATTTGCACACGCTCAGACAAAGCCGATGTCAATCGAGGTGTTTCCTTTCGAATTGGAAGACAAGAGCGCTGGCGCAGGAATAATTCCGCCGGATGAACATGACAGGCGCTATCTGTCCGAGTCGGCACAAATGGCGAAGGACATGCTCTCCCAGTCAGGGCGTTTTACAGTGGTTGATGTGCCAGCCGGGGATGAGCAGGCGGTTGCGCCGCACGGATTGCGCAATTGCGGGGGCTGTGAAAGCAAAATCGCCAAAGAGCACGGTGCGTCTCTTGCCTTGCTGGGCGTCGTGACGCGCGTCAACCGAACAGAGCATACGATGTTCATTCGCATCCTCGACGCTGAAACCGGCAACCCTGTTTCGCAGGGCTTTACCGATCTTCGCATGGGTGCGAACTACGCGTGGCCCCGCTCCGTGAAATGGCTGATGACAAACAGAATTCTTCGGTAGGGCGGCAAGCCACCCGAGTGCGCCATCGGGAGCGCGAAGGATCCCCCAGCTAAAATCAAACTGAGACGTTGATAGCCGGCGCTGGCCTGCTAACCGCCGGGAATTGCCGCTGGCATTGGCGCGGGCGATGGTTCAAGAAGGATCAACGACAGGCCTTCCTTCATGTCCTCCATGCGCCCGCTGATCCCGCTCCTTATTGCCGCCGGCATCCTGCTCGGCGGCAACGGCCTGCAGAGCACCTTGATCGCATTGCGCGGCGCGCAGGAGGGATTTTCGGCCTCGACCATCGGCCTGATGGGGACGTTCTATTTCGCCGGCTTCCTGCTCGGCTGCCTCGCAGTCACCCACATCATGAAGGCCGTCGGCCATGTCCGCGCCTTTTCCGCGCTGGCGGCGATCGCTTCGGCCGGGACATTGCTTCTGGTGCTGGTCCTCGACCCGGTCATGTGGTGCGCGTTGCGCCTCGCCGGCGGATTCTGCTTCGCCGGCCTGTTCACCATCATGGAGGCCTGGCTCAATTCCGGGGCCGCCAACAAGGACCGCGCGCGGGTGCTGGCCATCTACCGGATGGTCGACATCGGTTCGGTCACGGGCGCACAGTTCCTGATCCCGATCGTCGGCGCCGGCGGTTTCGCCATCTTCGCCGTCATGTCGATCATGATCACGCTCTCGCTGGTGCCGGTGTCGCTCGGCGATCGCTCCAACCCGACCCCGCCCGAAGACGTCAAGCTCGACCTGGCCCGGGTCTGGCGGATCTCGCCACTCGGTTGCTTCGGCTGCATTGCCGTCGGCGTCACCAACAGCGCTTTTCGCACCTTGTCGCCGGTCTATGCCGAACAGATCGGCATGTCGGTCACCGACGTCGTCACCTTCGTCAGCGTCGGCATCTTCGGCGGCGCCATCATCCAGTATCCGCTCGGCTATCTGTCCGACCGCTGGGACCGGCGTTCGGTGCTGCTGATAACGACGTGCTGCGCGCTGCTGGCGTCGCTGGCGCTGGTGTTCTGGGCGCGCAGTGACCCGTCCCTCAACTTCGTGATCGTCTTCATCTTCGGCAGCTTCGCCATGCCGCTCTATTCACTGTCGGCGGCGCACTCCAACGACCGCGCCGACAAGGGCGAGTTCGTGCTGATCAACGCGGCGCTGATGCTGTTCTATTCCTTCGGCGCCATTGGCGGGCCGTTCGCCGCCTCGACGGCGATGCAGTATTTTGGGCCAAGCGCGCTGTTCGTGTTCACCGCCACCGTCTACGCCATCTTCGTCGTCGTCATCCTGTACCGGATGCAGGTCCGATCCGGCGTGCCAGCCGGCCATCGCAGCCGTTTCATCGGCCTTTTGCGCACATCGACGGTGTTCGCCCGGCTGGCCAAGCGCAACGATGATTCCGACGGACCTGCCAAGCAATGATGACGCGCCTGCTATGTCTTGAAACCCGACAGCGGCTTGACGAAAGCCCGCGCGGCTGAAATTGAAAGAGACCTTACATGTTGCCAAAAGCGATTTGATGCACGTCATCACTACCCAAAAAGAACTCGAGACCGCTCTCGCCGCTCTCGAAAAGTCGGATTTTGTCACCGTCGACACCGAATTCATTCGCGAGACGACCTTTTGGCCGATCCTTTGCCTGATCCAGATGGCGGCGCCCGGGGTGACGGCGCTGATCGATCCTCTGTCACCCGATATCGACCTGAAGCCGTTCTTCAGGCTGATGGCCAACGAGGCGGTCGTGAAAGTCTTCCATGCGGCGCGCCAGGACATTGAAATCATCGTTCATCTCGGCGATCTGGTCCCGCATCCGGTGTTCGACACCCAGGTGGCGGCCATGGTTTGCGGGTTCGGCGACAGCGTCTCCTATGACCAGCTCGTCCAGAAGGTCACCGGCGCTCGGCTCGACAAGTCCTCACGTTTCACCGACTGGCGCCACCGACCGCTTTCCGAAAAACAGCTCGACTACGCGCTTGCCGACGTCACCCATCTGATCGAGGTCTACCAGCACCTCAGCGCCGAGCTGGTGCGGGAAAACCGCGCCCACTGGCTGAACGAGGAGATGGACGTACTGACCGCCCGCGAAACCTATGATCCGCATCCGGAGGACGCCTGGAAGCGGCTGAAGATGCGGCTGCGCAAGCCGCAGGAGCTGGCGATCGTGCAAGCGGTGGCGGCATGGCGCGAGCGTGAGGCGCGCGAACGCGACGTGCCGCGCGGCCGGGTGCTCAAGGACGACGCCATCTACGAGGTGGCGCAGCAGGCGCCGCGCGATGCGGCAGCACTCGGCAAGCTGCGCACCACGCCGAAAGGCTGGGAACGGTCGGCGACGGCAACGGCGCTGCTTGGCGCGGTCAACAGCGCGCTTGCCTTGCCCAGGGAAGAGATGCCGAAGCTGCCGAAGAGTTTTCAGCCGCCCGAAGGCTCCAACGCCGCCGCCGAACTGCTGAAAGTGCTGTTACGGATCGTTGCCGAAAAGGAGGGCGTCGCTTCGAAAGTGCTGGCCTCAAGCGACGACATCGACCGCATCGCCGCCGAGGGCGAGGACGCCGACGTGCCGGCCTTGCAAGGCTGGCGACGCGCCGTGTTCGGCGAGGCGGCGCTAAAACTGGTGCGCGGCGAGCTCGCCATCAAGTTCGACAAGCGCAAGATCGCGCTGTTCGACGTGTAGCGTCTGCGACATCCTTCTCCCCTTGTGGGAGAAGGTGGATCGGCGCGTTAGCGCCGAGCCAGATGAGGGGTGCTGGAGGAAATAACGTCAAAAATGTCGAATAACTTCAATTCGATACCTCGAAAGTCGCGATCCTTCCAACACCCCTCATCCGACCGAGCTTCGCTCGGCCACCTTCTCCCGCAAGGGGAGAAGGGGAGTCAGCGCTGTCTCTGAGCGGCTAGGTGGAAAACTGCGATGACGATCACTGGTATCGCCAGAAGCGCGAATTTGGCGACGATCAGCGCCGAGGCGAAGGACAGCGAGTCCGGATTGGCCGACAGGAAATCGGAGAGCATGCGGGCCACGGCGACGTTCTGCGCATAATCGGCAAGCGTGTAGGGCAGCACCAGGACGAGCGCGACCAGCGACTGAAGCTGGGCGGAAAGAGCCCGGAAGCGCTTCAGCCGTCGCCCCGTGGCAAGGATCAGGCTGACCAATGTCAGCGACAGCAGCGCCGGGAACAGCAGGTCGAAGGTCAGATAATGCCAGACCAGGATGATCTCGCTGCCGCGACGGCCGAGTGCCGTCAGCCAAGCCATGCCCTCGTCCGGGGCGAACCCGGCAAAGCGCAAATCGAGCGACGGCAGGCCGCCGCTCAGCTGGCGGAAATAGAGGAACTCCATCGCCGTCATGGCGACGAAAACCGCCGCGCAGACAAAACAGAGCGCGGCAGCGTGGCGCGACAGCCGCAGCATCATTGCCGTCAGGCTTCGTGCGAGCTGGCTAGGCTCCGCCGGGGTAATTCGGGCTTTCGCGGGTGATCGTGACGTCATGGGCGTGGCTTTCACGAAGTCCGGCGTTGGATATGCGTACGAAGGTGGCGCGGTCGCGGAAATCGGCCAGGTCGCGCCCGCCGACATAGCCCATAGCGGCTTTCAGGCCGCCGGCGAGCTGGTGCAGCACGCCGGACACGGGTCCTTTGTAAGGCACCTGCCCTTCGATGCCTTCCGGCACCAGTTTCAGCGTGTCGCGAACCTCAGCCTGGAAATAGCGGTCGGCGGAGCCACGCGCCATGGCGCCGACCGAGCCCATGCCGCGATAGGCTTTGAACGAGCGGCCCTGGTGCAGATAGACTTCGCCCGGGCTCTCGTCGGTGCCGGCCAGCAGCGAGCCGATCATCGCGGCACTGGCGCCGGCGGCGAGCGCCTTGGCGAGATCGCCGGAATATTTGATGCCGCCGTCGGCAATGACCGAGACGCCCGACTTCTGCGCCGTCTCGACCGCCGACATGATCGCCGAAAGCTGCGGCGTGCCGACGCCGGCGACGATGCGGGTGGTGCAGATGGAACCCGGCCCGATGCCGACCTTGACGGCGTCGGCGCCAGCATCGATCAGCGCCAGCGTGCCGTCTGACGTGGCGACGTTGCCGGCCAGTATGCGAACCGAATTGGACAGTTTCTTGGCCCGCGTCACCGCGTCGAGCACGCGTTGCGAGTGACCGTGCGCGGTGTCGATCACCAGCAGGTCGACGCCGGCATCGATGAGCCGCTCGGCGCGCTCAAAACCGTCATCGCCGACGCTGGTGGCGGCCGCAGCGCGCAAGCGCCCCTGCACGTCCTTGGTGGCGTGCGGATTGAGCTGCGACTTCTCGATGTCCTTGACGGTGATCAGCCCGACGCAATTGCCGCCGCTATCGACCACGACCAGCTTCTCGATGCGGTGCTGGTGCAGGAGCCGCTTGGCCTCGTCCTGATCGACGTTCTCCTTGACCGTGATCAGGTTCTCACGGGTCATCAGTTCGTAGACCTTCTGGCCCGGGTCGGAAGCGAAGCGCACGTCGCGGTTGGTCAGGATGCCGACCAGCCGTCCGACCTTATGCCCGCCGGCGCCGCCATTCTCGACCACTGGAATGCCCGAGATGCTGTAGGTGCGCATCAGTCCCAAGGCGTCGGCGAGCGTCGCATCGGGGCCGATGGTGACGGGATTGACCACCATGCCGGATTCGAATTTCTTGACTTGCCGCACCTGCTCGGCCTGTTCGGCCGGCGAGAAATTGCGGTGGATGACGCCGATGCCGCCGGCCTGGGCCATGGCGATGGCAAGACGCGCCTCGGTGACGGTATCCATGGCGGCGGACAGGATCGGCACGTTGAGGTCGATGTCGCCGGCAATGCGGGTGCGGATATCGGTTTCGCCGGGCATGACCTCCGAATGACCCGGCTGCAGCAGCACATCGTCAAAGGTCAGCGCCAATGCGCCCGTGGACGTTTCGATAATCTTTGCCATGGCCAGCCCTCGGAATGCATGAAAAGCGCTGGACCGGATGGACAGCGCCGACTCGTCTTCTTCCCTTTCAGGATTGGCGCTGGCTCGTAACACGTCCTGTCGCCGTTGAAAAGCCGATTGCTTGTGCACGACAGGGCGACCCTGGCAGCGGAAGAGGCTCAGGCTCGGGCTCGGGGCAATCGCTTCAGGTTGGCGCCGCGCCGAGGTCGAGAATTGGCAGGGCGCCAACTCTGCTGAAGTGAATAGCACATCTGACTTGCTTTGTGACGGCAATTATGCTAGGAATTTATTCATGGCGCTGATTTGCGCCAGCGACCCGCTGCCGAGGCGGGTTTTTTATTTAGGCGCCATTCTTCGCCGGCTCCGAACTGGCACGCTGCCAAGGTCGCACAAATGTGACAGCAAGTTAAGGCGACATCCAACGCAGCCCGTGGTAACCGCCCTGCCTGTCGGGTGCCCCTCTGCCCCCGAGGGACCGGCAGGCAATCGACGGCGCAACATTCAAGCCCGGACGCGCTCTATGAACCGCACCATTCCGCTTATCCTGGCGGTCGCTCTTTTCATGGAAAACATGGATTCGACCGTTATCGCGACGTCGCTGCCGGCGATCGCCATCGACCTCCAGACCAGCCCGGTCGCGCTCAAGCTGGCGCTGACCGCCTATCTGGTGTCGCTGGCGGTGTTCATCCCGATCAGCGGCTGGATGGCCGACCGCTTTGGCGCCAAGAACGTGTTTCGTGCGGCGATTGCCGTGTTCATCGTCGGTTCGGTCGCTTGCGCGGTGTCCAATTCGCTGCCGGCTTTCGTGATGTCGCGCTTCCTGCAAGGCATTGGCGGCGCCATGATGACGCCGGTGGGACGGCTTGTGCTGGTGCGCGCCACGCCGAAAAGCGAGCTTGTCGCCGCCATGTCCTGGCTGAGCATCCCGGCGCTGGTCGGGCCGCTCGTCGGTCCGCCGGTCGGCGGCTTCATCACCACCTATTTCACCTGGCACTGGATCTTCCTGATCAATGTGCCGATTGGGCTGATCGGCATCTGGCTCGCTACGCGATTCCTGCCGGAGACCGAATCGGCACAGATGCCGCCGCTCGACTTCATCGGCTTCGTGCTGAGCGGGCTGGCGGCATCGGGCATCGTGCTCGGCCTGTCGGTGGTCAGCCTGCCAGCCTTGCCGCCGATTGCCGGCTTTCTCACCGTGGCTGTCGGACTGGTTTCAGCCGCGCTTTACCTCCTGCATGCGCGCCGCGCCAAAAACCCGCTGCTGGCGCTCGAGCTGTTTCGCAACCAGGTGTTCCGCGCCTCGGTCCTCGGCGGCGGGCTGTTTCGCATCGGCATTGGCGCCGTGCCCTTCCTTTTGCCGCTGATGTTCCAGATCGGCTTCGGGCTGACGCCGTTCCAGTCGGGAATGATCACCTTCGTGGCGGCGGTCGGCGCCATCGGCATGAAATTCGTCACCGCGCTGATCTTCAGGGTCGCCGGCTTCCGCCGCGTGCTGATCTTCGGCTCGCTGATCGCGGCGGCGTCGATCGCCATCAACGGCTTGTTCACGCCCGACACGCCGTATCTGCTGGTCCTCGCCGCCCTGCTCGTCGGCGGCTTCATCCGCTCGATGTTCTTCACCGGCATCAACGCGCTTGCCTATGCCGAGATTTCGACCGCCGACACCAGCAAGGCAACGCCGATCGCCGCGGTATTCCAGCAACTGTCGATCGCGCTCGGCGTCGCGCTGGCCGGCGGCATCGTGGAAGTATCGACGACAATCCATGGCGGGCCGCTGACGCTGAGCGACTTCCACATCGCATTCTTTATCGTCGCGGCGGTGTCGGCGGCCGCATCGCTGTCATTCATACGGCTGGCGCCGGACGCCGGGAACGCCGTGTCAGGATATGGCGGGCTGACGGCGCCCAAGACGCTGGAGGCGGGTCCACCGGCGAGTTGAGGAGTAGCGCCCTCCAGCGCTGGCGAGACAGCGCCCCCCTCTGTCCTGCCGGCCATCTCCCCCTCAAGGAGGGAAAACGGCAGCTTCGCCGCTCCACGCACTCCTGCACGGTTGAAGGTTGCGAAGGCCGATGACGTCCGATCTCCCCCCTTGAGGGGAGATGTCCGGCAGGACAGAGGGGGGCGCGAAGGAACGCTACAGGGCGGTTTACCCTGCGCCGCTTCCGCCTTTAAAATCCTTCGCCAGCAGATAAAGCTCCACCGACTCATCGCGCGAGGCCGGCGGTTTGACGTGGTGGACCGAGCGGAAATTCTGCTTGAGCCTGGCGAGCAATTCGTTCTCGGCGCCGCCCTGGAAAGTCTTGGCGAGGAAATGGCCGCCCGGCTTCAGCACCGACAGGGCGAAATCGGCCGCCACCTCGCACAGATACATGGTGCGGATGTGATCGGTCCGGCGATGGCCGGTGGTGGGTGCGGCCATATCGGACAAAACGATGTCCGGTTGGCCACCGAGCGTTTCGGCGAGCTTTTCCGGCGCCTGCGGGTCGAGAAAATCCATCAACAGCACCGGCGCGCCGGGCACCGCGTCCATCTCCAGATAGTCGATGCCGACAACATGCGGGTGTTCGGCCGTCGATTTCGTGCGCGCGGCGGCGACCTGGCACCAGCCGCCGGGTGCCGCGCCAAGGTCGATGACTTTCATGCCAGGCTTGAGCAGATGGTGCTTGTCGTCGATCTCGATCAGCTTGTAGGCGGCGCGCGAGCGGTAGCCGTCGGCCTTGGAGCGCTGGACATAGGGATCGTTGATATGGCGCTGCAGCCAGCGGCGCGACGATTCCTTCAGGCCGCTCTTCTTCTTGATCCGCGTCTTCAGCACGCGAATGCCGGCAGAGCCTGGTTTTTCCGGTTTCTTGGTCATTGCCTGACTTCTTGTTTGAGCATGATCTCCAGCGAAAACCGGTTGCCGCTTTTCGGGATCATGCTCTGCCACGCCCATTGTTGCGCCAGACGCCGTCGTCGGCCATCAGTTCGCTCAATATGCCCTCGCGCAGGCCGCGGTCGGCGACGCGCAGCCGCTCCGACGGCCACACCGCGCGGATCGCTTCCAGGATGGCGCAGCCGGCCAGCACCAGATCGGCACGATCGGCGCCGATGCAAGGATTGGCGACGCGCTGCTGGAAATCCCAGCCGACCAGTTTTTCGACCATGCGGTCGACGCTGTCGCGGTCCATCCACAGCCCGTCGACGCGGCGGCGGTCGTAGCGCTCCAGGTCGAGGTGGACGCCGGCCAGCGTTGTCACCGTGCCCGAAGTGCCGAGCAGATGGAATTTCGGGCTGGCGAGCACATGGCTCAGCCGGTCGCGCCCATCAAAGGCGTGCAGGCGCACGGCGACATCCTCGACCATGGCGGCAAAGATCTCGCGGGTGACAGCGCGGCCGCCGAAGCGCTCGGCCAGCGAGACGACGCCGACCGGCAGCGACGTCCACGAGACGATATGGTTGGCGAGCCTCGGCGAGCGGTGGCCGGTGAGATCGATCAGCGCGATTTCCGAGGAGCCGCCGCCGATGTCGAACAGGACGACGCCTTGCGTGTCGCGATCGACCAGCGAGCCGCAGCCCGACACCGCCAGCCGCGCCTCGGTCTGGCGGTCGATGATCTCGAGTTTCAACCCCGCCTCGCGCTCGACGCGGTCGAGGAACTCGGCGCCGTTCGCGGCCGTGCGGCAGGCTTCGGTGGCGATCAGCCGGGCTTTCCTGATCTTGCGGCTGCGCAATTTGTCACCACAGATCTTCAGTGCCTCGACCGCACGGTCCATCGCCGGCTGCCCGAGCCGGCCATTGGCGGTGAGGCCCTCGCCCAGCCTGACGATGCGCGAGAAAGCGTCGATGACGCGGAACTGGCCGTGCCGCGTCGGCACCGCCACCAGCAGCCGGCAATTGTTGGTGCCGAGATCGAGTGCGGCAAACACCGGCAGTTCCTGCATCGGCGGGCGGCGAATAACCTGCTCCGGCCTGCTTGGCGCAACCGACGGCAAAGCCGCGACGATGGCCTCGGGCGCGAGGCGGGCTGGAGCACTGCCGGCGGGCGCCGACAGTCCGGCCGCAGCGAGGCGAGCGTCATCGCGCGCAAAAACCTTGCGGCCGCGCCGGCGTTTGCGTCGCTTCCTGGTCTTGGCCTTCTGGCCATTCTGATGCTGGGACGCGTCGCCTGCCTGTCCGTGACCGGACCAAGGCTGCACCGGGCGGACATTGTGCCGGCCGGCGGGTGGGCTTGCCTGGCCCGAAGGCGGCGGCGAAGCCTCGGACACGCCCACTTCCGGCGCGCCGGCGCCGGTGTCGTGGTCTTCCACTTCAATTCCTTCCGGCGCCGCGCGAACCGGAGACCGGACGCAGCAGACGCTTTCACATGTTCAAAGTTGCCACCAGACTAGCAGCGCCGGGCCGGATCACCAAGACATGAAATGCGTTCGCGGGA
Organism: Mesorhizobium ventifaucium; assembly: GCF_935822925.1. Taxonomy (GTDB): domain Bacteria; phylum Pseudomonadota; class Alphaproteobacteria; order Rhizobiales; family Rhizobiaceae; genus Mesorhizobium; species Mesorhizobium ventifaucium. The sequence goes on from NZ_CAKXZS010000014.1 coordinate 202,724, forward strand.
GGGGCGCTGAGGTGGCGACCCCTTCCCCCTTGTGGGAGAAGGTGGCCGAGCGAAGCTCGGTCGGATGAGGGGTGCTGGACGGATCGCGGCGTTGAAGACGTAATCACTTCAAATTATTAGTTTTTTTCACGCCGAGTTTCTTCCAACACCCCTCTTCCGTCTCGGCGCTGCGCGCCGATCCACCTTCTCCCACAAGGGGAGAAGGGAAGGCGCCAGCGCAGCAGCGCGCCTTGCCGGTTGAATAGCCGGCTTCGATAAGGCATTTCTGAAATGGCGGGGATGAAACATTCGAAATCGCGGGCAGTTTTTCCTGACGCGAACCGAAAGGGCAACGGGGCTGCAACGCATGATCGTCACGCCATGAACTGGAGGCGTTATTTCTGGCCGGTCGTCGGCGTTGCGGCGGTCGTCTTCTCGCTATGGCTGCTGCTGCACGAGCTGCGCGGCATTTCGCTCGACGACGTCTGGGACGGCATCGTCGCCATCCCTGCCCGCGGCTGGGTGCTCGCCGCGTTGAGCTCGGTCATCGCCTATGCGTCGCTGGCCGGCTACGACCACATCGCGCTCCTGCATATCGGCAAGAAAGTGTCTTGGCTGTTCGTCACCCTGTGCTCCTTCACCACCTACGCGCTGTCGCACAATATCGGCGGCTCGGTATTTTCAGGCGCGGTGATCCGCTACCGCGCTTACGGAACCAAGGGGCTGACCGGACAGGACGTCGGCATTCTGGTGGCGATCTGCTGGATCACCTTCGTGCTGTCTACGGTGTTGGTTTCAGGCATCGTGCTGGTGCTCGCGCCGGAGATCGTCGACCGCTTTTCCGGCGCGCCGCATCATCAGCTTTCGCAGGCGGCGGGGCTCGCGATGCTGCTCGTGGTGGCGGCCTATATCTTCGGCAGCTGGCTGCATCTCAGGCCGCTGAAGATCGGCAGTTTTCAGGTCCATTATCCGGCACTGCCGATCGTCGCGCGGCAATTGCTGATCGGCCCGGTCGAATTGCTGGCAGCGGCAGCGATCATCTTCTTTGCCCTGCCGGTATCAGGCAATCCCGGGTACTTCGTCGTGCTCGGCGTCTTCCTGGTATCGTTCTCGGTCGCCCAGATCTCGCACGCGCCGGGCGGGCTCGGCGTGTTCGAGGTCGTCTTCCTGGCCGGCCTGTCGCATATGGACCCGGTCGGCGTGCTGGCAGCACTGCTGGTGTTCCGGCTGTTCTACCTGATCATCCCGCTGGTGATGGCGCTCGGCGTCGTGCTGTATTTCGAGCACTCGCAGCTCGGGCGAAGCGGGAATTGAGATGCAGCACTTAGAAATACGCCTGATGAAACGTGGCGATTGAAAGGCTCGGCAGGCTTGACTATTTTTCGGCGGCGGCTACAAGGCACGCGCGGCGACATTGTCGCCCTGCCGCGTGGTTTTCAACAGCCGCGCCTGCTGGGGAATAGGTTAACGGTAGACCCACGGACTCTGACTCCGTTAGTCCTGGTTCGAATCCAGGTTCCCCAGCCAAGAACTTCATGAATGAAAACAATCGGTTACGCAGCACCATCGCGACCGGTCCGTGTTGCATGGGTTTTCACGTCCTGCAGCGCTCAACTCCTTGCTTTCCGGGCCTGTCTCGGTCCGTCCGTTGTTGTCATTGCAACATGACTGCAACACGGATCAGCCCATTTGTTCCCGCCATGTTCGCAGCGAAGAAAGCCCGCCACCGTGAGGCAGCGGGCCACGTCGCTCAGATGCGGAATGATTCAGTTCGCCTTCTCGCGAATCGCCTGGAAAATAATAGGAACGGAACTGGGGCCCAGCTCGGGCGAGAGGCGGAACTAGTGCCCGCCGCTGGTGGCGTCTTCGGTCTTGAATACCAGGATCATATCCCCGTTTGCCGGATCGAAGCATCCCAGGCATCGCGACACGGATGTGGAGGGAACGTCACATGCAGCAACCGAACAACCGCCGCACATCGTGCCGATGCGGAGGCGTGCATGAGCGTGGTCCTACCGATGCCGCGCGAGCGGGTCCATGGGTGCGTTTGCTTCGGCCAACCTAGCCAGCGCTTGTTCAACTTTTTGAGCCGAGGTGTCAGTGCGCTTGATGTGCCGGATCATTTGCTGCCTCAGCAGCGCGAGCCTTTCGGCGCGATAAACATCGCCGTATCTCGCAGTTTCAAGGTGGAGGGTTGCGAGCCTCATGGGCGACTATTCCAATTATTCAGCACTCCGAAGTAGGAGACCTCCATCCATGAGCCTAGAGGGAAAACTGGATACATCAGTGACCTTCGTGACCACCTATGAAGACATGAAGCTCCTGTAGGGCGGCATTGCCGACAGTAGCAATCTAAAATTCCGACTGTCGTTTTGATTTCGAAGTTCGACCCAAGCCCCAAATCAAAATCAACCTAACTTCGAATCACGACACTAGCGCTGGTCCAGCTTCTTCGCAGTCGCCCGCTGCTTCGATTCGATCTCGTCCAGCACTGCTTCTGGCGCGATGTCCCTCTTAATCTCGCCGACTTCTATATCGCTTAAGGCTGGTTTTACATTCAACCGATCCGCTATCGAATCGACAAGTTCAGTAAGCTTTGTGAGTTCGTGCTCCGTCAGCAGGCTCACCTGAAGGTCCAGATCCGCCCGTTTGTCTGCGGCAGCTGACATCCGGTTTTGACTGATCAGTACAAAGGTCGAGAGAAATATCGCCTCGACGGAAGCTACCATAGCCAATATCACGAATGTCGGATCAAATGGCGGAGTGATCGGTATCCAGCCCAAGTTCGAGACGATCCAGCCGCCATACACGGCCAAGTGAAGGTACACGAAACGCATACTGCCCGTAAAAGAAGTAATCGCCTCAGCGATTTTCTCTTCCAAAGTTGCCTCGCTTGCTTCCTTCGCCCGGCGCTCCTCAATCGCTTGGATATTGCGTTTCAGTGCTTGGCTGAGTTCAGTCGGAGGTGGCGGAGGCAACGTTGGAGAATCCATGGTACACCCGTTGGATAGTTATCGGTCCTGCCACTCTGGGCAACGTACAATCACGGGTATTCGACTTTGTTCCCGACTGGAGCCATCTAATCATTGGCTCTCCTCATTTACCCAGGCGATTTCGGGGTCTTAGACGCTTGGCGGCGCCAGAGCCTTCCAGCTGAGGAAGGGCGGGCGATCCGGCCGCTGATCGTCTTTCGCGAGAGCGCGGCGGGAGATGGAGTCCGGCCGACCCTCTGGGTCGGCCGGGAGTAGACGTCTTCAGCTTCGACTGGCTGTGAGATAGAGCGCGTCTTCTTCGTCGTCGCGCTGCTTGCCGCCTAACGCTGCCGCTGCGCTGGCGATGAACGCACCGATGATGAGAGAAAGCGCGCCAACCAGCGCGAAAGTGGCGCCGGCTTTTCTAGCTGTGTCGGCTGCTTCCTGTGCTTGGACTTTGGCCGCCTCGACCTGAGCAAGCACCGCATCAACCCGGGCAGTAGCATCCGCTTGCGACAGGCCAGTGCGAGCGGCCACGAGTTGTCCCAGATAAGTCTTGTCGTCGGCCGAGACTTCGCCGGCCACCGCACTCGTAATGAGGATGCGGGAGGCTTGTGCGGCTGCTGTCGCATCGCCCTCCGCGCCCGGCGCCGCCAGCCTGGAAGGATCGGTCGGGCGGAACAGCGCATCCACGAAATACGAAGTCGCGTCGCTGCCTCCGTCGTTCCCGGCGTTTGCGGTCGCCCCTGCCGAGGCACCCATTGCTGCTCCAGAGGCCACTGTCGAGGCCGCCTTGACGCCGGTGCCGATTGCCGCGGACAGCGCCGAACCGAGCACGAACGCGACCAGAAGCGTCGCCAGCGCCCAGGCCATGAATCCGTGCGCCGTATCCCGGAAGAACGTCTCGTCCGTATGAATGCCGACCCATTTGGTGCGAAGGCGCCCGGTCAGGTAACCCCCGAGCCCGGATGACAACCATTGCACGATGACCAGCCAGATTGCAGTGGACACAGCGAAGGTGGTGACGCTGGCGCTTTCGTTGGACCATGGAGACACCATCGTGAGCCCGAGGCCGGACCCGAGAAGCATCAGGATGAACGTCAAGGTCGAGGCAGCGAAGGCGCCGGCGATGATCGGTCCCCAGTTGACTGCGGATAACGAGGACTCGACCGGCGCAGCGACGTCCGTCGCCAGGATGGTTGATGCCATGGATTCCTCCTACCGCATGAACAGCGCGAGAAGGATGATGATCGGAATAGGAACTCCGAGCAGCCAGAGTAGAATGCCACGACCCATGATTGTCTCCTATCGAAAGACGGATGTTGCAAGTAAAACAGCCACCCCAACACAGTTGAGGTGGCTGGTGTGTGATCAGGCGGCCTTGGCCATTTCGTTGGCCGAGGCGTCCGCCAATCCGGTGAGCGCCTCGTCTGTCATAGACTCTTCGCCGAGCGTCTGTTCGAGCAGCTTGGCGGCGTCGCTCATGCCCAAGACCTCGGCCCAGCGCTTCAGCGTGCCATAGCGGGTGATCTCGTAGTGCTCGACAGCCTGGGCAGCGGAGATCAGACCGGCGTCCAGTGCGGGAGTTCCCTCGAACTCCTCCATAATCTCCTCGCCCTCCTCGATGATGCCGTCGATCGCGGGACACGTCTTGCCCTGTGCCCGCTTGCCAAGGAGCTCGAAAACCTGCTGCAGGCGCTCGACATGACCGTCGGTTTCGTCCCTGTGCTTCTCGAAGGCTGCCTTCAGATCGGCCGATGAGGCGGCGCGCGCCATCTTGGGAAGCGCCTTCAGGATCTTCTTTTCCGCGTAATAGATATCTTTGAGCGTATCAAGGAAGAGATCATCCAATGTCTTTTCTTTCGCCATGGCGAATTTCCTTTTGGTTCCAGCGTTTTTTTGTTGTCGTTCACGGGGTTGTGAAACGCATGCTCAACAAGCGCGCAACGCCGGAAAGGTTCCCTTGAGACGTCTCGCTGCACGTCACTCTGACTTCGTGGGGTCAACCCCTGGTTCAATTCACTTCCCGCTCCGCCAGGCATTTCGCTATCGAGGGATCGCATCATGCTCTGATACTTGGCGTCTCTATCTGTCGAGCTTCTTGAGAATATTTTTGTCGGCGCAGCCATGAACGAGCGCGCCTGACCTTGGGGATGCTGCTCGCCAAAGTCGCCGGCGGCGAGACCAGCCCTTCCACCTAAAAGAATTCTCTGCGAGAACGATGCCTCCCGCCAACTGGCCTCCGATCCGGTTGCTCCTGGCGGCCAACAATGCCCACGGCGAAATAGACGTCCGGTCGTTTTTCGAATTGGCGCGCCGGGGAAGACCAAGGAACAACGTCCAGCGGTGATGTCTGCGGGTCAACCGCGCGGTGGGCGCTCGCCGTCGCTTTCGCACAGTTAGTTGTGAATGTCGGTTGCAGCGACCGCTGCGTGCCCGAATGCGACCGCGAGCTGGTTGAAAGACACAGGAGGCGAATGAGGGCTTCGCTTTGGATAGTGAGGGCGCATCGCCTGGCTTGATCCGGCGACGCGAGTCCGACGGCGAGGGATATCTATGAGGAAGCCTGGATGATCAGACCGCCAAGACGACAGGGCGAATACGCGGATCGGGAGATCGATTGCCAAGAGGCCTCGATTTTTTACTATGTGGTGATCGCCTTAGTCCTCGAATTGATCGCTGGACATTACCTCAAGAAAATAGGTGCTGAATTGAAAGCACACCGCAAGGGCATATAGCGCGTCGTCCTGCGGCGGGTCTGCGGGCCCGTGCCGATGGAGTCGTGCTCACCTCGCGTCCCGGCTGTCCTCGGCGCTGCCTTGCTGCGCTGATTCTGGGCGCGACCTTTATGTAGAAGACCCGCCGCTATATTTGCGAAGCGACGGGCCTCCACCCCATGCCCCATACTTGACCATGCAATTGCGGTGCCAGACGTATTGAACCATTGCGAGGCACCTTATCGCTTTTACACAGCGGAATTACCGCCGAGCCGGAACGCTTGCTTGTCTCGTGGGTTGAGATGCAGGAGATGCAGGCGTGGCCAAGAAGCTGTCCATCGCCGGAATATTGCGACTTACCTCTGACCAACTGAAGAGGATCCGGAAACGCGTCGCCAATGGCGGTCACGTGGACCAGATGCAGGAGGTCGATGCCCTGGTGGGCCTCGCTAAAGAAATGGCCGACCGGCAACTAGCCGGGTTAGAAAGCCCGGCAGATGAAAACGATGGCTCTGTGCAAGACGGTGACGATGCAAAGGACTGGCGTGGCGCCGGCCACCCCCCCGCGAGCGACTGACAGTCGCTCACAAAATCATCCCCGAAATCGTTCGGTGAACCACGCTTTTTGCCACCCACCACCTTTCATCGGCTTATGGGTCATCAGGCGCTTCGGCAAGTGCTCGGTGTGCACTTCAAGCAGGGGCTCGTTAATTCCTTTAGGCGATGGCGGGGTGCAGACGAAGGATTGTCATTGAAGTGCCCCGCCAGGAAAGCCGATGGAATCTGCGTTATCCGATCCTCGTTCAACGGCATGTGCGATTTGTTTCAGCATCGCATGAGCCGCGCCTGCCGACATGACGAGGCGGCACACAATCACGTGTTCGAACTTTCCACGCTCGTAGATCGCTCGCTGCCGGCTGTAAAATATGCACCGGAAATTCCCGTCTCCCAAATTTTCCATGTCGGCCATCCCTGAAATGAAGACATCGGGGATGATGGCCGTTTCGACTAAGTCCATAATGGGATCGGTCATGATGCGTCTCCCCAATTGCCCCAATTGCCGGGTTCCAATACCCGGCGTTGCTGACACCTGCAATTTGCAGGCTAAGGGAGCAACTGTCGTTTGATCAACTTGGAGATTGGGGGTAGCCGGCACCTGCAATGGGAGAAGGATCTCGCATGCCGCATCCGCCTTACTATATTAGCAGTAGCGCATGAAGGGGATTAGAGTGCCACCCCAGCCGGCGCCGCTCCCAATCCCCTCACGCCGGTTAGGCCCGGCGGCCCGCTGGTCACCCCGATAGGCTGTCGGGCCGTCCTATCAAAAGCACGGTGTTGACCAACGTGAGACGAGATCGAACCAACAACCCCGGCAACCGGCATCAAGGGCAGGCGCCACGGGCTGCCGGCCAACGACCAAGCAGGGCATTTCCAGTTCTGCCCCGTCTGTGGCCAGACATCATGCGTGACCTCGGCCAGGCGCTCCACAATGCAGATTCTGACCATGAGCCGCTGCCGACAGAACAATAGGTTCCCTCACAGTGTTCGTTCGAATGATGCTATTCCGTTGCCTTGAGCGCAAGTTTTTGGGCAGGCCACCACAGCGCCTCCTCTTACGCTCGCTGGTGGTCAAGGCCCAGCGGCCTCCAGCTGCCAGTCCCCCTCGCAACCAAGCCGCTGGGCCGTCTCCGGTAGAGGCAACGCGCAAGGCGATGCTGGCGCCGTTTGCGAGGGAGTCGCCAAATCGCTGACGGATTCCGCAGAAAAGGCACTGAAACAAGCCGTAGGCCGTCTTGGCGAAGCCCTGACCAATTCGGAACGGGTTCGCAGCGGCGTTTGAGGAGGTCGACCGACGATCCTCCGGCGCCCTTGACGATTCATGGGGCTCCTCGCCCCATCAGTTACGCACCGTAATTTCCCGCCTCACGCGGCTGCGTCAAGCCCTTGCGCCGGCACATAGTTGAGTATCGGGCCTAGCCAGCGCTCGACCTTGGCGAGCGGCATGCTCTTGCGCCTCGCCTAGTCCTCGACCTGGTCGCGTTCGACCTCGGGCACGCCGAAAAAATAGCTTTCGGGATCCGACAGGTAGATGCCGGAGACGGAGGAGCCGGCCAGATGTCAAAGCTATCAGTCAGGCTGACGCCCGCGTTGCGCTCGCCGTCGAGCAGGCGGAAAAACGTCGCTTTCTCGGCGTGATCGGGCTGCGCCGGATAGCCGGCGCCGGGTGGATGCCGAGATAGGGTTCGCCGATCAGCTCGTCCGGTGCCGGGTCCTCATCGGGTGCATAGGCCCCCAGAACTCCTGTGCAGTGATCGGCCCAATCTCCAATCCCAAGACTGAAGCGTAGCGCTACTCTGTAGGTGGGCGTATGCGCACTTATACTCTACCCAACCGGAGCGGTTCATCCAAAATCCGTTCAGTGCGCAGATGCCGAGATCGAACGAAGGCCTTTAGTCCGTCGCAATCCAACGCATGCCCGAAGGCATAACCCTGCAATATGTCGCAGCCCAAGCTCTTGAGTGTCTGTGCGTGCTCCATCGTCTCGACACCCTCCGCTACGACCTCGATACCCAGGGATTTGCCGATTTCGATGATCGACGAGACGACCTGCCTTCGTTGCGGCGATTTGACAATTGGAATGACCAGTTGGCGATCTATCTTCAACCGGCGAGGCTGCAGCTTGAGCAAGCTGACTATAGAGGCATAGCCCGTTCCAAAATCGTCTATTTCTACGTCAATGCCGAGCGCTTTTATCTGCTCAAGATTCCAGGTAACAAAGTCATCATTCTCGTCAAGAAAAATTGACTCAACGAGCTCGAATGAAACTGTCCCCTTCTTGATATTCAGCTTCCTGAGGCTCTTTATGAGTTCCTCATCCTGAAGGCGGCGTGCCGAAACATTTACCGACACCCGCGGAATGTGAAGATTCGCAGCAGACCACCCTTCGAGATCCAAAAGCGATTGCTCTAATATGTTTCGATCGATGATCGAGACGACATTCAATTCTTCCGCAATCCTTAGGAAGACGTCGGGCGCCAAAATACCCTTCTCCGGATGCCGCCATCGCGCCAGCGCCTCAACCCCAACAATTTCAAGCGTTTTTGCGTCAAATTGCGGCTGGTAGAAGGGAATGAACTCGTTGCGCTCAAGACCGCCGAGAATTTCGTCAGCAATCCGTTTTGTGTCGACGATCTCGCTCTGCATTGCCTCGGTGAAGAATTCGTATCGATTGCGCCCACGCCTCTTTGCTCGGTAAAGCGCGATGTCAGCGTTGACCAGCAGGTGTTTGGCTTCGATATCTTTTCCGTTATCGACTGCAATGCCCACGCTGACGCCAAAACGGCATCGATGGCCCTGATAGTAGACCGGTTCCCGCATCTGGCAGATGACCCGGTCAGCGAGCAGCGCCAGTTGCTTGATATCGTCATGCACCACGCACAGGACGATGAATTCATCTCCTCCGATCCGAGCGACGAAACCCTCACCATCGACCTTGGATCGGAGGACAGTCGAGGCGTGAACAAGCATTGCGTCGCCTGCGGCGTGACCAAGCGTATCGTTGATGTGCTTGAATCGATCCAGATCAATGTGAAGCAGTGCCGCATACCCGCCGGTCCGCCTGGCGTTTGCCGCGTAATCTTCCAGCACCTGGTCAAGGTAACGCCGGTTGGGCAAACCGGTCAACGAATCGTGGAGCGCAATGTGCTCTATGCGCGCCTTAGCCGACTCGAGTTCTGCATTTTTCGACTCGGAAAGCTGTTTTGCGCGAACCAGGTCCTTGTTCAGCAGGACATCGGCTGTCACATCCCATTCGGCGCCAATCATTTTTGGGGTGTCGTTTGCGACCCGGTAAATTATCGCCTTGGATCGGACATGGCGAATCTCGCCATCCGGCCGAATAATCCGGTACTCCGACAAATATGGCCCGCCGCCGGCCGTCGCGCGATCGAAATCGGCGTTGGCGCCAGCCAAATCATCCGGGTGGATTGCTCCCGCCCAGTCCAGGTAGCCGCGGCACTCCCCAGCTGGTTTGCCGTATATTTCATTGACGCGGTCGTCCCATTTAAGTTCGTTGGTCGCGAGATCGTGTTCCCAAACGCCAATAGCCGACGCTTCCAGAGCGAGTTCCAGGCGTCTCGACAATCGACTCAATTCCGCATAGTTGCGCTGTCTCTCGCCAATCAGACGACCCGTGACCAGGAATGGGATCACAACCAAAGCCCCGGCCACCGCCATGATGGCGCGCAAGAACCACGCGTTGTCGGGCGTCGAAGGCCAGCCGTTTTTGGGAATGGCTGCGATCCGCCACGAACCGGACGGGAGCAGAACGTCGGCTGTCACCGGATTGCTTTTGGCGACGCGCTCATTGCCGAAGAATTGCTCTCCACCTGGACCGAGAGCGTCCTTACCGATCAGCGCTATGTCAATCCCGAGATCATCGTCAAGCAGGCCGCTCGCCTTATAAAGGCGCTGAACGTCGACAACGGCCGAAATGATGCCCCAGAACCTTTCGGTGTTGCCCGCGCTGCGTACAAAGACCGGAATACGACCGACGAAGCCCTGCCCGCCCTGCCTCAAGTCGACGGGACCGGCAAGAATTAGCTCGCGCTCGTCTCGCGCCCTTAGCGCGGCCACACGCTGCCGCTCGTCCTTGCGGTAATCGAGGCCTATCGCCTTCTCGTTGCCCTCCATCGGGTACATCAGGGAAATGACCAGATCGGGCGCGCCGGCAATATTCTTCAATTGCGAGCCCCTGCCAAACAGGTTGCGCGCCAGCGAGGCGAAGCGTTGCTGTCCCATATAGGGCTCAGTCACGACCGTCGCGACCAGTCCCCGCACCAGTTGAAGGTTTCCATTGATGTTACCTTCAAGCTTGGCGCGGATAAGATTGACCTTTGCCAGGACATCCGCTCGGGCGGCTTGATCCGAGACGACTTTGTTCTGGTGGTCCGCGAACGCTGCGCCAACGGCAATAACTATCACCGCCATTGCCGCCGGGATATTTGCCGACGAGAAAACGGCCTTCTTAATACCGCCGAACCTAGCGCGGAAAAGAGCCAATAGGCGATTCCTCAAATGCTATTCAGGTTCTGGGCCAACCCGACCAGGGTATATTAGCTATCAATATTTAATTTTGACCTTCACGGGTCCTAAAATTTTTGCACGTTCCAACCGCCTGAGGTGGCCGGGGTGGTTGACACGGACCTGCGGCTCCGGTTGACACCTTGGAACTGTCTGCAGTCGCTGAAGGTGTGGATTTGTGCTCCGGCATGCGGCGGCCGAGATCATTGGTGACGCCGATATAGATCGTGCCGCGCTACTTGCCCGCGGTCATATAGGCATAGCCGGCCATGGTCGAAGGATAACTTGCGCCTTTGCGGATACAAGCGTCGTTCTGAGCCGCTGCATTCTTCGGCTGATGTCACGGCATGGGATCCCAGGGTCTGCGCCGTGTCGCTTCGCCCCTTGCTCCGCCCTAGGATGACGAAGGCGCGCGGTGGGATTTAGCTAATCGCCAGCGTTGGATCAGCGGCTGCAGGCCGGCCGGCAGCGACCGTCAGTCAAAGAACCAAATCCCTGCGCAGGGGAACTCTAGTGACCCTCAATCGCCTTGGGGGTAACCAGGTAGGGTATCTTGCCGACGCTGCGCTTCGTCGCGCCGATGGAATAGGCCATCGGGATCTTGGGAGAGTTCTCTGGCAAGCCGAACATATCCTTGCCGGCCCTCACGGCAAATGAAAAGTGCTGCCACGAAACCGTGTCATGCTCATTGAGAAAATCCAGCGTCAGCCCAGCTGAAATCAGCGCGTTCACCACGTCACTGACCGGATGAATCCACTCATAGTAGCGCGGATGTTTCAAGACGCGGTCGTCGCCGGTATAGGTGAGTTCCTCGTTCCAAGCGAGTGGTCGAGCTATTGGCGTTCGCCAGTCATGCTTGAACTCCAGCGCCGCAGCCTTGCGGTCACACTGGAACATCAACGGATGGCCCTCGGCGAGATAGAGCCGGCCGCCGGGCCGCAGGAGATCGGCAACCACCCGCGCCCAGCGGAACACGTCGTCAAGCCAGTTTACCGAACCCCAGGTAACGTAAGCGATGTCAAAGGTTCGGCCAAGCGCTTCGACTGCCTCGAACAGTGGCGCCTCCACGAAGCGCACGTCAGTGCCTGCCTTTGCAGCGAAATCCCGCGCCGCTGCGATCGCCGTCGGTGAAAAGTCGAGCCCGGTCACGCTGCCCGCGCCCAGATTCTTCAAGCTGATTGTGTCAAGCCCGATATGGCATTGCAAATGGACGATATCCTTGCCGACAATGTCACCGACCTCGCGCGTTTCCAGCTCATAGAGATTGGATCCGCCAGCCAGCACATTTTCTATGTGGTAGCTGCCCGTTGTGTCGGTCGAATGCAGCTCGGCCCGATCATCCCAATTAAGGCGGTTCGCACCCAGAAACGGTTCCAAATTGCCCCCCAAGTCCCTGCCGAGACTAATATTTGGTAAACAGAACGTTAATATACTTTGCAGCTAAAGTGTCGCGCGTCAATCCGAGGCGGTACGGCGCACCACCGGGGCTGAACTGAAAACGCGTGTGCGCAGGGTCCTGCGATACGACCCACCTGTGCCCTTTATGCAAGCCTCGCGCTTCACCGGCCCCCCCGATCGATTGGGTCAGCGATTTCGGCAAGCCCCATGGCGAGGTCGGTCGACGGGCAGCGCCGAAAGAAGTTTGTTGTCGTGCGAAACGTCGCGGGGCTACGACTGAAACTCCGGCTGTGGCTGCATTGTCCGGAGATCGATCGGCATAGATATGTGTTCGTGCGTGATCATCCAGCGGTCGCTCATCTTCCGCAAACCCGACGTCACACGCACCCAATAGTCGGCTTTCTCCCCGTTCGTTCTTTTGCTTCTGACGTGGCACAGACTATGGCAGAATGCCACGTCGTCTCTGACTGTGACGAGCAGCTCGTGCACTTCATAATCAATCGGACCGTCAACCGTGGCAAACCACGCCTCGAAGTTCTCTCGATAGGCATCGGCGCTCTCAATCCGCTGCGGCGCCTGATGTCGAATACGACAGTAGCCGCGGCATAGTGTGCCATCAGGGCTTCTATATCCTTGGCCCGCAATGCCTGCACCAGGTCATCCAGGCCTTTGCGGATTTCCGCTTCTTCAGTCGGGGTCTGCATAGGGTTCTCCTTCATTGCATGAGGCATTAGCCCTGAGCGGGCGAGGCCGTTGCTCTCGAAATATCAAGTCGGTCGTGCTCGATCTCGCGGATGATCTGGGCCATGTGCTGCGCGCCAGGCGCTGCCCCTCGGCGTCCCGGAAGATCAAATAGAGCTCCCCGAATCTTTCCCAGCCTCCGGCAGACGAAGCGGAGGAAGACGACGCACCTGGTCATCGGCCGCGATGGCCAGGTCAAAAGCTGCTGCCTTACTCCGCGGCTTCGGCGAAGGGGGTCGGCACATAATTGAGTATAGGGCCGAGCCAGCGCTCGACCTCGGCTAGCGGCATGGCCTTGCGGCGCGCGTAATCCTCGACCTGGTCGCGTTCGACCTTGGCGACGCCGAAATAATAGCTTTCGGGATGCGACAGGTAGATACCGGACACGGAGGAGCCCGGCCACATCGCAAAGCTTTCGGTCAGGCTGACGCCGGCGTTGCGCTCGCCGTCGAGCAGGCGAAAAAGCGTCGCTTTCTCGGTGTGGTCGGGCTGCGCCGGATAGCCGGGCGCCGGGCGAATGCCGCGATAGGGTTCGCCGATCAGCTCGTCCGGCGCGAGTTCCTCGTCCGGCGCATAGGCCCAGAACTCCTTGCGCACGCGTTCGTGCAGGCGTTCGGCGAAGGCTTCGGCGAAACGGTCGGCCAGCGCCTTGACCATGATCGACGAGTAATCGTCGTTGGCCCTTTCGAAGCGCTCCGCGATTGCCGCTTCCTCGATGCCGGCGGTGACGATGAAACCGCCGAGATAGTCGGCCTTGCCGCTGTCCAAAGGCGCGACGAAATCCGATAGCGCGACGTTCGCCTTGCCGTCGCGCTTGGTCAGTTGCTGACGCAGCGTGAAGAAGGTCGCCAGCTCCTGCGACCTGGCGTCATCAGTGAACAGCCTGATGTCGTCGCCGACGGTATTCGCCGGCCAAAAGCCGATGACGCCCTTCGGCGCGAACCATTTTTCCGCGATGATCTTGGCCAGCATCGCCTGGGCGTCGTCGAAGAGTTGGCGTGCCGCCGGTCCTTGCGCCTCGTCGTCGAGGATTTTCGGGTAACGCCCCTTCAGCTCCCAGGTCTGGAAGAACGGCGTCCAGTCGATATAGCGCGCGAGCTCGGCCAAATCCCAGGCTTCGAAGGTTTTCAGACCGAGGAAGGACGGTTTTGGCGGCTCGTAGGCCCACCAGTCGATCCTGTGGGCGTTGGCCCGCGCCTTGGCGAGCGGCAGGCGCTGCTTGTCGGCTTCGCTGCGCGCATGCGCGTCGGCAACCTTCTTGTACTCGGCACGAACATTGTCGACATAACCGCCCCTGGTCTCGTTCGACAAAAGTGCCGACACCACGCCGACGGCGCGGCTGGCATCGGTGACGTAGACCGTCTGGCCCCTGATATAACGTGGATGGATCTTTACCGCTGTATGCACGCGGCTGGTCGTAGCACCGCCGATCAACAGCGGAATGTCGAAACCTTCGCGCTCCATCTCGGCGGCCATATGCGCCATCTCGTCGAGCGAGGGCGTGATCAGGCCGGACAGGCCGATGATGTCGACCTTTCGCTCGCGCGCAGTCTGCAGGATTTTTGCCGCCGGCACCATGACGCCGAGGTCGATGATCTCGTAATTGTTGCAGGCCAGAACGACGCCGACGATGTTCTTGCCGATGTCGTGGACATCGCCCTTCACCGTCGCCATCAGGATCTTGCCGGCGGTCTGGCGCTCGCCGGTGTCAACGCCATTGGCGGCGTTCGCCAGCTTCTCCGCCTCCATGTGCGGCAGCAGGCCGGCCACGGCCTGCTTCATGACGCGGGCGGATTTCACCACTTGCGGCAGGAACATCTTTCCCGCGCCGAACAGGTCGCCGACGACATTCATGCCTGCCATCAAAGGACCTTCGATGACATGCAGCGGACGCTCGGCGGCACGTCGCGCCTCGTCCGTGTCGGCGTCGATGAATTCGGTGATGCCGTTGACCAGTGCGTGCGAAATGCGCTGCTCGACCGGCCAGTCGCGCCAGGCGAGATCGCGTTCCTGCGCTTCTTTGCCCGCCGTGCCCCTAAAACGTTCGGCGAGTTCCAGCAGGCGTTCGGTCGCGGTGCCGCCGCCCTTCGGCTGACGGTTGTTGACGACGTCCTCGCAGGCTTCGCGCAGCTCCGGATCGATTGTGTCATAGACGGCAAGCTGTCCGGCGTTGACGATGCCCATGTCCATGCCGGCCTGGATGGCATGGTAGAGGAACACCGCATGCATGGCCTCGCGCACCGGTTCGTTGCCGCGAAACGAGAAGGAGAGGTTCGACACGCCGCCCGATATGTGGACATGGGGAAGCGTCGCGGTGATCTGCCTGGCGGCTTCGATGAAGTCGACGCCGTAATTGTTGTGCTCGTCGATGCCGGTAGCGATGGCGAAGATGTTCGGATCGAAAACGATGTCCTCGGGCGGGAATCCGGCCTGCTCGGTCAACAGTCTGTAGGCACGGGTGCAGATTTCGACCTTGCGCGCCTGGGTGTCGGCCTGACCGTCCTCGTCGAAGGCCATGACGACCACCGCCGCGCCATACGCGCGGACGAGCTTCGCATGGTGCAGAAAAGCCTCCTCGCCCTCCTTCATCGAAATGGAATTGACCAGCGGCTTGCCCTGCGCGCATTTCAGCCCGGCTTCGATGATCTCCCATTTGGAACTGTCGATCATCACGGGAACGCGGGCGATATCTGGCTCGGCGGCGATCAGGTTGAGATAACAGACCATCGCCTGCTTCGAATCGATCAGGCCTTCGTCCATATTGATGTCGATGATCTGTGCGCCATTGGCGACCTGGTCGCGGGCGACGTCGAGCGCGGCGGCATAGTCGCCCGCCGTGATCAGCTTCCTGAATTTCGCCGAGCCCGTGACGTTGGTGCGCTCGCCGACATTGACGAACGGAATCTCGTCGGTCAGCGTGAACGGCTCGAGCCCCGAAAGGCGCATCTTCGGCTCGATGTCGGGAACAGCGCGCGGCGGATGTTTCTTCACTGCCTGTGCGATGGCGCGGATGTGGTCGGGCGTCGACCCGCAGCAGCCGCCGACGATGTTGACCAGGCCGTCGCTCGCGAAATCCTCGATCTGCGCGGCCATGAACTCCGGGCTTTCGTCATATTGGCCGAATTCGTTGGGCAGACCGGCATTCGGATAGGCGCAAACAAAGGTGTCGGCGACGCCGGATATTTCGTCCAGATGCGCGCGCATGGCTTTGGCGCCCAGCGCGCAATTGAGGCCTATCGTGAACGGGTTGGCGTGGCGGACCGAATGCCAGAAAGCCGTCGGCGTCTGGCCCGACAGCGTGCGGCCGGACAGGTCGGTGATCGTGCCGGAAATCATCACCGGCAGATGCACGTCCTTCTCGATGAAGATCTCGTTGCAGGCGAAGATTGCCGCCTTGGCGTTCAGCGTATCAAAGATGGTCTCGATCAGGATGATGTCGGCGCCGCCGTCAATGAGACCGCGCAGCTGCTCGCCATAGGCAAGGCGCAATTCGTCGAATGTCACGGCGCGGTAACCGGGATTGTTGACGTCCGGGGACATCGAGGCGGTGCGGTTGGTCGGCCCCAGCGCACCGGCGACGAAACGACGCTTGCCGTCCTCCTGCTCAGCCCTTACCGCTGCCCTGCGCACCAGCCGTGCACCGTCGCGGTTCAGAGCGTAGACCGCGTCCTCCATGCCGTAATCCGCCTGGGCGATGGAGGTCGAGGAGAAGGTGTTGGTTTCAAGGATGTCCGCCCCGGCGATGGCGTATTGATAGTGAATCTCCTCGATCGCCTTGGGCTGCGTCAGGATCAGCAGGTCGTTGTTGCCCTGCTGATGGCAGGCGCACTCGGCGAATTTGTCGCCGCGGAAGTGGTTCTCGTCGAAGCCCAGGCCCTGGATCTGCGTGCCCATGGCGCCATCGAGAATGAGGATGCGTTCGCGCGCCGCCGCCGTCAGCGCCGCAAGCACTTCCGAACCGTCGGGCTTGGCCGCGACGGGGCCGAACAGGTCGTCCAGCGATGATGGGTTTTGCGACATATTTCGTCCTCAGGGCGACGGTCGCGCTTAAGCGACATAAAGACATCTTTATGTGAATATACGCTATTTGCTTGCTGCTGTCACCCCTGCCGCGGGAAGGCTCAGGGGAATGGCTCGACGTTTGCGCTGCCCCTCATCCGCCTGCCGGCAC
The DNA here is from genome assembly GCF_935822925.1 of Mesorhizobium ventifaucium. Classification (GTDB taxonomy): domain Bacteria; phylum Pseudomonadota; class Alphaproteobacteria; order Rhizobiales; family Rhizobiaceae; genus Mesorhizobium; species Mesorhizobium ventifaucium. Next base: position 219,784 of record NZ_CAKXZS010000014.1, read on the forward strand.
CTTCTCCCCGTATAGTGACTGTATAGTGACGGGGAAAAGGGAAGCTAGCCGCGAGGCCGCCGGCTGTTCCGCAACGTTGCCAATTTGCGAAACCGTTTGCGATGCGCCTTTCTCTCCGTCGCTATACGGGGAGAAATGCCCGGTGTCCGAACCGGATAGATAGGTAACAGAATGGACTGATTGCATGGGTGACAGTTTTCTAGTCCGCCGGGAGGACCGGCGATGGTTTGGCGAGAGACTGGCATCATGGATGGGCGGCTTCGGTTTGTTGTGGAGTGCCTGGCGGGTGATGAGACGATGACGCAGCTTTGTGCGGCCTACGGCATATCGCGCAAGATCGGCTACAAATGGCTGGGACGGTACCGGGAGTTCGGCCCGGAAGGTCTGCATGACCGGCCGCGGGCGCCGCTCAATCATGGCCGGGCGACGGCCGTGGATCTGGTGGAGCGGATCGTTGCGGCGAAGGAGGCACATCCGCTGTGGGGGCCGAAGAAGATCATGGCGCGGCTCAAGCGCACCGCACCCGAGCTGCTGTGGCCGTCGGCCTCGACGGCTGGCGTGATCCTTGCGCGGCATGGCCTTGTCGGTCGGCGGCGCGCCCGCTGGAAGGCGGCGGGCAACGGACCATGGCCGCAAGCCGAGGAGCCGAACGCGGTGTGGACGGGCGATCACAAGGGCTGATTCCGGACCCGTGACGGGTGGCGCTGCGAACCGCTGACGGTGATGGATGCGTCGTGCCGCTACCTTTTGGCGCTCGAAGCGACGGGCTCGACGGCGGACGAGGAAACCTGGCCGGTATTCGAACGGCTGTTTGGGAAACATGGCCTGCCGGATCGGTTCAGAAGCGACAATGGCCCGCCCTTCGCGTCGGCCGGCGTCACCGGGCTGACGCCGCTTGCGGTTTCGGCATCACACTGGAGCGGATCGCGCCCGGCAAGCCACAGCAGAACGGACGCCACGAGCGCTTCCACCTGACCATGCTGCCGCTGGCCAAGGCGCCGGAGGCCGACAGAACCGCCCAGGGCCAGGCCTTCGAGGCCTTCCGGCGCAGCTACAATGAGGAGCGTCCGCATGAGGCGCTGGCCATGGACACCCCGGCGCAGCATTACCGGCCGTCGCCGCGCGCCATGCCTGCGACACCGCCCGAGCCCGACTATCCGGCCGAGGCGGCGGTGCGCAGCGTGCGCCACAATGGCGAGATCCGGTGGAACGGCGGCTTCGTCTACGTTTCCAAGGCGCTGGCCGGCGAAGCGGTCGCCGCCATCGAAACCGAGGATGGTCAATGGGCGCTCAGCTTCCATGCCCACCCGCTCGGCATCCTCGACACCAGGCGCATGAAGCTTGTCCGCCGCAGCGCCGCGCCAACCAAACCGCATGGCGCTGCGGCGGACACTACAGGGGGAAAACTGTAACCCATGTATCCGGTTCAAAGTGTTACCCATCTATCAACTGGACACCGGCAGGGCAATGAGGGGCGGCGCCGACTGACGATACTTGAGGAGCCCTCTCACTAGGCCGGTTCAAACGCCCCTGCTTTACCCCACCCACTTCTCGTAGTCCGACACCAAGAGGTGCAGCGGCGCGACATCCTCGTCGACATCCGCGAAGCGGCCGATCGGCTCGCGGAAGACATTGTCGGTGAGATCGTCGTTGACGGTCGACACCTCGCCGATCAGCACATCCTTGCCCTCGGCCCAGAAGGCATGCCAGACGCCTGGCAAAAGCGTGACGCTCTCGCCCGGATCGAGCTTCAAGAGCCCGCCCGCCGGCAGCCGGTGGATGGTCCCGTCGACCGGCACAGACACTTCCGCCTTCGGATCGATGCCGCCATCGCGATCGTGCATGAACAGTTCCAGCACCAGCTTGCCGCCACCACGATTGATGATGTCTTCGGCCTTGATGTTGTGACGATGCATCGGCGACAGCTGATCCTTGCGCGAGATCATGATCTTCTCGGCATAGAGCATGCCCATGCCGTTCTTCATATCCTCGTAGCGACCGTTGCGAACGGTGAACAGGAAGAGGCCGAGCTCGTCGAACTTGCCCTGGCCGTAATCGGTGATGTCCCAGCCGAGCCGCGAGGAGAAGATGGCCGACGAATCCTGCCGGCGCGCCTTCATCTGTTCCGGGGTCCAATAGGCGAAGGGCGGCATGATGTAGCCGAACGAACGGATAAAGGCATCGGCGTCGCGGATGATGTCGTTGATAGCGGAGCGTTTCATGGTTGTGGTTCCTTCCCGTCGGCCTAGGCGATCTCCAAACCGAATAGCCGAACACCAATCCGGTGTCGACGTAAACCGCATGCTGGCACCATGACATCCGGTCCGATCAAGGCCATAAGTCCAGGCAAATCCCAGGGTGAAAATCCATGCTGAGCATAGACGACCTCGATACGCCGGCGATCCTGATCGATGTCGATCGCGCCGAAGCCAACATCGCGCGGGCGCAGGCCCACGCCGACCGCCACGGGCTGAAGCTCAGGCCGCACATCAAGACTCACAAACTGCCTTACTGGGCAAAGAAGCAGATCGCGGCCGGTGCGGTCGGCATCACCTGCCAGAAGATCGGTGAAGCCGAGGTGATGGCCGATGCCGGGCTCACCGACATTTTTCTGCCGTACAACATTCTGGGCAGGGCCAAGCTGGAGCGCCTCAAGGCGCTGCACGGCCGCGTGACGGTGTCGGTGACGTCAGACAGCATGGAAACGCTTGCGGGTCTCGCCGCCACCTTCACCGATCCAGGCCAGCCGCTACAGGTGCTGGTGGAATGCGATACCGGCATGGGCCGCTGCGGCGTCCAGTCGGCCAGCGAGGCGGTCGCGCTGGCCAGAGAGATCGACAAGGCCAGGGGGCTCGCCTTCGGCGGGCTGATGACCTATCCGGCGGCAGGCCGCGCTGCCGAGGCCGAGGCGTGGCTGGCCGATGCGCGCCAGGCGCTCGCCGCATCCGGCCTCGCCTGCCAACGCATCTCCAGCGGCGGCACGCCGGATATGTGGCGCGCAAGCGAGGCTTCCGTCGTCACCGAGTACCGCCCCGGCACCTACATCTATCTCGACCGCTACCAGGTCGCCAAAGGCGTCGGCAGCCTTGACGACTGCGCGCTGACGGTGCTGTCGACGGTGGTCAGCCATCCGACGTCGACACGGGCCATCCTCGATGCCGGCAGCAAAGCCTTGTCCAGCGACACGCTGGGGCTGCCCGATTTCGGCGAATTGCTGGGCGTTCCGGGCGCCACCGTCACCGGCCTCAGCGAGGAGCACGGCAACGTCACGCTTTCCGGCGACGCCAAGCTGCGTATCGGCGAGCGCGTGCGCATCGTGCCCGACCATTGCTGCGTCGTCAGCAATCTGTTCGACGAGGTTCACCTGATCGCCGGAGAACGGGTGCTGGAGACGCTGCCGGTGGCGGCGCGCGGCCGGATGGGGTAGCGCTTCAACTTCTTGAACGCTGGCGGGACAGCGCCCCCCTCTGGCCTGCCGGCCATCTCCCCCTCAAGGGACCCTCAAGGGGGGAGATCGGATGTCGCTTTGCCCTAGCCAATCACCAGCGTTGTGAAGTGAGGGCCGTCGACGGAGCTGCCAATCTCCCCCCTTGGAGGGGGAGATGTCCGGCAGGACAGAGGGGGGCGCCACGGAACTCAGCTAGCCTGCCTCGCCGCGACGCGGCGCATGGAAATGACCCGGCGACGCCGGATTTCCGTGCGCATCGCCATCAGATGCAGCGCGAAGAACAGCACGGTAAAACCCAGAGCCATCACCAGCAACGGCCGCAACAGGCTGGGATCGATGGTCGGCCCGCCGAGCCGGAACACCGAAGCCGACTGATGCAGCGTGTTCCACCAGTCGACCGAGAACTTGATGATCGGGATGTTGATGAAGCCGACCAGGGTGATGATTGCGGCGGCCCAGGCGGCGCGCGCGGCATCGTCGAGGGCCCGCGTCAGCGCGATGATGCCGAGATACATCAGGAACAGCACGAACACCGAGGTCAGCCGCGCGTCCCACACCCACCAGGTGCCCCACATCGGCTTGCCCCAGATCGAACCGGTGATCAGCGCGAGCGCTGTAAAGACGGCGCCGATGGGTGCCGCCGATTTCAGCGCGACATCGGCCAGCGGATGGCGCCATACCAGCGTGCCCAACGCGAAAACCGCCATCAGCGTGAAACACATCATGGCCAGCCAGGCGAAGGGCACATGGATGTACATGATACGTACGGTGATGCCTTGCTGGAAATCCTCCGGCGCCGTGAAGCTCATGTAGAGCCCGGCGGCCAGGAGGAGTGTGGCGATGGTTGCCAGCCACGGCACCACCTTGTCGGCCAACCCGACAAACCGTGTCGGGTTGGCGAAATCCATCCAGCCGCTGAGGCGCGAAGTCATGTCACTCATGCAGCTTTACATAAACCGGCGATGCGTTTGGGGCAATCGAGTGGCGGTGTCGCAGGCGACACTTTACCCTTCTGTGGGAGAAGGTGGATCGGCGCGTTAGCGCCGAGCCGGATGGGGGGTGCTGGACGGAGTGAGGCGGGCGAATGATCCTATCTGCCGCGCGCCTGACTTTCGATTCTGGATGGGAGGGTTGCGCCATGCTGGAACACCCCTTCCGGCCGCTTCGCGGCCACCTTCTCCCACAAGGGGAGAAGGGCGAGCCTGGCCGCTCAGGCGGCCTCGTCCGTGATGGTGCGGCTGAGGCGGCGGACTTCCTCGTCGTTGAGCAGGCCGCCGGCGCGCAACAGGCTGGCGAAGCGGCCATTGCGCATCGACAATTCGGCGAAGCCACCCGTTTCGACCACCTTGCCGTTGTCCATGAACACGACCAGATCGGCATCGCGAACAGTGGTCAGGCGGTGCGCGATGATGAACGTGGTGCGGCCGCGCCGCAATTCGTCGATCGCTTCCTTGACGCGGTCTTCCGTCTCGACATCCAGCGCACTGGTCGCTTCATCGAGGACCAGAATGGGCGCATCCTTCAGCACGGCGCGCGCGATCGCGATACGCTGGCGCTCGCCGCCCGAAAGCTGTCCGCCGCGTTCGCCGACGACCGTGTCGTAGCCGTTGCTCTTCGACAGGATGAAATCCTGCGCGGCAGCGGCGTTGGCGGCGGCGTGGACCTCATCATAGGTCGCCTCGGCGCGCCCGACGCGGATATTGTCCTCGATCGAGCGGTTGAGCAGGCCCGCATCCTGGAACACGGTGGCGATCGAGTGGCGCAGCGACTTGCGGGTCACCGTGCGCGTATCGATGCCATCGATGAGGATGCGGCCGCTGGCCGGCGAAAAGACCCGCTGCAAAAGATTGATGAGCGTAGTCTTGCCTGCGCCCGTCGGACCGACGATCGCCACGGTCTGGCCGGCATGGACCTCGAACGACACATCGTTCACGCCCTGCCCCGAATTGGCGAATTCGAAATTGACGTTTTCGAAACGCACATGACCAGTGACGTTGACTAGGTCACGCAACCCGTCCGGCTCGGCGGCGTCTGCCGCGGAGTCCTCCAGGCGATAAAATTCCTCGAGCTTGGCCCTGGCTTCCGAAATCTGGTTGGCGAAGGCCGACATCTGATCGAGCCGGGCAATCAGCAGCGTGGCAAATCCGGTGAAGGCGATGACGTCACCGATACGCAGTTGGCCATGCATGACGAGATAGGAGCCGATCAGCAGCACGACCATCATCGAAATGGTCGACGACAGACGGTGAAGAGCGTTGGCCAATGCCCACCAGTCGAGCACCGGATACTGAGCATCAAGCAGGTTCTTGACGTAGCGCTTCAAGGCGTCGGTCTCGTGGCCGATGCGATTGTAGCTCTGCAGCACGGCGACATTGCTGACCGAGTCGCTCACATGCGCGAACACCTGGTGAAAGTGCCGCTCCACGGACGCCTGGCCTTCCCTGGTACGACGCATCACCAGCCGCCCGATTCCGACGTAGAGAGCGCCCAGCGCCAGCAGTACCATCGACATGCGAATGTCCATGCTGAGCGCCGTCGGCACCAGCAGAACCAGTGCGACAACAGTCGACAAATGCTGCCTCATGAACTCGAGCCAGAGGCTGAACAAGGTCTCGACCGCGCGCAGCAGCGTATGCAGAGAATTGGAGGTGCCGCGCTGATGATGCCAGGCAAGCGGCATGGTGATCACGCGCTCGAATGATTGGCAAAGAACCTCGCTGCGCCGCGCATGGGCAAAGCGGTCCGCGCCGCGCGCCACCAGAACGAAGGCGACGACGTTGAAGACGCCAATCCCGGCCCACAGGCCGAGCGTCGAAAAGACCGAGCCGCCGTCCGAAATGGCATCGATCACTCGTCCGAACATGATCGGCTCAAGGATGGCGATAATCGCAAGCGCGACATTCGCCCCACAGATAAACGCGACGCGTTTTCTGTCGGCAGCGAGATAACCGAGCGCTCTCCAGTAGATTTGCAGAAGGGACACTTCAGCTACTCCGGCAAATTGTTATTGTGCACTGCATCATTTTCTGACTCGTACCCGTTGACGTGTCGCGAAACAATGCCCGTCTATCCCTTCAGTTCCCAATTCGCGAACAAAAGATGGCGACGCTGCGAAATCTGTCGTGATCACCTAACGGTTTGAGAAGAAAGGTAAAATGTCAGCCTTGCGGCAAAATCGTGGCAGGTTGGAAGCACTGCCGAAATTTTAATCAGCAACTGGCCATGTACGAATCCCAAAAACCTGCATCGGCCTTTGGGAAATCTCATGCGCAATAGAATTGCTAGAGCAACTCTAAATAACGCGTATCCTCAAGATGTACAAAGAGGCTCCAAATCCTTGAAGCTACGCCGGTATCCTGACGACCAGATCGGCCTTGTCGCCGGCTTTCGGTTCGAAAGACGAAGCCTTCGTCTTTTTACCATTTATCTCGAGCGAGACGGCTTTGGCCTTCTTGTCGCGGACAACCTGAACCCTGAGCTCGGCCCCCAGCACCTTGAGCGTTGCCGCATAGCCATCCCAATGGCTGGGCAGTTTCGGCCTGAACTGGATGCGCTCGCCCCTGCGCTCGATGCCGAGGATGCCTTCGACAGCCGCGCGATACAGCCAGCCGGCCGAGCCCGTATACCAGGTCCAGCCGCCGCGGCCGCCCTTGCCTTGCCCGGCGTAGACGTCTGCCGCGACGACATAAGGCTCGACGCGGTAGTGCTCGGCAGCGGCCTCGTCGAGCGCATGGTTGACCGGGTTGAGCATCGAGAAACAGCGGTAGGCGTCGTCGACGCGCCCCATTTCGGCGAGCGCAATGACGAACCATGTCGCCGCGTGGGTGTACTGGCCGCCGTTTTCACGGACACCCGGTGGGTAGCTCTTGATGTAGCCTGGGTTCTGTTCCGTCCTGGAAAAGGGCGGGGTGAAAAGCTTGACGATGTTGAGTTCGTCGTCGACGAGCATTTTCATCGCCTGCTGCATCGCCGTCGTCGATCGCGCCGGATCGCCCTCGCCCGACAGCACGCTCCACGACTGGGCAATCGAGTCGATCTTGCACTCCTGCGAGCTGCGCGATCCCAGCGGCGTGCCGTCGTCGAAGCTGCCGCGACGATACCATTCACCGTCCCAGGCCGTGCTTTCCAGCGCCCGCTTCAGCACGTCGGCGTGTTTTGTCCAGGATTGCGCGCGCTTGGCGTCGCCTTCCGCCTTAGCGACAGTTGCAAAGTCGTCCAGTGTCTTCAGCAGGAACCAACCCAGCCAGACGCTCTCGCCCTTGCCGTGCTCGCCGACACGGTTCATCCCGTCGTTCCAGTCACCGCCGAGGATCAGCGGCAGTCCGGCGGGGCTGCTGCGCTTGATTGCAAGGTCAAGTGCGCGCGCGCAATGATCGTAGAGTGAAGCGGTCTCCTTCGATATTTCCGGGGTGAAAAAGGCGTCGTGCTCGCCTTCTTCCAGCGGCGGCCCTTCGATGAAGGGCAGTTGTTCCCTGAGGATCGCGGTATCGCCGGTCACCTGCAAGTAGTGTGCCGTGGCATGGGCGAGCCAGACCACGTCGTCGGAAATCATGGTGCGGACGCCTGCCTCGGTTCGCGGCAGCCACCAATGCTGCACGTCGCCTTCGGGGAATTGCCGCCGCGCCGCGTTGAGGATCTGATCGCGCGCCAGTTTCGGATCATGGACAAGCAGGGCCAGCGTGTCCTGCAACTGATCGCGGAAGCCAAAGGCGCCGCTCGCCTGGTAGAACGCCGAGCGGGCGCGGATGCGGCAGGCAAGGCTCTGATAGGGCAGCCAGTGGTTGACCATCGCGTTGAGCGCCTTGTCCGGCGTCTCGACCTGGATGGTGTCGAGAAACCCTCGCCAGGTGTGTTCATTGTCAGTCAGCCGCTGATCGAAATCCTTGCTGCAATGATGCTGTACCAGCGCGCTGGCTTCCTCGGCAGAGGCTGCATCGCCGAGCAGCCAGAGCAACGTCACGTCGCCGCCGGCAGGGATGTCGACGTCGCGTGCAATTGCAGCACAAGGATCGTCGCCCGCCTCGACGCGGCCTGACAGGCTTGCGCCGCTGAGCACGGCTTGCGGGAGTTCGCTGGTGCCGTGGCGGCCGATGAACTCGCCGCGGTCGGCCGTCACCGAGTGTGCCGCGCCGCCGGCGGCCAGGAAGGCGACCCGCTCGCTGAAGTCGAGCCCGTAGGGATTTTGCGCCAGCAATGCGCCCGTCGCGGCATCCCTGGACGGGACGATGGTCGCCGCCGTGCGCGAACGATGGCTGCCAAGAACCCATTCCGCATAGGCGTAGACGCGCAGTCGCGCCGGCGACGAACCGGAATTCTGGATGCGCAATCGGGAGATCTTCACCGGATCGACGGGATCCACCACATGGGTAAGGTCCATCGACAGCGGCCCGCGCTTTGAACGGAAGGTCGAAAACCCCTGCCCGTGCCATGTTTCGTAGGTCATGGCGGGATCGCGCACGACGGCGGCCAGCGGCGAGAACGCCCGGCCGCTGGCATGATCGTAAATATAGATGCCCTCGCCTGGCCGGTTGGTGACCGGGTCGTTCGCCCACGGCGTCAGTTGATAGTCGCGGCTGTTTCGGCTCCAGGTGAAGGCAGCGCCTTCAGCCGAAACGTGGAAACCGAACGAGGCGTTGGAAACGACGTTGATCCAGGGCTGCGGCGTCGTGCGCCGGCCAGCAAGGCGCACGACATAGTGGCGTCCGTCGCCCTCGAAGCCGCCAAAACCGTTCCACTGGTTGAGCCCGCTGCCGTCGGCACTGCCGTCAAACGAGGCTTGGGCCCACGTCTGTGGCGCCGGCGGAGACGGTTCACGAAGCGCTGCTGCACCCGCCGGCTGCAACGCGTCCCGCGCTTGCAGCGCAGCGGCCTCGGCGCGCTCGATCTGATCGAAGATGGTGCCGTTGCGCGTGTGCAAAACGACGCGGGCGACGGCCAGCAGCGTCTTGTAGGTCGCCTCGTCCATGAGATCGCGGCGCACCGCGAAGATGTGCTGGCGGGGTCCTAGCTCCTTGCCGCGCAGGCGGCTGTTTTCGCACAGCGTCTCGACCGCCCGTTGCAGGTCCTGCACGTAGGACGAAGCCTGCTCGTTGACGACGACAAAGTCGATCATCATGCCTCGGGCGCGCATGTATTCCTGGAAGCGGAGCGCCTGGGCAACGATTTCGAGATCGGCGACATCGCCGATCCTGACCAGGAAAATCGGAAAGTCGCCGGATATGCTGGTCGGCCATAGGCCCGATTGCCTACCGAGCCCGGAAGCGATCGATTCGGCCGGAAGCCGCAGGAACGGATCCGGATAGATCAGATAGCGCGCCAGATTCTGCACGTTGGCGGCATCGGCAAGGCTGAGACCGAGATGCCGGGTCTGCACCTGTGAGCGGGTCCAGGCGAGCATCGCCTGGCGCGCGAAAGCTTCCGGATGATCAAGCCGCGCAATGGCTTCTTCGAGTTCGGCACGGTTGGCGCCGACGGCGGTCCAGAAGGTCAGCGATATCTTCTTGTTGGCCGGCACGCGCACCTGTCGGCGAAGCGCTGCGACCGGGTCCAGCGTGAAGCCGGAATGGCCGCCAAGCTTGGCGCCGGGATCGAAGGCGGCGGCCTCGGTAATGGTGCGGCTGCGGCCTATGAAGGCGCGCCGGTCGGTTTCGGCCTCGGCGTCGCGCGTCGACCCAGACGGGTCGGTGACGAAATGCACCATGGCGACATCAGGCTCGTCCGTTTCCCGCTTACGTCTCGTGGCGAAGATCGCTCCGTTATTCGCAGCGATTTCGGTTTCCACGAACATTTTCGAGAACGCCGGATGCGCGTTGTCGGATGCTTCGGAGCCCAGCACCAGTTCAGCGAACGAGGTCACTTCGATATGCCGGTCGACCGGGCCGTCATTGTAGAGGGTCACCCGCCGGCCTTCGCCGTTTCCTTCCGAAATGACGATGCATTCGACCTCCGAACGCAGTGATCCCACCGACTTGACGAAGCTCGCCTTGTCGTCGGAGAACAGCGTCCGCACCTCTTCGTGGGTGGCAGGCTTCGGCTCGGCGGTGGCCGACCACCAGTCGCCGGTGCCGGAGTCGCGCAGGAAGATGTAGGAGCCAAGCCGATCCTCGGTCGGATCCGGCTGCCAGCGCGTGACGGCAAGCTCGCCCCAGCGACTATAGCCGGAGCCGGTCGCGGTAACCATGACCGAGTAGCGGCCATTGGACATGACGCTGGTTGAACGCAGCGCCTTGAGCGGGTTGAGCACGATGCGCGTGTCAGGGCTCTCGGCTTCCGTTTCGTCCTTCGACCGTTCGTCGGCCTCGGTTCTGACGGTGGCGGTCGGGATGTCGCGCGGCGCTCTTTCCTGCAGCAGCAACTCGGCCGACTCGATCACCGGATCGCTGTGGAAGCGGTCGCGCAGGCGTCCTTCGAAGATGGCGTCGGCGACGGCGGCGATCGACATGCCGGAATGGTGGGCCATGTAGTTCAGCACGACGACATGGTCGGTGCCCTCGGGCACGCGCTGCGGCGTGAAATCGACCGCATCGTAGAAGCCGTGCCGGCCAAGGGCGCCGAGCCGCCTCAGCCTGGCCAGGTTCTGCACCGATTCACGCGGGGTGAACTGCGCCGCCAGCACGGTCGCGTAAGGGGCAATTACCGTGTTCTGGCCAAGACCTCGCTTCAGGCCCAGCCCAGGCACGCCGAAATTGGTGTACTGGTAGGTCAGTTCGCGATCGCGGGCGTTGTAGGCCGCTTCCGAAATGCCCCAGGGCACGTTCTTCGAGCGGCCGTACTGGATCTGGCGCTTGATGATGAGCTTGCTGGTCTGGTTGAGGATGCTGCCTTGCGGCTCCTTCATCACCAGCGGCGGCATCAAATACTCGAACATCGAGCCAGACCAGGACATCAGAGCGCCCTTGAACCCGATCTCGACGATCGGCCGACCGAGGTGGAACCAGTGCTCCGTCGGCAGATCGCCCTTGGCTATGGCGAACAGGCTGGTCAGCCGCGCCTCGGAAGCCAGGAGGTCGTAGCAGCTTTCGTCGAGCTGATGCTCCTCGACCCGGTAGCCGATCGACAGAAGCTTGCGTTCCTTGCGCATGAGGAAGGAGAAATCCATCTCGAAGGCAAAGCGGCGCGTGCGCTCGCGCAACGAAAGAAGCTTGGCCCGCAGCGCCTCGACGGCATTGTCGTCGCTATGCGCGTCATGGACATGGGCTTCGCAGGTGGCTTCCAGTCTCGCCGCCCAGTCGGCGATGGTGTCGCTCTGCGTCGAGGCGGCCTCAGTATGGATAGCGATGGCGAGCTTGCGGATCTCGCCAGCCAGAACGGCCAGGTTGATGGTGCGGATCGACGCCATCTCGGGCTGTGCCTTGATCGATTCGACCGCGCGTCGCATGCCGTCGAGGCGATCGGCAAGTCGCTGGCGCAACGGCCGCAACTGGCGACGGTCGTCAGGCAACTCCGCCAGGCTTTCGTCGAGGATCGTCACCGTATCGAGGATACCCTCAAAGTCGCCCTGAAGGTGGACTGCAGGCGCTTCCGCCCATTCGGCACAGGCTGCCGCCACTGCCACCAGATGGCCTGCGAGATTGCCGCTATCGACGGCGGAAATGTAGAGCGGATAGAGCGGCTTCAGCGTCGTCGTGTCATACCAGTTGAAGAGATGGCCGCGCTCACGCGGCATGCTCTCGATAGTCGACATCGTCGCGTCAATGCGGGTGGTGGCGTCGGACAGGCTGATCCAGCCGAAATCGCGCGCCGAAACCACTGACAGGAGATACACGCCGATATTGGTCGGCGAGGTGCGGGGCGCCACGACAGGGGCCGGACTTTCCTGGAAATTGTCAGGCGGCAGATTGTGATGCTCGGCCGTCACGAAGGTCTCGAAATAATGCCATGTGCGCCGCGCAACCGTGCGCAGCACATGGATGTCGGCCGCCGATATGCGCAAACGGTCCTCGGTTTCGGCCGAGCGGCTGATAAAGAAGGCGAAGGCCGGCGAGCCGATCCAGAACAGCGCGAAGAAGAAAGCGACGAAAGCTCCGGTGGAATCGGCCACAACAGGGATGGCGAGGCCGACGACACCGACAATCACCGCGCCGTACATCATGCCGTAATAGGAGCCGAGATCGTTGTCGCCGTTCTTGTGAGCCTGCGAGGCCGTGCGCCATTCGAGCAGGTCCTTCCGGCTGACGAACAGGCGGTAGAGCGTGCGAATGATGGCATCGCCCATCATCCAGGCCAGATGCGCCATCAGCACGATCTTCAGAGCCACCAGGGCGGTGCCGAAGACGACGTCGCGCGCCAGCGCCGAGAAATGACCGCGTGGCGTCTGGTCGCCGCTTTTCGGCAGGATGGCGTGGACGATGTCGAACGTCGGCGCCATAAAAAGTGTGAGGATCAGCAGCGCCTGCCATTGCGCGGCCTGGGTGAAGGGCAGCAGCGTCCAGCCGGCGATCGCGGCCATCACCCAGAAGATCGGCGTCAGCGACCGGCGCAGATTGTCGACCATCTTCCAGCGCGACAGCGCCGGCACACCGGAGCGCGGATTGAGAATGAAGCCCAGAAGCTGCCAGTCGCCGCGCGCCCAGCGATGGTGGCGCGACGCGTCGACCGAATAGCGGGTCGGATAGTCCTCGACCAGTTCGACGTCGGTGACCAGTGCCGCGCGCGCCAAGGCGCCTTCGAGCAGATCGTGACTAAGCACGGTGTTTTCTTCGATGCGGCCCTTCAGCGCCGCCTCGAAGGCGTCGACATGATAGAGCCCCTTGCCGGTGAAGGAGCCGTCGCCGAAGACGTCCTGGTAGATGTCCGAGACGGCAAAGACGTAGGGATCGAGGCCGCGATTGGCCGAAAAGACCCGCTGGAAGAAGGATGCGTCGTCGCCGCTGGTCAGCGAAGCTGTGATGCGCGGCTGCAGGATGGTGTAGCCGGCGCTGACGACGCGCTTTGCCGCATCAAAATGCGGGCGGTTGAGCGGATGGCAAAGCTTGCCAGCCAAACTGGCGACGGCATCGCGGGTGGTGCGCGTGTCGGCATCCAGCGTCATCACATGGATGACGTTTTCCGGCAACGGCACGTCCAGCGGCAGAAAGGTGGTGTCGCTGTCACCACGCAGCAGAAGATTCAGTTCGTGGAGCTTGCCGCGCTTGCGTTCCCAGCCCATCCAGGCACCCTGGGATTCATTGTAGAGCCGCCGGCGGTGCAGGACGTAGAAACGCGGCGCGCCTTCGCTGGGATAGCGGGCGTTCAGCCGCGCGATCTCGTCGCGAGCATATTGGAGGATCTCGATATCCGCCGCATCGATTTCGGTTTTGCTGTCCGGCCAGTCCGAAAGCAGAGCGAAATGGATTTCGTCCGCCGTGTTGGCCAGGTGGTGCACTTCGATGTTGCGGATGTTCTCCTCGACGTCGTCGCGCGAGCCGATCAGCGACGGCACCACCACCAGCGTGCGCGCCTCGGGCGGCATGCCGCGTCTGTAGTCGTAGCCGACGAGGCGCGTGGGCTTCAGGAACAACGATACGACGGTGTTGAAGAAGGCAAGCGCGCCTTCGCTGGCCGGCACGGCAAACAGCGCCAGCATCAGGACGATCGACGGTATGGACAGGCCGAGATTGGCAAGGGCGTTGCCGGAGAGGACAAGAAGCAGGACCGTCAGCGCGAACACCGGCACGACAATGCCCAGCCATCCGGTCTTGCGGAACGCCCGTTTGATCGTGACGCTGACGGTCGGCCGATAGCCGATCGCCTTTTCCAGTTCCAGCCGGCGCGGGCCGACCAGAAAGAACCCGACGTCGGTGTGAGCGGTCGGACCGGTGACGGTGGTATCGGCGGCAGCGGCATGGCCGGCGAGTTCGATCGCCTTTTCAGCAACGCGGAATTCGGAACGATCGGAGCGGCGCGCCATTTCCTCGATCGCGGTCCTGTACTGGTCGCGCGAGAAGAAATCGAGTGCGGCGAAATCGGTGCGCTCGCGCAGCAAGGTGTCGATGCGGCTGACATCTTCGAACCAAACCGTCCAGTCGATATCGTTGATAAGCCTGAGGCCGCGGATGATGTTGCCGGTGGTTACGTTGCCGCTGGACAACGTGCGATGCTCGCTGATGATGATTTCCTCGGCATCGGAGCCGGACTTTTCAAGCTCGCCCTCCAGCCATTCCAGCGCCCTGCCGGCATTTTGCGACCCGTCGCGCAGGCGGTAGAGCAATTGGGTGGCAAAGGTGGTGTCTTGTGCATGGGCGACGTAGTTCGACAGGATCGCCTGACGGTCGGAGCTGTCGTCGATCGCCAGCACGCCGTCGGCAACCTCGTTGGCAATCTGGCGCATCTGCCGGGTACGATTGACCCGGACCGCGATCCGGCGAAGATTTTCGATCAGAACGAAGCGCAGCAGCGACGGCAGCGCCCAGAGTTCGCCAATCTTCAGCGGTTCGACGGACTGAAAGCCTTCGACGATCGCCTTGAACATGGCCGCCGAGACGGAACTGTCCGAATGCGCGACATAGGTCCAAGCCAGCGCAAGCGCGCGCGGCACACTAGCGCCGTCGCGCAGCTTCAGGGTCGGCAACTCCCGATAGAAACGGTGCGGCAGGTCGCGCTTGACCTGGAAGATGGTTTCCTCGACCAGATAGTTGTTGTCGAGCAGCCATTGCGCCGCCGGCGTAATCGTCTCGCCTCTAGCCTGCGCGGCATTGGTCGAGCGGTAGACTTCGAGGACCTTCCTGGCGCTGTCGCGGATGCGTGGCTGGAAATCGAACGCCCCTAGGCCGAACAGATCTTTGACGTCGCCCTTGGCGAGGCTTGTACCCAGCGTGCGCAGGCGCTCTTCCGGCAGGAAATTGGAGCGTATCGGCTCTTCCGTGATAGCCGGGAAGCTCGCGCTCGTCTTTTCCATTTGGGTAGGGTCTGTTTGGATATTCATTGAAAATTCCGCATGGGGGACGCATTAGCGGCGTCATCGCCACGGCAATGTCCCTAAAACCGATTGAAATGCAATTGGTTGCATCGAAACAAGGGCCGAAAGTTTGTTTTCGTACCACAACTTACAGACGAACCACCTCTCCCTCCCGCCGGGACTTGATCGACGGAAGAATTCGGGCTTTTTCGTGATCCGGGCTTGAGCTTACGGCATATTTCGCCGGTGTTGTGATCATGTTTCGAAACAGGCGTTAATCGTTGCAGCAACGCGATCGATGCGGATCACGAACAGCGTCGCCGGTCGCGCAGGCTCCAGGCGCCACTTCAAGGCGTCCGGCCCGAGCAACAGCGTATCGCGCTGTCCGATGCGGACAGGCGCCGCACCGGCCACCGTGATCTCGCCGTCAAAACACAGGATGAGAGTCACATCGGCCACCGAGTGGATGTCCGTCGAGGTCGAAATCATCACGCGTTCGACGGCATGGGTCATCCGTCCGCGCCGGGTCATGACATTGAGATCTATGATCGGACCGGCGATCAGCGCCGCTTGCGTCGGCACATCGGCCGGAAAGGAAAGCGGGGCGGAAGCTTTGGTCACCGTAGCCGCCGGGCGGCCGGCGATATCAAGGACAATCCCCTCGCCTTCCAACACGGCCAACGTTCGGTCCACTCCGGCAAACCCGGAGAATGGCCCGCCGCTTTCGACGCGCGCCATGGAGACGCGCCAGTCGAAATCGTCGAGCGCGGCACCTGTGGGCGAGACGGCGATTTCCGTCGTCGCCCCGCCGCCGTTCTTCCACGGCATAGACCGGTATTCGGCTGCCCGGAGAATGCGCAAGGCGCGGTTCAGCCGAGGATGCCTGGCAGGTTGAGCTGGTGCTCCCTAGCGCACTCGATGGCGAGGTCATAGCCAGCATCGGCGTGGCGCATGACGCCAGTCGCAGGGTCGTTCCACAGCACCCGCTCCAGGCGTTTGGCGGCTTGGGGCGTGCCGTCGGCGACGATGACCATGCCGGCATGTTGCGAAAAGCCCATGCCGACGCCACCGCCATGATGCAGCGATACCCAGGTTGCGCCGGACGCGGTGTTGAGCAGCGCATTGAGCAGCGGCCAGTCGGACACGGCGTCGGAGCCGTCCTTCATCGATTCCGTCTCGCGGTTCGGCGAGGCAACCGAGCCTGAATCGAGATGATCGCGGCCGATGACCACCGGCGCCTTGAGCTCGCCTTTCGCCACCATCTCGTTGAAGGCGAGGCCGAGTCGGTGACGGTCGCCGAGACCGACCCAGCAGATGCGCGCCGGCAGACCCTGGAACGCGATGCGCTCACGCGCCATGTCAAGCCAGTTGTGCAGGTGGGTGTTGCCGGGCGTCAGTTCGCGCACCTTGGCGTCGGTCTTATAGATGTCCTCGGGATCGCCGGAGAGGGCTGCCCAGCGAAACGGACCGATGCCGCGACAAAACAGTGGCCGGATGTAGGCCGGCACGAAACCCGGGAAGGCAAAAGCGTTGTCGAATCCTTCCTCCTTCGCGACCTGGCGGATGTTGTTGCCATAGTCGAGCGTCGGCACGCCGGCGTTCCAGAACGCCACCATCGCCTCGACATGTTCGCGCATCGACGCGCGCGCCGCCTTTTCGACCCCCTTTGGGTCGCTGGCGCGCTTCTCGCGCCATTCGGCGAGCGACCAGCCCTTGGGCAGATAGCCGTTGAGCGGATCATGCGCCGACGTCTGGTCGGTGACCAGGTCGGGGCGCACGCCACGCCGCACCAGTTCCGGCACGATGTCTGCGGTGTTGCCGACCAGGCCGACCGAATTCGCCTCGCCAGCCCTGGTCCAGCGCTCGATCTTTTCCAGCGCCTCGTCGAGCGTGTCGGCGCGTTCATCGACATAGCGGGTGCGCAGCCTGAAATCGATGCGGTCGGGATCGCATTCGATCGCCAGGCAGCAGGCGCCGGCCATGACCGCGGCCAGCGGCTGGGCGCCGCCCATGCCGCCGAGACCGCCGGTCAGGATCCATTTGCCCCTGAGGTTGCCGCCGTAATGCTGGCGGCCGGCCTCGACGAAGGTCTCGTAGGTACCCTGGACGATGCCTTGGGTGCCGATATAGATCCACGAGCCGGCCGTCATCTGGCCGTACATCATCAGGCCCTTCTTATCGAGCTCGTTGAACTTCTCCCATGTCGCCCAGTGCGGCACGAGGTTGGAATTGGCGATCAGCACGCGCGGCGCATCGATGTGAGTCCGAAACACGCCGACAGGCTTGCCGGACTGCACCAGCAGCGTCTCGTCGTCTTCAAGCGTCTTCAGAGAGGCGACGATGCGATCAAAGTCGTTCCAGGTGCGCGCCGCCCGGCCGATTCCGCCATAGACGACCAGTTCGTTGGGGTTTTCGGCGACGTCGGGATCGAGATTGTTCATCAGCATGCGCAACGGCGCTTCAGTCAGCCATGTGCGGGCGTTGAGCTCGCTGCCACGCGGGCTGCGGACTTCGCGGATGTTGTGGCGAGGATCGGTCATGGCGTCACTTTTCCTTTCAAATGAGCTGCGCGGCGAAGCGTCAGCGCCCGGCCCAGGCAATCGCGCTTTCCAGGATCCGCTTCAGCCTGGCGCGGATCGGCGCGGCGAATGCGGGGTCGTAAGGCACCGGCCAATTGTCCGGCGCACCCTTGCTTTCGGGCTCGCGCATATAGCCGCGGTTGGACAGTTCCATCTGCAGCGCATGAATGCCGTTTTGCGGCTGCCCGAAATGGCGCGTGATCCAGCCGCCCTTGAAGCGGCCGTTGACGACAAAACTCTCGCCGGTCTCGGCGAGGACCTGGCCAACCGTTGCCTGCAAGCCAGGATCGGCGCTTTTGCCGTCATTGGTGCCGAGGTTGAACACCGGCAGCGTGCCTTCGAACAGCCGCGGCAGCACCGAGCGGATCGAATGGCAGTCATAGAGGACGATCTTCGGGTGCAAGGCGCGCAGCCTGTCGAGCTCGGCCTGCAAGGCGGCATGATAGGGCACGAAGTATTTTTCGCGGCGTTCATCGACCTCTGACGGTCCAGGCTCCTCACTCTCGCGATAGAGCGGATCGCCATCGAAGGTCTCGGTCGGGCACAGGCCCGTCGTGGCCTGGCCGGGATAGAGCGAGGCGCCGGACGGGTCACGATTGACGTCGATGACGGTGCGCGAGATCGCGGTATGCACCACCGTAGCGCCGAGCTCTTCGGCAAAGTCATACAGCTTGTCGATCCACCAGTCGGCGTCGCGGCGGCCGAGCCAAGGCGACACCAGCCGGTTCTCAAGGCCGGCGAGATCGATGCCGGTGTGAGGGATCGAGACCAGCAGGGGTGCCTTGCCGCGGGTTACTGTGAGCCAGGAGGGTAAAGTCATGAGAAATCCTCCCGCGGTTGCGTTCTACGGCGCGAAGGAACGAGGCCCCTCATGGCGCGCATCCTCACGACGCAATTCCCGGCAGTGCCACCGCGCCCGCTGCCTTCACGGCAGCGCCGCTGCGCACCATGACGATGGCCTTTTCCATGTCGGGATGGAAATGCCGGTCATTGTCGAGATGCGGCACTTCGGCCCTGACCAGCCTGCGCACCGCTTCGAGCGGCGCACTCGATGCCAGCGGCGCATGGAAATCGCAGCCTTGCGCAGCGGCCAGCAATTCGATGCCGATGACGGCCGTCGCATTCTCGATCATGCCGATCAGCCGGCGCGCGCCATGCGCCGCCATCGAGACGTGGTCTTCCTGATTGGCCGAGGTCGGGATCGAATCGACGCTGGCCGGATAGGCCTTTTGCTTGTTTTCCGAGACGAGTGCTGCCGCCGTCACTTGCGGGATCATAAAGCCGGAATTCAGGCCTGGCTTCGGCGTCAGGAAGGCCGGCATGCCCGACAGCGCCGGATCGACCAGCATGGCGATGCGCCGTTCCGACAGCGAGCCGATCTCGCAGACGGCGAGCGCGATCATGTCGGCGGCGAAGGCTATTGGCTCGGCGTGGAAGTTTCCGCCGGAAAGTGCTGTGTCGTCCTCGGCGAAGATCAGTGGATTGTCGGTGACGCCGTTGGCCTCGGTGCCCAACGTGTCGGCGGCCTGGCGCAGCACGCTGAGCGCCGCACCCATCACCTGCGGCTGACAGCGCAAGCAGTACGGGTCCTGCACGCGTTCGTCTCCGACCCGGTGCGATTCACGGATGGCACTGCCGGCCATCAGGTTGCGCAGCGCCTCTGCCGTCTCGATCTGGCCGGGATGCCTCCTGAGCAGATGAATACGCGGATCGAAGGGGGCGTCGGAACCCTTGGCGGCATCGGTCGAAAGCGCACCGGCGACCAGCGCCGACTGGTAGAGCATTTCGGCGTCGAACAAGGCGGCCAACGCATAGGCGGTCGAAAACTGTGTGCCGTTGAGCAGTGCCAAGCCTTCCTTGGCGCCTAGCGTGACCGGCTCCAGCCCGTGCGAGACAAAGGCGACCTTGGCCGGGAACCGGCCATGCGGGGTAAAACATTCGCCGACGCCGATCATCACCGCCGTCATGTGCGACAGTGGCGCAAGGTCGCCGGATGCGCCGACCGAGCCTTGCGCCGGCACCACCGGAATGACGTCGTTGGCGAGCATCGCTTCGAGCAGCTCAATGGTCTGCGGCCGCACGCCGGAAGCGCCTTGCGCCAAGCTGGCCAGCTTCAGTGCCATCATCAGCCGGCAAACACCGACCGGCATCGGTTCGCCGACGCCGGCGGCATGCGACAGCACGATGTTGCGTTGAAGTGCCTCTAGATCGGCGGCGGGGATACGGACGCTGGCCAATTTGCCAAAACCGGTGTTGATGCCATAGACCGGCTCACCCTTGGCGACGATGCGCGCAACGGCTTCGGCGCTGGCCTTGATCTTTGGCCAGCAGGCCGCGTCCAGCTTCGGCATCGCGCCACAATAGATTTCGCGCCAGTCGGCCAGCGTCGTTTTGCCCGGCTTGAGTTTGAGTTCACTCATTGTCCCCTCCAGATGCGGGCATGTAGCGGGTTGAAGCCCATGCGGTAGACGAGCTCGGCCGGGCGCTCGATGCCCCAGATCGCCAGGTCGGCTGATTTTCCAGCCTCCAGCGTGCCGGTTGTTCCGAGCCGTCCGAGCGCGCGGGCGGCCTCGCGGGTAACACCGGCAAGGCATTCGTCAACAGTCAGACCGAACAAAGTCGCCGCCATGTTCATGGTCAGCAGCAGCGAGGTGAGCGGCGAGGTGCCGGGATTGCAGTCGGTGGCGACCGCCATTTTGACGCCATGCTGGCGAAACAGGCCGATCGGCGGCTTCTTGGTCTCACGGATGAAATAGTAGGCGCCGGGCAGGATCGTCGCCACGGTTCCGGCCCTCGCCATCGCCGCCGCACCCGCCTCGTCAGCGTATTCGAGATGGTCGGCCGACAGGGCGCCATAGCGCGCCGCAAGTTCTGCGCCGTGCAGATTCGACAATTGGTCAGCGTGGATTTTTACCGGCAGGCCTGCTGCTTTCGCCGCGTCGAACACGCGAGAAATCTGCTCGGGCGAAAAGGCGATGCCTTCGCAAAAGCCATCGACCGCGTCGGCCAGGCCCTCGGCGGTAACGGCCGGCAAAATCTCGTTTGCGACCAGATCGATAAAAGCGTCCTTGTCGCCTTTCGCTTCAGGCGGGAGTGCGTGCGCGCCGAGGAAGCTCGTTGTTATCGTTACTGGACGGTTTTCGCCCAGGAGCCGCGCGGCGCGCAGCGATTTCTTCTCGTTTTCGAGATCGAGCCCGTAGCCCGACTTGACCTCGATCGTGGTGACGCCTTCAGCGATCAGCGCGTCGAGGCGCGGCAGCGACTGCGCAACCAGTTCCTGCTGGCTGGCAGCGCGCAGCGCCTTGACCGACGAGACGATGCCGCCGCCGGCCTTGGTGACCTCTTCATAGGTGGCGCCGGCCAGCCGCATCTCGAATTCGTTGGCGCGATTGCCGGCATGGACCAGATGAGTATGGCAGTCGATCAGGCCGGGTGTGATCCAGCGGCCTTCGCAAGCGACAATCTCGGCGTTTTGGCTGAAGGCTGCCGGTATATCGGCTTCCGGGCCGGCATAGACGATCAGGCCATCGCGCGCGGCGATCGCGCCATTTTCGACGATGCCCAGTCCAGCGGCGCTTTCAACCATGGTCGCCAGACGCGCATTGCGCCAGAGGCGGATCTCCCCTGCCCGGCTTTTGCTCTCTCCAGCCATCATCTTTTCCGTTTCAATCGGCCGCGGTTATGTATATACATATTGAAACGGACTGCAAGTGGTATCATTGCGCGGGACACAGGGAATCGGAGACAAAAACGTGACGGCGATCTTTGCGGAACAGGCGCTTCTGCCCGACGGCTGGCATTCCAATGCCCGGATCGTCGTCGGTGACGGCCACATCACCACGGTCGAGCCGAACACCGCATCCCAGCCCAGCGACGAACGCCATGCCATTTTGCTGCCAGGCATGCCGAACCTGCACAGCCACGCCTTCCAGCGCGGCATGGCCGGTCTAGCCGAGCTGCGCGGCCCTTCCGCCGACAGTTTCTGGAGCTGGCGCGAGGTGATGTATCGCTTCGCGCTGTCGATGACGCCGGATCAGGTCGAGGCGGTCGCCGCGCAGCTCTATGTCGAGATGCTTGAGGCTGGGTTCTCACGCGTCGGCGAGTTTCACTATCTGCATCACGACCGCGACGGCCAGCCCTACGCCAACATCGCCGAAATGGCCGACCGCATCACCGCCGCGGCTGCCGAAACTGGCATCGGGCTGACGCTGCTGCCGGTCTTCTATGCGCATTCCTCTTTCGGCGGCACTGCGCCGAACGAAGCCCAGCGGCGATTCATCAACGATGTGAATCAGTTCTCGCAGCTTGTTGAGAAATGTCACGAAACCGTTCGCACCTTGAATAACGCTGTCGTCGGCATCGCCCCGCACAGTCTGCGCGCCGTGACACCGGAGCAGTTGGAAAACATCGCGACAATGGCACAGGGCGGACCGATCCACATCCATATCGCCGAGCAAGTGAAGGAGGTCGAGGACTGCCTTGCCTGGTCCGGGGCGCGGCCGATCGAATGGCTGCTCGCCAATGCCAGGGTCGATAATCGCTGGTGCCTGATCCACGCCACCCACATGACCGAGACCGAGACGGCGGCCATGGCGAAAAGCGGAGCAATCGCCGGCCTCTGCCCGATCACCGAGGCCAATCTCGGCGACGGCACCTTTGCAGCAACTTTGTTCAAACAGCATGGCGGCCGCTTCGGCGTCGGCTCCGATTCCAACGTGCTGATCGGCCTGCCGGACGAATTGCGGCAGCTCGAATATTCGCAGCGCCTCGCCCACCGCGCCCGCAACCTGCTGGCGGTCGCCGGCGGCTCGACCGGGCGCGCACTGTTCGATGCCGCGCTCGACGGCGGCAGTGCGGCGCTTGGCGCAGGCCCCTCGCGGATGGCCGCCGGCGCCCCAGCCGATTTCGTCTCACTGGACGCCAACCGCCCGTCGCTTGCCGGCAAGACGGGCGACGCGGTTCTCGACGCCTGGATCTTCGCCAACGGCAGCAAGGTCGATTGCGTCTGGGTGCATGGCAAGAAACTGGTCAGTAGCGGCAGGCATGCCAGGCGTGATGCCGTTGCCGGGCGTTTTCGCAAGGTGATGACGGCGCTTTCGGCATGAGCATGATCCAGACAATGGATGTGGATGTCGGCGAGCCTCTCTCGCTGCATCAACGCATCCTGTCCGACATCAGCGAACGGATCCTGTCCGGCGCCTGGGCGCCCGGCCACCGCATCCCGTTCGAGCACGAACTGACGGCCGAGTACAAATGTTCGCGCATGACGGTGAACAAGGCGCTGTCGCAGCTTGCCAAGGCCGGGCTGATCGAGCGCCGCCGTCGCTCTGGCAGCTTTGTCCGCCGGCCGCAATCGCAAGCGGCGGTGTTGGAAATCCATGACATCAGGATCGAAGTCGAGGCGCTCGGCCTAGCCTATCACTACGAGCGTGTGGCGCGACATAAAAGGCGCAGCAGCGCCGAGGATCGCACCTTGTTGGAACTCGACTCCAACGGGCCGGTGCTGGCGCTGGAATGCCGGCATTTCGCTGGCAAGCGGCCGTTCGCCCACGAACAGCGGCTGATCAACCTGGCCGCTGTGGCCGAGGCCGCCAACGAGGAATTTTTCGCCGTCGCGCCTGGGCCGTGGCTGATCGCCCGCGTGCCATGGAGTGCCGCCGAGCACCGCATCCGTGCCGTCGCCGCCGACAGACACATTGCGGCTGCACTCGATATCGAGGCCGGCGCCGCCTGCCTGGTGGTCGAGCGACGGACATGGAGCGCCGAGCACCCGGTCACCCATGTCCGTTTCACCTATGCGGCCGAGAGCCACATGCTGGTCGCGCGGTTCACGCCGTCGCAGAGGTAACCCTCCCCCTCGAGGGGAGGGTCGCGGAGGAAATGCCGCATGGCGGCATTTTCTGACGCGGGGTGGGGGTCGGTGCAATCTTGCCGACCCACCCCATCTCGCAATCTCCGCTTCGCTCCGACCCTCCCCTCAAGAGGGAGGGTAAAGCGCCCTGCTTCAAACCGCGGCGGTAACGATGATCTCGACCAGATATTCCGGTCCGGCAAGCTTGGCCTCGCCGGTGGCGCGGGCCGGGGTATGGCCCTGCGGCGCCCACTTGTCCCATTCCGCGTTCATCTCGGCAAAGGTGCTCATGTCGGCCAGCCAGATGATCGCCTGCAGGATCTTGGTCTTGTCGGTGCCGGCCTTGGCCAGCAATTCGTCAATGGCCGCCAGGATGTCCCTGGTCTGGGCGCCGACGTTCCCGCCTGGTTCGCCAACCTGACCAGCCAGATAGACGGTGTTGCCGTGGATGACGATCTGGCTCATGCGTAGGCCAACATCGATGCGACGAATGCTCATTGGACGTTTCCTTCGTTTGTGGGTCGCGCCTCTTTAGAGTCGCGGTTCGCTGGGGGCAAGGTTGCATGCGCGAATCCTCTTGAGCCAGCAGGCGTGAGCGAAAATAGGCGCACGCCAAACTGCTCCGGTCGCCGCAATTCCGCCGGATTGACTTGTTGACTAATGTAATAACATCACATATCCACCGCCGCTGCCGTATTGATCGTGTCCCACGGATCGTCACATGACCAAAACCTGCTTGACCTTCCGCGACCTGACGCTGGGCTACAACAGCCATCCGGCGATCCATCATCTCGATGGCACGATCCGCCGAGGGTCGCTAACTGCCGTCGTCGGCGCCAATGGCTCGGGCAAGTCGACGCTGATGAAGGGTATCGTCGGCGTGTTGAAGCCGATGGCCGGCACGGTTGTCCGGGCGCCCGGGGTGCGCGCTGCTTATCTGCCGCAACAGTCGGAACTCGACCGCTCGTTTCCCGCCCGGGTCGTCGATCTGGTTTCGCTCGGCCTATGGCCACGGCGCGGGCTGCTCGGCCGCTACACCAGGGAAGATCGCGATGCGGTCAGCCAGGCGCTGATGGCCGTCGGCCTCGGCGGCTTCGAGAAGCGCCCGATCGACACCCTGTCGGGCGGCCAGCTGCAGCGCACGCTGTTCGCCCGCGTGCTGCTGCAGGACGCCGACCTCATTCTGCTCGACGAACCGTTCAACGCCGTCGATACCAAGACCGTCGGCGACCTGATCGCACTGATCAAGCGTTGGCATGGCGAGGAGCGCACGATCTTGGTTGTCGTCCACGATCTGGAACTGGTGCGCCAGAACTTCCCCGAGACGCTGCTGCTGGCGCGCCAGCCGATCGCCTGGGGCGAGACAAAGGAAACGCTGCGGCCGGAAAACCTGTTGCGCGCGCGCCGCTTCCACGAAGCCTGGGAGGAGAACGCGCCCTGGTGCGAGCCCGACGACCACAAGCATGGTGGTCACGCTCACGACCATGGGCACGACCATCATCACGGCTCCGGGCCGCGGGCAGCATGATGGAAACGCTCTACGGTCTTCTCATCGCTCCGTTCGCCGATTTCGCCTTCATGCAACGGGCGCTTGCCGGGTCGCTGATGCTGTCGCTCGGCGCCTGCCCGGTCGGCGTGTTCCTGATGCTGCGGCGCATGAGCCTTTCCGGCGACGCCATGGCCCACGCCATCCTGCCGGGTGCTGCCGCCGGGTTCCTGTTCTATGGGCTGGAGATCCTGCCGATGACCATCGGCGGGCTGATTGCCGGCATCATCGTCGCGCTCGGCGCCGGCGCCGTCTCGCGCTTCACCATCCAGCGCGAGGACGCTTCGATGGCGGCCTTCTACCTGATTTCACTGGCGATCGGTGTGCTGATGGTGTCGATCCGCGGCTCCAGCGTCGATCTCATGCATGTGCTGTTCGGCACCGTGCTGGCGCTCAACAATGAAGCGCTGACGCTGATCGGTGGTATCGTGCTGGTCACGCTAGTCAGCCTCGCCATCTTCTGGCGGGCGCTGGTCGCCGAATGTCTCGACCCGCTGTTCCTGCGTTCGGTCAGCCGACTGGGCAGCCCGGTGCATTTCATCTTCCTCGGCCTCGTCGTGCTCAACCTGGTCGGCGGCTTCCAGGCGCTCGGCACGCTGTTATCCGTCGGGCTGATGATGCTGCCTGCGGCCGCCGCCCGCTTCTGGACCATGCGCGTCGAGCCGATGTGCGTGCTGGCGGTGCTGATCGGCTTTGCCTCCTGCGTCGCCGGGCTGCTTCTGTCCTACCACGTGTCGCTGCCTTCCGGACCGGCCATCATCCTGTCGGCCGGCGTTGTCTATTTTGCTTCGATCCTGTTCGGCACGCGCGGCATCCTGCGCGCCCGTATCGTCCATCACCGCCACAGAACCGCCTGATCCCAAGGGAGTGCTGTCCATGCTGAAATCGATCCGCGCCGCCTTGGCAGTGGGCGTTATGACATTAACCGCCTTTGGCGCGTCGTCAGCCATCGCGGAGCCGTTGAAAGTGGTCGCCAGCTTCACGATCATTGCCGATTTCGCCAAGAATGTCGGTGGCGACCGGATCAATCTGACCACCATCGTCGGGCCGGATGGCGATGCCCGTGTCTACGAGCCGAGCCCGGCTGACGCGGTGGCGATGGCGGGTGCAGATGTGGTGCTGGTCAACGGCCTGCATTTCGAAGGCTTTCTGCAGCGCCTGGTCGACGCCAGCGCCACCAAGGCGACAATCGCCGTTTTGACCAAGGGCGTCACGCCGATCAACTTCAAACCCGAATTCGCCGATGCCGAAGCCGCTGACGCGCTTGAGGGCGAAGTGCAGACGGCGATCCAGTCGATCCCGCAAGAGAAGCGCGTCGTCATCACCTCGCATGACGCCTTTGGCTATTTCGAGAAGGCCTATGGCCTCACCTTCCTGGCCCCCGAAGGGGTGTCGACCGAGTCGGAGCCGTCCGCTGCCGACGTCGCCAAGCTGGTCAGCCAGGTGAAACAGGACAAGGCGGCGGCGGTATTCATCGAGAACATCACCAACGCGCGGCTGATCGAGCAGATCGCCAGCGAGACCGGCATCAAGGTTGGCGGCACGCTCTATTCGGACGCGCTGTCGCAACCCGATGGCCCGGCCTCGACCTATATCGACCTGATGCGCAACAACATCGCCCAGATCAAAGGCGCGATCCTCGGAAGCTGATGCCTTCCTATCCAGCCGGGCCGCGTCGGCTCGGTTGGATTCTCCGTCGAAAATAACTATCTGCGCATGAGATTTCATTGTGCGCGGATTGCCGATCTCGTCGGGGAGTGGCAAGACTGCGGCCAAACCGGTTTTGCGAGGAAACATGGAATATCGTCAGATCAGCGAGGACTATTCGGTCTCCGGCCAGATCCAGCCCGAAGAAGTCGCCGCCATCAAGGCCGCCGGCTTCAAGAGCGTCATCTGCAACCGGCCTGATGACGAGCAGCCCGGCCAGCCTTCGGCGGACACGGTCAAAGCGGCAGTCGAAGCCGCCGGGCTTACCTTTCGCTACATCCCGGTCATCAGCGGCCAGATCACGGCCCAAAATGTCGAGGACCAGGCTGAGGCGCTCGATGAACTCGAAGGCCCGATCTTCGCCTATTGCCGTTCCGGCGCACGCTGCACCAACCTTTATGGGCTGATCCAGCAGTCGAAGGGCTAAAGCGCGTCGCGTTTGTCCGGCCTCATGCGACGCGCTTTAGGTTGCTGATTTATGCATGTCGTTATCGCAAAACCGCTGCACACCCTCGGGTCCAGGCCCGAGGGCATGCTTTTGCGCGACATGCATTAAATCGGCAGCGCGCCGGTTTCCTTCAGCGTTTCCAGCACGATCGCCGTCTTCACATGCTGCACGGATTCGTGCGGCAGGAGCACGCCGTTGACGAATTCCGACAGCGATTTCAGGTCGGGCGTCACCACTTTCAGGATGTAATCCATCTCGCCGGTCAGCGCGTGCGCCTCCTGCACCTCCGGCAGCCGCGCCACCAACTCGCCGAAGCGCCGCGCATTGTCGCGGTTGTGGGTGGCGAGCGTCACCGAGATCACGTTGACCAGTGAGAAGCCGAGCTTGTCCCGGTCGAGCACCGCGCGATAGCCCCTGATATAGCCGTCCTCCTCCAGCCTCTGGCGGCGGCGCGAACATTGCGACGCCGACAGGTTCACCCGTTCCGACAAGTCGTTGTTGGTCAGCCGTGCGTCGCCCTGCAACAGAGCCATTATCTTGCGGTCAAACTGGTCGATGCGCGCATCATCCATGATCTTTTCATCCACCATGCACAATTCCCGCATGATCTATTCGTTTAAAGCGTTTGAATGCAAGCACCATGCACCTCCTCCGCGCTATAGTAGCGTCAAAATGGCTCTTTCCGGCCAAGCAGCTTTTGGAGGACAACATCATGGGTCCCTTCCCGCACGATGCACCGCCCGCAACGATCAGCAAGGCCAATCCCGCCGGCACCGACGGCTTCGAATTCGTCGAGTTCGCGCATCCCGAGCCGGAAAAGCTCGCCGAGTTGTTTACCCGCATGGGCTATGTACCGGTAGCCAAGCACCGCACCAAGAACATCACCGTCTGGCGGCAGGGCGACATCAACTATGTCGTCAATGCCGAACCCGGCTCGCATGCGATGAAGTTCGTCGACAAGCACGGCCCCTGCGCTGCCTCGATGGCCTGGCGGGTCGTCGATGCCAAGCATGCGTTCGACCATGCCGTCGCCAAAGGGGCCACGCCTTACGAAGGCACCGACAAGGCGCTGGACGTGCCGGCAATCGTCGGAATCGGCGGCTCGTTGCTCTATTTCATCGAGGTCTACGGCGACAAAGGCTCGGCCTACGATGCCGAGTTCGACTGGCTGGGCGAGCGCGACCCGAAGCCGGAAGGCGTCGGCTTCTATTATCTTGACCACCTCACCCACAATGTCTACCGCGGCAACATGGACAAATGGTGGGATTTCTATCGCGACCTGTTCGGCTTCAAGCAGATTCATTTCTTCGACATCGACGGCAAGATCACCGGCCTGGTCAGCCGCGCCATCACCTCGCCCTGCGGCAAGATCCGCATCCCGCTCAACGAGTCCAAGGACGAGACCAGCCAGATCGCCGAATATCTGAAGAAGTACAATGGCGAAGGCATCCAGCATATCGCCGTTGGCACGGACGAGATCTACGGCGCCACCGACAGGCTGGCAGCCAACGGGCTGAAGTTCATGCCCGGCCCGCCGGAAACCTATTATGAGCTGTCCCATGCCCGCGTGCACGGCCATGACGAGCCGATCGAGCGGATGAAAAAGCACGGCATCCTGATCGACGGCGAAGGCGTGGTTGACGGCGGCACGACCAAGATCCTGCTGCAGATCTTCTCGAAAACCGTAATCGGGCCAATCTTCTTCGAATTCATCCAGAGGAAGGGCGACGAGGGTTTTGGCGAAGGCAATTTCCGCGCGCTGTTCGAATCGATCGAGCAGGACCAGATCAAGCGTGGCGTGCTGAAGGTGCAAGCGGCGGAGTGAGGCGCAGACGCCTCCAAATTCCTTGCGGTTCGATCAATTATGACCTAAATTCTGGTCATAAAGGATTAGCCCATGAATATCTCGATCGCCGAAGCCAAAGCGAAATTGTCGGAACTTGTCAGCCGTGCGGAAGCCGGCGAAGAGATCGTGCTCACCCGGCACGGCAAAGTCGCTGCTCGCCTCGTACCGCCAGCATCGCCCGACCTCCTGCCTCGCATTGGCGCCTTGAAGGGTAAAATCCGGATCGCAGACGATTTTGATGAACTCGGTCCCGAATGGGACGAGTACGTTAAATGACGAGTGGCCCGTTTCTCGCCGACACGCAAATTATCCTTTGGTCGATTGCGGACAATCCTCGTCTTCGCGACCCGCATCGTGCCATTTTAGCGTCAGATGCGGTCGTCTTTGCCAGCGCCGCCAGCATTTGGGAGATCGCCATCAAGCGCGCTATCGGAAAGCTCGAAGCTCCCGATGATCTGGCAACGCTGCTTCCGAAGATGCGCTTTCTTCCCCTCATCATCACGTTTCAACATGCGCAAAAGGTTGGCGGCCTGCCTCATCACCACGGTGATCCATTCGATAGACTTCTCATCGCACAGGCGCAAGTGGAGAACCTAACCATTCTGACGGCTGACCCGCATTTCGCCCGTTACGATGTCGTCTTGGCCTGATTGCCAAGTTCCAACCTCTCCACCTCCGCTATCCTGAGTTTCAGATCATAGTCGAGGAAGAACTCGTCGAGCTGCGGCGGCTTCACCGACGTGCCGGACAGCATGGCGTGCACCTGCCCGCGATGATGGATGTCATGGATGAAGAGGTGGGCGAGCAGGTCGCCGATGCGCTCCGGTATTTTTCCGTCCTCGCGCCGGTCGGTGGTGACGCGGCGGTCCAGATCGTCGGTCGACAAATGATCGCAAAAGGCGATCAATCGCCGGTCGGCCGCAACCTAGGCGGCAAACAGCGCCTGTGGTTCATCGAACGGCACGAAATCGTCATGAGCCGCGGCGCCAACGCCGCCCTCTTCGAGAAAATCGAGATAGAGATGATCGACAGCCAGGATGTGATTGAGCGTTTCGTTGATCGACGGGAAGAAGCTGGTGCGCTCAGCTTCGAATTCACCTGGCTTGAGCTGCAGCACGGCGCGGTAGAGCCGGTCGTTCGACCAGAGGTTGTTGGCTGCCATGCGGCTGAAATGGTCCAGCAGGTTCATCGTTTCAGACGCGCCCCAAGTGCAATCTTACCTGAGGTACTCCTCGACCTTCTGCTCGATTGCACCAAAAATCGAATGTCCGGTCCTGTCCTTCATCTCGATGCGCACAATGTCGCCAAGGCGCAGGAACGGGGTTGTCGGCTCGCCGGCTGCGATCGTCTCGATCATGCGCAATTCGGCAATGCAGGAATAGCCGGCGCCGCCTGCCGAGACCGGCTTGCCAGGGCCGCCGTCGAGCTTGTTGGAGACCGTGCCCGAACCGATAATGGTGCCGGCGCTCAGCGGCCGGGTTTTCGCGGCATGCACAATCAGAGCCGGAAAATCGAAGGTCATGTCCACGCTGGCGTTGGCGCGGCCGAACGGCTTGCCGTTGAGATCGACCAGCAGCGGCAGGCTGACCTTGCCGCCATCCCAGGCCTCGCCAAGTTCGTCCGGCGTCACCGCGACGGGGGAAAAAGCCGAGGACGGCTTTGATTGGAAGAAGCCAAAACCTTTGGCAAGCTCTGGCGCGGTGAGGGAGCGCAGCGTGACGTCATTGACCAGCATGATCAGCCGGATCGCGGCACTTGCCTCATCGAGGCTTGCCCCCATCGGCACGTCGTCGACAATGACGGCGACCTCCCCTTCCATGTCGACGCCAAGGGCCTCGTCGAACGTGCGGATCGGATCACGCGGCGCGATGAAACTGTCCGAACCACCCTGGTAGATCAGCGGATCGGTCCAGAAGCTTGCCGGCATCTCGGCACCGCGCGCCTTCCGCACCAGTTCAACATGATTCACATAGGCCGAGCCATCGGCCCATTGGTAGGCGCGCGGCAGCGGCGAATGGGCGTCATGCTCGTGAAAGCGCGCTGACGGCACCGCATTGTTCTCCAGCGATTCCGCTATTGTCGCCAGATGCGGCGCGATCCGGCTCCAGTCGTCGAGCGCCGCCTGCAGCGTCGGCACCAGAAACGAGGCATCGGTGAACCGCGTCAGGTCGCGCGAGACGACGACCAGCTTTCCGTCGCGCGTCCCGTCCTTCAATGTGGCGAGCTTCATGCGGTTTCCTCTCCTGATGCGGCTTTGGTGCCGCTTTGAATTTTGTTCTACGCATGATCTCTTCCGAAAACCGGTTCTCACTTTTCGGGATCATGCTCCAGTCCCACAACAAGGCCGTCGCGGGCGATCGTCAAGTCTCCAGCCCATGTTTTCCTGACGGCGGCGATCCAGTCGGCCTCGCCGATCTCGGGATCATCGGCCGGAATGAGGTGGTTGAGCACCAGTCTCCTAACCCCGGCATCGGTGGCGATCCGCCCTGCTTCTTCGGCAAGACTGTGGCTGGCGAGCAGATGCTCTCTCAGCCGCGCGCCATTGCCGGTTTTCGCGACGAGCCGCTCGATGCCATCTTCCAGCATGGCTTCATGCACGAGGATGTCGGCGCCTTTGGCGAAATCCGCCAATGGCGGAAAGAACGCCGTATCGGCGGAGAATACGATGCTTTGTCCGGCATGCTCGAAACGCAGCGCAAAGCAGTCGGTCACCGGCGGATGGTCGACGCGTAGCGCCAAAACTTTCAGGCCGCGCTCGTCCATCACCCGGCCTTCGCCAAACTCGATGATCGAAACCATATCTACGATATCAGGCCGGCCTTCGTCGACGATGCGGATTTCGATGTCGAATTCCATCGCCTGGCAAAAGCGCTGCCAGTAATGGCCGGTGCCGGGCGGGCCGAATACGGTGACCGGTGTCGCCAGACCCGCCGTCCAGGCCGTGTGGATCAGCGGACCGAGTTCCAGCAAATGGTCGGAATGCAGATGCGTGATGAAGACCAGGTCGAGCGCCTTCAGGCTGACGCCGGTTTCGGCCAGCCCGCGCGTCACGCCAAGCCCGCAATCCACGACGATCGTGCGCCCGCCGAATTTCAGCAACGACGAACTTGGCCACGGACCGCCCGGCCGGAGCGCCGGGCCGCCCTTCGAGCCCAGCAGCACCAGCCGATCCCGGGCTGGATCAGCGTTCAAGACCAGTCGCCCTCGGGCGTGCCGTTGAAGCGCTTCTTCAGATCGGCCCAGCATTCGATGTAATTCTCCTGTCGGGTTTCAACCTCGGCGGCGTAGCGGGTCAGCATCTGCGGGAATCGCGTCTCGAACATGAAGGCCATGGTGTTGTCGAGCTTGACCGGTTTCAGTTCGGCGCGCGAGGCCTTTTCGAAGCCAGACGTGTCAGGCCCGTGGGCCAGCATCAGATTGTGCAAGCTGATGCCGCCGGGAACGAAACCCTCTTCCTTGGCGTCGTACTGGCCGTGGATCAAGCCCATGAACTCGCTCATGATGTTGCGGTGATACCAGGGCGGACGGAACGTGTTCTCGGCCACCAGCCAGCGCGGCGGGAAGATGACGAAGTCGATGTTGGCGGTGCCCTCTTCACCGCTCGGCGCGGTCAGCACCGTGAAGATCGACGGATCGGGATGGTCGAACAGGATCGCGCCGACCGGCGAAAACGTTGCAAGATCATATTTATAGGGCGAGTAATTGCCGTGCCACGCGACTACATCCAGCGGTGAATGATCGAGTTCGGTGACATGAAACTGGCCGCACCATTTGACGATCAGCCGACACGGTGTTTCCTTGTCCTCGAACCAGGCGCAAGGCGTCTTGAAATCGCGTGGATTGGCCAGGCAATTGGCGCCGATCGGGCCACGATCCGGCAGCATCAGCTTGGCGCCGTAGTTCTCGCAGACATAGCCGCGCACTGTTTCATCGACCAGTCCGACCTTGAACACGAGGCCGCGCGGCAGCACGGCGATCTCGCCCGGTCGCAATTCGATGACGCCCATCTCGGTGACGAAGCGCAGCGCCCCCACTTGCGGCACGACGAGCAACTCGCCGTCGGCGTTGAAGAAATGGTCGTCGGCCATCGAG
This sequence comes from Mesorhizobium ventifaucium, assembly GCF_935822925.1. Classification (GTDB taxonomy): domain Bacteria; phylum Pseudomonadota; class Alphaproteobacteria; order Rhizobiales; family Rhizobiaceae; genus Mesorhizobium; species Mesorhizobium ventifaucium. The sequence continues at coordinate 253,176 of NZ_CAKXZS010000014.1, forward strand.
CGGTTGGCAACGTAGACATGGGCGGCCATGCCGGTCTGGCCGAGCACGTCGCCGGCGGTGGTGATCGAGCGCATGCCAGCAATGAAGTCGGTCGGCTCCTTCGGCATCGGCACCGGGTTCCAGCGGTACTGGCCAAGCGCCAGTTCGTGATCGCCGACATTCGGCGCGCTTTTCCACAGCGGATAGTTCGCCGCCTTGAAGCGACCGGTGTGCCTGACGCTCGGCCTGATGCGATAGAGCCAGGAACGCTCATTGGTGCCGCGTGGCGCGGTGAAGGGCGAGCCTGAGAGCTGCTCGGCATAAAGGCCGTAGGCCGGCCGCTGCGGCGAATTCCGCCCTTGCGGCAGCGAACCAGGCAAAGTCTCGGTTTCGAAGTCGTTGCCGAACCCCGGCATGTAGGAAAAGGCCATGGCATCCTCCCTGGATTGACCAAATTGGTTTCGTTTGTAACCATCGAAAATGTAACTATCAATCGTGATGGAGCGGACCATGGAGGCTGACACCCTCGAACTTGAAAGCTTCCTGCCCTACCGGCTCTATCGCCTTGCCGATGCTGTCAGCCGCGAGTTTTCCAGGGTTTACAAGGACCGTCACGGCCTGACGCGGCCCGAATGGCGCACGCTGGCCGGTCTCGGCCAGCACGGCACGATGACGGCAACAGCGCTCGGCGAACAGTCGGCCATGCACAAGACCAAGGTTTCGCGCGCCGTCTCCCGACTCGAACGGCGCCGCTGGCTGGCGCGAAAACCGGATGAAAAGGACCGCCGTGTCGAGCATCTGACGCTGACCAACGCGGGCCTTGCCGCCTATCGCGAGATGGTGCCCTTGGCAAAAGCGTTCGAGCGGGAATTGCTGTCGAAACTCAGCACTGGCGAGCGCGTGGCGATCGCGGAAGGATTGGCGGCCCTGGAGGCAGCGTTGGGCAGGTGAACGAAGCTGCTACGCAGCGATCCTTCCCACCCCCCTCTGGCCTGCCGGCCATCTCCCCCGCAAGTGGGGAGATCAGATGTCACTAATGCTTTCGCCAATCATCAATGTTGCAGAGATGGGCGCAGCGGCGAAGCTGCCAATCTCCCTCCTTGCGGGGGAGATGCCCAAGTTTTGGCAAAGAGGGCAGGCCAGAGGGGGGTGCTGTCCCTCCAACGTTTCGGCACCCGGCCAACGCCTACCAGTCCATCACCACCTTGCCCGAATTGCCGCTGCGCATCGCGTCGAACCCAGTCTGGAAGTCGTCAATGCCGATGCGGTGGGTGATCAGGCCGCTGACATCGAGCGGGCCCTGCACCAGGGCGATCATCTTGTACCAGGTCTCGAACATTTCGCGGCCATAGATGCCCTTGAGATGCAGCATCTTGAAGATGACCTTGTTCCAGTCGATCTCGAAGCCGGTCGGCGCGATGCCCAGAATGGCGATCTTGCCGCCATTGTTCATGGCGTCGATCATGTCGCGGAAGGCAGGTGCCGCACCCGACATTTCGAGGCCGACGTCAAAACCTTCGGTCATGCCGAGCGCCGGCATGATATCGCGCAGCTTTTCCTTCGACGCGTCGACCACATGCTGGACGCCGAGTTTTTTCGCCAGCGCCAGCCGCACCGGGTTGATGTCGGTGATGACCACCTTTCGCGCGCCGACGCACTGCGCCACCAGCGCACCCATGATGCCGATCGGCCCGGCGCCGGTGACCAGCACGTCCTCGCCGACGAGGTCGAAGGACAATGCGGTGTGAACCGCATTGCCTAGGGGATCGAAGATTGCGGCGATCTCGTCGGGCACGTCGTCGGGGATCGGCACGACGTTGTGCTGCGGGATCGCCAGATATTCACCGAAGGCGCCCGGCCGGTTGACGCCGACGCCGAGCGTGTTGCGGCACAGATGCCCCCTGCCCGCCCGGCAATTGCGGCAATGGCCGCAGACGATGTGGCCTTCGCCTGACACACGCTGACCGATCTTGTATTCGGTGACCGCCGCGCCGAAGTCCGCGACTGTGCCGACGAATTCGTGGCCGGTCACCATCGGCACCGGCACGGTCTTCTGCGCCCACTGGTCCCAATTGTAGATGTGGACGTCGGTACCGCAGATCGCGGTCTTCTTGATCTTGATCAGAACGTCGTTCGGGCCGATTTCCGGCACCGGCACTTCTTCCATCCAGATGCCCGGCTCGGCCTTGGCCTTGACCAGCGCCTTCATCATGTTCGACATTCTTTTGTCCCCAGAATCTTAGTCGCCAGAACTTAGTCGCTTGAATTTCTTGATCCGGAATCGCTTCTCGGTTCCGGCCGTTCAGGAAATCACACCAAGTTCGCGCCCGACCGCGCCGAACGCCTCGACCGCACGGTCGATGTCGGCGCTGGAATGGGCGGCCGACATTTGCGTGCGGATGCGTGCCTGGCCCTTCGGCACCACCGGAAACGAGAAGCCGATGACATAGATCCCGCGCTGCAGCATGCGCGCCGCCATCTCCTGCGCCAGCGTCGCATCGCCGAGCATGACCGGCATGATCGGATGATCGGCGCCGGCCAGCGTAAAGCCGAGCTTACCCATCTCAGACCGGAAGCGCGCCGCATTGGCATAGAGGCGCTGACGCAGCGCATCGCCATTTTTGATCAGTTCGAAAACCCGGATCGAGGCGCCGGCGATCGCCGGCATCAGCGTGTTGGAAAACAGATAGGGACGCGAGCGCTGGCGCAGCCAGTCGACCACCTGGCTCTTGCCCGATGTGTAGCCGCCCGACGCGCCGCCCAACGCCTTGCCAAGCGTGCCGGTGATGATGTCTACCCTGCCCTCGACGCCGCAATGCTCGGCCGAGCCGCGCCCATTCTTGCCGACGAAGCCGACAGCATGGCTGTCGTCGACCATCACCATTGCATCGTACTTGTCGGCGAGATCGCAGACGCCCTTCAGATTGGCGATGATGCCGTCCATGGAAAATACACCATCGGTGGCGATCAGCCGAAAACGGCAATCCATTGCCTCCTTCAGCCGCGCTTCCAGATCGGCCATGTCGTTGTTGGCGTAACGGAAACGCTTCGCCTTCGACAGCCGCACGCCGTCGATGATCGAGGCGTGGTTGAGCGCGTCGGAAATGACAGCATCCTCCTCGCCGAGCAGCGTCTCGAACAGGCCGCCATTAGCGTCGAAGCAGGAGCCATAGAGGATCGTGTCCTCCATGCCGAGAAATCCAGAAATCGTCGCCTCGAGCTGCTTGTGCTCTTCCTGCGTGCCGCAGATGAAACGTACCGACGCCATGCCATAGCCATAGCGGTCGAGTGCCTGCTTGGCCGCATCGCGCAACTCGGCGCTATCGGCGAGGCCAAGATAGTTGTTGGCGCAGAAATTCAGCACCCTCTCGCCGCCCACCTCGATCTTGCCCGATTGCGTCGAGGTGATCACCCGCTCGGATTTGTAGAGGCCGGCCGATTTCAGCCCTTGAAGCTCGCTGTCGAGGTGGGAGAGGAATGCCGCGCTCATGATCTGGCCCTGTTGAGAATAAATGGACTGTCGCCCCGTGTGGACGAAAAATCCACCGCAAAAGCGACGGCTTCGGTGACCCGACGGTCAGCGGCCAGAGTGCCGCCCCAGAATGCCGCCAAATGGCGGATATTCAAATGCAGCTGCGGCGAGAAAGAACACGATAACCATTTCGCAAGCTTTCCACCGCTGCTGCTCTGTCGGCTTCCGGAGCTGTTAACCTTTAAAGCCAATGGTTCTCATACCCAACAATCTGTCGGCGAGAGGGACCGCCCCAGAAAATGTCGCAGCAACCGATGCAAACCATTTCGGGCAGGCTGATACTGCTGATCAAGGCAGGCTATTGGCTGGCGCTGTTGATCATTGCAGCCATGGTGATGGCCTCCTTCATCCTTCTCCAGCAGATGATGGCTGGCCAGCGGCACGACGAGACGCTGCTCGATATTGTCGGCATGCAAAAAGTGCTGTCGCAACGCATTGTCTTCCTTGCCAACGCGGCAGGTGCAGCTACGCGCAACCAACAACCGGCTCTGGTCACCGCATTCAAACAGGCCACGGCCGACTTCGAGAGGAACTACGACCTTCTGCTCGAGCGGGTGGTCGCCGACCCGGCATCACCGGCAAGGCTCGATCCAAAATCAGTCGAGAGCGTCCTTTTCGCCAAGCCGTTTCATCTCGATTACTTCTCGGTCGGGCTTATCGCCAACGGCGAACGACTGGTTTCGGCGTTCGAATCGCAACTCGGCATGGCCGATAATGGCGGCTACAAGGGTGGCGGCGAACGCGTCAATCTCGACGCTTCCGTCGCCAATGCGACCCTGTCGGGCTATGCGGCACTCGGCCAGCGCATCAGCGCCCAGGCCGATGCGCAATCGGGAAGACTGCTCGATCTCCATCGAACGCTGTTCTACTCCACCATCGGCGTCATCGTGCTGGTGGCACTTTTCATCTTCCGGCCGATGTCGAACGCCATCCTGCGCAAGACGCGTGAACTGATCGATACCCGCAATTCCATGGCCTTCATCGCCGTGCATGACGGCCTTACCGGCCTGCACAACCGAACCTTCCTGACCGACCATTTCGATACGCTGATCAAGGGCGCGCAGCGCCGGCGGGAGCGGCTTGCGGCGGTCCACCTCGACCTCGACCGGTTCAAGCAGATCAACGACACGCTTGGCCACGCCGCCGGCGACTATGTGCTGGTGGTGACGGCGCAGCGCATGCGTGATTCTTGCCGGGCGTCGGATCTCTGTGTGCGTCTCGGCAGCGACGAGTTCGTGATGATCCTCAACGGTGCCGGCGGCACCGAGGACATCAACACGGTCGCCGGGCGCGTCCTGACGCAGATCAATGAACCGATCGTCTATCGGGGCACGACCATCCTTCCGGGCGCCAGCGCCGGCGTCGCTGTCTATCCGGTCGACGCCGACAATGCGCAAGATCTGCTCGTCCATGCCGACCTCGCGCTCCACGCCGCCAAGAAGCAGGGTGGCGGCAGTCTCTCATTCTTCTCCGAGGCGTTGCGGCATGAACTCGATTACCGCAAGCGGCTCGAGCATGACATCAGGATCGCTATCGCGGAGAAGGCGTTCCAGGTCTATTTCCAGCCACAGGTTTCGTTGTCGAACGGCACGATCGGCGGCATCGAGGCGCTGGTTCGCTGGAAACATGCCGAGCGCGGCATGATTGCACCGGGCGAGTTCATTCCCATCGCCGAGAAATGCGGGCTCATGCCTGCGATCGGTCGCATCGTCATCGCCAAGGCAATCGGCGAGGCGGCGGAGTGGAACCGCGCCGGCATCGCCTTCGGACGGCTCGCCGTCAACGTCTCCGGCAGCGAATTGCGTGACGCCGATTTCGACGCCTTCCTCTTCGGTGCGCTGGAAAAGGCTGGGCTGCCGGCGCAAAAACTGTCGCTCGAGATCGTCGAATCCGTGATTCTCGACGACGAGAAGACCGGCATCGCGGCAAAGCTGCGGCACATCCGCGCCGCCGGTGTCCATCTTGAACTCGATGATTTCGGCACCGGCTATGCGTCGCTCAGCCACGTCAACCCGAACGAGATCGACAGGCTGAAGATCGATCGCCGCTTCGTCCAGAACATCAATGCGAACGGCGACAACACCAAGATCGTGCGTGCCATCACCGAACTCGCCCGCGGCCTTGGCATCTCGATCGTCGCCGAGGGCGCCGAAACCGAGGCTGAACTCGATTCACTGATGGCGATCGGCTGCGACCAGGTGCAGGGCTACTCCATCGCCTTCCCGATGCCGCAGGATCAGACACGCGAATGGCTGGTCGCGCGGACGCCGAAGAGAGCCAGGCTGAGGGTGTTGCAGGGAAGGCTGGCGTAAGGCGCCAACCTTGACACGCCTCTTCGGAGATGGCGCCTAACGGGTGAGTCCGGCTAAGGTGCCGCCGAATGCCGCAATGGCGGCAAGTTCTTCAGCGGGTTGAGCATCGGCACCCCGAGCGGTGCAAAATGACGCTCGTTGTCCGTCAGTATCGTCAAGCCGTGGACCTCGGCCGTAGCGGCGATCGCTATGTCTTCGAAGCCTGGCCGATGCGCCCTTGCCCGATCAAGAATAGACCCGGCGGCATGTGCGGCGCGCAAATCGAAGGGAAGAACCCTCTCTCCATATAGGTGCTCGACCGCTTGCCACCAGTTGCGTAGCAAAGCCGCCTTTGTCGTCGCACCCTCGCGCTCGGCCTTGGCGATCCCTGCGGCGATTTCGGACACAGTGACAACGGACAGGAACAGGTAATCGCTGGCTTTGTCGAGCCATGTTGCCAACGCTGCCCGATTCGCCTTCTTGGCGGGAGCGATTGCCGAGATGATGTTGGTGTCCAGCAGAAACATCAGGACCAATCGACCGGGTTACAACGCAACCTTGCGAACCTGTTTACGGGAACGGGGGGGAATATCGCCTTTGTCACCGGGAAACGCCGCCAGCAATTGTCCGAAGCTAGGCACCCGCGACAGCCGTTCGTAGTCTTCGAAAGACAGGATCACAGCCTGCTTACGCCCGTGACGCGTGATGACGGCAGGTTCTCCCGCCACGGCCTGATCAACCACCGCCGAAAGCCTGGCCTTGGCATCCTTCAACTGAATTTCGCGCATGCTGTGCCCCATTTTATGACCACTGAAGTCATAAATAGCATCGCGAGCCCACTGAAACAATACGTCCGGCAGTTGGGATCAATCGACATTCGCCCGTGGCGCGCAGATCGAACGGACGTGCCTGGTGGCTCTCCGTGTGGGCGTTCGACTTCGCGCCACCAATCGAGCGGTTGACGATCGTCAGATCCGCAGGCCGAACCTGATGCCGTCATAGATGGCGGCGTGAATGTTGCGCGAGGCGACCGCATCGCCGATGCGCAAGAGCACGAAACCGCCTTGCGGACCGCGCGCCGGGAAAATGTCGCCACCATTGACCAGCCGCTCGTAATCGACCGCGCCGCCGTTCTTCGACAGCGGTTTCAGTGCGAGATAGAGATCGTCGAGCGGCAGCGTGCCGTGCTCGACCACCACCTGATCGACCCGCCGCTCGTCGCGCCAGCCGTCAGCGAAGTCTGAGCCGAGCTCCGCAACCAGTTGATTGCCCTCGCGCCGCACCGAACGCAGCCGCGTGTTGATGGTGATGGTGACGCCTTGTTCCTGGAAGGCGCGCATATAGGGCACGTGGTTCATGCCGCCCATTTCCGGGGCGAAGAAGCGTTCGGGCGAAACCAGCTCCAGCTTTGCACCGCTATTGGCGATCAGCTCGGCCGCACCCATGCCCTGATGGCCGCCATTGTCGTCGTAGAGCAGCACGTTTTCAGCCGGCTTGACGCTGCCGGCCATGATATCCCAGCTCGACGTGACAAGATTGTCGCCTGCCCCCAGCGGCGGGTTCTGCGGCAGGCCGCCGGTGGCGACCACCACCACGTCCGGCGACAGAGCCAGAACATCGTCCTTCTCCGCCCAGGTGTCATAGCGGATTTCGACGCCGAGCCGGTCGAGCTCGGCCAGTCGCCAATCGATGATGCCGATCAGTTCCTTGCGGCGTGGGTTTTGCGTCGCCAGCCGCACCTGGCCGCCGGCCTGGCTTGATGCTTCAAGCACCGTCACCTGGTGACCACGCTCGGCCGCGACACGCGCCGCTTCCAGACCGCCGGCCCCAGCGCCGACGACGACCACGTTACGCTTCGGCCCCTCGGTCTTCGGGATGATGTGCGGAATATCAGCCTCGCGGCCGGTCGCCGCATTATGGATGCACAGCGCCTCGCCACCCTCATAGATGCGGTCGAGGCAATAGGTGGCGCCGACGCAAGGGCGGATTTCGTGCTCGCGGCCCTCCATCACCTTGCGGACGATATGCGGATCGGCGATGTGGGCGCGGGTCATGCCGACCATGTCGAGCTTGCCCGTGGCGATGGCGTGACGCGCAGTGGCGACATCCGAAATCCGCGCCGCGTGGAAGGTCGGGAACTTCGTCGCCGCCCTCACCTCGCCGGCGAAATCGAGATGCGGCGACGAGCGCATGCCGGTCACCGGGATGACCTTGGTCAGCGCGGCATCGGTTTCGATCGAGCCGCGGATGATGTTGAGGAAATCGACCTTGCCGGAGCCGGCCAGCCGTAAGGCGATCTCGACGCCTTCCTGTTTCGAAAGGCCCTTCTCAAAATCCTCGTCGGCAACCATGCGGATGCCGACGACGAACTTTTCGCCGACCGCCGACCGCACGGCGTCGAGCACCATGCCGGTGAAGCGCAAGCGGTTGTCGAGCGAGCCGCCGAAATCGTCGTCGCGCTGGTTGGTGGCCGGCGACCAGAAGCCGTCCATCAGATGGCCGTAAGCCTCGAACTCGATGCCGTCGAGGCCGGCGGCCTGGCAGCGCTGGGCGGCGGCCGCGTAGTCGGCCACGATGCGCTCGATGTCCCAGTCCTCGATGGTCTTCGGAAAAGCGCGATGCGCCGGCTCGCGCACTGGCGAGGCGGACAGCACCGGCAGCCAGTCGGCCTTGTTCCAGCCGGTACGGCGACCGAGATGGGTGATCTGGATCATCACCTTGCAGTCATGCTCGTGGCAGGCATCGGCGAGTTCAGTGAGCCACGGCACGATGCGGTCGTCGTAAACATGCAGATTGCCGAAGGCGGCCGGGCTGTCGCGCGAGACGATCGCCGAACCGGCGGTCATGGTCAGCGCCATGCCGCCCTTGGCCTTTTCGGCGTGGTAGAGCCGGTAACGCTCTTTCGGCATACCTTCCTCCGAATAGGCCGGCTCGTGGCTGGTCGACATAACCCGGTTCTTCAGCGTCAAATGTTTGAGCTGATAGGGCTGGAGAAGCGGATCGCTGCTGGTCATCGTTTTCCTGCTGTAAATCGTGCTAATGAGCGGCAAATTTATTACGCATGTCGTTATGACAGAACCGCTGCGCATCCTAGGGTCAGGGGCGTGGGCTGGCTTTTGGGCGACATGCAGTAAGGAACCCGCTCATGATCGATACGAAAAACCTTACCCAGCTCGGCACAAACGTCGAGGCGCCACAGAACCCTGAAGCAGCAGTCCTGGAGACCGTGCCGTTTTCGCGCGGCGACGGGCCGCCAGCCATCGTTCGCTTCACCTGCCCGGAGTTCACCTCGCTCTGCCCGGTCACCGGCCAGCCGGACTTCGCCCACATCGTCGTCGACTATGCACCCGACACGCTGCTGGTGGAATCGAAGTCGCTGAAGCTGTTCATGACCTCGTTTCGCAACCATGGCGCCTTCCATGAAGAGTGCACCGTCATGATCGGCCGCCGCATCGTCGCCGCGACCAAACCACTGTGGTTGCGGATCGGCGGCTATTGGTATCCGCGCGGCGGCATTCCGATCGACGTGTTCTGGCAGACCGGCGCGCCGCCGGAAGGCGCATGGCTGCCCGATACCGGTGTCGCGCCCTATCGCGGACGCGGCTGAGCCTGAGCTTCTATGGAACGTACGTCGCATCAGTTGAGCGGCAGCCGCCGGTAGCGGCCGGGATTGTTCGGATCATTGAAATGGCCCATCGGCCCATGTTCGGCGAAGTGCGCCGCCCAGTGCTTCATCGCAGTGGGGTCGAGCTCAACGCCCAGTCCGTTGCCCTCCGGCACACGCACGGTGTTGCCGGTCTGCCGGAACGGCCCGTCCTTGATAACGTCGCCGATCTGCCAACGAAACAGCGACTGCGATGCCTCGGTGATCCACGGCGTCGCCGCCACGACGTGCAGATAGGCTGATGTCATGATGCCGAGATCGTTCGAATAGCACCAGAACCCCTTGCCCATCGCCTCACAGGCGGCGATGAATTTCAGGGTTTTCGACAGTCCGCCGAGTGCTGCGAAATTGCAGACGAAGTAATCCGGCGCGCCGAGCGCGACCGCCCGTCTGAGATCCGGGATGTGCGTGGAAAACGGAATGCGCGAGTGCTGGCGCAGCGCCGCCATCTCCTCAAAGGTGGCGACCGGATCCTCATAATTGCGGATGTTGAACGGCTCGATCTCGCGCAGCACCCAGCGCGCCGTGGTCAGCGACCACTGCATGTTGGAATCGAGCCTGATCTGCGCCTTGTCGCCGAGCGCCTCGCGCAGCATGCGCACGGTGCTGATCTCGAGCTCGGGATCGCCCATGATCAGCTTGCCCTCGAAAATGGTGGAGCCATGCTCCTCGCGCATCTTCAGGCAGTACTCGACGATCGCTTCGGACGTCATTTCGCCACCCGCTCCGCCCTGCGCGGCGCGAAACGAGAAATATTCAGAAAACGGAATGTCCTTGCGCACGCCGCCGCCAAGGACTTTGTAGAGCGGCATGCCGAAGACCTTACCTCTGATGTCCCACAGCGCCAGTTCGACCGCGCCGAAGGCGACCGAAGCGGCATTTTCGCCGGTGTTGGCGGTGATCTGCCAGGGCGGCACGCAGCGCGCCTCGCAGTCGGCGATGTCGAGCGGATCGGCGCCGATCAGCGCCGGCGCGATCTCGGCCTTGATCACCTCGCCGAAATGCCACCACGGCGCCTCGCCCAGTCCGACTACGCCTTCGTCCGTCTCGACTTCTATGATCGATTTCGAGCCGCCGCCATAGAGACCAGCCGTCCACCAGAATGGGGCGTCCAACGGAACATTGACATGGGTGACGCGGACGTTGGTGATCTTCATCGGTCCCTTCTCACTCACACTGATACTGACTGAGCACCCATTCGCCGGTCACCGACAGAAGGTCCGATATCTTCCAGTCGCCGTCGACCTTTTTGAACTTCCATTCAAGCCGGTGCGGATTGCCGGCAACGATAAAGGCGACGATGACCTTGGCCTCATCGCCTTTGACCGCTTCAACAGTCTTCAGGCTGTTGTCGATTTCGGCCCTGTCGTACGCCGCATTGTCGAGCGCCATGTTGGGATCGAGGCACTCGCCCTGCCCCGATTTTCGCAGCGCATCGCTCTTGTCGAGCACCGACTTCGCGGGATCGACGAAATGGCTGCGCTCTGCCGGATCGAGCTCGAGCCCGACATGCTCGTAGAACGGTTTCACCACCGCCGTCGGCGAACCTGGCTGCACCGGCGCTGCCGGGGCATTCTCCGCTGGCGGCGGCGCGCCAAACAGGCCCTGGCCAGCGGTGCTGCTCAAACCCGCGGCCAGCAGGCACATAGTCGCCAGGGCCAGGGCGCGGGCCATGGCATCACTCCGGAGTCTGGCCAGCCAGGCATTCGAGCGCACTCAGCGTCCAGCCGCTGGTCTTCGAGGTGATGTCGGCGACCTTCCATTTGCCGTCAACCTTTTTCAGCGACCAGACCATTTCGCGTTTGGATTCATCGCCTTCCGGGAAAAGGTTGAAGGTCACCGTCACGCTGGCGCTGTCGCCATCCACTGCTTCAGACAGCTTCAGCGTCCTGGCGACCGTCTTCTCGTCAAAGTCCTGCGCGTCGAGACCGGGGGCGAAGTCGATGCAAGGCACCTCGTCCGGCTTGTTCTTCTGCGCCTGGTCGTTGAGGTCGAACAGCTTGGTCACCGGCTCGGTAAAACGGTCGCGGTATTTCGCGTCGGCCTCGAACTTGACCTCGGGCATGTAGAAGAACTTCACCGCATTGGAGGCCGGCCCGGCCAGGGCGGCCGCAGGCGCTGCGATCGACAGAGCGGCGGCAAGCACAGTCAGTCTCATCCGATAAACTCCAGGCTTTCGTGGTGGAAACCGTTCAATACCACGAATCCTGCATCCCGGCTTTTTTGCGGCCCACGAAATCCGGCCCATGAAATCCCCTTGGGCGTTAACTCAGGTTGGGCGTTAACTCAGGTTGGGCGTTAACTCAGGCGCCCCTGGACGTTTAGCTCAGGCGTCCAGCCAGACGTTCTGGAGATCCATCTCGAAAGTCTGGTGGACCGCGTAGTTCTTCACCTTCTTGTTCATGTGGCTGTACAGCTTCTGCCAGAACGGCTGAATGATGACGCCCGAATCCTGCAGGATCTGCTCGACGTCCTTCATCACCTCGCGGCGCTTCTCCACATCGATGAGTGAGAGGGCCTGCTTGAGCTTGGCGTCGAAATCAGGATTCGAATACGCCGTTTCATTCCAGGCCTCGCCGGTGCGATAGCCGAGCGCCAACACCTGAACGCCGAGCGGGCGCATGTACCAGATGGTCATGGAATAGGGGTATTTCGTCCAGTCGTTCCAGAAGGTCGACCCCGGCAGCACCGTGCGCTTCACCTTGATCCCGGCATCGCGCAGCTGGCCGGCAATCGCGTCGCCGGTGTTCTTTTGCCAATCGTCCTCGACGGTGATCAGTTCATGCTCGAAATCGGCCTGTCCGGCCTCGGCCATCAACTTCTTGGCGCCGGCCGCATCGCGTGTCTTCTTGGGCAGCGGAAAATATTCCGGATGGATCGGGCTGACGTGGTGGTTTTCACCTGGGGTGCCGCGCCCGGCGTAGCCAAGTTCGAGCACCGCATTGTTGTCGACGGCCATTTGCAGGGCGTTGCGTACCCGCTTGTCATCATAAGGCTTGTGCGTGATGTTGGTGCGGGCAACGAGCGTCGTCGCTGTCGCGACCTCCGATTTCACCAGATCCATCTGGTCGAGGATGTCGATAAAGTCGGCGGGCGTCTCGAAATTGACGTCAATTTCGCCGGATTCTAATGCATTCACCGAGGCGTTGAAGTCGGTGCCGTAGTCGATGAATTCGACGCTGTCGAGCGGCGCTTCACCGCCCCACCATTTGCCATTCTCGCGACGCTTGACGACCGCGTTCTGGCCGACCGAATAAGTCACAAGCTCGAAAGGCCCGGTGCCGATCGGCTTGGCGATCGGATCGGCGCCGTCGGCATCGAATTTGCGGTGGACGACGAGCGCTGGATAGTCGGTGAAGTTCGGGATCAGCGAGATATCAGGTTCGTTCAGCGTCAGCTTGACAGTGTTGTCGTCGACCTTGGTGATCGCCCCGTCCCTTGCCTTGTCGGTTTTGACGTCGATCAGCGCACCGACGCGGGCGGCCATCGAATTGCCGGCGGCATCCTTCTCGCACCAGCGCATCAGATTGTAGACCACGTCGTCGGCGTTGAAGGTATCGCCATTGTTCCAGGTAATGCCCTTGCGCAGATGCAGCACATATTCGGTGGCGTCGTCGTTGACGTCCCAGCTCTCGAGCAGGACCGGCTCGAAAGTGAATTCGCGGGTGTAGCGGACAAGCGGCTCCAGCCAGCAGCGCGAAATGTTCGCAAGTTCCACCCAGTCGTAAGTACGTGGATCCTTCTGCGCCTTTACCGACATCGATACGCGCAGCGTTCCGCCCTTCTTGGGCTCTTCGGCCGAGGCCCGTCCCGGCACCGCAAGACCGATCATACCGTAGGCAAGGGCAGTCGATGCCCCGAACGCGCTTGCCAGCGCCAGAAACTCGCGCCGGTCCATCCGGCCTGAGCGGGCTTCTTTAGCCATTGCCTCGATAACGCTGGGGACACGATCACCGTTGTTTCTGAAGACTGCCATTGTTTCCTCCCTTATGGTTCCCTTTGGGTCTTCGCCCGTTGGATTAACTAACGCTGTCCGGCAGCTTCTCCTCGCGCAGCGCGATCAAATCTTTGAGACCATCGGCGATGCCCTCATCGAGCTTCGGCTCCTCATAATCCGCGAGCATGTTGCGCGCTTTCTCGCGGCCGCGCGTGTCGTGGTCCTTTGCCCCTTCAGCCTTCCACTGTTCGTACGAATTGAAGTCCATGATGCTGGGCATGAAGAAGGCGGACTGGAAATGCTCGAGCGTGTGCTGGGTGCCGAGGAAATGGCCCTGCGGCCCGACCTCACGGATCGCCGCCATCGCTTCCTTGAAATCGTCGAACGGCAGGCCGCCGGCATATTTGTACCAGCCGACAAGCTGTTCGCAGTCCGTCGCGAATTTCGAATAGCCACAGGTCAGGCCGGCCTCGAGCCATCCGGCGGAGTGCCAGATGTAGTTGGCGCCGGCAAGGATGGCGGCATGCATCAGCATGTTCGCCTCGTAGCCCGCCTGGGCGTCGTTGAGTTTCGACCCGACATGGAAGCCCGACGTGCGCCAGGGCAGCCGGTATTTCCGCGCCAGTGCTCCCATCAGGTACATCATCTGGGCGGCCTCGGGCGTGCCGCCCATCGGCGCGCCGGTCTTCATGTCGACCGTGACCATGAATTGTCCGTAGATCTGCGGTGAACCCGGACGCAGCAGTTGCGTGAAGGCGACGCCCGCCAGCGCTTCGGCATTGACCTGCGCGACCGCTCCCACCGCCGAGGCCGAAGTCGAGGCGCCGCACAGCGCGAACGGCGCCAGGATCAACGGCTGGTTGTGGCGCGCATAGACCTTCATCGCGTCAAGCATGGTGGCGTCCCATACCAGTGGCGAGTTGCAATTGGTGATCGCGACCAACACAGGGTTGTCTCTGACAAAATCCTCGCCGAACACGATGCCCGCCATCGCCATCGTGTCTTCGGCGCGATCCTTTGATGTCACGATGCCCATGAACGGCTTGTCGGAATGCTTCAGCGCCGAATGGATGATGTGGAGGTGACGCTTCGGCACCGCAATTTCCATCGGCTCGCAGATGATCGAGCTCGACGAATGCAGCGCCGGCGCCATGTAAGCGAGCTTATGGAAATTCTGAAGGTCGGCGAGCGTGCCATAGCGCCTGACGTTGTCGAGGTCGCGCACGTAAGGCGCGCCATACATCGGCACGAAGATGGAATTCTTGCCGCCGACGCGGACCGAGCGCTCAGGGTTGCGCGCATTGAGCGTGAATTCCGGCGGGACTTTCGAGACCAGCTCCATCAAGAGCGCGCGGTCAATGCGGACGCGCGTCTCAAAGACATCGGCCCCGGCGGCCTGCCACAATGCTATGGCCTCGTCGTCGCGGAACTCGCAGCCAACCTCTTCGAGGATCGAGAGCGACTCCTGGTGGATCAGCTCGACAGCCTCGTCCGGGACCATTTGGTATGTGGGTATGTTGCGAACCAGCGTCGGAAACGACGCCATGGGAGTTCCCCGCAGCGCCTTGCGGCCCAGGCGGCCGCCACCTCGGCGGCTGGCGTGTTCGGTGACTTCGGCGGCCGGTGCGTTCATGGAAACTCCATCCTCCCAGAGCCTGTCAACTTAGCGAGACAAAATACAGCTGTGACGCTGGAAAATCCTGATCTCTTGTATAAGTTCAGCTTATGCGAAGCCTGCGTCACCTGCTGCCGTCCGCCGGCAGCCTGATCGTTTTCGAAGCCGCCGGGCGGCTGTCGAGTTTTACCGCCGCCGGGCGAGAGCTTGGCATGACGCAGGCTGCCGTGTCCTACGCGATCCGCGGGCTTGAAGAGCAGCTCGGCGCGAAACTGTTCCAGCGTCGCCATCGACAAGTCAGCCTGACCGAAGCCGGTGACCGCTTTCACGCCGACGTCTCGCTTGGCCTGTCGCACATCCGCAAGTCGGCGGAGGATTTGCGCCTACAGGCGACCGGCGGCCATGTGACGCTTGCCGCCTCGACCGCTTTCGGCTCGTTCTGGATGATGCCACGCCTGCAGCAGTTCCGCGACGAACTGCCGGGCATCGACCTGCGCATCCAGACCGCCGACCGCGATCTCGACATCATCGCCGAGGGCATTCCGCTCGCTGTGCGCGGTGGCGAGCCCCGGGAATGGCCGGACTATCATTCACTGCCACTGGCCGATGAGGAGATATTCCCGGTTGCCGGCGCGAGCTATGTGGCGCGGTTCGGACTGCCGGAGACCGTCGAGGAACTTCCATCGCACCGGCTCATCCATCTCGAAGAGCCGTTTCGCGAAGCCGCGAGCTGGGACGAGTGGTTCGCCTCGGCCGGGGTCACCATCACCGACGCCGGGCGCGGATTGCGCATCAACGACTATGCACTGGTGATCCAGGCGGTCATGGAAGGGCAAGGCATTGCGCTCGGCTGGGGCCACCTCGCCGAGCGCCTGCTGGCGTCGGGACTGCTGGTGCGTGCGACCGGCCACACGATGACGACCGGCAAGGGCTTTCATGTCATCTGGTCGAGAAACCGCGACCTCAGCGACAATGCCCGCAAGGTGCGGGACTGGCTGGCGGCGCAAGCATGAGGCTCCCATTAATGCTCAATCAACCGTCACGACAATCTTGCCGAATTGCTCGTTCGACTCGAGAAAGCGGTGCGCTTCGACGATCTGCTCGAATGAAAAGGTTTTGGCGATTGCCGGCTTTAGCGAACCTGACATCAATCCGTCGAGGATGAATGCCTTGGCGGCTTCCAACTTCACCGGATCGCCAGTGATCTCGTGGACGAGATAGCCGCGCAGCGTCAGCGTCTTGGCCAGCACACCGAATAGCGGGAACGGCGTCGGCTCGGGGCTCAAGCCGCCATATTCGATGGGAATGCCACCCCGTGCCATCGCTGCCGTCAGAGGCGCGAAAATCGGGCCGCCGACAGCGTCGAACACCACTCGGATGTTCTCCGGACTGGCGATTTCCTTCAGCCGGGCTTCCAGATCTTCGTCCGCTGAAGCGACGACATGGGCCGCGCCGACCTTGAGCAGGGCCTCTCGCTTGGCAAATGTCCGCGTGACCGCGATCGCGGTCGCACCAACGATGTTGGCAATCTGGATCGCGGCAAGTCCGACACTGCTCGATGCTGCGGTAATGACGACAAAGTCCTCCTTGCTGAGTTTGGCAATGTCGATCAGTCCACCATAGGCGGTGAGATATTGCATCCAGACGGCTGCCGCCTCTTCCCAGCTGAGCGATGGCGGATGTTTGACCACGAACTCGGCGGGATATGTGGCAATCTCACCATAGGCGGGCCAGCGGGCCATCGATAATGGCGGCACGACGCTGACGGCGTCACCTGGCGCAAAACCGTGCACGGCTTCGTCGACCGCTTCGACGACACCCGCTGCCTCAAGGCCAAGACCGGAAGGCAATGGCGGCGTCTGGATATAAGTGCCCGAACGCAGCAGCACCTCGGCCCGGTTGAGACCCAATGCCTTGACCCGGATCTGAATCTCGCCCCGACCGAGCGCGGGAATATCGAGATTCTCGATGCGCAGAACCTCGGGACCACCATGCTCATGAAAACGAACAACACGTGCCATGCGGCCATAACTCCAAAATATTTGAACCGAATACGCTATGCCAGCGGGCCACCTGGCAGATAAATGGTTGCTTGGGCAAGACAGTAGAAACAGGGAGTTTTGAATATGGATCGCCTTACGAGCATGGCCGTGTTCGTCAAAACCGTCGATCTCGGCTCGTTCGCGGCGACTGCTGCCGCTCTCGACCTGTCCGGACCGATGGTCGGCAAGCATGTCCGGTTTCTCGAGGAGCGGCTGGGCGTGCGCCTCATCAACCGGACCACACGCCGCCGGAGCCTGACCGACTTCGGGCGCGCCTATTATGAGCGCTGCCGGATGGTGCTCGCTGAAGCCGAAGCTGCGGATGCACTCGCGGCCGATCAACGTTCCGAACCACGCGGAAAGCTGCGCGTCATCATGCCCTTGCACTTCGGCCGGCGCTGCGTTGCCCCGATCCTGCTGGAGCTTGCGCAGCGATATCCCGCCCTGGAACTCGACCTGTCGTTCAGCGATCCCATCGCCGATCTTGCAGAGGATGGCTGCGATCTTGCCATCCGGACCGGCAATCTCGAGGATCAGGCCAATGTGATGGCGCGTCGCGTCGCGCGCCAGCGCATGGTCGTCTGCGCGTCGCCATCCTATCTCGAGATGCATGGGTTGCCAGGGCAGATAGAGGACCTCGGCAGCCACCAGACCATCATCTACCGCCGTTCGGGCCGTGTCGTTCAACCGTGGTTGTTCCCGCGCCAAGGCCAGCCTGCGCTGGAAGTCATGCCGGTCAGCCGGTTGCGGTTCGACGACCTCGCTGCGATCGCCGATGCTGCGGCAGCCGGCATGGGGCTTGCCTGGCTGCCATACTGGCTGGTCCGTGAGCGCATTCAGGCCGGCGCACTTGTCCCGCTGTTGTCGGACCAGCCGGGATTTCTTTACGACGCCTATGCGCTCTGGCTGCAGACGCCTCACTTGCCGCTGAAGGTCCGCCTTGCCGTCGACGCGCTGGCAGCGGCACTGCCCAGGCTGATGACGTGAAATGCAGGAGCACGGTGAGCGGCGCGGATTCCTGAATTCGCCCTCCCGCATGGGCGACGAATCCGCGTATAGTACCCCCATGCCCATCCGCCAGCTTTCCGAACCGATGATCAACCAGATCGCCGCCGGCGAAGTCATCGAGCGTCCGGCAAGCGTGGTCAAGGAACTGGTCGAGAACGCGCTCGACGCCGGCGCTGCCAGAATAGAGATCGTTACCGCCGGCGGCGGGCTGAACCTGATCCGCGTCACCGATGACGGCTCGGGCATCCCGGAGAAGGAACTGCCGCTGGCGATCGCACGCCATTGCACCTCTAAGCTCGCCGATGACATTCACGACATCCGCTCGCTCGGCTTTCGCGGCGAAGCGCTGCCGTCGATCGGCTCGGTGGCGCGGCTGTCGATCCGCTCGCGCACCGCCAACGGCGACAGCGCCGCCGAGATCGGCATCGAGGGCGGCCGCGTGTCCGCCGTCAAGCCGGCGGCCGCCAATCGCGGCACAACGGTCGAGGTGCGCGACCTGTTCTTCGCCACGCCGGCGCGGCTCAAATTCATGAAGGGCGAGCGCGCCGAAAGCTCGGCGACCAGCGACGTGATCAAGCGCATCGCCATCGCCTTCCCCGCCGTGCGCTTCACGCTGGCCGGTTCCGACCGCTCGACGCTGGAACTGCCGGCGACCGACGACAGTGCGGAAGGCCGGCTGCGCCGCGTTGCGCAAGTGATGGGCGCCGACTTTCCGGCCAATGCCATCACAATCGACGCCGTGCGCGACGGTGTGCATCTTGCCGGCCACGTTTCGATACCATCCTTCAGCCGCGCCAACGCGCTGCAGCAATACGCCTATGTCAACGGCCGGCCGGTGCGCGACAAGCTGATTGCCGGCGCCATCCGCGGCGCCTTCGCCGACGCGCTGCCGCGCGACAGGCATGCGGTGACGGTGCTGTTCCTGACGCTCGATCCGGCCATCGTCGACGTCAATGTCCATCCGGCCAAGGCCGACGTCCGCTTCCGCGATCCGGGGCTGGTGCGCGGGCTGATCGTCGGCGCCATCCGCGAGGCGCTTGCCAATGCCGGCATCCGTGCCGCCACATCAGGGGCCGCCGGCATGATGGCGGCGTTCCGGCCGGGCGCAGCGTCCTATGCCCATGCCGGACCGGCCAACGGCCATCGCAGCTATGAGGCGGCCTACCGTGCCTCCGGCTTCGCCGGCTTCGATCCAGCCCGCTCGCCGCAGCGGCCGCTGGACATGGGCCTGGAAGGCGGGGGATTTCCGGACACGGAACCAGGAAACGGCGGCTTCGGCGAAAACGATCAGGCGGCGTTCGACGCCGGACCGCTTCACAGCGCCGACGCGCGCGCCGGACAAGACGAAGCGGCGGAGACGCTGCTCGGCATGGCGCTGGGTGCCGCACGCGCGCAGGTGCATGAGAACTACATTGTCGCGCAGACCAGGGATTCGCTGGTCATCGTCGACCAGCATGCGGCGCATGAGCGGCTGGTCTACGAGGCGCTGAAGAACGCGCTGCATGCGCGCGCCGTGCCATCGCAGATGCTGTTGTTGCCCGAGATCGTCGACCTGCCGGAAGAGGATGCCGAGCGGCTTGCCTTGCATGCCGAAACGCTGGCCCGCTTCGGCCTCGCCGTCGAGCGTTTCGGCCCGGGTGCTGTCGCCGTGCGCGAGACGCCGTCGATGCTCGGCGAAACCAATGTCCAGCAGCTGGTGCGCGACCTTGCCGACGAGATCGCCGACAACGACACGGTCGACACGCTGAAAGAGCGGCTGGACAGGATAGCTGCGACCATGGCCTGCCACGGCTCGGTGCGTTCCGGCCGCCTGCTCAAACCCGAGGAGATGAACGCACTGCTGCGCCAGATGGAAGCGACGCCGGGATCCGGCACCTGCAACCACGGCCGCCCGACCTATATCGAGCTCAAGCTTGCTGATATCGAGCGGCTGTTTGGCAGGCGGTGAAGGAGGCGCAGGGCGCAGACCCCCACCCTCTGATTTACCTCTTCAAATTCACTACGATCACGCCGCCGAGCGCCAGTGCGCCACCGACAATGCCGAGCAGCGTCGGCACCTCGCCGAGCCAGAAGAAGCCGATCAGCGTCGCCACCGGCGAAACCAGATAGAGGAAGTTCGAGGCGCGCGCCGCCGGCAAACGGGAGAGCGCGGTTGCCCAGGCGGCGTAGGCGATGAGGCTCGGCACGATGCCGAGAAAGACGACGGCGCCGAGACCGGCGTTGTCGGCAACCGCCGCCTGCGCCAGGCCGTTCGGCAGGAAAGGCAGCAGGCAGAGCGCGCCGAGCACCATGTTCGAGGCCGAAATGGTCAGCGGATGATGACGGGCAAACAGCGGCTTTTGCACGATGGTGTTGACGGCCGAGCACAGCGCCGAGCCGAGGATCAGCAGCGCGCCATTGTCGAAATGCAAGCCTTGCCCCTCGCCCATGGCGATGATGCCGATGCCGGCGAAGGACAGCAATGTGCCGGCCCAAGCCAGGCCTGAGAAGCGCTCTCCAAGCAGCGCCATCGCCATGATCGCGGTGAAGATCGGGCTGACATTGATGATGAAGCCGGCGGCACCAGCCGATACGGTCAGTTCACCGAAATTGAGCATTGCCGTGTACAGCGCAACGAAGACGGCGCCGCCGAATCCAAAACGCCAGAATTCATCGAGCCGGGGCAGCGCCGGCCGCTTGACGGCGAGGAAGATCGCCGCCGGCACCGCCGCGATGGCGAAGCGCAGCGCGCCGAGTTCCAGCGGCCCGAAAGCGACGAGGCCGGCGCGGATCGCCGGGAAGGCCGAGGCCCAGCCGACCACTGTCAACGCCACCGCAACGGCCGCCGTGGTATCTATCCGCTGTGTCGTATTCAACGTGCCGGTACAGGCGTTCATCACTTATCCTCGTGCTTTATTGTCCTGAAGGTACAAAACGCCGTTCCTGGCTGGTTGACAAACGACCAAATCGAGGGTCAGCTGTGACTATGGATCACAGCTCAGACGCGATGCTGCCGCTCGAAACCCTGCGCGCCTTCGACGCCGCGGCACGGACGGGCAGCTTTTCGGCGGCTGCCGAAAAGCTCAATCTCACCCATGGCGCCGTCAGCCGGCAGATCGCCAAGCTCGAGGACTGGCTCGGGCTGAAAGTGTTCGATCGCGGCGCGCGTGGAGTCTCGCTGACGATCGAAGGCAACCGCCTGCATCTGCGCACCACTGAGGCCTTCGCGCTGATATCGAGCAATTCGGACCGCTGGATCGAGCCGCGCGGCACGGCCGTGGTGCGGCTGACCTCGATTCCCTCGGTCAGCGGGCTGTGGCTGATGCCGCGCATGGCGGCGCTGGAAAACAATCCGTCCAGGCTGCGCATCGTGCTCGACGTCGATATCCGCCAGGCGGACCTTGCCGACGAGGGCATCGATCTGTCGATCCGCTGCGGCCGCGGCCGCATCCCCGGCCGCGTCTCGGTGCAGCTGTTCGAGGAACATGTGTTTCCGGTCGCCTCGCCGGACCTGGCCCGCGAGATCGGCCGTGGCGACCCTGCCCGGCTGCTCAAATTCCCGCTGATCAACGATTCCGACGCCTCGGCCTGGCGTGCCTGGTTTGCTGCACAGGACATCGACTATCGCCCGCGTCCGCAGGACCGCCGTTTCGAGGACTACAATCTGGTTCTCGGCGCCGCAGCCCACGGTCTCGGCATCGCGCTGGCGCGGCCGCCGATGACCGAGGATCAACTGAAGTCAGGCCGTATCATCGCCGTCGACGACCGCGTCGTCCTCAGCCCGATATCCTACTGGCTCGACCGGCCTATCGGGAGCCCGCGCGCCGCCGCAGCCGAGCTTGCCCGGCGCATCGCGGCCCAGGCCGGACTGGCGGCGGAAAAGATCGAGGATTTCATCGCAGCCGAGCAGTAATATGCGGCGCATCCACTTTGCCGGTCTGCTCGGCTGGTGCCATCCGAAACGAAGCCGACTGAAGCCAATCTTGCCTCGCTCCGAGCTTGACCTTGCCGGCATTTTGTGGCGATGACATCGTTATGAACCTTGGCTCCATGTCATGATGAACCGCTTTGAAGGCCCCGGCGGCAAGGAAGCCCGTATCCGCTACCTGGACGGCGACTTCCAGGTGACCAGCCCCGGCGCCTTCGTGCGCTGCGCAGTCACCGGCGAAAGCATCCCGCTCGATGAGCTCAAATACTGGAGCGTCGCCAGGCAGGAGCCCTATGTGAGCGCCGCGGCCTCGCTGCGCCGCGAGATCGAGGCACATCCCGAACTGCGCAGCCGGCGCTAAACCGGCTACGCAGAATGAGACGCGATCTGTAGCGGTCCTTCGCGCCCCTCTGCCCTTCCGGCATCTCCGCAAAAGTTCGACCGCCGCGGCGCTCGAAGGCTCTCTGATTCAACCCTGCAGCTTGCGCTGCCGCCAGGCATCCAGCGTCTCATTGATGACGCGTTCGGGCACGTGGTCGGGATCGAACACGGTGTCGATCTCCAGCACATCGAGCTGTCGGAGGAAATCGGCCGACGCGGCATCGTGGCGCAGCCGGGCGGCGTCCTTGGCGGTGGTGATGAGGCCAAGTCCGGCACCTCGCGCTGTCGCCAACAATTCGGCAAGCTCGTCCTGGCCATAGAAATGATGGTCCGGAAACGACCGGGCCAGCGCAACCTCGCCGCCGGCCTGACGGACGGTGTCGAAGAATTTCTCGGGATGGCCGATGCCGGCAAAGGCCAGAAATCGCTTGCCGGCCAGCCCCACCTTGCTGCTTGGCCGCGCATGCGCCTCGAAGATCGGCCGGCCGGCGCGCGCCGCCTGGCGAACGACGGCATCGGCAGCAAGGCCCTCGCCCATCTTCAGCAGCGCGCTGGTGAAGACCAGTTGGTCGACGATGCCAGCCCTGAGCGGACCGCCAGGAATGACGCGGCCGTTGCCGACGCCGTAGCGTGCGTCGACGACGACCAGCGCATAGTCGATATGGATGCGCGCGCTCTGGAAACCGTCATCCATGATCAGGAAATCACAGCCATGCTTTTCCAGCAGCAGGCGGGCGCCGGCGGCACGGTTCGGCGTCACGGCGACCGGCGCGTGCTCGGCCAAAAGCAGCGGCTCATCGCCGACATGCTTGGCGGCGTCATGGTGCGGATCGACGACGTGCGGCCGCGCAAAGGAACCGCCATGGCCGCGCGACAGGAAACCTGGATTGAGCTGCATGCGCCTGGCTTGCCGGGCCAGTGCGATCGCCACCGGCGTCTTGCCGGTGCCGCCGACGGTGAAGTTGCCGACGCAAAGCACCGGCGCCTCGATCTTCTCGCGCGCCGCTGAGCGCATGCGGCGAGCGGCAACCAGCGCATAGACCGCCGACAGCGGCGCCAGCGCCAGCGCCCGCCAGTCCGGTTCTTCCCACCAGAAGGGGGGCGCTTCGCTGGCCATCTTAACGGCCGTTGGCGCCCTTGAGGCGCGATTTGACGACCAAAGGCTGAATGTAGGGTTCGAGCGATTTCAATGTGAGCGCCAGGGCGCCGCGCATCTCTTCGACCGTCGCCGCACCCGCCGCCATCATCTCATGGCGCGCCACCTCGTTGGTCAAAAGGAAATTGACGGCGCCGGCCAGCATGTCGCGGTCGCGCACCAGCTTGGCGCCGCCGCTGTCGAGCAGGCGCTGATAGGTCGCGCGAAAATTCTGGACATTGCGGCCGGCCAGCACCGCCGTGTCGAGCATGGCCGGCTCCAGCGGGTTCTGGCCGCCCTCCGAGGTGAGCGAACGACCGACGAAGGCGATCTCTGTCAGCCTGAGATAAAGCCCCATCTCGCCCATCGTGTCGCCGAGCAGAATGTCCGTATCGGCGATGATCCGGTCGCCCTTGCTGCGCCGAGCGAGTTTCAGGCCCATGCCGGAAATCTGCGCGGCAAGCGCTTCGGCGCGATCGGGATGGCGCGGCACGACGATGGTCAAAAGACCGTGGTGACGCTTGTGCAGCATCGCGTGAACCTCGGCGGCGACCACCTCCTCGCCGTCATGGGTCGAGATCGCCGCCCAGGTCGGGCGGGCGCCGATCTGGCGCTTCAGCGTGTACAGCGCCCTTTCATCGGCCGGCGGCGGCGTGGTGTCGACCTTGAGATTGCCGGACACGGTGACCGGCCGGGCGCCGAGCGAGAGGAAGCGCTCGCCGTCGACATCCGACTGGGCGACAACATGGGCGAGATTCTCGAACAGCGCCTCGGCGATGTTGGCGCGCTTCTTCCAGGATTTGTACGAGCGGTCCGACAGCCTGCCATTGACCAGCACCTGCGGCACACGGCGCGCGCCGAGCTCGAGGATGGTCATCGGCCAGATCTCCGATTCGGCGATGATCGCCAGATCCGGCCGCCAATGGTCGAGGAAGCGGCTGACCGCCGGCTTGAGGTCGAGCGGCACGTATTGGTGGATGATACGGTCGCCGAGCCGTTCGTCGGCAACCTGAGCGGAGGTGACGGTCCCCGTCGTCAGCACGATGTTGACGCCATAGTCGAGGATGCTCTCGACCAGCGGCACGACGGCGATCGTCTCGCCGACGCTCGCCGCATGGATCCAGATCACCGGCCCTTCGGGGCGCTCGCGCCCGGCGATGCCATAGCGCTCGCGCCGGCGAATTCGGTCCTCCTTGCCTCTGGAGGTGCGCCAGGCGACATACGGCCCGACCAGGGGATAGGCGGCTGCGCCTGCGAAACGATACGCCGTCAGAAAAGTGCGCGCCCAGCGCTGGCTCATTTTGAACCGTCCACGAGGCGGTAAGCCTCGTCGGTCGCGGCGTTGAGCGCGGCCGTGACCTCCTGGCGCTTGCGTTCCATTTCGGCCTCGTCCGCATCGGCCGGAACGAACACCGGCGCTCCAAGCACGATCGAGGAGCGGCCGAACGGCAGATTGATCGTGGTCTTGTCCCAGCTGCGCTCCAGCACCTTGCGGCGGCTGGTAGCGATGGCGACGGGCAGAATCGCGCGGCCCGAAAGCCGCGCCAGGAGAACGATGCCAAGCCCCGCGTCGCGCGGCGTGCCATGGGGAATGTCAGCGATCATGGCGACGTTCTTGCCGCTTGCGAGTGACTTTTTCAGGGCAATCAGCGCTTTGGCGCCGCCCTTGTCGCGACGCTTCGAGCTTTCGCGTCCGCCCGAGCCGCGCACCGCCTCGATGCCGAATTTCTCGATCACCAGTGCGTTGAGCTCGGCATCGGCGCTGCGCGACACCATGGCGACCACCGGCCGTCCGCCGGGATAGTAGGCCGGTGTCAGAAGATGCTGGCCGTGCCACAGCGCAATGATGATGGGTTCGAACTGCGAATAGGCGCCGCCCGACATCTGCGCCGATCCGTCGACAACACGGTTGGTCAGGCGAACAAGGCGAACGAACTGCGCAAACAGGCTGGCGATGGCGTTCTTGACGAATCGCGATTGCGCCAGCGGTTCGCGTATCTTGCGCCAGAATGTCTTCGAGGCGCCGCCGCGGCGCCCCCTTGCCGCGGACCTCGTGGCCGGCCCTTTCACGGCTTCATGATCCATTCATGTCAACCGGCAGGCTTGTTGTCGGGGTCGAGCAACCGGTGCAGGTGAACGACGAAATAACGCATGTGGGCATTGTCCACACTGGCTTGGGCCTTGGCTTTCCACGCCGTCTGCGCGGATTGATAATCCGGATAGATGCCGACGATGTCGAGCGCGTCGAGATCACGGAATTCTGTCCCGCCCAGCGTCTTCAGTTCGCCGCCGAACACCAGGTGCAAAAGCTGCTTCTTTCCGTCTTCCGCGGTCATGTCGGTCCTTCACATATCGTGAGTTTGTGACAGGTCTAGACCAAAGCCGCCGACTTTGGAACCATTGATAACATGTTCAACGGTCCAGCCCCGCGATGATGCCGGAGAGGACGGCGAGCAGTTCGCCGCTGCCGGCAACCAGCGCGCCGTGGTGGATCACTTCGCCGGCATAGCACGGTGCGCGCCCCTTCTGGTCGAGCAATGCGCCGCCGGCCTCGCGCAGGATCAGATCCGCCGCGGCGATGTCCCAGTCATGTGCGTTGGGTTTGACGAAGGTCGCGTCGAGCCGGCCATTGGCGACCATCGCCAGCCGGTAGGCGAGCGAGGGAATGTAGGGCACGCGGCTCAGCCGGCCCTGCCATTGCGCCGGCGTCAGGGCGATCAATGGCTTCGGCCCGCCAATTTCGACCATCGCTGCCGGGCGGCGCACGGCAATGCGGCGGCCATTCAGAAACGCCCCCTCACCGGGCAGCGCCCAATAGGTCTCCTCCGTGGCCGGACATTCGAGCACGCCGGCGAGCGTGCGGCCGTCCTCGACCACCGCGATGCTGACGCACCAGGAGCGCAGGCCTTCGAGGAAGCCGCGCGTGCCGTCTATCGGATCGACGACGAAGGTGCGGCGGGCGGCAAGCCTTGCCGGATCGTCGGCCGTCTCCTCCGACAGCCAGCCATAGTCCGGCCGCGCCGCAAGTAAGGTTTCTCGCAGATAGGCGTCGGCGGCGTGATCGGCCTCGCTTACCGGCGAGGTGCCGCCCTTCATCCACACTTGCGGATTGTTGCCGAAATAGCGCATGGCGATGGCGCCCGCCTCGCGGGCAGCGTCGCGCAGCAGCGGCAGATCCTCGCGAGCCCCGGCGGCGGAGGCGACCTGGTCAAGCTCCGGCAAGGGTCATGCCTTCGATCAGCAGCGTTGGTGCGGCGGTGCCGAAATTGCGATCGAGATCGCTCCCCGGAACCATGTTGAGGAACATGGTCTTCAGGTTCGAGGCGATGGTCACTTCCGCAACCGGATAGGCGAGCTCGCCATTCTCGATCCAGAAGCCGGAAGCGCCGCGGCTGTACTCGCCTGTCACCATGTCGACGCCCTGGCCGAACACTTCGGTGACGTAAAAGCCTGATTTGAGCGACTTGATGAGGTTCTCGGGCGTCCGCTCGCCCGGCTCGATGGCAAGATTGGTCGATGACGGCGAGACGGAGGAGCCGTTGCGCGAGCCGCGCCCGTTGGTGGTCAGCCCCAATTCCCGCGCGACTGAGGTCGACAGGAACCAGTGGTTCAAAACGCCCTTCTCGACCATGAGCAGCTTTTCGCCCTCGATGCCTTCGCCGTCGAACGGACGCGATGCCTGGCCACGGAGCCGGAGCGGCTCGTCGGTGACGGTGATCGCGGCCGCCGCCACCTGCTTGCCCATCCTGTCGCGCAGAAAGCTGGTCTTGCGCGCGACGGAGGCGCCATTGATGGCGCCGGCGAGATGGCCGGCGATGCCGCGGGCGACGCGCGGATCGAACACCACGTCGACCGGCCCGGTCGCCGCCTTGCGCGCGCCGACGCGCCGTGCGGCGCGTTCGCCGGCCTTGCGGCCGATGTCCTCGGGTGCGTCGAGATCGGAGAAATGCTGGCGCGAGGAGAATTCATAATCGCGCTCCATGCCGGTGCCCTCGCCGGCGATGACGCTGGTCGAGCGCGAAAAGCGCGAGGCGACATAGTGGCCGACAAAGCCGTGCGAGGTGGCGAGCACCAGCCCGCCAAGCCCGGCGCTGGCGCCGCTGCCGGCCGAATTGGTAACGCCCTTGACGGCAAGGGCCGCCGCTTCCGCCGCCAGCGCCGCTTCCTTCAACTGGTCGGCCGAGACTTCCGTCGGATCGAACAGATCGAGGTCACGCGGCTTCTTGACCAGCAAGGCCGGATCGGCGAGGCCCTGATAGGGATCTTCCGGCGAGACTTTCGCCATCGCCACGGCCCGCTCGGCTAGCGCTTTCGGGTCGGAGGCAGCGGTCGCCGAGACGCTCGCCACCCGCTTGCCGACGAAGACGCGTAGCGAGACATCCTCGCTCTCGGACGCCTCGGTGCCCTCGACCTTGCCAAGCCGCACCGACACGCCGGTCGAACGGCCGCGCACCGCAACCGCGTCGGCGGCGTCGGCGCCGGCCCGTTTGGCAGCCTCGACCAAGGCCGCGACCCGGTCGGTCAATTTCGCTGAGTCCAGCGTATCGGTCATGCGCATAGTCCTGTTTTTCCGCCTGACATAAGGGGCGGCCGCTCCGCACCATCTATTGTTCTGAGGTGGCTTGTGCAATGGCAGAAGTGGCAAGCGGGGTAGATCGGCCAGCAGACACCCGGTTTTGGGCGGCATGATCGAAGCGGGTCCTCAAAGGTTGCTTCGCGGCGGTTGGGGACTGGCCGATAGCCCATTGACGCCGTGCTCCGACCACAAGTGGACGTTCGATTGCGGTAACGCCTATGTCCCTTCCACACATGATCGGCACCTGCCCGAAACCGCTAAATTTAGCGATTTCTAGTGTGTCCTTGGAACTTTGTAGCTTGCGTTCCATTTTCAACGGCATGCGAGACTCTGTGATCCAAAGCATCAGGACTGCGGTGAACGTTTCGCCGCCGCGGTACTCGCTGGTCCTTCCCATATACAATGAAGAACAGGTGCTGCCCCGACTGATCGAGCGGATCAGTTCGCTGATCGGCCGGCTGGACGGCGAGACTGAGGCGATCTTCGTCGATGACGGAAGCCTCGATGGGAGCGTCGAATACCTTCGCAACGTCGTCGCCGTCGAGCCGCGCTTCCGGCTGATCGAGCTTTCCCGCAATTTCGGCCATCAGGTCGCGATCACGGCCGGCATGGATGCGGCTACGGGTGATGCCGTCATCGTCATGGATGCCGACCTGCAAGACCCGCCGGAGGTGGTCCTCGATCTGGTGGCGAAGTGGAAGGAAGGCTTCGAGATCGTCTATGCCCGCCGTGTCAAGCGTGAGGGCGAATCCTGGTTCAAGCGCATTACGGCGAGTCTCTTCTACCGCCTGCTGGAGAAGATGACGTCGGTCGACATCCCCCGCGACGTCGGCGATTTTCGCCTGGTCGGGCGCAAGGCTCTGGAAACCTTCAAGCAAATGCCCGAACACGACCGTTTCGTCAGGGGCATGTTCGCCTGGATGGGGTTCAAGCAGACAGCCGTGTCGTTCGAACGCCCGGCGCGGACCCTTGGCCAGACCAAATACCCATTCTGGAAGATGATGCACCTTGCCGTTCACGGCATCGTCAGCTTCTCCGAGAAGCCGCTGCGCATGGCGCTGTGGGGCGGATTGGCGATCTCCGCGCTTGCGGTGGTGTTCGGTATTTACGCCATCTTCGCCTGGATTTTTGAAACCGGCGTCATTGCCGGCTGGACATCCACCGTGGTGATCGTCTCGCTCCTTTGCGGCATCAATCTTTTCATGACCGGCGTGGTCGGGCTCTATGTCGGCGGCATCCACGCCGAGGTGAAACGCCGTCCGCTTTACGTGATCGATCGGGTCGCCGGCTTCGACAAGGCGATGCGTGCCGCCACCCCCGGCGAGAGCCGTCGACCGTTTCGGAAACCCAGGACCGGAGCCTCGGCTGATGGCCGAACTCTTCGACAGCTATAAATCGAATTATGGCGAGGCGGTCGCAGGATCCATCCGGTTTTCCGGACTCGGGCACGACTTTTTTCTGATCGCCAAGGCCAACCTGCTGCGGCGTCTCGTCGTCGAGCGAGGGCTTCGACAGGGCGGGGTGCGGGCGCTGGATATCGGCTGCGGCGTCGGGTCGCTCCACCCTTATCTCGAAGGCGCGTTCGAGAGCCTGGATGGCTGCGACGTCTCGGAACAATCGATCCTGCGCGCCGGCCAGGACAATCCGTGTGTGACCTACAGGGCCTACACGACGCCGCGCCTGCCTTATGGCGACGGCGCGTTCGATCTGGCTTTCGCCAGTTGCGTCGTCCATCACGTTCCGCCCGCCTCCTGGCTCGATTTCTTCCGGGAAATGCGGCGCGTCGTGCGGGCGGGCGGCGTCGCCTGCATCATCGAGCATAACCCCTATAATCCGCTGACACGTCTTGCGGTGTTGCGGTGTCCGTTCGACCAGGACGCGGTCCTGCTCAACGCCGCCAAAGCAAGGTCGCTTTTTCAGCAGACGGGTTTTCAGGATATCCGATCCGAGCACTTCCTGCTGCTGCCGTCGGCCAGGTCTTTCGCCAAAAAACTCGAGCGCCTGCTCGCGCCTCTACCGCTCGGAGCCCAGTATGCGTGCAGCGCGCATGTCTGAGGATCGTTCGACTGCCGGCGTCGGACTGAAGCTGCTGGCGCGCTTCGGGTTGGTCGGCATCGTCGCGACAATCCTGTATGCTGCCCTGGCTATCGGTTTGGTCGAATCGAAATGGATCGGCTTTTCGCCGGTTCAGGCGTCGCTCGCGGCTTACGCGGCGGCTGCCGTGTTTTCATATTTCGCCCATAAATCAGTAACCTTCATGTCGAATGGATCGCATCGATCGGAAGCTGCGCGTTTTGTCCTGCTGACGGCGACAGGCTTTGCCGTGGCTTACGCGGCGCCGGCGCTTTTGACGGCGAAACTCGGTCTGCCGCCGATCATTGCCATTGTGGTTACATGCCTGCTTGTTCCAGCGGTCAATCTTCTCATGCTCGACCGGTGGGTTTTTGCGCAGCGCGGATCCGGCGAGCACGGCGACCGCTCCACCTGATCCGTGGCCTTCTGAGTTGGCCTCAGCCGAGGGCCTGACTGGCCAAGGCAAAGATGCGTGCGTTCGTGGAACCCGGAATATTGCTTGCGCCCCGAAGCATGGCAACCGGCCCACCCACATGGGCCAGCCCCAATCCTTCGAGCCAGGGTGAAAGGCCGACGTCTTCAGGGATGTCGATGCGCACGAAGCGGCCCTGCATTCCCGAGAGGATGAAGGCGATCAGGGCTCTCGCCTGATCGCGATCCTCCGCCACGACCGGTCCGACGACCTCGCCCCTGCCAAAGGCCCTCACGGCCGCGAAGGGCGCAATGCCGTCCTCGTTGGTGATGGCCGCAAACCGTCCCCCGCCCGCCAACGCGTTCATGAGCGAGGCGCGATCCGCACCGAAGGCGGCGCGATCGAGCGCGGTGAGTGCCGGAAGGTGCTCGGACCCGACCCATTCCACGGCCGGGGGCGCACTGACCTGCCTGACGGTGCCCTGGTGCTGCCGAACATCGTGCATCGTGACAAAGCCCAGCTTTTCATAAAGAGGCAGTCCGTCGGCCGTGGCGGTAAGGCGGCACTCGCGGTCGCCGGCCTGCTCGAGCGCGGTGGTGGTCAGCCGCCGTCCCAGCCCGCGACCACGCATTGCCTCATCGACGACGATGGTGTTGAGAGTTGCGCAGGTATTTCCGAAGGGGGTCATGAAGGCGGTTCCCACCACCCTGCCGGCTTCCAAGGCGACCTGACCTTCACTCAGGGACCAGATCATGGCTCAGTCTTCCTTCCGGTGCGGCCAGCCGGCCGCCCGCGACAGGGCCGTCGCTTCCTCAAGATGGTGCGCTTCAAAAGGTGCGAATGTGACGGACTGGGTGGTCATGAGCACCAGGACTGTTGGAGTGGGAAAGCTGACAGGACGATAGAACCGCCGCTTCCGCGCCACTCGCCGAATGCCGGCGATATTTGGTGCAAAATACCGAAATGCCGCTGCAGTCAGTGCATTCTGCGGCACCGGTCGCCGATACTGCTATCTCCCATTGATCGTCGAGGCTGCCATGTCCCCTTTAATCCACCACATCAGCAGCGATGAAACGCTGCCCAAGTCAGCAGACGTCGTGGTGATCGGCGGCGGCATTGTCGGCGCCAGCGCGGCCTATTCCCTGGCGCGGCGCGGCCTGTCGGTGGCGCTGATCGAAAAGGGCTATGTCGGCTGCGAACAGTCGAGCCGGAACTGGGGCTGGTGCCGTCGGCAGAACCGCGATGCACGCGAATTGCCGCTTGCCAATCTGGCGCTGCGGCTGTGGGAAGAGCTGACCGAAGAGATCGGGCACGACCTTGGCTTCCGCCGTTGCGGGCTCGTCTATGCGACGGACGATCCAAAGCAGCTCGCCGAATGGGACAAGTGGCGCGCGGTTGCGCGACGGTTCGACGTCAATACGCGGATGCTTACGGCCGACGAGGCCACTGCCGCCGTTCCTGCGGCTGGCGGCCGCAAATGGCTGGGCGGTGTCCACGCGGCAGACGATGGCAAGGCCGAGCCCTGGCTTGCCGCCCCGCGGATAGCCGAGGGCGCCCGCAAGCGTGGCGCGACCATTCATCAGAACTGCGCGGCACGCGGCCTGGATATCACCAATGGGCAAGTGAGCGGCGTCGTCACCGAGAAAGGCTTTATCCGCACCAGCGCGGTTCTATGTGCCGCCGGCGCCTGGGCATCGGCTTTCCTGCGCATGCATGCGGTTTCACTGCCGCAGGCCAGCGTCCGTCAGACCACCTTGCGGACCGGTCCTGCACCGGATTTTGGCGGGGCAATCTTTACCTCTGACGGTGCCCTGACGCGCCGGATCGATGGCAGCTACACGATAGCCGCCAGCGGCAGGGCGACGCTCGAGATCACGCCGCAGGGGATCCGCTATGCCCGCCCGTTTCTGCCGATGTTCATTAAACGGCTGAAGGCCGTCGAGATCGGCATAAGTCGCTCGTTCTTCGCAGGCCCGGAAACACTCGGTCGCTGGCATCTCGACAGGCCGACCCCCTTTGAGCGTATCCGCGTCCTCGATCCCGCTCCGGACAAGCGGATGGTGGCAACCATCATGACGCAGATAAAGGCCCTGTTCCCCGCCATTGCCGATGCCGGCATCGTGTCTTCCTGGGGCGGGTATATCGACTTCACACCGGACGCAGTACCGGTGATTTCGGCGGTGGACAGCATCGGCGGAGCGTTCGTCGCCGCAGGCTGTTCCGGACACGGCTTCGGCGCCGGCCCTGGCATTGGCCATCTGGCGGCAGATCTGGTCGCCGGTGACGCGGCAAGCGTCGATCCGACGCCATTCCGCCTGTCACGCTTCACGGACAGATCGAGAATTGAAGTCGGCGCCTTCTGACGCGATTGACCGCATGGCGACAGCAAAGGGCGCTGAGCGATCGTTACCTAGGGCTCAAGCGCGATCTGGACCGTTTCGTGACGGCTTTGGCCGATGCGGTCGCACACGCTCGATCAGCCGGTCAGTTTTCAGCAATGACAAAGATCTTCTTGAGTGGATCCTTCAGGGCGAGCTGATTGACTGTTCCGTGCGCAACGAAGATCGCATCACCGGGTCCGATCTCGAGCTTTGTTCCGTCGCAGTCGGTCACTTCGGCCCGGCCTTCCAGGATATACATGAGCTCATGTACCGGATGAGGGCGCGAGAGCCGTGTGTGCGGGGTCGTGGACCAGACACCGGCGCGAAAAGTCGCCTTTGAATCTTCGAACACCTTGACGTTGTGACACAATGGCGTCTCGCCTGCGACGAACTGCGCCGGCGGCGGGGCCGAGGGGGAAAGTGCGGCGCTCCGGTCAATGGCGATGAGGCCCGGAACACTCGCGTTTGCGGCTGACGTCGTGCAGAAGT
Organism: Mesorhizobium ventifaucium; assembly: GCF_935822925.1. Lineage (GTDB taxonomy): Bacteria > Pseudomonadota > Alphaproteobacteria > Rhizobiales > Rhizobiaceae > Mesorhizobium > Mesorhizobium ventifaucium. The sequence continues at coordinate 286,598 of NZ_CAKXZS010000014.1, forward strand.
CCCAAGGACGTGCCGTCTTCCGCATCGGCGACGATATTGGCACCACGATTGATGACCGCACCGTCGCCGGCGGCCAGGTCGAGCGCGATCCCACCGGCGCGCAGTCGCAGGCGGCCGCCTGTTACAACCAGCGTTTCCGTGTGCGGAAAAGCAGCGCTTTCCCCCCGGCATTGCCAACGCACCCACCCGGCAGATAGACCGTTCGATGCATGCCAGACCTTCTCGCGCCCGGCGCCGAAGGCGTCGTCCAGACCGGCGGCGCCAGGGGCGCCGGCGGCGAATGTGCCGCTCCGCGCATTGAACACATGGACGGTCTTGGTCGTCATTGCCTGTTTCTCCCGCGTTACCAGCGCCATGGCACGCGCGTTCCTGTGCCGCTGCTCCTGGCCTGTCGCCAGAGCATATCCGCGACCGTCAGATCCTGCAGCGCGAGCCCGGTCATATCGAAGACTGTGATGTCGGCGGCATCGCGCGTGAACGGCATTTTTCCGGTCAGAAGATCGCCGATTTCGGTCGCTCGGCAGCCGGTGTCCCACTGGCCTTCGCCGATAGCGGCCGACTGCTCGCAGTCGTCGGCAAAGAGCCGTACCCGGCGCAGCAGGCCGTCGGGCAGTTCCCGCTTGCCTTGCGTATCGGCACCCACGGCGTTGATGTGCGTGCCCGGCCGCACCGCTTCTGCCGGAAACAGCGGCCCGCTGCCAGGGGTCGCGGTGATAATGATATCGCTCGAGCCGACAGCTTTGGCGGCTTGGTTCGTATGGGCCGGCGCGACATCCTCGAACGCCGCCTCGAACGCCGCGTCGGGCCGGCCGTCCACCGTCAGGTAATGGATGGTGTCCAGACCGGGCATCGCACGCAGTGCCAGGCGCAGCTGGATCCGGCCCTGGGTGCCGGTGCCGAAAAGGCAGATCGACCGGCTTTCGGGGTGGGCCAGCAGGGTCAGGCCAATGGCGCCAGCCGCCCCTGTGCGCAAGGTGGTGATGGCGTTCCCGTCGATGATGCACAAGGGACGCCCGGTATGCGGGTCGAAAAGCACGATGGTCGCCTGATGCGGCTCCTTGCCGACCTCGCGATTGGCTGGCCAGAAGCCCGCTGCCTTGAAGCCCAGAAGATCGGCTTTCGGCACGTCGCCCGACTTGATACCGAAAATGCCGCCGGTATGCAGCTTCTCGCGCACAAGCGGAAAGACCCTGCCTTCGCGCGCACTGTGAAGCTCGAAGGACCGCCGCACGGCATCGAGGACGGCATCCGGCTCCAACAGCGGCGCGACCTGATCGCTCGCAAGCAGCACCAGCTGCGACTCGTCTGCGGTGACGGACATGACATCTCCCGGGCTTTCCCTCATTCTAGCCAGCGGTTCTCAGGGGAAGACAGCGGTGTTGGCTAACGAGCGGCATTTCCTACGGTTTGTCGCCCGCCATTCGGGCGAATGTTGCGCCGACCTTCCCTTCGAATACGATCGCCGGTTCGCGCAAACACGTATCCTCGCAGACAAGCCAGCCCACTATCGGCCAGCCCGCCATCGGCCAGCCCGCCATCGGCCAGCCCACCATCGGCTAGCCCACCATCGGCAAGTGTAGAAGGCGACCCGCAATGCCCCTCAATATCCCGACATTCGACGATGTTCTGACCGCCGCGGCGCGCCTCGCCGGATTGGCCCACCGGACGCCGGTGCTGACCTCGCGCACCTTCAATGATCTGACAGGCGCCGAGGTGTTCTTCAAGTGCGAGAACTTCCAGCGTGGCGGCGCGTTCAAGTTCCGCGGCGCCATGAACGCGCTTCTGGCCTTGGATATTTCGGCGCGGGCGCGCGGAGTGGTGGCCTATTCTTCGGGCAATCATGCGCAGGCGCTGGCCTATGCGGCCGCGATCAAGGGCGTGAAGGCAGTCATCATCATGCCCAGGGATGCGCCCGAGCTGAAGGTGCGTGCCACCCGCGGCTATGGCGCCGAAGTGATATTCTACGACCGCTACAGCGAGAACCGCGAAGAGATTGGCGGCAGGATCGCCGCCGAGCGGGGAGCCGCCCTCATTCCACCCTACGACCACCCCGATGTGATTGCCGGGCAAGGCACGGCGACACTTGAACTTATCCAGGAGGCCGGCCCGCTGGATGCCCTTTATGTCTGCCTTGGCGGTGGCGGCCTGCTCGCCGGCGCCGCACTGGCGGCAGCGGAATGCGCGCCCGCCTGCAGGGTCGTCGGGGTTGAACCCGAGGCCGGCAATGATGGTCAGCAATCCCTCGCCAGGGGTGAGGTCGTAACCATCGAGGTGCCGAAATCCATCGCCGATGGCGCGGTCGTCACCCATCTTGGCGCGCATAATTTTCCTGTCATCCGCGACAAGGTTGCCGCTATCACCACGGTCAGCGACGACGCGCTCATCGAAATGATGCATTTTTTCGCCGAGCGCATGAAAATCGTCGTCGAACCCACCGGTTGCCTTGCAGCGGCGGCGGTTCGCAGTGAATCGCAAAGCCTGCGCGGGCAGCGCATCGGTGTCATCGTCAGTGGCGGCAATGTGGATCTCACGCGCTTCGCAAGCTTGATCATGGCGGCCGGAGACAAAACGCCTCGCGAGCCGGCCATGGCGCGCGCCGGGCCGGAGACCTTTCGCTAAGGCACGCTCAGGCGCAGCTGGTACCCGTGCGGCCCTGTGCTGGTCGCCAGCGCACGGCAATGCTGTTCATTGGCTGTAGTACGCCTCTTGCGCGCGTCATGATACGCATGGACCGCAGGTCGTTGAGCGTGATCAAATCGCATCCAGCCGGAACGACAGCAGCTTGATGGAGCGCTTGTAGATGTTGCTGGCGGCCGGAGTTGGCGGAATGCCGTCGAGATAGTCGACGGCGATTTCGAGTGTATCGGCCTTGCCGAGCGCCGCCGGTGGAATGACGAACGAGACCGTTCGTGGTTCTTTGCCGGACAGTGTTACGGCATGCGCCCGAACGCCGTTCACCGAGATCACAACCCTCTGCGTGATCTGTGGAGGACGAATGACTGCGGCCATTTGCAGCGTGGCGGCCAGCCCGTCGCGCAGCGGTGGTATCTTCACGCGAAGCCGCGAGGTCTCGCCCAGGGAATGGGTGCCGTCGGCAACGGGTCCCGACCAACCACAGACCTTTATGCCGGCTGCCTGCTTGGCGCCGTCGTTCCGGAACGATACCGTCTGGCCAAGCGTGTAGCTGCCGGTCGCATCCCGATTGAGACAGGTCGTCGTCCGATCGATGTAATAGGCGCGATAGTCGGCGTTGACGTCCGGATTGAGAGCAAGCGCAAGGATGACCATCTCGGACCCGGCCAGTACCGCCGCGAGCGCGTAGCCACCGAGCCAGGCAGCGCGCCGATACGAGCCCGGAACGTCAGACCAGGGCAAGGTAGCCTCCGATCCACGCCACAGTCGTGAAATAACAGGCGCCAAGGAAGAGAACCAAAGCCGCGAGCCAAATCAGCTTCGACGCCGACAACAGGATGGCGAGCAGCATTGTCAGAGGCGCAAGCCCAATGACATATCTGACCATCGAGGCCAGGTTGGTGATCAGCGGCAGGATGATGCAGAGTGCGCAGAACAGTGCCGCGCCATATTGCCTGCGGGCCGCCAGGACGGCCGACAGCGCCAGCCCGGCGATTGCGGCAAGCGCGCTCCATTGCGGCGCCGTTGGCAGCCAGCCCGTCTTCGGGACGGCGGAGAGCCCGTCCCATAGAAAGACAAGTGGGTTGCCGGCCACCCGTCCGAAGGCGCGCTGGATGTGCAAGAATGCAAAGCCGTCTCCGACGGTGAGGTACAGGAACAGGATGTAAGCGAACAAACCGGCAGGCGAGATGAGGACAGCGACCAGCAGATCCGGTCGGCCAAGCAGCCAGCGTGGGAAAGACAGCGCCGATCCGCCCTGCCGGCGGTGCTCCCTGAACATTTGAATGACGGTCGCAAATACGACGAAGACCCCGACCAGTCTGGTCGCCGACAGCAGCGCGGATGAAACCCCCGCGGCGAGATAGCTGGAGCGCTTGAGCGCCAGAAAAACGCACGAGGTCAGGAGCACGAAAAGCGGTTCGCTCAGGAAGGTCGTGAAATGAAAGGAGAACGGGCCACTGAGCAGAAACGCGCAATACAGCACATAGGCGCGCATGTTCTTGTCGAGCAGCGGCCACGCCACCAGACAGGCGGCGTAGCTGCAGGCAATGGAGATGAAGGTGGCGACCAGTATCGTAGGAAAAGGAAAAACAGACCGGATCGCCGCCACCAGCATCGGATAGAGCGGAAAGAAGCCCCAGCGACCGACATTGCTGTGGTCTGGAATGGGAAAGCGCTCATAGCCCTGTTCGCTGATGTCGATATACCAGGCGCAATCCCACCGGCAGAGCGCGCGGGCATAAGCCGCGAAACCTGGTTCCTCCGATACCGAAGCAAATGCCGCATAGCGAATGACCAATCCGCTGATCACGAACAGCAACGGCACTGCCGCGATGGTGATGACCATAAGACGACCGCTGGCGTTCGGACGCACAACAGCTTCGAGCGCCACAATCTGCCTCCGCCCGTTCAAGTGGCTGACGCCACTCAAAACTAGATGACGCGCGCCATGGCGAATTCAAGGTATGCTGAAATCGGCGATACCGCCTATCCGGCGCATCTGATCCAGACCAGCATCTCGCCTGGATCGCGATTGTCCCAGGCAAAATACGGCACGGCGGTGATTTTTGCTTCCTCAACCGCCGGGGGTTCGGTGCGGTAGAGGCCGTGGTCCCAGTCTTCAAACGCCTCTTTCCTGGCAACAGCCGAAAGCGTCACAACGCCGCCCAACAGGTTCGGCTGCTCGCGCGCCTCGATCTGTGCCGTCCGCGGCAAGGCGATGCGGTGCAGCTGGCCGGCATTGTCGGTCTCCTCGACGCAATAGATCAGCGGGCCGCGGGCGAGCGCGACGCGGCCGATATCCTGCCGCACCTGCGGATTGGCATAGAGCCGGTCAACGGCCATTTCGAGTTCGAGCTCGACCTGGTCGCCCTTGCGCCACTCGCGCCGGATCGCGGCATAGCCGTCGCTGGTGACCGCATCCAGATCGACCGCCTCCCCGTTCACCTTGAGCGCCGCCTTGCGGCACCAGGCCGGCAGGCGCAGATGCAAGGTGAATGTCGTCGGCGCCTCGGGCTCGATCGTTATCGAGACCGCGCCGTCCCATGGATAGTTGCTGGTCTGGCGCAGCTCTATTTGCGTTCCTGCGATATCGAAACGAGCCGTGCTGTTTCCATAGAGATGGACAGCCAATGCATCGTCCGACAAGCCATAAAAGTAGCTGCCGATCGAGGCGACCATGCGGCCGATATTGGGCGGGCAGCACGGGCAGCGATGCCATTTCCAGCGGTTGTGCTTGCCCCGGCTTTCCAGCGGATTTTCGTAGAAGAACAGCGAGCCGTCGAGCGACAGGCCCGAGATCGAGCCGTTGTAGAGGGCTCGCTCCATCATGTCGGCATAGCGCGCATGGGGGCCCATGCCGAGCATGCGGCTCGCCCAGAACACCAGTCCGACCGAAGCGCAGGTCTCGGCATAGGCGGTCTCATTGGGCAGATCGTAATCGGCGGTAAACCCCTCATTGTGCGACGACGGCCCGAGGCCGCCGGTGATGTAGAGGTTCTTGGTGGTGAGATCGTCCCACAGCCGGTCGAGCGCCGCCCGCAGCGTGTCGTCGCCATATTCGGTGGCGATATCGGCCATGCCCGAATAGAGATACATCGCCCTGACCGCATGGCCGACGACCTTGTCCTGTTCGCGCACCGGCTTGTGCGACTGGCTGTATTCGTAGGTTTTGAAATGATAGGCTTTTGGGTCGGCGCCGCGGGCACGCGCCTCCTCGTCGAAGTAATGCGGTTGCTGTCCGCGTTGGTCGATGAAGTATTTCGCGAGGTCCATGTACTTCTGCTCGCCGGTGACCCGCGCCAGCTTGACCAGCGCCAGCTCGATCTCCTCGTGGCCGCAATAGCCCTTTTTCTTGCCAGGCTCGGTACCGAACGTCTCGGCGATATGGTCGGCATAACGGCACATGATGTCGAGCAGCTTGCGTTTTCCCGTCGCCTGGTAGTAGGCGACCGCGCCCTCGATCAGATGGCCGGCGCAGTAGAGCTCGTGGCAGTCGCGCAGATTGGTCCAGCGCAAGCCCGGCTGGATGCGCTGGTACCAGCTCGACAGATAGCCGTCGGGCTGCTGCAGCCTGCCGTACATGTCGATGACGGCGTCGATCTTCTTCTCCAGCGCGTCGTTGCGGCGGCGGTACAGCGAATAGGCGGCGGTCTCGATGGTCTTGCCCCAGTCAGAGTCCCAGAACATCTGGGTCGTGACGGTCGAGCCGGTGAATTCGTTGCCGGCGGTGGCTGCTTCGTCCGGCGAAGGTGAGTGGAACGGAATGACGACGCCGGGCGATGGCCGGTCCGGATCGATCTGCTCGAGCATGCGCGCCTCGACGCAGCGGTCGTAGAGGATGCCGGCGGTCCTGGTGGCGACGGCATCGACACGGTCGCCCCAGAAGCCGCGCACATCGACCTGCGGCACCGGCAGCGGGCGGAAGGCGCGTTTTGGCTTGTCCAACTCGGCAGCCGGCGAGGCGGATTGCGATGCGGTCATCAATTTACTCCGGTCGGTTCGGTTGGTCACTTCACGGCCCCTGCCATGAGGCCGCGGATGTAGAAGCGCTGCAGCAACAGGAACAGCACCAGGCATGGCACCATCATCACGGTGACGCCGGCCTGCACCGCGCCCCAGTCGATGGCGCCGAAGCGGCCGGACTGCAGCGCCGTCATCATGATCGGCAGCGTGAATTTGGACTGGTCGGTCATCAGCACCAGCGCTGCCAAAAACTCGTTCCAGGCGCCGAGAAATGCGAACAGCGCGATGGTGACGATGCCCGGCCAGACCAGCGGCAGCATAACCCGCAGCAGCATGGTGACGTTGTTGGCGCCGTCCATGCGGGCTGCCTCTTCGATCTCGCGCGGGACCGCATCGAAGGCGTTGCGCATCATGAAGATCGAGAACGGCAGCTGCAGCGTGACATAGACGCAAACCAGCCCGGTCAGTGTGTTGTGCAGGCCGATCTTGGTCAGCACCAGGAAGATCGGCGTCAGGATCGACTGGAACGGGATCATGATCGTCGACAGGATGAGGACGAAGAGCAGGTCCTTCAGCGGAAAGCGGAAGCGCGAGAAACCATAGCCGGCCAGCACGCTGACGATCACCGACAGCACCACCGTCATGACCGAGACATAGATGCTGTTTTGCGCCGGCAGCCACAGCCCATCGCCGAAGGTGTTGAGCGTGGCGTAGTTCTCGACCGAAAAACCGGTCGTCGGCCAGGGTGGCAGCGGCGGCTGCCGCGACTCCTGCGCCGGCTTGAACGCCGAAAGCACCGTCCAGACGATCGGCGCCAGGAACAGCAGCGAGGCGACGATGCCCGTCGCGTGCTCGGCGATCTGCATGCCAATGCGGCGTTTGCGGCTTCGTGCCTGCGCCATCAGTCAACGCCCTCCGGTTGGCGCAGCAGCCGCAGCTGGATCAGGCTGAGCGCGACCAGGATGACCAGCAGGACCATCGACAGGGCGGCGCCGTAGCCGAGCTTGAACGACACAAACGACTGGTTGAAAATCCAGTAGACGGCGGTCAGCGTCTGGTTGCGCGGCCCGCCGCGCAGGATGATGTAGAACTGGTCGAAGGCGAGCACCGAGCCGGCAACCGACAGGATCAGCGCCAGCGCCAGCGTGCGGCGCATCAGCGGCAGGGTGATGGCGCGAAACCGCGCCAGCGGCCCTGCTCCGTCGATCATCGCCGCCTCCTGCAGATCCGGCGGGATCGATTGCAGGCCAGTCATCAGGATGATCATGGTGAAGCCCGCCACCTTCCAGACAACCATGGCGATGATCGACCAGAACGCCGGCTGGAACGTTGCCAGCAGGTTGACCTTCTTCTCGGTCAGGCCGAGCTCGAAGGCGGCCGGGCTGAACAGGCCGGAATCGACATTGAGCAGCCACGACCACAGCAGGCTGGCAGAGGCGAAACCGATGACGGCCGGCATGAAGAACGACGTCCGGTAGAAGCCGGTCAGCGGCCGCGGCCGTTCGATGAACAGCGCCAGCGGAAAGGCGACGACGAAGATCGCGATGGTGACGATCACCGTGTAATAGCCAGTGAATCGCAGCGCGTTCCAGAACCTGGTATCGCGCAGGATCGCCCAGTAATTGTCGAGGCCGATGAAGGAGTGCGCGCCCATCAGCGGCCAGTTGTGCAGCGACATCCAGGCCGTCATGCCAAGCGGGATGATGAAGAAGACGACGACCAGGGCGACGGCCGGCGCGACGTAGAGCAGGCCGATCCACTGCCGGCGACCGGCGCCGACCAGTTTTCTGGGGCGGGCGGGTGCGGAGATTGCTGCGATCGAGGTCATGCCTGGCCGCTCCCCTTTCCTTCTCCCCTTGTGGGAGAAGGTGGATCGGCGCGTAGCGCCGAGACGGTTGAGGGGTGTTGGACGGAGTGCCGCCCGTGCCAAGCTGGAGCACCCCTCATCCGTCGCCTAGGGCGACACGTTCTCCCACAAGGGGAGAAGGGGGAGCCAACGGTGGTTACTGCGATGGAGGTCATGGCTATTCTTCCGTTAGCGCGACGTCCCCCTCCCCTTGAGGGGAGGGTCCGGCCGAAGGCCGGGGGTGGGGGCGCCTGCGAAACGCGCCGACGCAAAAGAACGTCGAGCACTGCCCGTACGACCCCACCCGGACCTGCGGTCCGACCTCCCCTCAAGGGGAGCCGGCGCTTACTGCTGCGGCGCCGAGTCGATGATCGACTGCATGGTTTCCTGCGCATTGGCGATGGCGCCATTGACGTCCTCGCCGAAGAAGACCTCGTTGATCATCTGGTTCCACGGACCGTTGGCGGAGTTGATCAGGTCGTTGAACACCACCGAATAGGGCGTGCGGCCCTTGGCCATGGCCTCGGCGGCGACCTTGTAGCGCGGGTCGAGTTCCCTGAGCGCCTCATTGGCGATATCGCCGCGCACCGGAAGGCTGCCATATTTCGCCAGTATGGTCTGGCCTTCCAGCGAATAGGCGAAATCGAGAAATTCCTTGACCACCGCGATTTTCGTGGTGCCCTTGGTGACGACGAAATTGTCGCCGCCGGCAAAGGACGACCAGCCGCCATCCTTGCCGGGCAGGAAGGTGACGCCATAGTCGATATCGGGATATTGGGTGTTCAGCGCGCCGATGGCGAAGGCGCCGGACGGCGAGATGCCGATGTTGCCCGCAGCGAAGGCGGCAAAGAAGTTGGAGCCGGTGTCGGTCTGCGCGCCGGCCGGCACCAGATCCTTCTTGACCATCGAGCGGTAGAGATCGATGGCGCCGCGCAACTGCGGGCTGTCGAGCGTCGCCTTCGAGCCGTCCTCGGTGAGGATGTCGCCACCCGAGGCCCAGATCAGCGGTGTGAAGGTGAAGATGTTGCAGCCGCCGCAATTGCCGGAGAAATAGAAGCCTTTGATGTCGCCGCCAAGCGCGTTAACTTTTTCGGCATAGGCTTCGATCTCGGCCCAGTTGGTCGGGCCTTTTTCAGGGTCGAGGCCGGCCTGCTTGAACAGTTTTTTGTTCCAGATCAACACCGAGCTATCGGCGGAGAACGGCAGCCCGTAGATGCGGCCCTTGTAGGTGCCGGTCTTGACGTGCGCCGGCGACAGGCTGTTGAAATAAGGCAGCGATTTCGCCCAGTCGGTGATGTCTTCCAGCTGGCCGGCGGCAGCGAAGGATGGCGTGTAGATCAGGTCGAGCGACAGCGCATCGGGTGCTGTGCCGCCGGCGGCGGCAGCACCATATTTCGGGATGATCTCGGCATTGGGGATGATGTCCAGCTTGACCTGGTTCTCATGCCCCTTGTTGAAGGCATCGACGATGCGCGGCATGAAGTTCGAGCCGTCGGCGCGAACCCAGATGTTGGCGGTCTCGGCGGCGGCGGACGGAAAGCTCAGGATGCTCGCGGCAATAGCGAGCCCGGCAATCATAGTTCTCATGGTTCTCCTCCTCATGGTTCTGCTTAGGCCGCGCTCCCCGCGCAGCGTCTTGATCTCAGCCGCCCGGCGGACGGCCGCATGACTGACGCACCACCAGCCGGCACGGCAGTTTTCGGATGCCCGGCTCGGCGGGTTCGCCGCCGACGAGCGAAAGAAGTGTAAGACCGGCCTCGCGCCCGAGTGCCGCCAGGTTCATGTCGACGGAGGTCAGCGGCGGGCGGGTTGCCTCGGCCACGATCTGCCAATTGTCGAAACCGATGACGCCGACGTCGTCCGGCACACCAAGGCCGCGCTCGCGCAGCGCATCGATGACGCCGCGCGCGATCTGGTCGTTGCCGCAAAACACGGCATCGGGCTTTTCGCCCCCGCGCTTCGACAGCTTGCCGTCGAACAGCGTCTTCACCGCCTCGTGCCCCCACGCCTCCGACCACGATCCGAGCAATGGTTCCATGACCGGCAAGCCTTTCTCGGTCAGCACGTCACGATAGGCCTGTGCCCGCGCGTGCACCACCGCAAAACTCGCCGGCCCGCTGACATGGGCGATGCGCCGCCGCCCGAGCCGGCAAAAATGCTCGACCGCCAGGCGCGCGCCGCCGGCATCATCAGACACAAAAGCGATGGCGCCGGGATCGGGTTCGGTGAAGGCGTAAATCACGGGAATGCCGAGATTGGACAGATCGACCGGCAGGTGGCGGTCGATCCGCTTGCCGGTAGCGATGATGCCGTCGACGCGCTTGTCGAGCATGGCATCGACGTGCAGCTGGCCAAGGCGCTGGTCGTCCTCGACATTGCACAAAAACACCGAGACGCCCTTGTCGACCAGCGCATCCGAAATGCCCGACATGACCGGCAGCGAAAAGCGGCCATAGGTATCGTTGGTCAACAGCCCGACGGTAAAGGAGCGCCGCCGCAACAGGCTCTGCGCCAGGCTGTTCGGGCGGAAGCCGAGCCGCTGCGCCGTCTCGCGAATACGCTCGCGCGTCTCGGCAGTCATCCGCCCCTGCCCGTTAAGCGCCTTCGACGCGGTGGCAACGCTGACGCCAGCAAGCGCTGCTACTTCACGCAGGGTGACGGGGGTCTTGGCAGAAACTGGCTGCACGTCGGAAACCATTTTTCGGGCGGCGATCCTTCGAGTTGGGAAAAGCTTTTCTCTTATCGTCCTGCGAGACGCTGGCTGGTGTGGTGTGCGAGGCGATTTGGGAAAAGGTTTTCTCAAGAGAGATTAGGACAACGATGCTGGCAAGGCAAGTGGAATTTCGGGTTTGGCGAAGGACCGAAGCGGTTAATCGCTCCAAGAAGGAGCGTTTCGAGAACCTGCGTGGAGTGAGCTGAAAACCCTGGAATTGCCCTCGTTGTGGCTCTGGCAGAGAGGCGACAATCCGATTACAGGTGGCCAAATTGGGAAGTGGACCTCGAATCTGCTTCCCATTCGGTTTCGGCGGGATAAACAACACTCCGTAAGTATGCCCCGTCGTGCTAAGCGGCATCGCGGCAAGCACCGGGGTGAGTGAAAAAGGAGAACAGTCTCAAATGCTGCTGCAGAAGGACGAAGTGCTCGACCGCTTGGCAACTGTCGGTAACGTGGCACAGTTCGTCGCCCTTCGCCCAAGCGCTGGGGTGCTCAAACAGTCCTACAGCCGCATCGCTGGCCACTCGCCGAACTATCATTTCGCAACTGTCAACGAGGCACTAGCCGAATTGATAGCACGAAGTGGCGAAGGCAAAGTGAATGTGCGTAGCTACCGCCCGCACGACCCTCGCAGCCGTGAGTTCGTTTATGGGCTAGAGTTGCTCGATGAGGTAATGGCTCACGCAAACCGGCTAGCCGCAGACGGACTTCACCTGATCGTCAATGAAACCATCGACGTTCATGACGGGGGGGTATCAGGCGTCCTGCAGGGAGATACTGTTGAGTTCGCGCCGGACGACACGCCGCGATGCGTAGAAAAACCAGGTGTAACCTCACTGCCATTCGGCCAAGCAATGGACTTCCTTTCGACGATCTACGGGTTCAAGCTCGAACTCCGCGCCGCGTTGGGTGAACGGACAGAATTCAGCATCCATCCGATCAAAAGAGGGTGGCAGCAGGGCCACACCCTACTTTGGGAACACGAAACCAACGTTCCGGGTGCTACCACTGCGGCACAACGTTGGCCCAACCACTTCAGCCGCTTTCTGGGCGACAAGACGTTCGGCCTGCTTATGGCGCAGACACTTGGGATGCCCGTGCCACGCACCGTGGTAATTAACCGCCGGGTCGCGCCGTTCGTCTTCGGCACTCCGACAGGATCCGCTGAGGTCTGGACGCGCACCTGTCCCATAGAACCACACCCCGGTCTCTACACCACCGTCAAGGGTTGGACCGATCCTTTCGCGCTGCTTGCAAGCGAGGACCCTGACGGGAAGATCGTCGCCTCGGTGCTCCGGCAGGATGCCGTTCCCGCCGGCCATTCGGGGGCGGCGATCGTCGATGCGGAAGGCAACCTGATAATCGAAGGGCGATCCGGCGAGGGCGATCGGCTCATGCTCGGCATCGACCTGCCCGAAATCCTGCCCACCAACGTCACAGACGGCGTTCGGTCGATCTATAATGTGCTCCGCGACACCCTAGGGCCGGTGAAGTTCGAATGGGTGCACGACGGGGAGCGCGTGTGGGTTATCCAGTTGCACCGAGGGGCGACATCAAGCTCGGCGACAACGATCGTTCCCGGTGAAGCGCACAGTTGGGCGGAATTTAAGGTGGAAGACGGTCTCGACCGTCTCCGCGTCCTGCTGGATCAGCTACCACCCGACGCAGGCGTAAGTGTTATCGGCGAGGTCGGCCTGACCAGCCACATCGCGGACGTGTTGCGCCGCGCTGGCCTGCCAGCCAGATTGCCCGCACGGTGACCACCTGACAAGCTACGGGCACTGCCGCTCACCCGCAGAGCGTCAGGGGTGATCGTCCGGCCTGCTCTCGGGCGCGCGCCATATCTCGGATAGGACCTGATCGTTGCGGACTTCATGTACTGCCAACACGTAATCGGCCACGTCCGGGACCGAATGGTCGACCACCAGCTCAACAACGTTGTTCTCGACCCGTCGCATCTTAGCGCGCTCATCGAAAGGGAAGTCGAAAATCCGCCGAAAGGTAGCGAGTCCCCGCCGCTGCGGCTTGAACAGTGTGGCCCCGCTGTTGATCGGGCTAACCCAGATGCGGTCTCGATGCGCAGCCACAAGCCGCGCCGTGTCAAGCGTCAGTACCGTCTGGGAGACGTTGCGATAGGCTCTGGCGCGGAGAAGCGTCCAGATACGCGAGCGCGACAGCCAAAAAAAGGTGCGCGAATTAAGTAGTTCATACCAGTCACGCGGAGTCAGCCCGTCATCGAGGCATCCTGCGAGCCGACCGTCGTCCATCGGCTTCTGGTCGCGCAGAACGGTTCCGGGTCGCCCCTCGGCTTCGAGCGGTACGGACTCGGGCCGCCTGCACGAGCCTAACTGGTGACGACGATCACCCTCGACTGCGTAATCGTTCAGCAACGCCACCGTACTCATAAGACCGTGGTCGCGTATTGCTGGCCACGCGCCGGCATGTGCCATGTGCCAGAGCCGCGGATAGCGCTGGACAAGTTCCTCCTCAGTCACGTTCGAACCCCTTCTCGAGGACACCGTCCAGAGCAAACTCCTTTGAAACCAGCGTAACCGGCGCGCCTGTCACGCGTTCAACGCGCTCGATAAACGTGCGTGTGTTTTCATTCAGCTCTTCGAACGACGTTGCGGCGCGGTTGTCTACCCCCAGATAGTCCGCGAAGGTGACCGCCACGTCGGTGGCTCCGTTCAGCAGCGCCGAGCGACGCAGCTGCGCCCAGTCGAACTCGGCCATCCGGCGCTTGCTGCCGGAAATGGTGCCCTTCTCGACTCGCAGGAACTCGTCGATTGGAATGCGGGAACGGTCGGCGACGACTTCCATATCTATTTCACGCCCCATCCAACCCGACGTTCCGCCGACGCGGATCGGGTAGGTGCGCAGGACCAGGATGACGCGGCGCACGCGTGACGGAGCGATGCCGGCGTCTGACAAACAACCAGCAGCGGACGTCTCGCGCGACGTGACACTAGGCCAGAAACCGTGGTGGATGCTGAGCAGTGTTCCTTGCGTACCTTCCAGAAGCACCCGCTTTCCGGCAGCGAAGTGGCGATCAAGCTCGGCTCGGACGTCACGAACAAACTTGGCGAGTTGAGGAACGTCACGTGCGAGCTTCACGGGTGGCCCGAAAACAGGCGCGTCACCGCGATTTACAATCTTGCGCCCGGTCGCCGAACCTACGCCCTGTTTGGTGGACGCGATTGACGTCAGCGCTCCGCTTTCGATGCGGCGGTCCTCGTCATCGATCACCATCGCCTGCGGGTCGATTGACAGGCGCTGTGGCGTCAGCCCTTGCTCCATGACCTCAAGCATCAACTGTGGCAGCCACAGGGTAGAGCCGGCACCGATCAGGATCGCTGCCTGCTTGTTAGTTCCGGTGCCGGAGGGCAGCTGGACGTACTTGTAGGGCGGATCTTTCACCAGATGGCCGGCGTTAGGGCCGCCTATTCGCATCAGCACGCCGTACTTATTAGCTAAGTGTGCGCAGATGTTGCCCTTCCCCTCGCTGCCGTACTGGCCGCCGATGATGACGTCGACCAGAGGCCGGGGTTGCGGAGCCGCCTCGCCTCGGAAAGCCATGGCTGATACGGCCAACGTTCGAGCATCGGCATAATCACTGTCCAGCACGAGATCTGAGATCCCGGCAAGACTACCAATGGCCGCCTCGGTGCCGTTAGCGCGTACCTCGGCGTACGTCGCAAACTCCTTATGTTTGGGGGCACGGGCCAGATATCGCTGCTCCAGCAAAGCGTCATGCGCGTGAAGATGGACATGAAAGACGCGATCGCCGAACCGCTCCCGCAACTTTTCAACCTGAGCCGCAATTCGGGCGGAATCGACCAGAAGTATGGCATTATCGCCCATCGAGGAGGCCTTCACGGCCACTGCCTCCGCGACCCAGGCGCCGCCTGTCTCGCGATCGAGCCTGTCTCCCGCAGCTTGAAGTTCGTCGCGCTCGCGCGCAACGCCACGGTGCTCGACCATCCAACTGCTGGTCGACACCCTCTCTGCGCCAAACAGCTCCCGGAGTTGATCGCAGAACGACGACTTACCGACCCCAACGGGGCCGGAGAGAACTATCACAAGACGCATGATCCCCCCGAATCGCGCAAAATGGCGCGCCTGTTACAAATGGTGATCGCCGTGAAAACTGCAAGCAAAAACAACTGTGTGATTCTTCGACTACCGTTCATCCGGCACTGAGCAGTCGAATCTTCATTTCTTCCACAGCGCGTTGTTGGCTCGAGGCCTGTACTGTGCAAAGAAAGGGGATGAATATCATGCGCAGCAACATCTTGGCCGTAAATGTCGCGCGAGGCCCTACTATCACGCTAGCCAGCGGTAGGATCTTCGATTTCCTCGATCCCCACGGGAGCGATTTCACCATTGACGATGTCGCCCACGGCATGGCCCATATCTGCCGATACGCCGGGCAATGCCGCGACTTTTACTCAGTCGCTGAACATAGCCTACTCGTGTGCGACGTTGCCGTTGATTGTCCTTATGAGGCCCTTCTCCACGATGCAGCCGAGGCGTTCATCGGTGATGTCACTCGTCCGCTGAAACAACTTCTGCCAGAGTACAAGGCAATTGAGACCAATGTAGAGGATGCCATAGCCAAGCGCTTCGGACTCAACAGAAGCTGTCGTGATGCGGTTAAGACTGCCGATCTAAGCGTGCTGGCTGCCGAGCAGGCTCAGGTGATGGCGCCAGGCACCGACAGTTGGGCAAGAGAAGCAGGTGTCGTACCTGCAGAGGTCAAGATTCGTTATCTCAGCCCCGCGGTTGCGCGTCGGGAATTTCTCGAGCGTTTCGAAATACTTCGTCCACGATAGTTGGGGCGGCATCTTTCTACCTTGTCTGAACTGAGCCTTGTCAAGCGCTTGGTTTGCCGCCTCCTTACTGCTTGAAACAGTACTCGCGGTGCCATTGTAGGAAACGAGGATGCGGGCGTTCAAACTGTCGGCCCGGCGGAAGCGCGCGACGGGTCCTGTTTACGAACGCCTGCACGCTGTCGAGGTCGTTGACCTGTCGCGAGATCAGGATTTCCAGATCGTCGGATAGGCTGATCAATCCGCGATCGAACATCCAATGCGCTGTGCCAGACAGTGCGATACCGTTGTTGATAATATCGGGTCCGTTCGTCTCGACCGGTCGAATATGGGCGGCTGAAACCTCTGCTCGGCCACCGCCATTGATCAGCTTCAGACCCGTGATCGCGCAGCGCTCGTCGTAGGCGCGCAAGACGATGCGACGGAAAATGCGGTCCCGCACAATTCGCGATCCGATGTAGTTTACGCGGTCACGGCTCTGCTCGAATTCGAATGGCGCCTGCTCATCCTGAAAACCAGCAGATGTGTCGACCTCATCAACGCGCGGTAGCAACAACTCGTTCGTGTCCAGGCCCAGATCGATAATTCGGTTGAAATCGGCTGGGCTGATTGGGCGGACAGCCGATTGGGCGCGACCGGAAATCCGCCCTTGGTCGTTGAGTAGGCCTCGCTCAACGAGACCATCAGTTCCGTTGAATGGGACAGGATTGACGAAATCGAGATAGGTTCCGGGCTCAATCAGAGCGAGATACATATCAGGCGTCACAGGATCGGGAATGACCTGTTGGACTTTGGCTACGGCGTAATAGCCACGGCTATCGGTTACCTTGCTAGGCTCGTAGTAAATGATCCAGTCGCCGACGCATGCTTCGACACGACGTAGATACGGGCGAGGAAACTGGTATTGCTCTGCGGGGCGGTCGTTGTAGATCGAATCTGAGCGGTGAATGAAGACCCCGAATCCCATGATCTTCCTGCAATGCGTTTTTTGGGAATATCTGCCTCAGATGTAACACCAATCCGATCTTGGGAACTTAGTCCAGGTCGGAGAAGCTTTTCCCCAATGGTATCGGTCCTTTGGAGGCTAATAGGAAAAGCCCCCTACAAAGCGCCGCTATTTTCACGGAGCAGCCGCAAACGGCCAGCGCCATCCGTCCTCTGACAGAAGGAGAGCGCCATGCGAAAACTTATCGTCACCGAATTCATCAGCGTCGATGGCGTCGCCGAGGTCGAGAAGCTGCCTGAGGTGACCTGGAACGATGAAATGCAAAAGTACAAGGAAGACGAGCTTGCCGACAGCGGCGCCATGCTTCTGGGGCGCACGACCTATGAGATCTTTGCCGGCTCGTGGCCTGAGGAAACCGGAGACTTCGCCGAGCGGTTCAACGCGCTGCCGAAATATGTCGCGTCGACCAGCCTGAAGGCGCTCGACTGGAAACCGGCCGAGCTGCTGAAGGGCGCCTTGCCGGATGCGGTCAGGGAACTGAAGCAAGGCAGCGGCGGCAACATCTATGTGCATGGCAGCCTGAGCATCGCGCAGGAATTGCTGCGCCACGGTCTGGTCGACCGCATCAGGCTGCTCAGTTATCCCGGCGCCGTCGGCCGGGGCAAGCCGCTGTTCCCGCCCGGCGAGCAAGTGCCGCTCGCGCTGATATCGGCCACGCCATTCAGCAACGGCGTGGTGGCGCTTGAATATGCGCCTGTGACGGCGAAGTCGTGATGGCGCCGATGACAGCCAATCTCCCCCCTTGAGGGGGAGATGCCCGGCAGGGCAGAGGGAGCTCGAAGGAACGCAAGCATTTGAGGTTCAAGCTGCCGTAACGGCGCAGTTGCGACTTAGGTTGGCGGGACAGCGCCCCATAGGCGC
>NZ_CAKXZS010000015.1 GCF_935822925.1 Mesorhizobium ventifaucium
GCCTTCTCCTCGGGCGCCGCATCGATCTGGTCGTAGCGCTTGTATTCGCCAAAATACTTGGTGATCGCCGCCGTCAGCGACGTCTTGCCATGATCGACATGGCCAATCGTGCCGATGTTCACATGAGGCTTTGTACGCTCAAATTTACCTTTTGCCATAGTCTCTTTCCTTGGACGGCCTGGACCTTCAGTTCGGTCGAATGCGGGGCGATTAGCGACTGCGGCCGAAAAACACAAGTGTCTTGTGGCCGGGCGCTTTCTCACCCGGTCTGAACCCATGATCCGGTTTTCGGGGATGTCGCGCGGATATAGGAATGAACAAGAAGAAATGGAATGGCCGAAGATAGGTTCCGCGGCTACCGGCATTCAGCGGACGGATATCGCCGCTCCCGCCTGTCCGCCTGCCGGATTTACAGCCGGATCTGGCCCATTGCCGGTGTGACGCCGGTCTGATTTCCTGATCCGATGCATTTCATTCCGATCGCCATCCGCGGCCCGCTGTTCATGATCCTGTCGACCGGGTCCTATGTCGCCAACGACACCATGTTGAAGCTCGCCACGGCGGGGCTGCCGCCTTATGAAGTGCTGTTTCTGCGCGGGACGGCAGCAACGCTGTGGGGCATCCCGTTGCTGTTTGCGCTGGGATACGCCAAGCAGATCCCGCTGATCCTCGACAGGAGAGTGTTGCAAAGAAACCTGCTCGAGTTGGCGGCAATCCTTTGCTACGTGGTGTCGCTCGCCAACATGCAGATCGCCGATTCGACCGCCCTGGGGCAGATCACGCCCCTGCTCATGCTGATTGGATCCTCTGTCCTGTTCGGCGAACGCATCGGCGGCTTGCGCATGGCGCTGATCGGGCTCGGCTTCATCGGCGCGGTGATGGTGGCGCAGCCGACCATGCAGGGCATCTCGGTCTACGCCTTGCTGGCGCTCGGCAATGCGGCGTTCGCCGCCGCGCGCGATCTGGCCGGGCGGCGGGTTACTGCCGACGTGCCTGGCATGATCGTTGCAATTTCCGCGGTGGTGGTGGTGTTGTTTGGCTCAGGCGTTGCGCATCTGATGTCGGAGCGTTGGGTGATGCCCGAGACACATCATTTGCTGCTGATGGCCGGGGCAGGATTGTTCCTGATCTTCGGCCATTTCTTCATCTTCATGGCCTATCGCGCCGGACCAACCGGCGTCGTGGCGCCGTTCTATTACTGCTTCACCGTCTGGGCGGTCATTTCCGGCCTGGTGGTGTTCCAGCAATTGCCGAACGCGCTGGCGATCGGCGGTATCCTGCTGGTGGTGGCCAGCGGGCTGACCATCGTGTCGCTCGACGAGCGCCTGCGCCGGCTGACCGTCGTCGCATAATTTGGGCTGTGGTGACCAAGCAACAGTTACACCACAAATTTCAACTTGGCCGCTGCCGCAAAAAATGGAGAAACCTGTGACAAGCCAGGAGAATGCCGGCAACCGCATGCTTGCCGGAAAATGCCTGTGCGGCGCCGTGCAATACGCGGTGGCCGACGAGTTCATCTACGCCGCCAACTGCCACTGCTCGAACTGCCGGCGCACCACCGGTTCGGCCTTCAAGCCGTTTGCCGGCATCGAGCGTGAGAGATTGAGCCTGACCAAGGGGGAGGACAACGTCCTGATCTTTGGCGAGGAGACCGGCCACGACGCGCACTGCAAGACCTGCGGCTCATTGCTCTATTCGGTCGTAAGCGACGGCGCCTTCGTCCACGTCACCATGGGAACCCTCGTCGACGAGCCGGCCATCCGTCCGACGCAGCACATCTTTGTCGGCTCCAAGGCGAAGTGGTTCACGATCGCCGACGACCTGCCTCAATATGAAGAGCATGTCGCCGGAGGTGCCGACTGAAGACCTGGCGATGTGGCTGACGGCATTGCCGGCAAGGCACTACAAAACCGCCACAGACAATGACACGCAGTGACACGGCGCATTTTCAAGGAAGTTATTTTCGATAATGACTTCAACAGCATGCTTGGAGCGGGTAGCGGGAATCGAACCCGCATATTCAGCTTGGAAGGCTGCTGCTCTACCACTGAGCTATACCCGCGCCTCTCGCCCGAAAACCGCTATGCACTTTTCGGTCCGATGCTTTGCGTTTCAGGGCTTCCGGGCCGGCAGTGGTGGAGAGGGTTGGATTTGAACCAACGTAGGCATAGCCAACGGATTTACAGTCCGTCCCCTTTAACCACTCGGGCACCTCTCCAGTCTGCCGCCGGAGCCATGCAACGAGGTATCGACGCGTCGCGACCGCGTGAGCAGCCCTTCGCGAAGCGCCTTATGGCGGCAGCGCCCAAAACTGTCAACCGCAACATCCCGGCAAAACGCGCTGAATTTCTTGACGACCCGCCGAGCGGGGTATCCGGCTGTATCCATAGACAGACGACACGGCTATAGAACCGGCCATGAGCAACGATAACAAGCCCAAGACCCCGAAAGACACCCACTACGCCAAGCTGCGGCGTGCGCATCGCGACGAGAAAAGCGGCGGCGCGCCGGCGTTCAGGCCGCGCCAGCCGGTGCCGCCAGGAGAGACAGCCGCGGACGGCCTGGTGCGGCTTTACGGCCTGCACACGGTGCGGGCGGCACTCGACAATCCGCGCCGGCGGATCAAGAAGATGCTGGTGACGCGCAACGCCGCCGAGCGGCTGGCGATTGCCGACCTCGCCGCCCTGCCCTTTGAGACAGAGATGGTCGAACCGAAAGACATCGACAAGGTCACCGGCTCCGATGCCGTGCATCAGGGCGTGCTGATCGAAGCCGAGCCGCTAAAACCGAAGCGCCTCGATGCGCTCGGCGATACAACGCTGGTGCTGGTGCTCGACCAGGTTACCGACCCGCACAATGTCGGCGCGATCCTGCGCTCGGCGGTCGCCTTCGGCGCCGGCGCGCTGATCACCACGGCGCGCCACAGCCCGCATGAATCCGGCGTGCTGGCGAAGTCGGCCTCCGGCGCGCTGGAGCATATCGACCAGATCGAGGTAAAGAACCTTGCCGACGCGCTCGGCCAGCTGCACGAGGCCGGGTTCCAGACCATCGGCCTCGATTCGGACGGACCGGCGGAACTCGAAAAGAGTTTTTCGGGAGAAAAGATCGCATTGGTGCTGGGCGCCGAAGGCAAGGGCCTGCGCCAGAAGACCCGCGAAACGGTGACGACGCTCGCCCGCCTCAACATGCCCGGCGCCATCCGTTCGCTGAACGTGTCGAACGCCGCGGCGGTGAGCCTTTATGCGGCGAGGAAGTTCTTAGGGTAGGGAGTAGGGGAGTTGGGGAGTATAGCACTTGCTGCGAGGTTGTGTGCGTCAAGTTCTGCAAAAGGGCGGCCCTGGTGCTGGTCATGCGGCTTGGCGCAGAGCGAGCTTCTTGTGCTCGCGCAGGTCGTCCATGTTGATGTAGCGGTTGGCCTCCATCCAGTTTTCGTTGGTTTCGACGGCCAGTGCCCTGACCAGGCGCAGGCAGCTCTGTGAGTTTGGAAAGATGCGCACGACATAGGTGCGGCGGCGGATTTCCTCGTTGAGGCGTTCGAGCATGTTGGTGGACTTCAAGTGCTTGTGGTGCTGGCGCGGCAGACGGAAGAAGGTCAGCGTGTATTCGATAGTTTCCTCCCCCCATGTCGTCAGTCGTGGGTAGCGGGCCGACCATTTGGAAAGCCATGCGGCGAGATCGGCCTTGGCCTCGGCGAGATCGCGCCGGTCGTAAAGCCATCTGAGTTCCTGCAGGCAATCGTCGCCGTGCTTGCGCGGCAGGTGATCGAGCGCGTTCCTGAGGAAGTGCACGTAGCAGCGCTGCCATGCCGCTTCCGGGATCACCTCGCCGATCGCCGCGACCAGGCCGGCATGATCGTCGGACACGACCAGCTCGACGCCCTTGAGGCCGCGCGCCTTCAAGCCGACGAGAAAGTCCCTCCAGGCCGAGCGGCTCTCGCGATTGGCCATCTCCACGGCCAGGATCTGACGCCGGCCGTCCCAGTCGATGCCAACCGCGATCAGCACCGCCTGGCTCATGACGATGCCGGCTTCGCGCACCTTCTCGTAGCGGGCATCGAGGATGAGGTAGGCAAACGGCTCTTGAAGCGGGCGCTCGGCAAACGCTTTCAGGCTCTCGTCCAGGCGTTTGTTGATGGCCGAGATCGATGAGGCCGAGAAGGCATGGCCGCACAGCTCTTCCGTGATCGCCTTGACCTTGCGGGTCGAAACGCCCTGCACATACATCTCCGCAAGCGTCGCCACCAAGGCCCGCTCCGAACGCTGGTAACGCTCGAACAGCTCGGTGGAGAAGCGGCCGGCCGGTCCTGCGGAACCCGCAGCTCAAGCTTGCCGACACGGGTGACAAGAGTGCGGCCACAATAACCCGAGCGGTAGCCGAGCCGATCCGGTGTGCGCTCGCCCTTCGAAGCACCAAGCGCCTCGTCCATCTCGGCCTCGAGCACCTCCTGCATCACCGCACGGATCACTTCGTGCAGACCTTGCGGGTCCGAAAGCAGAATGTCTTTGACGGCGGCGCTGGCGGTCTTACTTTCAGTCTTGGTCATGGTGGCGTTCCTTCGCGGGAATCAGGTGACGTTGAACATCACCAGCCTGCCATGACCGCCCCCTCTCAGCGAATTTGCAGAACTCTCAGCACACGACCTGCTGCGAGCCGCATCCGCCTTCCCTTACTGCCTTACTGCCTTACTGCCTTACTGCCTTACTGCCCTACTGCCCTACTGCCCTACTCCCTCACTTGATGTCCCGCCATTCGCTCCAGCGCCCTGACCAGCGCCGAATGATCCTCCTTGGCGCCGTCATTGGCCGCGCAGGAGTTGAACAATTGCTGCGTCGTCGAGGTGTTGGGTAGTGCCACGCCGAGCGCTTTCGCCCCTTCCAGCGCGAGATTAAGATCCTTCTGGTGTAGTTCGATGCGAAAACCCGGCGCGAAGCTGCGCTTGATCATGCGCTCGCCATGCACTTCGAGGATGCGCGAGGCCGCCAGCCCGCCCATCAGCGCTTGTCTCACCTTGGCCGGATCGGCGCCGGCTTTCGATGCAAAAACAAGCGCTTCCGCGACTGCTTCAATGGTCAGCGCGACGACGATCTGGTTGGCGACCTTGGTGGTCTGGCCGACGCCGTTCGGGCCGACCAGCGTGATGTTCTTGCCCATTTTTTCGAACACCGGCCTGGCGCGCTCGAAGATTTTTTCCTCGCCGCCGACCATGATGGTCAGCGATGCGGCCTTGGCGCCGACCTCGCCGCCCGACACCGGCGCATCGAGATAGTCGCAGCCGAGCGCATTGATTTTTGTGGCGAATTCCTTGGTCTCGATCGGCGAGATCGAGCTCATATCAATGACCAGCTTGCCCGCGGTCAGGCCCGAGGCGACACCGTTGTCGCCGAACAGCACGTCGGCCACCTCAGGCGTGTCGGGAACCATGGTGATGATGACGTCGGCCGTTTTCGCCACGGCGTGATGGCCGGAGACGGTCTTCAAACCCTTGGCGACAAGATCGGCCGGCGGTTTCGACCGATGGTGGCTGGCGACGACTTGATAGCCCGCGTCGAGCAGATGCCCCGCCATCGGCGCGCCCATGATGCCGAGGCCGATGAAGCCGATGGTGTCCATTTCTGTCTCCCTGGTGTTTTCGTTGTTGAGGCCGCGTTCCCTCGCGCCCCCCTCTGGCCTGCCGGCAGGCCAGAGGGGGCGCGAGGGAACTCGACTTCAATAATCCTTGACCCCTACGCCGCCGCCTGCCCGGCAAACTCCCGGAACCAGCCCAGCCCGGTTTCCGTGCCAGCCTTCGGCTTGTATTCCGCCCCGATCCAACCGGTATAGCCGATACCGTCGATGTGGCTGTACAGAAAAGGAAAATTGATCTCGCCCGTCCCCGGCTCATGACGGCCGGGATTGTCCGCAAGCTGGATATGCGCAATGCGGCCGAGGTTGGCCTCGATGGTGCGGGCGAGATCCCCCTCCATGATCTGCATGTGATAGATGTCGTATTGCAGGAACAGGTTCTTCGAGCCGACGCGGTCGATGAGCGCCAGGGCCTGGTCCGAATAGTTGAGGAAGAAGCCGGGAATATCGCGGGTGTTGATTGGCTCGATCAGCAGTCTGATGCCGGCCTGCTCCAGCTTCTCGGCGGCGAAAGCCAGGTTTTCGGCGAAGACATCTTCCAGCACTGAACGCTCGACGCCTCGCGGCGCGATGCCGGCGAGGCAGTTGACCTGTTCGCAACCCAGCGCATGCGCGTAGGTGATCGCCTTGGCGACGCCTTGCCGGAATTCCGGAACGCGATTCGGCAACACCGCAATGCCGCGCTCGCCCTTGACCCAGTCGCCGGCCGGCAGGTTGAATAGAACCTGGGTCAGGCTGCTCTTCTTCAACCTCGCCGCAACCGCCTCCGGCGCATGATCATAAGGGCCGATATATTCGACACCCCTAAAGCCGGCGCGGGCGGCGGCCTCGAAGCGGTCGAGGAATTCATGCTCGCCAAAGAGCATCGAAAGGTTGGCCGAAAACCGCGGCATGGCAGCAGGTCCTTATGATCTAATCGAGCATCACGATCGCCGTCGGCGCGTCTTCATGGCTCTCGGCAAGCTCCTCGAATTCGGTGATCTTGTCGATCTCGGTGCCCATCGAAATGTTGGTGACGCGCTCGAGAATGAATTCCAGCACGACGGGAACCTGGTGCTCCTTCATCAGGCGCTGCGCCTGCCTGAAGGCGCCGGCGAATTCCTCCGGCCTGCGCACCCGGAGCGCCTTGCAGCCCATCGCCTCGGCGACAGCGACATGGTCGACGCCATAGCCAGCCTCGGGATCGTCTTTCCGGTTGACGTTCTCGAAGGCGAGGCTGACCTCGAAATCCATCGAAAAGCCGCGCTGCGCCTGGCGGATCAGGCCGAGATAGGCATTGTTCACGACGACATGGATATAGGGCAATCTGTGCTGCGCGCCGGCCGCCAGCTCCTCGATCATGAACTGGAAATCATAGTCGCCGGACAGCGCCACGATGTTGCGCTGCGGGTCGGCGGCGCGAACGCCAAGTGCTGCCGGCAGCGTCCAGCCGAGCGGGCCGGCCTGGCCGCAATTGATCCAGTTGCGCGGCTTGTAGACATGCAGGAATTGCGCGCCGGCGATCTGTGAAAGCCCGATCGTGGTGACATAGGTGGTGTCGCGGCCGAATGCCTTGTTCATCTCCTCATAGACGCGCTGCGGCTTCAGCGGCACCTGGTCGAAATGCGTCTTGCGCTTCATCGTCTTCTTGCGGCCCTGGCATTCTCTGGTCCAACCCGACCAGTCGCGCAGTTTCCCAGCGTTTTCCACTCGGTGGCGACGTCGAGCAGCATTTTCAGCGCCGCACCGGCATCCGAGACAACACCGAGATCCGGCGCGAAGACGCGGCCTATTTGAGTAGGCTCGATGTCAACATGGATGAATTTTTTTCCCCTGGTGTAGACATCGACGGAGCCGGTGTGGCGGTTGGCCCAGCGGTTGCCGATGCCGAAGACGAAGTCGGCCTCGAGCATGGTTGCGTTGCCGTAGCGATGCGATGTCTGCAGCCCGCACATGCCGGCCATCAGCCGGTGGTCGTCGGGGATCGCGCCCCAGCCCATCAGCGTCGGGATCACGGGCACGCCGGTGACTTCGGCGAACTCGATCAGCAGATCCGAGGCATCCGCATTGATGATGCCGCCGCCCGCAACGATGACAGGCTTTTCCGCCGCGTTGAGCATTTTCAGCGCTTTCTCCGCCTGGCCGCGCGACATTGCCGGCTTGAACGGCACCAGCGGCTCATAGGCATCGATGTCGAACTCGATCTCGGCCAGCTGCACGTCGACCGGCAGATCGATGAGAACCGGCCCCGGCCGCGACGAGCGCATCAGGTGGAACGCCTTCTGCAGTGCCATCGGCACGAGATAGGGTTCCATCACGGTGACCGCCCATTTGGCGACCGGCGCGGCGATGGCGGCGATGTCGACGGCCTGGAAATCCTCCTTGCTGAGACGCGCCCGTGGCGCCTGGCCGGTGATGCAGAGGATCGGGATGGAATCGGCCGCGGCGGAATAGAGGCCGGTGATCATGTCGGTGCCGGCCGGGCCGGAAGTGCCGACGCACAGGCCGATATTGTCTGACTTGGCGCGGGTATAGCCTTCGGCCATGTGCGAGGCCGCCTCGACATGGCGTGCGAGAATGTGGCGGATGGTGCGCCTCGCCTTCAGCGCCGAATAAAACGGGTTGATCGCCGCACCCGGCACGCCAAACGCGCAGGAAATGCCTTCCTTTTCGAGAACGAGAACCGCTGCGTCGACTGCGCGCATCCTGGCCATGTTAGCCTCCACGGAATTGTTGAGGGCCGAGAATGGCAGCGCGCCGGCTATTTTTCAATTTTTTCAAAATATTTTTTCATTTCGAAGAACCGGCAACTACATTCTGATTTCATTGTGTTTTCCGTTTTCCATAAAACTGCCTTGGCAAATTAGTGAAAAACTTTTTCATTGCCCGTTTGGCGAAATCGGCAAGAATGCCGCCATGGAAACCACCGAAAAACGCCAGCGCGGGCGGCCGCGTGCCTTCCACGGTCCGTCCGACGCCGCTTCGGTGCAGTCGCTCGACCGGGCGCTGCGCATCCTCGCCATCGTCGCCGACGGCAGCGGTCTGTCGCTGAGCGAGATCGCCGCGCAGAGCGGCCTCCCCGCCTCCACCGCCTACCGCATGCTGACGACGCTGGAAAACCACGGCGTGGTCGAGTTCGACAGCACCGACCAGCTGTGGTCGATCGGCGTCGAGACCTATCGCATGGGCGCGGCGTTCCTGCGCCGCCGCAAGCTGGTCGACCGCGCCCGCATCGTCATGCAGGAATTGATGGAGAAGACCGGCGAGACCGCCAATCTCGGCGTCGCCGAGGACGATTGCGTCGTCTTCGTCAGCCAGGTCGAGACGCATCAGGCGATCCGCGCCTTCTTCCGGCCGGGCACGCGCAGCTCCTTCCATGCATCGGGCATCGGCAAGGCGGTGCTGGCGCATCTCGAGCCGCAGCGCGTCGGCGCCGTCCTGCGCCGGACCGGGCTGGAGCGCTTCACCGAAAAGACGCTGTCCGACGTCTCGGCGGTGGCCCGTGATCTGGTGACGATCAAGCTGCGCGGCTGGTCAGTCGACGACGAGGAACGGCACCCCGGCATGCGCTGCGTTGCCGCGGCCATCTTCAACGAGTTCGGCGAGCCGATTGGCGGCGTGTCGGTTTCGGGACCGACAGTGCGGGTGACGCCGGAGCGGCTGGCCGAGATCGGCCCCCTGGTGCGCGAAGCCGCAACGGAAATAACCAGGATGATTGGTGGTCTGCCGCCCCCTTCTTCACCAAGCCGCGCCGCCGAACCGGGTTCACTCTTCGAGATTGGCGCTGCGCGCTCACCTTGACAGCCGCCCGGCTACGGCCAAGTTTGCGTCCACCTTCCGCCAGCCGACGCCCGAAAGACGCATGAGCCTCCAATCCGTCAAAGCCTTCTTCGCCGAATATGCCCCCGACATCGAGGTGATCGAAACGCCGACAAGCTCGGCGACCGTCGCGCTCGCGGCCGAGGCGCACGGCGTCGAGCCGGGGCAGATCGCCAAGACCATCTGCCTGCGCGTCGGTGACCGGGTCATGCTGGTCGTCGCCCGCGGCGACGCGCGCATCGACAATCGCAAATCGCGCGATGCATTCGGCGGCAAGCCGCGCATGCTCGATGCCGAGCAGGTGGCCGAAATCACTGGCCATCCGATTGGCGGCGTCTGCCCCTTCGGCCTCGCCTCGCCGTTGCCGGTCTATTGCGACGTATCGCTGCGCGCCTACGATCAGGTCGTGCCAGCGGCCGGCGCAACCAATGCAGCGGTGAAAATAGGCGTCGAGCGCATGGCAGCGCTGACCGGCGCCGAATGGTGCGACATCTGTCAGGATGAGCTAGGCCCCGGGCACCGCGCTCTTGGTCGATAGGTCGTAGAAATCAAGCAGCATCGCCAGCCCAACTCCGCAGGCGGTGAAGATGAGGCCGGCGATGAAGATGCGGGTGGCGCGTTCATAGACGCGTCGCTGTAGAGACGTTGTGTCGAGCAGCAACCGCAGCGCTCGTATCTGCAAGGCAATGCCTATCAAAATCGGCACGACGGCTGCGAGGTGATAGATTTCCCAAGGGAGCGGGTTGGCGGCCCAATGCGTGATGAAGCCCAGCGAGAAAGCCAGTAGAATGCCGACGGTGGTGATCTGCCGTTGCGGAAATCCGTCTCAATCTGCTCTTCCTTGGGTTCGTGCTCGTCCAAGCGTCCCTCTCCCTCTGGTGCCTTCACGCCAGACTAAGCTGTCGAAAAATCCCTGTACATCCCTCGCTGGAACCGGTTGCGGTGCCGGGTTCAATTTTGCAAACCAGACAGCTGAAAAGGGGCAGTGGGTGCCCCTTTTTCCCTTGCCTGAAACGGTTCACCTCCCCTCAAAGCCGGCAATAGTGGCGATAGCCGTCGTAGCCGACATAGGTATCGGAGTACGGATCGTAGCTCTGATAGCGGTTGAGGCAGCGCCGGACGTGCCATGAGCCGCCGTTCTCATCGATGTAGACGGTGCGCGGCTGGGCCAGCGCGCTGCCGAGCAGGAAGCCGCCGACGCCGGCGGCGATGCCGATGCCAAGATGCTTGTTGTGATGGTGCTTGTGATGGGCGGCCGAAGGCTGAACGGAGCCGGCCAGCATGGCGGCGGCGACAGTGGTGGCGATGAGGCCGGAAACGATGGTGCGCTTGAACATGACGATCTCCCTGCTGCGTTGTGAGAGCCGATCCATCCGCCTCTTGACCATCAGTCGTTGCGGCAGGGAAAAAGGTTCGATGGTTTTTTGAATTTTTCGAAAGTGCAAAGCTGCGGTCTGAACAGGGTTTTGCCGTCAGGCGCGCAATTACGGCCGGCGAGGAGCACCGGTCGGCAGTCCGCCGGCGGGAGGCCTCAGCCCATGCCGGTAATATGGCGCAGCCAGAAGGCGAGCGCGATGAAGCCGATGATGGTGGTGATGCCGGTCCAGTTGACGTTGGCGCTCTTCAAAACCTTGATGAGCTTCACCAGGAGAAACCAGGCCACGACGACGATCAGGGCAATGACGACAAGTCTGATCATGCGATACCTTCGCCCATGCGATTGCACCTTCGAACGATATAGGAAGCCAATTGGCCGTTTTCAGGATGCCTGCGCCGGCTCCTCCGGCGCGCTCAAAACGGAGTTTTGTCTTTACTGGCGCACCAAATATGCTAACCGGAGCGCCGTGCCCTTGTAGCTCAGCTGGTAGAGCAGCGGTTTTGTAAACCGAAGGTCGGCGGTTCGATTCCGTCCGGGGGCACCAGTTAATCTGGAAAATCGACATAAAATCAATCGGTTAGGGATTTCCAGATTGGCGCTTTACACACTTCAATATACACTTAGATCGTCGCTGGACGCCCATTTGCAGCCGCCCGCCAGAGAAGGGTCGCGCCATGACGGAGCCTCAGCGCTTCCCGCAGGTAGCTTATCCGTATCTGCTCCACCGCTCCCCTGTCCGCTTCCGGCAAGCCCTCCAGGTCTTGCAAGCGCACCAACGCCTAGAACGATTAGCCCCGAGAGCGGTCGCGGCATCCGCCGTGACGGCATTCTTCTACCGGCGCGCTTTCGCCAGCGGTCAGCCTGATTGGCGCCTTGATAACGGTGGTCTTTGCCCACGCCCTCTCTCCCGAAGAGAGAATGCGTCCATTGCGGAGGAGAGTCCAGCTTTGCGGCGTGGCTTACGCGGTCTGAAGCTGTTCGACAGAACTCGAGCCTGACATTGCAATCAACCGTCTAGCGGCGAATGCGGCCAAAACCATGAAGGCAGCCGTGACGGTAAGGAAGATCGAGGACGCGAGAACAGTCCCGTCCTGCACATAACAACTTGCGAATTCCATAACGCTCTACCCCTTCAAACCCACCTGACAGCTTGCATGATGATCCTGCTTCGGGCGAAATACAAGCGCGTGCTAATGCACGATGACGCGAGAGTGAGCCGAATTAGTTTCCTTCGCCCAAGACCCAAGCCGAAGCGCCCGCTCCCGCAGCGCTTGCGCCGTCATATCAGATAAGCCTAATGTAATTCATGATCTGGCCATTTAGGGGGCGCGGCTGCGCATTCGGGTTGGGCGCTAGCATCGCCGCAGCCTGCGCTTTCGGAACTCCTTTGGCATCGGCACATGATGACTGGTACGAAAAACAGTGCTGCCATGACGAGCATTGCGAGCCGATGGCAGACGGTGCCGTTCGCGAAACAAGCAAGGGCTTCAAGGTGCCGTCAGGCGAATTGCTGCGTTACGCGGACGGCAGGGTGCGTCAGTCGCACGACATGCGTTTTCATTGGTGCCATGCCCAAAAAGTAACGGCAGGCCGGCATCGTGAATTCCCATCTCGCAACCCTGACATTACGATCTGCCTCTACGTGCCGCCTAAGTCATTCTGACGTTCGGTCACGGGCTCACTGCTGCTTCGCGTGGGTAGCGCAGGGTATCCTGATTGGAGACGCACAATCCAGTCCAGCGCGTCTGAAGCGACATCCTCGTGGTCGGTCAACTCGCTCACCTAGGCTACAATTGGGCGTCGCTTATGCGAGAAGCCCGCTTTCTGGTTCGGAAACGCTAGTCGCGAGGTGCCCGGGCATGGGCGAGCCGTCTGACGTTCAGCGGCTCAGCCTTCCGACGGTCTCAATGATGGCTTTGGCCAGCGCTTCGCCCTCATAGACCGGCTCGGGACCATAGAGCAGCAAGACAGCTTCTTCGCTCGGCAACACGCCAGCGGGGCAGGTCTGTTCGATCGCCATGCGAACCAGTTTGAGGGCGGCCCAGGCGTTGCGGATGCTATCTTGGGCTTGCATGCTTCCTCGCTGAGATGGTCGGCCCGACAGCCGCTGCGGAGTAGGCAACCGACCGCCGGGCCTAACCGGCGGGGGTTTGGGGCGGTACGCCGGCTAGTTCTAACATAAGCCTCTCATGCATCATTGCTAATTTAGTAAAATGGTCACGTTCCGTTCCCCTGGCTGTCAAATCGGATGAGCCTAGAGTCAATTTGGTGGCTAAACGAGTGAGTGCCGGCGGCCGGCTTGAGTTCATTCCTCCGATGATGCCGACCTTGGTAGCCAAGCCGCCCCAAGGCGATGACTGGATGCATGAAGCCAAATTCGACGGCTACCGCTCCCAGATCATCATCTACGCCGACGGTGTGCGGATCTTCACTCGCCGCGGACTAGACTGGACATCGAAGTACCGCGATCTCGCGGCGGCGGCCAATACGCTGGACGTCGAGAATGCCATCATCGATGGCGAAGTCGTCGTCTTGAATGACGCTGGCCTTTCGGATTTTGCCGCGCTGCGCAAGGCAATCACCAGGCGCCAGCACGACCTCTATTTCGTCGCGTTCGATCTGCTGCATCTCAATGGCCACGACTTGCGCGACATGGCGCTTGAGGATCGGCGGGAAATCCTGGCCGGCCTTATAGGGTCCGACAGCCGCATCCAGTTCAGCGAGACAATGCCAGGCGAGGCTAATGCGATCTATCATCTGATCGACGCGGCCGGCCTGGAACGGATGGTATCGAAGCGTCGAGACAGCAAATACCGCAGCGGGCCGACTACCAATTGGCTGAAAACAAAATCCCTCACCGAAAGCGAGTTTGAACTTCTCGGAGTTGAACGCGAGCGGGGCAAGCCAGCCTTCGCTCTGATGGCCGAGCCGGCGAGCCGCAAATATGTCGGCAGTGCCTTCGTCAGCGTCAATCGCGAGATGCGGGAGCGGCTGTGGAAGCGTGTCCAGGAACGCGCCGGGCCACCGCCCAAGGACATGCCAAAGCTGCCAGCAACGCAGTGGGTCAAGCCGGGCATCAAAGCCCGCGTAAAGCATCTAAGGGGCGAGGAAGACCTTCGCCACGCATCGTTGCAGGGTTTGTGGGACGAGGGATAATCGGGACCTCTAGATCCCATACATCAGGGCAATGAAGAATACCGGTGCAAAGATCAGGAAGATCGCCATTACTATGATCACGGCCAGGGCCAGGCGCTCTGTTCGCCTGACGATTGCAACGACGTCGTCGTCGCTCGACGAAACAAGATCAACCACCGACCAATCTGTTGGGTCAGGAGCTTGATTGTCATTGGCGGGTCGGCTTGCGACCGCATCGACATTCTGTTTGCTCTGGATAATGGTCACAGTTCTTTCCGCCGTTAGGGTGCCACATCGGGTGCCCGCCGACGAGTATACAGCGGGCAGCCCGAACCGCCGATGAAGGGACTTTGCTCGGCGGCCAAATACCAATCCTTTGCCAAGATCTTGGTTGCCAGCCTCAGCCCTCTGTCTTTAACGCACAGACTTCAGTCTTACTGCGTCATGGACCATAGCCCGGCGCCGGAACTAAGTGCCCGCCGGTCCCGTTGCCGACCAGTGATAATTCAGAATAGGAGATAGTCATGGCTGACGGTCCCACCGTTGTTAACTCAGGCGGAAATGGCGCCGGCACCGCTGTCGCCGTCGTTCTCGCAATTATCGCAATCGTGATCCTACTGTTGTTCACCGGCGTTATCAACATCAACGGCGGGGGCACTGGAAAGGACGTCGACGTAAAGGTTGAAGCGCCTACGGTCGAAGCGCCCAACGTCGAAGCGCCAGCTGCGTCCGCTCCGGCTGAGCCGAGCGCACCTGCCCCAGCCGCGCCCGCTCCGGCAGAACCGGCCGCACCTGCTCCGGCAGCACCCGCTCCGGCAGCACCTGCTAACGGCGGCTGATTGTGACATCGGATATCGGGCCCGGCGGGATGCGCTTCCGGGCTTGATGAAAACGTTGAGGGCCGTCCACACTCCGCAAAGCGGCCCACGCAACGGAAAGCCGTTCGACGGAGTTTCAATCAGTTGCGGGACCTGCAAAGAAGGATCGCTTATGAAGATGCTCGTTACCCTCGTGGCCGGCATTGCAATGGCCGGATGCATCAGCGTGGCCGCTGCCGATCCGTGGAAGGACGAGAGCGGTCATGGCAAATGGCAGGGCCGCTACCAAGACGAAGATGATTATGAGCGGAAGCGCGAACGCTACAGCAACAAAAAAGAATTCCGGCGCGGCAATTGCAAGATTGAGCGCAAGTGGGAAGGCGATGAATACAAGGAAGAGGTGAAGTGCAAGCGCGGCTTCAGGAGGCCGCGTTACATCTATCGCTATTGAACCCAGACGCCTTCGGAAGGGCGGCCGGCCAACGCGGATCAGTGCGCCTGGCGGCCGCCGCGGGCATTCTGGCAGTCGAGGCTTACCACATGGGGATGGCACGATCGTCGCTTTACCGAATGGGCGAGGATGCCTGGAACGCGGCCAATGCGGTTTCCGACGCCCGTGACAAGATTGATGGATCCGGAAGACAAGGACCAAGGCATCCGATTGGAGGACAAGGCCAATATCGCTCCATCGACCCCGGATGCGATCGCACTCACCAGGACACCGTAAGAAGTGCTTCGGATCGTCTATCTGACCGATCAGTCCGGCGTCAGCAAGGGCGGATTTGAACGGAATGAACGGAACGCTCAAAAGCACCTGAGCGGACTGCAAACGAGGCGATCGACGCGTGCTACTGGCAATCAGGAATTCCGTCCGGGGCACCAGCATACAGCTTCTT
This sequence comes from Mesorhizobium ventifaucium, assembly GCF_935822925.1. Classification (GTDB taxonomy): domain Bacteria; phylum Pseudomonadota; class Alphaproteobacteria; order Rhizobiales; family Rhizobiaceae; genus Mesorhizobium; species Mesorhizobium ventifaucium. The sequence continues at coordinate 15,648 of NZ_CAKXZS010000015.1, forward strand.
GTGATAACCTGCCGGGATCGGTGCTCATCCCCGATTTCCACAGGCCGGGGCCATAGCCCGTCAGCTTCAATGCATATATTCGCTAGCGGACCACAGATATTCCCCTTGTGGAACCAAAGGTATTCCGTAGTGGAAACCACAGGTATTCCGTAGTGGAAACCAGAGGAGTCGCCGTTGGAGCAGAAACGCACGATCGCCCCCTTAATTGGTGGCATGTATGGTGGTCTTGCTGCCCTCGCGTTCGCGTTCGGTTTCCGCTTCCTGATGATTCCCGATCCCGATCCGACCTCGCAAGCAACGATAGCCCTTGCGGGAGTGGCCTTTTCGATCTGTTTCAACCTGGCCTTCCTTCGCGAGCATCGACGCCAGATTGCTGCCGCCAGAGAATTTCTAAGCCGTCCAAGATCGTATCAGCAGTAATCCCCGCGTTCGCAAAGCAAAGCGCCCCCGCCTCCGGTCCGGCGCATCAGAACCAATGGATGCAACAGGGATGCGGACCGGCATCTCCCGCTCCCGGCCATTTAATGCCATTCGATTAAAATGCCCATGTGTATATTAGCAATCGCTCAATTTAGCGCGCTGACAATGTCCGGGCGGTGGGCTAAACAACGGGTGGTGTCATGCGAAGCGACTTCGCTGCAGCGCGCGAGCTCTTGGAGTGTGCCCAAAACCGGCTCTGCGGCATGGACGAAACGAGCCAACGCGTCAGCGAGGCATTGGACTCGCTGATTGAAGAAATAGCCATCGCGGAATTCCGTAAGGCGCCCTTGACCGTCGTGCCGTTTCCACGTGCGCGGCCACCCAGGCATGCTCGGTAGAACACCGCCGATGTGGTCGACAGCGGAAGTGCTCCACGCGCCACCAGCGGAATTGAACCTGCGCGATTGCGGCTTAGCGGCGTCCGGGCCACCAGAAATCCCATCGGGAGCCCTCACACCGCGATCGCCGCCACCAGAATCCGGTTCTGCCTTCGTATCGCGGCGCGCAGTTCGGCAATCCTCGCCTCGTCGCGCTTCACGAACTCGATGAACATCATGTTCATGTTGTTGAACACCAGTTCGCCGAGCGCCTGCCCGTCGATATCCCGGCGGACCAGGCCGATCGCCTGCAGCCGGGCGATCAGCGCGCGGATCTGCTCCGTCAGCGCCCGGTCGAGCGCTGTGTAAGCCTGGCCGAACGGGCTGTCGGGCAGTTGCGTCGAGATCGCCATCGCCTGCCGCCACATCCCCTTGCTGAGATAATGCAGCGAATGCTCGATATAGATGCCGAGCAGCGTGTCGAGCGCATCGCCGACATTGGCCGGCGGGTTGGCGACGACGCCCTGCCCGGCATTGAGCACCTCATGGACCTCCATCGAGACGATGGCGCCGAGGATGTCGCCCTTGTTCTGGTAATAATTGTAGATCGTACCGACCGAGACTTCCGCCTGCGCCGCTATCGTCTCGATCTTGGCGCCTTCATAGCCGGTGTCGCGAAAAAGCGCCGCCGCCGCCTCGATGATGCGGCGATGCCGATCCGCCTTTTGCCTTGCCCGCAATCCGCTCATGACGGCTATCTGCCATAAAAACAGAATTGACTCAATTTTAGAATTGGTTCAATTTTTTGGCAGAAGCCAGAAAGGCAAGGGAGAACACTCGATGACCATCAATCCAAACGCCCCGCATCCAACGACCAGGAAGCCGATTTCCGTTCTGAAGAGCCACCTCCACGCCGCGTGTGCTGCGACAGCGCTGCTGCTGGCGACGGGCAGCCTCGCTCAGGCTGCTGATCTCAACGCTCTGATCTGGTGCGATCACGCCGACCCGGCGCTGCTGCAGCCCTTCGAAGAGGCCAATGGCGTCAAGGTCAATGTCAAGGAATTCGAAGGCACCGGCGCCGGCATGGCCATTGTCGAGCAGTCGCAGCCCGGCGACTGGGACGTCATGGTGATCGACAGCATCGACATACCGCGCGGCGTCGAAAAAGGCCTGTTCGAGCCGCTGCCGGAGGACAAGCTGCCGCTGGCCGACCTCTTTCCCCAGGTGAAGATGGACAGCTCCACCGTGGTCGACGGCAAGCGCTACGGCATCACCGAAAAATTCGGCTACAACACCATCGGCTACAACAAGACCAAGGTCGATCCGGCCGACATGCAGTCGCTGGCCGCGCTGACCGGCGACAAATACAAGGGCAAGATCGCCATCTACGACTATTACCTGCCGGTCATCGGCATGGCAGCGCTGGCGATCGGCAAGAAGACCACTGAGCTGACCGAAGCCGACCTTCCGGACATCAAGCAAGAGTTGCTCAAGATGAAGGCCAATGCCAAGCTGGTCGGCGAAGTGACCGCCAGCCAGACCGCGCTGGCGACCGGCGAGGTCGACATTCTGGTCGGCGGCGGCGAATGGGTGACGGCCGGGCTGGCCAAGGAGAACCCTGCCCTCGATTTCTCGATCCCCAGAGAAGGTGCTGTGCTGTGGTCGCAGTCGCTGGCTATGTTCAAGGATTCCAAAAACAAGGACACGGCGCTAAAATTCATCCAGTACATTATGAGCCCTGAAGGCCAGGCGCGGCTTGCCACCTCTGCCTGCTATTGGGGCATGCCGGCGAATACCAAGGCGGCTCTGACCGATGAGCAGAAGAAGATCCTGCGCTTCGACGAGCAGCCGGATTTCCTCGCCCGTGCCCAGCCCTACCCGGCGCCGGACGCCGATCTCGACAAGAAGATGCAGGACGTCTGGACCGAAATGCTGCAGGCGCAGTGACCGGTCGCCGGTCGTGAACTCCGCCACGAACAGCGGGCGTGCCCTGCCCTGGGCGTTGGTCACGCCGGCGCTCGGCTGGACGCTGCTGTTCTTCGTGCTGCCGTTCGTCGCGATGGGATTTTCCAGCCTGACGGCGCATGACGGTGGCGGCTTTACGCGCGCCAACTACAGCCAGTTCTTCACCAATCCGGCCTATTGGCAGGCGTTGGTGAATTCGCTGCAGGTTACAGCGATCGTCACAGTGATTTCGGTGCTGCTCGCCTACCCCTTCGCCTGGATCCTGGCCGAACAGGTGCCGGAACGCTGGCAGCGGCTGGCGCTGATGCTGGCGGTGCTGCCGTTCTGGACTTCCTATGTCGTGCGCTCCTATTCCTGGCTGCTGGTGCTGGCGCAGAACGGCGTGATCAACCGCGCGCTGACCGGCTCCGGCCTGTTCAGCGAGCCGCTGCAGCTCGCCAACACACGGCTGGCCACGGTCACCGGCTTCGTGCATTTCTTCGTCATGCTTTTGACGCTGACGATCTTCGCCAATCTGAAGCAGCTCAGCCCGAGCTACCGCAAGGCAGCCGCCGATCTCGGCGCCGGGCCGGTGCGCACGTTCCTGCATGTCGTCCTGCCGCTGACTTTGCCCGGCATCATGGTCGGCGCCTTCCTCACCTTCGTGCTGTGCATCGGCGACTACATCACGCCGCAGATCCTCGGCGGCAACAACGAGCTTTTGATGCCGCAGCTGGTGATGATGCAGATCGGCCGGCGCGGCGATTTTCCGCTCGCCTCGGCGCTGTCGATCATCCTGATGGCGGTTGTCACCATTGCCTATCTCGCCTGCGCCCGCTGGCTCAAGATCGAGCGGGCCTGACCGTGCGCGCCCTTGTCCGCATCGTCTCCTGGCTCTACGCCGTCGCCATCTATGGCTTCATCTTCCTGCCGGTGGTCGTGCTGGTGCTGTTTTCGCTGCAGGCGACGTCGTTTCCGATCCCGCCCTTCACCGGGCCGTCGCTGCGCTGGTACGACGCCGTGCTCGCCGACACGCGGCTGACCTCGGCGCTGGTCAATTCGCTTCTAGTCGCGGCCCTCTCCTCGGCTGCCGCCGTCACGCTCGGATTCCTCTCTGCCTGGGGTTTTGCGCGTTTCGCGCTGCCGGGCTCGGCCCTGCTGCGCGGGCTGATCACGCTGCCGCTGACCGTGAGCTATCTCATCATCGGCATGGGATTGCTGGTGCTGTTCAACTGGGCCGGCGTGCCAAAATCGCTGCTTGCCGCCGGCATCGGCCATGTCGTTATCAACCTGCCGCTGTGCTTTGCCATCATCTACAGCCAGATGGGCGACCACCAGATCAATATCGAGCGTGCCGCGCGCGACCTCGGTGCGCCCGAATGGAAGGTGCTGCTGCTGATCACCGTGCCTGTCATGGCGCCGGCGATCTTCGCCGGTTTCTTCCTGTCGATGACCTTCTCCTGGGACGAGTTCGTGATCTCGTTCCTCCTGACGCGCTTCGACACGACGCTGCCGGTCGAGATCTGGAACCTGCTGCGCTCAGGTCTCAATCCCAAGACCAACGCCGTCGGCTCGCTGGTCTTCGCCGTCTCCATCGTGCTGGTGGTGTTTTTTGAACTGATGCTGTTGCGGAGGAAGCCGGCATGACCGCGCCACTGGTCGATATAAGCTCTGTCTCGCACCGCTTCGGCCAGCATACCGTGCTGAAGAATGTCTCGCTGACGATCGAGCCGGGCAGCTACACCATCCTGCTCGGCCCGTCGGGCTCAGGCAAGACGACGCTTTTGTCCATTCTCGGCGGCTTCGTCACGCCGAGCCAAGGCAAGGTGCTGATCCGCGGCGAGGACTGCACCGCCGTGCCGCCGGCGAAGCGGCCGACGACGACGGTGTTTCAGGACTATGCGCTGTTTCCGCATATGAGCGTCGGCAGCAATGTCGGCTTCGGCCTGCGCATGCAAGGCGTCGATGCCGCGACACGGACCGCGCGGGCGCGCGAGGCGCTGGCGCTGGTCGGGCTGGCCACCGCCTTCGACAAGAAGCCGCACCAGCTTTCCGGCGGCCAGCGGCAGCGCGTCGCGCTGGCCCGCGCCCTTGTCGTCGAGCCGGCCGTGCTGCTGCTCGACGAACCTCTCGGCGCGCTCGACCTCAAATTGCGCCGGCAGATGCAGGACGAGTTGAAAGCGATCCAGAAGCGGGTCGGCACCGCCTTCATCCATGTCACCCACGACCAGGAAGAGGCGATGGCACTGGCCGACCATTGCGTGGTGATGAATGACGGGCGCATCGAGGACGAAGGTCCGCCGGAGCGCGTCTATGCGCGGCCGGCAACGCGCTTTTCCGCAACCTTCATGGGTGAGAGCACGCTGATTTCAGGAGCGGTGACGGCGGCGAAGGACGGAACAATCACTGTTGCTACGCAGGTCGGATCGCTTTTGCTGACCGGCACATTGCCGGCCGGGACGACTGTCGCACTCGCCGTCCGTCCGGAGCATCTTGTCCTCGGCGCGGCCGGCGGCGCTGTAGGGTTCGGCACGGCCAAGGTGACCGACGTTGTGTTTCAAGGCAGCTTCAAGCGCGTGCTTGCTGTCTCCGAGAAAGACCCGGCGCTGCACTTCATCGCCAGGGTTCCCGCTGCTGCGGCCGTCCAGCCGGGCGACATCGTTGCGGTTTCGTGCGACGCTGGCGACATCATCCTTTTGGCGAGTTGAGGCCATGGCCATGCTTCCGGTCATCGACGCTCCGAACTGGTACGAAGCCATCCGTATGGGCGATGGCGTGACGCTGATCCACGAGCCATGGATCAAGCCGTTCTTCCGCTGCAACATCTGGCATGTGCGCGGCCGCGATCGCGATCTTCTGTTCGACACCGGCCTCGGCCATTTCAGCCTGCGGCGCCACGTCCCGCTGGTGACGGAGCGAAAACTCGTTTGCGTGGCCAGCCACACGCATTTCGACCATATCGGCTGCCATCACGAATTCCCGGACCGCTGCGTGCATGCGGCCGAAGCAGAAATCCTCGCCGATCCGCGCAATGAATGGACGGTCGCCGACCGCTACGCGACCGACGCAATGTTCGACGGCATGCCGCAGGGCTGGGATGCCACGCGCTACCGGATCCAGCCGGCGCCGGCCGAGCGTTTGCTTGGACAAGGCGATTTCGTCGATCTCGGCGACCGGGCCTTCGAGGTGATCCACACGCCGGGTCATTCACCCGGCGGCATCGCGCTCTACGAGAGAAAGTCCGGCATCCTGCTTTCCGGCGACATCGTCTATGACGGGCCGCTGATCGACGATGTCTATCATTCCGCTGTCGACGACTATGTCGAGACGCTGCTGCGGATGCGCGAACTCGATGTTGCGGTCGCGCATGGCGGGCACTTCCCGAGCTTCGGCAAAGTGCGCTACCGCCAGCTTATCGACGAGTATCTCGCACAAAAGCGGCAGGCCGGCTGCCATCTGCTGCAGGCGCGCTAAAGCGCTTCGCGTCTGATATCGCGGAAAGTGCCTGGCGAATTCACAACGCCCGTTGCGGGCACGGCGTGCCGGCGGCATCGCCGCAGCGTGAAGCCGTCGGTTGGGGTCTCAAACTCGTCTCTTCCGACTGGCGCACCAGTTGGGCAAAGGCAAGCGCAAAACTTCCCAGCATAAAGACGATGAAAATCAGGCGTGTTACCGGCAATAGATCGGTCCGACTAGCTGGCCCCCACGCCGCCCATCCACTGCCGGCTAGCATGGTCGATCCGGCTTTACGAGAGCTTAATTCTCGTCTTAACCATCACATTCGCTTGTCACTCGACACGATGCGCGAGCACCAGACCTGCGGCTCTTGCCGGCGCTGTATCGAGGGCGCCACTGGGGGCGCCACATGTCGCGCTTTGCAGATCTACCCGCCCATGCTAACCCGGCGCTGGCGCGGCCCTAGCCACCGGTCGCCACCAACCGGTCGCCATCAACATCGCCATTGGGAGCCATGAACAAAGCCGCCAGCCGCTTCGCCTTCGTCTCGTCCGACACCGCCGACGCCAAGGCGGCGCTGGAGAGCCTGTCGGCGCGCTATGGCCAGGCGTCCATCGAGGATGCAGAGATCGTCGTGGCGCTGGGCGGCGACGGCTTCCTGTTGCAGACCTTGCGCGACACGATGAGCACGGGAAAAAAGGTCTACGGCATGAACCGTGGCACAATCGGCTTCCTGATGAACGAATATCGCGCCAGCGGTTTGACCGGGCGCATCGCGGCGGCCGTTGCCGAAACGATTCGTCCGCTGGAGATGCAGGCGGTGACGGCAGAGGGCGAAACGATCTCGGCGTTGGCAATCAACGAGGTTGCGCTGTGGCGCCAGTCCTACCAGACGGCCAAGATCCGCATCACCGTGGACGGGCAAGTGCGGCTGGAGGAATTGAACTGCGACGGTGTGATGGTCGCGACGCCGGCCGGCTCGACCGCCTACAACCTCTCCGCGCACGGACCGATCCTGCCGCTCGACGCGCCGCTGCTGGCGCTGACCCCGGTCAGTCCGTTCCGCCCGCGCCGCTGGCGCGGCGCGCTGCTCTCCAACAAGGCGACCGTTCGTTTCGACATTCTGGAGCCGGAAAAGCGGCCGGTGAACGCCGCCGCCGACCACACCGAGGTGAAGGCCGTAACCTCGGTTACGGTGCAAGAATCGCCAGCGGTAACGGCGACGCTGCTGTTCGATCCGAGCCACTCGTGGAACGAGCGCATTCTCGCCGAACAGTTCCGCTATTGAGCCTGCGCAGCGACAGCAGCTCGATTAAGCATCGCGATTAAGCTTACGACTTCACAATCGTGCCGTCCCCCGCCTGTTTGTGTTGACAAATCGTGGGCTTGCGCCTACCTGCAATACCAATCTTGCAGGCGCGCGGCGCTTGCCGCGACCGCTTGCGTTGCGCCCCCGAACCAGCCAAAGACAGCCAAACTTGTCCTCGAACACCCAGATCGCTCAAGCAGTGTTGACCTTCGCAGACCTCGGCCTGTCGCCGAAGGTCCTTTCCGCAGTCACCGACGCCGGTTACACCGAACCGACACCGATCCAGGCCGGCGCCATTCCGCACGCTTTGCTCGGTAAGGATATTTTGGGCATCGCCCAGACCGGCACCGGCAAGACGGCCTCGTTCGTGCTGCCGATGCTGACCCGCCTCGAAAAAGGCCGGGCACGCGCCCGCATGCCACGCACGCTGATCCTCGAGCCAACGCGCGAGCTTGCCGCGCAGGTCGAAGAGAACTTCATCAGATACGGCAAGAACCACAAGCTCAACATCGCGCTGCTGATCGGCGGCGTATCCTTCGACGAGCAGGACAAGAAGCTGGAGCGCGGCGCCGACGTGCTGATCGCGACGCCAGGCCGCCTGCTCGATCATCGCGAGCGCGGAAAGCTTCTGCTCAACGGCGTCGAGATCCTGGTCATCGATGAGGCCGACCGCATGCTCGACATGGGCTTCATTCCCGACATCGAGCGCATCTGCGAGATGATCCCGTTCACCAGGCAGACGCTGTTCTTCTCGGCGACGATGCCGCCTGAGATCACCAAGCTCACCGAGAAATTCCTGCACGCGCCGGTGCGCGTCGAGGTTTCGAAGGCCGCGTCCGCCGCGACCAACATCATCCAGCGGTTGGTGAAATCCGGCTCGAAACCCTGGGACAAGCGCGAGACGCTGCGCAATCTGATAAAGGCCGAGGATGCGGAGCTGAAGAACGCCATCATCTTCTGCAACCGCAAGATCGAGGTCTCGGAGCTTTTCCGCTCGCTGCTGAAATATGATTTCGACGCCGGCGCGCTGCATGGCGACATGGACCAGCGCGCGCGCATGCAGATGCTGGCCAATTTCCGTGATGGCAAACTGCGCTATCTCGTTGCGTCGGACGTCGCGGCGCGCGGCCTCGACATCCCCGATGTCAGCCACGTCTTCAATTACGACGTGCCGATCCATGCCGAGGACTATGTCCACCGCATCGGCCGCACCGGCCGCGCCGGCCGCTCGGGCAAATCCTTCACCATCGCCACCAAGTCCGACACCAAATACATCGATGCGATCGAACGGCTGATCGGCAACAAGATCGAGTGGCATGACGGCGATCTGTCGACGGTCGTCGCCAGCGAGGGCGGAGAGGACGATGCTCCCCGCCGTGGCCGCGGTGCCCCGCGCCGCGCCGGCCGCAAGGACGATGGCAAGGAGAGGGGCGAACGTAGACCACGCGAGCGCCACGCCAAGCAAAGCGAAGCTGCGGCACCGGATGCGGCGCGCGAGGAACAGCCAGTGGCGGCCGAGACCGCAGTCGCCGATGCCGGTGAGCGGCGCGCGCGCAAGGAAGCGATCCGCTCGGAAAACACCGAGCGCCAGGCTTCACCCGAACGCCAAGCTTCACCCGAACGCAAGGCTTCGCCCGATCGCCATCGCAACGAACAGCGCGCGCCGGAACGTGGCGACACCAGGCCGCAGCGCGACGGCAATCGCCCGGCCCGCCATCGCCAGGAAGACAACGACGCGACCGTCGGATTCGGAGACGACATGCCGGCGTTCATGCGCATCGTCGCCAAGGGCTAATCACAGCAGAAATTCTCAAATACCAGTAAAAACGGCCCCCCTTGCGGGGCCGTTTTCATGTGCAATGCGGTCTTCTTGCGTGTCTTGCTCAGGTGAGCGGTGAAAGCTGGATTTCGACGCGGCGGTTCTGGGCGCGGCCGGCGGCCGTCGAATTGGAAGTGATCGGACGCGACTCGCCGAAGCCGGTGACGGCGAAGCGGCGGGTATCGACGCCCTGCCCGGATAGATAGTTGGCGACCGCCAGCGCGCGGCGCTGCGACAGGTCGAAATTGTGTTCGTCGCCACCGCTCGAGTCGGTGTGGCCGAACACGTCGACCGTGGTCTGCCGGAACTTGTTCAGCACAAGCGCGACCGAATTCAGCACTTGATAGAAGCCGGGCTTGACCGCGTCCTGGTCGATGTTGAAGGTGATGTCGGATGGCATGTTGAGGATGATCTGGTCGCCGCTGCGGGTGACGCTGACGCCGGAACCCTGAAGCTGCCGGCGCAATTCGGCCTCGTTCTGGTCCATCGTGGCGCCGATGGCGCCGCCAGCCAGCGCGCCGACGCCAGCGCCGATCAGCGCATTGCGGCGATCGTTGCCACCGGCAAGAAGGCCGAGCCCCGCACCCGCCAGCGCGCCGATGCCGGCGCCGGCCGCAGTGTTGGACACTTTCTGCTCTCCGGTATACGGATCGGTGGTGGTGCAGGCGCTCACGAGCACAGCCGTCGCCACGGCGACGAGCACAGTCTTTTTCATTCGGTAGTCCCTCTCCAGTCCGCGGTCCCACCAGTGGCGCGCCGCATCAGCCCTTCCGTTGCATCGGCCCGAAAATCATCGATTTTCGGAAAGCACGATGCATAGATTCAAAGTCTTAGAGCGTACTTTTGTGCGTCCAGGCGGACGCACGTCGCTCTTATGCTTGTAACATGAAATGCGGCGAAAAATGGAAGGGGAAAAGCGGCTGGCTATGGCTTTTCCCGGTCAATTCAACGGCCGCTCTATTGCGCAATTCTAATCGGCTGGCTGAGACTGTCGGCTACCAGAGATTCTTGCCGTCGATGACGACGACCTCGACCTGATTGAGGTCGAAATCGTCGAACAGGCGAGAATTCACACTGATTTTCGGATTGTCGAAATCCGGCTTGCCGGTCGACCAGTCCGGCGTTTCGGTGAAGGTGCCGCAGCCGCAGGTGGCGCAGAAACCATGCTTTACCGTTTTTGAGCCCCATCGATAGAAAGAGACATTCTTGAGCGGGCTGGTGAGCTTGAATTGCGAAGGGATGTAATAGGCCCACAACGAGCCGCGTTTCGAGCAGAAGGAGCATGTGCATTGCGTCACGGTTAGCGGCGCTTGCGAAACCTCGAACGTCGTCGCCCTGCAGTGGCAGCTTGCCTTTATGGTCATTACGCCTCCCTTACGATTGCTTCCCGCCAGCGCGGTAAGGCAACATAAAGAGGCGCTGTTGACAACTGTCTGTCAGCAGACTCGCTTGCCTGCATCGGACGCGTGGCGCGCTTCAATCTCGTTGAGGCATGTCGCTATCCCAAAACCGCTGCGCACCCTCGGGTCAGGCCATGGCCCCCTTGGAGCAAGCTTTTGGGAGCAAGCCTATGGGCGACATGCATTAAAACGACGACGGTGGCACGAACAGGCAGATGGTCTTTCCGTCATTGGCGCCGGCGACCGAGCACCAGTGATATTCGCCATCGGGCGAATTCTTGATCCGTGCATCGCTGTAGCCTACGACCTCGCCTGTCCCCTTGATGACATAACCCTCCGGACGCTCGCTGATCGACGTCTGCGAGACCGCGCGGCAATCATAACCAGAACAACAGGAGAATGGATAACTCCAGCCTTGCGGCCTCGCCGCAGTCGGCGTTGCGTCGTGCGCCAAAGCGGGCGCTGCAAATAGAATGGTGGCGGCCGTCAGAGCAACCACCGCAATGATTAAATTCAGGAGGCGGCGCGCCGTCTGGACGGCTGAGGCCGATCGGGCTGTGAATGCAGGCATGGGCGCAATTCCTATCACCGAGTTATCAAGCGTTTCGCTTGCCCGTTCTTGGAACGTATCTTCCCAGTGGCCGGCTCGTCAGGTCGCAGATACGCCGCGTCCGGCCATAAATGCTTTTTCCCCCAGCCTTCGGATGCTGGGCTGATTCCTTTGTTGGCGCAAGAAATTGCTGTGCAAACCGAGCGCCGACATCTGCAGCCGGAACCAGCCTGCCGGGGCTGACGAGAGTGACTTCATCAACTCCGACATGGGATCGCAGATAACGGGAATCGGCTCGCAGTGGTTCCGGGCCAGGCCCCGGCAGGCCTGCAACATCCAACCCGAAGGTGGAAGTCGTCTTGAAAAATTCGATTAAAAAACAAAGCCATCAAGCGACCGCTCAATTAGCGTGAGAGCCTGTTACTGTAGCGTGATGTTTCCGGCTGCTTAAGTGGTAGGAGCTTCAGTCGATATCGACCACCACTTCGCCGGCGCCGCCCTCGATGCGCTGCGACAGCGACGCCTCCATGAAGTCGTCGAGGTCGCCGTCCAGCACGCTCGACGGGCTTGTGCTCTCGACACCCGTGCGCAGATCCTTGACCAGCTGATAGGGCTGCAGAACGTAGGAGCGGATCTGATGGCCCCAGCCGATATCGCTCTTCGACGCTTCGGTGGCGTTCGCCACCGCCTCGCGCTTCTTCAGTTCTTCCTCGTAGAGCCGCGAACGCAGCATCTCCCAGGCCTTCGCCTTGTTCTTGTGCTGGGAGCGCTCGGCCTGGCAGGCGACCGCGATGCCGGTGGCGAGATGGGTGATGCGGACCGCTGAATCGGTGGTGTTGACGTGCTGGCCGCCCGAACCGGACGAACGATAGGTGTCGATACGGACATCCGATTCGGAAACGTCGATCTCGATCGTATCGTCGATCACCGGATAGACCCAGACGCTGGCGAAGGACGTGTGGCGGCGCGCATTGCTGTCATAGGGCGAAATACGCACGAGACGGTGAACGCCGGATTCCGTCTTCAGCCAACCATAGGCATTGTGGCCCTTGATCAGCAGCGTGGCGGACTTGATGCCGGCCTCTTCGCCGTCATGCACTTCCAGCACCTCGACCTTGAAGTGGCGGCGCTCGGCCCAACGCGTGTACATGCGCAGAAGCATCGAGGCCCAGTCCTGGCTTTCGGTGCCGCCGGCGCCGGCATGGATTTCGAGATAGCTGTCGTTGGCGTCCGCCTCGCCCGAAAGCAGCGTCTCGATCTGGCGGGCCTTTGCTTCGCCGCGCATCGAGCGGATCGCCGCTTCCGCCTCGGCGACGACGCTCTCATCGCCCTCTTCCTCGCCAAGCTCGATTAAGCCGATATTGTCTTCCAGCGCCTGGGTGAGGCCTTTGACCGCGGCGATGCCTTCCTCGAGGCCCTGGCGCTCACGCATCAGCTTCTGCGCCTCCAGCGGCTCGTTCCAGAGGCTCGAATCCTCAGCACGCACATTCAGGTATTCAAGCCGCTTTATGGCTTGATCCCAGTCAAAGATGCCTCCTCAGCAGGGTTATCGCCTGCCTGATTTCGTCGACAATATTCTGCGTTTCCGCGCGCATGGCTGGCTTCTGTCCTGTGCTGAAATGGTGCCCTGTTGCGTGAACAAAGCTTGGGTTGGCGCGATACATAGGGACGGCACCGCCGCCTGTAAAGCGAAATGGGCCGGCTCGAAAGCCGGGCCAAATACGCTGGAGCGGTTCATCGTTTCACGGAAACGCCGAACGGCTCTATATCTTTTTTTGCGCAATTCCCTAGGGAAAGCGCTATGCGCTTTTCCCGGGAAAACCGTTTCACACTTTTCGTGGAATTGCTCGAACCTATGTCAGTAGAGCCCGCCGCCGCCGGACTGGATGGCTTGGTTGGCCTGTGGCGACAGCGCGCCGCCGGAGGCGTTGGAGCCGTCCGCACCCATGCCGATCACCCAATAGCTGTCGGCGGGGCCGGTGCCCGGCTTGAAGGCTTCGATAAAGGCGCCGGCGTCGTCCGGGTTGGCCCGCATGCCGGTTTTGCGATTGATGGCGATCAGCTTCATGCCTTCGGGAACCTGGAAATCGACATTGGGCGTGCCGTCCAGCGCCACGCGCATGAAGTCCTTGAAGATCGGCGCGGCGAGGCCGCCCCCGGTCGCGCCCTTGCCAAGACCCTTCGGCTGATCATAGCCCATATAAAGGCCGACAACTAGGTTGGGCGTGTAGCCGATGAACCAGGTATCTTTCTCGTCGTTTGTCGTTCCGGTCTTGCCGGCGATGTGGCGGCCAAGTTCGGCTACGGTAGCGCCGGTACCGCGCTCGACGACGCCCTCCATCATCGAGGTGATCTGATAGGCGGTCATCGGATCGAGCACCTGCTCGGAATTGTCGACCAGTTCCGGCTCAGGCTGGTTCTGCCATTCGGCGGCATTGCAATTTTCGCAGCCGCGTTCGTCCTGCCTGTATACCGTCTTGCCGTAGCGATCCTGGATCCGGTCGATCAGCGTCGGCTTGATCGACTTGCCGCCGTTGGCCATGATCGAATACGCCGATACCATGCGCATCACGGTCGTTTCGCCCGACCCCAGTGCCATCGGCAGATACGGCGCCAGTCGATCATAGACGCCGAAGCGCTCGGCATATTCGGCGACCAGCTTCATGCCCATGTCGTTGGCCAGGCGCACAGTCATCAGATTGCGCGACCTCTCGATGCCGGACCGCAAGGTCGCCGGGCCGGCTGTCCTTCCATCGTAGTTTTTCGGCGTCCAGGTCGTGTTGCCGCTCTTGATGGTGATTGGGCCGTCCATGATCACCGAAGCCGGCGTATAGCCATTGTCGAGGGCGGCCGCATAGACGATCGGCTTGAACGACGAACCCGGCTGTCGCATGGCCTGCGTGGCACGGTTGAATTCGGATTGCGAATAGGAGAACCCGCCGACCATGGCCAGAACGCGGCCGGTATGCGGATCCATGGCGATCAAGCCGCCTTCCACTTCGGGAGCCTGGCGCAAGATATAGGCCCCATCCGTGCCTTCTTTCTTCTGCACGAAGATGACGTCGCCAGGCTTCAGCACGTCCGCCGGCGATTTGGCCTTGACGGTCCTGCCGCCGACCACATGACGCATGGCGAAGCTCATGTCCTCGCGGCTGACGGTGCCTTCGATGCGATCCTTGACGAGTTCGCCCGAGACCTGCCGGGTCGGCCGAAGGCCGATCGACAGGCCGCTCTCCGAGCTGTCGAGCACGACGGCGAGCGACCATTCGGGCACGTCGTCCAGTCCCTTGACTTCGCTCAAAGGCACGCCCCAGTCGCCGGATACGCTGATGGTCTTCAGCGGCCCGCGATAGCCGCGCAGCGTATCGAACTTCATCAGGCCGTTCTGCATGGCTTTGCGGGCGATGAGCTGCATCTTGGGATCAAGTGTCGTGCGGACGGACAGGCCGCCTTCGTAGAGCGCATTCTCGCCGTAGCGGGCGCTGATCTGGCGACGCACTTCCTCGGTGAAATATTCGCCGGCGAACAGATAGGTGCCGGAGCGGCGTGGCTTGACGCCGAGCGGCTCGGCCTTGGCCTTGGCGCCTTCTTCTTGCGTGACGTAGCCGTTGCCGACCATTTGGTCGATCACCCAGTTGCGGCGCTCGATGGCGCGGTCGGCATATTTGAAGGGATGATAGTTGGAGGGGCCCTTCGGCAAAGCCGCCAGATAGGCCGCCTCCGCCACAGTGAGTTCATTCACCGCCTTGTCGAAATAGGTGAGCGCTGCGCCGGCGACGCCATAGGCGCCAAGCCCGAAGAAAATCTCGTTAAGGTAGAGCTCGAGGATGCGGTCCTTCGAATAGGCCTGCTCGATGCGGAAGGCGAGGATCATCTCCTTGATCTTGCGCTCGTAGGTCTGGTCCGAGGACAACAGGAAGTTTTTCGCCACCTGCTGGGTGATCGTCGAGGCGCCGACCTGGCGCTTGCCCGAGCCAAAATTCTGCAGATTGACCATGACTGCGCGGCCAAGGCCGGTCATATCGATGCCGGGGTGATTGTAGAAGTTTTTGTCCTCGGCCGACAGGAAGGCCGCCTTGACACGATCCGGCACCGCCTGGATCGGCAAATACAGGCGCCGCTCGCGCGCATATTCGGCCATCAGCGCACCGTCGGACGCATGGATGCGGGTCGTCACCGGCGGTTCATACTTGGCCAGGACCTCGTAGTCGGGCAAATCCTTCGACAAATGGCTGATATAGATCGCCACGCCCGCCGCGACCAAAAGGGCCAGCGCGGTGCCGATGCCGAAGAAATAGCCAATAAGACGAATCATGCCCGCTCCAGTCCTTGGTTCGGGAATTGCCTAAACGAAGCCGCCTTTCGCGCAAGCTTTCGAGACGATCCCGACCGGTAATCGAAAATCCATGTCGCTACCATGTGGGCAAAATGCGGCAGCATGGAATTTCGGCTTCGAATGGCGGAAATAAAAGTGCGGGGTGTTGTTGCCATGCAACGCTGCCCTCTGGCTGTGGGCGGCGGCGGGCATCTCAGCCTCCGGTTCCGGCTCCGGCCTTGGCTGAAGCGAACAGGGCGATGGCATTGGTTATGCTCTGGGCCGCCTTGCTGCGCCAATCGGCACTGAGCAGTTGCGCCTCGTCCTTGGCATTCGACAGATAGCCGAGTTCGACCAGCACGGAGGGAACATCCGGCGCCTTCAACACCTTGAAGCTGGCCGAACGCTGCGGATTGTTGATCAGGCCGACACTGGTGGAAAGCTGGCCGACCAGCGTTTGGGCAAAACTCATAGAGAAACTGTGCGTCTCGCGGCGAATCAGGTCGATCAGGATGTCGGTTACTTCCTTGTTGTCGTCCTTGATTTCCATGCCGGCGAATTGGTCGGAAAGGTTTTCTCGGTCGGCGAGCGCCTGCGCTTCGGGATCGGAAGCCTTGTCGGAGACGGTGTAGACGGTTGCGCCGCGAAGGCCCTTGACCCTGATCGTGTCGGCGTGGATCGAAATGAGCAGATCTGCCTCGTGCTGGCGGGCAATGCGCACGCGGTCGTCCAGCCGCAGGAATTGGTCCGTCTCGCGCGTCATGAACACGTCGTATTTGCCGACTGCGGCGAGTTTGTCCCGCAATTCGATGGCGAAAGCGAGCGTGACGTTCTTCTCGACGGTGCCGTTCATGCCCTCGGCGCCGCCGTCGATGCCGCCGTGGCCTGGATCGATGACGACGGTGAAGCGATGGCCTGGATTGGAGACCGGGCCGGTGCCGACCCTGCCACCCTTGTCGGAGGAGACCGTCGAGCCGGTGGTCAACGCCTGATTGGCAAGAGCGGCGTCGAACTCCCGCACGGACGCCGCCGACATGTCGATGGCGATGCGGTAGCCGTTGCCGTCATCATTCTTGAGCACGTCAAGCCCGTCGATGGCGAACGGGACCTTGCCGGTGAGAATCAGCCGCGATACCCCCTCGCCGAGATCGCCGTAACGCACGCTCCTGACCAGGCCGCGCGCCTTCACATCCTTGGCATTGATGGCAAATCTCGTGCTTGGCAGGTCGATGACCAGACGGTGGGGGCCGCGCAGCAGGAACCATTTGACGTCGGGCTCGCGATCGAAATTCATGACGATGCGCATCTTGGTGGCGTCACCCGCCATTTTGTAGCTCGTCATGGCGAGCGGCGCGTCGGCGGCAAAGGAAGCTGGCGAAAAGGCCAGGCAAGCGACAACCAGCAACAGCAGACGAGCAGCGTGGAAATAGGCAGCGTGGAAGAAAGTGCCTCCGGCACGACCACTCTTGTGCGTGAAGACTGCCAGTCCCATCTCTTTCCAGTTGCTCCGGTTTGGCGCCAGGCGCCCAATCCTGCGTGTCGGAGTGTCGTCGTCTTGTCGAAATGCCGGTCAGGCCGCGAACTCGATTAACGATTGGTATCCAGAGAAGGTTAACCAAGTCTTTTCACGCAACGCTTAAAGCCGAGCTTCCGTTGCGGAACTGCATTTTGCCGGCATCGGAAATCGGGGTTGCCTTCCAACCCGCCAAATCATAAAAGCGATGGTGGATCACTGCAATCCTGGAACCGTCCTTCTCCGCAGCATCCTGCTACAGGTGAGATGAACGACGGCTCCTTTCGCGTCAGGCGAAAAAGGCAACAGGTGATCGCGACGAATTTCGCAGGTGTGAGCCCGTGGCGGGGGAAGCGCCTGCGTGAGGAAAACGGCCGGGATTGTCCCGCGCCGGCTCTGTACGAGCAACAAGCTGGTCCGGTTTTCCCGGGCTTTGGTTCAAAAAGGTTCTGCTGGTTACGATGGCTTCAAGCGCAATCATGGAAGGGTCCGCAGCAAACCGCGCCATTATGGCTGCGGGCGGCACCGCCATGGCGCTCAGGCAGCGGCCGGCGGACATTCAATTGCCCGGCACCCATGTTCATCCACACTCACAGCGGCGGGCTTTGCCCCGCAAGCTGCGGCTGACGGCTGCCGGGGGGAAACGAAATAATGCCCAACAAAATGCTGATAGACGCCTCCCACCCGGAGGAAACACGAGTTGTCGTCGTTCGCGGTAACCGTATTGAAGAATTCGACTTTGAATCTCAGGACAAGAAGCAACTCAAAGGAAACATCTACCTCGCCCGCGTAACCCGCGTCGAACCCTCGCTTCAGGCAGCCTTTGTCGAATATGGCGGCAACCGTCACGGTTTCCTCGCCTTCAGTGAAATTCATCCCGACTACTACCAGATTCCGGTCGCCGACCGTCAGGCGCTGCTGCGCGCGGAAGCGCAGGAGGCTGAAGACGAGGACGATGAGGACGGCGATGGCGACGATCGCCAGAACCGTGATCGCGGCCGGCGCGGACGCCGCCGTGGCGGCAAGAGCCGCGACCGAGGCGAGCACAAGCGTGATGCTGGTGCGGCCGATTCGGACGATTCTGTCGATTCCAACGACAGCGGGTCCAACGACAGCGGGTCCAATGACAGCCGTTCCAACGAGGGCGGCGAACACGACGAGGATGCGGTCGCGCAGAACGTCGATGCCGTTTCCGAAAAAGTCGACACGCCGTCCGCTACTTCGGAAACTGGCGAGGATGTCGCCAGTCATAGCGAGGCAAGTCGTGACGAGGCAAGTCGTGATGAGACGAGGCATGACGAGACTGGCCATGACGAGACTGGCCATGACGAGACTGGCCATGATGAGATCGGGCCTTCCGAAGGCGGTCCGAATTCCATCGCCGCCAGCGTCGAATCGGATGTGATTTCCGAAGCCGTGCCGCAGGCTGAGGCGGCCGGCGAAGCCACGTCCACCGACAATGATCGCGGCATGCTGGAAGAGGTGCAGTCATCGCATCCGGATGACCATGAGGTCGAATCGGTCGGCGCCGAGGATGCGCTGGAAGAAGCGCGCAACCGCCGCAAGCCGGTGCGCCGCCAGTACAAGATCCAGGAAGTGATCAAGCGCCGGCAAATCCTTCTGGTGCAGGTCGTGAAGGAAGAGCGCGGCAACAAGGGCGCGGCGCTCACCACCTACCTGTCGCTTGCCGGCCGCTATTCGGTGCTGATGCCGAACACGGCGCGCGGCGGCGGCATCTCGCGCAAGATCACCAACGCACAGGACCGCAAGCGGCTGAAGGAGGTCGTCGCCGATCTCGAAGTGCCGCAGGGCATGGGCGTAATCCTGCGCACGGCCGGCGAAAGCCGCACCAAGGCCGAGATCAAGCGCGACTACGAATATCTGATGCGGCTCTGGGAAAACGTCCGCAACCTGACGCTGCAGTCGACGGCCCCTGCCCTCGTCTACGAGGAAGGCAGCTTGATCAAGCGCTCGGTGCGCGACCTCTACAACAAGGACATCGACGAGATCCTGGTCTCCGGCGAAGAGGGCTATCGCGAGGCCAAGGACTTCATGCGCATGCTGATGCCGAGCCACGCCAAGGTCGTGCAGCCGTTCCGCGACACGACGCCAATCTTTGTGCGCAACGGCATCGAGGCGCAGCTCGACCGCATGCTGCAGCCGCAGGTGACGCTGAAGAGCGGCGGCTACATCATCATCAACCAGACCGAAGCGCTGGTCGCCATCGACGTCAATTCGGGCCGCTCCACCAAGGAGCACTCGATCGAGGACACAGCGCTTCACACCAATCTGGAAGCAGCCGAGGAGGTCGCACGGCAGCTGAGGCTGCGCGATCTCGCCGGCCTGATCGTTATCGACTTCATCGACATGGAGGAGAACCGCAACAACCGCTCCGTCGAGAAGCGGCTGAAGGACCACCTCAAGAACGATCGCGCCCGCATCCAGGTCGGCCGCATCTCGCATTTCGGCCTGATGGAGATGTCGCGCCAGCGCATCCGTGCCAGCGTGCTGGAATCGACGATGAAGCCTTGCCCGCATTGCGGCGGCACCGGCCATGTGCGGTCCGATTCGTCCGTCGCGCTGATGGTGGTGCGGGCGATCGAGGAATTCCTGCTCAAGGATTCGCGCAGCCACATCACGGTGCGGACGCCGGCGGCGACCGCGCTCTATGTGCTCAACCACAAGCGCGGCACGCTGGTGGAGCTCGAAAACCGCTTCGGCCTGACCATCACCGTCGAGGCCGACGACACGGTCGGCGCCCAGCACTATGCGATCTTCCGCGGCGCGCTGGCCGAAAAGCCTGAAGGCTTCGTTGAGGTGCGGACCTTGCCCGCCTATGTCGAGCCGGAAGAGCCCGCCGACGAAATCGTCATCGAGGAGGAGGAAGACGAGGCCGTTGCACCGGCGGAACAACCCCGCCAAGCTCAGCAGCCGCAGCAGCCAAGGCCCAGCGAGGAAGGCGAAGGCCGCGACCGCAAGCGCCGCAAGCGCCGCAGACGGCGCGGCGGCAAGGATCGCGACCGCGAGCATGGCGCCCAAATGGAAGGTGCATCCCTCTCCACCGCTGCCGATGGCATCTCCGAAGCCTCAAGCGATGAAGGCGCCGAAGCAGACCACGAGGACCAGGTCGGCGTCGCTGATGTGGTGGAAGCGTCGGATGACGGCCAAGAGCCTGGTGAAGATCGGGAGCCTGATGAAGGTCAAGAGCCTGATGAAGGTCGGGGGCCGGATGAAGGTCTGGGCAAGAAGCGTCGGCGCGGCAAGCGCGGCGGCAAGCGCAATCGCCGTGAAGACGGCGAAGGCGAGGTCGATGCAGGCACTGCCGAATCGGCTGACCGTCCCGAGGTCTTGGAGGGCGTAGCCTTCTCAGACGAACCGGCAGCAGCAACGCCGGTCGAAGCAATGCCGGTCGAAGAGCCTGTGGACCTTGCTCCGGCCAATGACGACATGCCAAGCGCTGAAAAGCCGAAGAAGCCGCACCGCGTCGCCAGGCCGAAGAAGGCTGCGGCGGACGTCGTTGCCGAGACGCCGCTAGCCGAGCCGGAAATTTCTGCCGAGGCTCCCGCACCTGTTTCAGCGGAAACAGCCGTGGCCGCCGCCGACGAACCGAAGCTCCGCCTATCGCGACGCAAGCCCGTACCGGCGGATGCTCCGGTTGAGCCGATCGTGTCCTCGACTGTTGCCGAAGAGGAAAAGACCGAAGAGAAGCCGAAGCGTGCCGGCTGGTGGCAGCGGAAAGGCTTTTTCTAAGCTTTTCAGTAGTTTAGCCTAATCTTTTGACCAAAAGAATCCCGCGCTGTCCTGTCGATAGCGCGGGATTTTTCTTGTCTGAAGCGCCACAATCTCTATGGCGCCCAAATCTTTATGGCGCCCCCAAATCTTTATGGCGCCCCCAACTCTTTATGGCGCGAAGACCGACCAGTTCATCGTCTTCGCCAGCCTTTCCAGCGCAATCGACCCCAGCCTGGAATTGCCGTTGGCGTTGAGGCCGGGCGACCAGACGGCGAGCGAAGCCACGCCCGGCACGATCGCCAGAATGCCGCCGCCGACGCCGCTCTTGCCGGGAATGCCGACGCGAAAGGCGAAATCGCCTGAGCCGTCATAGTGGCCGCAGGTCAGCATCATCGCGCCGATGCGGCGCGCGCGCTCGGCCGACACCACGGAATGGCCAGTCGCCGGGTTCTTGCCGCCATTGGCGAGGAAGCGGCCGGCCAAAGCCAGTTGTCGGCAGCTCATGGCGATGGCGCAATGATGGAAATAGACGCCCAACGCCAGGTCCGGCGCGTGGTTGAGATTGCCGAAGGATTTCATATAGTTGGCGAGCGCCAGGTTGCGAAAACCGGTAGCACGTTCCGAAGCCGCGACCTCGCGGTCGATGATGATGGTCTCGTCGTCGGCCAGGAACTGGATGAAGCGCAGGATCTCGCCGATCGCCTCGCGCGGCTGGTGGCCGGCGAGCAGAATGTCGGAAATGACGATGGCGCCGGCATTGATGAACGGATTGCGCGGAATGCCGTTCTCGTGCTCGAGCTGGACGATCGAGTTGAACGGGTTGCCCGAAGGCTCTCGCCCGACACGCTGCCACAGCGCGTCGCCGACATTGCCGAGCGCCAGTGTCAGCGTGAACACCTTCGAAATGCTCTGGATCGAAAACAACTCATCGGCGTCGCCCGCCATGAGCACGCAACCGTCATTGGTAACCGCGGCAATGCCGAACTTTTTCGGATCGACCTTGCCGAGTTGCGGAATGTAGGTCGCGACGTCGCCGCGATCCGTGCGCTCGGCCATTTCGGCGGCAATCTCGGTCAAAGCCTGCTCGAGTTCCGGCATCGCGCTACTTCAGCCAGCGTTCGATGCGCATCATCGCCTCGACCATCTCGTCGTGGCTGCCGGCGTAGGAAAAGCGCATGGCTCGATGGCCTTGAAGCGGATCGAAATCGCGGCCGGGCGTCGCCGCCACATGCGCCTCGGCCAGCATCTTGCGCGCGAAGGCCATGCTGTCGTTGGTGTGCCTGGTGACATCGCAGAAGGCGTAGAACGCCCCGTCCATCGGTGCCGCCAGGGTAAAGCCGAGTTCGGGCAGACGTTTCATCAAAAGCTCGCGATTGCCCGCGTAACGCGCCTTCACCGCCTCCAATTCCGCGGTTGCCTTGAACGCCTCGATCGCGGCGATCTGGGACAGTTCCGGCGGTGAGATGTAGAGACTCTGGGCGATGCGCTCGACCGGCCGCACCAATGCTTCCGGCAGCACCATCCAGCCGATGCGCCAACCGGTCATGCAGTAGTATTTCGAGAAGGAATTGATCACCGTCACGTCCGGGCCGTAGGCAAGTGCTGTGGTGTCCGGCGCAGCGTAAGCCAGCCGGTGGTAGATCTCGTCGGAGATCACCGCGATGCCGAGTTCTTGCGCCGTCGTCACCAGCGCCGACAGCTCGTCGGCGGGGATAATCGCCCCGGTCGGATTGGCGGGGCTGCCAAACAACACGCCCTTCAGCTTCTTTTCGCGATGCGCAGCCTTCAGATGTTCGGCGTGGAGATAGGCATCACCGTCGAGCTCGATCTCGACGATCTCGATGCCGAGCGCGGCCATGATGTTGCGATAGGCCGGATAACCGGGGGCGGCGATGGCGACACGATCGCCCGGATCGAACATCGCCAGAAATGCCAGGTTGAAGGCGGCCGACGATCCGGTGGTGACGGCGGTCCGGCCGGGCGAAACGACAAATCCGTAGTGGTCGGCATAGTGCTGCGCGATCGCTTCGCGCAGGCCCGCAAGACCCAATGCGTCGGTGTAGCCGATGCGCCCCATCTTCAATGCGTTCGTCGCCGCTTGCCTGACTCCGGCCGGCGCCGGATCGGACGGCTGGCCAACGGCCATGGAAACAACCGGCACGCCCTTGGCCTTCAGCCGATTCGCTTCCGCCAGAATGTCCATGGCGTGGAACGGCTCGACGTCGCCGCGACGCGAAAGCGATACAACCATTTGACCTCATTCCTTGTCGCCCCTTGGGTCGGCCCTCGGGCCGGCGCTTGCCGGCTGCCGGAGCCGAGCTTTGGCGTCCCGCGCCGCACAAATGCCCGATTGATGTGAGGATCACAAGTTCTGTAAAGTTTCAGTGCCGACTTTTCATCCTCCACCCGCTCGTCTACCAGTGGACCTGCCATGTTGAGCCGACCCAGATCGACGATAGCCCGGGCAGCGCGCGCCTTCGCGACGCTTTCGCTTGCCGCGACACTCGCTGTGACCAGCACAGTCAGCGCCTTCGCGCAAAACGTGCCGGTGGTGCGCGATGCCGAGATCGAGGCGCTGGTGCGCGACTATGCGCGGCCGATCTTCAGGGCCGCGGGCCTGCCTGAAGACGGCGTCGACATCGTGCTGGTCAACGACCAGAGTTTCAACGCCTTCGTTGCCGGGTCCCGCCTGTTCATCAACACCGGCGCCCTGATGTCGGCGGAGACGCCCAACGAGATCATCGGCGTCATCGCCCATGAAGCCGGCCACATCGCCGGCGGCCACCAGCAAAAATTGCGCAACCAGCTCGAACGCGCCAAGACGATGGCCATCATCGCGACGCTGCTTGGCGCCGGTGCCATCGTTGCCGGCGCCACCAGCAAAAGCCGGGGCCTGGCCGGCGCCGGCATGGGGGTTGCGGCCGGCGGCGGCGAGATGGCGCAGCGCAGTATCCTCGCCTATCAGCGCACCGAAGAGATGACCGCCGACCGCTCGGCGATAACCTATCTCAATGCCACCGGCCAGTCCGGCCTGGGCATGCTGAAGACCTTCGGCCGCTTTCAGAGCGCGCTCTCGCTGTCAGGGGCGCAGGTCGACCCCTACCGGATCAGCCATCCGCTGCCGCGCGAACGCATCGCCAACCTCGAAGTGCTGGTCAAGAAGAGCCCCCATGTCGACAAGGTCGATGCGCCGGCGCTGCAGCAGCGGCATGACATGATGCGCGTCAAGATCGCCGCCTATATGGGAGGCCAGGCCGCCGCATCGCGGCTGATGCGCAAGATGCCGGGTAGCCTCGCCTCGCAATATGGCGACGCGCAGACGAGCTATCTTTTCGGCGATCTGGCCGGGGCGCTCGCCAAGGCCAACGCGCTGATCAAGGCACAGCCGAAGAACCCCTATTTCCAGGAGTTGCGCGGCGACATCCTGATGAAGGCGAACAGACCGAAAGCTGCCGCGGAAGCCTATGCCAAGGCGGTCAGCCTCGACCCAGCGCGATCCGGGCTGCTGCCGGTTTCCCACGGCCAGGCGCTGATGGCCGTCGGCACGCCCGATTCCCTGGAGAAAGCGGTGGTGCAGATAAACAAGGGTCTCGGGCGCGACCGAGAAAACGCCGTCGGTTACCGCCACCTCGCGCAGGCCTATGGCGAGCTTGGCAACATACCGGCCGCCGACCTTGCGACCGCCGAAGGCCATTTCTATTCCGGCGCCTACAAGGATGCCAAGATCTTCGCAATGCGCGCGCAGATGAAAATGAAGCGCGGCGAGCCGGGCTGGATCCGCGCGCAGGACATCATAAACTACGCACCATCAGGCAAGAAAAAGTGAACCGTCCGGCCGTGCGCGGCGACAAGTAGTCGGACCAATCGGGTAGTCGGACCCAATCGGGTCGGACAACCGGGCCGGAACCAGGCAAGAGGATTAGCGATTATGAACAAGGCAATTCTGCTGGGCACCACGGGCGTGGCGGTCGCTCTCGCCATGCTGGGTTTCGGGTTCGTGACCGGAAGTCCGCAGACGGCAAAGGCCGATGCCACGCAGATCGCCCAGGCAGCCTCCGCCGACACCAAGATCGACCGGGCTGAAGTCGAAGGCATCATCCGCGATTATCTCCTGAAGAACCCGGAAGTGCTGCTGGAAGCTCAGGAAGCGCTCGAGGCCAAGCAGAAGGAGGCGCAGCGCGTCGCCAGTCTCGGCGTCATCAAAGATGCCAAGGACCAGATCTTCAATTCGGCCTTCGACGGCGTCGTCGGCAATCCGAACGGCAAGGTCACCATCGTCGAATTCTACGATTACAATTGCGGCTACTGCAAACGCGCCATGGAGGACATGCAGACGCTGACGACAGCGGATCCGGAGCTGCGCTTCGTGCTCAAGGAGTTCCCGATCCTCGGCCCGGATTCGCAGAAGGCGAGCGTCGTCTCGATGGCCTTCCACCTGATGATGCCGGAGAAATACGGCGAGTTCCACAACGCGCTGCTCGGCGCCCAGGGACGCGCCACCGAAGCGGCGGCGATCAAGGTAGCGCTTTCGCTCGGCGCCAACGAAGCGACGCTGCGCGACAAGATGAAGGATCCCTCGATCGCCGAGGCGCTCTCCAAGACCTATGATCTTGCCAACAAGCTGGCCATCACCGGAACGCCCTCCTATGTGGTCGGCAATGAGGTGGTGTTCGGTGCGCTCGGCCAGGACGTGCTGGCGGAGAAGATCGAGGCGGCCAAGGCCGCACTCTGATCGGCCGCTGGCTTTCGGCGCAGGCCATTTTCCGGCTGTTGTGGACAGCGAAAGAACCCACTTGCGCTCTTTTCGCAGGCGTTTAAGCCCATTATAGAGGTCCGGCGCGCCGACTGATGCCGGCGTGGGGAAAGGTCGGCATTTTGAAAACGGTTTTCGTCCTGAACGGTCCCAACCTCAACGCGCTCGGCAAGCGCGAGCCTGGTATCTATGGCGGCAAGACGCTGGCCGCGATCGCCGACGATTGCAAGCAGGCAGGTGCGGCACTTGGGCTCGAGATCGATTTCCGTCAGTCGAACCATGAGGGCGACCTCGTCGACTGGATACAGGAAGCCGCCGACAAGGCTGTCGGCATCGTCATCAATCCGGGCGCCTACAGCCACACCTCGATCGCTATCCACGACGCCATCCGCTCCGTCGCGCCATTGCCCGTCGCCGAAGTTCATCTTTCCAACATCCATGCGCGGGAATCATTCCGCCACGTCTCCATGGTCTCGCCGGTCGCCGTCGGCGTGATCTGCGGGTTCGGGCCGCTCGGCTACACACTGGCGCTGCAGGCGCTGGTCGCACGCCTATGACCGGCCAACAAACAGAAGGCTCGAAAATGTCGATAAAGAAGAATGGTGTTGACCAGCAGCTTATCCGTGATCTGGCGGGCATACTGAACGACACCAACCTCACCGAGATCGAGGTCGAGCTGGGCGACTTGAAGGTGCGGGTGTCGCGACAGGCGCCGGCCGTTCATGCGGTCGCCGCACCGCAGCCGGCCTATGCGCCGCCGGCAGCGCAGCCGGCTGGCGCAGCCGCCCCGGCAGCGGCCGACGTGTCGAAGAATGCAGTGACCTCGCCCATGGTCGGCACCGCCTACCTGGCGCCATCGCCCGACGCCAAGGCGTTTATCGAGGTCGGCCAACAAGTCAAGGAAGGCCAGACGCTGCTGATCATCGAGGCGATGAAGACGATGAACCAGATCCCCTCGCCCCGTGCCGGAACGGTGACGGCGATCCTGTTCGAGGATGCGCAGCCGGTCGAATATGGCATGCCGCTCGTCGTGATCGAGTAGAGCCGGGAACAGCCGAAAAATGTTCCAGAAAATCCTCATCGCCAATCGCGGCGAAATCGCTCTGAGGGTGCTGCGCGCCTGTAAGGAGCTCGGCATCCAGACGGTGGTGGTGCATTCCACCGCCGACGCCGACGCCATGCATGTGCGGCTCGCCGACGAGAGCGTCTGCATCGGCCCGCCGCCGTCGCGCGACAGCTATCTCAACATCCACCAGATCGTCGCGGCGTGCGAGATCACCGGCGCCGACGCGGTGCATCCGGGCTACGGGTTCCTGTCGGAGAATGCCAAATTCGCCGATATCCTCGCCGCTCACAATATCACATTCATCGGCCCGTCCGGCGATCACATCCGCATCATGGGTGACAAGATCGAGGCCAAGCGCACCGCAAAGCACCTTGGCATTCCGGTGGTGCCCGGCTCCGACGGGGCGGTCACCGAGGAAAAGGAAGCCAGACGCATCGCCGGCGAGATCGGCTATCCCGTGATCATCAAGGCGTCGGCCGGCGGCGGCGGACGCGGCATGAAGGTGGCGCGCAGCGAAGCCGATCTTGTGGTGGCGCTGCAGACAGCGCGCTCGGAAGCCGGTGCCGCTTTTGGCGACGACGCCGTTTACATCGAAAAATATCTCGAAAAGCCGCGCCACATCGAGGTCCAGGTGTTCGGCGACGGAGCCGGCCGCGGCGTGCATTTCGGCGAACGCGACTGTTCGCTGCAGCGCCGCCACCAGAAAGTCTGGGAAGAGGCGCCCTCGCCAGCGCTCAATGCCGAGGAGCGCGCGCATATCGGCGGCGTCTGTGCCAGGGCGATCGCCGATCTCGGCTACTCCGGGGCTGGCACCATCGAATTCCTCTACGAGAACGGCGAGTTCTACTTCATCGAGATGAACACGCGCCTGCAGGTCGAGCATCCGGTGACGGAGGCAATCACCGGCATCGACCTCGTGCACGAGCAGATCCGCGTCGCCTCGGGCGGCGGGCTTTCCATGCGCCAGGAAGAGATCCGCTTTCAGGGCCACGCCATCGAATGCCGCATCAATGCCGAGGATCCGCGCACCTTCACCCCCTCGCCCGGCACGATCACCCACTTCCACACGCCGGGCGGCCTCGGCATCCGTGTCGATTCCGGCGTCTATTCCGGCTACAAGATCCCGCCCTACTACGACAGTTTGATCGGCAAGCTGATCGTGCACGGCCGCAATCGCGTCGAATGCATGATGCGGCTGCGGCGGGCGCTCGACGAATTCGTCGTCGACGGCATCAAGACGACGCTGCCGCTGTTTCGCGATCTCGTCGGCAATGCCGATATCGCCAACGGCGAATATGACATCCACTGGCTGGAAAAATATCTGGCTGATAAGGATTAGGACGTGAACTTATAGAATATAATGTCGCGATGACCCGTCCCTACGCGCCAGGCTATCGCATCCCGACCGACCTGTTGCTCAAGGCCTACGCCTCGGGCGTCTTTCCGATGGCCGAAAGCGCCACCGATCCCGAAGTGTTCTGGGTGCGGCCGGAGACGCGCGGCATCATCCCGCTGGATGGTTTTCACACGCCCAAAAGCCTGAGGAAGGCGATCCGGAAAGACCTGTTCGATATCCGTTTCGATTTTGATTTCGAGGCGACGATCGACGGCTGTGCCGAGAGGCGCGAGGAACGCCGGTCGACCTGGATCAACGCGCCGATCCGCGAGGCCTACGTCGAACTCCATCGGATGGGCCATTGCCATTCGGTCGAAGCCTGGCGCGAGGGTCGGCTGGTTGGCGGCCTCTACGGCGTGTCTCTCGGCCGGGTGTTCTTCGGCGAAAGCATGTTCGCCAGGGAAACGGACGCGTCGAAGGTCTGCCTGGTGCACCTGGTCGAACGCCTCAAGCAACGACACTTCGCGTTGCTCGACACGCAGTTCACCACCGAGCACCTCAAACGCTTCGGCGCGGTCGACGTGCCAAGGGGCAAATACGAAAAGATGCTGGCCGACGCGCTGAAGGGCGAGGCGGTCTTTTTCCCATGATCTGCGCCAAAGGTCAGGTTCTTGGTCAGGTTTTTGCGGCAGGCTCAAGCGGCGTCTGCGCGTGGAACATCATCTTCCAGCCATTGACGCGATGGACATAGCCGGTGCTGACCAGCGCCGCATAAGGCTCGCCATTCTCGCGAGTGGCATGGGCCTCATAGGTCAGCATGACAATGTCGCTGCCCGGCTCGATGATGCCCTTGAGGTCGATGTCGAGATCGCGCCAGCGATTTGGGTCCGTCGCGGTTTCGGCCAGATCGGCATTGCTCATCGTTTGCGCCATCTGTGGGAAAGCCACCAGGCACTCGGTGTCGGCATTGGCTTTGAAATAGGCAGCGTCGCCGGTCCAGAACCCTTTTTCGAGTTCGAGAAGCTCGCTTTTGTTAGCCATCATGGGTACATCCTCCGAACCGCCAGTGATGACAAACGCACGGACAAACAGTGCGGTTCCGGAAGGCTCAGTGTGTGATTGCGAACAGGCGATCCCGCACGCCAGGCATTATAATTGGTCCTGGCTAATTGGTTTTGGCCGCGTCGGGTGCCGGCACCTCCGACTTCTGCTTGCAGCCCTTCAGCCAGACGTCGTAGACCGCGTGCTCGACGGCGTTGAGGCCGGGGCTTTCGGCAAACATCCAGCCGGTGAAGATACGGCGGATCTTGCGATCGAGCGTGATCTCGTCGACCTCGACGAAGGAATCGGTTTTCGGCTCTTCGGTCTGCGGCCGCGAATAGCAGATGCGCGGCGTCACCTGCAAAGCGCCGAACTGCACCGTCTCGTCGATATAGACATCGAAGGTGATGATGCGGCCGGTGATCTTGTCGATGCCGGCGAATTCGGCGACGGGATTGGTGATGCGTTGCGGCGCCGCCGGCGCCGCTGGAGCCACGGTCGCATCCGGTTCCAATGGCGAACCCGGTTCCATTGTCGCATCCGGCTCCATCGGCGCCTCAAATTCCGTCGGCGCCCCCGGGTCCACTGGTGCCTCGAATTCCGTCGGCGCCCCCGGATCCACTGGTGCCTCAAACTCCGACGGCGCCCCCGGGTCCACTGGCGCCTCCAGCGTCTGTGCGGCGGCGATGCTAAAAGCCGCAAAAGCGGCGGCCACCGTCAGTCCGCCCATCGAAATTCGGCTGAAAATGCTCATGCAAGGATCCGGTGGTTTGCGCCCGGGGTGATTCTGTCGCGCCCAAGGCTAGTCGCTGCTGTCAGATCGACAAGCAGCTAAACGCCAATTGTGGCGATAAAGGACCGATCCCCGGCGAGCGGTTACGACCCCGGCGTCCAGGCGTCGTAATCGCCGGTCACCTGCGGGCGGTGCTGATTGCTGAGTATGGAGCCCTTGGGGCGATAGGCCGCGGCACTTCCGGTGAGGTTCGGCTGATGCGGCTTCTGCCAGTCGCGTGGCTTGTAGTTTTCGCTCGGCGGCGGCGTATCGACCCGGTGATGCATCCAGCCATGCCAGCCGGGCGGAATCATCGAAGCTTCCGAATAGTCGCGATAGATGACCCAGCGGCGTGTGCGGCCTTCCGAATCGACACCGCCCTCGTAATAGACGTTGCCAGCCTCGTCCTGCCCGACTTCCTTGCCATGCCGCCAGGTGTGGAAGCGCGTGCCCAGCGTCTGGCTGTTCCACCAGGTGAAAAACTGCAGAAGGAAAGTCTTCATCCAAATCCTCGCGGCAAGTCCTAGTGGCAAGTCCTAGTGGCAAGTCCTCGCGGCGACAGCGGCGGCGCCCGTTTCCTGCTTATGGCGTCAGGCCATCGCCAAGGCAAGGGTTTTGCCGCACGAGCCGCCCAAATGGCCGTCGGAAAAGCGACGCACCGTGGCAAGCCTTTCGCGTCCTGTCGAGGCATGCCTTGCCAAGGCTGCCCCGTCTTTCTAAAGCTCTGCGCGCCGCATGCAGGTACCCAGCCTGGTTGACGGTTGAGGAGGTAAAGATGACCCCGGATGCATCCGACCCTGAGTTGCGGATAAGTGCCAGCTCCATTCGCCTGCGCAAGGGCGGCGTGCCGGTCGTCTGCCTCACCGCCTATACCTATCCCGTCGCTCGCCTGCTCGATGATCATGTCGACCTGCTTCTGGTCGGCGACAGCGTCGCCATGGTTCTCCATGGCCACAAGACCACGCTGGGCGCCTCGCTGGAGATGATGATCGCCCATGGACAAGCGGTGATGCGAGGGTCAGCCAGGGCCTGTGTGGTGGTCGACATGCCGGCCGGAAGCTACGAGGCAACGCCGCGCCAAGCCGTCGCCTCGGCGCGGCGGGTCGTCGGCGAAACCGGTTGTCAGGCCGTCAAGCTGGAGGGTGGCGTCACGGTTGCCCGACAGATTGCGGCGATTGTCGCTGCCGGCATTCCGGTCATGGGGCATATCGGCTTGCAGCCGCAATCGGTGGAAAGCGAGGGGGGCTACAGGATCAAGGGCCGGACCGAGGAGAATGTGGATGCGCTTTATCGCGACGCCGAAGCGGTCGAAAAGGCCGGCGCGTTTTCGGTAGTCATAGAAGGCACCGTCGAGACCGTCGCCGCCGACCTCACCCGGCACATTTCCATCCCAACCATCGGCATCGGCGCCAGCGGCGACTGCGACGGCCAGATCCTGGTCATCGACGACATGGTCGGCCTGACCGTCGACCGGGTGCCGAAATTCGTCAAGCAATATGCCAACCTGCGCAGCGTCATATCGCAGGCAGCAGCCAGCTATGCAGCGGAGGTGCGAAGCCGGACTTTTCCGAGCCCGGACCACGTCTTTTCCGCCACAGCCGACAAGAACAAAGAATGAGCCGGCCTCTCGTCGTCCACAGCGTCGCCGCCCTTCGCGCGCAAATCCGCGACTGGCGTCGCGAGGGCCTTAGCCTTGCCATGGTGCCGACCATGGGTGCGCTGCATGACGGCCATATCTCGCTGATCAGGATCGCGCTGGAAAAGGCCGATCGCTGCGTCGTCTCGATCTTCGTCAACCCAACCCAGTTCGCGCCGAGCGAAGACCTCGACAAATATCCGCGCCAGCTCGGCCGCGACCTTGATCGGCTGGCCGAGGCCGGCGCACAACTCGCCTTCACCCCTGGTGTGGCGGAGATGTACCCGGCCGGCTTCGCCACCACGATCGCGGTCGGCGGGCCAGCCGCCGGGCTGGAATCGGATTTCCGGCCGACCTTCTTCGACGGCGTCGCGACGGTCGTGGCAAAGCTTTTCCTGCAGGCATCGCCCGACTGCGCGGTCTTCGGCGAGAAAGACTACCAGCAGCTTTGCGTCGTCAGGCAACTCTGCCGCGATCTTGATCTGGCGGTGGACATCATCGGCGCGCCAACAATACGCGACGCGCACGGCCTCGCCATGTCGTCCCGCAACGCCTATCTCGGCGATGCCGAGCTCAAGGCGGCGCGCCAGCTCAACGCCATATTGCGCCGGGCGGCGGCGGCACTTGCGGCAGGCGCGGATGAAGGCAGCGCGACCGCCGAGGCCAGCCGCGCGCTCGTCGAGGCCGGCTTCGACAAAGTCGACTATGTCGCGGCGCGCGAGAGCCTGACGCTCGCCCCGTGGCGGCGAAACCGCGACGGGCGCCTGCTCGCAGCCGCCTGGCTGGGCAAGACCAGGCTGATCGACAATGTGGAAGTTCCCTCCGCCTAGGCCAATCAGGCGACCTTGAGGTTCTTCATCGCCTTCTCGTAGACATCTTTGATCGGCTTGGATACGTCTTCTGCGGCTTTCGTCGCCGCCGCCTGAAACTCTTTGCCCTGCTCGATTGTCTTTTCCACTTGCTGGCGCAAGAAGGCAGTCTGCAGTTCGATGAACTCGGAGGGCGATTTCACGGCAACCAGGGCTTCGAGGTGAGAAAAACTGGCCTCAACATTTGCGCGCACAGCGGCGATCGTCTTCAGCGACAGTTCATCGCTGGCGGCCTTGGCTGTTTCAATGGACGATTTGAGGGCCTTCTGGGTCGCCTCGGCGCCGGTCGCAAATTTCGATAAGGCTTCTTTCGACTGCTCGACGCCCTTTTCGGCGACAGCGCGGAACTGATCGGTTACCTCGGTCGGGACTTCCACGTTCTCGATGACTTCAGCAGTTTTATCAGCGGTCTTGGTCATAGTTTCCATCCTTTGCGGCGGGCGACCTTTGTAAAAAAGCCGTCTCGTTCATCTAGGACCCTGACGTTACGGTATCTGCATTGCATTGCAACATTTTTGTGCGTCGCACCATGCTTTTTTGCCGCAGCGTTAGCCACTGGTGAATTCATGCCTGCGAGCATCTTTGCGCACCCCAGCCGAGAAAGAAATTCAGGCAAGAATTGCAGAACAGTGGCCCCGCCTCAAACACGCCTGCCCGATACAATGGTTCGCCCCGACGATGTGGAGGACTTGGCCTCTGCCACGGCGGAATATCGGGTGTGACACCGTCCCTCGGATTTCTGGCACAAGATGCATGGCTGATTGCCAAAATCCGGAGAACCGAGCCGATTCCGTTACAATTCGGCCAAAATCATGATGCGGTGCTGCGCGCTCCAGGAGCGCAGCATCATTGCTCGGCTGGAAGGACATGCTCGGCTTGAACGACAATGATTTCTGGCGCGGATCCCCAATCTTGAACCCGGCACAAGTCGAGCGGCTGCTCCCCTATCTGTTCCTGCTTGCGTTGATCTGCATCGCGCTCGGCTTTCGGCCGCTCCTGCCTGTCGATGAAACGCGATATCTCAGCGTCACCTGGGAGATGTATCTGAGCGGCCAGATCTTCGTTCCGACGATGAATTTCGCGCCCTATCTGCAAAAGCCGCCGCTGCTGTTCTGGCTTATCGACCTGGCCTGGGGCATTTTCGGCGCAAGCCGGGTTGCCGCGATGCTCGTCATCATCGTCGCCTCGTCACTCGTCATCTGGCTGACGACGCGTCTGGCTAAAACCCTCTTTCCCGGGCGCGACGACATCGCAAGCCGTATCCCCTGGCTCGTCGCCGGCAGCACCGTCTTCGTGATTTATTCGACGCTGATCCTGTTCGACATGCTGCTGACGGTCTTCGTGCTCGCCGCGCTTTTGTCGTTGCTTGCCTTTGCCAGGAGCGGCAACCGTTGGCACGCCGTGCTGGCGGGCCTGTTCATCGGACTGGGTGTCTTGACGAAAGGTCCGGTGGTGCTGATCCATGTCGGCGCGCCAATCCTGCTCTATCCGTTCTGGCGCGATCGGCAGGCCGGGCTGACGACCCCGACATTCCTCGCCGGGGCAGGTCTGGCAATTCTCGCTGCATTGATCCCGGTGGCGATCTGGCTGGTGCCGGCGACCATCCAGACGAAAGGCAACTTCGTCTATGACCTTGTCTGGAACCAGTCGGCAGGGCGTGTCACCGGCAACCTGCACAACTCCCATGGCCGGCCGTTCTATTTCTATATCGTGCTGCTGCCGATCATGCTCATGCCGTGGATCTTCATACCCGAAGTGCGGCGGCTGAAGCTGGGCGCCCGGATACGTGGCCTGATCGACACGAGATCGCCGGACCTGCGGGCGCTGCGCCTGCTGTCGTTCTCGTTCGTCGCGGTTTTATTGGTTTTCAGCGCCATATCTGGCAAGCAGCCTCACTATGTGGTGCCGATGTTGCCGTTTGCGACCATCCTGTTTGGGTATTTCATGGCGGAGATTCCCCTCGCGAAGCTCAGAAACTCGGCTTTCGTCCTGCTCGCCATTTTCGGCATCGGTCATGCCGCGGCATCAGCGACCGCTTTCAAACGCGAAGATCTCATGCCGCTGGCCAACTTCATCGACGAGCGAAAGAATGCGGACTGGGCTATCGCCTTCGACTATCAGGACGAGGTCGGCTTTCTTGCCCGGCTGCAGAAGCCGCTCGAAAGAACAGACAATCCCGAGGAATGGCTTCGCTCCCATCCTGTCGGCTATGTCATCGACAAATCCAAGGACGCCGGGATTTCAGAGCAAATCGCTTTCCGCCTTCACGTCGAGCGCGGCTATCTTGTCGTCCTCAAAAGCCAGCATTGACGTCATGGCTACCCGCAGCCGACCGGCGTAGCCCGTAAAGCGCTGCTGACCTCGACGTGGCCGGGCAGTCAGATCTATCCGATCGCCTTTTCCAAAATCAGCGCCGGCAGCCCTGAGCCACCGCCACAGTCGGCGGTGTTCCCGGCGGGCAAAAACCCTTTCGAGCGGTAGAAGGCGACGGCCGGAGCGTTTGCCTCTTCCACTTCGACACGCAGCGTCAGCGCCTCCGGAAAGCTGGCCTCGACCTCTTCCAGCAGCGAATGGCCTATCCCTTGCCTCTGTAAGTTCGGATGCACGTAGAGCTGGTTCAGCATGACGATCTTCGCATCCGTAGTGGCTGCGGCGAAAGCCATGCCGCCGATGCGCTTGCCGTCGTCTGCGACCAGGAATTCGGAGTTCGGCCGTGTCAGCCGCGCCTTGAGCGAAGCGATCGAATGCCACTCATTTGTCATCTCGGTGACTTTGGCAGCACCATAGATGGCGTCATAGGTGGCATGCCACGTTTCGACCAGCAGCGCCCGGATGGCAACCAGATCGCGTTCGCTGGCAGTGCGGACGAACATCGGTTTTCTCGCTGACGGCTCGCCTTATGCTTCGACAGGCTTGCGTTTGAGTTCGATCACGGCAAGCAGCACGACCCAAATGAGGAGCACCAGGCTGCCCGGGATGTTGGCCGCCATGGCGATATCGGAGAAACCGGTTGCCGCCGTGGCGACGCCGCCAATCAAGACGCCAACGGCCCCCGCGCTGCCGAGCAACGACATCCAGACTGGACAGTGCTTCGCCTGCTGCAACGCGATGTTGGCGAGCAGGACGGTCAGGCCGAGCAGCACGGCGCTCACCGCGGCAAAGCCGATTTCGATCTGCCGCACCGCAAAGGTAGCGTTGAACAGCGATGCCTTTGCGGCATCGTCGGCCACGGCCCATGCGTCGACCATGGCCTTCAGCGCGATGCCGTCGACTGCCTGCAAAGCCGCCGCAGCCGCAAGCGACGCCGCGCCAAATACAATGGTGAGCAGAGCAAAATCCCGCGCCGGACCGTCGAACAGACGGCCAATGATCAACAGCATGCCGGCGACCATCGCCACGACACCGGCAAGTTGAGCCATGTGACTAAAAAGCCAATTGTGATCGGCGGAATACTCACCGAAGGCGCGAAGCGCATCATTCGGGTCCTCATGCATCGGATGCAGCAGCGTGCCGACGAAAAGCAGCACGGCACCTGCGACCAGCAGCGCCGACGAGACGCCTGCCTGATTGCGCGGCCGTGGTCTTGCGTTCATTGCGCTATTCGATCCCGAGCTTGGCCTTGACGAGGTCGTTGACCGCTTGCGGGTTGGCCTTGCCGCCTGTCGCCTTCATCACCTGGCCGACGAACCAGCCGGCCATGCTCGGCTTGGCGCGCGCCTGCTCGACCTTATCGGGATTGGCTGATATCACCTCATCGACCGCCTTTTCGATGGCACCGGTGTCGGTGACCTGTTTCATGCCGCGGCTTTCGACCAGCTGGCGCGGATCGCCGCCTTCGTTCCAGACGATCTCGAACAGATCCTTGGCGATCTTGCCGGAGATGATGCCCTCCTTGATCAGGTCGATGACCGCGCCGAGCTGATCGGGCGAAACCGGAGCGTTTTCAATGCCCTTGCCGGCTCTGTTCAATGCACCGAGCAGATCGTTGATGACCCAATTGGCGGCGAGCTTGCCGTCGCGACCAGCGGCCACCTTCTCGAAATAGTCGGCGACCGCCTTTTCCGACACCAGGATCGAGGCGTCGTAGGTCGACAGGCCGAGCGAGGAGATCAGCCGCGCCTTCTTGGCGTCGGGCAGTTCAGGCAGATCCTTTGCCAGCGCATCGACATAGGCCTGGTCGAATTCCAGCGGCAGAAGGTCGGGATCCGGGAAATAGCGGTAGTCGTGCGCTTCTTCCTTGGACCGCATCGAGCGCGTCTCGCCCTTGTTGGGGTCGAACAGCCGCGTTTCCTGGTCAATCTTGCCGCCGTCCTCGAGGATGGCGATCTGGCGGCGCGCCTCGTAGTCGATAGCCTGGCCGATGAAGCGGATCGAGTTGACGTTCTTGATCTCGCAGCGCGTGCCGAATTCGCCGCCGGGCCTGCGCACCGAGACGTTGACATCGGCACGCAGCGAGCCTTCGTCCATATTGCCGTCGCAAGTGCCGAGATAGCGCACGATGGTGCGCAGCTTGGTGACATAGGCCTTTGCCTCATCGGCGGAGCGCATGTCGGGCTTGGAGACGATCTCCATCAGCGCCACGCCGGAGCGGTTGAGATCGACATAGGACATCGTCGCATGCTGGTCGTGCATCGACTTGCCGGCATCCTGCTCCAGATGCAGCCGCTCGATGCCGACCTCGATGTCCTCGAACTCGCCCTGCCGGTCCGGGCCGACAGAGACGATCACCTTGCCCTCGCCGACGATCGGCTGCTTGAACTGCGAGATCTGGTAGCCCTGCGGCAAATCGGGATAAAAATAATTTTTGCGGTCGAAGACCGACTTGTGGTTGATCTCGGCTTTCAGTCCGAGGCCGGTGCGGATCGCCTGCTTGACGCATTCCTCGTTGATGACCGGCAGCATGCCCGGCATCGCCGCATCGACGAGGCTGACATTTGCGTTTGGCGGCGCGCCGAAAGCCGTCGAGGCGCCGGAGAACAGTTTTGCTTGCGAGGTCACCTGCGCATGGACCTCGAGGCCGATGATGATCTCCCAATCGCCGGTGGCGCCTGATATCAGGCGCTTGGCGTCGGGCGTGCGGGTGTCGATGAGGGTCATAATGGCCTGCGAGTTATCGGTGACGGAATTCACGTCAAGGCGTGAATTCCGTCACGTCGGACGTGAAAGTCACTCGCTAGTGCAAACCACAAAAAGAGACAAGCGCAAAGCCGAAGCTGGCGCTTTCATATCAAATCGCCAGCCGGCCGAAGAAACAAGTTGTCAGGCCGTCGCTATATAGGCCCTGATCTCCGCTGCCTCGCGCTCGACATCCTCGATGCGCCGTTTGACCACGTCGCCTATCGATACGATGCCGTCGAGCAGGCCGTCCTTTTCCACAGGCAGATGGCGGAAACGGCCACTGGTCATGATCTCCATGACCTCGTTGACGGTGTGGTTCTCATTGCAGATCTTCACCTTGGGCGTCATCGCCGAACGGACCGCGATATCCAATGCTGCGGCCCCTTCCCTGGCGAGGACCCGCACGACGTCGCGCTCGGAAAGAATGCCGACGATCTTGTGATCGCCATTGGTGATGACCAGCGCACCGATCCTGTGCTCGGCCAGGATACGAATGGCCTCGCTCAGCTTTTCGTTCGGCCCGAGCGTCAACACGTCGTGGCCTTTCTGCTCGAGAATTGCCTTAACAGTCATGGCGTCCTCCTCAGTTTTACTTGCCGGTTCCTGCCCTGACCGGCTTTTCCTAGTGCCAGACATCGTGCGCCGCGATCGATTGGTTTTCAAGTGCGGCGCCTTAATGCGCATCGCATGTCGTTGTCGCAAACCGCGGCGCAGCCTCGGTTCAAAACCGAGGGCATGCTTTTGGGCGACATACTTCAGGCCCTGAACTCATCCGCCTGCTGCCGCCGATCGAAAGCCCGCAGGCCGAAGAAACCGGCGACGAAACCGCCAATATGGGCCTCCCAGGCGATCTGGCTGTCGATGCCGGGCGCGAAGGCAACGAGGCCGGTGGCGAGATTGATCACCATCCAGATGACAAGAAAAGTCACAACGCCGCGCGAGCGGAACACTGCCGCCATCGGCAGCGGCGCGCCGGCGAAGGCGGCCTTGCCGGACGAGCGGTCGATGCGGAAGCCGAAGCGGGCGGCGGCCCCCATCATGCCGGAAATCGCCCCCGATGCGCCGACCAGCGGCGTCTGGCCGAGCGGATGCACCGCCCAGAACAGCAGTACCGCCGCCAGCCCCGTCGCCCCGAAGAACTGAAACGAAGCGCGCCGAAGCGGTTCGCCAGCGGTGAGCCGAAAGCCGCCAGCCACACCATGTTGATGGCTAGATGTGCAAAGCCACCATGCAGGAAGGCATAGGTGAATGGGCTCGAAAACGCGTAGAAATCGAGGTCGAAGCGACCGGAATAGCGGATCGGAATGAAGG
This sequence comes from Mesorhizobium ventifaucium, assembly GCF_935822925.1. Taxonomy (GTDB): domain Bacteria; phylum Pseudomonadota; class Alphaproteobacteria; order Rhizobiales; family Rhizobiaceae; genus Mesorhizobium; species Mesorhizobium ventifaucium. Next base: position 54,385 of record NZ_CAKXZS010000015.1, read on the forward strand.
CGGTCCGGATCAGCAGGGAGAAATCCTGGTCGTCGGTGAGCCAGTAGAACCGGATCAGGTGAACGACGACGCAGATGCCGATCACCGCCAGCACAACGGGCGGCATGTTGAACACCGGCTCGCGGCGCGGCTCCGGCTCGCGGTCGACAGGTCCGCCCTCGCCCTGTTCGATTTCCGAGGGGCTTGCTGGTTCGCTCATATGGCTCGCACTCAGTCGCTGGATTCGACTTCGCGAGCATGTAGATCACGGTCACCCGATTCACAAAGGGGCGAATCGCCCCACGCAAATCAAAATGGCGCGAATCAAAATTGGCGCGAATCAAAAAGAAGCCGTCCAAGGTTGCCCTTGAACGGCTGGTCGAGCCCCCGTGCTCCCCAAAACTCTTGACTGAAATGCTGCCGATCGCTGCGAAACGACCGCTTCTGGAGTGGTTTTAACGTGCCACGGGCCTGGGCGGAGCGCAACGTAAACCACTTGTTAACCTTAACGGCCCCGACCCGTGAACAAGTGTTAACGATGCTGGCACGCATCCTGCTCCGCAACGCATGTAGGTCCTCGGAGGGCGCCCTTCTGTTCACCGATGGGACATCAGACGACAGATTGCGCGGAGCAGCATAGCATGAACCAGAACGGATCGATCACGCTGTTCCATTATTGGAACCGGCTGCGTGACGGGCGCCCTGCCCCGAAGCGTTCGGAAGTCGAGCCAGCCGACATCAAGTCGCTGCTGGCCGACACATTCATCCTGGAAAAGGATACGCGCGGCGAAGCGGTATTCCGGCTCGCCGGCACCAGGCTTTGCGCGGTCTATGGCCGTGAACTCAAGGGGTTTTCCTTTCCCTCGCTGTGGCGCGAGAAGGACCAGCGGCTTATCTCGAAACTGATCCACGGCGTCTTCGATCAGAAATCCGTAGTGCTCATCACCTATGAAGGTTTCAGCCGCACCGACCGTTCCAGCAAGTTCGAGCTGCTCGCCCTGCCGCTCGACGGCGGCGTCGAAAATCCGCGCTGCCTTGGCGTGATAAGCGCCGCTGAAAAACCCTTCTGGCTGGGCGCGGATCCGATCGCCGACTCCCTGATCGATTCGATCCGTGTCGTCGATCCGGACAAGGAACCGATATTCCTCAAGAACCGGCCGGCCATCGACGTTCCCTCGCTTGTCCCGTCGGAACTCGATCCGCCCCAGACGATTTCGGCGCTCGGCCAGGCGCGCCGCATCCGTCATCTGGTCGTATTCGACGGCGGGCGCGGGGAATAATCCAAAATCCTAAAGTAGCGGCGTCAGGTTTTCCCCTTTGTTAACCCGCTTCGCTGTAGCTTTCCGACGAAGTTCCTCGCATCACCGCGCGGAATGCCAAACGGGGTGTAGGCAGTCATGAGGTCAGCGGCGGTCGACACCGCGCCGTCCCAAGCTGAAAGGCGTAACTTTCAGCGCGTCCGCGTGAAGATCTACGGACGCTTCATGCTGGAGGATCGCACCGAACATCCGTGCCAGGTGGTCGACATGTCGCCGGGCAATGTAGCGCTTCGCACCGAGCGCATCGGCATGCCGGGCGAGAAAGTCATCGCTTATATCGATCACATCGGCCGCATCGAAGGCGTCGTCACCCGCATCTTGCAGGACGGTTTCGCGATGACGGTCATCGCGTCGGAACGCAAGAAGGACAAGCTTGCAGCGCAATTGACCTGGCTTGCCAACAAGCACGAGCTCGATCTGCCGGAAGACCGCCGCCACGAACGCGTGTCGCCGCGCAATCCGAACAGCGTGCTTCAACTCGGCGATGGGCGCCAATACCAGTGCCGCATCATCGACCTGTCGCTTTCGGGCGCCGCCGTCGAGATCGACGTCAAGCCGGCGATCGGCATCCAGGTCATGCTGGGCACCATGCGCGGCCAGGTGGTGCGCCATTTCGAGGACGGCATCGCCATCGAGTTCGCGGTCATCCAGCGGCCAGAAACGCTCGATTCCGAATTCAACGCATCCGGCACCTGACAAACAACAAACATTCCCGCAATCGAACCGGCCCATTTCGGGTGGTTTTTTTGTTGTCTCGCGCCGGCCGACGCGGCCTGCCACCGATGCCGCGCCAAGGCGCCGCGCCGCTGTAATCCCCGCGAAAACGCCTCAAAAATTTTATACTGAAATGTTTCAAATTTTATGTTTATTCTATAGGCGTTTTACTTAATGTCTACTTCGAGCCTTTGCGTCGAATAAATCCAATCGTGTCATTGTCTCCTCAAACGGGGAGACTGGACGATGAAGAAGACAAGGGGCAAGCTGTTGCTCTTGGCAATGGCGACGCAGCTTACCGCCTGGGGAACAGCGTATGCAGCGGGACCTGCCTTCATGCACACCGGCAGCCGCACCACACAGCCGGTCGGCCATTACGAGTTCTGCCAGAAGATTCCGCAGGAATGCAATCAGCGGACGCCGAAGCGGGCGCCAATCGAGCTGACCCGCAAGCTGTGGGCGAAGATCGTGAGCATCAACAATTCGGTCAACACCAGAATCACGCCGCGCACCGATATGGAACTGTGGGGCAAGGAAGAGGTCTGGTCCTATTCCAACAGCGAATTCGGCGACTGCGAGGACTATGCGCTGGAAAAGCGCCGCGCGTTGATGAGCATCGGCGTTCCGGCCGGCGACCTGCTGATGACGGTTGCGCGCCAGCCGAACGGAGACGGCCACGCGGTGCTGACCGTGCGCACCAGCCTCGGAGAGTTCATCCTCGATAATCTCGAAACCAGGGTGCTGTCCTGGACCAATACCGACTACACCTACCTGAAGCGCCAATCGAGCCAGAATTCGGGCGCTTGGGTAACGATCAACGACGGCCGCTCCGGCGCGGTTGCCAGCGTCCGCTAAGGACGCGACGCAAAAACCCGGTCGAGCCCCACCTCCCCGTCCCCAACGACCGGGTTTTAGGAGCCGGCCCCGTCCCCGGGCCGGCTCCACTTTTCGGGGGCAAGCAGTCCTATCGCCCGGCAAGAGCGTCCAACAGTGCCCTCATTTCGCTACTCAGATTTTCGCGGCTTTCAAGCCAGGTGCGTTGATTGCAGTAGAGATGCTCTTCGACGACAACTTCTTCCCGCATAAACCCATTGTCACGCAAAACTGCCATCCAAAACACAAAGTCACGCATGGACACTTGGCGCGAAGCCGACAAATGGGACAAAGAGCAACGCACGAATGAAATCCAGTCCTACCGGTTCGACCGTCCGCTGATTGACGAAGGATGGCAGAAATTAGTTTCAGGTGATGTCAGCCGTGACGTTCAGGCAATTTGGCTTCACTCGGACCTCCGCGCAAGCCTGCACATCAAAATTGCGGTGGGGCGCTTTGCTCGGTAACGCTGGTAGTAGGGTTGCCAGCGCGGAGACAGACGCTGTTCTGCTGAGACGTATGGCCCTTCCCAATCAGCAGTCCCTGCTGCGTAGTATAGAGCTTGGGCGAGTTCTACCCAGGTGGCTTCCATTCGCTCTTTATTGTCGTGCTCCACGAATATCGTATCGGCAATGTCTTCAAAGGCCCGATAAACGGCTTGGCTTGGGCTAAGCTGCATTCGCTTTCCATGCACTCGCCAGTAAGCCTTTTTCTCGTCAATCCGTCTTCCCCGACGCCAGCCGATGTCTGGCAGCTTCAAGAACATTGAATTATGCTGCCAAGTCTGATCGAACTTGTCGTGCCAAAAGACCGAGTTGCGAATGCGCTCAAACATGATCAGATCAAGGTCTTTGTAATCTTGCGAACCCCTTCGATTAATACCAGCACTTCCTCTTTAGTGGGTTCCGCTTGCTTCTTGTGATCGCATTTGTTCCGCAAATCGCCGAGATGTTGAACAAAGCGCCACTGCGCCACATCCGCTATTGAGGCCGCTTTCAGCGCATCGTTAAGGTCGAAAATTGCAGGATCTTTCTTTTTGGGAGAAACCTCGTGGCGGTCGCAAACTGCCGACAAGTGTCCCTCCAACACCACTCCGGCCATGGCGCCGGCCCCCGCTGGAAGCCATTTTTGTTCAGTATCTCAGCTTGTTCAAGCTCATCGTCCAACAGGTCAGCGTGAAGCAAAGTCTTGATATCGTAGAGCGTTGATGCGAACCGTCCCAACAGGCCAGCAACCATGTTGTACTGCTGGTACATCGGATTGATCCCGTGTTTTGGCTCTGCCAAGATATTTCCACCCCGGCCAACTGAGGTTCCCCGAAGGGCATCGCTGATCGTATAGTTCGACCATAGTATCTCTTTTCGTGCCGTTTTTGGCGAGTAGTAAGCTCGAAAGTCGTCCATTCGCTCGGGCAAAATCTGCGAAATCAGTGCGAGGCTTTCTGAATACCAACCTTGATAGGCAGAGTGAAAATCAGGAAGCTTCTTTAGTTCGTCTTCCGACATGTCAGTGATTGAGGGAATTTCTTTTTCATAAAGCCTCTGCATGGACAGTGTCAGTTTCCCGCCTTGCCTGACCAGCCTCTCCAAGTCTTTTTGATATCGCTCAATATTGGATGGCACCTGCGTTCCTCCCCATATCACGATCTGGCACTGAGGCTGACCACAGACTTTTTTAATCCCGCCTTGAAGCGTTTGCCGTTGGCAACGTAGTGCGCGGCCGAAGCGCGCAGGCTTGCGACCGCGGCATCGTCCAGCTCTCGCATCAAACGCGCGGGCGAGCCGATGATCAGCGAATTATCGGGAAATTCCATGCCTTCGGTGATCAGTGCGCCGGCGCCGACCAGCGAGTTCTTGCCGATCTTCGCGCCGTTCAGCACGATGGCGCCCATGCCGATCAGGCTGTTGTCGCCGATCGTGCACCCATGCAGCAAGGCGCGATGGCCGATCGTGCAGCCTTGCCCGATGGTCAGGGGAAAGCCTTCATCGGTGTGCATGACCGTGTTCTCCTGCACATTGGTGTCGGCGCCGATAACGATCGGCTCGTTGTCGCCGCGAATGACGACGCCGAACCAGAAGCCTGCGTTGCGGCCGACCCTGATATCGCCGATCAGGGTGGCGTCGGGCGCGATCCAATTGCTGTCCGTGTCCTCGAAAACGGGGGCTTTTCCGTCGATTGCATAGAGCGGCATTTTTCTCTCCCGATTCGTCTCACGCTGAAAAGTCACCCGAACCTAGGAGCATGCCCGCCCGGGATCCAATGTCGATCAGCACGACGCCCAACGCCAACGCCCAGATCGTCGCGGTGCAACCGCAAGAGATCAGCGCCGGGGCGGAAATGCGGCCTCGCCGCCAGGCGTCGAGGGCTTCATTGGCGAACATCAAAGGTCCGGCGCAAGCCGTCGCGACGAGCGAGCGCAGTACATGCGCCGGCGACACATAGGGCTCGACGAAGGCGAGTCGGCGGCCCGATATCAGTTCCATAGCCGATCCGGCCAGGCCGCACGCCGTCAGCCCAACCATAAAAGCAAAGAGTGTGTGTTCGACCGGACCCATCTTTACCTTCCATTTACCATGAAATCGCACAGTCGTGTTCGACAGGCCCCGTTGCAAGAGCCGTGCCGCGCCACATGTGCCGCCTAAGGACACCGCAAGGGACAGACGCCCTGGGGCAGGCGGCCGAAATTGGGGATCGTGATGAAGCAGGCAGCCACCGCCAACGGTCCGCAACTCACCGTCGTCGATTCCAAGCTGATGAAGCGGGTGTTCTACGTGTTCGCGGCGCTGGCAGTGCTTTCGGTGACGATCAGCCTTGGCGGCAAATGGTTGGGCCGCTCGATCGCCATGGCCGGATACACCGACGACACGACCATCCACGAGGTCGTGATCGGCAACAATGTCATCGCCGTGCCGGCTAATGTTATCCGCTTCGACGAGGCCCGGCGCGACGGTATCGCCTCGCGCCTCGACCTTTATCTGCGCTATCCCGAGATGGACGGCTACAGCGAGGCTGCCCGCGACGATTTCAACCACACCGGATCGAGCAAGAGCATCATCTTTCTGTCGTTCGAACGACAGGTCATGTCGCGTGACATGAGCGGCCGCTTCGCGCCGATCTACAGCGCACTGATCGTGCAGCCCGGCACACCCGGCCCGGGCGGCACGACGCTCTACGGCTTCAGTGAAAAATCAGGTTATTTCAACGAGGTGCTGGCGGTCGGCAATCGCCGGGGCAAGGACCCGTTCGTGGCCCGCTGCCTGAGCGGCCCGAGTGGCGCGCAATCGCTGGCGCCCTGCGAACGCGACATTCTGGTCGGCGACAGTCTCAGCCTCACCTACCGCTTTCCCATGGAATTTCTGGGCGGCTGGCAGGCGCTGGACGCAGCCATCGCCGCCGAGGCTACGCGTATGCTGGAGACAGGGCGCCAGGATGATGGGCGAAGCGAACCGCGCGAGGATCCGCTCAGTGACTTTTGAGCGCCGTAGCAGCGCATAAGTTGCGCGACGCTGGCGGGACAGCGCCCTGGACAGCGCCCCCTCTGTCCTGCCGGACATCTCCCCCACAAGGGGGGAGATTGGCAGCTTCGGCGCCCTGCCACACCTACGACGGTGGATATTGGCGAAAGCGGTGGTGACAGCCGATCTCCCCCCTCGTGGGGGAGATGTCAAGTGGTGGCAAAGAGGGCAGGACAGAGGGGGCGCTGTCCCTCCGGCATCTCGCAAAGTTCCGCACCGCCGCAGCGCCTGGAGGTATGGGGCTGCCTGCCGCCAGTCGCAAACTCCCGGCTCAGGCCAGATCGATGTCAAGGATCGCCATCGAGAAATTATAGTCGCCGTCGTCCTCGTCCTTGAAGACGATGCCGAGGAATTCGTCGCCGACATAGACCTCGGCCGAATCGTCCTTGCGCGGCCGCGCCTTCACTTCAAGCTTGGGGTTCTGGAAGACGCGCTTGAAATAGGCGTCCAGCTTTCTGATTTCGTCCGGCTTCAAAAGTCTTCTCCGATCGTCGGTCTTGCTCGTTGAGCGCGCTTCTGGCACGTCGACAATGGCGATGTAAAGGCAAGCTGGCGAGAGAACCAAGGCAATCGCTTGAGGTTTGCGCGCCCCTCATTGCCCTGCCGGGCATTTCTCCCCGTATAGTGACGGGGAGAAAGACGCCTTTGCAAAGGATTTCGCCAATCTGCAGCGCTGCGGAAAGGATGCCGACGTCGCGGCCAGCCCCTTCTCTCCCTATGCGCCGACGTCCGACGCGATGAGCCCCTGCCCGAGCGTTCAGATATCGAAGCTGACGACGTGGTCCATCGACTGCGACGGCAAAAGCTGGTCCATCTGCCGCGAAGGCTGGTCGCAGCCGGTCTCACCGACGACGCGGGCCGGCACGCCGGCAACCGTCTTGTTGTGCGGCACCGGCGACAGCACCACCGAGCCTGCCGCGATCTTCGAGCAATGGCCGACTTCGATGTTGCCGAGGATCTTGGCGCCGGCGCCGATCAGCACGCCATAGCGGATCTTGGGATGGCGATCGCCGCCGGCCTTGCCGGTGCCGCCCAGCGTAACGCCGTGCAGGATCGACACGTCGTCCTCGATTACCGCCGTCTGGCCGACGACGAGGCCGGTGGCGTGGTCGAGGAAGATGCCCTTGCCGATCCGGGCGGCCGGGTTGATGTCGGTCTGGAACACCGAGGAAGACCGGCTCTGCAGATAGAGGGCGAAATCCTGGCGGCCCTGGTTCCATAGCCAATGCGCCAGCCGGTGGGTCTGGATGGCATGAAATCCCTTGAAATAGAGCACCGGCATGATGAAGCGGTCGCAGGCCGGATCGCGGTCGTAATAGGCCTGAATGTCGACACGCACCGTCGACGCCCAATCCTTGTCATCGGCTGCCATCGCCTTGAACGTCTGGCGGATGAGATCGGAACCGATATCCTGATGGGCGAGCCGCTCTGCCAGCCGATGGATGACCGCTTCCTCCAGGCTTTCCTGGTTGAGGATGGTCGAATAGAGAAACGCCGCCAGCAGCGGATCGCGGTTGACCGCCTCCATCGCTTCGTCGCGGATCGAGCGCCAGATCGGGTCGATCGGCTTCACCATGGACGGGCGGGTAATCGTAACGCTGTTCATCAATGGTCTCCGGCCATCTGGTGTCTCCGGCTTGGCGCTTGCCTATTCTCCGGCCGCATTCTGCGTATGATACAGACGATGCGCATGTGCCAAAACCGCTGCGCGCTTTTGGGCGACATGCTCTATAAGCCAGATCATAGCACGGTTGAACTCAATTTTCCTTAGTGCTTTGTCAAATGGATTTGGTTCACGGAAATTCAAGCGGCCATGGAAACGAAGCCTTGATCGACGAGCCGCTGAAGAATGAGCTTTCCGCGCTCTACCGGGCCGAAGGCCGCCACTATCACAGCCTTGCCCATATCGAGGCGATGCTGGTGCTGGCCGGCCATTATCGGGCATCGTTGCACGACCCCGAGGCGGTCGAGGCGGCGATCTGGTTCCACGACGCCATCTACGACAGCCGGGCCAAGGACAACGAGGCCAGGAGTGCCGCCCTTGCCGAGAAAAAGCTCGCCGGCCGCACCGATGAACAGCGCCTTGGCCGCGTCACGGCGATGATATCAGCCACCGCCACGCATGAATTGCCGCAGTTTGACGACGAGAATGCCGTCCGCGACGCAGCGCTGTTCCTCGACATGGACCTGGCGATCCTGGGTGCGCCGCCTGATGCGTTCGACGCCTATGAACAGGCGGTGCGCCGCGAATATGGCTGGGTGGAGGAGCCGATGTGGCGCGCCGGCCGCAGTGCTGTTCTGAAGGGCTTCCTAGCCCGCCCGCATATCTTCCACACCGAGGAATTCCGGCATCGGTTCGAGGCTCAGGCTCGGCAAAACATGGCGCGGTCGATCGAAGCGCTCGGGGCATGACCTTACGCAACTGCTAAAGCGCGTCGCAACCACCGGATCAGCGCGCTGCGATGCAGAACCTTTGATGCCAGAAGGACAGCCCCCTCTGTCCTGCCGGACAGTGGGGGGCGCGACGGATCGCTACAGATCGGCTTTGCCCTCACAGCGGATTTTCGGCATAGAACTCCAGCACCCGCTGCTTGAAGGTCTTGTCGCCGACGGCCAGCATATGGTCGCGGCCTTCGATGTGAAAGGCCCTGGCGTTCGGCATCAAGGCGGCCAGTTCTTCGGGCGAGCCGCCGATGTCGTCCTTGGTGCCGACGGCAATCAATGTCGGCTGGGCAATGCGCGCAATGTCGGCCTCGGCCAGCAATTCCCGCGAGGTGGCAATGCAGGCGGCCAGCGCCCGGCGGTCACTGCGGGTCTGATCGGCGAAGGCGCGAAACGAGCGGCCGCGCGGATGGCTGGTGGCATCAGGGTCGTCGGCCAGAAGGGCGGCGGCGATCGGATCCCAGTCGCCAACGCCGTCGACCATGCCGACGCCGAGACCGCCGAAGACCAGCGTCGCCACCTTGTCCGGATCGGAAAGCGCCAGGAAAGCCGATATCCGCGCGCCCATCGAATAGCCCATGACATGGGCGCGTTCGATGCCGAGATGGTTCAGCAACGCTGCCCCGTCGGAAGCCATTCTTGCCGGCGTATAATCTGCCTCTTGATAGCTCTTCGACGAGGCGCCATGGCCGCGATTGTCGAAGGCGATGGCGCGGTAGCCGGCATCGTTCAGCACCCTGAACCAGCCCGGCGACACCCAGTTGACGTAATGGGTCGAGGCAAAGCCATGGATCATGAGCACCGGATCGCCCTGCCCCGATGCCGGCTGGCGGTCGAGGAAGGCGAGATCAAAACCGTCATGGGAAAAAAACTGCATCTGCGATCGATCCTGCGCGTTCAATTGTGCGCAGTGCCGATTGCCGGGTGACGCAACAAATCGCCGTCCTCGATGCCGCTCCTGGCGGCGGTGCCTGCCTTGAGCTCGAGCACGAAGCGAACCGGCTCGCCGGGCGAGATCATCGCCTCGGATTGCGGCTCGCCTTGCTTGATCGCCCGGATCCTGCCGTCCTGACCGGCAAAGATCAGGTCGAGCGGCATCGGCGTGTTCTTCATCCAGAAGCTCACATCCCGAGCCTCCTCGAACACGAACAGCATGCCATGATCGTCGGCCATCTCCTGGCGAAACATCAGGCCGGCCTCGCGCTCGGCCGAGGTGTCGGCGATTTCGACGGAGAAAGAGCGTTCGCCGCCTTTCGTCACCGCGACCAGCGGCTGCGGGTCGACGGCAAGGATCATCGCCCGGCTGTCTGCCGAAGCCGGTCGCTGCGAATGGAAGAAAGCGCCTGTGGCGATGACAAAGGCGATCGCGGCGCAAACTACGCCCGTTGTCAGCCAGTTCCTGTAAGTCATTCAGAATCCTCGGCCATCGTCCTGGACCATGATCCCGAACCTACGGTTCGAAAAAGAACATGGTCAAGCGGAAAGCACCACGTCGCATCCCGATTCGATCGGGGTGGGACTTTAGTGCGAGACGGGCAAGGTACCCATATCCGGGTGAATTTCGGCAGCCATAAGGCCTTTGTCGCCGCGCCCGAAGCGGACCAGCACGACCTGCCCCGGCCTGAGCTCGGTAATGCCGTAACGGCGCAGCGTCTCCATGTGGACGAAAATGTCCTCGGTGCCCTCGCCCCGGGTCAGGAAACCGAACCCCTTGGTACGGTTGAACCATTTCACCAGCGCCCGTTCGAGGCCGCTTTCCGGCGTCACCGAGACGTGGGTGCGCTGCTCCTGCATCTCCGCCGGATGGGTCGCCGTGGTGAGATCCATGGAGAGGACACGGAACGCCTGCAATCCGCGCTCACCTTGCTTGACCAGGCAGACGACGCGCGCACCTTCCAAGGCGGTCTGGAAACCGTCTTTTCGAAGACATGTCACATGGAGGAGAATATCGCCGGAAGAGCCGTCATCGGGAAGAATGAAACCGTAACCCTTGGCCACATCGAACCATTTGATAGCGCCCGCAACCTCGACAAGATCGGCCGTGTCGCCGCTCTCGTCCCTTCGCAAGGCGTCGTGACCGGTTCCGTCCCGCCCCATGAAAGAGGCTTTTTCCCCCATAAGAACGCCCCCCTTTTTCCAAGAATACCGCAACTGATTCTTGCCGTAAGATTAACACTTCCGCTTCCGGTGTATGCAAGACCTGAGCTGCCTTTTTTCACGGCTCATTTGCAGGAATACCGGATTTGTTGTTTGCCGGCACGACGGCTATCGGGAATTGCCCTTTGGCCGGGTGGCCCCTATGTTCCGGCGCAACGCAACATCTCGAGGGAAACCATATGCGCTATCTCCACACCATGGTCCGTGTCGCCGACATCGATGCATCGCTCGATTTCTACTGCAACAAGCTTGGCCTCAAGGAAGTGCGCCGCCACGAAAACGAACAGGGGCGCTACACGCTGATCTTCCTCGCCGCGGACGAAGACCAGCAAAGCGGCATCACCAACAAGGCGCCGCTGATCGAGCTCACCTACAATTGGGATCCCGAGGACTACAAGGGCGGCCGCAATTTCGGCCACCTCGCCTATGAGGTTGACGACATCTATGCCACCTGCCAGCAGCTGATGGACAATGGCGTCACCATCAACCGGCCGCCGCGCGACGGCAACATGGCCTTCGTCAGATCGCCGGACGGCATCTCGATCGAGCTTCTGCAGAAAGGCCCGGCCAAGGCCAAGGCCGAGCCCTGGGCGTCGATGCCCAATACCGGAAGCTGGTAACCGGCCACAAGATCGAGAGCGGGCACGACCAAGCCGGACGATCTATGGCGTTTTTCGGAATCGCGCCTATCTGTTCGGCCATCGCGCCCGCTTCGGAATTGGCGCATCCAAAGATGCGCGCTTGCCTCAGGAGAAATCCATTCATGCCGACCAGCCATGTCGATGTCGCTACCGAACATGCGAGCCGTTATCTGCAGCAGCTCTGCAAGCACTGGGCGCACAAGTTTCCCGTTGAGTTCGATCCGAACCACGGCACCATCGATCTCTCACCGGGCCGCACGGTCCTCGATGCCGACCCGGCAGCGCTGCATATCGCGGTAACCGCTGACGAAGCCGGCTCGCTGGAGCGCCTGGAGACGGTCGTCGCCGACCACATCAAACGCTTTGCTTTCCGCGAAGAGCTGACGTTCGATTGGAAAAAGGCTTCGGCAGCGTAGGCGACTACGCTCCGCCATTCTGGCCGGCCATCTCCAGCAGCATCAGCACCGTGCGCCAGTTGCGCGCGGTGCCGGGCACTTTCAGCGTGCGCGGGATGAGTTTGGCAAACACCGATTTGCCGAGGCCTTCCGGTGCATGCAGGTAAAGCACGTCGCCCCTGATCTCGAACCGTTCGGGACCGGTGCATTTTTCGGCCAGCCGCGCGACCTCGTCGGCGGTCGGCGAGCGCTCCAGCACATAGGCGTGAAGCTTGGTCGGGTCGCCGGCGACTTCCGGATAGGGATTTTCAGCCATCAGCCGCTCGAACCAGCCGAGATCGCGCACCATGATGCGCGAAAAAAATCCCCATTTCTTCTCGAATTCCGCTTCCAGCTTTTTGGTCAGCGTGGCCGCGTCCCCCTTTGCCGAAAGGAATACGACGTTGCCGCTCTGCACATAGGTAGCGACGTCGCCAAAGCCGAGCTCCTCGAAGAACGACCGGAGTTCGGCCATCTTGACGATGCGGTTGCCGCCGACGTTGATGCCGGAAAACAGCGCAACGAAGATTTTCGGCTGGGCACTCATATTCGGGCGCTCATATGATGAACCCGGCGAGCGTCTCGTTGTCGGTGATGTCCTGATACTGGACGCCCTCGGCCTCGAAATTCGCGTTGAGCAGCTCGAAATTGCGGCGATCCTTGGTTTCGATGCCGATCAGCACCGAACCGAAATTGCGCGCCGATTTCTTCAGATATTCGAAGCGGGCAATGTCGTCGTCGGGACCGAGCAATTCGAGGAAGTCGCGCAGCGCGCCCGGCCGCTGCGGAAAGCGGATGATGAAGTACTTCTTCAGTCCCTCGAAACGCAGCGCCCTTTCCTTCACGTCCGGCAGCCGCTCGAAGTCGAAATTGCCGCCCGAAACCACCGCGACAATGGTCTTGCCTCTGACCTCCTTCTTCGAAAAATCCTTCAACGCGTCGATCGCCAGTGCGCCGGCCGGCTCCAGCACCACGCCTTCGATATTCAGCATCTCGATCATCGTCGCGCAGAGCCGGTTTTCCGGGATCAGCCGCACTGTGTCAGCAGCAAACGCCCTGAGATGCCGCAACGGCTCGCGGCCGATCTCGGCCACCGCGGCGCCATCGACGAAGTTGTCGACCTTGGCGAGCTTGATGCGCTTGCCGGTGGCAAGGCTCTCGCTCAGGCTTGGCGCGCCGGCCGGCTCGCAGAAGACGAAGCGCGCGTCGCGGCGCTGGTCGGCGAAATAATGCGTCACCCCGGCCGCCAGACCGCCGCCGCCGACCGGCAGCATGATGATGTCGGGCATGCGCGCGCCAGGCATCTGGCCTGATATCTCGTAGGCAACGGTCGCCTGCCCCTCGATGATGTCCTTGTGGTCGAACGGCGGCACCGTATGCGCGCCGGCGCTTTCGGTGAATTCGAAGGCGGCGCGGTAGCAATCGTCGAAAAAGTCGCCGACCAGCCTGATCTCGACAAATTCGCCGCCGAACAGCCGCGTCTTGTCGATCTTCTGCTGCGGCGTCGTCACTGGCATGAACACCACGCCCCGCTTGCCGAAATGACGGCAGACGAAGGCAAAGCCCTGCGCATGGTTGCCGGCGGAAGCGCAGACGAACAGCTCGGCATCGTTGCCTGCGTCGAGCGCCTTGCGGAAGAAATTGAAGGCGCCCCTGATCTTGTAAGAGCGCACCGGCGACAGGTCCTCGCGCTTCAGCAGCACGCGCGCTCCGGTTTTCTTCGACAGATAGTCGTTTTCCTGCAGCGGCGTTTCCGGGAAAATCTGGCGGATCGAAGCAGCGGCGACAGCGACGCGGGAGGAGAAACTGGTCATCGGAAAATTACCCCGGATCGTCTGTGGTGTTCGCGAAGCTAGCACACGCGCCTTACGTGTTTGATCAGGCAATCGCTTAAGATAGACTCATGTTAGAAAAGCCAATCGTCGATGTCGGTGCTGCCCCTCATCTGCCTGCCGGCATCTTCTCCCCGTATAGTGACGGGGAGAAGGAGCTGGCCGCAACCTCGGCACGTTTTCTGCAACGCTGGAGATTGGCGAAATCCTTTGCGAAGGTGTCT
>NZ_CAKXZS010000016.1 GCF_935822925.1 Mesorhizobium ventifaucium
CTGAGCGTCCGACGCTCTAGTGGTCGGAAACCACCTGCATCAGCATCAAGAACGATGATACGGTGAAATGGCTTCACCAACGCAAGATAGCTGCTGCCTACCAAATTGTGGGTCTTGACTGCGGCCGAGACCGAGATCTCATGCTGGGTCGATGTGCATTCCCTGACTTCCAACAACACGCGAAAATCGAGATGCCAGTCATCGAAACCGAACACGACACAATTGGCGGACTGCCTGACAACTGGCAAGAAGCCAATATGGGGGCCGGATTTACTTCCGGGCTCCGGTCCAGTTTTCAAGCCGAAAGGCGTCACAATGCCATTTCGCAACGCCAGCAGCCACTTGATCCAGCTTGGCTGCGACCCGAATACCTGCTGCGAAACGCCGACAGCGTCCAAGGCGAGACCTGTCACAATCAATGCATGAGTGTCGCCGAAGTTTGCACCGGGAAGAAGCCGGTCAGCCTGCGCAAAGGGCTTGGCAAAAGGTTTCGCCACAACTTGCGGCCGGGGAGGGCGATGCCTGGCGATGCAAATCATTGCGCCTTAGTCCCCTGCCGCTCGCCAAGACACAGGCCGATCAGAACAAGCACGGGTAGCGGAAAGCCGCTTGGCAGCATGATCAGCGTAGCAACAGTTCCCCATCCCAACAATGCCAAGCCGACGAACCGTGGCGCGACAATGCCCCTGCGCGTCATCCAGAGGGGGAGCAGGCCCAGGACGATCAACGGGATTGCAAAGCTGCCGACCGTCGACCAGAAGGCGAGTCCGCTGAGTACCAGGCCGGGACGCTGATCAGCTAGCGGCCCCCAGTGGTCCCATTTCCACAATGCGACGAATCATTCTTAACCGCGGTCGAGACCGCTTTGGACGCCGCCGAGGCCGCATGCCAGCGGGGCCGGTGATATCTGAGTGCTCAGACGATAAGGTGGGCTGCCTGGCTGGTCGTGCTGTAGGCTTCCGCGCCTGGCTTCCTCAGCAGTCCAGACGCCGTGCAGTCCGCTCAGGCGCGTTGCTTAGTCCGTTCGGCGCCATTCGGCTTTCCGCTTCTCCGAGAATGTCCGATGGGCGGGATGAGAAGCCTCGGATCATGCCAGAAACTGCGTCGCCACTCCGAGCAACGGTCCAGCCTCGGCGAGCTTTTGGTCGAGCGTATGCACCGTGGCGCCATGCTCCGATGCCGTTGCGAGATGCAGCGTGTCACCAGCGCGAAGCCCGAGACCATGCTGATCGGCGAACCTTGCCGCCGTGCGGAAATGCCCGCCAGTGACCGGCAGCACGGTGAAGCTCTCGGCGACCAGCTTGTGGAACATCGCGAGCGCTGCTCCACGTTGATCTGCCCGGTTCGCAGCTTGATCGCCATGGCAGAGGACAGCTCGGTGATGGTCCAGTCGCTGATCAGAAGCTGCGCCGGATCCTGCTCCGCCAGCCAGCTCTGAACGCGGGGCGTCATCGCTTCATTTGAAAGGGCGGCAACGATCAGCGACGTGTCGAGATAGTGCATCAGTAGTGGTCGCCATCCCGCATCGACCGTACCAGATCGGCAGAACTCTCGGCCTGAGGCGGCATGGTCGTGGTCAAGGATTTCAGGAGGGTCGCGTCGATCCGCTGCCGCGGTCTCGCCACGGCGGTGAGCCGTGCAACTGGTTTACCCCGCCGGGTGATGTCGATCGAATCTCCTGCCTCGACCCGATCCACCAGTTCGCTCAAATGGGCTTTGGCATCTGCCAGGTTGATCACACTCATGTCACGCTCCTGACTATGTAGATGGTCATATAGCGTATTGCGCTTAACACTTCCAGTGAGAGGTTTCATGCGTCACGTTCTGACCCGGCAGCAGCTCAATGACATGATCTGCGAGCGTGCCGCGTCCGAAGTGCTGCTGTCGGCTGAAAATGCGGCCTTCTTTGAAGAATGCAGCCTCTTCCATACTAACAGCAAATTATTCATCCTACTGGCGAATATCATTCTAGACGACATTTTCGATCTGTGCTGCAGGTGCGCAGTATGAAGTTGCGACCAGGAAGCGCGAAAGTCGATGAAAGAGATGTCGCTGCCGGGCGGCAAACAGGAAGATCACATGGCCGCAACTTATACATATTGCATCAGCACGGTATCTGAGTTCCGCAATTGCGTACGTGACCAAGGGCGCCTGGGTTCGTCAGGCGCTCGACGACCTCGGCTATCCAGCTTACCTTGTGCCGGTCATAATCGCCGTGAAGGTTCTGAGCGCGGCGGCCATCTTGTCACTCTTCAGCGTTGCGCTCAGCGATCTCGCCTACGCTGGGATGTTCTATCACCTGCTGCTGTCCGGCTTGGCCCACGTCGGGGTACGCAAGCCCGGCGGTGCTCTCCCGGCGGCCGAAGGCCTCGCGTTGTTGGCAGCCTCCTTCCTGACGCAAAACGCAGCTCGCGAACTGCCGTCGCCCTACGCGCTGACGGCGCTGCTTTGACGCGGCCAACCTCCTCCCGATAACCCCGGAGCGGCGGCGACGGAGCTTCTCTTGAAGAGGCAAGCGGAGGCCACCTTACCTTTCGAGCACCGTGTCCTGGTGGCCCGCTTGGTGGAGCTTAATTCGATTGCGGTTCATCTCAACCGCGGGGCCCGTCTGATCCAGCCGCGACGGTATAGCTGGAGACCATCTGCAGCGCCTCTTTATGCCGAGATCGATGCCATGAGGGATATCGACCTGCCGGATGTTTCGTCGCCCACCATCACATCGGCCAATTGCGAATCTCGGCTGAATGACAGCTCAAGCGGACTGCTGGGTGGGACTATTATTGCTTGCGGTGCCCCGGCGTGAGCTGCGCAAGAAAACGGGTGAGCGCATCTGGCTTCCGGTTGTGGATCTCGACGTCGTTCTTGCGTCGGATTGCGCTGCGCACAAGCTTGGCGCCGAGATAGCGGAACGGCTCCGGAGGCAATGCCAGCCGCCGGTCGATGCCGACCAGGCCGCTGGCGCTCCAGCGATCCTTGCGCTCGAGCACCAGGCTGGCCAGGATGCGGCCGCCGACCGGCGTTTGCGCAATGCCGGTCCCGTTAAACCCCATGCCATAGAAGATGTTGGGATGACCGCGCAGGTGATCGAAGACCGGGACATTCTCGGGCACGCAATCGATCGGGCCGGCCCAGTCATATTCGATCTGGACGCCACGCAGTGCCGGATAGACCCGATGCAGTTCGCGCGCATTGTCGCGACCATGCTCTGGGCTGCGGTTGAAGCTGGAGCCGAAATTGCCTCTGAAAGCGACGTTGCCGCTTCCCCGGCCGAACACGACCCGGCCCTTTGCGGTGCGCTGATAATACAGAACATGGCTCTGCGAGTCACAGATCGATGCGCCGTCACACCAGCCGATCTGGTCGAGCAATTCGGGTATCTCGGAGGTGGCGATCACCTGGCTGGCAACGACGTAAAGGTGGCGGCGCAACTCCGGCAACGCCGACAGCCAGGCGTTTGCCGCAAGCACCACTTTCTCGGCCTGCACAGTGCCCTGCGGCGTATGCACGCTACATATGCTTGCCGCAACGATATCGATGACCGGGCTGCGCTCATGGACGACGACGCCGCGTGAGATCGCCAGGTCGCGCAGTCCGGTAGCGAGCTTGGCCGGGTGCACAGTGCCTGCATTTGGCTCGACGACGCCGGCGTAGGATGCTGACGAACCCGTGCGCCGCTCGATCTCCTGGGCGGTCAGCGGCCTAAAACGGTTCTGGCCGGCTGCCGCCGTCATTTCGACCGCGCGGTCCCAGGCTCCCTCCTGGGCGATTGAGCTCGCCGTCCACAGCCAACCGTCCAGCCGCAGGTCCATGTCGATCGTACCTTGCCGCTGCAACTGTTCCAGCTCCGTGATGGCATCCACGGTATCGGCGCAAAGCTGCCGCGCCTCCTCGAGCCCCACGACACTGCTGATCTGGTCGAGTTCGGCGAACCAGGAGTGAACCTGACCGCCATTGCGGCCGGAGGCTCCCGAGCCGCAGAGATCGGCCTCGATCACGGTCACACGGGTTTCCGGAGCGAGCTCGCGGATGCGCAGCGCCGTCCACAGGCCAGTGTAGCCACCGCCGACAATCACCACGTCGGCGCGCTCGCTGCCCTGCAGCGGCTCAGTACGCGTAGCGGCACCGATGTCCTGCAGCCAGAATGAGCGATCCGACGGGGCTGCCGCTGTCGGCTGTCGCAAGCGAAGTGTCGCCACGTTCAAGCTCCCTGGGCGTCGATGATCGAGCTGGCATATTTGGCGAGCAGCCAGTCCGGAATAGGACGCGGCTGCTGCGGAAAACCGCCAATATGGGTGCAGGTCTCGGCAGCCGCGACGGAGGCCCTGTGCAGCGCTTCGGCGCCGCTCAGCCGGTCGCAGCGGAAGCCGGTCAGGAACGTCGCGATAAAGCTGTCTCCCGCGCCGCATGTGTCGACGACATCGATCGGCGTGGCGGCGGCGTGCACGATGCTGGCGCCATCGTCGAAGTAGGAGCCGCGGCGTCCGCAGGTCAGCACCACCTGGCGTGCGCCGGCTGCGCTTATTGCCGCCAAAAGCGGCTCGACCGGTGTGTCGATAGTGTCTGGCCCGGACGCAAACACAAGCGGTACGCCGTCGAGCGGCAGCACCAGATGCGCCGTCGATACGTCGACACTGAACGGCACTTTATCGGCCACCAGGAGGCGAACGAGCTCCTTGTTGGCGTTGGTGCCTAGATGCACCCAGTCAGCGGCAGCGATATGGGCGTAGTGTTCAGGAGCCGGCATGTAGTTTTCGCCGACGCCGAGGCATTCGAGCAGAAAATTGCGTTCGCCGAACTCCTCCCGAAGCAAAGTGAGGGCGGTATCGCCGGGACGGCGTTCCACATCATTCGACGACAGTCCGACCGCAGCAAGCTCGGCCAGCACCATCTCGCCCTCGGCGTCTTCGCCGACCGCACCGAAATACCGCGCCGGCCGGCCGCTACGCTGCCACTGCGCAGCGACATTCAAGGCATTGCCGCCGACGGTCAGCAGACCGCTCATGAGATACACGTCGAGGCAATTGTCTCCGACCGCGACAAGTCCGGGCATCGACGTCATGCCGGCACCGCGGACCGGTTCAGATAAGGCTCGATCGCAGCGAGGCAGCGTGTCCAGGCCGTCACCGGATCAAGTGCATAAGACCCGTTGCCGAACGGCTCAAACGTGATCTTGCCTTTGTATCCTGAGCGCGCCAGTTCGCTGACGTAGCGACCAAGCGGTAGCGAGCCGTCGCCCCAAACCAGGTGTCCGGCCGGCGTGCCGTCTCCCAGCTGGACATGCGCCAGCTGGGAGCCGAACAGATTGATGTACTCCGCCACCGTATCGCCCGCCGTGGCCATGCCGACGGTATCCAGCACCACGTCCACATAGTCTGCGCCGATCTGGTCGAGCATGCGGCGCAAGCCTGCCGCATCGTTGACGATGTTGGTCTCGAAGCGCTGCAGCGGCTCGAGCAGGCAACGCACGCCGTTTCGATCGGCATGCTGGGCCACCTCGCCAAGGGCATCGACCGCGCGCGGCCATGCCTGTTCAGGAGCTTCGTTCTCGTAGCGTCGTCCGGGCGTCAGGAACAGGTAGCGCGCTCCCAGCGTCGCGCTTATGTCGGCCGCACGGCAAAACCGCTCGATACTGGCACGGCGAAAATCCTTGTCGCCAGAGGCGATATTGATCGGATACAGAACCTGCTCTGGAGTGAAACACCAGGTGGACAGGCCGTTGTCGGCGAGCACACGACGCACAAAATCGACGCGCATGTCGGTTGCGTGGAACAGGTCGAGATGCGGCGCAATCCCCCACAACTCGATCTCGCAAACGCCGAAGCCACGGATCATCTCAGCAACCCGTTCGAATGGAAAATGCTGAAAGCTGAAATTGGCTCCGATCAGCTGATTGGCAGCAAGCTGCGGCATGAAGGCTCCTTTCGAGCATTGCTATTTGCCGATGCCCTCGGACAGGCCACGGATGAAGTAGCGCTGCGCGGCAAAGAACACGACAACGATAGGCAAGGCCGAGATCGTCATCGCTGCGAAGACGACGGGATAATTGGTCCCGTGCTTGGCCATGATTGAAGTCAGCCCGACCGGCAGCGTCTGCACATGCGCGCCGCTGGTGAAGATCATCGCGAACAGGTATTCGTTCCAGGCGAACAGAACGTGCAGGATCACGCAGGATATGATGATGGGCCGGCACAATGGCAGAATGATCCGCCAGAATACCTGCCCCTCGCTCGCGCCGTCCATCGTCGCCGCCTCGTCGAGATCCCTGGGCAGATCGAGCATATAGGCGCGGATCAGGAAGGTGGTGAACGGTACGCGAAACGCCGTATAGAGGATAATCAGCGCCCAATATGTGTTGTAGAGGCCGAGCGCCTGCAGCATCTTGACCAGCGGAATGACCGCCACCGTCGGACTGAGCATCAATCCGCCGAGCACGATGGCGACGACCAGCGGCTTTGCCGGCATTTTGGTCCGGGTGAGCCCAAACGCCGTCCAGGCGCTGATCAGCACGGTGCACATGGCCGATGCGACCGTTACAAGGACGGAGACAGTCACGTAGTCGCGCACGCCGTGATTCCAGGCCTGCACATAGTTGCCCCACGACCAACGGGCAGGCAGGGCGAACGGATCGCCGAAGATCTGCGCATTATCCTTGAACCCGTTGAACGCCATCCAGACCAGCGGGTAGATGACCACGACGCCCAGGCAGACCAGGAACGAGTAGAGCAACGTCCTAGCGATGACGGCCCACGCGTTGACGTGCCGAGCGCGGCCAGCGGCGAGCGTCGCGTTCATAGCTGCACCCTACGGCGCCTGGTGTACCAAAGCTGCGCCATGCCGGTGAGCAATGTCAGCATGAAGATGACGGCGGCGATCGCCGCGCCATAACCGAAATTGTCCTCGATAAAAGCTTTCTAATAGAGCCATGTGCCCAAAACTTGGCTGCTGTTGTTGGGGCCGCCGGCGGTCATGACCATGACCTCGTTGAAGACCTGGAATGCCCCGGCAACGGTGACGATCACCATCAGTCCCGTCATCTCCCGGGTGAGCGGAAAGGTAATGTTCCACAGGCGTCTCAGCGCACCCGCGCCATCCATTGTGGCTGCGTCATAGAGGTCGCGCGGAATTTTCTGGATTGCGATGGCAAACAGCAGCGTCGTGTATCCAAAGCCCTGCCACTGGCTCATGGCGATGATCGCGTAGATCGCCGTGTGCTCGTTGCCCAGCCAAGGCTGGACGAGTTGCCCGAGACCCAGCCGAGCAAGCGCTGCGTCCAGCAATCCGATCTGCGGCTGGTAGATGAAGTAGAACAGCAGGCCGGTGACCGTGATCGAAATGGCGGACGGAACGAAGTAAACGGCCCGCCAAAAGCGGCGCCAGCGCTCGCTCCTCAGGTCCTCGATGATCGCCGCCAGCAGAAAGGCGCCGAAGACCTGGAACACGACGGAAATCAGGGCGTAAAGGCAGTTGTTGAAGAGCGCGACCAGTACGATCGGGTCGTGCAGCAGCCGGTCGTAATTGGCGAGGCCCACATTGGTGACCTCGCCCGTATAGATGTCTTCATCCGTCGTGCTGACGATGAAGTTGTCGACGATGGGATAATAGACAAACCAGCCAACAAGAATCAGCGCGATCGCCGCCCATCGCAACGACAGCAGATTGCCCAGGCGGACCCGGACCTTCTTGCTGGCCCATCGCCGCCTCGCGGCGCCGTAAGCAACGGCGCTGACTTTCTCCGCAGTCGCCACCATCATCTCGGCTATTTGGCCGCAGAAGCGGTCCGCCGGACCTCCTCGATGACCTGTTCGGGAGACATCGAACCTCCGGTGAGCGCCTGCAGGCTGGACAACCACGCAGCTGCGACGCGCGGCGGATTTGCCGTGTCGAGCCAAGGCATCAAATACGATGCCGAGTTTATGTGCTTGATGCCTTCGACGACTGCCTTGCTCATGGTCGATGCAGACGCGCCTCCGATCGTGGCGCTGGGCTGGCCATAGGGAGGCGCAGAAAGCACCTGGCCGTTCTCAGGCGACGTGACGAACTTCATGAAATCGATCGCCAGCGGAATGTTGGTCGACGCCGAACTGATCATGTAGCCCTCTGGCGCGCCTTCGATCGCCTTCAGGTCACCCTTGGCGCCATCGGGCACTGGCAGTTTGAAGAAGCCAAAGTCGGCAGGCTTCAGCGCTGTGTCCGGCGTCGCGCTCGAGTCGAATTCGAGGATCTCCTGGTAGTACATGGCCGATTGCGTGTTGCTGAAGGCTTGTACAGCGGAGCTGTAGGACGTGCCATTGACCGCGGCGCCGTCGGTGCAGCGCTCAAGAAGCTCGCTCAACTGCTTCAGGGCATCGACATAGCCGGGATCGGTATATTGCGCCGTGGCGGGATCGAAGTCGCGTTCCAGCGTCGCCTGCGGCACGTTGTAGGCGAGCAGTTGGCCGATATAGTGGATAACCGGCCAGGCTTCCTTGTTGCCCAGTGAAATGGGCGTCATCCCGGATATGCGAATGGCGTCGCAACTTACGAGCAACTCTTCGAAATTCGCCGGAGTCTTCAACCCGAGTTTGCCAAAGACCTGCTTGTTGTAGCCCATGAATTTGGCATCCTGATAAAGCGGTATGCCATAGAGCTTGCCATTGTACTCGAACGCTTTGACGGCTGCTGGAGACAGGGTTTTGCCCCAGTCAGTGCCGGGTCCGATAATTTTGGTGAGATCGACGGCGCGATTGCCGCGAACAAAATTGGCCCCCCAGCTTCCCGTCCAGGAGAAATAGATATCGGGAAGCGAGTCCGAAGCGACCAGCGTCTTGGTCTTGCCCTTGACGCTGTCGTCGCTTTCCTGGATCAGCTCGACCTTCACGCCCGGATGGAGCTTCTCATATTGCTTCGCCACATCGACGAAATACGGGGACAGCTGCTGCGACCCGAACTTGGTCAGGACCGACAGCGTGCCGCTGTATTCGACCTTCGCGTCAGGGTCTGCCGCGACGGCTTCGGCACTAATGGAACTGCTGATCGACAGCCCCATTGATGATACCGCGGCCACTGAGACCGCCACAACTTGCAGCGAACATTTCATAAGCAGCTCCTTCAGAGAGGTCAGAGGGGATCAGTATTCAACGCGTTTGTAGTAGCGGCGTGTCGTCAGCGGGTGATTGCGCAGCACCTCCAGGTGAGCGCTCAGCCGTTCGAGCAAGGTGGCGAGCAGCACCGGCGAGATCAGACTGCGCACTTCAGCGGAAATGCCCGGAAGTTCGACCGAGGCGGCATCCAGCGTGCGGACGCGATCGGTGTAACGTCGGGCGAAGTTCTCGACCCGGTCGGCCAGCGGACGCGTGGCATCCTCGCCCTTCAAGACGAAGACGCTGACGCCAGGCTCGACCAGTTCAAGCGTGCCGTGGAAGAAGTCCGCGGCATGCACCGGCCGGGTGCGGATCCACTGCATCTCTTCCAGGATGCACATGCCGTAGTAGTTGGCCTCCGGCCAGACTGATCCGGCGCCAGTGAAGATGTGATAGGCATCGTCCTTGATGATCGCAGCGAGCTCGGCGGCCTTGTCCTCGAAGCTGGCCTTGGCATCGGCGAGCAAGCCCGGCAGAAGCTGAAGTTCCGCGACAGTCGCGTCAAAACCGTCATACTCGCGGCGCTCGGCGAGCAGCGCCAGCACGATCAGCAATGTCTGCAGGTAGAACGATTCCGATGAGGTGTCGTCCTCGGCAAAATTGGTGAAGTTGTGGTCGGCTTCCCTGGCGATCGGCGTATCGGCGTGGCCGGTCAACGAGAGCGTGCGCACGCCCCGCTTCTTGAGGAAAGCCATGAGTTCGACGCTTTCCTTCGTCGTGCCCGACAGCGAGGGAATGACGACCACCGCGTTTCCATCGAGACCGGCGGGCGGATCAAGTACGACTTGAGCCGGGTATTGCGCGCTCACAGGAAAGCTGGAACGGCGCTGCGCCAGTTCGATCGCGGGAAGGGTCAGGAGCTGTACGCCCCCGGTGCCCATGAAGTACAGCCGCTCGACCCCCTCCGAAAGCAGCTTGCGCATGAGGAATTGGGCCTCACCGGCGATGGAAACGGCGCCGCTTTGGATCCTGACGAAGCGGTCCCTGTCGAAGTTGAGCATTCAGTTCTTCCTTGTATTTCGCATGTGCGACAGCGCCTCGGCGCAGGATCTCACGAGAAGCGAGCCGAGCTTTTCGGGCTCGCCGGCCAATGTGAGATCGATCTCACAATGGAATATACGACACGCATTTTCGCCGCTGGCAAGTCCTTTCGCGACGAAATTTTCTTAAGGCAGGTGGATTTGAAAACTCGGATTAGCGTTTGTGCAGCCGCGAAACCGAACCGCGGACAATGAGCCGTGTCGGGAACCTGATATGGCGTGGCGCGACTTTCTTGCCGGCGAGCCGTTCGAGCAACAGCTTTGCGGCGAGCGGTCCGATTTCAGAGATCGGCTGGGCGACTACCGTGATCTGCGGGTCGGTGAAGGTGGCGAGGTTGAAGTCGTCGAAGCCAACCAGCGACACGTCGTCCGGGATAGACAATCCCATCGAACGCAGGCCAAGCAATGCGCCTTGCGTCATCAGGCTGTCCACGGTGAACACAGCAGTCGGTCGGTTATGACGGCTGAACAGGCGAATGGTGGCCTCGATGGCATGTTCGACAGTCGAGCGCGAGACGCTGATCAGCGATTCGTCAAAGGTGATGCCATGCGACTGCAATGAATTCTGATAACCCGCGAGGCGCTCCTGCGCGGTAAAGATGCGGGATTCGTCTCGCAGCAAACCTATTCGACGGTGTCCATGGGCGACAAGATAATCCACGGCTTCGCGGGCGCCGCCTTCATTGTCGACGACGACGCTGTCGCAGTGCACCTCCTTGGCGACGCGATCGATCATTACGATCGGGGCGCCCTCGCGGGCGAGCTGCACGATGTGCTGGCTGTCGGTCGCCGACGTGGGCGCCAGGATGAAGCCGCGGATGCTGAGCGAGCGCAGGCTCTCCAGCAACTCCTTCTCCTGTTCGACATTCTCCTCGCTGCTGGCAATCAGAAGATTGTGACGGTGTTTGCGCAACTCCGCCTCAATGTCATGGGCGATGCGCGCAAAGAATGGATTCTGGATGTCGCCCGGCACGAAGCCGACAATAGGCAGCTGTCCGCTGCGCAGCGCCTGCGCGACGAGGTTGGCCCGGTAGCCAAGCCTGTCGGCCGCCTCGATCACGCGAAGCGCGGTCTCGTCACCAACGTACCCGTAGCTGTTGAGCGCTCGCGCAGCCGTAGCCCGGGACACGTTGGCCGCTGCAGCAACGTCCTTGAGGGTGATACCTTTCTGCGTCACGGGTACTTATCTTTCTGCAAGCTCGGCCTGATGTGGTGTTTTGTTTGGCGTTGCAGCATATAAGCGCGTTCTCAAACCACCATGCCGATTTTCGATGATAGTGGGTGAGATCGTATTGACGCGGATGCCCCGTTGGACGAAACGCCGCGGTCGCCGCCTGGATCGACGCGCTCCAGATAGGAACGCGAGAAAAGCTGATCAGGGGCGCCGCCGCGGTCTTCGGGCGGCATCTTGCGGGATGCGCCGGCAACGAATGGGAGTAGCGGGGAAACGGGGCCACTCGGCGCAAAGTCAGATCATTGCAGTCGGCTGTTGTGGCGCAGCACCAGGCCAACTGCGCCGAGCAATGCATCGTTCTGCGTGTGCTTGCCAACGATTATCCGCGTGCGCAGGGCGGGCGCGATATCGCGGGACTTGATGAGCGTGTGGCGTTCATATGACGCGATCAGCGGTGCCAGGAGAATGTCGCCCGCCAAGGCCATGCGGCCACCGATGATGATGAGCGGCGGGTTGATCACCGAGCTGATCAGACCAAGACCACGGCCGGCGAACTCTGCTGTGTCCTCGATCATCCGAAGCGCACCGACGTCGCCCTGCTCAGCCATCATGATCACGTCGTCCATCGTGACCGGCCGCCGCACGATGCGCGAAATCTGCTCGAGCGGCCGGGCAAAACTCGCATAGAGCTCCAGGCATCCGCGATTGCCGCACCGGCAAAGATCGCCGCCGGGATCGATGCTGATATGCCCGAATTCGCCGGCGCCGCCGGCGATACCCGTCACCAGCCGGCCATGCTGGACTATGGCCCCGCCGACGCCCAGATCGATCTTGAACAGCACGAAATCGTCCTGGCCAACGGCCGCGCCCCACATCAGCTCGGCAATGGCCGAGCAGTTGCTCTCGTTATCGGCGAAAATCGGCTGTTCGAGAACCGGCCCGAACACATCGCGGATGTTGACCCCGGCCCAGGTCGGAACAATACTCGCGCGCAGCACCACTCCCTCGCGGCTGACAGGGCCCGAGACCGAAACCCCGACCCCCAGGAGCCCCGCCATCGGCAGACCATTCCCTTCGTAGCATTGGGCAATTGCCGACTTGGCGAGCTGGGCCGCCTGTTGTGGCTGGTAGTCCAGACCCATGGGGATAGTTTGTTCTGCAATGACAGAATGCGAGACGTCGGCGACGATGCACCGCATCTCGTCGAGGCCCAGATGGATCCCGACGCAGGTGCCCGCAGCGGGATTGAGCGTCAAGGTCGCGGCGGGCCTGCCAATGCCCCTGGCCCCGGCATGATGGGCCGAAGATTCGATCACCATTCCGGATTTTTTCAAGCCATTGAGCGCAGTTGAGACCGTCGATCTCGCCAAACCGGTGATATGCGTGATTTGCGACGCAGAAAGCACGCCGCGCTCACGCAGGCATCGCACGACCAGGCTCTCCGGTGATGCGGAGGGCTTGTCGATCAGCCAGTTTCTAAGCGAAGGTTTGTTCATGATGAGCACAAAGGACGTTGACTGATAGCTCAAATGTGTCATCTTGGAAAGAACGGAGATACTGCATCTCCTCTGCGAGGAGCTCAAAACTGCGTCCACAAGCGGTCGATACGAACCGTGCATCACCTATGGGAGTGAATCGATGGAATATCTGAGGACGGCCGTTGCGGCCGCTGCGGCATACACCGTTGTTGCGGGAGCCGCGCTCGCAGAGCCCAAGACCAACCTGTTGCATCAATGGGCGACCGGATCGGACGCCCAGGCTATCGCCAAGCTCGGCGAGATGTTTACCGCCAAGGGTGGCGCCTGGCAGCAGACCTCCATCGCAGGCCACACGGCCAACACGCTGGCGAAACTGCGCGCCGACGTCATCGCCGGCAATGCACCTCCTGCGGTGCAGCTCAAAGGACCCGAGATCGCCGAATGGAACGAGACCGGCATGACAGCCAATCTCGACGAACTGGCGACAGCGGAAAATTGGGAGAAGGTCGTCGCTCCCGAATTGCTGCCGGTGATGAAGCCGACCGGCAGCTGGGTGGCGGCGCCGATGAATATCCATCGCATCAACTGGCTGTGGGCATCGCCGAAGGTCATGCAGGAGGCAGGCGTTGCCGAGGTGCCGAAAACGTGGGCGGACTTCAACGCCGCCTGCGACAAGGTCGTCGCGTCAGGCAAAATCTGCATCTCGCATTCGACCGCCGACTGGACCGATGCGACGGTCTTCGAGGTCGTGGTCTACGGAATGGATCTCGATCTCTTCAAGAAGGCCTTCGTCGAGGGTGACGTCGAGTCGATGCGCAGCGACGGCATGGTCAACGCCTTCGAACAGTTCCGCACCATGACGACGAAGTATATGGACCCCGGCATGAACGGGCGCGACTGGGATAGCATGTCGCATCTGGTCGGCCGCGGCGAGGCCGCCTTCCACATCATGGGCGACTGGACGCTCGGCCTGCTCACGGCTGGCGGCTTCAAGGAGGGTGCCGACTATGTCTGCGCCCAGGCGCCGACTGATTGGGGCAAACCCGGCTTCGTCCTGAATTCCGACTCGGTCGTGTTCTTCCAGCAGAAGGATCCGGACTACGTCGAGGGGCAGAAACTGCTCGCCAGCACCATCCTGTCGCCCGAGTTCCAGACGATTTTCAATCAGACCAAGGGCTCGATCCCGGCTCGTCTCGACGTCGATCTTTCGAACGGCTTCAATCCCTGCCAGCAGCTTTCCCAGAAGGATCTGCAGGCGTCGATCGATGGCGGCACGCTTGTCCGGTCGATGGCGCACAACATGACGATCCCGCAGAAGGTGCGCGGCGCGATCATGGATACCGTCACCGAATTCGTGGCGACGCCGGACATGACCGCGCAGGACGCAGCCAGTGCGATGGCCGATGCGGCCGAAGCGCAGATGTGAAGACGCTGCCGATGATGGCCCGGCGCGACGCGCCCGGCCCCGACTTCGCCGGAGCAGCCGATGTCCACGCGTGACCTGACCGTACCGGTTGCGGCTCCCGCGACCCCGTGGCGGCAGCGCCTGGGCACGATGGTGCCCATTCTGGTGCTGGCGCCGTCGCTTGCGGCGAGTTTCATCTACGTCTTCGTCTTCACGCTCTGGACGCTGTATCTCTCGCTCTCCAGTTCGTCGCTGATGCCGACCTATGGGTTCGTCGGTCTGGACAATTATGCTTCGCTCTGGGCGAACCGGCGCTGGAACATCGCCTACACCAACCTCTTTCTGTTCAGCGGCTTCTATATCGTCGGCTCGATGGCCATCGGACTGCTTCTGGCGATCCTGATCGACCAGCGCGTTCGCGGCGAAGCGGTCTGGCGCACCATCTTCCTCTACCCGCTGGCGGTGTCCTTCATCGTCACCGGCACGGTGTGGAGCTGGCTCTATAATCCCGTCGACGGTATCCAGGCCTTCGTGCGAGGGCTCGGCTGGACCGACTTCAGTTTCGCCCTGACCGCCAACCGCAACACCGCAATCTATGCGGTGATCATAACCGGTATCTGGCAGTCGTCCGGCTTCGCAATGGCGCTTTTCCTGGCTGGCCTGCGGTCGGTCGATCCGGATCTCGTCAAAGCAGCGCAGATCGACGGTGCGTCGGTTTCCCGAACCTATCGGAAGGTCATTCTGCCGACGATCGCCCCGATTTTTCTGGCGGTGGCGGTGATTCAGATCCAGTTCGCCATCAAGACGTTCGACCTGGTGGCGGCGTTGACGCGGGGTGGGCCAGGTGTGTCGACGACCTTCCCGGCGATCTATGTCTACGACCTGATGTTCCAGCGCGGGCAGATCGGCGAGGGTGCCGCTGCGGCGATGATGATGCTCGCGGCCCTCGCGGTTGTGCTGATGCCCTATTCCTTGTGGATCGTTTGGCGCAGGCGGGCGGAGGGCCGCAATGGCTGAAATTGCTCCCAGCGCCCGGCATGATCCCGAAGCGGCCGCGGCTACGCGGCGATATTTCTGGAACCGCTTCCTTGTCTATGCGGTGCTGGCGCTTTTCGCCGTCATCTACCTTGCACCGCTGCTGGTCGTCGTCTTCAACTCGTTGCGGGAGCAGTCCGACATTGCCCGCAACGGCCTCATCTCCCTGCCGCGCAGCTTCCGCTTCGACGCGTGGGCGCAGGCCTGGGGCACTTATTGCGTCAGCGGCACCTGCGAAGGCATGAAGCGCAATTTCTTCAACTCGCTCTGGATGACGATCCCCGCAACGCTCATCTCCACGCTCCTCGGTGCGATGAACGGCTACGTGCTGTCGAAATGGCGTTTCAAGGGCTCGGAAATTCTGTTCAATCTGATGCTGCTCGGCGTCTTCATGCCAGGCCAGATCTCGCTGATGCCGTGGGCGTTCCTGCTCGGCAAGCTCGGCCTGACCAATTCGACGTATGGGCTGGTGTTGATTCACGTCGTCCAGGGCGTCTCGTTTACGACCCTGTTCTGCCGCAACTTCTACGTCAGCATACCGGACGACCTTATCAAGGCGGCACGCATCGACGGCGCCGGCTTCTGGCGGATTTTTCGCAAGATCATCCTGCCGCTGTCGCCGCCGATTTTGATCGTCACCGTCATCTGGCAGTTCACCGGCATCTGGAACGAGTATCTGTTCGGCGTCGTCTTCACCTCCGGCCAGCAGCAGCCGATTACGGCGGCATTGGTCGCGCTTACTGCCGGCGGTACGACCGCCCGTGCTTACGATGTGATGAGCGCAGCCGTGCTGATCGGCGCGCTGCCGCCGCTGCTGATCTACTTGTTCGGTGGAAAATACTTTGTGCGCGGCCTGACACAGGGTGCCATCAAATGAGGCATCGCCCATGTCCGCGCTGATGATCCGCGACCTTCACAAGAGCTATGGCGGGCTCGAGATTCTGGCCGGCATCAATCTTGAGGCGCGAACCGGGGAGTTCGTCGCCCTTGTCGGTCCCTCCGGCTGCGGCAAATCAACCTTGCTCGCCATGATCGCCGGCCTGGAAACCGTTACGTCAGGCGAGATCTGGATCGGCGACCGGCTGGTGAACTCCGTGCAGCCCAAGGACCGCGACATAGCGATGGTGTTCCAATCATACGCCCTCTATCCGACCATGACAGTGCGCCAGAACATCACCTTCGGCATGGAAAGCCGTGGCGTGCCCAAAGCGGAGCAGGCGGAAGCCGTAAAGCGGGTTGCCGCACTCCTCCAGATCGAGCAGTTGCTCAACCGCAAGCCTGGGCAATTGTCGGGTGGCCAGCGGCAGCGCGTTGCGATGGGGCGCGCTCTGGTGCGCGACCCGAAGCTGTTTCTGTTCGACGAGCCGCTGTCCAACCTCGATGCCAAGCTGCGCGTAGACATGCGCACCGAAATCAAGAAGCTTCACCATCGCGTCGGCAAGACGACGGTCTACGTCACCCACGATCAGGTCGAGGCGATGACGCTCGCGTCCCGCATTGCGGTGATGAACCAGGGTTCGGTGCAGCAGTTCGACACGCCGAAGCGGATCTATGACCGGCCGACCAACATGTTCGTGGCCGGTTTCATGGGATCGCCGGCGATGAATTTCATCCCCGCCCGGCTTGCCGGCTCAACCAGCATCTCGGTGCGCGCCGCTGACGGCGGCGACGCCACCCTTGCCCTTGCCGCTCCGCTGCCTGTCGGCGCGCCAAAGGACATGGTGCTTGGTGTCCGGCCCGAACACATCTACCGCTTCACGACCGACCTGAAGGCGCGCAAACCGGCTGTGCAGTCCATGCAGGCCCCGGTCGAACTGGTCGAGCCGACCGGGGCCGAGACGCTTGCCGTCCTCAGGCTGGGCGACCTGGAGATCACCGGCCGTTTCGAGCCGGATGACGCTCCCGTCATGGGCGAGACGATAACGCTTGGCATCGACATGTCGCGCGCCTGTCTGTTCGATCCAGTAACCAAGGCGCTTCTGTGATCTGATGTCCATGCAATTCGCGACCTACCCAAGCTTGACCGATCGCGTCGTGCTGATCTCCGGCGGCGCCTCCGGGATCGGCGCCGATATGGTCCGCGCCTTTGCCTCGAATGGCGCCCGCGTCGGCTTTCTCGATGTACAGGATGGGCCCGCAGAGGCGCTGGTCCGTGAGCTCAGCGGTGCCGCCAGACAGGCCCCGTTGTACCTCCACTGCGATGTCACCGACATCGCTGCACTGCAGGCTTCGGTTGAGGGCGTGCGCGCGCGGCTTGGTCCGGTCGCCGTCCTGGTCAACAACGCTGCCGACGATCAGCGCCATCCTGTTGACGCCATGACAGCCGAATATTGGGGCCGTAGCTTCGACGTCAATCTCCGGCATCACTTTTTCGCCGCGCAGGCGGTGCATCCGCATATGAAGGAACTCGGCTTCGGCTCGATCATAAACTTCTCTTCCATCGCCTGGCGTTTCGGCGCGGACCAGATGGTGGCCTATGCCACTGCCAAGGGGGCAGTGGTGGCGCTGACGCGCGCACTGGCGCGGTCGTTCGGACCCGACAACATCCGCGTCAATGCAGTCGAACCCGGCGCTGTCATCACCGAGCGGCAGCGCCAGCTGTGGTTCAAGGCCCAGGACGCAATCGACCAGACGGTGGAGCGGCAATTGATCCGCCGCGTCCTCCTGGGCGAGGAGATTGCAAGGACCGTGCTCTTCCTTGCCGCCGATGACAGCCGCATGATCACGAAGCAGTCCATCACCGTCGATGCCGGTCTTCGCTGATGCGATCGCTTCCACATCTTTCAACGGAACTGCCAAGCTGATGCTTCGTCTCGGCCTCAACCCTTACGGACTGACCTACACTCTCGGCCTGCAGGGACGCGGTACGCCGCGGCACAATCCGGACGGGACGGGGCTGGAAGGCTTCATGGCGCTCGCGCAGGAACTGGGCGCACGCACGCTCGAGATCTATGAACCATGGCTGACCGACTTGCCGGACGACGAAATCGTCGATCTGCGCAGGCGTCTGGCCGCGCTTGACATTGTCGCGGTGGTAAGTGGCGGACTTCTGGTGGCAGGTCCGTTGGACAGCGCCTTTCGGGCGGCGCGCCTGCTCGAGGCGACAACGATCCGTATCGCGCTGACCCCCGTCCTGTGCGGTGACCGCAACGTCTGGGGCGGGAAATGGAGCGAGTTCGACGCGACGATCCGCGCTGCCTTGAAGGAATGGGGGCCGCGTGCGGCGGCCGAGGGCCGGATGCTCGGCATCGAGAACCATCAGGACTTCGGCAGCGACGAACTGGTCGCGTTCTGCGAACTCGCTGGGCCGGGTGTCGGCATCACCTACGATACCGGCAACACCTTCCCTGTCGGCGAGGCACCGCTTGCCTTCACGCGGCGGATTGCGCCGCACGTCTGTCATGTCCACCTCAAGGACTATCGCGTGCAGTTCACCGATGAGGGCTACCGTCTGGTCCGCTGCGCGATCGGCGACGGCGCCGTGCCTTTTGCCGGACTGGCAGCCATCCTCGCCGAGCACAACGACAGGCTGACGGCGGTGCTTGAGCCGGGCGCTCTGGAGGCCCGTCACGTTCGCTGCCTCAGCGACGACTGGTGGAACGGGTATGCGCCGAAATCCGCGCGCGAGTTCGCGGCCTGCCTGAATGCCGCGCGCGTGAACCGCCTTGCGGACGACGCCGACTACCGGACGCCATGGGAGCGCGACGATGACGGCGCGCTGGTTTCGTATGAGCTCGACATGATCCGGCGCAGCGCCGCCAACATGAAGAAGTTCGATTTCATTGCAAAGGAGAAATCAGCATGACTGCCCGAGAACTCAGCGGCCTGACTGCCTTCGTGACCGGCTCGGGACGCGGCCTCGGCCGCGTCATGGCCGATCGTCTGGCCGAACTTGGCGCGAACGTCGCGATCCACGATCTCGATTGGACCCGGCCATCGCAGTATGGCGAATTCGCAGACCTCGGCGAATCCGCCAGGGGTTTGGAAAAGCATGGGACACGGGTGACAGCAGTCACCGGCAACATCGGCGACAGGCAAGCCGTTGCCGAAATGAAGAGGAAGATCGAGGCGGAACTCGGCGATGTGCATGTTCTGGTCAACTGCGCCGGCGGGGACATCGGAGCCAAGGGGGTAAAGCCCAGCCCCAACAACGCGCTCGACATCGACTATGATGACATCAAAGTTCTGACCGAGAACAATCTCATCGGCACGATGCTGGTCTGCCAAGCGTTCATTCCGCCTATGGTCAAGCGCGGCTCAGGCTCGGTGATCAACATTGCCTCTGCGGCAGCGCATATCGGATGCTCGCCGGAGGTGGTCTACTCGACGCTTAAGGCGGCCGTCGTCCATTATACGCGTTGCCTCGCCAAGGAACTGATCGACGATGGCGTGCGCATCAATGCGGTGAGTCCCGGCGCCACCAAGACGGCACGGTTTCAAGCGAGCCGCGTCGTCGATCCGGAGCGCATGGATTCGAGCAAGAAATCGCTGAATCGCTATGCCGAGCCTGAAGAGATCGCCGAAGCGGTGGCCTTCCTCGCCGGTCCGCGCGGGCGCTTCATCAACGGGCAGGTCATTCGCGTCGATGGCGGTTTCACCATCTTCCCAGGTTGAATCGCGGCCGTTCACACCGCGAACTGTCGGGCTGAGCGCACCCCAATGAGCAGGGCCACGACGGCCCATTGCCGACCTTACTTCGTTGATGCGTGCGACGTGCTCGCAGAGCCCAGGAATCGACGGGTGAAGTTCGGCAACACGACAATTCTCTTGGCGACACGCTGACGTTACAGCCCGCTTGTATGCACCCACGCAATGGCTCAGATTTGTCTGGGGTCGGTCTACTCTGCGCCCTGAGAAGGCGAGATTTTCCGGATCGAGGCGCTGGGCCACTGCCCGCGGCAGGGCGGACCGCTCCTGTCTACACGTTCAGAGGCGCAACATTAAAGAATTGGGGGACAGATGAGGCAAGAGAACGACGTTGAGAAGTCGGTGCGCACGTTGCGTGCTCGAGCACCCGACGACGCGGCTGAATTGCTCGCCCGAGAATCTCCCGAGTTCATCCGAGACATATTAAAGTTGTTGCCGGATACGCACGCCCGGAAGGTGGCGGAGCATTTGCCTCCGGATATGAGGCCTATCAAGCCTCATAGCGACGGCAAGGATATCGCGGTCCGCGGATCCGTCGTCGAGTTGATGGACCCGATCCCCGCCAGCGTTCCTGTCGGGACGACGGTAGCCGCCGCCGTGGAGGCCGTCAGGCGCGCGGAGGTGCCGACCGAGTTGACTTACCTCTACATCACGGACGAGGGCGATAGACTGGTTGGCCTAGTGGTCTTGCGCGATCTGATGCTGAGCGAGGCCGACGCGACGGTGGATCAGATTATGCTGCCGAAACCGTTCGCCCTTCACGTCGATATGCCTTTGAGCGAAGCCTGCAAGGCGGCGGTACGCCGCCACTACCCTGTCTATCCCGTGGTGGACGTGGAGAACCGGCTGCTCGGGCAGGTTCGCGGTTGGCGGCTGTTTGAGCAGCAAATCATCGAAATTTCTGCCCAGCCTGGCCAGATGGTGGGCGTCCAGAAGGAGGAGCGTTCTTTCACGCCACTGGTTTCAGCCTTCTTGAAACGTCATCCTTGGCTGCAGCTCAACCTGCTGACGGCCTTCATAGCCGCTTTCGTGGTCGGCTCGTTCACAGGCACGATCGAGAAGATCGTCGCGTTGGCGGCGTTCCTCCCGGTGTTGGCCGGACAGAGCGGAAACACCGGCTGCCAGGCGCTGGCTATTACGCTGCGTGGCCTCGCCTTAGGGGATGTGGACAAACGACCGAAGCTGCACCTGGTGCTGAGGGAGGGAGCGCTCGGGATCGCCAACGGCTTGCTCGTCGGTCTGGTGGCGGCTGCGGCCATGTGGTTCTACGCTTCACGGCAGCCGGACTCGGCATCCCAGGCGCCCATGCTGGCACTTGTGATCCTGCTCGCCATGTCCGGATCGTGCCTCATGTCCGGGATCTCCGGCGTGCTGATCCCGTTGGGCCTGCGGAGGGTCGGCGCCGATCCGGCCGTGGCTTCGGCGATCTTCCTAACCACCGTAACCGATATCGTAGGCATGGGCCTGATGCTGGGGCTGGCCACCATACTGGTGCTGTAGTCCGTCGCGCCGCTTGAGCGCCGGGCGCCGTGCTGTGCCGCACTGGCGATCCGGCGGACCGACTGTACCGAAGACCTTCGGATGAGCCACATTTGACCCAAGATGCGTCAGACGGCGGTCAGATTCGTGCAGAATTTCGTAAACAATGTTGATCTTGTGGGCAGCGCAACCCACGGATGATTATGATTTGTCTTAGTTGCCGTTTGTAGCGAATACTTTCTTTGGGTCCAGCAACGCTGAAAAGATGTTTAGCCAACCAGAGTAGGAGAAATGCGAATGAATCCGATAGTTTGTTGCGCAGCTGCAACAGCTGCTGAAGACTCGGAATATCCCGTGACAGTTCTGTCGCTTTTTTTCGTGGCGGCGTGCTAGATCCGCTGCACTAGTCGGGTTTGGGGGTTCTCGGCATGCATTCCTCGTTTTCAATGATTTTCGGCTTCGCCGCAGCGCTGCTTTGTACCGGCATATTGCCGGCCGGCGCACAAGGTCTCTATCCGGCCTATGACGATGCGTTCTCGGCACGTATTGCCAATCCGACCGACAACGGAGCGCTAGCTCAATTCGTCACAGTTGCCGTCAACGCAGGGCAGTACGATCAGGCGATCTCGTCGATCGAGCAGTACCTCGTCAAATATCCTCGCGATGCGCGCGCCCGGCTCGCGGCCAGCCGGTTGTACTATCATGTCGGCTCCTATGAATTGGCCCGGCGGCAGGCGCAGTACGGGCTCGAGGTCGGGGACCTGTCTGGGGATGAGCAGCAGGAAGCCGTTCGCCTGCTCGCCCGCATCGAGCGCGCGTTACGTGGCGTCACCTGGGAAATCGCTCTGACTGGCGGCATGTTCAGCGAATCCACCGATTTTGAGCCGGGCGGGGCCGAAGACGACCGCACCTTGGTCTCGCCCTATGGGCGGGCGGAAGGCTTTGTCCGATGGGATCTCGGCACGCCAAGTGCTGATTCACTTGTCCTCTCGGGCTCGTTGGCAGCGACAAAGCGCTTTTTCACCGAAGACCTGTCGGTTCCCGGTGCCGAGGAGACTTTTATCAATGGGAACGCCGCCCTTACCTTGGACAAGGGACTGCCCAACAGCGGGATCGATTCGCTACGGCTGCTGCTTTCCGCGTTCGCCGTTACGGATCGCTTCGACAGCGACGTTCACGAGACCGGTGTCGGTCTAAGCGGGCGCTTCCTCGTGCGCCCCACCGTCGAGACAACGCTGTTTGCAGGTGCTGGCTACATCGATCTAAGCGGCTCGAAAGGCATCTTCGCCGATGGCAGGGTCTTCTACGAGGCAGGCGGCAGCTACCGCTTCCGTAATGGCCAGGCGCTGGGAGTGCGCCTGGTCGGCTCGACTGACTTCGCCTCCGGAGCTGGCGAAATCGGCCGCAGCTACATGGGAGAGGTCCGCTACGGCGGCGTGGTGATGGAAATACCGGACCTTTTCGTATGGTCTCACCAGGTCGCCGTCTCGGCCGGCCACAGCGACACTCCCGACTTGTCCTTCGGCATCGGCACAAACGTAGAGAGCGACTTCTGGGGCATTGCCTCGGAAAGCGATTTTCAGCTTACTGAGTCGCAGAAGGTCAGTGTCGACCTCGCCTACGGCGAAACCGACTTCGAGATCGCCAGCGACGACCGAAATTCATTCGAATTGCTCGTGAGCTACACGTTGACGCTCAACTGAAAGAGGCCGCGGATGAGGATCCTGTATCGTCAGATAGCCACTTGTATCGGCTGTCTTGCCTTTGCGGCACCATCTGCCGCCGAAACGGTCGGGTCCATGACGGCCTACCAGACCAACATCATCCGCAATGACGGCGAGGCGATGAACGTCGGCGCTGGCGTCGAACTCGGCGACCAGCTGCGCAGCAATATCACCGGTCTCGGAATGCTCGTGTTCCGGGACGAGTCGAGCGCCAAGATTGGTCCGAACACCAGCCTGACGATCGATGAATTCGTCTACAATCCGGGGTCCCGATCAGGAAAGATCGACATCGGGATGAAGAGCGGCCTGGCCCGTTTCTACGGCGGTCAGGTTTCGAAAGGCGGCGACATGCAAGTTGCGACGCCGCACATGGTGCTCGGAGCCAGAGGCGGCATCATCGAAGTGCTTGTGATAGCTGGTCAGAGCGTCGGCATACTGCGCGCCGGCCGCATGACCTGCATGATGAATGGCCGCAAGGTCGTAATCACAAACCCGGGTCACGCCTGCACGTCGGACAATGACAAACTGCTGACCGGCTACGGCGGTATCGACACCTTTCCGATATTGGACAGCATCGATCGGATAGCCGGCACCGGCCTGCCGGGCGAACCGGGTCCGGGGCTGAACGTAAGCGCGATTTGTGCGTCAGCACTCGGCAGCTCGCTCAAAGCCTGCAAGTCCACCGACGGCGCATTGCCAGGAGTGGTCATGGAGTTCCCTGACAGCCCAACGCCCCCTGTAGGCAGCGGGGTGGATGAGGATGATGACTGCTTTCCCGACTGCCGGTAAGGCCGGCCGGCATGAGCCCCTCAATTGATTGGCGGCGGGCTGCCAGGCTGAAAATACCTGGTCTTGCGGTCGTACTCTTGCTGCTCGCTTGCCATTCTGCTTTCGACGGGCCGCTGTCGCGCCTGCGCGAGCGCACGTACGACCTCTACCAGTCCCTCGCTCCGCGCCAGGCGACGAGCAATCCTGTTGTGATTGTCTCGATAGACGATGCGAGCCTTATGGCATATGGGCGATGGCCCTGGAATCGTGGCCTTTTGGCCGATCTGGTCGACGGTGTCGCCGAGTCTGGTGCCGCGGTGATTGGGCTTGCGCTGGTGCTGCCCGAGGCTGACACCTCTCCTGATGGCATCGCCGGAGACAAACGCCTCGCCACCGCACTGGCGAAGAATCGAACGGCGCTCGCCGTCAGCCTGGGCAATGAGGCAACGGTTTCAGAAGCAGAGCCCAAAGCCGGCTGGTCGATCGTCGGGCAAGTACCCGAGACGCTTCCTGGCTTCACCGGTCTGACAGGCTCGCTTCCTAATTTCTCGAGCGCCGCAGCAGGCCTCGGCGTAATTCGCACTCTGCCCGATCCCGACGGCGTATTACGCCATGTGCCGCTGCTCTGGATCCGAAATACGGCTCAAGGCGTGCAGCTCTGGCCGTCCTTTGCGCTCGAGCTCCTGCGCCTCTACGCTGGAGAGAACGGCTACGTAGCCCGGATGAATGCCGCCGGGTTTGACGCACTCAGGATGGCCGGAACCATTGTGCCACTCGAGCCGCAGGGCAGCATCCGCCTCTGGGAAACCGACACCAACACGCCGCGCATATCTGCCAGTAATATCCTTTCGGGCCGCGGCGATCCACTGCTGCGGAACGCCATCGCCATTGTTGATCTGTCGGCCGTGGGATTGACCCAGTATCTGCCCACCCCGACGCGTCCGGCGCGACCAGGCGTGGACATCCACGCAGACGCAATCGGCCAGATGCTTGCCGCGCGCTATCTTGTAGAGCCAACGCAAGCGCGTACGCTGGAGCGGCTGTGGCTGGTCCTCAGTGGCATCGTTTTCATCGGGCTTTCGGGAGTGCTCGCCCAGCGTGTCATGCTTGGCGCATTCGCTCTGGCGCTCCTGGTTGCCACGCCCTTCGTGTTTGGCGCTCTCGAATACAGCCTGCAGGGTGCGCTCTATGACCCACTGCAGCCGGCGCTTGCGACGATCATCATAGCTGGCTCCGAAGGCTATGCCCTCTACGGGCGCAGCGAGCAGCGCCGGTCCACCCTGGCCCGGCAGTTTTCGCAATTTCTGTCGCCCTCCGTGGTACAACGGCTCGCAAATTCGGATACCGAAGCGATCCTGTCCGGAGAGAAGCGCGAGATCACAATCCTGCTGAGTGATATACGCGGCTTCACGGCGATGAGCGAACAACTCGATGCCCAAGAAATCGGAAAGGTGGTCAACCAATTCCTCGGCCTTGCGACCGATGAGATACTCAAGCGGGACGGGACCATCGATAAGTTCATGGGCGATGCCGTGCTAGCTTTCTGGAACGCGCCGCTTGACCAGCCAGATCATCGCGAGCGCGCGCTCGAAGCGGGGCTTGCCCTGATCGAACGGGTGAAGCGCGAAAACGCCGCGTTCACCGCGCGCGGGCACCCCCCTATTGAAATCGGCGTCGCCATCGAGACTGGCATCTGCTCCGTCGGGAATTTCGGCTCCGAACGGCGCTTCGATTACACCGCGATCGGCTCACCGGTGAACCGCGCGGCACGGCTCGAGTCAACGACCAAAAAGCTGAGCATCCCCCTGGTGCTTGGTCCCGGATTTGCGCAGGGAGCATCGATGCCGGTTGTCCAGGCGGGTGTGTTTGAACTGCAAGGCTTCAAGGGCGAGGTGCCGGTTTTCACCGTTCCGGAGATATACCCCTCGTCGCGATCTGCCGAGGAAGTCGTATGATGTTTGGCACCGGCTCAACTCGCTACCTCATTGGCAGCCGGCGAGCGAAAGCCAAGGGCGGCGGAAATCCGATGGGCGGCCCGGGCTACGATGTCGCCTGGTGGCTGCCCGAAAGGACCTTCCAGTTCACGACGCGGGCCGACCAGTATACGCTAAACATGAATGCCAAGACTGTCTGAGGAGTTGTAGACTTGACCAGCATAGCCACGGGATCCGTTGCGGATCGCGGCCGCGCTACATACGATCTTGGCGCGACCGCCATCTTTGCTTCTAAATCAGACCCACGCTTCCATTATTGTCTGTATGTGCCGCCTGCGGTGGGAGAAGGCGCCAAAGTCGATCTGCTGGTCGCCATCCACGGTACAGGCCGCACCTCGTTCCTGGGTTTTCGCGACGCGTTCGCCGAGTTCGGACGCTGGAACGACTGCGCCATCTTGTGCCCGCTGTTCCCAATCGGCGTTCTCGGCGACGACGCCCGCAGCGGATATAAATACATGATCGAGGGCGACATCCGCTACGATCAGGTGCTGCTCGCCATAGTCGAGGAAGTCGTTGCAAAATATCGTCAGGACTGGACCCGCTTCGCCATGTTCGGATTTTCCGGCGGCGGGCATTTCACCCATCGCTTCGCCATCCTCCATCCCGACAGGCTATGGGCGGCTTCGATCGGTGCGCCGGGCTCGGTGACCTTGCTCGATGCCGGGCGGGACTGGTGGATGGGCATTCGTGACCTGCCGGAGAAGTTCGGCATCAGCTTCGACGCCGCGGCGCTGGCAAAAGTGCCTGTCCAGATGATCGTCGGCGATGCCGATCTGGAGACCTGGGAAATCACGCACGTCCAAGACAGCAGCCATTGGATGCCGGGCGCCAACGATGCCGGGCGAACGCGGCCGGAACGCCTCAGGACGTTGTGTCGATCGTTCGAGGAAGCGGGTGTGCGCGTGCGCTTTGATTTGCTGCCCGGGGTAGCCCACGAACGCGACACGGTGCTCGATTCGGTCAAGGATTTCCTGGCCCAGGTGCTCAAGGAACGACGTAACGCATCAGGATGAATGCGATAGCCGGCCCTGCACCGACAGGCCTGCGCAAAACAGGCAGGCCTCAATCGTATTTGGCCACAAAGCGTCCGACGGCGGCGAGGCAATCATCCTTCTCCTCGACATGCGGCATATGGCTGGAATTCGGGAATACCATGCCTTCGACGTCGGGAATATGATCGAGAAAGGGCTGGACGCAGGCTTCGGTCGCTTCGTCGTAAAATCCGCGGAACGCCAGGGTCGGCGCCTCGATCAGATGCAGGCGGTCGACAATGGTCCAGTTCCGCATCGTGCCGATGACGTGGAATTCATTGGGTCCGTTCATGGTGTGATAAACCGTCGGATCCGCGTCGATTGCCGCGAATGTCCGGGCTACTTCCGGCGGCGTTGGGAGGACACGGCAGACGTGGCGGTCGTAGAACGCCTTGGTTGCTGCAAGATAATCCGGGTGATCGGTGGTCCCGGCTGCCTCGTGCCGGTCAAGCACGCTTTGCACATCGGCCGGCAGCCCGGCCCGCAATTGCAGCGCGCCTTCCACCCATAGCGCCATCGAGGCCAGTGAATTGGCCAGGATCAATGCCTTGAGCCCGGCAGGGCATCGCACGGCATGTTCGGCCGAGAGAATGCCGCCCCAGGACTGGCCGAGCAGGGCGTAGCGCTCGGTAATGCCAATGTGAGCGAGCAGCGCATCGAGTTCGCCCAAAAAGAAATCGACGGTCCAGAAGTCGCCGCCCTTGTCGGGCAGATGGGTCGATTTGCCGTTGCCGATCTGATCGTAGTGGATGACCGCCCGCCCGGTATCGGCAAGCTCCTTGAACGAATCGACATAGTCGTGGGTGCAACCCGGCCCGCCGTGAGCGACGACCAATGGCAGCTTGCCCGATTTGAGATCTCCGATCACGCGGTACCAGGTGCGGTAGCCCCTGTAGTCGCTGAATCCTTCGGTGGTCGCATGTGCCGTCACAGTTCCAAGCTCCGCGTCATGGCGCGGCAGGAACCGAGTGACGG
This sequence comes from Mesorhizobium ventifaucium, assembly GCF_935822925.1. Taxonomy (GTDB): domain Bacteria; phylum Pseudomonadota; class Alphaproteobacteria; order Rhizobiales; family Rhizobiaceae; genus Mesorhizobium; species Mesorhizobium ventifaucium. The sequence continues at coordinate 27,870 of NZ_CAKXZS010000016.1, forward strand.
ACCCTCCCAAGCCTTGTTTGCGGCCGACGGTACTAAGCCGCCCGGCGCATTTACAGCTAGCACTATTAATAGGTTTGCCCTGGCGGGAGGAGCCCTCAGGTGGGGAGCCTCAATGCTCCGGCTCGAAACGGTCGCCTGGACGCCTGCCATCCAGGCGGCGGATAAGGCGCGGGATTCTCGTTCGGCGGTGGTTGCATATGGCGCTTCAACGCCACCCGATAGCCGATAGGTGCCGTGGGCTTAAACGGGCGCGGCTGTGCCGAGCGCTGCGGCCAGGACATCAGCGAGGCAACGGCCGGCGCTGCCGTCCTCGTCAAGGCGCGGATTGTAGATGGTGACCTCGATCCCGACTGCCTTTCCGCTCGCCAGGATGATGCGGAGCGCCGCCGACAGTTCGTCCCAAGACAGCCCGCCCGGTACGCGGAAATCGACCGCCGGCATGATCGCATCGTCGAGGCAATCGGCGTCCAGATGGATGAAGAAGCCGTCGAGTTCAGTCCGCGTCATCTGGCCAACGGCCGCTCGGGCGGCGGCTTCGACGCCCAGGCGGCGGATGGCGTGGAGATCGTACGCCGTGAGCTCCGCTGGCAAAGGCTGGCTGCCGAATTCGGCCTGGTCCTCGTGGTCGCGAAATGCGAAGGCAACGACGTCCTCGGAGCGGACCAACGGGCGGCGGCCCTCCAGGTCGGTCAGCAGCGCCGGCCCATAGCCGGTGACGAACGCCAGTTCCATCGACGCGCCTTCGCTGTTGGGCTCGGCCTCGGGCTGGAAGAAGTCGGCGTGGCCGTCGATGAAGAACAGGCCGTAGCGGCCGCGCCGGCGCAGCGCCAGCATCGGACCCAGCAGGATCGTACAGTCGCCGCCCAGCACCACCGGGAATTCGCCGGCGTCCAGCAACTCCTCCACGGCGTCGGCGAGCTTGGGCGACCACCCCGCGATCGCCTTGGCATTCAGCGTCAGGGTGGCAGGGTCGGGCTTCGGGTCTTTCGGTGGGACCGCCAGCCGCCCGGCGCGGCGCGCATGGATGCGTTCGGCGAGGCCCAGTTCCAGCAGCCGACCGGGCAGGGCTTCAACGCCGTCGGTCGCCAGACCCAGCGAGGACGGCGCTTCAAGGAGGGCATAGCGGCGGCTCGGCATCGGATGCTCCAGCTATTGCGAGTGAGAACCGGCGTAACGCCGGCGGTCTCAGCTACTGAGCGCTGCGCGGCTGCCGGTTTGATGGCCTAGTTTTACAGCCAAAAAACTCACCCGCAGCCGGCGTAACCTCAGTACCTGGGCGAAACCGAGGAGATTTCAAGCCGATTCCCTGTTGAAGGCAGGATCGCAAGTTTCTGACCGATGGGAGACCGTTTTTGAGCGCATCAGAAAGAGCGTTGCGCGGCCGGATCAATGGATTGCCGTGGCTCAAGACGATTCAAAACGGGGCGCCCTTCTCTCAAAGGCCTTCGTCCCAATACGGGGTGCGTCCAATGCATCGCGCAAGGTGGTCGACAAAGGCACGGACCTTCATCGACATGAGTCTGTTGCTGGGGTAGACGGTATAAATCGTGCTGGCTGGAGCCTCCCAGCCATCCAGCACGCGGCGCAGCGCGCCGGTACGCAGCGGCTCCGCCACCGCCCATGTGGGCAGTAGGGCGATGCCGATGCCGTCGAGCGCGGCAACGCGCAGCATCTCCGCATTGTTGCTGCGAAGATTGCCATTCACGGCCACCCGCACCTCGTCAATTTTGCCGGCAGGGCCTATGTCCTGGTGAGCCACCCGAACCACGAAGGAGATCGACGATGGATGGCAAAGCTAAAGCGGCCGAAGCGTTCGTTCGCGAGCCGGCGGTCGGCTCGACGCTCAACGTTTTGGGAATCACCCATATCTACAAAGCCACCGGCGCCGAGACCGCGGGGTCCTTCTCGCTTTGGGAGTCCGTGGTTCCGCCGGGGGCGGGAACGCCACCGCACACCCATGCCCGAGAGGATGAAGCCTTCTATGTGCTGAGCGGCGAACTCATGATCGAACTCGAGGGCCAATCCACGCCCCATCGCGTTGCGCCCGGCGGCTTCTTCTTTGCCGCACGCGGTCGGCGCCATGCCATCCGCAATGTCGCCGACAAGCCAGCTCGCGTGCTCGTCTTCTGCGCGCCGAGTTGCGGCCTTGATCAGATGTTTGCGGAAATGGACGCCGCGACCACCGCCGGCATGCCGGAAATGGCAAAGGTCGTGGCCATCGCCGCCAAATACGGAGTTACCATCGAGGCGCCGGCTGATCCGCCGCGCTGAGGTCGAACGATCGTCTGTCAGGCCGGAAACAAAAATGCGGCGGCGGGATCGAAAAAAATCTGCTGTCCGCGCGGGGCGATGCCTTCCTGTGCTTGCGCCATGTCGGATGTCGGTCTGACGTCGATCTCCTGGCCGGCGGCGGTGCGTGCGATGACGCGCCGCCGCTCGCCGAAGAAGGCGGTGTCGATGAATTCGACCGCAAGCCCGGCCGTGGCCGCGCCGGGTCTCAGCCGAAACGCTTCCGGCCGCACCATCAGCCGGGTCTTCTGGCCTTGGCTGAACTCCCGATCGTTCCTGACGCCGGAGACGACCGAGCCATCGGCCAGGCGGATCGTGGCGGAGCCGTTGACGGTTTCAAGATGCTCGGCCGGCAGGAAATTGGAATTTCCGATAAAACTGGCCACGAATTCGCTCGCGGGTCTCAGATAGAGGTCCTCACCGGTGCCGATCTGCTCGATGCGCCCGTCACGAAACAGCGCGATGCGATCCGAAAGATGCAGCGCCTCGTCCTGGTCGTGGGTGACGTAAAGGATCGTTACGCCGGTTTCGCGATGGATGCGCCGTATCTCGGCCTGGATTTCCTCGCGCAGCTTCTTGTCGAGCGCCGAAAGCGGCTCGTCCATCAAAAGGATCGGCGGATCGTAGGCCAGCGCCCTGGCAAGCGCCACGCGCTGCTGCTGTCCGCCGGAAAGCGCGCCGGGATATCGGCCGCCGAAACTCTCGAGCCGCACCAGCGACAGCATCTCGGCGACTTTTCGGTTCACCTCGGCGTCCGGCCGGCGGCGCACGCGCAACGGAAAGGCAACGTTCTCGGCGACGGTGAGATGCTGGAACAGCGTGTAGCGCTGGAACACCATGCCGATGTTGCGCTTGTGCGACGGCACCGACAGCAGCGACCTGCCTTCGAGAAGAACGTCGCCGGATGTCGGCTGCTGAAAGCCGGCGATCGCGTAGAGCGTCGTCGATTTGCCAGAGCCGGAAGGGCCGAGGAAGGTCAGGAATTCGCCCTTGGGTATGTCGATGGTGACATCGTGCACGGCGACGAATCCGCCGAACGCCTTGCGCAGGTCGCGAATGGAGAGGAACGGTTTGGTCATTTCGACAATTTCCGCCGAATGAGTGCGGTTACGATCATCAGGCACAGCGTCAGAAGAACGAGAAGGCTGGAGGCTGCAGCGATGACCGGGCTAAGATCCTGGCGCAGGCTGCCCCAGATCTTGACCGGCAACGTCTGCGAGGTGGGGCTTGCCATGAAGATCGCGACCACCACCTCGTCCCATGAGGCGAGGAAGGCGAAGATCGCCGCCGAAAAAATCCCGATCTTGATCGCCGGCAAGGTGACCCGGAGTTTTGCTTCGAATGGGCTTGCGCCGCAGACGATCGCCGCATCCTCGATGGATTTGTCAAAACTTTCGAGTGCCGCGGTGATCGGAATGATGGCGAAGGGCAGTGCCAGGACCGTGTGGGCGATGACAAAGCCCGCCGTGGTGCCGCCGAGCCCGATCCGCAGGAAGAATGCATAAATGGCGATGGCAAAGACCACGACCGGCAGCACCATTGGCGTCAGCAGCAGGCCGCGAAGCACGTTGCGCCCGCGAAATTGTCCCCTGACCAGGGCGAAGGAAGCCAGCAGCCCGACGACGACGGCAAGAATCGCAGCCATGGCGGCAATGCGCGCGCTGGTCAGCGCCGCTTCGAGCCAGGCCGGATCGGCGAAGAGCTCCCCATACCATTTCAGCGTCCAGCTTGGCGGCGGAAAAGCCAGCCACCGCGACGACCCGAACGACAAAAGCACGATGAACACCACCGGCAGCAGCAGAAACGCCGCAACCAGGCCGGTGAAACCCAGCAGTGCTGCACGCAGCCAGCCCAGCCGGTCGTAGTCGAGCAGCATCTCAGATGCCTCCTGTCATGCGCCTGGCGCCGACGAGACGCAGTTGCAGCGCGTAGAGTGCCATGGTCACCAAAAGCAGGATGAAAGCCGCAGCACTTCCGAGCCCCCAGTTGAGCAAGGACTGGATCATCTGGGCGATCATTGCGGCGAGCATCATGTTGGAGATGCCGCCGAGCAGCGTCGGCGTCACGAAATAGCCGAGCGACATGACGAAAACCATCAGGCCGCCTGCAGCGATTCCCGGGAGCGACAATGGCAGCAGGATGCGGCGGAAGGCGTCGAACGGGCTCGCGCCGCACAGGGCGGCGGCGCGCAGCGTCATCGGATCGATGGCGCGCAGGGTTCCGACCAGTGGCAGAATCATGAAGGGCAGCATGATGTAGACCATGCCGATGGTGACGCCGGTCAGGTTGTTGATCAGCGGCAGCGGCTCGCTGATCAGGCCGATATCCATCAGCGTCCGGTTGATGACGCCGGTGCGTTGAAGCAGCACCATCCAGGCATAGGTGCGGGTGAGCAGATTGGTCCACATCGACAGGATGATGATGCCGAAGACGATCGAGCCGAGGGCGGGCGGCATGATCGCCAGCATCCAGGCGACCGGAAACGCCACGACGACAGTGACGGCGGTGACGACGGTGGCGACCAGAAAAGTATTGAAGAAGACCCGCGCATAGGTGCCGTCGCCAAACAGCGTGGCGTAGTTGTGCAGGCCCGGCACGGGTTCGGTCACGCTGCGCAACAGCAGCGCAAGAACCGGCACCACGAAGAACAGGGCGATAAGAGTTAGCGCCGGCAGGGCGCCGCCGATGCCATCTGGCCTTCGAAGGATCGATGGTCGATGAAGCAAATTGCCCGACATGGCGATGATCCCGTCAGATCAGGCGGGACGCCCTGCAGCGTCCCGCCGGTTCATGTGAAATCTGCTTCTATTTGGCCTGCCAGGCGTACCAACGCTCCGCGATCTTGTCGCGGTTTTCAGCCCAGTAGTTCATGTCGAGGTTGATCTGCCCGTCGACATAGGCGTCCGGCAGCGACTTGACGACATCGGCCGGCATTTCGGCCTTGGCTGCCGTGTTGATGGGGGCATAGCCGCTTGCTTCAGCAAACATCGCCTGGCTTTTCGGGCTTGTCGCAGCGGCCAGGAATTTCATGGCGCTCGCCTTGTTCTTCGACCCCTTGGGGATGACGAGCACGTCGGCGGCGGTCATGTTCTGTTTCCAGGATACGCCGACATCGGCGCCGTCCTGCTCGAGGGCGAAGACACGTCCGTTCCAGAGCTGGCCGAAGGCTGCTTCACCGGAAGCGATCAGCTGTTGCGACTGCGCGCCGCTGTCCCACCAGACGATTTCCGATTTGATCGTGTCGAGTTTCTTGAACGCCCGGTCGAGGTCGAGCGGATAGAGCTTGTCTGCCGGCACGCCGTCGGCCAGCAGCGCGATTTCGATGACGCCCGGCGCCGACCATTTATAGAAGGTGCGCTTGCCGGGAAATTTTGTCAGGTCGAACATGTCGGCCCAGCCTGCCGGTTCGCCCGACACCGCCCCTTTGTTCCAGGCAAGAACGAAGGAGTAGTAGAAGCTGCCGACCGCATGGTCGGTGGTGAAGCGAGGATCGAGATCGGTTTTCGGCACGACATTGAAATCGATCGGCTCGAGCAGGCCGTCCTTGGCCGCTTTGATGGCGAAATCCATTTCGACATCGACGACGTCCCAGGCGACGCTGCCGCCTTCCACCATGGCCTTCAGCTTGCCGTAGTCGGTCGGGCCGTCCTGCAGGACCTTGATGCCGGAGCTGGCTTCGAACGGAGCAGCCCAGGATTTGGTCTGCGCTTCCTGGGTGGTTCCGCCCCAGCTGGTGAACACCATTTCATCGGCCCGTGCGGCAGTGGCTGCCAGGAGTCCGGCCAAGATGCCGGTCAAAATCAGTTTCATGTCATTCTCCTCTGTTGGTTGCTTTCTTGTTTTTGTGAAATTGCGCGATCGCGGCGCTGCCCTCATCGCATGACGAACGGATCCGGGATCGGCTCGTCGGATACGCGTATCCAGACGGATTTCGAGCGCGTGTAATCGCGGATGGCGTCGAGCCCGCCCTCGCGGCCGAGCCCCGACTGACCATAGCCGCCGAACGGCACGAGCGGCGAAACGGCGCGGTAGGTGTTGACCCAGACGACGCCGGCATGGAGGTCGCGCGCCATGCGGTGCGCCTTGGCGAGATTGGTGGTGAACACGCCCGAAGCCAGGCCGAACGGCGTATCGTTGGCAAGCGCCAACGCCTCAGCTTCCGTGTCGAAGGCGAGAACGCTGAGCACCGGACCGAACAATTCCTCCCGAACGCAGGGCAGTGCTGTATCCTCGGCGTCGATGATAGTCGGCGCGTAGTAGAAGCCGTTCGGATGCTCGTCGGGCCTTTTTCCGCCGGTGACCAGCGTCCCGCCATTGGCGAGGCTTGTCGCAACGATCTTCTCGATCCATTCCCGCTGGCGTGGCGTTGCCAGTGGTCCCATTTCGGTGGCCGGATCCTGCGGATCGCCTGTCCTGATGGCCTCGGCCTTGTGCTTCAGCCTGTCCAGCAACTCGGCCTTTATCGAACGCTCGACAAGCAGCCGCGAGCCGGCGACGCAGCTTTGTCCAGACGCTGCGAAAATCCCGGCGACGACCGCGTTTGCCGCACTGTCCAGGTCTGCATCGGCGAAAACGACAACCGGGCTTTTCCCGCCCAGCTCCAGCGTCGTGTAGGCGAGATTTTCCGCCGTGTTGCGGATAATCGCGCGAGCGGTCAAAGGCCCGCCGGTGAAGGCGACGCGTGAAACCAGCGGGTGACTTGTCAGGCGTCGGCCGCAATCGTGCCCGAATCCGGCCAGTATGTTAACGCTACCGGCGGGAAATCCGGCCTCATGAACGAGTTCGGCGAAGGCCAGCAGCGGCGCTGGACCGTCCTCCGAGGCTTTCAGGACGACTGTGCAGCCGGCGGCCAGCGCCGGGCCGAGTTTGACGGCGGAAAGGAAAAGCTGCGAGTTCCACGGCACGACGGCAGCGACGACGCCGATCGGCTCGCGCCTGATGGTGACGTCCATATCGGCCTTGTCGATGGGCACATGCGAGCCTTCATGCTTGTCGGCAAGCCCGCCATAGTAGCGGTAATAGTCGCCGACATAGGCGATCTGGGCGCGGGTCTCGCGGATGATCTTGCCGGTGTCGCGCGTCTCCAGTTCCGCCAGCCGCCCCGCATTGGCGACGACGAGGTCGCCGAGGCGCACCAGCAGCTTGCCGCGCGCCGTCGCGGTCAGCGAGGCCCACGCGGCCGAGTGCAACGTCCGGTGCGCCGCCTCGACGGCGCGGTCGACATCGGCTTCGGTTGCGGCGGGCATCGTCGCCCAGGGCACGCCGGAGGACGGATCGATGCTTTCGAAGGTGGTTGTCGGCGTATCGAACGCCCCATCTATGAAGTTGCTGAAGGCCACAAGGGTCATTGCCGCCTCCCATGCCCGAAGGCCGGCATCACCCTGTCGACGAACAGCTGCAGCGACTTCTTCTTGCGCTCGTGTGGCAGGCCGCTGTCGATCCAGATCGAGTACTGGTCATAGCCGAGCGCCTCGTATGCCTTCAGCCGGGTGATCACCTCTTCGGCTTCGCCGATGACCAGATTCTGTCGGATTTTTCCCGGCGCGTATTGCGGCATGGCTGCGATCTCGTCGTCGGAGAGCGCTTCCAATATGCCTTGGCGAACCGGCTTCTTGTTCTGGAACCACGCGCCGAACTGGCAGTAGAACAGCGACAGGTCCTTCGTCAGCTGCTCCGCATCGGCGGCGTCTTCGGCAACGAATGTGTGCATCAGCAGCATGATCTCGGGGCGGGTCATGTCGGGATGCGTCGCGCACGCTGCGTTGAAGCGCTCCATCAGGCTGGTTACCTCGTCATCGCCGGAGGCGAGCGGCGTCACCTGGACGTTGCAGCCGTTGGAGACGGCGAAGTCGTGCGAGTTCGGATCGCGCGCCGCCACCCAGATCGGCGGGTGCGGTTTTTGCACCGGCTTGGGCGACGACGTGGTCGAGGGAAACGACCAGAATTCGCCGGACATCTCGAAATCGCCTTCCCAGAGGCCCTTGATGGCCGGGATGATCTCGCGCATGCGCTGGCCCGCGCCCCAGGCATCGAGCCCAGGGAACAGGCGCTGGTATTCATAGCTGTAGGCACCGCGCGCGATGCCGATGTCGAGCCGGCCGCCGGTGACGACGTCGGTCATGGCTGCTTCGCCGGCGAGCTTGATCGGATGCCAGAACGGCGCGACGACCGTTCCTGTGCCGAGCCGGATGCGCTGCGTCCTGGCGCCGAGATAGGCGATGTTGATGAACGGGTTTGGCGAGATGGTGAACTCCATGCCGTGGTGCTCGCCGATCCAGGCCGTCTCGAAACCTGCCGCCTCGGCCATCACGACCAGTTCCTCAAGCTCGTCGATGAGCTCGGCATGCGGCTTTGCCGGGTCCGAGCGTTCCATATGGACGAAGAGCGAGAACTTCATATCTGTTCACCCCGAAGTGTTCATGGCTACCGGCTTGGCGAGCGGACGGACTTCACCTTCGACTGCGTTGCCGACATAGACGCCAAACGCATCCTCCCGACATTCGCGAACGTAGCGGGCGAGCATCGAGCGCACAGCAGCGTCGGCGATGTTCAGTCCGGCGATCCTGTCGATGTCGACGAGCCGGACCTGGCGATCGCTGGAGTGGGGCACGTCTATCGTGCCGCGGTAGTAGACATGCGTTCGCGACGGGCTTGCCGCGTCGTCCCAGACCGCAAACAGGAATCCGAGATGCGCCTCGATGGCTTTCGCAGCGAGGCGTCCCCTAAGGCTTCGCGAGTCGCCGGGCGCCCCGAGCCCTCGGCCCGCCGGCAGTTCGAAAAAGCCCTCGGCGGTTTCGAAGAACAGCACGCGGCCTCCATCTTCGAGGATCGCGCCGACCTCCATGTCGGGTGGCGCGGCCGCCAGCGCTTCCTGGCTGAGGCCGGGCGAGACATAGGCGCCACGGCAGTAGCCGAGCGGCTGCGATGAATTGTGGGAAAATTGGCGAACGCGGCCGATGAGGATCGAATGGTCGCCGGCGTCGACCAATTGCTCCATATCACAGTCAAACGTCGCCACCGATCCACCGAGCAGTGGGCTGCCGGTCTGGCCGAAGCGCCATTCGACAGCCGAGAACTTGTCCTGCGATTTCGAAGCGAAGACGCCGGATGCGGCTCGCTGTTCCTCCGAGAGCACGTTGATGGCAAAGCACTTCGAGGTCGAAAACACCGGATGGCCCAGCGCTTTCTTGGCGATGCAGACCAGCACAAGCGGCGGATCGAGCGAAACGGATGTAAACGAATTGGCGGTGAAGCCTCGCGGCTCTCCTTCCGGCCCGATTGCGGTGACGATGGTCACGCCGGTCAGGAAGGAACCGAGCGCCCGCCTGAATTCACCCGCGTCGAATTCTGTGTCCATCGTCGGTCGCTCCGATGTGCTTGCGCCGTCGTTGCTCTCGAGAAAATCGACAATGCGCCGTGTGACCGTGTCGGGCGAGGCTACGGCCATCATGTGTCGTTCGCCCTCCAGAACGGTGCAGCGACCGCGCGGCGCGAGGCGTGCCATCGCCGCCGACATCGCAGGTGAGGAATTTCTGTCCTGCGAGCCGGTCATGAACAGGGCCGGCACCGCGAGACCGGAGAGACGATCGCCATGCGCCGCATCGGCATGGGCGAAAAGTCGGTAGGTGCGCGCATAGCCTTCGCGGTTGACGCTTTGCAGTGCCGCGCGCGTCGTCCTTGCCGCCTCTGCCAGGCTGTCGGGGACCGGGTCGCCGAACCAGCGCGCGATCGTTGCGTCCGCCCCTGACGGGTTTTCCGCGCTATTCAATTCGGCGGCGCGCTCGCGCACCGCCTGCGCAAGCTCTGCCGGGCGGCGAAACACCGCGTTGAGCGACACAAGGCTGCGGACCCGTTCGGGTGCGTCGAGAGCGATTTCCTGCCCGACCAGCGCCCCCATCGAATGGCCGACGATCGAGACCGCATCCAGGCCAAGGTGATCAAGAAGCCGGATCGCCTGTCCGGCATAGTCGGCAAGGCTGGCGTCCCTGGACGGCAGCGGCGACTGGCCATGTCCCAGAATGTCGATCGCGATGACATCCCATCTGTTTTTCATCAGCTCGATCTGGGGTGCCCAGATCGCCGCGTTCATGCCGACGCCGTGGATGAGGAGGACCGGCGCGCCGGATCCGGCACGGATGTAGCCGGTGCCGTCAGGCGCCGTTCCGCGATGCCAGCCAAGGTCCGTCAGCTCAGCCATGCAGGTCGCCGACCTCCTTGAGATCCTGGTAGCGGTCGCCGATGCGGTGATGCGGTCGCCCGCCGATCGAGGCGCCAAGCGCCACCACCAGCTCGTCCGGCGCCGGCGCGTCGCCGATCTGGAAATGCACCGTCAGGTAGTGCGAACGTCGGCCTTCATCGTTCTTGTCCATGAGCGGGATCATGATCGGCGTGTTCGGCCCGCCGCGCAGGTTGGTGAATGCAAGATAGGTCTTGGCGCCGACGGCACGCCGATAGTGGTTGCCGAAATGCAGCGTGTGGATGAGCGCCGAGGCATGCTCGATCTCGCCCGACGTGCCGCAGATTGCGGCCTTGCCGTAGCCTTCGATGGCTTCGCCGGATCCGGCGACTGCTAGGATTTCATGGGTCAGCACTTCCCCCAGGACCGGCGCATAGGCGCGGATCGCGGGCGAAAGGTCGTCGGTGAAACCGCGTCCGGCCCAAGGATTGGCGAGCACTGCCGCCACGCCGATCAGGCGCAGCGGCCGGGGGGCCGCCTTGCCGCCTTCAATCAGCGTGTTCTCGACATAGGTGACGATTTTTCGGATGGCCGGCTTCATCGAATCCTCGGTGGTCGGGTCGGCTGAGGCATTCGGTACAGTTCCCCTTTCGCCTCACTGTCTTATGGTATACCATACTATCGAAGACCAAATCGCTTGTCAACGGATCGCCGAATCTGTTTCTTGCGGGTACTGGGAGGTGATGAATTGGCCGACGACGCACTGAGGATCGAGCGATCCGCCAAGACGCTGAGGACGCTGGCGCTGGAGCGCATGCGCGACGCGATCATGGGGTTTCACTTCCAGCCCGGCGAACGATTGGTCGAGCGCCCGCTTTGCAATCAGCTCGGCGTCAGTCGCTCGGTGGTGCGCGAGGTTCTGCGGCAGTTGGAGACTGAGGGCCTTGTCCAGATGATACCTGGCCACGGACCCGCCGTGGCCAGGCCGGATCTCAGCCGCACCGATGAGATTTATGAACTGCGCGCTCTGATGGAGGGCATCGCGGCGCGCGCCTGCGCGCTGACGGCGACTGAGGATCAGATCGCCGCGCTTGAGCGCGCACTGGATGTGCTGCTCACGGCGTGGGCCTCAGCCGATCCGATCGAGGTGATGCGGGCGACGACAAAATTCTATGAAGTGCTTTTCGATGCCGCCGACAAGCGCATCGCCTGGGAGATCGTCCAAGGCCTGAACGTCCGCATCAACCAGCTGCGTTCCATGACCATCGCTTCGGTGAATCGTCGCGATGCCGCAATCGCCGAAATGACCGACATCATGAACGCGATCAAGTCGCGCAACGGCGATGAGGCCGAAGCGGCGGCCAGGCGGCATGTGGAGCAGGCGTGGCGAATTGCACAACAGACTCTTCGCGATAGCTGAAGCAGAAACTGCACACTACGGAATCGCCCGTCGCCCTCGCACTGACGCACTGCAGGCAATGCAAACGCGCATCCAACCCGATGAAATAGCAGCAATGGCGCTGTTTCTGACTGCTGACGATAGCGCATTTTGGGTTTGCTGGTGTGGATGCTATTTCGAGCGTATTCTCTTCCTTAGGGAACAAGCCAGGTCGACCTCGATTGGCGGTCGCTTGCGCTCGGCCGCCCGCTCGGGAGGAGCCTCTGATTGCGATGGCGCGCTTTGCTCACCTTGCCCTTCTCGCCGTCGCCTTGGGATTGTTGCCCGGAATTGCACTGGCTGGGGAGCCTTTCGTCCCGAGCTGGATCAAGAACGATCCTGCAGCCAAGACAGTAGCCATAGAGATTGTTGCCGATTGGAACCAAGTCGAGCGGTATCGCAGGGACAACATCCGGACCGACATTATTGACTTCAACGGTTACTGGGGCGGCAATCTCACCATCGTCGTACCAGCGGAATGGTCGGTAAAGATCGAGTTCATCAATGGCTCCTCGTCTTTCCCGCACAGCCTGATGGTGACCAGGGTCTACGCTCAGTCAGAGATGCCGGTGAAGTTGACGGCCGAGGATGCGATCTGGGGGGTGTACACCGATCCGCCAGAGGGAATTAAAATCAATGAGAGGAGGCAGCTTAACTTTGTTGCGCGGCAGGCCGGGAGCTATTTCCTCGCCTGTGCGAGGCAAACGCACCTGATGGACGGACACTGGATCGGATTCGAGGTGAGAGACAGCATCGAGCAGGCCGTGGCAATCATAGACGAAAACAAATTTCCGCAGGAGCAGCCTCCAGGGCGCCCTTAGGGGCTATGCGAGCTGGCCGCGCATTATGGCTTGGTCGTGAAATCCATGCAAATCCATGACGGCTTATCTGGAACTCGAGAGAGTATTGGCGTGCCCGAGCAGGTTAGAACTGCTTCCCGCTTGCCAAGCCACCAGCGAGGTCGCGCTTTCGTCACTATTTCAGCTGCCCTATGCCACAAGGGCAATTCTGTACGACTTGGTCGTTCTGGGCGCTGTCATGGCGCTGCGCGAACGGCGGCTGCAATGAGAAGGGATACACGATGAGCAAAGGGGCGCCGACATCGGCGGACGATTTTCTGACCGGGCTGAAGGGGCAGCGCGTGCTGGTGACGGCAGGTGCCGGCGGTATCGGCTTGGCCATTGCCGAAACGCTGTCGCGGCTCGGCGCGCGCATCGTCGTTTGCGACGTTTCCGACGAGGCGCTGGCTGCTGCTCCGGACAAGATCGCCCTCGTCGCCGCGGTCAAGGCCGATGTCTCGCGCGACGACGACGTCGACCGGCTGTTCGAGACGGTGAAGGAAAAGCTCCGCGGGCTCGACGCGCTGATCAACAATGCCGGCATCGCCGGCCCGACCGGCGGCGTCGACGAAATCGATCCGGCGGGGTGGCGGCGCTGCATCGACATCTGCCTGACCGGCCAGTTCCTCTGCGCCAGGCGCGCCGTGCCGCTGATCAAGGCGGCGGGCGGCGGCTCGATCGTCTCGATGTCGTCCGCCGCCGGCCGCCACGGTTACGCTTTCCGCACCCCCTATTCGGCGGCCAAGTTCGGCGTCATCGGTTTCACGCAAAGCCTTGCCAAGGAGCTCGGGCCGCACGGCATAAGGGTCAACGCCATCCTGCCCGGCATCATCGAGGGACCACGCATCGACAAGGTCATCGCCGACCGCGCCAGGCAGCTCGGTGTGTCGAATGAGGAGATGACGGAGCGTTATCTCCAGAACATCTCGCTGCGCCGCATGACCAGCCCCTATGACGTCGCCGCGATGGTCGCCTTCCTGCTGTCCGATGCGGCGATCAACATCTCCGGCCAGTCGCTCGGCGTCGACGGCAACGTCGAAACCCTTTGAGGAGCCCGACCATGGTGAAAGTAGCAATTGTCGGCAGCGGCTTCATCGGGCGGGCCTGGGCGATCAGTTTTGGCCGCGCCGGTCATGACGTGCGGATGTGGGACCAGTCGCCGGCCGCGACGACCGGCGCGCATGATTATATCGCCGGCGTGCTCGGCGACCTCGCCGCGAACGATCTGCTGCGCGGACAGGCAATCGATGCTGTGCTTGGCCGCATCGCCGTCGTTGCGGAACTGGGCGAGGCGCTGGCCGACGCGGTCCATATCCAGGAGAACACGCCCGAACGTCTGGACGTCAAGCGCGAGGTGTTCTCCCTGATCGATGCAATGGCCGGTCCGCAAGCGGTGATCGCCAGTTCCACCTCGGCGTTGCTGCCGTCGAAATTCATCGACCATCTGCAAGGGCGGCACCGCTGCCTGGTCGTGCATCCGATCAATCCGCCCTATCTCATCCCGGCTGCGGAAGTCGTGCCGGCGCCATGGACCTCCCCCGAGACGGTCGAAAGGACCCGCGCCTTCCTCGTCGCCGCAGGCCACGCGCCGCTGGTGATGAAGCACGAACTCGACGGCTTCATCATGAACCGCCTGCAGGGCGCGCTCCTGGAGGAGGCTTTTCGACTTGTCGCCGACGGCTATGCCAGCGTCGAGGATGTCGATATCGGCATTCGCGACGGGCTGGCGCTGCGCTGGTCGTTCATGGGGCCGTTCGAAACGATCGACCTCAATGCGCCGGGCGGCGTACGCGACTATGTCGAACGCTATCAAGCGATCTATTCCAACATTTTTCCGCAAACGCTGCGCCGCGTCGACTGGGCCGGCGAGGTCATCGAGACGGTAGAGACCGACCGCCGCAAGCGCCTGCCGCGGGAAGAGCTCGGCGAACGGCAGGTGTGGCGCGACCGCCGGCTGATGGCGCTGGCGGCGCACAAGAAAAAATCGGATCAGGAGTTCGGACGATGACGGAAACAAGCCACAAGCCCGGCGCTACGCAGACCAGGAGCAAAATTATCATCACCTGTGCGGTGACGGGGGCGATCCACACGCCGACCATGTCGCCCTATCTGCCGATCACGCCGGACCAGATTGCTTCAGAGGCGATCGCCGCGGCGGAGGCGGGTGCGGCGATCCTGCACCTGCATGCCCGCGACCCCGAGACCGGCAAGCCCGACCAGACGCCGGCGGCCTTCGCCCGCTTCCTGCCGCGCATCAAGCAGGCTACCAATGCCGCCATCAACATAACCACTGGCGGCAGTCCCTACATGAAGGTCGAGGAACGCGTGCGCCCGGCCGCCGAGTTCAAGCCTGAGGTCGCCTCGCTCAATATGGGCTCGATCAATTTCGGGCTCTATCACCTCGTCGACAAATACGAAACTTTCAAGTTCGACTGGGAAAGGCCGCATCTGGAAGCGACACGCGACCTGGTCTTCCGCAACTCGTTCAAAGACATCGAATACATTCTTGCGACCTGCTACGACAACGGCACGCGCTTCGAGTTCGAGTGCTACGACATCGCCCATCTCTACAATCTCTCGCACTTCGCCGATCGCGGGCTGGTCAAGCCACCGTTCTTCGTGCAGTCGGTGTTTGGTCTGCTTGGCGGCATCGGCACCCATCCCGAAGACGTCGCCCATATGAAGCGCACCGCTGACCGGCTGTTCGGCGACCAGTTCCGCTGGTCGGTGCTCGGCGCCGGCGCCAGCCAACTTCGCATAGCCGCGCAGTCGGCAGCCCTTGGCGGCAACATCCGCGTCGGGCTCGAAGACAGTCTTTGGGCCGGCAAGGGTAAGCTCGCCAAATCGAACGCCGAACAGGTGGTGCTTGCCCGCAAGATCATCGAGGGACTCGGCATGGAAGTGGCGACGCCCGACGAGGCGCGCGAAATTCTGTCATTGAAGGGCGGCGACAAGGTCGCGTTCTGAGGCGGCTCGCCTATCGCCACGACGGTGGCGCCGATAGGTCAACCGTCGATGCAAGGCTTCCTCTGGAATGCCCCACGTCTACGACGGCCGGCTGGTGCGTTATGCGCCAGACGGCACCGTCGCATCCTGTTCGCGATACCGGCCTTGGAATCAAAGGCTTTGCTGAACCACGCTTCGCCGGGTGACGGCGGCTGCAAAAGAGGATAGAGGCGAATAAGAAAAACGAGCGCTCGCTCGATTTCAGATATGGACCCGATGCTTTTCGGCGATCTCGTCCATCGATGGTGGCCACCTCGTTTCATCGCTGGGAGTTTGTCCATGAACTTCGACATTCCCGCCCGAGCCGAAGATTACCGCGTCCGCATTGCCGACTTCGTCGAGCGCGAGATCCTGCCGCTCGAAGCCGACAAGATGTCCTATGACGGGCATGGAAACATCGCCTTGCCGCTGCTGGAGACGCTTCGCGCCAGGGCGCGGATGACGGGCCTGTGGTGCCTGCAGCTCAAGCCCGAAACCGGCGGCGCCGGCCTCGGCAAGATGGATATTGCGGTCTGCTACGAGGAGATGAACCGGTCGATCTTCGGACCCGTGGTGTTCAATTCGGCAGCGCCCGACGATGGCAACATGATGGTTCTGGAGGCGCTCGGCACGCCAGCGCAAAAGGAAAAATGGCTGAAGCCGATCGTCGAGGGCAACGTGCGCTCGGCCTTTGCCATGACCGAACCGCATCCCGGCGGCGGCTCCGACCCTTCGATGATCATGACGCGTGCTGAGCGGCGCGGCGACAAATATGTGGTGACCGGCCGCAAATGGTTCATCACCGGCGCGGAGGAGGCCAGCCATTTCATCCTGATCGCGCGAACTTCGGACGATCCGCGCCATGGTCTGTCGGCTCTGATGTTCCACAAGGACCAGCCGGGTTGGCGCATCATGCGCCGCATCGAGATCCTGGGCCCCGAGGAGCATGGCGGGCATTGCGAGTTGGAATTCGACGGACTCGAAATTCCTGTCGAAGACATGCTGGTTGGCGAGGGCAGGGGCATGAAGGTGACGCAGGTGCGGCTCGGCCCGGCGCGGCTTACCCACTGCATGCGCTGGCTCGGATTGTCCAAGCGCTGCGTCGAGATCGCGCGCGCCTACGCTGCCGAGCGCCATGGTTTCGGCCAGCGGCTCGCCGACCGCGAAAGCGTCCAGCTGAAGCTCGGCGACCTCGCCATGCGCATCGAGATCGGCCGCATCCTGGTGATGAAGGCTGCGTGGGAGCTGGACCGCGGCGGCTTTGCCCGCAAGGACGTGTCGATGGCCAAGGTCCAGGTCGCCAATGTGCTGCATGACGCGGCAGATGTCGCGATCCAGATCAATGGCGCGCGAGGCTATTCCAAGGACACAGTGCTCGAATGGATATACCGCTATGCGCGCCAGGCGCGGCTGGTCGATGGTGCCGATGAGGTCCACAAGATGGTGCTGAATCGTTTCCTCGACGAGGAGGAGAGGGGCTTCTGGCGCTGGACCGTCGAAGGCGAGGCATAGCGGGCGCGGGGTGGCATCTCAGGAGGAAAAGATGCCGTTGAATGCGGATTTCGATCCTGCGGCATTGAAGAGCTTTCTCGCGAACCGCTTCGGCGATGCCGCAATGACACTCGAGCGGATCGGCGGCGGACAGTCCAACCCGACCTATTTCGTCGACTATGGTGCGCATCGCATGGTGCTGCGCAAGAAGCCGGCCGGGCCGATCCTGCGCGGGGCGCATGCCGTCGACCGCGAGTTCCGCGTGCTTGAAGCGCTCGCACCGACCAACGTCCCGGTGCCCCGGCCGGTGCTCTATCACGACGGTGTCGAGCCGCTCGGCACGCCCTTCTACCTGATGAAGCGGCTGGATGGTCGCGTCTTCCACGACTGTTCGCTGCCCGGCCTTGTCCCCGCCGAGCGACGCGGCATCTATTTCGGCATGGCCGAAGCGATGGCCAGATTGCATGCTGTCCGTCCCGACGAGGTCGGTCTCGGCGACTATGGCCGGCCCGGCAACTATTTCGAGCGTCAGATTGGCCGCTGGACCAGGCAGCTCAGGGAATCGCCGAGCGACAGAATTCCGGCACTCGAAGCGGTCGCCGACTGGCTGCCGCAGCATATGCCCGCGGATGATGGGCGCGTGTCGATCGCCCATGGCGACTTCCGCCTCGGAAATCTGCTGTTCCATCCCGGCAAGCCGGAAGTGATCGGCATTCTCGATTGGGAACTGTCGACGGTCGGCCATCCGCTCGCCGATCTCGGCTTTTGCTCGATGACCTGGCATTCGACCCCTGACGAATATGGCGGCATCCTCGGCCTCGATCATGCTGCACTCGGCATTCCCAGCCAGCGCGAATTCCTCGACCATTATTTCGCGCATGCCGTGCCCACCGCGCCCCTGCAACGCTTCCACCTGGTTTTTTCGCTGTTCCGTTTCGCGGTGATCTTCGTCGGCATCGCCGACCGGGCGCGGGCAGGCAGCGCGGCGTCGGCCGATGCCGCCGGCAAGTGGCCGCTCGCCGGCCGCTTTGCCGTACGTGCTCAAGAGATCATCCAAGGGGCGAGACCGTGGAGTGGCTCCTGAGGGAGGAGCGTTCGCGCCTGGTCCTTTCCCTACCCCGCCGCGTCAGCAATCCAGTCCGAAAGGCTTCGCGAAAAACTTCGCGGCACGATGAGTTCGCACGCGGCATCGCCGGTGCGCAGAAAGAGCACGGGCACATGGTGCAAGGATGTCAGCACGGCGCGGCCCGGGGCGGCCGCCGGCGCGCGCCAGTCGACAGTGATGCATTTGGAGAGAACCGGAGCGATGTGAGCCCCAGCCATTCTGAAACGCTCGCGACCCTCGCCGAGAGAAACTGAACAGCCGAGATCGGGGTCGACGGCCAGCGAAGGCGCTTCAAGACCATCGTCGAGAGCCAGCCAAAGACGGCGAGGTGCAACGCGGATGACGAGGAGACCTTTTTGGCGAACCGTCTCTCCGACCGAATCGGGAAGTTTGGTGCCTAGCAATGCCGAGAGGCTCTTTTCGAATTGCCCCAGCGTCCCGTCCCAGCCCTCGATCTGGATGAGCGGGCAATCGGCCACGGACAGGCTGAAATCCGGACTAGCCATGCAGCCGCTCCCCCTGCGGATCGAGGAATACCGGCGAGGCGATTCGGGCACGGACCGTTTCGGCTTTCATCGGATAGACCGCCACGACCTCGCTTCCTTCGCTGGCGACATCGCCGGCAAGCAAGGCCAGCCCGACATAGTGGCCGCGTTCGGGGCTGAAGGTGACGGAAGTGACGCGGCCGCGCCCGTGGCCGTAAGGTTTCTCGCCCGGCAGAAACAGGATGGCGCCACCGCGAAGGCGTTTTCCCTCCTCGATGCATTCCAGTCCGACCAGGCGCTGGCGGTCGGGCGCCTGGAAGGCGGGGCGCCGTCGCAGCACGTCGCCGACGAAGCCGGTACGCTTGCCCGCCATGCGGCCGAGGCCAAGATCGTCGAGCGTCGTGCGCCCATCGATTTCAGGTCCGGCGACATGGCCCTTTTCGACGCGCAGCGCGCCAAGCGCCTCGACGCCGTAAGGTTTCAGGTCGAACGGCCGGCCTGCTTCGAGCAGGCGGCTCCAAAGCTGTTCACCGGCAGTTGCGCCGACATAGATTTCGTAGGCGCGCTCGCCGGAATAACTGAGGCGCAGGATGCGGAGCGCACGGCCCTGCCATTCGCTTTCGAGCAATCCCATATGCGCAAATGCCGCGTCGGAAACATCGAGAACGGGAAACGCGGCACTCAGAATTGCGCGGCTTTTCGGTCCGGCAACCGACATCGCCGCCCATTCATCGCTCACCGAGGTCACGGCTACGCGCAAATCCGGCCAGGCCGTATCGAGCAGGAATTCAAGACGCGACAGCACGTCGGCGGCCTTGGCGGTCGAGGTGGTCATGAAGAACCGGTTCTCGGCCAGCCGCGTCGTGGTGCCGTCGTCGAAGACGATGCCGTCGTCGCGCAGCATGACGCCGTAGCGCGCACGGCCAACCGGCAGTTTGGCAAAGCCGTTGGCGTAGATGCGATCGAGGAAAATCGCGGCATCCGGGCCCTGGACGTCGATCTTGCCGAGAGTGGAGATGTCCATCAGGCCAGCGGCCTGGCGCACACTCCGCATTTCGGCGATATAGGCTTCGTTCGAGTCACGCCCGGACTGCCTGTAGAAAAAGGGCCGCATCCAGAGCCCGACCTCGATCATCTCGGCGCCGTTCGCCATGTGCCAGTCGTGCATCGGCGTGCGGCGGATCGGCTTGAAATGATGGCCGATGGCGCATCCGGCAAGCGCACCGATGGCGACCGGCGTATAG
Source organism: Mesorhizobium ventifaucium (assembly GCF_935822925.1). GTDB lineage: Bacteria > Pseudomonadota > Alphaproteobacteria > Rhizobiales > Rhizobiaceae > Mesorhizobium > Mesorhizobium ventifaucium. Next base: position 47,922 of record NZ_CAKXZS010000016.1, read on the forward strand.
GGCGGTCGAAAGGTCGTGGCGCCGGTCTCGGGGATCGTTGCGTTGCGTAACGCCGCCATCGAGGCAAGCGCCGCAAAATTGCTGGTCTTGCCCTGGTCGGTGCCCATTCCGAGCGTGGTGTAGCGCTTCAGATGCTCGACCGATTCATAGCCTTCGCGATGGGCGAGTTCGATATCCCCAGTCGTCACGTCCATCTGGAAATCGACGAAGGCTTTTCCACGTCCGATGGAAGGGGCTTCGCGTAGCAGGGCCGTGGCGGTCTCGCCGAGATCGAGTTTCGAAGGAGCGGGCACCGGCATGGACTTGCCGCAGAACCATGCCGCCGCGATGCCGGCGCGATGACCGTCCTCGATGGCACCCGCGGTCGAATAAGTTCCCATCATCGAGCCGGCGCCGAACCGGTCCGCTGGAAACGCGCCCGGCACGAAGCCGCCGATGTCGTCGCGATATTGAGGTTTTACGCCAAGATGCGAGGTGAGATGCACGGTTGGCGACCAGCCGCCGGACACGCAGACCAGGTCGCAGGCGGCCTCAGGCTGGCCGTCCGGTCCGTTGAGCGTTGCACGCCTGACGGCATGGCCGCCGTTAAGGTCGACGATGCGCGTTGCGGCCCGCACCACCACGCCGAGCCGTCCGGCTTCTGCGGCAAGCGCTGTGGACGGCGCTGCGCGAACGTCGGCAACTATCACCTCTGCGCCGGCATCGGCAAGATCGAAGGCGGCGCGCCAGGCGCCGTCATTGCTGGTGGCGACGATTATCTTCTTGCCGGGCAGGACGGCGAAACGGTTGAGATAGCTACGGGCGGCCGACGCAAGCATGACGCCGGGCCGATCGTTGTTGGAGAATACCATTGGCCGCTCGATGGCGCCGGTGGCAAGAACGATCGAGCGGGCGCGAAGCATGGTGAACGTCTGCCGCGCTTCGCCGGCAAGCTGCGGATTGCTTGGGTCGCGTTGCTCGACCAGTCCGATGACATTGCCGTCATAGATGCCGAAAGCGGTTGTCCGCTTCATCAGAGTGACGGTTTCGGAGCTTTCCAGCTCGGCCTCGGCCTGTCTCAACCATGCGGCCGCAGCGCTGTCGGATTGTTCCGCCAGAAGCTGGCCGCCGAGCAGGAAATCCTGCTCGATCAGCGCCACCCGCGCGCCGGCCGTTGCGGCAGCACACGCCGCCGACAATCCTGCCGGGCCGCCGCCCCAGATTGCGACATCGGCAAAGGCATGACTGATGTCGTAGCGGTCGGGATCATGGCCGCTGCCGGCTCTGCCCAGCCCGGCCGCCTTGCGGATGAAGTGCTCGTAGAACATCCAGGCGCGGCGCGTCGGGCCCATGAAGGTCTTGTAGTAGAAGCCGGCCGAAAGGAACGGCGCCAACAGGCCGTTGATGCTTTGCACGTCAAAGGCGAGCGAAGGCCAGCGGTTCTGGCTCTCCGCGACTAGGCCGTCTTCGAGTTCCAGTGTCGTCGCCGGCAGGTTCGGCTGGCGCCTGCCTGCAGTTGCGAGCGTGACCAGCGCATTCGGCTCCTCGGGCCCGGCGGAAAAAATGCCGCGCGGACGATGATATTTGAAGCTGCGCCCGACCAGGGTGACGCCATTGGCGAGCAGCGCGGAGGCAAGCGTGTCGCCGCGATATCCGATCAGGCTCCGGCCGTCGAAGGTAAACTCGACCGGCTGCTCGCGGTCGATGCGGCCACCGATCGACAACCGCTTGTGGTTCGAATTCATGCCGGTGATTTCCTGGCCAGCGATTTCCTTGGGGCTAATTTCCTGGCCAGCTCGACCGATGCGATGGCGTGGTTGCGCGTGTCGCGTTCGACCACCAGCCATTGGCGGCAACCGGTCACGTGCTGCCAGAATTCGCGGTGCAGGCCAGCCGGATTTGCCCTGATATAGACATAAGCGTACCAGGCCTGCGGATCGGGATCGTCGTGCGCCGGACGCGTGACGGAAGCGTCGCCGCCGTAGCGGAACTCGTCATGGTCGCGCAGACCGCAGCAGGGGCATTCTATGCGCAGCATTGTCTTCCGCCTCCTATTGCAGCCAGGCTGAGGGGCCGGCGCCAGCCTCGTCGAGCGTGTGGCCGGTGCTGAAACGATCGAGCCCGTAGGCTGTGATCAACGGATGCGGCTTGCCGGTGGCGATCGTGTGGGCGAAGCACCAGCCGGAAGCCGGCGTCGCCTTGAAGCCGCCATAGCACCAGCCGCCGTTGAGATAGAGGCCTTCGATCGACGTCGGGCAGATGATCGGGCTGGCATCGGGCGTCATATCCATGACGCCGCCCCAATGGCGCAGCAGGCGGACGCGCGAAATGCACGGCATCAGCGCAATCGCCGCCTCCGCCACTTCGCGCACGACGCCGAGATTGCCGCGCTGGGCGTAGGAATTGTAGCCGTCGAGATTGCCGCCGAAGACCAGCCCGCCTTTGTCCGACTGGCTGACGTAGAAATGGTCGGCGCCGTAGGCGACGACGTGGTCTACCAACGGCTTCAGCGGTTCGGTGACGAAGGCCTGCAGGACGTGGCTTTCGATCGGCAGCTCAAGGCCGGCCTTGGCGCCGAGCACGGATGTATGACCGGCAACAGCGAGGCCGACCTTGCCGGCGCCGATCCGGCCCTTCGTCGTTTCGACGCCGACGATACTGTCGCCGTCGCGGAGGAAGCCTGTCACCTCGCAGTTCTGAATAATGTCGACGCCATGGCCGTCGGCGGCGCGCGCATAGCCCCAGGCGACGGCGTCGTGGCGCGCCGTGCCCGCCCGGCCCTGGAAGATGGCGCCATGGATCGGAAAGCGGGCCGTGTCGGAAAAATCGAGATAGGGCACCAGCCGGCGCACCTCGTCGCGGTCGAGGATATCGGCATCGATGCCGTTCAGCCGCATGATGTTGGCGCGGTAGCTGAAGCCGTCGAGCTGATCGGCCGAATGCGCGGTGACCAGCTGGCCGCGCTGCGAGAACATGACGTTGAAGTTCAGCGCCCGCGACATGCCCTCCCAGAGCTTCATCGAGAATTCGTAGAACTGGGTGTTGCCGTCGAGCAGGTAGTTGGAGCGGATGACGGTGGTGTTGCGGCCGACATTGCCGCCGCCGACATAGCCTTTTTCGAGCACCGCGACATTGCGGATGCCGTGGTTCTCGGCGAGGTAGAAGGCGGTAGCGAGGCCGTGTCCACCGCCGCCGATGACGATCACGTCGTAGGACGGTTTTGGCTCTGCTGCCCGCCAGGCGCGCTGCCAGTTCTTCTGGCCAGACAGCGCGTTGCGGAAAATCGAAAATGCCGAGTAGCGCGACATGCGTGCGGGCCTATCGAACGATCGGGCCGGCCGGCGTGCGGGTAAGCACTTCAGCGCCCGCATCGGTCAGAAGTACGGTGTTGGAGACGAAGTCATCGCCGCGACCGGTGCCCATCAGCCACGACAGGATGTGGAAGCTCATCCCGGTCTCGATCTCGAGGTCGGAATCGTGCCTCAAGCCAGTCACCGAATTGCCGCCGGTCCATGATGGCGGCTGGCCGGCGCCGACAAGATAGCCGCAGTGATGGCGGCGATAGTGGGAAAGACCGGCCTCGTCCGCGACTGCCTGCCAGGCAGCGTACACGTCGCGCGCCTTGGCCCCGGGCCGCAGCGCCTCGACGACGGCATCGAACGCCTTGGCGGTCACTTTTGCCATCGCGGCGTCTTTGTCGCTGATATAGCCGATGCGAACGAGCCGGCCGAGCGGCGCGTGATAACGCGAGATGCAGCCGGACAGTTCGACGAAGACCGGCTCGCCCTTGCGGTAGATCCCGTCCCCCCAGGTCGTGTGCTCCTCGCCCAGTCGCGCGGCCGGGCGGATGAAGGGTCCGAAGCCCGGAGCATGACCGCCGGCGCGGATCATCGCCGCAACGCATTGGGCCGCAACCTCCTGTTCGGAGGCGCTGTCCGAGATCGCGGCGATCGCGGCGCCGGCGGCGGCGTCGGTCACTTGTGCCGCCTGACGCATCAGCGCCTGTTCCTCGGCGCTCTTCACCCGCCGCATCCTGTCGACCAGGCCGGAAACATCGCTCCATCTGGCATCGGCCTGCGTCTGGAGTGCGACGGCAAGCCCATGGCTGAGGCCGGCCGTCCAGTATTCGAGGCCGATCCGCTTGCCGGACAGGCTGAGTTCCGCAAGCACCCGCGCGGCGAGGTCGGCCGCCGTTTCGCTGTCGGAATGGCCGCGGAATTCCGCTGCCGTCACTTGTTTCTCGATCGTCACCTTTTCCATCGAGCGGGTGACCAGAACAGGTTTTCCTTCGAGCGGCACGATCAGCAGGTGTGGGGCAAAATATCCCCAGTGATCGAGCCCGGTGAGGTAAAAGACGTTCTCCGGCGAAGCAAAGACCGCCGCGTCCAACTCGCGCTCAGCCAGCGCCGTGCGGACCCTGACAAGGCGGCCGGCGATTTCGGCCTCGGAAAACGGATTACGGTCCATCAGGCGTCCTCGTGCTGGTTACCGGTTTCGTTGCCGGCATGATCTTTCGTCAGTTACCGGCTTCCCGTCCGTCATGCTCAGTCGATGACGATGAGTTCGCGCGCCACGTCGCAGAGGCGTTCGCCGCCGTGATCCGTGACGACGAAGGATTCCGAGATGGCGATGCCGAAATCGTCGAGCCAAACGCCGGCCATGAAATGGAAGCACATCCCGGACTGCATCTCGGTGGTGTCGCCGGGACGAAGACTTGCGGTGCGTTCGCCCCAATCGGGCGGGTAGGCGAGCCCGACCGGATAGCCGACGCGGCTCTCCTTCTTCAGCCCGTTCTTCCTCAACACTGCCTGCCAGGCGGCTTCCACCTCTTCGGCGGTGTAGCCGGGGCGCGCCTTCTCAAGGCCGGCGTCGACGCCCTCGACGATCGCCTTGGCCATGTCAACGATGGCTTGCGGCGGCTTGCCGAAATGCACGGTCCGCGTCAGCGCCACATGATAGCGCCGCCGCACCCCGGCGATCTCCAGAATGGCGAGGCCGCTGTCCGGCAGCGGCGCGTCGGACCAGGTCAGATGCGGCGTGCTGGTGCCCTCGCCGACGGGCATCAGCGGACAGATCGCGGCATAGTCGCCGCCCGCTCCAGGCACGCCCATGATCTGTGCGTGATAGATTTCCGCAATGACATGGTTCTGGGGCACGCCGGGCCGCATTTTTTCGATGGCGCGTTTCATAGCGTGCGTGCAGATCGCACCGGCCTCGCGGATCAGCACCAGCTCGGCTTCGGATTTGACCAGCCGCGCCCAGTTGACGAGATCGTGGTTGTTGGCGAAGTGCGCTTCAGGCAGCCCGCTGACGAGATGGGCATGGCAGCGCGCGGTGTAATAATGCGCGTCCATCTCGACGCCGATGCGGGCGTTTCCCCAGCCACGCGACCGGATCAGCTGGGCGAGTTCGTCATAGGGGTGTTCGACGGGCTGCTGCACCAGCCGTTCCGAAAACGGCACGATGTTCTTCTCCGGCAGGCCGGTGGTCAGGCGTGCGCTCCTGGCGTCCTGCGCCCTGCCGAACCAGATCGGCCGGTCTTCCCTGAGATGGACCAGCACGCATTGCGGAACATAGAACGACCATCCGTCATAGCCGGTCAGCCAGCACATATTGGCTGGATCCTGACAGATGATGAGGTCGAAGTCGGCCTTCTCCATGCGTGACTTCACGCCCGCCAGGCGCTGCGCATACTCCGCTTGCGTGAAAGTCCCGAAACCGCTCGCGCTCGCCACCGAAATCCCACCTACCGGTACGCTGGTTTTTCTTAAATTGTGCACAACTAGGGCAATAGTTTTTGGTCTGCTATGGATTATCACCAACTTTCTGTGGTTTTTATATCTTCGCTTGCACAATGTCTAGGGCAGTTGTATACGTCTTAGACGAGCAGGTGTCGACCTCGAAGAAGGCCGCGCCCTGGGAATCATCAGTCAGTTGTTCAATGGGAGAAAAGCATGTTCAAATCATCGATATCGCGCCGGATGGTCGTGAAAGCCGCCGCCTGCCTGGCGCTTGCCGCGACATCACTCACGGCGCTGCCCGCTTATGCGGAAACCACCCTCGAACGGGCCAAGAAGGACGGCTACATCCGCGTCGGCTTTGCCAACGAGGCGCCGTTTGGTTTCGCCACGCCTGACGGCAAGCTGACCGGCGAAGCGCCGGAGGTTGCCAAGGCGGTGCTCGCCAAGATGGGTATCTCGCAGGTTGACGGCGTGCTGACCGAATTCGGCTCGCTTATCCCAGGTCTCAAGGCCGGCCGCTTCGATATCATCGCCGCCGGCATGTTCATCAATCCGAAGCGCTGCGCCGAGATCAATTTCTCCGAGCCGTCCTACGGCATCGGTCAGGCCATGCTGGTGGCAAAGGGCAATCCGAAGGGCGTGAAGGACTTTTCCAGCTTCAAGGAAAACCCGGATCTCAAGCTCGCCGTGATGGCTGGCGCCGTCGAGGGCGGCTATGCCAAGGACGCTGGCGTCGCCGCAGGGCAGATCGTTGCCTTGCCCGACCAGTCCAGTCTGGTCGCCGCCGTCCAGTCGGGCCGCGCCGACGCTGCCGCACTAACCGCTCTTTCGATCGCCGACATGGCCAAGAAGGCCGACGGCGTCGAATCGACCAAGCCGTTCGGCGAGGTTGCCGGCAAGTCGGTGAAAGGCCATGGCGGCTTCGGCTTCCGCAAGGAAGACACCGATCTGCTGGAGGCGTTCAACGCCGAACTGAAGACGTTCCTCGGTTCGCCGGAGCACATCGCGCTGGTCGAGCCGCTCGGCTTCGGCAAGGACTACCTCCCAAACAAGACCACCGCGGAGCTTTGCGCGGGCAACTAGGTTCCCAACTGCTGGCGGCGCGAAAGCGCCGCCCCTTTTTCCTGGGGGAATCCGCATGGGAATCCGTACGCTCGTTGCCATGCTGGCCGTCGCGCTTGTCGTGATCGGTGCCTTGGCAACACAGGAATCTTACAAAGTGTTTATGCCGGGGCTGCTGCAAGGCGCGGTCCTGACGATCGAGATCGCTGTCCTCGGCAGCCTGCTGGCAATTGTTATGGGCGTGCTGGCGGCGCTGGCAAGGATGTATGGCCCGGCGCCGCTCAGATGGCTGGCCACGGTCTATGTCGAGATCTTCCGCGGCACGTCGGCGCTGGTGCAATTGTTTTGGCTGTTTTTCGTGCTGCCGCAATTCGGTGTCATGCTTGACGCATTTCTGGTTGCTGTCCTGGCGCTCGGCCTGAACGTTGGTGCTTACGGGTCGGAAGTCGTGCGCGGTGCGATCCAGTCCGTCGCCCGCGGACAGTGGGAGGCGTCTACCGCACTGAACATGAGCCGCCCCCAGATGTTGCGCCGGATCATCCTGCCGCAGGCTTTCGTCGCCATGATCCCGCCTTGGGGCAATTTGTTCATCGAGCTTTTGAAATCGACAGCGCTGGTCTCGCTGATCACGCTCTCGGACCTCGCCTTCAAGGCGCAGCAAATGAACCAGAACACGTTCAAGACCATTCCGATCTTCACCCTCGTCCTGCTGATGTACTTGGCAATGTCGCTGGTTGTGACCATCGGCATGCGGCTTCTCGAAAGGCGGGCTTCGCTCGGACTGGCGCGGGGGAAGGCAGCATGATCTGGGACTGGGCATTTGCTTTTGAAATCCTGCCGGTGCTCGCCAGCGCTGCCATCGTTTCCATCGAGGCGACGCTGATCGGCTTTGCGCTTGCCGCCTCGCTTGGCCTGGTGCTGGCGGTCGCCCGCATCGCCGTGCCGTGGACCGGCTGGACGATTTCGGTGCTGGTCGAATTGATCCGGTCGACCCCGCTGCTGATCCAGATATTCTTTCTCTATTTCGTCTTTCCGAAATTTGGCGTCGTGCTCGACGCCTTCACCGCCGGGGTGCTTGCCATCGGCATCCACTACGCAGCCTATTGTTCCGAGGTCTATCGCGCCGGTTTCGACAACATCCATCGCGGCCAGTGGGAAGCCTCGGTCGCGCTCAATCTGTCAGCCTGGACGACGTTCCGCGACATCATCATTCCGCAGGCGATCCCGCCGATCGTTCCGGCGCTCGGCAACTATCTGGTTGCCTTGTTCAAGGAGACGCCATTGCTTTCCGCAATCGCCGTGCTGGAGCTGATGCAGACGGCCAAGATCATCGGCTCCGAAACCTTCCGCTACACGGAGCCGATGACGCTGGTCGGCCTGTTCTTCCTTGCCATGAGCCTGGTTTCGGCCGCGCTCATTCGCTCCCTCGAAGGCTTGCTCAACCGGAGGACCATGCGATGACGGAACAACCGATGGTCCGCTTCGACAATGTTTCGAAACGCTACGGAGCGCTGACAGTTCTCGACGGGCTCAATCTGGACATAGCACGCGGCGAAAAGGTTTCCATCATCGGCCCCTCAGGCTCCGGCAAGACCACGGTGCTGCGCATGCTGATGACGCTGGAGACGATCAATGACGGCGTCATCTGGGTCGAAGGCGAGCCGCTCACCCACATGGAGAGGAACGGCAAGCTTGTTCCCGCCGATCTCGCGCACATCCGCAAGATCCGCGCCAAGATCGGCATGGTATTCCAGTCGTTCAACCTGTTCCCGCACATGACGGCGATGCAGAACTGCATCGAGGCACCGATAACCGTGCTCGGCATGAAGCGGGCCGATGCCGAGGCGCGTGCGGCCGAACTGCTCGACATGGTCGGCTTGTCGGAGAAAAAGGACCACTATCCCTCGCAGCTTTCCGGCGGCCAGCAGCAGCGTGTCGCCATCGCGCGCGCTTGCGCCATGCGGCCCAAGATCATGCTGTTCGACGAGGTGACCTCGGCACTCGATCCCGAACTCGTCGGCGAAGTGCTTGAAGTCATCCGAAAGCTCGGCAGGGAACATGACCTCACCATGTTGATGGTCACCCACCAGATGGGATTTGCCAAGGAATTCTCCGATCGCGTCTGCTTTTTCCATGCCGGCAAGATCTGCGAGCAGGGGCCGCCAAGCGAGTTGTTCGGCGCCCCCAAGAACGAGCGGACGCGGCAGTTCCTGCACGCTGTCCTGGAGGCTGGATGACGCTTGAGACAGATGCCACGCCGCTGGTCGCGACCGCCGCGCCGCGCCCGCTTTCGGCGCGGGAGCGGTTCGAGCGTATTTACCGGATATTGCGCGACCGCATCTGCCTGCTCGACTACGCGCCGGGTAGCCATCTCTCCGAGAAAGAGCTTGCCCAGGAATTCCAGATCAGCCGCACGCCGGTTCGCCGTGTCCTGGCGCGCCTCGAATCCGAGGGTCTGGTTCAATCCGTCCATGGCGTCGGCACGATCGTCACCGATGTCGACATCGAGGAATTGCAGCAGGTCTATCACTTGCGCCTGGAGCTGGCGCTCCTCGTCGGCAAGCTTTCGCCGATCCCGCGCACGGCGGACGACCTCGACCGGATAAGGGCACTCATCGCGCGCTGCGATTCCGATGTGCTCAATCCCGACCAGCGCGCTTTCCTGCGCCTCAACATGGATTTTTTCTACGAGCTCACCGCGATGACCGGCAACCAGCCGCTGCGCGAGATCAGCGAGCGCCTGTATTTTCAGGTCGCGCGCGTCGTCCTGAAGATGATGCCGCAGTTGGGCCTTGTCGAAGAGTTCACTGCGTTCCGCCGCGAAATGGAAGAGGTGCTTGCCGCCGCCGAGATCGGCGACTGGGAGTCCATCGGGCACATAAGGCGAGCTCATATCTCGATGAGTTTTCGCCGCATGATGCGTCATGCAGGCGAGGTCAGTACGTCCGGCGAAACGCTGTAGTTTATGTTTGATCTGGCGAACGCCGGATCACGACCGGCGGGCAGCGCTTCGTCGGCCGGCGACCAGCTTCAGCCAAGGCGCCGAATGGAAGGCGCTCATCAGCAAGTACATCATCGCCATTCCGCTCAGCGGCGACGCATCTTGCGCCGCCGAGCAGATCATGTCCGCATCACCGGTGACGGCCGTCAGCAGCGCCATCATTGCGAAGGTTGGCGCGGCTGCCAGGGATAGCCAGTCGGCCGCGCCGCGGGCGGCGACATTGTCGCTTGGGAAATCGGCAGATTTGCTGCCTGCGGGCGGCATCTTCTGCGTGTGGTTGGAGTGCAGTGTCATCGAACGTCAGCCCTGGCCGTACTCGTCGTGGCGGCGCCACCAGACGCCCGTCTCGTTACGCCCTTGGGGCGCGCGGTCGAGCCACTGATACATGCCCCAGAGGCCGTCCAGTCCGCGCGCATAGGTGGAATAGGCGTGGTAGACGACGCCGTTGTCTAGCACGAATGCGCTCATGCCTGGCCTCTCGCGCGTGTACGTGGCCATGTCTGTTCCGCTCATTGCAGCGAAGGTCACGGAGCCGTCGGCAGTCGTACGCGAGGGTATCTCGGCGAGAGGCGCCTCGCGGACATAGTTGTATTCGATGCCTTGCTCGCGCTGCTGCTCCTCGGTGAACGAAACGTCGAAGTCGAAATTGAAGTCGCTGCCGTGTGAGGAGGCCCAGGGGAACGTCCATCCCATCCGCCGCTTGTACGCCTGCAGCTTCGAGAGCGGTGCCCGCGATACCGCCGAAAGCATGACGTCGTGATTGGCCAGGTGGACGACGAAGCCGTCGAATCCATCCGCGATCGCTGAGCAGGCCGGACAGCCCGCCGTATAATCGGGCCCGAACATGAAGTGGTAGACGAGAAGTTGCGAGCGTCCCTGAAAAGGTCTGCCAGTGAAGCGCTGCCTTCGTCGGTCTCGAATCGGTAATCCTTGTCGAACCGAACCCAAGGCAGTTCCTGCCGCCGCCGCGCCACCTCGTCGCTTTGTCGCGTGAGCTCCTTCTCTGCCTCCTCTATGTCCTGCCTCGTTCGCACCGTTTTCTTACGGCGCGCTAGTTGTTGGTCCTGAGATAGATTAGGACCGGATTTCGAATGGTGAGAGTTACAAGTGTGACGGGATTCCGATTGGATTCGCTGATCACCGCTGCGGCGCGCGCCCTCGCAACGGGTGATCCCCTTGGCGCTTTGAAGCGGGTCGCCCTGCGTGACGATGCGCCTGCGCTTGCGCTGCGCGGCATCGCGATGGCGCAGCTCGGCGATCTCGTTCGCGCAAAGGCTCTTCTCAAAAGTGCTGCGCGCGCCTTCGGTCCAAAAGAGGCTGTGGCCCGCGCGAGGTGCGTCGTCGCCGAAGCCGAGATCGCACTCGTCTCGCGCGACCTCGGCTGGCCGGCGAAGGCACTCGACGCCGCGCGGTCGACGCTTGAAAAGCACGGCGACCACGTCAATGCCGCGCATGCGCGCAATCTCGAAGCTCGCCGCCTGCTCCTGATCGGACGCCTTGATGAGGCCGAGAGCAGGCTCGCCGGGTTCGACCCGACAACGCTCCCGCCCGCGTCGAGGGCCGCCCACGAGCTGGTGACTGCGGGGCTCGCGATACGCCGCCTCCGCACCAAGGCGGCGCGGGCTGCGCTCGCGCGGGCCGAGCACGCCGCCCGCCAGGCGGACATTCCAGCGCTGACGGCCGAGGTTGAAGATGCATCCCTGGTGATGAACACGCCCGCGGCGCGGCTGATCGCGTGTGGTGAGGAGCGCCCGCTCCTGCTCGAGGAGGTCGAAGCGCTGATGGCGTCGGGGGCGCTCGTCGTCGACGCTTGCCGCAATGTCGTGCGGGACGCCGGCACCATCGTCTCGCTGGCGACGCGCCCGGTCCTGTTCGCGCTTGCGCGCGCGCTGGGCGAAGCCTGGCCCGCCGACGTGCCGCGGGCCACGCTCGTCGCCCGCGCCTTCGGCGGCAAGCACGCCGATGAATCGCATCGAGCACGGTTGCGGGTCGAAGTCGGTCGGCTTCGGGTGGAGTTGCGGTCACTGGCCGATGTGAGCGCGACCAAGCGAGGCTTTGCGCTTAAGCCGCGCCGCCCACGCGATGTCGTGGTGCTGGCGCCGCCGGTCGACGAGCCGCATGCAGCGGTGCTCGCCTTCCTCGCCGACGGCGAGTCGTGGTCGAGCTCGGCGCTCGCAATTGCGCTCGGAGCCAGCTCGCGCACCGTGCAGCGCTCGCTCGAGCAGCTTGCGGCGGCAGGCAAGGTGCAGTCGTACGGCCGCGGGCGAGCGCGCCGTTGGATGACCCCGCCCGTGCCGGGATTCCCGACAATCTTGTTACTCCCCGGCTCACTGTCGGGTTATTAGTGTCGGGACAATTCAACAGATCTGAGGTGGAGGAGAAGCATGAAACGATCTGCAGCCGAAGTCCTCCGCGAATATGGACCCTTTCCGGGTGTCGATCAGGTGGCTGGGGTTACGTTCGACGGTCAGCACGTATGGTTTGCGTCAGGAGACAGGCTGAACGCCTTGGATCCTGCGAGCGGGAAGGTGGTGCGCGCGATCGATGTCGCCGCGCACGCAGGAACGGCCTTCGACGGTCAGCACCTGTTCCAGATCGCCGAAGATCGCATCCAGAAGATCGATCCCAACACCGGCCGCGTGCTCGCCACGATTCCGGCGCCAGGTGGCGGCGGCGACTCCGGGCTCGCCTGGGCCGAAGGCTCACTTTGGGTGGGGCAGAATCGCGGTCGCAAAATCCATCAGATCGATCCGCAGACAGGGGCAGTTCTTCGCACAATCGATTCCAACCGTATCGTCACAGGGGTCACCTGGATCGACGGCGAACTCTGGCACGGCACCTGGGAAGGTGACGAGAGCGACGTCAGGCGGATAGATCCTGAAACCGGAAAGGTTCTGGAGAAGCTCGATATGCCGCCTGGAACAGGCGTGTCAGGGCTCGAGTCCGATGGTGGCGACCAATTTTTTTGCGGCGGTGGAAACAGCGGCAAGGTGAGAGCCATCCGCCGACCCAGGCGAGGCTCCACGAGCAAGTAACCGAAGCGGCCCTCGCGGGCGCACTTTCCCCTTTGACGAACCGTCCGCCGGGAGCGGCCATCAATGCGGCGGACCGGATCGCTGGAGCCCTAAGCGCTTCGGCTTGTCGCGGCGCTCGACGATGTAGATATGGTCAGCCACCAGGACCACATTGCCATGCTGGTTGATCACCTCGCAGCGCTCGATGACGCGACCCGACTCCGGCCGCTTCGGGTCGTCTTCCTTGGCTGAGATGGTGGTGCGGGTCTTGATCGTATCGCCGATGAACACCGGCTTGATGAAGCGCAACCTGTCATAGCCATAGGAGAAGGCGACCGGGTTGATGACGCTTGCCGTCAGCCCGACGCCGACCGAAAACACCAGCGTGCCATGGGCGATGCGCTGTCCGAACGGCGTCGTCTTCATGAACTCGGCGTCCATGTGGTGAGGGAAGAAATCCCCGGTATGTCCGGCATGCACGACGAAGTCGGTCTCGGTGATGGTGCGCCCGCTGGTCATGCGCGACGCGCCGATCTGGTAATCCTCGAAATAGACAGTCTGCTCCATGTCAGGGCCTCGCCGCGATCGGTGTTGCCGGCGCCGCGCTCGATTGGTAGGCGGCCTCGACCAGTGCCATGGTGTTCCAGGCGTCCTCGACGGAACTGACAAGTTCGGCGTCCTCGCCCGATGCATAGCGCTGGACATTAGCCATGCGGCCGACAAAGGCGTCCGGAAACCATTTGCCGACGAGCGGCACCGTAGTCCAGTCGGAGCCGCCCTTCGGATAGATTTCAAGAATATCAGGCTCGCCGCGCGGATAGTCGAGATTGAGCCCGAGTTTGAGATAGGCGGCGCCCTCGGTGCCGCAGATGCGGAACTCGCAGACCTGGTGTTTTCGGCCAAATTTATGATCGTGATTGATCGACAGCGCACAGCGAACTGTATCGCGATAGTCGAGGATCGCGCTGGTGCGCGTTTGCGCAACCTTATGGCCGGGATGACCGAGCGTCTTTGCGTGAACGCCCAGGGGATCGCCGAGCAATTGCCGGATCAGGTCGAGATAATGGATCGAATGCATGGCAATCTCGACGCGCGGCGCCTTGAGCAGGAACTCCCACAGCTGCCAGGGCGTCGCCAGCGCCAGCCACGCGTCGAAATCGACCACCTCGCCCAGCCAGTCCCCGGCGATCGCATCCTTCAGCGCCAGCATCATCGGCGCGAAGCGGAGCTGGAAATTCACCGCCGCCTTCAGGTTTTTGGAGCGGCAGATTTCGAGGATCTCGCTCGCCTCGGTCAGATCACTGCCCATCGGCTTCTGGATCAGCGCTACGGCGCCGTCAGGCAAGGCCCTGAGCACGCCGGCATGATGAGCCGGCGGCGTCGCCAGGTCGAAGATGACGCCGTCGATTGACGCAGCCTCCTCGGTCGACCGGTAAGCGGCGACGCCCCATTTGGCCGCGAGTTTTTCAGCCTTGCCCTGATCGGGATCGAAAAGCCCGGCGACCGGGAAGCCGGCTTTCGCATAGGCCGGGAAATGCGCATCGCCGACGATCGAGCCGGCGCCGAAAATCACGATCGGTCTCGGCTTGGACGGCTGCGCCCATGCCTGGGAGAGCGAGGCTGGGTCGAAAACGCCATCAGTCATGATGGAAGACTTCGTCCATCGATGCCCACCACTCGCCCTCCTTGCGGGTCGGCAGCGGCTCCTGGCAAGGCATGCACAGCGCCCACCATTCCTGCGTCTTGGGATCGGCGGCCATCTTCGCCATGTCGGCGGCATAGTCGGTGCCGTGATATTCGAAGGCGCTGAACAAGAGGTGCTCCGGCTCCTTGAGGTAGATCGAATAATTTTTGATGTTGCAGGCGGAAATCATGGCAAGCACTTCAGGCCAGACGGCAGCGTGAAGCCGCACATATTCAGTGACCTTTTCCGGCTTGAGGCCGAGCACCATTCCCATCCGCTGCATGTCCGGCTCCTATTTTTTTATATCGGTCGTGAATTCCGCGATGCTCTTCGCCTTGACGGCGTCCCAGTCCCAGTCGATGCCGATGCCGGGCTCGTCCGGCGCCAATGCGTGCCCATTCTTGATGCGCATTTTCTTGGCGGTCAGCTCGTCAAGCTGGGGAATATACTCGACATATCGGCCGTTCTGAATGGCGCAGGTCAGGCTGACATGCAGTTCCATCAGGAAATGTGGGCAGACCGGGATGTCGAACGCCTCGGCCGCATGCGCAACCTTCAGCCACGGTGTGATGCCGCCGATGCGGCCGACATCGACCTGCACGATCGAGCAGCCGCCTTTTTGCATATATTCGCGGAAATGGCGGATCGAGTAGAGCGACTCGCCAATGGCGATCGGCGTCGACGTCGCATTCGACAGCCGTACATGGCCGTCTATGTCGTCGGCCGGCAGCGGTTCCTCGATCCAGGCGAGGTCGAGGTCGCGCAGCCGCTCCGCCCGGCGGATCGCCTCGTCGACCGAAAAGCCCTGATTGCAGTCGGTCATGATCTCGTAGGATGAGCCGACCGCCTGGCGCACCGCGGTCAGCCGGGCAAGATCCTCGGAGCCGCGCGGCTTGCCGATCTTGACCTTCGAACCGCGAAAACCCTTGGCTTTGGCGGCCAGCGCATCGTCGACCAGCGCCTCGGTCTCGATATGAAGCCAGCCGCCTTCGGTCGTGTAGAGCGGACAACGGTCCTTGGCGCCGCCGGCCAGCTTCCACAGCGGCAGGTTTTGCTTCTTCGCCCTGAGATCCCACAGCGCCGTATCGATGGCAGCGAGCGCGATTGCCGTGATAGCGCCGATCGTCGTGGCGTGGGTGGCAAATTCGAGCTCGTGCCAGATCGCCTCAATCGTGTCGGCGTCACGGCCGATCAGCCGCGGTGCAAGGTGATCGGCCAGGAGCCGCATCACCGAGGAGCCGCCGGTGCCGATCGTGTAGCTGTAGCCGGTGCCGACTGCGCCGTCGGCGTCGGTGATGGTAACGATCGGCGTTTCCTGGCTGACAAAACTCTGGATCGCATCGGTGCGCTTGACCTTCGGCACCAGGTCGACCATGCGCAGTTCGACTTTCTCGATCTTTGCCATGACGTTAACCTCGCAATGTCTTGCCCGTTTCAGCAGAAAACAGATGGGCCTGCGAGAGGTCCAGACTCATCTTAAGCCGGTCGCCTGGCCTTAGCGGCTTCGGGTTCAGCATGCGCGATACCCAGTCGCTGCCGTTGAATTCGGCGAACACCAGCGTCTCGTTGCCGAGCGGCTCGGTGACGGTCACCGGCAATTCCAGCTGATGGACGTCAACGTCCTCGCCGGAGCTGATGCCGTGTCCCGTCGGATAAATGTCGTCGGGCCTGAGGCCGAACACGACCTTGTCGCCGGTTCCGACATTGGCCTTGAACTGGCTGGGTAGAGGCAATCTCTCGCCGCTGGCGAACAGCAATTGTCCGTCGTCGACGGCTGCCTCGTGCAGGTTCATCGGCGGCGAGCCGATAAAGCCCGCCACGAAGCGCGTCTGCGGCCGGCGGAAGACCTCGTCGGGCGTGCCGACCTGCTCGATGAAACCGTCGCGCATGATGACGATGCGGTCGGCCAGCGTCATCGCCTCAACCTGGTCGTGCGTGACGTAGATCACCGTCGACTGGACCTTGGCGTGCAGCTTCTTGATCTCGGTGCGCATCTGCGTCCGAAGCTTCGCATCGAGATTGGAAAGCGGCTCGTCGAACAGGAAGACGTCGGGATCGCGGACGATGGCGCGGCCCATGGCGACGCGCTGGCGCTGTCCGCCCGACAGCTGTGACGGCCGGCGGTCGAGCAACTGGTCGAGGTCGAGAATGCCCGATGCCTCGGCGACGCGGCGATCCATCTCCTCTTTCGCGGCCCCAGCGATCTTCAGCGAGAAGCCGAGGTTCTCGCGCACGGTCATATGCGGGTAGAGTGCATAGGACTGGAACACCATCGAGATGTTGCGCGAGCGCGGCGGCAGGTCGTTGACCATGCGGCCGCCGATCTCGATGACCCCGTCGCTGATCGCCTCGAGGCCGGCGATCATGCGCAGGGTTGTCGACTTGCCGCAGCCGGACGGCCCGACCAGCGCGATGAACTCGCGATCGGCGACCTCGAGGTCGATGCCGTGCACGACCGCCACTGGGCCATAGCTTTTGGTGAGTTTCTTGAGGGATACGGTTGCCATGTCAGCCTTTAACCGCGCCGGAGGTGAGGCCGCCGACGAGGTGTTTCTGGACGATGAAGGTAAGCGTGAGCGCCGGGATTATCATGACCACCGCCAGCGCGCACATGCCGCGCCAGTCGATGGTGAACTCGGCCGTATAATCGAGCAGGCCCACCGGCAGCGTCTTGGAGTTGATCGAGCGCGTCAGCTGCGAGGCCAGCGCAAACTCGTTCCACGACGTGAGGAAGGCAAAGATGCCGGCCGAGGCGATACCAGGCCCGGCAAGCGGAAACTCGACCTGCCAGAAGGCCTGCCAGCGCGTGCAGCCGTCGATCTGCGCCGCCTCGGCGAGGTCTTTCGGCACCTGCCGGAAAAAGCCGTCGATCAGCCAGATGGTGAAGGGCACGTTGAGCGCGACATAGACGAGGATCAGCCCAAAATGCGTGTCGATGATGCCGAGCCGCGCAAAGACGAAGAACAGCGGCAGCGACAGTGCAATGCCGGGCACTGTGCGCGTCAGCATCAGGCCAAGGAACATGGCCGACTTGGCACGGAAGCGATAGCGGGCAAAGGCATAGCCGCCGGCCATGCCGATGGCGATGGCGATCACCGTCGAGGTCACCGAGATGATCAGCGAATTGCGGAAATAATCGAGCACCGGGATGCCGCCCTTGCCGACGCCGCTGAACATGGCGACGTAGGCGTCGAGCGAAAGCTGCTGCGGGATCCATACCGGCGGCTTGGCCATGATCTCGACGGTCGGCCGCAGCGACGACAAGACGATCCAGATGCCGGGCAGGCAGATGACCAGCATGGCCAGGAACAATCCGACGCCGTGAGCGATGCCGAGCGCCTTGTTGCGGACGCGATGCAGGCAGTTCTGGTCCATCCTCACCACTCCGCCGCGATCTGCGTGCGCGCCGCGGCGAGCTTGCGGTAGAAATAGACAGTGAACAGGATCGACAGCAGGATCGAGAAATAGGCCATGGCGTTGGCCATCCCCATCCTGGCGTCGCTGTAGGCGGTGCGGGCGACGAGCGTCCAGACGAGTTCGGTGCGGCCGGCGGGACCGCCATCGGTCATGATCTTGACGATGTCATAGGCGCGCGCCACGTCGAGCGAGCGGATGGTCATGGCAATGAAAGCAAACGGCATGATGAACGGCCAGGTGACATAGCGAAATGTCTGCCACGGCGTGCAGCCGTCGACGCGGGCCGCCTCGACCGGCTCGCGCGGCATCGCCAGCAACCCGGCAAGGATCAGGATCGCGAACACGGAAGTCGACGACCAGATCTCGGCGGTGAGGATGGCGATGAAGGCCAGATTGCCGTCGATCAGCCACGGAATGGCGCGGTCGGTCAGGCCGAGCGCCTGCAATGCGTTGTTCACCAGGCCGATATTGTCGTTGAACATGAATTTGAACTGGAACCCGACGAGGATCGGCGAAAACATCATCGGGAACATCATGATGGTGCGCAGGACCCGCTGTCCGCGCGAGGCCTTCTCCACCAGCAGCGCCAGCCCCAGCCCGATCAGCATTTCCAGATTGAGCGCGACCGTCAGCAGCACCACGGTGCGGGCGAAGGCGATCCAGAAATCCCCGTTGGTCAGGATGTTGACGTAGTTGCGCGCGCCGATGAAGACCCAGAGTGTCTCCGGCTTGGTCAGCCGGAACGGCGTGAAGCTGGAGTAGAGCGAAAGAAGCAGCGGCAAGACCACCACCGCCGCCAGCACGACGACCACCGGAAGCAGGAGCAGCAATGGCGGCGAGGGTCTCCAGCCTTTCATGTCGATCCGGTTCTGGTTGGTGCCCTGATGCCGGATGCCGCGATCGGCGAACGGTGATCAGACAAAGCGTATTGCGCATGGTTCAAAAAATCGGAGGCGCCGCTCTTCGATAAGAGCAGCGCCGCCGTGGGAAGATGTCAAAGTTTACCGGCGTCTTCGAGGATCTGGGTGGCCTTGGCGGCAGCGTCGTCCAGCGCCTGCTTGGAGGTCTTGTCGCCGAGGATGGCCGCCTGCAACTCGGGATAGACGGCGTTGGAGATTTCGATCCACTCAGGCGTCTGCGGTACGGCGAATGCGTGCTTTGCCTGTTCCTGGAAAGCCGCCAGCACTTCCGTCTTGTAAGGATCGCCGGCCGCTTGCTGGATGTCCCAGTCCCACACCGCGGTGCGGGTCGGCAGCGGTCCACTCGCTGCTTCGAGCTTCTGGCTGTCCTCGTTGGTCAGGAACCAGATCAGGGACGCCGCAGCTTCCTTGCTGGCGCAGTTTTCGGTGACCGAAAATCCATGGTGCCCCGACCAGCCGGTGCGAATGCCGGCCGAGCCCTTCGGCGCCACCTTCACCCCGACGTTGCCGGCGACTTTCGAGGACTGCGGATCATTGAAAAACCCTGCCCAGCCCGGCCAGTCGAGGTTGATGGCGACGGTGCCCGAGGCAAAGCCCTGGCCGAGATCGTCCCAGAGATAGTTGGTGGTGCCTGCCGGCACAGCCTTGGCCTTGTAGAGATTGACGAACCAGTCGAGCGCCTGCACGCCGGCCTCCGAGTTGAAGGCGGGCTTGCCGTCCTTGTCGAGATACTCGCCGCCCTCGGCGATGAGCATCTCGTAGAAGCGGCCGTTGATCGCCTCTTCCTTGCCGGCGAACTGGGTGCCGTAAAAGTCCGGCGGGCTGGCGAAGAATTCGGCCTGCTGGGCAACTTCGTCCCAGGTGTCGGGCGGCACCAGTTCCTTGCCGTGTTTGGCCTCGTAAGCGGCCTTCTTGTTTTCGTCCTGGTAAAGGCTTTTCTGGTAATAGAGCGCCGAGACGTCGAACTGCGCACGCGGCAGCATCACCAGCTTTCCGTCGAGCGTCGAGGCCTTGATCGTCGACGGCACGAAGGCGCCGATCTCCTCCTTGGGCAGCAGCGCGTTGAGATCATTGTAGATGTCAGGATATTGCGGCGCGAAGGACGAATGGTTCGAGCCGACGCACCAGTTGATGCTGCCGGACGCGATGTCCGACTTGATTTCCTTGTCGAGCTCGAAGTGGTTCTTCTTCGAGATCACGTTGACCTTGGCACCAGTCTGCTTTTCCCATTCACCGATGCGCGCGTAGAGCCCTTCATATTGCTGGCCGCCGATCAGCTTGGCGTCGATGGTGACGCCGTCGAATTTGCCGGGCAGGTCGGCAGCAAGGGCAGCGCTTGTGCCAAGTGCAAGCAGCGCCACGCCGGCCGTCAGGCCGCAAAACAGTTTCGTCATTGGTATCCTCCCAAAGAGCCTGCGTCGATCCATAGCGAGGTTTGATCGGCAGCTTCATTCATATACAAACAAAACATTTATAGGGCCGTCAAGCCGAAAGTTGTTTTGGGCAATGCCCTTATGCGTATATGAAAAGAGAAATTCACTGGAGAAGCGCAATGGCAGAGGATGAGGACGACGACCGCTATCGCGCTCCGGCGCTGGACAAGGGACTCGACATTCTCGAACTGCTGGCCGGCGTCGATGGCGGCCTGACGCAGGCGGAAATCGCCAAGAAGCTCGACCGCAGCCCCAACGAGTTCTACCGCATGCTGGACCGGTTAGTGCGGCGCGGCTATGTCACGCGGCCGGACGGCGACCGTTACTCGCTGACGCTCAAGCTGTTTGGCCTGGCGCAGCTGCACGCGCCGGTGCGCCGGCTGGTTTCCTATGCGACGCCGCTGATGCGCGAGCTTGCCGAAACCTCGCAGCAGGCAAACCAGCTTGTCGTCTTCGACCGCGGTTCCGCGGTAGTGATCGCGCAGCAGGAGGCGCCGGACTATTGGGGCATCTCGATACGCGTCGGCTCGCATATCAGCCTGTTCGACACCGGCTCCGGACATGTGCTGCTGGCGTTCCGTTCGCTGGAAGAGCGGCAGATGATGATCTCCGAACATCTGCGCAGCACCCACAAGCCGCCTCAATCGCCGGACTTCTTTGCCCGCCTCGAGCAAATCCGGCAACGCGGCTATGAAATGATGGCATCGATGCAGACCGCCGGTGTATTCAACCTGTCGGCACCTGTGCTTAGCTCGGACGGCAGGGCGATCGCCGCGCTGTCGATCCCCTACATAACTCTGATCAACGCACCCAAGGCGCCCGACATTACGAGGACGATAGAACTGTTGCTGGCAGCGACCGAAAAGCTATCGCAGCTGGCGGGAGCCGCGGCCAAGCAGGCGAAATAAATTCTTATTTGAATGAAAAATTTCTCCGTGAGATGATCTCGAAGTCGCCAAGGAGGAGCGCGCCGCCATGATCTTCGATACCCATCTGCACCTGATCGACCAGTCGGCGCTGCGCTACCCCTGGCTTTCCGGCGTGCCGGCGCTCAACCGCGATTTTTCCTACGACGAATATGCAGTCCAGGCTCGCCGCGCCGGGATAGAGGGCGCGTTGCACATGGAGGTCGATGTCGATCCGGCTGACATCGAGGCCGAAACCAGCCATGTGAAAGCGCTGTCACATCAGAAGGACAGTTTGCTGCGCGGGGCGATCGCCTCCTGCCGTCCGGAAGAGCCGGGCTTTGTCGCCTATCTCGAGCGCCAGCGCGCCGATCCTTTCGTCAAGGGTTTTCGACGTGTGCTCCACGTCGTGCCGGACGAGCTTTCGGAAGGCGCGCTGTTTCGCGAAAACATCAAGCGGCTTGCCGGCACCAAACTGACCTTCGACCTCGTCGTCCTTCCGCATCAGATCCCCAAGGCGATTGCGCTTGCCGACCTCGCGCCGGACGTGCAGTTCGTGCTCGACCATTGCGGCGTGCCCGACATCAAGGGCGGCGGTGAGCATCCCTGGCGCGAGCATATGGCGGAGATTGCGCGGCGCCCGAACGTCGTCGGCAAAATTTCCGGCGTGGTCGCCTATGCGGACGCTGGATCGTGGACTGTCGAAACGCTGCGTTCCTATGTCGAGCACACCATCCAATGCTTTGGCTGGGACCGCGTCGTGTGGGGCAGCGACTGGCCGGTCTGCACGCTTGGCGGCGGGCTTGCGACCTGGATTGCGGCAACGCACGCGCTGCTTGCCGGCACCAGCACCAATGAACGGCAAAAGCTGCTCTCCGCCAATGCGAAGCGGCTTTGGCGTTTGTAAGCGGCTTCAGATCGTCGCCGACACGTGCCGCTCGCGGCCGTGGAGCGAAACCAGCAGCACGATGACCAGGCCAAGCGCCGCCTGCACCGTCGACTGCCGGAAGCCGAGGCCGATCCGCAGCGTGGATTGCCGCGGATCAGACTATTCATGTTCTCCTCCATTTAAGCTGTTTCAGGATCCTCCACCGGCAGCGCCGGGTGCTGGGAAACTCTCCACAAACAGACGATTGAGATCGGCAACGACGCGGCCGGCATCGTGCTTCTCGGTCAGGCCGAGATTGATGCGATCGGACGCGGCTTGCTGGAATGTCATGTAGCCATCATGGCGTGGCCTGACCCAGGCACCCTCGAGCGTGGCGCGGGTGTCCATGTAGAAATTACCGGTGGCTGCGTTGACGACTGCATCGTCCCAAGCTGCGGCATGGCCGGGCTGGCCGCCGGCCGACGCATAGGGGCCGCGCTGCACCTCGCCGCTGGCGATCCAGTAGGCAAAGTCGATGGCCGCCTGCTTCGCGTTCGAAAAGGCCGACACGGCAAGGCCGGTTCCGCCGAGCGCCGAGCCGACCGGACCGGCATTGCCCTCAGCCGGAATGTCCGCGAAGGCAAGGCGGTTGCTCCGAAAGCCGGCGATGGCATAGGAGACATAGCCATAGATTAGCGGCGCGCAGGCGATCCGTGAGCCGGACCTGGCCATTTGCTCCAGGATGTCGATCGGGTCCATGCCGAGGCAGGCCGGATCGATGAGAGCCGCGATCTCGCGCATCATCTCGAAAACACGGCTGCCCATGTCAGGGTCTACGTGGTCGTCAGGGTCTACGTGGTCGTCAGGGTCTACGTGGTCGTCAGGCTCTTCGGCGGCTGGTCGGCCGAAATTGCCGGCAAGCGTGTAGAACACCATCAGCGAATGCGGCGGCCTGAGCGGCAACAGCACGCGACCTTGCCGCGCCAGGTCGAGCACGCCGGACCAGTTCGTCCGGGCGGCGGAAAGCATGTCCGGCCGCCACGCCTGCACCTGGCTTGCCGTGTCGATCGGAAACGCCCACTGCCGGCCCTGCCAGTTGTAGCTCGGATAGGACCGGCCGACGCTGCCCGCCGCCAGCGCCGCGCGTTCCGCTTCGCGGCCCGCGACGTCGAGCGGCACCAAACAGTTCTCGGCGGTGATCTGGCCGACATGCGGATGATCGATGACGATCAGATCGTAGGCACGGGCCAGTTCTTCGACCGGAAAGGATTCGAAATCCTGCAGCGAGCGCTTATCCCATTCAATGGTGACGCCGGTGCGCTGCTTCCACAGCGCCGAACAGGCGACCATCGGATCGTAGCCGCGCGGATGGCTCCAGGTCATGCCTTTGAGCATCACGTCGCTCACAATCCGAACTCCTTGCGGATCTTTGCGCTGTGCTCGCCGATGCGTGGCGCAGCCCGGTCGACCTTGGCGCGGACGCCATCGACCCTGAGCGGCGAGCGCGTGGTGAGGATCGAGACGTCATCCTCCCGCGTCACCGTCTGCAGCATGTCGAGCACCTGGAAGCCTTCGCTGGCCATCATTTCCGGCCAGGTCAGCACCTTGGCGCACCAGATATCGGCAGGCTCGAGGATGGCAAGCCATTCGTCGACCGTCTTCGTCGCGATTTTTCGCGCGATGATCGCCTTGATCTCGTCGCGGGCGGTGAACCAGGTCGACGGCTGATCGCGAAAGGGCGCTAGCTCCTCGAGCGCCAGGAGGTCGGCCAGCTTCGGGATCGGCGACATGGCGATCGCCAGATAGCCGTCCTTGGCCGGATAGACGCCGTAAGGCGCCGACAGATAGGCATGGGCGCTGCGGAAGGCCGATCGCCGCGGCAGGCGGCGTCCGTCATTGAGATGCGTGGTCAGCACCTCGAACTGTAAGTCGACCAGCGCTTCGAGCAGGCTGGTCTCGACATGGCTGCCCGTGCCGGTCAGGCCGCGCCGCACCAGTGCGGCGAGGATGCCTTGCGCGGCGGCGGAGCCCGCCAGCATGTCGGCAATCGCCAGGCCGAAGGGCACCGGCCCCTGGTCCTCGTCGCCGTTCAGCCACATCACGCCGGAACGCGCTTGCGCCAGCAGATCCTGCCCGGGCCGCTTGACCCACGGGCCTTCCTCACCATAGCCGCTGATCGAGGCATAGATTAGGCGCGGATTGATCTTGCGCACCGCCTCGTAGTCGAGACCCAGGCGCTCGATGACGCCTGGGCGGAAATTCTGGATCAGCATGTCGGCCTTGGCCAGCAGGCCGCGCAGCGCCGCAAGGTCGGCCTCGTCCTTGAGGTCGATGGCAAAGCTTTCCTTGGCGCGATTGATGGCGTGAAAGATTGTAGAGTCGCCGCCGATCTCGGTGTCGCTGAGATAAAGCCGGCGCGACAGGTCACCGCCGTCCGGGCGCTCGATCTTGATGACGCGGGCGCCGAGGTCGAGCAGCCGCAGCGAGCAGTAGGGCCCGGACAGGAACTGGCTCATGTCGACGACGACGAGTCCGGTCAGGGGCAATTCGGCAATGGCGGTCATTGCCTATTTCTCCGTCTTGCCGGCTAAGTCGGCCGGATTGCGGTACTTTACCGTCTGCAGGTGCTCGCAATAAAGCACAAGCTCTCCTTCACCCTTGAAGACTTCGTAGCTGGCGCGGATCAGCCCCATCTCCTTGTATTTCGGTTTCTTGTCGAGGTTGGAGCGGATCGAATAGATCGTGTCGCCGATGAACACCGGCTTGATGAAGCGCAATTTGTCGTAGCCATAGGAAAACGCGTTGACGCAATTGGTGGCAACGAGGCCGAGCCCTGCCGAGAATACGAACGCGCCGGCGACCAGGCGCTTACCGAAAATGCCTTCCGTTTCGGCGAACATCTGGTCCTGCACGTAAGGGTGGATATCGAGCACCAGCGCGTTGAAAAGGTGGCTGTCGCCCTCGGCCATAGTCCTGCGCAGCGAGCGGATTTTCTGGCCGACCGGCCAGTCTTCATAGAACCAGTTCTCCGCGTTCCAGACAGGGAGATCGGCATGGTCCTTCGGCATGTTGGCGGGGTGCGTCGACGCCACGCCAACCGTCGGCGCGAAACAAGTCATGGCAGCATCCAATGGAGGCACGGATCATTCGTCCGAACGCGCCGCGGACCAGTGAACTGCATGATCGATCCTCCCGTCAATCTTCTTTTGTGAATAGTATTTTCACATATGGGGTTGTGGCGCAAGCTGGTCTCGGCGAAATTCGTGCGTTGAAAGCCATCGGTCTTCTTCCAGCAGCGAGGGGCCTGCACGATCCTGTGATTTCGGCTGAGCCATCAGCGTGGTAGCTTCCAGTCGTTTCCGCTGCGGAGTCGCCATGCGTGCCAAGCTGCTAGAAATCACCCTCGCTATGCTGCTGCTGGCTGGCGGCCCTTCAGCCGGCCATGCGCAAGTGGCCGAGCGGCCGTCGCCTTCGGGTGGCGTTCTGTCGCTGCTTCCGCCTCCGCAGATCTCAGATCATTCGATCGTGATCGCGGGACGCACGCTCAACTATCAGGCAAAGGCCGGCACTCTGTCATTGCTATCCGGCAAGGGCGACGTCACCGCGGAAATCTTTCATGTCGCCTACACGCTGCGTCCCGAGCCAAGCCGGGAACCTGATCCCCGGCGCCCGATCACTTTCGTATTCAACGGTGGTCCCGGAGCAGCTTCCGCCTATCTGCACCTTGGCGCGCTCGGTCCACGCGTGATGGCGACAGCGGCCGATGGAAGTTTTCTCCCACCGCCGCAGCGGCTTTTGGACAACTCGAACACCTGGCTCGACATGACCGACCTGGTCTTTGTCGACCCCGTCGGCACCGGTTACAGCCGCGAAGCACCCGGCACCGAAGCACGCAGCTTCTGGGGCGTCAACCAGGACGCCGCCGCGATGGGCGCATTCATCCGGCTCTATCTGGCACAGGCGGGCCGCACAGCGTCGCCGGTGTTTCTTGCCGGCGAAAGCTATGGCGGGTTTCGGGCGGCACTGCTCGCCAAGACGCTCCAGGATGACATCGGCATCAGCCCTCGCGGCATCGTGCTCATCTCGCCGGCGCTCGAATTCACGCTCGTGCGGCCCGACGAGTTCCAGCCGCTTCACTGGGCGCTTGAGCTGCCGTCGCTGGCGGCGGTGCGCCTGCGCAGCGAAAGCGTCACCGGTTCCGAACTGCAGGAGCGGTTGGCCGATGTCGAACGCTATGCGCTCGGCGACTATCTCGTCGCGCTTGCCAGCGGGCTCGAACAGGGCGGGCGTCTGGCGAGCCCGCGCGTTGCCGAAATCACCGGCCTGCCGCTCGAACTCGTCAAACGAAACTTTGCGCGCATTCCCACCGCGCTCTTCGCCAAGGAGTTTGCGCGGGCAAGGGGCAATGTTCTCAGCGTCTATGACGGCACGATCGAAACCGCAGACATCGCTCCGGAAAGCCCAAGGCCCAGGGGTCCCGATCCGGTGCTCGACCGAAGCGTGCCGGCGCTTACTTCCGCCTTTGTCAGCTATGTGCGTGAGGAACTGAAATTTCGCACCGATCTAAGCTATCGGCTCCTCAACCGTGAAATCAGCGGCAGTTGGGATTATGGGACGAGCCCGACGCGTCAGGGCTATGTCGGCGTGATGGACGAGCTTCAGCAGGCGCGCGTATTAAATTCCGGCCTCGGCGTTTTGATCGTCAACGGCTACACCGACCTGGTGACACCCTATCTGGCGTCACGCTACCTTGTCGGCCAGGTTCCTTCGCTTCCTGGCGCAAAGCCCATCCGCGTCGAGCTTCTGGAAGGCGGCCACATGATGTATTTCAGGCCGGAGAGCCGGCGCGCCCTGAGGGAGGCCGCGTCCGAGCTTTACCAAGCGCCGAAATGAAACGGCTGAAGCCGCGTACCAGAGACAAATCCGCTTCGTCGCATGAGCGGCGGATGACGCAACACGAACCGGCGAGACGAGCAAGTCGATGACATCTCAGTCTGCAGAACTGACCTGGCTCAACCCGCCACCGCATCATGCTTTCGGTGACAGCTCCGTGCAGGTGCGGACCGGCAGGGAGACTGATTTCTGGCGCGAGACTTTTTATGGCTTCTGGCGTGACAATGGCCATTTCCTCTACCGGCGGGTCGAGGGCGATTTCAGCGCCGAGGTCACTGTCAAGGGGGACTACAAGGTGCTCTACGACCAGGCCGGTTTGATGGTCCGGCTGAGCGAGACGCATTGGGTCAAGGCCGGCATCGAGTTCACCGACGGGCTCGCCTATTTTTCCGTCGTCGTCACCAATGATGCCTCCGACTGGTCACTGGTCAGCATCCCGGCCGGTCCGGACGGCGTCAGGATCCGGCTTACCCGCCATGCCGAGACAATCCGTGTTCAATATTTTGATGCTTCCGACCACCACTGGAAGCCGGTGCGGCTCGCCTACTTCCCGCCCTCGAAAATGGCCGATGTCGGCATGATGTGCTGTTCGCCGCAACGTGAAGGTTTCGAAGTCACATTCAGCGATTTTTCGGTTGGCCCGGCGATCTCGAGAGAACTCCACGACTGACGCGTCCTGTCAGGGGATCGGGGCGCCGCTTTCACAAAGCACTGTTCCGACAGGCGAATTGCGCGGTCGAAGAAGCTATCGGGGCATTCGCCTCATCCCGGTCGAACTTGAAATCGGCGGGAAGGCGGCCGCGGAAGGCGCGAAGCCGCTTCAGCAATTCCTCGCGCGCAGGTTTGCGCGCGACGCCGAGTCGTCGGACATCGGCGACATGGATTTCAATCTCATCGCCTTCTCTGAGTTCGAGGGCCTCGACCACAACGGCAGGAAGACGGATGGCGAGGCTGTTGCCCCACTTGGCGACCTTCATCACACTCTCCTATGTATATGCGCCATGATATGGGCGCTGCCCAGGCGGCCGACCTTCTGGCCGGCCGATCCAGGCACATCCGTCAGCCCGGGTGCTTGAAGGTTTCGCCAAACCAGTTCCGCCACTTAGGCTCGCCCTCCGCGGCGCGCTGCTCGGCGTCGTCGCCGTAAAGATACAGTGCCATGCTGGGGTTTGCGCTGCCATCGGTATCATAGGTTCCGATCAGGGCGATGCCGGGAGCAGGCGCGTCGATCGTGGTTTTTGTGAACCAGGCAGTGTTGCCGGGACCCGTCGCAATTGCCCGCCACACCTGCTCGGGTGTGCCGGGCGTGATGAACTCCATCTCGACCCAACGCTTTCCGGTTTCGCCTTTCTTGATTGGCATGCGGGACTCCTTTCAGGTTTGGCGTCGCGGGGTCGGGGTCAGGTGCGGTACGACGCCACCCCGAGCCGATGCGGCCGCCCACCAAAGCTCAACCATACTCATTTCCGTATTGACAAAATTTATTGTCAAGACGGGCGTTGATGGCTGGAAAGCGGCTATGGCGCGGCGTTGCGCGTCGCCTGCGCTCGCGTCCCGACGTGGCGCGCCGGCACTATGCCGATCTCAAGACGAGGATTGAGACCCGGGCCGTATTCGAGCCCGGCCATTTTCCCGCGCTCCCTTGGCGAAGGCATCAGGGCCGATTCTTAATCCCTAAAGCGCGTCGCGTTCGACCGACCTCACGCGACGCGCTTAGGTTGTTGTTTTATGCATGTCATTATCGCAAAACCGCTGAACACCCCCGGTCCGCGCCCCGGGGGCATGCTTTTGCGCGACATGCATCAGCTTCCCGCCAACGACAATGCGCGGGCGCGTTCGCACAGCAGGGCAAGCAATTCGCTGCGCCGCGCTTCCGGTGTGTCGACCGGCAATACGAAGCAAAGGGTCTTGTTGATGGCGCCGTGGCCATCGCGGATGGGCGCGGCCATGCACCACGTGAAGCGGTCGGCGAGGGCGGCGGTCTCGCTGAAACCTTGCTGGCGGGCCAGAGCGACATCGCTGAAGAATTCGGCCGGCGCAATGACGCGGCCGTCGGGAAGCTTGTAGTCGCCAGGCGGGATGAAGTCCTTCACCTCTTCCTCGCTCATATGGGCGAGCAGGAGCCGCCCGGACGCCGTCCACGGGATCGGCACCTCGACCCCGACATCGCTTGAAATCCGGAATGGGCCGGAAGAATCCCGGCAATCGAGAACGATGTATTTGTTCCCGCGCAGGCCGCACAATTGCACGGTCTCGCCTGTCTCCGCGGCCATCCTGTCCAGCGTCTCTATGATGCGCCGATAGTGGGCGTTGTGATGCGAATAGGCCCAGCCGAACAGATGCATAGCCCGACCGAAATAGACGTAGCCTTCCGTCCCGACGTTTTCGAGCATTTCGGCTTCGAGCAGGCTGTTGACTATTTCGTAGGTGGTCGAACGCGGTGCGCCGATCATCCTGGCGATGTCGCCGACGCGCATCGGGGCGCGGTGTCGCAAAAGCGCTTCCAGCAGCACGATGACGCGGTCGATACCGCGGCGCCGTTCGCCATGACGCGGCCCGGCGCCGGCTTCCGTTTCGATCAGACCAGTGGCGCCATCGCTCATATCGGCCGCGTCCCCAAAAAATCAATTCGGCCCTCGTCTCAAGGCGCTTGAAAGATGTCAAGGCTCAGTCTAGCATCCCATTTGTCCGATATACAGACACATTGTCTGAAATATCAGACAATAACGAGCCAGGCGCAGAAAGTTCTGACGAGAAAACGGGCGGTTTCCGGATGCGGCAACCGGCGGGTTTTCTCGTCTCGACCCCGCACGTCCAGGCATAACCTCAGAAGGGAACAATCATGACGAAATCATCGTTTTTCGCATCAGCGAGCGCCCTTTGCCTCGGTCTCCTGCTGAGCCTCGGCCCCGCTTCGCAGGCAAATGCCGCCGCCAAATGCATCAAGGGCGACCGCAAGGCGCCGTACACGATTGGCTGGGCCAACATTTATTCCGTGCCGACCTGGATGAAGCAGACACAGGGCACGATCGAGGCCGAAATCGAGACTCTGAAGAAGCAGGGGCTTGTCGACAAGCTTGTCGTGACCGACGCCCAGGGAGACGCCAACGTCCAGATCCAGCAGATCCAGTCGATGATCGATTCCGACGTCGACGCCATCATCCTGATTGCCGGCTCGTCGACCGCGCCGGCGCGTGTGCTGGCGGCCGCCTGCGCCAAGGGCATCGCCATCATCAACTTCGACAGCCTCGTCGACACCGACCAGGTCACAGCCAAGGTCAACACCGATTCCGCTCAGTGGGGCGATCAGGCGGCCAAGTTCCTGATCGACGCCATCGGCGGCAAGGGCAAGATTCTCGTCCTCAACGGCCCGGCCGGCGTTTCGGTCAGCGACGATCGGCGCAAAGGCGCTGACGCGGCGCTCAAGGCCCATCCTGAGGTGACAGTCGTTGCCGAGACCAACACCCCCTACAATGTCGCGCCTGCACAGGAAGCCGTCACCAGCCTGCTGTTCGCCAATTCCGAGATCGACGGAATTCTTTCGCTCGGCGGTGCCTTGTCTGCGGGCGCGGTACTCGCCCTCGACAAGCAGGGCCGCGAACAAGTGCCGATCACCGGCGAGAACGCCCGTCAGTTCCTCGAGCTCTGGAAGGAAAAGGGCCTCAAGAGCTGGGCGACCATGCAGCCGAACTGGCTCGGCGCCTTTGCCACCTACACCGCCGTCCAGGCGCTGGAGGGCAAGGATGTGCCGGCTTTCGTCAAGATCCCGCTGCCGGTGATCGACAATTCCAACATCGATCAGTACCTCGCCCGGGCGGCCGATTTTCCGGCTGACGGCTACATCTATTCGCCCTACGACGAGGATCTGTTCAAGAAGCTGCTGGCTGAACAATAAGCCTGAAAGGTCGCAGAAGTTGGTGGCCACGGCTCCGCTTCTTGCCGCGCGGGGGGTGTCGAAGTCCTTCTTCGGCAACCCCGTCCTGCGCGACGTTTCCATCGCTCTCCAGCCGGGCCGCGTGCATGCGCTGCTCGGCGAGAACGGCGCCGGAAAGTCGACGCTGATCAACCTCTTGTCCGGTGCCTTGCGCCCGGATGGCGGAGCGATCGAGGTCGATGGGCGCCCAGTGTGGCGCATGACCCCCGCCTATGCCCAACAGGCCGGGATCGCCGTCGTCCAGCAGGAACTCAGCCTGACGGCCAGCCTCTCCATCGCCGAGAACATCGGCCTTGGCGCCTATCCGCGCCGGTTCGGTTTGCTCGACTATCCCGAACTCGCCGTGCGGGCCAGGGCAGCATGTGATCTTGTCGGGCTTCGCGAACCGCTCTCGGTACCGGTTGGACATTTGTCGCTTGGCCGCCGGCAGATGGTGGAGATAGCCAAGGCGCTTTACCGCCGGCCGCGCGTTCTCATTCTCGACGAACCCACTTCGTCGCTTTCGGCAACCGAAACGAAAGTCCTGACGGAATTGTTGGAGAGGCTGCGCGGCGAGGGCATCGCTATTCTCTACATTTCGCACCGGCTGAACGAAGTCATGGCACTGTGCCAGCATGTCACCATCCTGAAGGACGGCGCCTGCACGGCGGATCGCAGCCTGGAAGGAACCGACGCCGGCGGGCTGGTACGGCTGATGGTCGGCCGCGACCCCGGCGACCTTTTTCCACAGTGGCAGGCTTCGGTATCGACTGCCAACGCCATCTCGGTTCGCAATTTTTCGGCCGGCCTGATGCGCGACGTCGATCTCGACATCAGGACGGGCGAGGTGCTCGGCATTGGAGGCCTGGTCGGGCAAGGGCAGGAAGATCTGCTGCTCGGCCTCTACGGTGCCATTCCGGCCAGGACGGCATCCGCGACCATCAACGGCGCTTCAAGTCTGCCCAGCGGTGTGCCGAAAGCCAACGCGCTTGGCCTCGCCTATGTCCCGGCCGACCGCAAGCGCGAAGGCCTGCACCTGATCCATTCCATCATCACCAACATGATGCTGCCCGCTTTCGCAAGACTGCCGGCGCTGAAACTGCGCAGCCGCCGTGCCGAGCGCGAGACGGCGAGAGGTCTCGCTGCCCAGCTTGGCATCAAGGGCGACCTCGACCGGCCGGCGCAGGCCCTCTCGGGCGGCAACCAGCAGAAGGTGGCGCTGGCGAAATGGATGCCGCACCACCCGCTTGCGCTTCTCCTCAACGACCCGACGCGCGGCGTCGATGTCGAGACCAAGCGCGAAATCTACATGATGCTTCGCAACTTCGCCGCCGCCGGCAAGGCGGTCGTGCTGCTCAGCTCCGACACACCCGAACTGGTGCACCTTTGCGACCGCGTCGCGGTGGTCCGGGAGGGCCACATCGTTGCCATGCTCGAGCGCGGCGCATTGAGCGAGGAAGCGATCGTTTCCGCCGCGATGGGCGCCGAACAGCGGCAGGTGGCGGCATGAGCACGGTGGGCTCCTCAAGGCAAGCCGGCGCTCTCTACTGGCCGGTTCAGCTGCGCCGCAATGTCGGCGTGCGTGGCCTGTTCGCCGTGGTCATGGCGTTCCTCGTCGCCTATGGCTTCCTGTTTCCCGGCCTGTTTACCGCTTCCGGCTTCGCCAAATTCACCCAGAGCTGGTTTCCACTGGCGCTGGTCGCCATGGCCCAGGCGATCCTCATGCTTACCGGCGGCATCAGCCTGGCCATCGGCGCAATGGTCAGCCTGGGCGCGGTGATCGCCGCGACGACGATGACCGGGCCGCTGGGCGTAGCCGGCGGTGCCACTGCGGTGGCGCTGACCGGTGTCGGCATCGGTGGCGCGACCGGATTCATCGTCGTAAAACTTCGGTTGCCGGCGATCGTGGTGACGCTCGCCGGTTCCTTCATCATCGGCGGTGCTGCGCTGCTCATCCTGCCGAGACCCGGCGGCGCCATTCCGGAGTGGCTGTCGGACCTGCTTGCCGGCAACACGCCCGCGGCCTTCGTGCTGCTGGTGCTCATCGTCCTTCTGTGGAAACTCTATCTCGCCACACCGCTTGGCTTGAGCCTTTATGCCGCCGGCGAGAATCCGGTCGGCGCCTATCGCTCCGGCGTGCCGGTCGATGGTGCGCGGGTAGCCGCCTACGCGATCAGCGGCCTGCTTTGCACAGGCGCCGGCCTGTTCGTCGCCGCGCAAACAGGTTCGGGCGATCCGATCATCGGCACGGCGTTCACGCTGAATTCCATTGCCGCCGCCGTGCTCGGCGGCATCGGCTTCCTCGGCGGTCAAGGCACGATGCGCGGTGCGCTTGCCGGTAGCCTGCTGCTCAGCCTGATGATCAGTGTGATGTTCTTCCTCGGCTTCACGCCGGTCGCCCAGTATGTCGCCCAGGGCCTCATCATCATCGGGGCGGTCGCCATCCCGCAATTCCGCAAGGTGCAGCGATGACAGCATGGAAAGAGACCGTGGGCGGCAGGCGCGCTCTGACAATCCTGCGTAGCCGGCCCTTTCTCACCGTTGCCATCGTTGCCGCGGTGTGGATCGTGGCGAGCTTCGTCTCGCGCGGCTTCGGCGCCTATGGCCATTTGCGCTATCTGGTCGAACTGGCCGCGGTGATTGGCCTGGTTGCGGCGGGGCAGACCTTTGTAGTCATTGCCGGCGGCATCGACCTTTCCGTCGCGGCGATCGTCACGGTGAGCGCCGTCAGCCTGCCGCTGCTGTCGTGGCAGGCGGATCCGACCGGGCTCACCGCCGTCCTTGCCGTCCTTGCGCTGACGACGACAATCGGTCTGGTGAACGGGCTGGGCGTGGCATTGTTGCGCGTTCATCCCATGATCATGACCCTGGCCATGGCGACATTCCTGCAGGGCCTGCTGATCATCATCGCCGGCGGCAGCGCCGTGACCGCCGAGAACCCGCTGGTCCGCTGGATCGGCAATGCGCGGCCGGCCGGTATACCCGCAGGCGTGCTCTTGTGGGTGGCCGTCTCCGTGATCGTTCTGGCCGCAATGCATGCCACATCCTTCGGCGCTCGGCTCTTCGCCATGGGCGCCAACCCGCTCGCCGCGACACTCTCCGGCGTTCCCTTCGCTTCGACAACCCTGGCGGTCTACGGCATCAGCGGGTTCACTTCCGGGCTTGCGGGCGTGCTGGTGCTCGGCATGAACGGACAAGGCTATGTCGGGATCGGCGATCCCTATCTGCTCGCCTCGATTGCGGCCGTCGTGCTCGGCGGCACCTCGATCCTCGGCGGGCTCGGCACCTATGCCGGCACCATTCCCGGCGCCATCCTGCTGGTCACGATCACGGCTCTGATCACCGTCGTCAACGCATCGCCCGGCTGGCGCAGCATCCTTTTCGGTTCGCTGATCCTGGGGCTGCTGCTTCTCTCAGGCAGGGAGCAGGCCCGCCGATGACATATCGTCCAGCCGGTAGATGCGCCTTGCATTGCCGAAGAACAACGCCGTCTGCTCGTCTGCGGAAAGCTCCCCGGAAATGGCCTTGAAGCTGTCATATACCGCATCGAACGACGCGTGCAGACCGGCCACCGGGAAGTCACTGCCGAACATCGCCCGCTGCGTGCCGAAACAGTCGATGCAATGCATGACAACCGGCTTCAGGCTGTCGAGCGTCCAATCATGATCGTAGGCGACCAGATCCGATATCTTGATGGCGACGTTGTCGCGCTCCGACAAAAGCCGAAGCGCTTCGCGCCACGCCCGCATTCCATCGGCGTCACGGTCGATCGGGCTGCCGCAGTGGTTGAGAACAAAGAGCTGGTTCGGATAGGCCGCTGCGAGGCGCGCGGCACCGGCGAGCTGGCGCGGAAACACCATCAGATCGAAAATCAGCCGATGGCCGGCAAGCAGCGCCAGGCCGGCGCGCCAGGCCGGATCGTCCATGATGCCGTCATGGGCAGCGAAACGGCGGGCAGGATCTGGATCCCAGCTCAGTATGTCGCGCACGCCGACGACACGGTCGAATGCCGCCTGCGCCTCGACCAGCGCCGGGGCTTGGCGGTTCGCCAGAGGAACGTGTACGACGTAGCGGGCCGCCACGCCCTGCGACTTGCCGAGCGTTTCAAGCCACCGCGTTTCGCCGACGCAGTCGTCCCCGGCCCAACCGGCTTCGACATGGACGGTGGCGACGACATTGTGCCGGCTGGCGTCGCGCAAATAATCCTCAGGAAGATAGTTTCGCCGCAACGGGCCAAGCTCGCCCATGCCGCCGCGCTCGCCAGCCGTTGTGGCGAGCCACGGGTGGCGGCCGAGGCCGAGATCCCAAAGATGATGGTGGGCATCGATGATCGGTCCGGAGTAAGGCTTTGACACGCATCTCTCTCATGCTGTGGCCGGCATCGGAAATCGATCCGGACTTCGTCCTGCGAACGCGAAAGGACTAGCATCGGATGACCGAAAACTCACCCGTACCGGCGCTCGCGACCCGTGAAAATTTCCTGCTCGACGATCGCATCCGCGGCGTGCCGCCCGGCACCTTCGGGCTGGACAGCAGCCTTGTCGCATTTCAGCGCTGGCATCCGGCTGATGGGCGCATGTCGTTGCCGGTGCTGACCCTCGACGAGGAGGCCTTCATCGCCAATCGTGACCTGTTTCTGCGCTACGCGCGCGAACAGGGCGCCATGGTCGCGCCGCATGCCAAGACCCCGATGGCGCCCGACCTTGCCCGATCGTTGGTAGAGGCCGGAGCATGGGGAACGACCGTCGCGGATATCAGACAAGCCGCGGTGATGCTCAGGGCCGGCCTCACACGGCTGATCATCGCCAACGAGGTTGGTGGATCAGGCGGTGCGAACCGGCTCGCAGCGCTGGCTGGCGCCTGGCCAAGCGTCGAGCTCTTCGTCTTCGCCGACTCTATCGCCGCCGTGAATGCGCTCGCCGAAGCCTGGCGGGCCAATGCAATGCTGCCGCCGTTGCGCGTGCTCGTCGAACTCGGTGCGGGGAGGGCGGGCGCGCGGACCACTGGCGAAGCCGAGGCGATCGCCGATGCAGTTGATGCAGCCGGCGGACGGCTGCTGATTGCCGGCGTTGCGAACTACGAAGGTGCCGCGGCGCAACCCGACCCCGGCCGCACCGAGGAGGTGATCTCGGCTCTGCTGGCGATGACCGCCGACATGTTCCTGCGGCTGCGCGCCCGCGTCGGTGGCGACGTGCCGCTGATCGTCACGGCCGGCGGCTCGGTATTCTTCGACAAAGTGGTCGCCGCGCTTTCGCCCGCCGTTTCCAGGG
The DNA here is from genome assembly GCF_935822925.1 of Mesorhizobium ventifaucium. Taxonomy (GTDB): domain Bacteria; phylum Pseudomonadota; class Alphaproteobacteria; order Rhizobiales; family Rhizobiaceae; genus Mesorhizobium; species Mesorhizobium ventifaucium. The sequence continues at coordinate 84,022 of NZ_CAKXZS010000016.1, forward strand.
ACGGCAATGTGACGCTGGTGTTGCGCAGCGGCGCCATCTTCTTCCACGACCATGGTATCTATGATCGCTCGCTTAGCGCACTTGACGCCCGCAACGGCTTTGTGGTCGGCGGCGTCAGCGTTTCCGCACGACATTCGTTTCGTCCGGCTTTGCGCCTGTGGGCCGAGGTGCTGTCGCGGCCGGAGCCCGGCCTGGCGATCTGCGGCATGGGCATGCGCGACGTGTCGTTCGATCAGGGCTTTCCGATGGTGCTCGCGGTCTTCCGGACCGGCAAGCCACTGCCGGAAGCGCGCGCCGACGTCTTCAAGCTGAACGACCAGCACGCCTTCCTGACAATCGCGCCGGGCGACGACATTGCCGTTGGCGACATCATTGAATTCGGCATCTCCCATCCCTGCACCTGCCTCGATCGCTATCGCGTGATCTTCGGCGTCGACGCGGCCGGGCATGTCCGCCACGCCTTTCCCACCTATTTCGGCTGATCGGATTTTGTGGCGGCGGCCCCAAGAGAACCTCGAAAGGATCCAATATGATCAAGTACTTCCAGTCCGGCTCCCGCATGTCGCAGGCGGTCGTCTATGGTGGCCTCGTCCATATCGCAGGCCAGGTCGCCGACAATCGCAAGGCCGGCATCGAAGGCCAGACCAGCGATGTGCTCTCAAAGATCGAGGCGCTTTTGGTCGAGGCCGGCAGCAGCAAGTCGAAGCTTGTGGCGGTCAACATCTTCCTGCCGCAGATCGGCGACTTCGACGCCATGAACAGCATCTACGATGCCTGGGTGGAGCCTCAACGCCTGCCGGCGCGGGCCTGCGTCGAGGCGCGTCTCGCCGATCCCGACCTCCGCATCGAGGTCACAGCGATCGCCGCCATCTGAGTCTCCACCATGCACACCGGACTCACCCATACGCTCGACTTCGACCGGGACGGCAAGACATCAGGCTATCTCAGTATTCCCTTCTCGATAGACCGTTCGCCCTATTTCCAGGTCAAGATCCCGATCTGCCTCATACGCAACGGTGAACGGCCGTCGCTGCTTCTGATGGCCGGCAATCACGGTGACGAATATGAGGGCGAGCTGTCGCTGGCAAAGCTGATCCGCCGGCTCGATCCCAAGCGGATCAAGGGCCGCGTCACCATCCTGCCGATGGCGAACGCACCGGCGGTCATGGCCGCCAAACGCTGTTCGCCGCTCGATGGCGGCAATCTCAACCGAGCCTTTCCGGGCGATCCGTCGGGCACACCGACAAGCCGTCTTGCCAGTTTCCTCGAGACGGAACTGTTCCCTCGCCACGACGTCGTCTTTGACATCCATTCGGGCGGCACCTCGATGGAACATCTGCCTACAGCACTCGTCGAGCGCAATACCGAACCCGACCGCCACAGGCGCGGGTTGGAGTTGATGCGGACGCTCGGCATGCCGTATGGGTTCGTGGCCGACAATGGTCAGGCCTCGCCGACCTCGATGGGCGCAGCCCGCCGGGCCGGTGCCATTGGCGTCAGCGGCGAGTTCGGCGGCGGCGGCACCGCAACAGTTGATACGATGGCGATTACCGCTCGCGCGATCGACAATCTGATGGTCGCCGTTGGCGTGGTCGAGGCGCCGGTTCTTTCGCCGGAGTCAAAGCCTTCGGCGCCGACGCGAGTGCTCTCGCTTTCCCGGCACGGTCAGGGCCTGTACGCCACCCGCCGCGGCTGGTTCGAACCCGCCGTCAGGCTCGGCGACGGCGTTAGCGCCGGACAATTGGCCGGCTGGTATCACGACCTCGAACGACTCGATCTTGCCGAGGAAGCCCTGCATTTCGCCGAAGGCGGCATCGTACTTTCGCGCCGGCTGCACACGATGTGCGAGGCGGGAGACTGCCTGTTGCAGGTCGCCGAACCGGTGGAAGGCTGACGGGAAACCAATCGCGTTTGCTCACGGCGCCATTATAGAAAACCGAGGAGATTTCATGCAGCTTTCGATGTGGACCTACCCCTGGGATGTCCAGGATCTGGGCTTGGAAGCCGTCGAACGCGATCTCGTCGAGCGCGCCGGGCTCAACATGATCAGTCTCGCGACCTCCTATCACGCCGGTCGCTTCCTGCAGCCGCGCAGCCCGCGCCGCAAAGCCTATTTCCCGGAGGACGGCACGATCTACTTCAAGCCAACCGCCGCCCGATGGGCCGATCTCGTGATCCAGCCGAAGGTCGCCGACGTGATCACGGAAGGCGGCGACGTTCTGGCCGAACTTATCCAACGGCGCGAGGCAGGCGGCCTCCAGGTGTCGTGCTGGACGGCCTGCCTGCACAATACCCGCCTCGGCATGCTTTATCCGCAGGCCGTCACCCGCAACGCTTTTGGCGATCCCAATTATTACAATCTGTGCCCATCGCATCCGGATGCGCGCGCTTATGTCCGCGCGCTCGTCGCCGACGTTACGCACACTTACAAGCCGGACAGAATCGAACTTGAAAGCCCGTCCTTCATGGGCTTCGCCCATGAATACCATCACGAGAAGGATGGTGTCGGGCTGACGCCGGAAGACGATTTTCTTCTGTCGCTGTGCTTCTGTCCGTCCTGCCTCGCCCGCGCCGCTGCTGCCGGCATCGAAGGCCAGGCGGCGCGTGAGCTCGTCAAGCAGTGGATAGCCGAGGCGTGTGAGCGCGCGGTGCCTGAACGGCGCTTTCCAGAATTTCCCGCAAGTGGCCTCGACACCTTTCTGCCCTGGCCGCAACTCCACGCCTATCTGTTGCGGCGGTTCGAGCCGGTGACCAGCCTTGTCGCCGAACTGCGCGAGGTTGCCGATCCGGGGACACGTGTCCTCGTCATCGACCTGAGAAACGGCTGGCTCGGCGGCTGCGATCTAGCAGCGCTCGGCAAGGTCTGCGACGGGGCGATCCTTTGTGCCTACGACATGCAGGCCAGCGACGTGACGGGCCTGATGGCGGCTGGCCGCACCGCGCTCGGAGCAGAGAAATTCCTAGGCGCCGGTTACCGGCTCTTCTATCCGGAAATGGCAGGCCCTGAAATCCTCGCCGCCAAGGTGAAGCCGGCGCTGGCGCCGGACGTCGACGGTATCAATTTTTACAATTACGGCCTTGTCCCCGCCGCACGACTCGATTGGGTGCGTGCAGCACGACCTGTCTGAACAAAACGATCCGTGTGCCGCCGTCTAGCTGTTAGCAAACATCCTGCTCGGAGCTTGAGGGGTGGCTGCCAGAGCGACGATAGCCTGGTGTTTCGCCAGACAGCGCAAAGCACCGTCTTCAGCGCGTGTGCCGCACAAGATAGGGTTCGACCAAGGCGCGTAATTCCGCAGCGGGCGCCGCTTCGCCGGCAGCACGCAGCGCCCGTTCGTAGCGTGCATAGTCGTCGACCGCGCCTTCGAAATCGCGGCGCGACAGCCGCTCCCTGATCAGCGCCTTGCAGACGGGTCCGGCATCCGGATAGAGGTCCAACGCCCTCAGATAGACCGAGCGCGCTTCCTGGACGTTGCCGGTTGTCTCCAGCCGCTGGCCGATCCGCAATCCAAGATCGATCAGATCGCGACGCACTTTTTCGGCGGCGGCGAGCGACCAGAAGCTGGCTCGCTCGTGCAAAAACAGCGGACCGGGGAATGCGAGGAACAGCGCTTCCGCTTCCGGTCGCAGCCCGGCCGCCTCGCCATTGGCTGTCGTCACGGATTTGAGCCGTCGATCCCAGTCGGCGAGGTCGACCCAGACCTTGTCCGACGCGAGGCGAAGCTTGCCTTCGCGCTGGACGATGAGGTCGATCCGCCCGAGCAGCCTGCGCAGCCGATGCAGCGCCTGCTCGCATGCTGCCCGCGCCTGGTCGCCGTCGAGGTCGGGCCACAGCCAGTCCTGAAGGGTCTCCAGGGAGCAGGTGTTGTCTTTCGAGATCGCCAGTACCCGCAGGATGTCGAGAGCCTTCGTCGGTGGCTTGGCGCCGAGATTAAGAGGGTTTCCATCGAGTTCGAGCCGAAAGCCTCCGAGGACGTGGACCTTGAGCGGCCATGGCCAGGCGGTGGGCCGCCGTTGCGGCGCGTCCAATCGGCGTTCCCGGATAAGCGACCGGCAAAGCTTAGGCTCGATGCCGCGCTCAAGCGCATCGCCAAGCAGTTCGGCGAGCAATTCCGGAACGTTGAGGAGCACCATTGGCCAGGCGATGTCGCGCAGCGCCTCCATAAAGACCTTCAGCCGATCGCCGTAACGTGGATCCTGGTCCCACAGGCTCTCCAGCGCGGCCGCCGCAAGAATGCATATCTCGGTTCGCTTGCGGGCGCCGCCGTCCAGCCGCGGCAGCAGGTCGCTGAGTAGCGCGGCGGCTTCGCGCGGCTTCCTGTCGGCGAGCAGCACCTGGAACTTCGTGATGTAGTGCGCCCAGCGCTCGACCATCGGCTCGTTGGCGGCCTCGCTCGCCGCCATGAAGCGCTCGCAATCCTCATAGGCCGCCGCGAAATCGCCTTGCCTGGCATGAAGCGCGGCATAGCAATTGGCGACGATGGCGACCTGTGTGCTGAAACGGCTGTCGGCGATCTCGGCGAGGCGTTCGACCACCTGGTCGAGCTCGGCAAAGTCGTTTCGGAACTTCATCTGCATCTGAAGATGATACAGGCCACCGAACTCCACACCCTTGAGCGACTCGCGCTCACCGATGGCGATCGCCTCGCGCAACGCCGCTTCGGCCGACGAGTAGGGAAAACCCCGTCTCTTATACGGGAAGTAACGGCCACTCTTGGCGCCAAACTCGACCAGCCACATGCCGAGGACCCAAGGCAGCACATCCTTGTCGCTCAAATCCTCGACAATGCTGTCGACCGCCTTCGTGAACAGATCCGCCCGCATGATCGATACCGAATGCTCGATCAGCGTTTCGCTGGCAAGCAGCCGCAAGCCGCTTGGGTCGTGCTCGGGATTCCGGGTCAGCCGCTCCAGCAGTTCCGTTTCCAGCGCTTGCCCAGCCGGGCTGTTGCGGTAGTATTCATCGCCGAAGTTCAGCGCCCGCACCATGCCGATGCGCACCAGCATCGCTTCCTCGGAAGGCAGTTCCGGCAGGCCGCGCTCGATGATTTCGAACGCCCGGCGGGTCCAGGCCGAAAGACCCTCATAGGTGCGCCAACTGTCCGTCTTGACCAGAACCGCTCGCGACACCGTAAGACATAGCCCGCGTTGATCGTCGGCCTCGCCAAAGGCATGCCATGCCTTCGACAGCCAGTGCTCTGCCGCGGCGTCGTTCGGCATGTGGGCCACGCCCAGCCAATAGAAATGCCAGCCGTTCATGAACGCTTCCGGCAACCGGCCGACCCATTCGATGAAGGTCGTTCGATGTCCCTGCGCCAGCACGGCCTCCGCCCGGCTCAGCATGAGCCCGCTCGCTTGGTCCCAGTCCTCTGCCTGCAAGGCGAGGTGTATGGCTTCGTCATAACGACCGGCGTCGGCGAGCACCTTTGTCGCCCTTTGTTTGAGCGACTTCTGCTCTTCTGCCGTCACACGCTGTGCGAAGCGTCGGTCGAGGAAGTCCCGCAAGAGGTCGTGCAGGTGGAAAACGTCGCGGCTGTTTTCCGTTCGCGTGACCAGCAATTGCCGCTTGTAGAGCCTGTCGAGCAGCTTGCCCGCTTCGCCCGACCCGATCATCACGTCCGCCAGTTCGGTGCTGATCTCGGGCAGCAGATTGAGTTTCAGCAGCATGTCCTGATCGGCGGCGGAGAGGGAAAGGAAGAAATGGCGGCCGAGAACGTCCGACAGCGCATTCTGCCCGCCGGCTGCTGTCCCGCTCGTCTCGTCAGGTCCGACCGCCGAGCCGTGATCGGCGAGGAGAACCAGCCCGATCGCCCAGCCGCGCGCCGCTTCGACATCGACTGGAACGGCGCCGTTCCTCGACCGCAGCTTGACAAAATCGCGCGCTTCCGATGTCGAGAATTCGAGCGCCGATCGATCGATAACGGTCACTTGGCCCTTGAGAACGAGATCGCCCAGTTCGTCGTGGGGCAGCGTGCGCGAGACGCAGATGCAGCGGACCGTTTCAGGAAGCTCACGGAACATCACGGAAAGCACCGCCCGGAATTCGGGCGTGTCGGCGTCCTGCAAATCGTCGAGGACCAGTATGGTGCCGGGCTTCAACCGCGCGAAATAGGCTCTGAAGAAGCGCCTGGCGAACTCCTTCGGTTGCTCGGCATACTCGACGCCGAAGACGGGCATGTTCCCAACCGCGGGCGAGGCGAGTGACTGCGCCAGATATTGAAAGAAGCGCGCGATATCCTGGTCGCCCTCGTCGATGCGGAACCACACATGCGGTGCCGCGACGCTTTCGAGGTAGTCGATGACCGCCGTCGTCTTGCCGTAGCCGGCCGGCGCGGCCACCCAGCATACGCTCGAACGCGATTTCAGACCGATCGCTTCGAGAACGCGGTTCCGCCTCAATATCCTGGCGCTGCGCGGCGCCGCCAGCTTGGCGATCCGGCCTGTGCCCGAGAGTGGGCGCCTCGCATCGGCGTCAATGGTGTCTAGGGCGGTCATCGGGGCTCCCGCTCGACCAATATCGAGCGTCAGGTCGTGCCGTGATGACCGTCCCGCCGCCCAGATTGACCTTAGGGTAGCGCAATCGTGCGACAATTCGTAGGGGCTTGGCAGATGAAGCGGCAACGGCCGAGTGCAAGCGTCGATTGGATGCCTGCGCGACCTCGAAATCAGGCGGCAGACGCGGCCGAATTGCGAGCGGCAATGGGCGACCGGTGAATCCCGCACTCCACCTTCGACAGTCCGCTCCAGCGACCCGCGCGCGGATTGTCCGCGCTGCCGCACGCGACCGTGCACGGCGCGCACCCGATCGAGAGATAGCCCTTTTCGAGCAGCGGATGCCGGGGAAGATCATAGCGATCGAGATAGGCCTCGATCTGCTGGCGGGTGAAGCGGGCAAGCGGATCGATCTTCAGGCGTCCGTCAGTTTCCTCGAGCGTCGCAACATCTGCGCGAAGCCCGCCATGATATCGCTTGCGACCGGAAATCCAGGCCTTGAAGCCAGTCAGCGTATTTTCGAGCGGCAGAACCTTGCGGATCTGGCAGCACCGGTCCGGATCGCGGCGGTGCAGCGATCCGGCGCCGTCGAGCGCCCGCAAGACATCCGTTTGAGGTGTGACGACGCGCAGATCGGTGAGGCCGAGCAGAGCCGTCAGCTGCGCGCGATAGGCGATCGTTTCCGAAAACAGCTTTCCGGTGTCGAGCGTGATGACGGGGAGCGACCGGTCGATCGAGGCCGCCATGTGCAGCAGCACCGCGGATTCCGCGCCAAACGAGGACACGAGCGCTATGTTTCCGCAAAACACGTCGCGGACCAGCGGCGCCAGCAGGTCGGGTCCGTCGAGATGGTTCAGCTTTGCGATGACGGCTTCATACATGGCAGTTCGGCCGATCAAAAACGGTGGTGGCGTGATAAAGCCGCATCATAGCTTCGCCACGAAATCGAGGAGCGCCTGGCGATCGGTCTCGTCCAGGTCGAAGAAGCGGTCGCGCACGATCCGCGCCGTGCCGCCATGGGCGAAGACGGCGTCGCGCAGCGTGGTCGCGCGGCCGTCGTGCAGGTAGCGGTGGCGCAGGCGGATGCCGACGAGCGGCGCGGTCCGCCATTCGGCGCCGATAGCATCGCCCTGGGCGATCTTGTCGTCGAGCGCCGGCCCCATGTCGTGCAGCAAAAGGTCGGAGTACAGCTCGACTTCGCCGTTGGCGCCCTCCAGCGCCGGCACATGGCATTTGGCGCAGCCGACCGAGGCGAAAAGCCGTCCGCCAGGGCTGCCGAGCATTGCGCTTTGGCGCGATGAGGGTGACGCGGCCAGGAAGGTCGCCGAGAACGGGATCAGCGCAGCATAGGCCAGGGCCGCCGACAGAGCCACCCCGACGAAACCGACGCCGATCAGGCGCCAGGCGCCGCCGGCCTCTCCGAGCCGGCCGACCCGGGTGGTGATGCCGAGCGCAATCATCACCATCAGGAACAGGAACTGGTCGACATCGAGGATGACGCGGCGCAGTTGCGGATTGAGGGTGATCTCCGAATTGAGCATCACCACAGCGATGAACGCGACGATGAACCACGGGAACGGGATTGGCGCGGCCTCTTGCGCCTTGTTGCGGCTGCGAAACACCAGGCCGGCGGCCAGCAGAAGCGGGACGAGCATCAGCACTTTGCTGAGCTTGACCAGTGTGGCGGTGTTCAGCGCGTCGTCGGAAATGGCGAAGGAGGCGCCGTAGACCTGCGCCAGCTCGAAAATGCTCGCCCCGACGAACACGCCATAGAGGCGGTCGTCGAGATGCGGCAGCCAACCGCCCAGAAACATGACCGGATAGGCGAGCAACGCCACCGTGCCGCTCAGCGTGATCAAGGCGATGGCGATGCCGGCGCTCTGGTCGCGTGCACGCACCAGCGCGGCCATGGAGAGGATCGCCGCGGCGCCGCAGACGGCGCTGCCGACCGCGACAAGCAGCGCGATCTCGGCGTCGAGCCTGAACAGCTTGCGCGCGATGGCGTAGAGCAGCGTCAGCACCAAGATCAGCTCGATGGCCGCCACTGCAAGCGGCATGAACCCCAAATCCAGGAACAGCCGCGTCGTGATACGGAAGCCGACCAGCACCACGGCGAGCCGCAACAGATAGCGCTTGGTGAAGTCGAGCCCCGGGCGCAAGGCGTCCGGACAGGCGAAGCTGCTGCCGATCAGCAGCCCGAAGAGCATGGCGACCAGGACCGGGTTGCGCGACAGCGGCTCGCCCAGTCCGCCGGCGATCCAGCCGGCGGCAAGGGCGAGTGCCGCAGCAACGATGACGCCAGGCAAGACCGGGCGCATTTTTTCCGGCGCATGGGAGAGCGTCAGGGCGAGGCTCATGGCTTTGCCCCATCGGGCAGGCGCAGCGCTCGCAGATAGGAAGCGACCGCCTCGATCTGTGCGGAATCGTCTTCGATCGGCTGTGCGCCCGCCTCGCGGCTGACACTCGGGCCGGTGACGCCGAGTTCGTTTGCGAAAGCGTTCGCCACCATGTCTTCGAGAGTGGCTACATCAGCCTTCCAGCCATATCGGCCGACCCGCGATGCGCCCTGGCCATCGACGACATGATGGGCGCGGCCTTTGATGCCGTCGCCCTTGCTGACCGCCTGCGCTTCGATGACGCTGTCGGGTATTTCGTCGATCCTGGCGATACCGTAGAGAGCGAGCGGCATGCGCAGCGAAATCACGTTGGCCTGGCGCGGCATCGCCGCCGGCACGGTCGCGTTGCTGGCGCCCCCGTCGAGTGTATAGCGCCTGGCGACCGGACTGTTGGGATGGTCGATTGGAACCGTGCGTCCGGACCCCGGATCCATATGGGCTATCCTGCGCGCAAAATGGCTTTCGTCGGTGCTTGCGCCGCCGGGACCGGGGTGGCAGGCCACGCAGGACATTGCGTTAAACAATGGGCCAAGGCCCATGCGCCGCGTGTAATCGGTCTGGAACACCTGTTTTCCGCGCGCCGCAAGATTGGCGTCGGCGGCAGCGCTCTGTGTCTCCTGCGTCGCTGCCGCCGCGCCGTGCTCGTCGAAGGCCCCAACCTCGACGAGCGCCCCTTCGTGGCCCGGAAATCCCGGAACCTCGCCGCCAATCGTTATCCAGATATGCTGTGCGTCCGCCGACGTCGCAATCGCGCGAAGGCGATCGGCTCCCAAAGGGCCGACCCCTGGAACCTCGATCGTCGCCCGGGCGAGAAGCCGGCCGTCCTGGCTCAAGCGCAGCAATGAGCCGTCGCCGCGATTGGCGACGAACAGATCGGACCCGCCGGCGAGCGTCGTGTGGCTCGAGAATTGCGGATTGGCGATCTCGGGAATTGCGGCGGCGACGTCGACCGGACGGTCGAACTGCGGCAGCGAGATCGTGCGGGTCCTGGCGACCGTGAAATGCCGCCGGTCGTCCTCCAATTCAAGCAGCACCAGTCGGTCACGCCCCGGATCGGCGATGTAAAGAGCACGGTCCGGGTTCCACTTGAAGGCGAGGCCGATGACGCCGGGATCGTCGCCGATGCCCCGGCCGGCGCTCACCGTGCCCCGGGCGGCCAAGCCGTCGACGCCGTCCTGGACATGGATTTGAACCACGCCACCATCCGCGGTGACCGCGGCGAACACGGCAAAGCCGCTGCCGTCGGGCGAGGGACCGAGAAAAGCCGTTCCGAGCGCGCCCGTCTGCATTCCGCCCGATGTCAGCTGGCCGCTTGCCTGATAATTCAGCAGCTTGCCAAGCCAGCCGCTGGGCTGTGCTTTCGGCGCCTGCTCGCGATCGGTATGCCGGCCGGCGAACACGCCGCCGGCCTCGCGGCTTGGCGCGTTGGCGAGCGGCGCACCGTCGGGATCGATGACGGTGACGCTGCCCTCGCCAGCCAATCCGTTCGGCGCGTTAGCGATCCAGGGTCTTCCGAAGGCGTTGTTGATCGAAATGTATCGCGGTCCGGATGCGGCTGCGAGGCGCGCGGTTCGAGCTCCGGCATTGTATCGCCGGTTGAGAAACCGTTCGCTCTGCGCCGTGTAGAGCTGAACCCTCGCATCTCCGCCGTTGCCGGTGAGATCTTGCGGAACGATAATGGTGCCACCCGACTTGCCGGCGCGCGGATCGATGGACAGGATCGCCCCGACCTCAAGCGCTGGATCGTCCGCTGGTGCGCCGAAATTGCTGCCCACGGCGACGAGGACCCTGAGTGGATCGAGCATCCGCCCTTCGCGCGTCGCCATAAGGAATTCCGGATTTCCCGGTATCGGCCCGCCGACATGAAAGCGCCCCACCTCGCGCACGCCGGCCACGTCGGGCAGCCCGACGGCAACGATACGAGCGTTCAGGCGCCAATCGGGAGGCTGATCTCCCGCGAACGCCCAGCTTGGCAACAGGCTGAGAAATATCGCCGTGGCCCTCGACAGCATCCGGCGTAAAGAAATGCCCGACAGCACGAAGCATCTCCGGGCCCGATGAGTCCCGACGGAGTCTGTTGGGGCAACTGCACGGCTTGTTCGCATCGCGAAGTCTCCGGCGGTCGCAAGCGCGTGCTGACGCCTGCCAAATCACAGTGCAACTTTAGAGCACGCGCACATACGGATCGCTTACGGCATACGGCGCGACGGCACGCCGCGCATCGCTGCTACGATTTTAGGTCGCGCTGACGCTGCCGGCTCGACGGCCGGTCGTTCAATCGGCCGGAACGCTTTCCAGTTGCTCTCCGCCGGCCTTTGCGATGAAGCTACGCCAACCGCCATAGGCCGAAATGTCGATAGCTCGTGACAACCCGGCGGTCTCGACCAGGAAGCCCTTGGCCGATGTCCCGTCATCGAGCTCGATCGTGCCTATGCCGAGCGGCGGCGGGATCGCGGCCACGAAGCGTCCGAACGCGTCCGCTGAAAGCCGCCAGACCTCGACATCGATCGACTTCCCGTTGCCATGGGCAACACGCACGAGCCCCGGCTTCGGCACGGATTGGCCAGCGAGCGCATAGAGCTGATAGGAGGCGACCGTCTTGACGGCCCTGCTCATTCGGCCGCCTAGCGTACAGAGCTGGCCGTTGAGCGGCATTCCCGACAGGTGCGCGCCGACTACCACGATCTCGATCATGCCGTCATCGAAATCAGGCGTTTTGGCGACGCTGGCAGGCATCGCCCAGCCTGTCGCGCCAAGGCCGAGACCGCTGGCCGCATGGAGCTCTCTGGCCAGCGTCGCCGTCAACGCGTCCTTGCCGGCAGCGGCAAGCAAGGTGACGCTCATCGGCAGATCGTCGTCGCGCTTGCCCGTCGGTACGGCGATGCCACACATGTCGAGCAGATTGACGAAGTTGGTGTAGGTGCCGAGCCGGCTGTTGGTGACGATCGGATCGGCCAAAACAGCCTCCAGCGAATAGTGCGTCGGCGCCGTCGGCACGCAGAAGAGGTCGACCGAGGCGATAACAGGCGCGAGCCTGGTCTTGTAGGCCTGCAACGCATACAGGCCCTTGAAAGCATCGGCTGCGGAAAGTTTTCGTGCGCTCCCGATGATCTGGCGCGTCACCTTGTGCATGGCTGCTTCGTTCACGTCCATGAAATCCGCGATCGCCGCATAGCGCTCGGCCACCCAGGCGCCTTCATAGAGAAGATTGGCGGTGGCATAGAAATCGCCGAAGGGGATTTCGATCAGTCGGCAGCCAAGTTTTTCCAGCTTCCGCAGCGCCGTTTCGAATCCCGCCTGCATGGCCGCGTCGCCAAAAAATTCCCGGTCCGTCTTTGCCGGAACGCCGACAGACAGAACGGGTGGACGCGGACCGAGTGACGGCGCCGCGATGGAGCGCGAGTAAGGATCGGCGTCATCTTTTGCCGCCGCGGCCCTGAAGACGCTGTAGGCGTCATTGACAGTGAGCGCGAAGACGGAGACGCAGTCGAGCGTGCGGCAGGCCGGCACGACGCCGGCGGCCGACAGCGCGCCGACCGTCGGCTTCAGTCCGACGATGTTGTTGAGGCCGGCGGGAATGCGGCCGGAGCCCGCAGTATCAGTGCCGAGCGCGAAAGAAACGATGCCGCGCGCCGTCGCCACAGCCGAGCCGGACGAGGAGCCGCCCGGCACCAGTTTCGGATCGATCGTATTTTTCGGGATCGGCCAGGGCGTGCGTACGCCGACGAGGCCGGTGGCGAATTGGTCTAGATTGGTCTTTCCGACGACCAGCGCCCCGGCCGCCCTCAGAAGCGCGACGACGGTTGCGTCTTTCGCCGGCAAGTAGGCGTATTCGGCGCAGCCGGCTGTGGTCGGCATGCCGGCAACATCGATGTTGTCCTTGACTGCGAACGGCACCCCCCAGAGCGGCTTTGCCACGGGATCGAATCCGCCGAGTGCCTCGGCTTCGGCGAGCAGGCCCGCCTTGCTCGCCAGATGGATGAAGATGCCGGGATCGTCCGCTTCCGCTATGCGCTGAAGCACGGTTTCGATGACGGCCGCAAACGATATGCCGGAGGCATAGGCCGCGTGCAGGCTGCCGATATCGAAGCGGATGTCGCTCATTTCGTCTCGTCCAGAATGACCACCGGCAAATTCCACTGGATCAGCACGACGCAACCGTCTTTCGTCCATACCGAATGCTCGGTCCCGACCGGGTTCAGGATCACGCTTCCGGCAAGATAGTCGCCATTCTCGTCGCTCTGGGTGCCTTCCAGCACGACGATGGTTTCCAGTGCGGCATGGCGATGGCGCGGCACGCCGGCGCCGGGCCGATAGTTCAGGATGGCTACGGACGGTTCGGCCGGTCCGCCCTTGAGCAGCCAATGCACCGTGATGCCGTCGCGAAAATGCTCGAATGCCAGATCACGCCAGCCCCCATGGATGAGAGCCGGGTATGCAATGTTAGGCATCGGCAATTCCCTTGAGCACCTGGTCCGTTGTCGCCGTCCAGCCGACGATCGCGCCCTGCGCCCTGATCATGGCCAGCGCAGCCGCCTTGAACTCCGGAAAATAGCTCTCCGTCGCATCCTCGGCCAGCAGGCATTCATAGCCGCGGTCGTTGGCCTCGCGCATCGTCGTCTGCACGCAGACTTCCGTCGTGACGCCGGCGAAGACGAGCTGCTGCACCCCGAGCCGATTCAGGTCCTCGCCGAAGCTGGTGGCGTAGAAGGCGCCCTTGCCAGGCTTCTCGATGACGATCTCGCCAGGCAGCGGGGCAAGCTCGTCGAGGATCGCCGTTCCCGGCTCGCCGGCGATCAGCACACGGCCCATCGGGCCAACGTCGCCGATCCGGATCGACGGATTGCCGCGACTACGCTTGGCTGGCGGCAGATCCGAGAGATCAGGCCGATGACACTCCATCGTGTGGATGACCGGCAGGCCGGCTGCGCGAAATCCCTCGATCAGCCTTTTCACCGTCGGCACGATCGCCACCACCCGGCTGACGTCGTTGCCGAGGCTGGCGCCGAAGCCGCCCGGCTCGGCAAAATCGCGCTGCATGTCGATCACGACCAGCGCCATCGCCTCAGGCTTGCAGCCAAACGGAAACGGCAGCGCGTCGATCTCCGCCATCAGTGATGTCCCGCCATATGCTCGCCGATCGTCTGGACGCTCGCCTGCGCGATCGGCGTCTCATAGACCAGCGCGCCGTCGGACATGACGAAAATGCGGTCCGAAAGTTCAAGCAGCTCATCGAGATCTTCCGACATCAGCAGCACCGCCGCCCCGGCATTGCGCGCCTTCATGATGCGGGCGCGGATTTCGGCGACCGCCGAGAAGTCGAGGCCGAAGCAGGGATTGGACACGATGAGAAGATCGACCTCGCCGGTCAGTTCGCGGGCGAGCACCGCGCGCTGCACATTGCCTCCGGACAGCGACGCGATCGGCGAGGCGAGCGAGGCGGTTTTGACTTTGAACTGCTCGACCAGGCGGGTCGCATAGTCCCTGATGGCACTCATCCTGATCCAGCTGATCGGTTTGCCGGCCTCGTTCAAGTCGAAGGTCCGGAAGGCCATGTTTTCGGCAACCGTCATCCTCGGCGCGCAGGCATTGCGCAACGGTTCCTCCGGGATGAAGCGCACATTGAGCGTGCGTGCCTCGGCGCGGCTGGCGCCGTAGGGCGAACCCTTCACCAGGACGTCGCCGGCATCACGCGTGCGTTGCCCGGCCAGGACTTCTAAAAACTCCTTCTGGCCGTTGCCGGAGATACCGGCGACACCGACGATCTCGCCCGATTTCACATCGAGCTCGCCGATGTCGATGGTCCTCAGGCCGGTGCGGTCGGGCGCCTTCAGTGCCTTCACCGTCAGGATTTGCCTGGCGCCGACAGGCACTGGAGCGCGGCTGTCGAGCGCGGCGATCGGCTGGTCACCGATCATCATCGCCGCCATCTGCTTGTGAGACAGCTCCGATACTTTCCCAGTTCCGGTCAATCTGCCCTTGCGCAGCACCGTGATGTCGTCGGCGAAAGCCGTCACCTCGTGGAATTTGTGCGAGATCATCAGCACGGTGAGGTCGCCCGCCTTGGTCATGCTGCGCACGAGGCCCAGCACTTCCTGCGCCTCGCCGGGGGTCAGCACCGACGTCGGCTCATCCAGCACCAGAAAGCTGCGGCCGAGATAAAGCTGCTTGATGATTTCGAGCTTCTGTTTCTCGCCGGCGGCGAGTTCGGCCACTTTGACGTCGAGCGGCAGCTTGAACGGCATCCGCTCCATGAATTGGGCAAGGGCGGCGCGCTCGTTGCGCCAGTCGATAATCCCCGGCACCTTTTCGCGCGAGATGACCAGGTTCTCTGCACCCGTCAGTGACGGGACAAGGGCAAAATGCTGGTAGACCATACCGAGGCCGAGCGCCGAGGCATCCTTCGGACTGGCGATCCCGACCTCGCGGCCGTCGATCAGAATGTCGCCGGCGGTCGGGTGATAAAAACCCATGATGCATTTGACCAGCGTCGACTTGCCCGCGCCGTTTTCGCCGAGCAACGCATGAAACGATCCCGCCGGCACCTTGATCGAGACGTCGTCCAGCGCGGTGAAGGCGCCGAAGCGCATGCTCATGCCGATGGTCTCGACGCCAAGCGCTTTTTTGCCGCGGTCACTCATGGTCGAACCTCATGGCAACTGGGCAACGAAGGACGCCGAGTTCGACACCGCGCCGAACACGCCGCCTTGCATCTTGATCATCTTGATCGCAGCGAGATGGTTGCCGTAGTCGGTCGCCCCGCAGCAATCCTCCAGCATCACGCATTCGAAGCCGCGGTCGTTGGCTTCGCGCATCGTCGTGTGCACGCAGACGTCGGTGGTGATGCCGGTCAGCACGATGTTTTCGATGCCGCGCTGGTTGAGAATCAGCTCCAGGTCGGTGGCGCAGAACGAGCCCTTTCCCGGCTTGTCGATGATCGGCTCGCCTTCGGCCGGATAGAGGTCCGGAATGATATCCCAGCCCGGCTCGCCGCGCACCAGGATGCGCCCGCAGGGTCCGGGGTCGCCGATGCCGGCATTGATGCGGCGCGAGCGCCAGCGCTTGTTGGCCGGCAGGTCGGCGAGATCGGACCGGTGGCCCTCGCGCGTATGAATGATGGTGTAGCCCTTCGCCCGCATGGCAGACAGCACCGATCTAATCGGTTCGATCGGCGCCCGCACCAGCGACAGATCGTAGCCCATATGATCGACATAGCCGCCCGGCCCACAGAAATCGGTCTGCATGTCGATGATGATCAGCGCCGTGTTGTCGGGCCGAAGCTCGCCATTGTAGGGCCATGGATAGGGGTCGGCGTCGATGTACCGCTGCGTGACCTCGGCTCTGGCGTTCATTGAGCAAAACTCCAGTCTGGAAACGTCATTTGGTGATCGACAGTTCGCCCGGCGCGCCAGCCAGAGAACGGCTCGGCGACGAAGTGGCGATCATGATGACGAGGGTGAGAATGTAAGGTGCGGCGTAGAACAGGTAGTATCCTTGCGTGACGCCGACTGATTGCAGCGCCGGCCCGAGCGCGCCGGCGCCGCCGAACAGCAGCGCGGCGGCAAAGCAGCCGAGCGGGTTCCAGCGCGCGAAGATGACCAGCGCCACCGCCATCAACCCCTGTCCCGACGAAATGCCCTCGGTCCAGCTGCCGGGATAGTAGAGCGACAGATAGGCGCCGCCGATTCCGGCCAGCGCGCCGCCGAGGCCGGTGGCGAGGAGGCGCACCGTGTTCGGGTTGAGCCCCATGGCGCGCGCGGCGTCGGAACTGTCGCCGACCACGCGCAGGATCAGGCCGGCGCGGGTGTTGCGGAAAGCCCACCACAGGAACACGGCAAGTGCTGCGCCGATCAGGAACAGCACGTTGACGCTGAGCGCCGCCTGCACCTGCGGAACATCGGACCAGCCGCCAAAGGGGATGGCCGGCAGGTCGGGCGCCGAGGGCTGGATGAACGGTTTGCCGAAGAAGAAGGCGAGACCCGAGCCGAACAGCATCAGCGCAATGCCGATGGCGATGTCGTTAACCCCGCGGAATTTGCAGATCCAGCCGTGGAACAGGCCGAAACAAAGACCGGCGGCGGCGGCGGCCAGCAGGCCGAGCCATGGTGAGCCGGTCATCACCGCCACGGCATAGGCGGTCATCGCGCCGAACACCAGCGTGCCTTCGAGACCGAGATTGATGCGCCCCGAACGCTCGGTGATGGCTTCGCCCAGCGACACGAAGATGAAGGGCGTCGACACGCGGATGGCGCCGCCGAGCATGGCGAGCGGAACGCCCCAGAGGCCGATCTCGGTCGCGTCCATCAGGCAATCCCCTTCAAGAGATCGGGCCCCTTCAAGAGATCGGGCCCCTTCAAGAGATCGGGCCCCTTCAAGAGATCGCCCCTCTGCCAGAGGTCGGGATTGAATGCCTTGAAGCGGCCGTAGAAGGTTTCGCTGAACAGGATGACGACGAAAAGCATGCCTTGCAGCACCAGCACGGTGGCGTCGGGCAGATCCATGCGGCGCTGGATCAGCCCGCCGGAGGCGTCGATGCCGCCAAGCAGGAAGGCGACTGGGATGATGGCGAGCGGATTGTGGCGGGCGAGGAAGGCGACCAGGATACCAGTATACCCATAGCCGGCGGCGAGCGAGGCGTTGGCGCTGCCTTGCACGGCGGCGACTTCCAGCATGCCGGCAAGGCCGGCGAAGCCGCCGGCCAGCGCGGTGAAACCGACGATCAGCGGCCCGACGGCAAGTCCCTGCACCTGGGCTGCCCTGACGTTGCCGCCAGCGATGCGGGCGGCGAAGCCCCAGCGGGTCTTTTCAATCAGCAGCCAGGACAGAATGCAGGCGATCACACCGACGACCAGGCCCCAATGCACGTCCATGCCCGGAATATTGCCGATGCGGTAGGTCTCAGCCAGCGGCTCGGTCGAGGGTTTGTTGAGCGAGGCGGGATCGCGCAGCGGCCCTTCCACCAGATGGTTTATCAGGGCGATGGCGATATAGGCCATCAAAAGGCTCGATATCGTTTCGTTGACGGCACGGTAGTGGCGCAGCGCGCCGACGGCACCGATCCAGATGCCGCCGGCGGCCAGGCCCGCCACGCCCATGGCAAGAATAACGAAAAAGGCGGGGGCGCCGCTGGTGGCCACGCCCATCGCAGCCGCGGCAACACCCCCCAGCACGATCGCGCCTTCGCCACCGATGACGACGAGGCCAAGCCGGGCCGGCAGTGCCACGCAGAGCGCCGCAAGCAGCAAGGGTGCGGCCCGCGACAGCGAGTTCTGGATCGAGAACCACGAGCCGAAGCCGCCGCGCCACATCGTTTCATAGAGCTGCATGGGCGACTTGCCGACCAGCGCGATGAACAGGCTGAACAGAGCCATGCCGACGATCAGTGCCGCGAGCGGGATGACGAAGGCTTCCGCCCGCCGGGCGATCCATTCGAGCGCCGTCGGATAGCCCTGGGCGCCGAGCATCACTGGCACGCTCGCACTGCTCACGGTGTCTGCCATGGCCCCCGTCTCCGATCCATGCTCAAGCGGTCGAGCCGACGACACCCTCGACGAGATAGTCCATGCTTTCCAGCTCGATCGCGGCCTCGACGAAGGTCTGGCCCTCGGTTGCGACGACGTCGCCCTTGTTGTTCTTCAACGGTCCCTTGATCACCGAAAAGCCGCCCTTCATCATTTCGGCGAGCGTGCCGTCGAACTGCGCGCGCGCCGCCTCGCTGACGGCGGGGCCGAGCGGGCTCATCTTGACGAAGCCGTCGGCCAGTCCGCCGCGCGTGAAATTGGGCAGCGGCTTGCCGGCCACGAGGTCGTCGACGAACATCTTGTAGACCTTCGCCCAGTTCCATTCCGCGCCGGTCAGATATTTTTCCGGCGCCAGCGGGCTCTGATTGGCATGGTAGCCGCAGATGAAGGCGCCGCGTCCCGCCGCCGTTTCGACCACGACTTTCGGGCTGTCGACATGGCAAGTGATGACGTCGGCACCCTGATCGACCAGTGCATTGGTGGCTTCCGCCTCCTTGACCGCCAGCGACCATTCGCCGGTGAAGATCACCTGGCAGGTGATGGTCGGGTCGACCGAGCGTGCGCCGAGCAGGAAGGAGTTGATGTTGAGCAGGACCTGCGGAATCGGCTTTGCGGCGACGAAGCCGATCTTCTTGGTCTTGGTGGCGTGGCCGGCGGCGACGCCGTTGAGATACTGGCCCAAGCCGATATAGCCGAAATAGGAACCGGCATTCATCGGATGCTTGTCCTTGTTCCACATGCCGCCGCAATGCCGGAACTGCACGTCGGGGAATTTCGCGCACATGGCCAGCATGTGCGGATCGAAATAGCCGAACGAGGTCGGGAAGATCAGCGAGGCGCCATCGAGGTTGATCATCGATTCCATCGACTTCTGGACATCGACCGTCTCGGGGACGTTTTCCTCCTCGACAACGGAGACGCCCTCGATGGCCTTCAATGTGGCGGCACCCTCGGCATGCGCCTGGTTGTAGCCGTAGTCGTCCTTTGGTCCGACATAGATGAAGCCGACAGTGAGGGCGGCGGCGAACGCCCTGCTGATCGGGAATGACGCCGAGGCCAGACCGAGCGCCGCTCCGGCGGCGGAGGTCTTGAGCAACTCGCGGCGGCTAAGGCGGCGGCTAAGCATGAATCTCTCGGTCATGTGAATGCTCCCTGTTGAACCCTTTTCGGGTCGATTAATTCCCTTCTCGTAAAAGTGCATGCAATCGCTGTGCCAGTTCAAAAGATAGAATTTATCCAATTAAATCAGTTACCGTGCCGATTTGCCGTGCTCAAGAGAAAGGCAATTGCATACACTTTCTGCCTTTCGAATAGTCAGTTTGACAGGTAGATTAAAATTGAGGCATAGAGGACGCGTCCGAGTCGAAAGTTTCGGCGAGCCACTCGACTCTGCAAGAGACTGGACGGAGGAGAATGTCGAGGAAGCGCAGCTTGATCAGGTCGGGAACGACCGTCGATCAGATGGTGAGGGCGATCGGCGACCGGATCGTCACCGGCTTCCTGCGCCCCGGCGAAAAGCTCGACGAGGCCTCGCTCGCTGCCCGTTTCGACGTGTCGCGCACCCCCGTCAGGGAGGCGCTTGGCCGGCTGAGCGCCATGGGGTTGGTCGAAAGGCGGCCCAACCGCGGCGCCACCGTCGCCGTGGTGACGCAGGAGCACCTTGCCTCGATGTTCGAGAGCATGGCCGAGCTTGAAGCGATCTGCGCGCGGTTCTCAGCCGAGCGCATGACCACCGCCGAGCGCCGAGCGCTCGAAATCGAGCACCAGGCATCCGCGCGCCTCGTGCAACTGCGTGCGGAGGAGGACTACGAGTATTTCAACACCGAATTCCACACTCGGCTCTATCGCGGCGCGCACAGCAAGCACATCTATGAACTGACCGTCATGACCCGCAGCCGGCTGGCGCCGTTCCGGCGCGCGCAATTCATGCTGCCGGGCCGCCTGGCCAAATCCTGGCAGGAGCATAACGTCATCGTTACCGCAATCATGCGCGGCGACGGCGCTGCCGCAGGACAAGCAGCCAAGGATCACGTTTCCATCGTCAGCGAGGCGAGCGCCGTCTTTGCCGCGGTTGACTCGATGAAACCGGCGGGTTCGATCGGGATGTCTTGCTAGCTCGCAATCCGGCAAACTGCCCAATCCGTCGGCGATGCGATGATTTTCGCGTCACTCGTGCGAACGCTCGAAGCCGCACAGCTCCACAAATCCCGGCCTTTTGGCATAATTCGGCTTTGGCATGCTCCTTGCTTCGTTGGTAATGTGCAGAGCGTCTAGGGTTCCGGCCGCAACACAGCGGTGCTGGTCCAAGAGATGCGACCGCCAGGGATGCACTGAGGCATCCGGCGGAACACGGCGGGCCAAAATCCCGGGAGAACCCTGCACGGGTTTGCTGGCGCGAACCTCTCCCGGATGCGCGCTCCGCAAACCCCAACAAAAAGTCCGGTCGCAATCCGGATCGCCAACAGAGGTACGCAATGCTTCGCAAGCTGGCCGCAATCATCCTAGCCGCATCACTCAGCCTTCCCATGGTTTCCGCCGCCGACGCGGCGCCCAAGAAAGACTTCAAGATATGCTGGTCGATCTATGTCGGCTGGATGCCTTGGGGCTATCTTGCCGACAGCGGCATCATGAAGAAATGGGCCGACAGAAACGGCATCAATGTCGAGATCACCCGCATCAACGACTATGTCGAAAGCATCAACCAGTACACCGCCGGCGGCTTCGACGGCTGTTCGATGACCAACATGGACGCGCTGTCGATCCCCGCCGGCGGCGGCGTCGACACCACCGCCGTGATCATCGGCGACTTCTCCAACGGTAATGATGCCGTGATCCTCAAGGACAAGGCCGCGCTCGCCGACATTGCCGGCCAGAAGGTCAATCTCGTCGAGCTCTCCGTCTCGCATTACCTGCTGGCGCGGGCGCTGGACACGGTCAAGCTCGCCGAGAAGGACATCACCGTTGTCAACACCTCCGACGCCGACATGGTCGCCGCCTACGGCACCAGCGACGTCACCTCCGTCGTCACCTGGAATCCGCTGGTGTCCGAGATCGTCGCCATGCCGGGTGCGCACAAAGTGTTCGATTCCTCGCAGATTCCCGGCGAGATCATCGACATGATGGTCGTCAACACCGAGACGCTGAAGGACAACCCTGCGCTGGGCAAGGCGCTTGCCGGCGCGTGGTACGAGGTGATGGAGCTGATGACCTCGGACACGCCGGAAGGCAAGGCAGCCAAGGAGGAGATGGCCAAGGCGTCCGGTACGGACCTCGCCGGCTTCGACGCGCAGCTTGCTTCGACGGCAATGTTCTTCGACCCCGCCAAGGCGGTCGAGTTCACCAACGGCGCCGAATTGCCGAAGACGATGGATCTGGTCCGCAACTTCCTGTTCAGCCACGGCATCCTCGGCACCAACGCGACGAGTGTCGACATGGTCGGTATGAGCTTTCCCGACGGATCCACGCTGGGCGACGCCAACAACGTCAAGCTGCGTTTCGATCCAGCCTTCATGGCCGAGGCCGCAACCGCAACGCCCTGACGCGACATGCTGGCCAAGGGAATGAGTGCCAGGGATGAAGCTTCCGCGACGGGCGGGGAGGGCATCACGCGCCCGTCCCGGCCGAAGCCGAGGGTACGCCTTCGCATGATCAATACGAAGGTCTCGCGCGGCGGCGCCTTGTTCCTCGGCGGCTTGCCGTTCCTGTTCGTGGCAATCGCTTATCTGATCGCCTCGGCGCAACGGCTGGCCGTCAATCCCAGCGACAAGCTGCTGCCTTCGCCGCCACAGATGTGGTCGGCCTTTCTGGACCTTGCCACGGTTCCGGACAAACGCTCCGGCGACCTCATCCTATGGGTCGACACCTATGCCAGTCTTCTCAGGCTGTTTGCGGGCGTCGGCGTGGCCACGTTCGCCGCGCTTTCGCTCGGCATCGCCATCGGCTTCATCCCGCGGGTGCGCGCCTTCCTGCTGCCGTTTGTCACCGTCGTTTGCGTCATCCCACCGCTGGCGCTGCTGCCGATCCTGTTCATCGCGCTCGGCCTCGGCGAAACGGCCAAGATCACGCTGATCGCCCTTGGCGTCGCGCCGGTGATGGTGCGCGACATCGCCAACCGGGTGATGGAATTGCCGTCCGAACTGGTGGCCAAGGCACAGACGCTTGGCGGCAACAGCTGGACCATGATCTTGCGGCTGGTGCTGCCGCAGATCATGCCACGCCTCATCACCTGCGTGCGGCTGGCACTCGGGCCGGCCTGGCTGTTCCTGATCGCTGCCGAAGCCATCGCCTCGACCGAAGGGCTGGGTTACCGCATCTTCCTCGTCCGCCGCTATCTCTCGATGGACGTCATCCTGCCCTATGTCGCCTGGATCACGCTGCTTGCCGTGATCACCGACTGGCTGCTGGTGCGGCTTTCCCAAGCGATGTCCCCTTGGGCGCATCCGGTGGAGGCCAGATGAGCCGCATTGTCGTTCACGGACTGGAAAAGAATTATGGCGATGCCCGCGTGCTCGAGCGGGTCAACGTCACTGCCGAAGCCGGCGAATTCCTGTCGCTGGTCGGCGCCAGCGGCTGTGGAAAATCGACGTTCCTGCGCATCCTGCTCGGCCAGGAGCAGCAGAGCAGCGGCGTCGTCATCGTCGGCGATGGCCCGATCGTTCCCGAGCCGACGCCGCAGCGCGGCATCGTCTTTCAGCGATATTCGGTGTTTCCGCATCTGACCGCCATCCAGAACCTGCTGCTGGTCGAAGACTTTCGCTCCGGCGGGCCGTTTGGTCGCGTCTTCGGCGCCAGGCGCAGAAAGGTCAGGCAAGAGGCCGAAGCCATGCTGGAGCGGGTCGGGCTCGCCCATGCGCGCGATCTCTATCCGGCATCGCTCTCCGGCGGCATGCAGCAGCGGCTGGCGATTGCGCAGACCTTGCTCGGCCGTCCGCAGATCCTGCTTCTCGACGAGCCGTTCGGTGCGCTCGATCCCGGCATCCGCGTCGAGATGCACGACCTGCTGACCGAGCTGTGGACCGAGCACGGCATGACGGTGGTGATGGTCACCCACGATATCGGCGAGGCCTTCAAGCTCGGCACCCGTGTGCTGGTTTTCGACAAGGTGCGCCACGATCCGCAGTTCCCGTCGGCTTACGGCGCGACGATCACCTACGATCTGAAGCTCGATCGCAAGACCCGGGCTTCGTCTCATCACTTGGCCAAGGTGGCCGCGATGGTCGGGACGACCCGGCCGGATACAGCAATGGCGACGACGGCGTCGTAACGGAGACCGTGAATGTCCAGAAATATCCCCGAACGCAGCCACCGCCGGGCAGGGCTCGTCGCCCGGGAGGCCAGGGAACGCTTTCACCATCCCGATTTCGACGCCCGCGGCACGCAGGGCTGGAAGTCGATCGAGGCCGAGGGCAAGCTGCCAGAAAGCGGCTGGCGCAAGGAGCAGCAATGGGCACTCGACATGGGCCTGCCGGGATCGGAGTCGATCGTCGACAAGTCGATCCCGACATTCGCGCGCGGCGAGCTGCCGCATTTCGCCGGCATCAACACCTTTCTCAAGGCGCCCTATGTCGAGAACGTCCGCGATGTCGGCAAATATGACGCGGCCGTCATCGGCATCCCTTTCGACAGCGGCACCACCTACCGGCCGGGAACCCGCTTCGGCCCGCAAGGTATCCGCCGTATCTCAGCGCTCTACACGCCGTACAATTACGAGCTCGGCGTCGATCTACGCGAGCAGATGACGCTGTGCGACGCCGGCGACGTCTTCACCATTCCCGCCAACCTCGAAAAGAGTTTTGACCAGATCACCAAGGGCGTCAGCCATGTCGCCTCGTCGGGCGCGCTGCCGATCATGCTGGGCGGCGACCATTCGATCGGCTTTCCCTGCGTGCGCGGCATCGCCGACGTGACCTCGAAACGCATCGGCATCATCCATTTCGACCGCCATATCGACATCCAGGAAAAGGATCTCGACGAGCGCATGCACACCACGCCCTGGTACTGGGCGACCAACCTGCCGAACGTCTCGGCGACCAATCTCGTGCAACTCGGCATCGGCGGCTGGCAGGTCCCCCGCTACGGCGTCGCCGAGGCGAGGAAGCGCGGCACCAACGTGCTGACCATTGCCGACATCGAGCAGATGGGCCTTGAGAAGGCGGCGGAAATCGCGCTCGAGCTCGCATGGAAGGACACCGACGCCGTCTACATCTCCTTCGACGTCGACAGCCTGGACTGCGGTTTCGTGCCCGGCACGGGCTGGCCGGAGCCGGGCGGCTTCCTGCCGCGCGAGGCGCTCAAGCTGCTTGGGCTGGTGACGGCGCCCGGCATTTGCGGGCTGGAAGTGGTCGAGGTCTCGCCGCCCTACGACACCTCGGACATCACGGCGCTGTTCGGTGTGCGTGTCGTCGTCGAGGCGCTTGGCTCGATGGTCGCCCACGGCAACCTCGGCAAGCACAAATCCATCATCGACAAACCGGTGAGTTTTTGACCATGCACGACGATCATCATCACCACAATAATGGCCATGACGAAGGCCACCATCATCACGGGCCGAACGGCCATCATGACCATCCGCACGCCCCCGGCCACAATGGGCCCGCTGGCAAGCCGCTGCAATGGCAGACGCCGCATCTGCCGGAGAAGGCTCACGAGCCGCCGGTTGATCCCGCATCGGTCGACCTCGACCTTGTCGAAACCGCCTTCCTCGAAGGCTTTGCGCGGGCGCCGGACCCATCCAGCTTTTTGCGTCTGGCCGGCATACCGTTTGTTGGCGAGAGGGCGGACGGCGTGCGGCTTCATCTCTTGCGCGTCGAAACCGAGGATCTGGTCGACGTCGGCGCGGTCATGCCGCTCGTCGGCGGCACCGGCGTCGCCTATCACCCGCTGCCGGCGCGCCTGACATCGCATCGCCGCCGCCTCGCTTTCATCTATCACGATGGCGCTGAGCAAAAGCCGCTCGGCTTCGCCGCGGCGCGGGCCCTTGCAGACCGTTCCGCCGCTTCGCAATTCACCATTCCCGGACACTGAAACCAAAAAGCCCGTCATTCTCATCGAACAGGTATAACCATGAAAACATCAGCAAGACTTGGCATCCTTTCAGCTCTCGCCGCCCTCACGCCGTCGCTGGCGTTTGCCCATAGCGGCGGCGCTCACGTCCACGGCTTTTTCGCCGGCCTCGAACATCCGGTGTTCGGCGTGGATCATCTGTTCGCCATGGTCGCGGTCGGCATCATCGGCGCTCGCGCCGGGGGCCGCAGCATTGTGATTGTCCCGCTGTTCTTTCTCTCGGCCATGATCGCAGGGGCCTTGCTCGGTATGGCCGGCATCGGCCTGCCTGCGCTTGAAACCGGCATCGCGCTGTCGCTGGTGGTCTTCGGCGCCATGGTCGGCCTCGCCAGGCCGCTGCCGTTGACCGCTGCCGCGGCGCTGACGGCCCTGTTCGGCCTCTTTCACGGCAACGCCCACGGCCTCGAGATTCCCGAGAGCGCCGGCGGCATCGCCTACGCCGCTGGTTTCATGCTCGCCACGTCGATGCTGCATGCGATCGGGGTGTTGTCCGTCTTCAAGCTCGGCCGTTGGCCGACGACGGTCCGCACCGCGGGGGTTGCCACCTCGCTGGTTGGAATGGCCATGGCGGCCCAAGCCTTCTGAGTGAGGCGATCAGACGCAGGCAGTGGCGAAACAGAACTGGAATGCAGATGAGCCAGAAGTTGTCGATGAGGCTGCGGCGCATCCGCGATTTGCTGTACCAGATCCTGAAGATCCGTGCCGAGCGGCTTTGAGGGGCGCGGTTTTCGCGTCCCTCCGGTAATGACCGTCAGGACTCGAGCGCCTGCCTGAGCGCCGGACCGCTCCTGACGCGCAGATCGAGGTCGGCCTCGATATGGTCGATGTGGTGCAGCATCAGCGCGCTGGCGCGTTCGGAATCGCCATTTTCCAGCGCCTCCAGGATATTCATGTGCTCGCTATGGCCGCAGCTCGAGACGCCCGAGCGGCCATAGAGCGCGATCACCAGCGATGACCGCGCCACCAGTTCTTCCATGAAGCGCTGGAGGATGGCGTTTCCGGCAACCGAAGCCAGCAGCAGGTGAAAATCCCCCGAAGCCTTGATTTCCGACCGTCTTGCATTTGGTCCGCGTTCGGCAATGAAGCGGCCCTCTTCATCGAGCTGCGCTTTGAAGGCAGCGACATGGTCCGGCGTCATCCGCCCGGCTGCGGCAATCGCTATGCCGGGCTCGATCAGCCGGCGCGAAGCGAAGACCTGACGCGCTTCCTCCGGCGACGGGTTGGCGACGAAGGCACCACGATTGCGCTCAGTCCGCACCAGGCCTTCGAAGGAGAGCATCTGCAGCGCCGCGCGCGCCACGGTGCGGCTGACATCAAATAAAGTGCCGACCTCGCCTTCCGACAGCTTGGTTCCGGGCGCCAGCCGGCGGTCGACGATCGCGTCGCGCAACTGGTCGCGAATCGCCTGGGCCCGATCCTCGTTGGCACTGTCGACAGCAGGGAAAGTCTGGTCGGCTATATTCATGATGATGGTCCCGGCACCCTTCTACCCTGAATCGGGTCGCTTGCAGAGGGCCAAAGTGAATACGATGCCGGAAAAGATTGCATACGATTTTTGCGGGAATCGCCGGCTATCGCCTATAATTTGTGCATTCGCAGGCGTGCCGTTTCGAGGGGCAGCCGAAGGCAATCCTGATTTTCCCAAGGAATCAACTGTTTGAGGCCGATCTAGGGCAATTGGCATGCATGATGCTTTGATTAAGTTGATTTAGAGAGGAAGCCGGATGTCCAAAGCCGCCGAAATCGACATCGTGTCCGTTTCGAAAATCTATGGTGCCACCACTGCCGTCGAAGACATCAGCTTGAAAATCCCCGCGGGAACCTATTGCTGCCTGCTCGGGCCGTCCGGCTGCGGCAAGACCTCGACGCTGCGCATGATTGCCGGGCACGAAAGCATATCGAGCGGCGACGTGCGTCTCGGCAACATTGTGGTCACCGACCTGCCGCCGGCCAGGCGCGGCACCGCCATGATGTTCCAGTCCTACGCGCTGTTTCCGCATCTCGACCTGATCGACAATGTTGCGTTTAGTCTCAAGATGAAGGGTATCGGCAAGGAACAGCGCCGCGCCAGGGCGCTCGATATGCTGAAGCTGATGCAGATGGAGGGCTACGCCAGCCGCCGCCCGGCGCAGCTTTCGGGCGGACAGCAGCAACGCGTCGCTCTGGCCCGCGCGCTCATCACCGATCCCGAAGCGCTGCTGCTCGACGAGCCGCTATCGGCACTCGATCCATTCCTGAAGATCCGCATGCGCGCGGAATTGAAGAAGCTGCAGACGTCGCTCGGCATCACTTTCGTCCACGTCACCCATAGCCAGGAGGAAGCGATGGCGCTCGCCGACCTGATCGTGGTCATGAATGACGGCCGCATCGAGCAGGCGGCGCATCCACGCACCGTCTTTGAGCGGCCGGCCACTGCGTTTGTCGCCCGTTTCATGGGTGATCACAACGTCGTCTCCGGCCGCGTCAGCGGCAGCCGCGACGGCATGGTTGTCTTCGATGTGCCGGGTGGCGCCTCGCTTGCGGCCAGCGGGCAGGGCAGGGCGATCGGCGAGCCGATCGATATCGCCATTCGCACCGACCACGTGCGGATCGGCGACCCGCCGGCCACCGGGCTCGGCTTCACCGGCATCGCCGCCAATATCGAGTATCGCGGCTCGACCGTAAAACTCTCGGTCAATGGCGCCGGCATTGAGGATTTTACCGTCATCGTCGACGACACCAGCTTCTTCGCCAAGCCGGTCGCCGTCGGTGACGCGGTGCCGATCGCCTGGGACGCCGAGGACGCGATTGTCCTTGGCCGTCTCGATTCCTGAACCAGAACCACCAATCAAAAACAGGGGAACTGACATGACCAACACCACCGACAAGAAGACAGGAATTTCCCGCCGCTTGCTGCTCAAGACCGGTGCTGCCGCCGTCGGTCTTACCGCCGGTTCAGGTGCCATATCAGGGTTTCCGACGATCTGGGCGCAGAACCCGATCACGCTGCGCCAGTTCGGCACCGGCGTTTCCAACCTCAACGCCATTGCCGACAAGTGCAAGGCCGACCTCGGCATCACGCTGGAAATGACCGCGACCGATTCCGACGCCGCCGCGCAGCGCGCCGTGACCCAGCCGGACAGCTACGACATCGCCGACATCGAATACTGGATCGCCAAGAAAGTGTATCCGTCCGGCGTGATGCAGCCGATGGATGTCAAGAAGCTGAAATATTACGACAAGATCGTGCCGCTGTTCATCACCGGCAAGCTGACGCCCGACAGCGTCATCGCCCAGGGCACCGCGCCGCATACGGTCGGCTTCGTCGAGGCGCAGGACGCCAGGACCTTCGCCAAGCAGCCGACGGAGTGGATGACGATGGTTCCGACCATCTACAATGCCGATACGCTCGGCATCCGCCCCGATCTTGTCGGTCGCGACATCACCACCTGGGCCGACATCATGGATCCGGCCTTCAAGGGCAAGGCCGCCATTCTAAACATCCCGTCGATCGGCATCATGGATGCGGCGATGATCATGGAAGCCATGGGCAACATCAAATATGCCGACAAGGGCAACATGACCAAGGAGGAGATCGACAAGACGATCGACTTCCTGATCAAGGCCAAGCAGGACGGCCAGTTCCGTGCCTTCTGGAAATCGTTCGACGAGAGCGTTAATTTGATGGCTTCGGGCGAAGTGGTCATCCAGTCGATGTGGTCGCCGGCCGTCGCTGCGGTCCGCTCCAAGGGCATCGCCTGCAAATACCAGCCGCTCAAGGAAGGCTATCGCTCGTGGGGCGGCGGCCTCGGCCTGGCGGCGCATCTCAAAGGCGCCGAGCTCGACGCCGCCTACGAATATATCAACTGGTACCTGTCCGGCTGGGTCGGCGCCTACCTCAATCGCCAGGGCTATTACTCGGCCGCCATGGATACGGCCAAGCAGTTCATGTCCGAGGACGAATGGGGCTACTGGGTCGACGGCAAGCCGGCCAAGGGCGACATCATGGCGCCGGATGGCAAGGTCATGGAGAAGGCAGGCGCGGTGCGCGACGGCGGCTCCTTCGTCGAGCGCATGGGCAAGGTCGCTTGCTGGAACTCGGTCATGGACGAGGACCGCTACATGGTGAGGCGCTGGAACGAGTTCATCGCGGCGTAGCGCAACCTCTTCCCCTTCTCCCCTTGTGGGAGAAAGTGGATTGGCGCGCAGCGCCAAGACGGTTGAGCGGTGTTGGACGGATCGCCGTCGGGCCAAGCTGGAGCACCCCTCATCCGACCGAGCTTCGCTCGGCCACCTTCTCCCACAAGGGGAGAAGGGACGCAGCTCCAGCCGCCTCGCAGCCTACCGAGATTTTGATGACAGCAGTGCTCGAACGTCCTGGAATGATCGAAGCCAAACCCGCTAGGCGCCGCCGCGTCTCGATCGGCGCCGTCGTCCCCTACCTCCAGGCGGCGCCGCTGGCGCTGATCCTCGGCGCGTTTCTTTTGCTGCCGATCTTGATGATCGCCGTGGTCTCCTTCTGGGATTACGATTTCGCGGCGATGTATCCGGATTTCCTGACCATCAACTACGCCGACACGCTCGGCTCCTGGGTCACCTGGAAAACCTATCTGAACACGCTGAAATACGCCGCCATCGTCTGGGCGCTGACGCTGCTTATCGGCTTCTGGGTCGCCTATTTCCTCGCCTTCCATATCAGGACCACGGCCATGCAGATGGTGCTGTTCCTGGTCTGCACGGTGCCGTTCCTGACCTCCAACATCATCCGCATGATCTCGTGGATTCCGGTGCTTGGCCGCAACGGGCTGGTCAACTCGACGCTGGTTGAGATCGGGCTGATCCCGAAGCCGATCGAGTGGCTGCTCTATTCCGAATTCGCCGTGGTGCTGGCCATGGTGCATCTCTACACGCTGTTCATGGTGACGCCGATCTTCAACACGCTGATGCGCATCGACAAGTCGCTGATCGAGGCCGCGCGCGATGCCGGCGCGTCCGGCTGGCAGGTGCTGTGGAACGTCGTCATCCCGCTCGCCAAGCCCGGCATGGCGATCGGCACCATCTTCGTCGTCACGCTGGTGATGGCCGATTTTTCGACGGTGCAGGTGATGTCCGGCGGACAGAGCGCCTCCGTCGCGCTGATGATGAAGAACCAGATGTCGCTGCTGCAATATCCGGCGGCGGCCGCCAACGCGGTCGTGCTGCTGGTGCTGGTGCTGCTGATGGTCGCCGGCATCCTGCGCATCGTCGACATCCGAAAGGAACTGTGAGGCGATGAGCCATGACAAGCGCACCTTCGAATTCTACGTGCTTGCGGCGTTCTTCGCCCTTTTCGTGCTGTTCCTCTACGGCCCGCTTTCGGCCATCCTGATCCTCTCCTTCCAAGGCGAGAATGGCGGGCTGACTTTCCCGCTGAACGGCGTTTCGCTGCACTGGTTCGCCAATCTGTTCGAGCGCCAGGCGGTCGGCGATTTCGGCGGCAGCTTCAAACGCTCCTTTATCCTCGGCCTGATGGTGATGATCGTCACCGTCGGCGTGTCGCTGCTTGCCGGTCTTGCCTTCCGCCAAAAATTTCGCGGCGCCACCGCACTGTTTTATCTGGCCGTCGCCAGCCTGGTCGTGCCGTCGATCATCATTAGCCTCGGCATTGGCGTCGTCTTCCAGCAGATCGGCTTTCGTCCCGCCTGGTACACGTCTGCTTTTGGTGCCCATCTGACATGGACCTTGCCTTTCGGCGTGCTGATCATGTTCGCCGTCTTCAACCGGTTCTCGCCGGCCTATGAGGAGGCCGCGCGGGACTTGGGCGCGACCTCCTGGCAGACCTTCGCGCATGTCGTGCTGCCGATGATCGCTCCCAGCCTGATCGGTGTCGGCCTGTTCGGTTTCACGCTGTCCTATGACGAGTTCGCCCGCACGCTGATGACCTCGGGCACGTTCAACACGCTACCGCTCGAAATTTACGGCATGACGACAAATGTCACGACGCCGGTGCTCTATGCGCTGGGCACCGTGACGACGGTATTTTCGTTCCTGGTGATCCTGCTGACGCTCGGCGCAATCCTCTATGTCGGCCGTCGCCGGGCGCGAATTTGAGAACCGCATGCAAATCCTCGTTGTTAATCCGAACACCACCGCCAGCATGACCGAAACCATTGCAGCGGCGGCGCGGCTCGTGGCCGGCGCCGGAACTGAGATCGCCGCCGTCACCTCGTCGATGGGGCCGGTTTCGATCGAAGGCTATTACGACGAGGCGCTTGCCGTGCCGGGCCTGCTGGTCGAGATCGCCGCCGGCGAGCGCTCGGGTGCGCAAGCCGCGATCATCGCCTGTTTCGACGACACCGGCCTCGATGCCGCGCGCGCCATGGCCAACATTCCGGTCATTGGCATCTGCGAGGCAGCGCTCAGCACGGCCTCGTTCATCGCCCAGCGCTTCACCGTCGTCACCACGACCGAGCGCTCGCGCGTGCCGGTCGAAGCGCTGGTGCAGCGCTATGGCATGGCGGGGCGGGCACGCGTGCGCGCTGCCGACATTCCGGTTCTTGCGCTCGAAGACCCAACCTCCGATGCGATCCTGAAGCTGCGCGGCGAGATCGCGCGCGCACTCGAGGAGGATCGTGCCGAGGCCATCGTGCTTGGCTGTGCCGGCATGGCCGATCTCGCCGCCGCGCTGCGGCGGGAATTCGGCGTTCCGGTCATCGACGGCGTCGGCGCCGCGGTCAAGCAGGCCGAGGCACTGATTGCGCTCGGTCTGTCGACGTCCAAGCGTGGCGCCTATGCAAACCCACTGGCAAAGCCCTATCGTGGCGCATTGAAATCCTTTGCCCCCGGTACCGTTGCCGCCGAGTGATCGCAATGCGCCGAACGATCAGAACGCTCGTACTTGAAGATGTAAAAATCCTTGTCGACTGGGCGGCAGTCGAGGGCTGGAATCCCGGCCTCGGCGATGCCGTGGCGTTCCATGCGGCGGATCCAGAGGGCTTCATCGGCGCCTTTGTCGATGGCGAGATGGTGGCCGGTATTTCGGCTGTTGCCTATGGTGAGGATTTCGGTTTCATCGGCCTCTACATCTGTCGGCCGGACAGGCGCGGTGAGGGTCATGGCAAGGCGGTCTGGGATGCCGGCATGGCGCGGCTCGGCGACCGCACGATCGGCCTCGATGGTGTCGTCGAACAGCAGGCCAATTACCGCAGCATGGGCTTTGTGCCGGCCTAC
The DNA here is from genome assembly GCF_935822925.1 of Mesorhizobium ventifaucium. Classification (GTDB taxonomy): domain Bacteria; phylum Pseudomonadota; class Alphaproteobacteria; order Rhizobiales; family Rhizobiaceae; genus Mesorhizobium; species Mesorhizobium ventifaucium. The sequence goes on from NZ_CAKXZS010000016.1 coordinate 116,681, forward strand.
CGGACGATCCGCTTCGTCGGATCGCCGAACGGTCCGGCAGAAGTCGACAGTGGCATTCGCGCCATAGGCCCGGAACTCGTGCCCGACGTTCTGGACTACGACAGCCGGTTCTTTCCCGCTCCGAGGCGATCCTTCCTGAAACACTGGCTGCGCCCGCCGCACGTCGCGCTGGCGATCGTCAGGGATGGCGCCATCGAAGGATACGGTGTCGCGCGCCGATGCCGGGAGGGCTGCAAGATCGGTCCACTCTTTGCCAACAGCCTGGAAGCGGCAAGTCGCCTTTTCGCCGCGCTCGCGCACAGGTCCGGTCCCGAAGACGTCCATCTCGATGTTCCCGAGACCAGTGGAAGTTTTGCAGCTTTGCTGTCGTCCGCCGGTCTTCAACCGGGTTTCGAGACGGCTCGAATGTACAGGGGAAAAGCTCCGCAGCTCGCGCAGTCGGGTGTCTTTGCGATTACGACCCTGGAGCTTGGTTGATTGAACGCAAAGCGACCCTAATACAGCGGCTTGGCCATGTGCCGGGGTGCCGGCCATTCGGTTGTGATCCCGGGCTGCACCGGCCGCTCGAGATAGGTCGACAGAACCACGTAGCTTCGCGTCGAGGTCACGCCGGGCGTTTCGTAAAGCCGCGACAGCAGGCCTTCGAGCGCCCTTGTGTCCTCGGTGCGGACCTTGATCAGCATGCATGTGTCGCCGGCCACCGAATGAATCTCCTCGACTTCAGGATGCTCAGAGATCGCCATCAGTTCGGGGGTCTTTCCCCAGCCCTTGGTGTCGATATGCACGAAGGCAAGCAGCGGCTTGCGCACCGCCTTGGGATCGATGATTGCCGCGGTGTTGCGAATGGCGCCGCTGCGCCGAAGCCGCTTCACCCGTTCATGCGCGGCCGGCGGCGACAGGCCGACACGATCGCCGAGCTCGGCATAGCTGACCGTGGCGTCATCGACCAGAACGCCTAATATCTTTCGGTCGGTTGCGTCGACATCGCGGGCAGCAGGCCTGTTCTGCAGAATGCCATGTGTTTCTTCATCCATGGTGAAATTCCTTATTGATACAGAATTTAATACGGCGATTATCGTCGTATGACGAACAGTGATCAAGTCGCAACATTGACGGCAAGGCCGCCTATTCCGGCGCTCGCTTATCTCTTGACCGGATGCATCGCGGTGATCGGCTCGAACTCGCTGGTTCTCGGTCCGATAGCACCGGCGGTGGCCGCGTCGTTTGCGACGAGCGTGCCGGCCGTCATGATCGCGTCCGCTGCGTTCGGCCTCGGAACATCCGCAAGCGCCTTGTTCCTGGCACGCTATATCGACCGACTTGGCGCTCGCCGCATGCTGCAAGGGGCCTTGCTGCTGCTGGCGATAGCGCTTCTCGCCAGCGCCGCCGCGCCGACAGTAACAGCGCTAGTTGCGGCCCAGCTTCTCGCCGGCATCGCTGCCGGTATCGCCATGCCGGCAATCTATACCAGCGCCGCTGCGATCGCGCCGCCTGGGCGCGAAAGCGGAACGATCGGCGTCGTGCTGACCGGCTGGACCCTGAGCATGGTCGCCGGCGTCTCATTGTCGGCGGTGCTTGCCGATCTCGTCCATTGGCGCGCCGTGTTCGCCGCGGTCGCGGTGCTTGCGGCGCTCGCGTTGACCGGCCTTACGCTGACGTCGCTGAGCGACGTCAGGAAAAGCGGCCCGGCGCCGACGCCGCTCGGCGCCTTGGCCGTTCCCGGCATAGTGCCGCTTCTGGTCGCCTGCGGCGCCTTCATGACCGCCTTCTACGGCGTCTATGGCTATCTTGGCGATCACCTTCAGAACGGCTTGGGCCGGCCGGTCAGCGCCAACGGCTTGGCCGCGCTCGCCTATGGCATTGGCTTCGGCATGGCGGCGCTGCTTGACGGCGTGATCGATCGGCTTGGCGCGCGACGCGTCATGCCGTTCGCCTATCTTCTCGTCGCGGCCGTCTATGTCGCGCTCGCCGCGGCAGGCAGCAGTTTCCATCTGACCATCGCGATGGTCGCGGTCTGGGGTCTTGCCAATCATTTCGGGCTGAACGTCCTGGTGATGCGCCTCTCGGCGCTCGATCCGGCGCGGCGCGGCACGATCATGGGCTTGAACAGCGCAGTGACCTATCTCGCGGTGTTTGTCGGCACCACGGCCTTCGGACCGCTTTACTCCAGCTTTGGTTTTGCGGCATCGGCCATGGTCGCAGCGTTGCTCATGCTGGTTGCCGCTTCGGCGGCGGCGTGGCATTCGCCGCGGTCCGTGTAGTCGCGGAGCCACGCCGCGGCAGAGCTTGCGCGCCCCTCCTGTCCTTCGATAAATGCAAATGAAAGTGCCACAGCGTCCACAAGGACGCGCGGCGCAGTATACGGGTATCCGGCTGTGAGGCTGTCTGGACCTGCGATGAACACGACGCTTGAAACCACCGCCGACCCGTCGCCGAAAGAGCTCGCTTTTCTCGGGGAGCGGCTCAGCGCGTTCAACGACAGCGATGTCGGTGCGGCCGGGAGGAAGGCGCTCGCCGTGTTCGTGCGCGACGAGCACGGCGCGGTTGTCGCCGGCATCTCGGGATACACCGCCTGGGGCTGGCTCTATGTGCAATGGCTCTGGGTCGATGAGCGACTGCGCGGCCAGCACATGGCTGGCAGGATGCTGGACGCAGCCGAACAAGAAGCCGTCGCGCGCGGCTGTCACGGCGCCTTGATCGACACGTTCAATCCCCAGGCGGTCAAGGCCTGTGAGCGTCAGGGATATCGGCCATTCGGCGTGCTTCCCGATTTTCCCATCGGCCGCAGCCGCGTCTTCCTGCAGAAAAAATTGCTGGCTTGATTAGCCGGCAAGGCGCCCGCCGCGCATCGGCTGTGGCACACCGGTGGTGGTCGGAAAGCTGATCGGCAGGCCCCTGAGCACGCGAACCGCAAGGAAGGCAAAGCACTCCGCCTCCACCGCGTCACCCTTCCAGCCGAGCGCCTCCGCCGGCACCGCTTCGATGCCGGCGCGGCTGGCGAGCATGGCCATGATCGTCGGGTTGTGGCGGCCGCCGCCGCTGACCACCAGACGCTTCGGCCGGTGCGGCAGGAGGTCGAGCGCCTTGCCGACGGCTGCGGCGGTGAACGCCGTCAGCAGTGCGGCGCCATCTTCAGCGTTCATCCCATCCGCCATGGCCGCGCCGAAATCGAACCGGTCTAGCGATTTTGGATAGGGCTTGGCTAGGTAGGGATGCTGCAGGAGCTTGGCGAGCCGGGCTTCATCGACGGTGCCCGCGCGGGCCAGAGCGCCGTCGCGGTCCATCTCACCCAAACGCTTCGCTTTGATGAAATCGTTCAGCGGCGCATTGGCCGGTCCGGTGTCGAAAGCGACGACATTGTCCTTGCCGTCCCACCAGGTGATGTTGGCGACGCCGCCGAGATTGAGCACCGCAGTGTCGCCGCTGATATCGGCATCGCGCAGCAGCGCGGCGTGATACGCGGCCGACAGCGGCGCCCCTTGCCCGCCGGCGCGCATGTCGGCCGAACGGAAATCATAGGCGACCGTGGTCCCCAGTATGGCATGCATCAACGCCCCATCGCCAAGCTGGCGGGTCTGGCCGAGCCGGCCGGTTTGCGGGGCGCGATGCAGCACTGTCTGGCCATGGAAGCCGACGACGCCGATATCGGCCATCGTCAGCCCGTAGCTTTCGACCAGGTCCTTGACCGCTGCTGACTGGGCGCGCGTCAGCGCTTCTTCGGCTTCGCGAAAGATTGTTGGCTCCGGCCCGGCAAAATTCCACGCCCTGGCCTGATCCAGCGTCTCCTCCAGCAGCGTCCGGATCGATCCGGGGTAGGGCGCCAGCGTGTAGGTGCCGAAATCCGCGATCCGCTCGCCGTCGGTCTTGATCAGCGCAACATCGATATTGCCGTCCAGCACGGTGCCGGTCATCAGGCCGACGGCCCAGATTGGTTCGCCACTTTTTGCAATCATCACTTGTTAGGCTCCGTTGACGCGATCGCCGACCGATTGCCGAATCTCGATAATCCCCTGTCGAAATGATGTGTCGGATGGATCCGGTTGGTGAGCAAGGTCCCATGCCCTGCCTTTGTCGAAGTCGATCTGTCCAGTATACCAGTATCCCGGTATCCAGGCGGCTTCACAGCGTCTTTTCGCCGATCGCCTTTCGCAAAAACCCGCCCGCATTGTCGAGCGCCTTGCGCGCCTCTTCGATGCCCATCCCGGTGATCGTCACCAATATCGCCAGCTTGACGTCTTTGTCGGTCTGATCGAGCGCCCGGCGTGCCTGCTGTGCTGTGCAGCCGGTGGTCTGCATCACGATCCCGACCGCCCTGGCGACGAGCTTCTTGTTGCTGGGATTGAGGTCGACCATCAGGTTCTGATAGCTCTTGCCGATCCGGATCATGCTGGCTGTCGTCAGCATGTTGAGAACCAGCTTTTGCGCGGTTCCCGACTTCAACCGGGTCGAGCCGGCGAGAACCTCGGGGCCGACAAGCGGAGAGATGGCAATGTCGGCAATGCCGGCAATGACTGACCTGGGATTACAGGAAAGCGCCACGGTCGTTGCTCCCACCTGCCTTGCATAGGTCAAGCCGCCGATGACGTAGGGTGTGCGGCCGCTGACCGCGATGCCGACCACCACATCGTCGGCGGTCAACTTGATGTCCTGCAGGGCCTTGATGCCTTGTTGCGGATCATCCTCGGCGCCTTCCACAGCCCGCACCAGCGCTTTGGGGCCGCCCGCGATCAGGCCGAGCACCATGTCCTCGGGCACGCCAAATGTTGGCGGACACTCCGAGGCGTCGAGAACTCCCAACCGGCCGCTCGTGCCGGCGCCGATATAGACAAGCCGCGCGCCATTTTGAAACGCACTAACGATCCGGTCTACCGCGGCAGCAATTTCCGGAATGACCTTCTCGACGGCGGCCGGAACGCCGCTGTCATCGTCATTGATCCTGCGCAGGATCTCGATGGTCGGCAGCAGGTCGATATCCATCGTCCTCGGGTTCCGATCCTCGGAAACCAACTGCTCCAGCTCCGACATCAACTCCTGTTCGTTCATCCGCTTGCTTTCAAAGTTCTTGCCATCGGCAACAAGTAATGTGATGCGGCGCCAGGCGTTGACCAGTACCAGCGACTGGCATCGATAGGCCCGCCAAACAAATGTTGACAACATCATCTGTTGTTTATTATAGTTCAGCATCAATTGCGCGGGCCGGGTAAGGCGATGGACGACCTTGGAGCACAAGAACAGGCGGTTCTCGATCTCATCGCGGCGAACCCTTTCGCCGGCCAGCAGGATATAGCGACCGCGCTCGGCATCGCCCGCTCGACCGTCGCGGCGCACATCGTCCAACTCGTCAACAAGGGCTACATTCTTGGTCGTGGCTATGTGTTGCCGGCCTCCAAGCGCATGATCTGCATCGGCGGCGCCGTCCTGGACCGCAAGTACCACGCCAAGAAGGATCTGATCTTCGGGACGTCGAACCCGGTCGACGGCTATCGCAGCTTCGGCGGCGTCGCCCGCAACGTCGCCGAGAACCTTGTCCGCCTCGGCGTCGACGTAAGCTTCGTCTCGATTGTCGGCGACGACGAGACCGGTCGCTCGCTGGTGCGGCATCTGCGCGACCTCGGCGCCGATGTCAGCCAGGTCATCACCACGACGGAGCGGCCGACGGCGGAATATGCGGCGATCCTCGACCTCAACAACGATCTCGTGCTCGGCATCGCCGACATGGAGATCTTCGATCTGTTTTCGCCAGCCTATCTAGACCGTTTCTGGCCGCATCTTGCTTCGGCAACTTGGGTGTTCATCGATTGCAACCTGCCGGCCGCGACGATCGCAGCGCTGATGTCACGCAAGCAGGGCGCGCGCTTCAAGCTCGCCGTCGACACGGTCTCGTCGCCGAAATCGGCACGCCTGCCGAAGGACCTGTCCGGCATCGACCTTTTGTTCACCAACCATGACGAGGCCAATATGATGCTTGGCATCACCGATGCCGACAAGCGGCTTAAGCCGAAGGAGGCTGCTGCAGCGCTGCGTGCGGCCGGCGCCAGCGAGGTGATCGTGACCATGGGCGCGCATGGATTTGCGGTGGCGACCGAGGGCGGCGTGGCGACGATGCGTTCCGTCCCGGCCCGCGCCGTCGACATCACCGGCGCCGGCGACGCGATGATTGCCGGCACCATGTACAAGGTGCTTTCGGGCGATCCCGTGCTCGACGCGGCGCGCACCGGGGCGCTGCTCGCCACGCTGACCACCGAGAGCGAATCCAGCGTTCATCCCGATCTGTCGCCGCGCTTCCTCACCGCCGGCATGGACCGCATTCCCGCTTGAACGCGAGCCGAACTCTGAAAGCGAAATGACGATGAAACCTTCCCTTCTCCATCTGAACGACGAAGTCGCGGCAGCAGTTCGTGAAGGCCGCGCGGTGGTGGCGCTGGAATCGACGATCATCACCCATGGCATGCCCTATCCGGCCAATCTGGAGACTGCGCGCGGCGTCGAAACCGTGGTGCGCGAGAACGGTGCGGTGCCAGCCACGATCGCGGTGGTCGCCGGCATGATCAAAGTCGGGCTCGGTGACCGGGAGTTCGAGCCGCTGGCAGCGGCAAAGGACGTGGCCAAGGCGTCCGGGCGCGACCTCGCCGCCATCATGGTGGGCGGCGGGTCGGCCGGAACCACGGTTTCGGCGACGATGCGGATCGCCGCACTCGCCGGCATCGGCATTTTCGCGACAGGCGGCGTCGGCGGCGTGCATCGTGGCGCCGAGGCTACTTTCGATATCTCGGCCGACCTGACCGAACTCGGCCAGACCGGCACCACCGTCGTCTGCGCCGGCGTGAAATCGATCCTCGATATTGCAAAAACGCTGGAATATCTGGAGACCCAGCGCGTGCCGGTGATTGCCTATCAGAGCGACGATTTTCCGGCCTTCTATACGCGCTCCAGCGGACTGAAAGCCGATCACCGCCTCGATACGCCCGAGGACATTGCGCAGGCCATGCTGCTGCACGAGCAGATCGGCTCGGGCACCGGCATCCTCGTCGCCAATCCAATTCCGGAAGTGGATGCGCTCGATCCGGCCTTCATCGACGGCACGATCACGGCAGCGGTGGCAGAGGCCGAGAAACGCGGCATCGGGCGCAAGGAACTGACGCCGTTCCTGCTCGCCCGCATCAACGAGCTTTCGCAGGGCCGCAGCCTGAAAGCCAACATCGCGCTGGTCCGCAACAACGCCGCGCTCGCCGCTCGCATTGCCGTGGCGCATGCGGGATTAAAGCTCATGACCAGATAAGTCAGGGAGCGAACCCAAGCCGCGCCCGTGTGTCTCGTGCTAACCCTCACGATCGCCCTCCTGCGGGCTTTTGTGCCCTCTTGGTATGATTTGAACCGCGCGGTGCTTGACTCCTGCAACGGCTTGTGAAAAATTTTGCATGAACTGATAAAAATATCTTAGGGCGGAAATGGTTGGTTTTGGAAACGGCCTGCTGCGCGACGATGAAACCAGTATGGCTACGCGTGCCGCCTGGCTTCATTATGCTGGCGGCCTGACCCAGTCGGAGGTCGCCAAGCGACTTGGCCTGACCAGCCTCAAGGCGCATCGCCTCATCACCAAGGCCAATCAGGAAGGGCTGGTCAAAGTCTATATCGACGGCGAAGTGTCGGAATGCGTCGCGCTTGAGGACGATTTGTCCAGCCGCTACGGTCTCGACTATTGCGAGGTCGTTCCCGACTTCGATGGCGAAGACCTGCCGCTCAAGGCGCTCGGCATTGCCGGCGCGCAGTTCCTCAAGCGTGAGATCGAACGCGGCGAGGATACGCTGATCGGCGTCGGTCATGGCCGCACGCTCGCCGCCTGCGTGGAGTATCTGCCGCGCATATCGGCCGAAAAGACCCGCTTCGTTTCGCTGCTCGGCGGCCTGACGCGCAAGTTCTCGGCCAATCCGCACGACGTCATTCACCGCCTGGCCGAACGGACCGGCGCCGAAGCCTACGTGATGCCGGTGCCGATGTTCGCCAACACGGTCGAGGATCGAACCGTGCTGCTTGGGCAGAAGGGCATCAGCGAGGTCTTCGATCTCGGCAAGGCCGCCGACCTGCTCATTGCCGGTATCGGCACCGCCGAGCGCGAGGCGTCGCTGGTCGCCACCGGCATGATCGAGAAGGGCGAAATGGAAGAGATACGTCGCAAGGGCGGCGTTGGCGAACTGCTCGGCCATTTCTTCGACGATGCTGGAAAAGCGGTCGAGACGACGCTTTCCAACCGGGCGCTGGCGCTGGCGCGCGAAGACATCAGCAATCGCAGGATTGTCGCCGTTGCCGGCGGCAAGGTGAAGGTTCGTGCCATCAAATCGGTATTGGAGGGCCGCTATCTCAAGGGCCTGGTCACCGATGAGCGGACGGCGCGATCACTCGTGGAGCAGACGCCGGTCGGGTAGCCGGCAACCATTCGATTGAAACTACCCTGTGGAGGAGAAGACAATGCATGAGAAAGAGAAAGACCTGATCGACGCGTTCCTGCGCGGACAAGTCGATCGTCGTGGGCTGATCAAAGGCCTCGGCGCGATGGGCCTTGCCGCCGGCACGGCCGGCACGCTGCTCAACCTGGGGCAGACCCGCGCGCTGGCGGCGGATTTCGACTGGCAGGCGCACAAGGGCAAGACCATCAAGCTCTTGCTCAACAAGCATCCTTACGCCGATGCGATGATCGCCAACCTCGAAAACTTCAAGAAGCTGACCGGCATGGAAGTCGTCTACGACGTCTTCCCGGAAGACGTCTATTTCGACAAAGTCACCGCTGCGCTGTCGGCCAGCTCGCCTGAATACGATGCCTTCATGACCGGCGCCTACATGACCTGGACCTACGGCCCGGCCGGCTGGATTACCGACCTCAACGAGTGGATCAAAGACCCGACCAAAACCAACGTGAACTATGCCTGGGACGACTTCCTGCCCGGTGTCAGGAAGTCCTGCGCCTGGAACGGCCAGCCCGGCGGCGTGCTTGGTTCCGACGACGCCAAGCAGTGGTGCATTCCGTGGGGTTTCGAACAGAACAACATCACCTACAACAAGGGCATGTTCGACAAGGTCGGCGTCGGCGTTCCCGGCAATATGGACGAGATGGTCGCAACGGCGGCGAAGCTCACCAAGGATGTTGGCGGCGGCGTCTATGGCATCGGCGTGCGCGGTTCGCGCTCCTGGGCGACGATCCATCCCGGCTTCCTCTCGGCTTACGCCAACTTTGACCAGAAAGATCTGAATGTCTCGGCCGACGGCAAATTGTCGGCCGCGATGAACACCGCCGAATCCAAGGCATTCCACAAGCAGTGGGTCCAGATGATCCAGGAGAGCGGCCCCAAGGACTGGTCGACCTACACGTGGTATCAGGTCGGCACCGATCTTGGCGCCGGCGCCTCGGCGATGATTTTCGACGCCGACATCCTCGGCTACTTCATGAACGGCGGCGACAACAAGATGGCCGGCAAGCTTGCCTTCTCCGCCTTCAAGGCCAATCCCGCCGCCAAGGCTCCGACGCCCAATATCTGGATCTGGTCGCTGTCCATGTCCAATTTCTCGAAGGACAAGGACGCCACCTGGTACTTCATGCAATGGGCATCCGGGCCCGAGCATGCACTGTTCGGTGCTACCAAGATGGACTTCGTCAATCCGGTCCGTCAGTCGGTCTGGAACGACCAGATGTTCCGCGAGAAGCTGAACAAGAGCTATCCGGGCTATGTCGAGATGTTCGACGTCTCGGCGCCGGGCGCCAGCATCAAGTTCACCCCGCAGCCGCTGTTCTTCGATCTCACCACCGAATGGGCGGCGACGCTGCAGAAGATGGTGGCCAAGGAAGTGCCGGTCGACGAAGGCCTCGACATGCTGGCCACCAGCGTCGACGGCCAGCTCAAGGAAGCCGGGCTCGGCTAAAGTCCTGGCGAACGGCTGGCCCGCTTCTGCGGGCCAGCCGGCGATTTCACTGCAAAGCGGCGCCTGGAGCATCGGACCCAAAAGTGGAAACCGATTTGGGAAATCGGATGCTCAACACTGGCGGTGCCGCCACTCGCCCAACCGGCCGCCTTGCTCCCTGGGCGGCCGGCAGGGCGAAACAACAGAGATGACGGGTGAGAGCCACGATGACTGCGGCAACAATGCAAAGAAACAGGCCTTCCGGCTTCAGGATCAGCAAGAGGGTGCTGCCCTATGTGCTCAGCCTGCCGGCCTTGCTCGTCTGCATCGGCATCCTGATCCCGTTCTTCACATCGGTGGTCTATTCGTTCCAGCGCTACCGGCTGAGCCAGCCCTGGGCGCGGCAGTTCAACTGGGGCGACAACTATATCTCCTTTTTCACTGACCCGAGGTTCTGGAACACGCTGGAGATATCGCTGCTCTATGCCGGTATCACCGTGCTGCTCGAACTGCTTCTCGGTCTCGGCATCGCCATGCTGCTGCAGAAGCGCTCGACGCTGAACAATTTCATCTCGATCATGCTGTTGATGCCGCTGATGACGGCGCCGGCGCTCGCTGCGCTGATGTGGAAGCTCATGACCAATCCCGGCTTCGGCGTGCTGAGCTATCTCGCCAGCCTCATCGGACTGCAGGATTTCCGCTGGGCCTCGTCGCCGTCCACCGCACTTTTCACCGTGGTTCTTGTCGACATCTGGGTCTACACGCCCTTCATCATGATCCTTCTGCTTGCCGGGCTGCGCAGCCTGCCGACGCAGCCCTTCGAGGCGGCAGCACTCGATGGCGTGCCGAGGACTTTCGTGTTTTTCCGCATCACCCTGCCGATGCTGACGCCCTACATCCTGACGGCGACGCTGTTCCGTCTGCTGGATTCCATCCAGCAGTTCGACATCATCTATGCCATGACCCAGGGCGGTCCGGGCGACACGCTGACCGTCTTCCAGGTCGAGGCCTACCTCAACTTCTTCCAGTCGACCAATGTCGGCCGCTCGGCGGCGCTGATGATTATCCTGTGGGCGATCACCTATTTCCTCTCCAACATCTTCATCAAGAACTGGCTGCGGCTGCGCGAACGCGCCCGCGGCCAGGCATAGGAGGCTGAGATGGAACACACCTCGCTTCTCGAACGCATCCTGCGCGGCGCAGCACTGACCCTGGTCGTTATCTTCTTTATGTTCCCCATCGTCTGGATCCTCATGATGTCCTTCCAGACCAACGAAACCATCCTGCGGATTCCGCCGCAGCTTGTCTTCAAGCCGACGTTGGCCAACTACACCGCGCTGATCACCGGAAAGCTGACGACGGCAGCCGGAACGCTCGACATTGCCTTCATGCGCAACCTGTGGAATTCGGTGTTCCTGTCGGTCACCTCGGTCGCCGTTGCGCTGTTGCTCGGCGTTCCCGCTGCTTATGCCTTTGCCCGGCACAAATTCCGCGGCTCGGAGGACATCGCCTTCACGCTGCTGTCGTTTAGGTTTGCGCCGGCGCTGCTGGTGCTGCTGCCGCTGACCCTCTATTTCCAGAAGCTTGGACTGGCAAACACCTATATCGGGCTGATCTGGGTCTATCAGCTGATCTGCCTGCCGCTGATCCTGTGGATCGTGCGCGGCTATTTCGAGGACATCCCGGCCGATATCGAATATGCCTATCGCATCGCCGGCCATTCCTGGTTCGCCACCTTCCGCAAGATCGCGCTGCCGCTCGCCGGCCCCGGCATCGCGGCTGCCGGCCTGCTCGCCTTCATCTTCGCCTGGAACAATTTCATCTTCGCGCTCGTGCTCGCTTCGGCCGACAAGCAGCCGGTGACGGTCGGCGCGCTCGCCTTCATCACCTCCTCCGGCATCCAGTACGGCCAGATCTCGGCGGCGATCGTGCTGTCGATCACGCCGACGCTGGCGCTTGCCCTCTATGCGCAGCGCTATCTCGTCGAAGGCCTGTCGCTCGGCGCGGTGAAAGGATAGCTCCGATGGCCAGCCTCGAATTGCGAAATGTCGTCAAGCGCTACAAGAGCCAGACTGTGCTCGACAATCTGTCGCTGAGCGTCGCCGACGGCGAAACGCTGGTCCTGTTCGGACCGTCCGGCGCCGGCAAGACGGTGCTGCTGCGGCTCGTCGCCGGCGTCATCGACCCCGATGAGGGAAAGATCTTCATCGGCGGCGAGGACATGACCGATCTTGACGCCGAGTTCCGCGGCGTCGGCATGGCGTTCCAGAATTTCGCGCTGTTTCCACACATGACCGCCTTCGACAACATCGCCACGCCGCTTCAGGCCAAGCGATCGTCACAAAATGCGATGAAGGCGGGCGTCGAGAGCGTCGCCAAGCTGCTGAAGATCGGCCACGTGCTCAGCCATAAGCCACGGGCGCTGTCCAACGGCCAGAAGCAGCGCACCGCGCTCGCCCGCGCTCTGGTCGGCTCGCCGCCGGTGCTGCTGCTCGACGACCCCTTGCGCAACGTCGATGCCAAATTGCGCTTCGAGATGCGGCTCGAACTGCCGAGGCTGCTGGCCGATCGCGGCGCGACCGTCGTCTACGTCACCCAGGACTACAAGGAGGCCATGGCGCTCGGCGATCGCATCGCGGTGATGTCGCAAGGTGTCATCAAGCAGCTTGGCACGCCCGAGCAGATCTATCGTGAGCCGGCGAACATCGAGATCGCGCGGCTGTTCGGCGATCCGACAATCAACCTGCTCGACGTCAAGCCGTCGCGCGATGCCAAGGGCATCTATGTCGGTCTGTCGAATGTTCAGGTCCATCTGACCGGCGCCTATGACGCGACGGTCGGCCGCGATTGCGTGATCGGCTTGCGGCCCGAAGCGCTGCGCTTCGTCGACGACGGAACGCCCGCTGCCATACCGGTGACGATCGAGGCGGAGACGCCGCTCAACGAAAAGATTGTCACGCTGGTGCGCACCGTGCGCGGCCGCGAAATCCTGGTCTCCCGGCCGGCCGGAACAGCGGGTCAAATCGAGGGCAGGGCCCATATCGCCGTCGACGGCAAAGGCGCCCTGCTGTTCGATCGTGCCAGTGGCGACCGTATCGGCTCGAAGAACGTCGTCAATTTGCACAGCGGAGAAGCGGCATGAGCCAGAGCGCACTCACCATTTCAGGCGTCGATAAGTTCTACGGCCCGATCGACCGAGGTGTGCACGCTGTCCAGAATCTGACGATGGAAATTGACAAAGGCGAGATCGTCGCACTGCTCGGCTCGTCCGGTTGCGGCAAGACCTCGACATTGCGCATGATCGCCGGCTTCGAGGAGGTCTCGCGCGGCACCATCTCGGTTGCCGGCCGCAAGGTGCACACGCTGCCGCCGGTCAAGCGCAATGTGGCGATGGCGTTCGAGGGCTATTCGCTGTATCCGCCGCTGACCGTGCGCGAGAACATGGCGTTTGCGCTCAAGGCGGCCAAGCTGCGGAAAAGCGACGTCGATGCGAAGGTCGCCAGCATCGCCAAGCTGCTCGAGATCGAGGACATTCTGGAGCGCTATCCAAGCTCCATCTCCGGCGGCCAGCAGCAGCGCGCCAGCCTCGGCCGGGCGCTGATCCGCGAGGCCGACCTGCATCTGCTGGACGAACCGATGGGCCAGCTCGAGCCGCAGCTTCGCGCCGTGCTGCGCGGCCGCATCAAGCACTTCATCAAGGAGCGCGGCCTGACCGCAATCTTGGTCACCCACGACCAGACCGAGGCCAACGCGCTTGCCGACCGGATCGCGGTGATGGAAGGCGGCGTGCTGCAGCAGTTCGATACGCCCGATATGCTCAAGCAGCGGCCGGCCAACCTGTTCACCGGCACCTTCGTCGGCGAGCCGCCGATGAATGTCTTCGAGGCCTATGTCGGCACGGCTGCCGACAAGATCAATTTGCGACTGCCCGACGGGCTTTCGCTCGACTATGACAAGGACGCGTTCAGCGGCTCGGTTCGCGACGAATTGCTCAAACGGCAGCGGGTCGTCATCGGTATCAGACCCTATGCGGTTCGCCGCTCGAAGGACGGCGTGCCGGCCACGGTTTCGGCCAACCAATGGCTCGGCGATCAGACCCATATCGCCGCGGATTTCGCCGGCGGCTCGCTCGTCCTGGTCGAACATGACCGGACCCGGCTGGAGCTTGGCGCGCCGATCAATATCAGCATCGATCCGAAAAACCTGCACGTCTTCGATCAGTCCAGCGGCATGGCCATTTCGCACGGCATGGAGCTTGCCTGATGCGGGATGTGCTGATCGGCATCGACGCCGGCACGTCTGTCATCAAGTCCGTCGCCTTCGACACGGCGGGCCGGCAGCTCGCGGCCGCGGCGTTGCCGAACCGGTATGAGACCTTGCCGGGCGGAGGCGCCGAGCAGGATCTGGCGCGCACCTGGGCCGATACCGCGACCACCCTGCGCCAGCTTGCCGACAAGGTGCCGGACCTCGCCGGCCGCACCATCGCCATCGCCGTGACCGGGCAGGGCGACGGCACCTGGCTGATCGACAAGGAGGGTGAGCCGGTCGCGAAGGGCTGGCTGTGGCTCGACGCGCGCGCTGCCGCGATAGTCGAGGAGATCCGCGCGCGGCCCGATGACCGGCTCCGTTTCGAAAAGACCGGCAGCGGCCTGGCCGCCTGCCAGCAGGGACCGCAGCTTGCCTTCATGAAGCGCAACGCGCCTGACATGCTTGCCGGCGCCACGACGGCATTTCATTGCAAGGACTGGCTCTATTTCAACCTGACCGGCGACCGCGCCACCGATCCGTCCGAGGGCACCTTCACCTTCGGTGACTTCCGCACTCGTGGCTATTGCGACGATGTGCTTGAGGTGCTCGGCGTCGCTGATCTCAGGCATCTGCTGCCGCCAATCGTCGACGGCACCAGGCAGAGCGCCGGGCTGTCGGCGGCGGCTGCCGAAGCGACCGGGCTGCTTTCCGGTACGCCGGTGGTGCTCGCCTATGTCGACGTCGCCTGCACCGCGCTCGGCGCCGGCCTGCTCGACCGCGAGCGCAAGCCCGGCTGCTCCATCATCGGCTCTACCGGCATGCATATGCGGCTTGCTCAGACGCCGGACGAGGTGCTGCTCAACGAGGCCAGGACCGGCTACACGATGACGATGCCGGCGCCCGGCGTCTTTGCGCAGATGCAATCGAACATGGCAGCGACGCTCAACATCGATTGGATCCTTAGCCTCGCCTCCGGCATTCTCGCCTCCCAAGGCATTACCCGCAGCAACGGCGAGATGATCGCGCTGGTCGATGAATGGATATCGTCATCGGAGCCGGCCTCGCTGCTCTATCAGCCCTATGTGTCGGAGGCCGGCGAGCGCGGGCCGTTCGTCGACGCCAATGCCAGGGCCGGTTTCGTCGGCATCTCGTCGCGGCACGGTTACGCCGACATGGTCCGCGCCGTTATCGAGGGACTGGCCTTCGCGTCGCGCGATTGCTATGCCGCCATGGGGCCGCTACCGAGCGAGATCCGGCTGACCGGCGGTGCGGCCAGAAGCCCGGCTCTGCGCAAGATCCTGGGTGCTGTCGTCGGCGCCGACATTCGCACCAGCCAACGCGAGGAAGCCGGTGCGGCGGGCGCCGCGATGATCGCTGCGGTCTGCGTCGGCCAATACGCGTCGATGGACGAATGCGTCGGCGAATGGGTCACGCCGCTGCTTGGCGCGGCGGAACCGAGCGACCGAAAACTTGCAGCGATCTATGAGCGGGCGGTTCCGTCCTACACATTGGCGCATGAGGCGCTGCGGCCGGTCTGGCGGTCGATGGCCGCATCCAGGGCAAACTGAGAAGTCGAGCATGCGTGAGAAGATTGCAATCATTGGCGACCGCTTCATGCTTCCCGAAGTGTTTCGCGAGAAAATCGAGGAGGCCTGCGGAGACAATCTCGACATTCGTACGCTTGAGGCGGCCTGGCCCGACGAGCCGATGGAATTCGGCAATGCGGCGCTCGGCCTCGACAAGGTCAAGGAGTATTTTGGCGATCCGCACGAGGTGGTCGATTTCATCGGCGACGCCGAGATCTTCGTCACCCAGCTTGCGCCGCTCTCCGAGACCATGATGCAGCGTCTGCCGGCGCTGAAGCTGGTTGCGGTCTCGCGCGGCGGCCCGATCAACATCGACATGGCCGCCGCCAAAGCCCACGGCATCACCGTCGTCAATGTGCCCGGCCGCAATGCAAGTGCTGTGGCCGAGTTCACCATCGGCGCCATCCTTGCCGAGACGCGGCTGATCCGAGTCGGGCACGAAGCGTTGCGCAAGGGGGAATGGCGCGGCGATCTCTACCGCGCCGACCGCACCGGCCGAGAGCTCAACGAAATGACGGTCGGCGTCATCGGCTATGGCAATATCGGCACCAAGGTTGTCCGTCTGTTGCGCGCCTTCGGCTGCCGCATCCTCGTCACCGATCCCTATGTGCAACTGAGCGCCGAAGACCGCAATGCCGGCGTCGAACTGGTCGCGCTGGACGATCTCCTGTCCCGCTCCGATGTGGTCACGCTTCATCCCCGGGTGACCGAGGAGACCCGCGGCCTTGTCAACAAAGACACCATCGCCCGGATGAAGCCGGGGGTGATTTTCGTCAACACCGCGCGCGGGCCGCTGGTCGACTACGACGCGCTCTACGATGCGCTGGTCTCAGGCCATATCGGCAGCGCCATGCTGGAGACGTTCGCGGTCGAGCCGGCGCCTGCCGACTGGCCGCTGCTGCAGCTTCCGAATGTCACCCTGACGCCGCATATCGCCGGCGCATCGGTGCGCACGGTGACCTATGCGGCCGAGCAGGCGGCCGAAGAGGTGCGCCGCTTCATCGCCGGGCTACCACCGGTCAACCCATGCTGAGGTCGCAGAGCCATGAAACACAATCTAGCCACTGAGGACCCCGCGAGATGAGCGGCGCCACCGAAATCGTCGATCTCTTCGTCATCGGCGGTGGCGTCAATGGCGCCGGCGTCGCGCGCGACGCAGCCGGCCGCGGGCTTTCCGTCATCCTGTGCGAAAAAGACGATCTTGCTGAAGGCACCAGTTCGCGATCGGGAAAGCTCGTCCATGGCGGCCTGCGCTATCTCGAATACTACGAATTCCGGCTAGTGCGCGAGGCGCTGATCGAGCGCGAAGTGCTGCTTGAATCGGCGCCGCACATCATCTGGCCGATGCGCTTCGTGCTGCCGCACAGCCCTGACGACCGGCCGGCCTGGCTGGTCCGGCTCGGCCTGTTTCTCTACGATCATCTCGGCGGCCGCAAGCGGCTGCCGGCCACCCGCACGCTCAACCTTCGCACCGCGCCCGAAGGCGCGCCGATCAAACATGCATTCAAGCGCGGGTTCGAATATTCCGATTGCTGGGTCGACGATGCCCGTCTCGTCATCATCAATGCGCTCGACGCGGCGGAACGGGGAGCCAAGGTCTTTACCAGGACCGCCTGCACCGCCGCCCGACGTGAAAACGACCTGTGGTCGGTCGAGATGCGCGACAGTCGAACCGGCGTCAGGACCACGGTTCGGGCGCGGGCACTGATCAACGCCGCCGGTCCCTGGGTCAACGACATCATCAACCGCGTGGCCGGCCAGAACTCCAAGCGGAATGTCCGGCTGGTCAAGGGCAGCCACATCGTGGTGCCGAAATTTTGGGAAGGGCGGCAGGCCTATCTCGTCCAGAACAGCGACAAACGCGTGATCTTCATCAATCCCTACCAGAACGATCTGGCCCTGATCGGCACTACCGACATTCCCTATGATGGGCGGCCGGAAGACGTGAAGGCTGATACCAGCGAGGTCGACTATCTGATCGGGGTGGTCAACCGCTACTTCAAGCGCGAACTTGCCCGCGATGATGTCATCTACTCGTTTTCCGGCGTCCGGCCGCTCTATGACGACAACGCCGACAATCCAAGCGCGGTAACCCGCGACTATATTTTCGAGCTCGATGCATCGGCCGGGCAGGCGCCGCTGCTCTCGGTCTTCGGCGGCAAGATCACCACCTTCCGCAAGCTGGCCGAGCACGCGCTGGACAGGATCGCCCCGTTCTTTCCGAAAATGGGCAAGCCGTGGACGTCAAAAGGCTATCTGCCGGGCGGCGATATCGCCAATGCCGACTTTGAGCAGTTTCTCGGCGATCTCGGCCGCGAATTTCCATGGATGCCGGCATCGCTGGTCAAGCACTATGGCCGGCTCTACGGCACCAGGACGCGCGTTCTGGTCGGTGCGTCCAGGTCGCTCACCGATCTGGGGCGGTGCTTCGGCAAGGATTTTTTCGAACGCGAGGCCAGTTATTTGTTCGAGCATGAATGGGCGCTGACATCAGCCGATATTCTCGAACGGCGCACCAAACACGGCCTGCATCTGTCCGCCGCGGAAAGAGCCGCCTTCGAGGACTGGTGCGTTGGCCGACTGGTGAGGGCAGGCTGATGAGTTTTACGCTTTCCCTCAACACCAATCCGCTGGTCAACCGTTTTGCCGAACCGGACGATCTGATCGACGCGATCGCTTACGACATCGGCATCCGTGACGTGCAGCTCACGCACGAATTCGTCAATCCCGGCTGGCCTGCGGCGACGATCTCGAAATTCGTCCGCCTGTTCCGCACCGCGCTCGACCGCACTGGCGTGCGCGTGACATCCGGCATGACCGGTCCTTATGGGCGGCTCAACCATTTCGGCCATCCCGACGCCGACGTGCGTCGCTACTACGTCGATTGGTTCAAGACCTTTGCCGACATTTCGGCCGAGCTCGGCGCCAGCGGCATGGGCACCCAGTTCGCGATCTTCACGCACAGGGATTTTGACGATCCGGAGCGTCGCGCGCGGCTTTTCGAGATCGCACTGGAATGCTGGCGCGAGGTCGCCGAGCACGCCAAGGCGGCCGGATTAACCCATCTGTTCTGGGAGCCGATGTCGGTCGGCCGCGAATTCGGCCATACGATCGAGAGCTGCCGGACCCTGCACAACGAGATCGAAGCGGCCGGCATGGCCATCCCGATGAAGATGATGGTCGATATCGACCATGGCGACGTGACCTCGAGCAATCCGGCCGACATCGACCCCTATGCCTGGGCCGAAGCCTTCCCCAGGCTATCGCCGATCATCCACATCAAACAGTCGTCGATGAACAAGGGCGGCCATTGGCCGTTCATCGCCGCCTACAACAAGGACGGCCGCATCACCCCGGAAAAATTTTTGCAGACGCTTCGCCGCGGCGGCGGCGTCGACAACGAGATCTGCCTCGAACTGTCGTTTCGCGAACGCGAGCCTGTCGACCATCAGGTCGTCGCCATGATCCGCGAGTCGGTCGACTATTGGGCGCCGTTCATCGAGACCGGCAGGACGGCGATTTTGCCGCGAACAGAATAGATAAGCAGGAGCCGATTCGGCTCCTGCTTAGAACCAGAATACGTCAGCCGAATTTCGGATCGAGACTGCCAGACTTGTAGCGCTTTGCCATTTCCGAGACCGGCAGCGGCTTGATCTTCGACGCATTGCCGGCGGTGCCGAACTGCTCGAAGCGCTCCTTGCACAGCTTCCTCATCGCGGCCATTGCCGGCGTCAGATATTTGCGCGGGTCGAACTCGCTCGTGTTCTCGGTCAGCACCTTGCGGATCGCGCCGGTCAGCGCCATGCGGTTGTCGGTATCGATGTTGATCTTTCGCACGCCGTGCTTGATGCCGCGCTGGATCTCTTCGACCGGCACGCCCCATGTCGGCTTCATCTGGCCGCCATATTTGTTGATGATCTCCTGCAGTTCTTCTGGCACCGAGGATGAGCCGTGCATGACCAGGTGCATGTTCGGCAGGCGGCGGTGGATCTCCTCGATCACATTCATGGCGAGCACCGCGCCGTCGGGCTTGCGCGAGAACTTGTAGGCGCCGTGGCTGGTGCCCATGGCGACGGCCAGCGCGTCGACATGCGTGTCCTTGACAAATTGCACCGCCTGTTCCGGATCGGTCAGCAGCTGGTCGTGGCTGACGGCGCCCTCGACGCCGTGGCCGTCTTCCTGTTCGCCGCCGCCCATCTCCAGGGATCCGAGAACGCCGATCTCGCCTTCCACCGACACACCGCCCCAATGCGCCATGTCGACGACGCGCCGCGTGATGCCGGAATTATAGCCATAATCGGCCGGCGTCTTGCCGTCTTCCTTCAGCGATCCGTCCATCATCACCGAGGTGAAGCCGTGCTGGATCGCGGTCACGCAGGTGGCTTCGTTGTTGCCATGGTCGAGATGCATGCAGACCGGGATATCGGGGTGGATTTCGACCAGCGCGTCGATCAGCTTGGCCAGCACGACGTCGTTGGCATAGGCGCGGGCGCCGCGGCTCGCCTGCAGGATGACAGGCGATTTGGTCTCCTCGGCCGCCTCCATGATCGCAAGGCCCTGTTCCATATTGTTCATGTTGAAGGCAGGCACGCCGTAGCCGTGTTCGGCGGCATGGTCGAGCAATTGTCTCAATGTGATGCGAGCCACCCAATAGTCTCCCGTATTTGGTTTCAAGCCGATGTTGCGAGCTGTCCGGTCGTCATTCAGCCCATTGATGCTTCTGGCCGGATTTCCGGAGAACCGCAACCTTTGGCCATGCCGCCGGGAGCAATTCTTGTTACAAGGCAGCAATCAGAAGCGAGTAATATCCCGATAAAAGATAACACCATCACAAAAAATTTGACAACTATGCGATTTTCTCTGTTATAATGGTGTGAAATCGCGGTTTCCGCCACCGCGGATTCGCAGCGGGTCGGATTCAGGGGCTGGACGATGAAGAGCGACGGCCGGCGGCAAGGCATCATGGATTTTCTGATGGACACCGGCACGGCCAGTGTCGATGACCTTGCCTCCCGCTTCGGCGTGTCGAAGATGACCGTCCATCGCGACCTCGACGAGCTTGAGGAAAGCGGCTTCCTGCGCAAGGTGCGCGGCGGCGCCTCGATCCAGCCGAGCGGCCTGTTCGAGAGCGATTTCCGCTACCGCCAGAAGCAGGCCGCCGAGGAGAAGCAGCGTCTCGCGGCTGCCGCCGTGGCTGTCATCGAACCGGGCCAGACGGTGATCATCGACGACGGCTCGACGGCGGGCGGCATTGCGCGCCAACTTGCGGATCTCCGCCCGCTGACGGTGATCTCCAACAATCTGGCCGTTATCCAGGAGCTGGCAGGCGTTGGCGGCATCACCCTGATCGCGCTCGGTGGCCAGTACAGCAAGAAGTTTCACGGTTTCTTCGGCCTGCTTGCCGAGGACACGTTGAGATCGTTGCGCGCCGATGTGGCCTTCCTGTCGTCGTCGGCCATTCATGGCGCTTCCGCCTTCCACCAGGACCAGGAAGTGGTTCATACCAAGCGGCTGATGATGGCCGCCGCCGCGCGTAAATATCTGCTGGTCGATCACGGCAAGTTCGGCCGCACGGCCTTGCATTTCCTGACCGATCTCAAGGCGTTCGACGCCGTCTTCACCGGTCGCGAACTGGAATCGCAGATGCGTGAGGTGTTGGATGGCGCCGGTGTTTCGCTAACACTGGTCGAGAAGATTTGAGGAGGACACATGGTCTACTGGGTCGGCACAAGCTGGAAAATGAACAAGACGCTGGCCGAGGCGATTGACTTCGCTGACGCGCTGGCGGGCTTCGTCCCCGGTTTCGACGACCGTATCCACCCCTTCGTCATCCCGCCCTTCACCGCGGTCCGCGAGGTCAAGAAAGCCTTGGCATCGACGCGGGTCAAGGTCGGTGCCCAGAACATGCACTGGGCCGACGCCGGCGCCTGGACCGGCGAGATCTCGCCCGTGATGCTGACGGATTGCGGGCTCGACCTCGTCGAGCTCGGCCATAGCGAACGGCGCGAGCATTTCGGCGAGACCGACAATGCGGTCGGCCTCAAGACCGCAGCGGCGGTAAAGCACGGGCTGGTGCCGCTCATCTGCGTCGGCGAGACATTGGCGCAACGCAACAGCGGCCAGGCCGACGCGGTGTTGGCCATGCAGGTGCGTGGCGCGCTGCAATACCTCGAAGGCCAGGCAAAGGCGGCGACGATCGTGTTTGCTTACGAACCGGTCTGGGCGATTGGCGACAAGGGCATTCCGGCAAGTGCGGACTATGCCGATAGGCAGCAGGGGCTGATCAAGAAGATCGCCGGCGATCTCCTGCCGGCCATACCGCCGGTGCTTTATGGCGGCAGCGTCAATCCGCAAAATGCCGCCGAGTTGATCGGCCAGCCTCATATCGACGGGCTGTTCATTGGCCGCTCCGCCTGGCAGGCGGATGGTTACATCGACATCCTTCAACGCGCCTCGGCGGCGATCTGAATCAATCGAATAGGAAAGGACAGAAAAATGAAAATAGCCATTGGAGCCGACAGTGCCGGCAAACCGCTGCTCGACGTCATTGCCGCGCATCTCGCCACCAAACCCGGCCTCGCCGTCAGCGATCTCAGCCAGGCGGGCTACTATGCCGACCTGTCGCAGAAGCTCGCCCAGACCATCCTCGACGGCGAGAACGATCGCGGCATTCTGTTTTGCGGCACCGGCATCGGCGTTTCCATCTCGGCCAACAAGGTGCCCGGCATTCGCGCAGCACTCACCCATGACACCTATTCGGCGGAGCGCGCGGCCAAATCCAACAATGCCCAGATCATCACCATGGGCGCCCGCGTCATCGGCCCGGAACTGGCCAAGTCGATCGTCGACGCCTGGCTCGCATCGGAGTTCGACGAAAACGGGCCATCGGCCGGCAATGTCCAGGCGATCGACGCGCTCGACGCGGCGAAGCTGGGCTAAGCCAGGCTTTTCCGCATCGCGCCGATGACGGTGACCGCCGACGCCGCGCCGGGGTCGATGTGCCCGAGCGACCGCTCGCCGAGCCGCGAGGAGCGGCCCTTCGCGGCGATCATATCCTTGGTCGCCTCGGCGCCCCGTTCGGCTGCTTCGAGGGCGGCTGCCAGGCTTTCGGACAGGGTCTTGCCGGCGGCATGGGCAGCGGCCGCGGCCTGCGCCGCCGGCAGCCAAGCGTCGACCATCGTCTTCTCGCCAATCTCGGCCTTGCCGCGATCCTGGATGCCTTGCGCCATTGCCTGGAACAGTCCGACGACGTCGGCGCCCTCCAAGGCCGCCTTGCCCTTGACGGCAGCCGCACCACGCATGAAGGCCGTCGCGTAGAGCGGGCCTGA
Source organism: Mesorhizobium ventifaucium (assembly GCF_935822925.1). GTDB lineage: Bacteria > Pseudomonadota > Alphaproteobacteria > Rhizobiales > Rhizobiaceae > Mesorhizobium > Mesorhizobium ventifaucium. The sequence goes on from NZ_CAKXZS010000016.1 coordinate 139,734, forward strand.
CGAGGCGCCGACTGCGTTGAGGAACGACTTCGCCGCAGTGTTGAGGAGAGCTGTCGGCTCGGTTGCCGTGAGCTCCAGCGGGGCCAGCGCATCGCGCACCGCCCCAAAGCCGAGCGCCATGGCGATGCCATGATCGGCGTCGCCGATGACGCCGTCGAGCTGACAGAGCCTGTCCTTGTCGGCTTCGATCGCCACCGCGATCGCATCGAACATTCTTTTCAAATCGGCTGCATCGATGGATGTCATGGATGCACCTTCAGCCGGCGCGGAACATAGCGCAGTCGCAAGGATAGTCGAGCATGGTCTGCAATTCGGCGTCGAGATGCATCAGCGTCACCGAGGCGCCGGCCATTTCGAGCGAGGTGCAATAATTGCCGACCCAGGTCGCGTGAACTGACACGCCGATGTCATCGAGCCGCTGCTTGACGCGCCGGTTCATGATGTAGAGTTCCATCAGCGGCGTCGAGCCGAGCGAATTGACGAGCACAGCGACCTTGTCGCCGCGTGCCGGCGCCATCTCGTCGACGATCTTGTCCAGCATCTCGTCGGTGATCTCGTCGGCCGTTTTCAATTTTCCGCGGGCGATGCCCGGCTCGCCATGGATGCCCATGCCGATCTCCATCTCATCCGGTCCGATCTCGAAATTCGGCCGGCGGGTCTGCGGCAGCGAACAGGGCGAAAGAGCGACCCCCATGGTGAAGGTGTGATCGTTGGCCTTCCTGGCGATGCGCTCGCATTCGTCGAAAGACAGCATCCGCTCGCAGGCGGCACCGGCGGCCTTGAAGATGAAGAAATTGCCGGCGACACCACGGCGCTTTTGCCTCTGGTCGCGCGGCGCCGATGCCACGTCGTCGGTGGTCAGCACGGTGCGCACCTCGATTTCATCCATCGCCGCCATCTCTGCAGCCATGTCGAAGTTCATCACGTCGCCGGCATAGTTGCCATACATGAACAGCACGCCGGCGCCGCCGCTGGCCGCCTTGGCGCATTCGAGGATCGGGTCCGGCGGCGGCGAGGCAAAAACATTGCCGATTGCCGCCGCGTCGGCCAGCCCCTTGCCGACGAAACCGAGGAAGGTCGGCTCGTGGCCGGAGCCGCCGCCGATGACGAGGCCAACCTTGCCCTGGCGAGGTCCATCGCGGGCAACAATCGAGCGTGGGCTGCCCTCCATGCTTTTGAGACGGCCGGGATGCGCGGCCAGAATGCCCTCCAGCATCTCGTCGACAGTGCGGTTGCCGTCGTTGATGATCTTCTTGGTCTGCACCGGCAGCCTCCCGATTTCGGTATTTTCGCAGATAGTACAGCGTGTTACCGGAATTTCCACCCGGGACGGACATTTCACGCGGCAATATGTTCCCGCGCGGCTAGGATCTGCATGCAGGCGTGGGCTGCCTCATTTGCCCCTGAAGTGCTCGAAGAAGAAGCGATGGGAAGAGCTGATAACTTGCCGCGTCAAATGGCGATCACCGGCAAGGCAGGCAGCAGCTTGTCCAAGGTGATGGGAAATTCACGCACCCGCACGCCGGTCGCGTTGTAAATGGCGTTGGCGACTGCAGCCCCGGCACCGCAGACGCCGAGCTCGCCGAGACCCTTCGCGCCAAGTGGATTGGCCTTGTCGTCATGCTCCTCGAGGAAGACGACCTCCATCTCGGGGACGTCGCCGTTGGTCGGGACGTGATATTCGGCAAGATCGTGATTGACGAAGTGGCCATAGCGCCGATCGAGCACCGTCTGCTCCATCAGCGCCGCACCGATCCCCCAGGTCATGCCGCCGATGATTTGCGAGCGCGCGGTCTTAGCGTTGAGGATACGACCGGCGCCCATCACCGCCAGCATTCGGCGCATGCGGATCTCACCGGTATCGCAATCGACTGCGACCTCGGCGAAATGCGCGCCATAGGAATGCTGCGAGTAAGCCTTGTAAGACGGGGTGGCAGCGCCGGCGGCCACGGAACCCTCGGCCTCGAACCCGTCGGGAGCGATCCGCCGGATGAGGTCAGCCAGGCCTGCCGACCTCTGGCCGACCCTGACCTCGCTGTTAGCAAAACTTGCCTCGGTGGCGTTCGTACTACGCAACGGTGAGGCCTCGCTCGACTGCGCCGCCTTCAGGATCCGTTCCTTGAGGGCGTTGCAGGCGTTGTGCAGCGCCGACCCCGCGCTCGCCGCGCCCCAGGACCCGCCGGAGCCGGCGGTGCGCGGGAAGCGGCTGTCGCCAAGCTCCACTTTGATGGACGAGATCGGCAGACCGAGGCTGTCCGCAGCGATCTGGGTCAGGATCGTATAAGTGCCGGTCCCGATATCCGTCATGTCGAGCCGCGCCGTCACCCGGCCGTCCCGGTCGATCGCAACCCGCGCCGTCGCCGCGCCGATGTAGTTCGGACGGATCGCCGCCGCCATGCCGTAGCCGATGAGCTTGCGGCCCTCTCGGGTGCTGCCCGGCGTCGGGTTTCTCCGCTCCCAACCGAAACGGCGTGCCCCTTCCTCCATGCAGGCAACGAGATTGCGGGTGGAGAACGGCACGCCGCGCTCAGGATCCTGTGCCGGTTCATTGCGGATCCTGAGCTCGATCGGGTCCAGTCCGAGCCGCTCGGCGAGCTCATCCATGGCGCATTCGAAGGCCAGCATGCCCGGGGCTTCGCCGGGCGAGCGCATCCATTCGCCGCGGTTGATATCCAGCGGAACCAGCCGATGCCGGGTGACACGGTTCGGCGCCGCATAGAGCGAGCGGGCAAAAACTGCTGTTTGCTCGCAGTACTCCTCGAAACTGGACGTTGCCGACCAGACGTCGTGCGCGATCCCGCTGAGCCGCCCGTCGGTGTCCGTGCCGGATGCGCTGGAGAAGATCGCCGTCTGAGACGCACCTGTTGGATCATCTCTGCGCGATGACCGGCATTGGCGAACATCTGTTGTCGCGTCAGCGCGATCTTGACGGGACGCCGCAGGACCTGCGCAGCAAGCGCGGCCAGGATTGTATCGGCATGGGCAATCAGCTTGGAGCCGAAGCCTCCGCCGATGAACGGACTCACGATGCGCACACGCTCGGGCGGGATGCGAAGCGTGCTGGCGACGCCCGCCCGGATTCGCCAGGGTCTGCGCCGATGTATGGATCGTCAGCTCGTTGCCTGACCAGGCGGCGAGCGTCGCATGGGGCTCCATCGGATTGTGATGTTCGAAGGGCGTCCGGTAAGTGGCATCGACCTTGACCGGAGCCGCGGCAAAGGCGCTCTCGAAGTCGCCGATCACGCTGTCGGTCTCGAAGCCGGCATTGGTCCGCTTTGGTGCGTAGGCGTCGGCCACATGCGCCGGCAAATCGTAGAGGCCCGGCTCCTCGTCGTAGCGCACTTTGATGAGGCCGGCGGCAGCGCGTGCCGCCTCGAACGTCTCCGCAACGACCAGTGCGACGGGCTCGTCGTAATAGCGCACCCGCTCGCTGTTGAGCGCGGGCCGGGCGCGCGTGAAGACCTCCGGCACCGTCGGCGTGACCGCCGGGCCGAAATCCGGCTGGGCCGGTGCATTCCGGTGCGTCATGACGAGCAGCACTGCCGGCGCCCGTTCGGCTTCGGCGGTGTCGATCTCGGCAATGCGCCCCTTGGCGACGGCGGCGCCGAGAATATAGCCAAAGGCTATGCCCTCCAGCGTAGTCTCGTAGGCGTAGGTGGCGTCGCCTCTCACCTTGAGCGGACCATCAATGCGATCGAATGGACGCCCGATGATGCCGCTGCGTGTTTCGCGCGGACGGTTCGAGGTCTTCGTCTCTGTCATCATGTCACCTCACGCACTCTCGGCGGCAGCAGCGAGCGTGTGCCGCATCGTCCGTTTCGCCAGCGGGATCTTGAAATCATTGCCGTCATGCCCGACTGCTCCGGCGAGCGCGGCTTCGGCCGCATCGGTAAAAGCGCCGTCGGACGCCGCCGCTCCTGCGAGGGTGCGCTCCGCCTCCGTCGCGCGCCAGGGCTTCGCGGCCACGCCGCCGATGGCGATCCGAGCGCTTCGGATACGATCGCCGCTTTTCTCGACGATTGCTGCCACCGACACCAGCGCGAAGGCGTAGGAGGCACGGTCGCGCACCTTGCGGTAAACCTGCCGGCCGGGCGGCGGCGGCGGCAGGGTGACCGCGGCGATCATCTCGCCGTGGCCGAGCGCGGTCTCCACATGCGGCGTCGCCTCGGGCAATCGATGGAGATCGCCGATCGGGATCGTCCGGGTCTCGCCGCCGGGCGATATGGTCTCAATCCTGGCGTCTAGCCCGGCCATGGCGACCGCCATGTCGGAGGGATGGACCGCGATGCAGGCTTCGCTCGCGCCGAGTACGGCGTGCATGCGATTGAAGCCCTGCAGCGCCGCGCAGCCCGAACCTTGCTGGCGCTTGTTGCAAGGCATGTTGCGGTCGTAAAAATAGGGGCAGCGCGTGCGCTGCAGGAGATTGCCGCTGGTCGAGGCCTTGTTGCGTATCTGGCCGGACGCTCCCGCCAGCAGCGCTTGCGTGAGCATCGGGTAGCGTGACCTTACCCGCGGATCGGCGGCGAGATCGCTGTTGCGGACCTGGGCGCCGACCCGAAGCCCGCCTGCCGCCGTCTCCTCGATCCGATCGAGCGGCAGCCGGCTGATGTCGACGAGATGCGCTGGGCGCTCGATTTCGAGCTTCATCAGGTCGAGCAGGTTGGTGCCGCCGCTGATGAACTTGGCGTCCGGCCGGGCCGCGACCGCGGCGGCTGCCTGCTCGGCACTCGCCGCACGCTCATAGGTGAAGGACTGCATTGCTCACGCCCCCTCTGCCGCGTCTCGGATTGCAGCGACAATGTTCGGATAAGCGGCACAACGGCAGATGTTGCCGCTCATCCGCTCGCGGATCTCGGCATCGGTGAGAGCGACAGAAGCCGCTGCCACGTCGGCGCTCGCATGGCTCGGCCAGCCGGCCCTGGCCTCGCCCAGCATACCGACCGCGGAGCAGATCTGGCCCGGCGTGCAGTAACCGCACTGGAAGCCGTCGCGGGCAACGAAGGCAGCCTGCACCGGATGCAGCCGGTCGCCCACGGCCAGGCCCTCGATCGTGGTGATCTCATCGCCTTCATGCATTGCCGCAAGCGTCAGGCAGGAATTGATCCGGCGGCCATCGATGAGCACCGTGCATGCGCCGCACTGGCCGTGGTCGCAGCCTTTCTTCGAGCCGGTGAGGCCGAGGTGGTTGCGCAACGCGTCGAGCAGCGTCGTCCGCGGGTCGAGCTCGACGGCAAAATCCTTCGCGTTGATCCGCAGGGATATCGGCATGGTCGGCGCCGGTGTCGGCGATGCGGCCGCCGCAACGGCGCCGGCCGGCTCGGCGTACACCGGTATGCCGGTAGCCAGGAGCACGCCGGTCACCACCCCGCCCTCCAGAACCGTTCGACGAGTCGGCCCGTTTCTGTTGTCAGTTTCGGCCATGCATGATCTCCCAGTCGCAATGACAAGAACGGAAGACGGCGACTTGACCCGATGGCGTACCGTCGGGTTCTGTCACTCATCGACCTTGGAGGTGGGAAGGCGCGCGGCGGCTTTCTTTCAAGAAACCGGCGGCAATATCAGGATTCCGGAGAAGAATTCACCCGATAGGCCCGAGGCGTCATGCCCCTGAGACGCCGGAAAGTCGTGGTGAAGTGGCTCTGGCTTGAAAAGCCGAGCCGAAAGGCAATGCTACCGATCGACATACCCGTTTCGCGCAGCAGTATCTCGGCTCGCCGCACGCGTTCCTCGATAACATAAGCATAGGGTGCAAGGCCGGTCGTCGCCTTGAATCGGCGTGCAAAACTGTCGACGGCCATGCCCGCGACGACTGCCAACTCGCTGAGCGAAACGTCAGCATTCATATGGGCATCGATGTAAGCCCGAACGCGACCAAGCGCGCGACGGCTGAGACAGCCGTGACGCACTGACGGGTGTTGCTCGCGGTTCAGGTTGGCCACGCGGAGGCTGACCAGTGCGACCAGATGCTCGATATAGGCAGTGTCCGGCCTATGGCCGAGTGCCATCTCGTCGCGAAGCGAACTCAGCAGAGTGGCGATCACCACGTCTTTTCTGTTCACCAGAATCGGCAGGTCTCTCAAGCGTTCGCAGCCAGGAAGTCTGATCTCGGGATCGATCCACAAGGCTGAGTAGGAGAGGTTTACATCGCGATAGAAGCCCTGCCGCTCCGCACCTGCGGGGACGAAGGTGAGGGCTCCGGGACGGTCCATTCCGTCGTAGAGCGATCTCGCCTCGTGCCGGATGGACTTATGGGAGGTTCCGCCTTCTTCGGTCAGCACGATCAGATGATGTGGGGCTGTCCAGCAGAGCTCCGCCTCGCGACACGCCCACCGCCGGTTGTCGAAAACGATCGACGAACTGCCCCATGACGCGGTTTGCAGGGGCTCCGACTTCTCTTCCTGGCTCTGGACCCGTCCTTCACCAAGCAATGGTCTGAATGACATCGCGGCATCCCGCTGGTTCACTCGGCGGGCCGTGGTCAGCCCCGGCTTGAGCGTTGTGCGCCGCCCCGCCGCTACGCATCCGGCGCCTAATGTGGGACAGGCAACGCGCGATGGTAACCGCGCCGTGTTCAAGAAGTCGTGAGATCAGGCAATCCTGTCAGCCGCCGAGCCCATCGCGGATGGCGCAGAAATAGCGATCGGTTCCGACTTGCCCGCCCTTAAGGGCGATCTCCAGTCCGTCGATTGCCTTGACGCGCGAGTGGGCGACGCAAAGCGGCGAGCCTGGCGACGCGGGCAGCGGCATCATGACCGTCAGCGCATCAACGCCTATCTGGCCGAGCGCATGGCTCGACGTATCGCCGCCGGCAATGACCACGCGCTGCAATTTTTGTTGGATCGTCAGCTCGCGAAGAAGTTCGCCGAGGCCGCGGCCAAGCTTGTGGCGGGCGCCTTCCTGCCGGTCGATCTCGGCGCCCCGGTCGGCTGTGGGGCCGAGGGCGGTGTAGAGGACGACGCTGCGACCGGCTTCCAGGCTGGCACGGCCGGCGGAAACCGCGCGCGCAATCGCATCGCTGGAGGCTTCGGAAACCAGTTCGACAGGGTCCACCGCGATCCCGTCGAAACCGTCCGTCAAAGCATGCCGGATCTGTCGCTCCGTTATCGGCGAGCAACTGCCCGAGACCACCGCGATCCGGTCGGCCGCACCCGGCGGCGAAAAGCTGGGCTCGGCACGGACGGTCCGGTTGGCGACCCATTCGGCCAGCAGCGCATATTCGATGCCCGAAGAGCCGACGACGAAAGTGCCGCCCGGCCGGCGAACGCGCCATATCTCCTTGCCGGCAAGCGCCTGAGTTTGCAGGCTGGCGATGTCCAAAAGCACGATGTTGGTGCCATCGGCGAGCAAGCGATCGAACGCTTCCGATCGGGACGCCGACTGCAGCGTCGCCAGATCGACCAGGCCGCAGGTGAGGTCCGTCTGGCGCGACAGATGGATCAGCAGGTCGGATTCATCCATCGGCGTGGTCGGGTGGCGGCTCATTACGGGATGGCGATCGATACGGAAATATTTGTCGCGGTAAGCCGCGAACAGATGGCCGAAAGCGGTGTAGCGCTTGAGCTGCGGCGCGCCGACCACCAGCGGCACGCTGTCCTGGCTGAAAACCGAGCGGCCGATCTCGATCGCCCGGCCGATGCTGCCGATCGCCGGGCTGGAATCGAAGGTCGAGCAGACCTTGTAGTGGCAGATCTCGGCGTTCTGGGTCTTCAGCCAGGCGAAGGCGCCTCGGAGATGCATGTCCATCCACTGCGGCGTCTCGCTTCGGCTGGTGCCGGCCAGGCCGATCGCACAGCAGTGCCCGAACTGCGAAAGCAGGGCCTCGTCCGGTTGGCGCATGAACAGCACGGTCGGCACGCCGCCGAGCTCGAGCGCCTCCATGACGTCGGTCGAGCCGGTGAGGTCATCGCCATAGTAGCTCAGGAGCAGGCTTTGCATGGCGTCAGGCCGCTTTGCCGTCGCCGAATTTCTCGATCGACCGCGCCAGTTCGGGGTGGCTCAGGGCGAAGTCCGCCAACGGTATGCCATCGACGGCCGCCTGCCAGGCTTGCTGCACGGCGCGCACGCCGGCGCCCGGCCCGTCAGGATGGCTGACGATGCCGCCGCCGCAGAGATAGAGAAGATCGACCGTTCGGCCGGTTCGCCGGTAGGTTTCGGGGGCTTGTCCACCCCATTGGCCGGAGCCGGCGACTGGCAATGCGCAATCATCAGGCGAAAAGATCGGCGTGGTCACCGCCTCGAAGGAACTGATGAAGGACCAGTCCGGCTCCCAGTATTTCGAAGCGATGCCGTTGATCTGGAACTGATCGACGCCGAGCAGCCGCCAGAACTGCTGCCAGACCTTGAAATCCATACCGAGGCCGGGGTGACGGGTGAGAATGTCCCAGCCGTTGCGGTGGGCATGGAGCACCAGGCTGGAGCGCTTTCTAAGGTAAGCCATGCCGCCGAAGCCGATGGAGTTGATGTTGACCACGGCGCAATTGCCGCCGGCCTTCGCCACCAGATCATGGTTGCGCATCATCTCGTCCGGGTCGGCATGCGAGATGCCGAAGGCATACATCACCTTTTTGCCGGTCTTCTGCTCATGGTCGAGGACGAGCGGCATGATCGCTATCACCCGTTCCGACAGCGGCGAATAGGCCGGGCTCATCAGCTTCTCGTCGTCCTTGATGAAATCGACGCCGGCGGCGATCAGCTCACCCACCATTGCGGCCGTCTCGGGCGGGCGCAGCCCAAGCGCCGGCTTGACGATTGTCCCGATGATCGGGCGGCCGTTCACACCGGTCAGCCTCCGGCTGCCGGCGACACCGAATTGCGGACCCGGGTGCGCGCCCCGGTATTCCTCAGGCAGCTTCATATCGATGATGCGAATGCCGGACAGACCCTTGATCGAAAAGGCACCGCCGATGGCGATGGTCATCAGCGCCGAAAGATCAGTGCCGATGGCATCAAACGGAAATGCGATGTCGACATCCGCGCGCTTGGAGGGCCCGTCCCCGGCTTCGGGAAGGGACGGGCGATCGGCGTCCGGCAGAGGCCTAATCGCCAGAACCCGCGCCGCCACCCGCGCCTTGAGCTCTTCGGTCTCGCCGGCCAGCGCGACGAAGGTTCCTGTCGACTGGTCGCTGGCGATCTTGGCCGCCAGCGCCTCGATGCTGCCTGAGGTTTCGAGGCGATAGGTGAGGGTGATCATAGTTCGAAAAAAATTCCCTGATCTTCGAAATCTGGTATAATGAGTACATAAGTATTGCAAGCGATATCCTGCTCGGGCAGGCATTCTGGGAATCCTCGTGGCAATGCTAAATAGAGACCGGTCAAAGGAGTGATTCGCGACGATGAACCGTTCGGAGCCGATCGTCCGGCGCAAACTTTCCGACGAAGTATTTTTGAGGCTGAAGCGCCTGATCACCAGCGGGGAATTGCAGCCGGGCGACGACATGCCGTCGGAGCGCGAGTTGATGGAGCGCTTCGAGGTCGGCAGGCCGGCGATCCGCGAGGCGATGCAGGCGTTGAGCAATATGGGCCTCGTCGCGATCTCGCATGGCGAGCGGGCGAAAGTGCTGCAGCTGACCGCCAAGTCGATCATCAGACAAGTCGACGGCGCGGCCAAGATCATCCTGTCGTCGTCGAAGGACACGCTGGAGCACCTCAAGAACGCGCGCATCTTCTTTGAGCGCGGCATGGTCAGGGAAGCCGCCGAAAAGGCAACCGCCGAGGACGTGCAGCGATTGTGGGCGACCGTTGCCGAACAGCGCAGCTTTCGCGGCGATTCCGAAGCCTTCATAGCCGCCGATATGAAGTTTCATACCCAGATCGCGGCGATATCTGGCAACCCGATCTATGTCGCGGTCAGCGAAGCGATGCTTGGCTGGCTGAAGGAATATCACACCGAGATGCTGATCTGGACCGGCAAGGAAAATTTTACGCTGACCGAGCATGAAGAGATCATCGGCCGCATCGAGCAGAAGGACGCGGATCGCGCCGAGAAGGCGATGATCAAGCACCTCGAGCGCTCACGCGCGCTCTACGTGATGAACTCCGGGTGATGAACTCCGGGTGATGAATTCCGACAGCTGATTCACCCGATCTGGGTGATCGCGGAAGGCGTCATCACAAGGCGGCGTCGTTCGATGCCGACATGGCGGATCGTGCGCAGATTGCCGTTGACGAAGTCGGCGCTGAGCGCGCCGGCGCGCAACCTGACCGGCTCGGCCTCGACCGCGTGCGCGCCATAGAGGAGGAAGGCGTCGGCGTTCATCTCAGCAAAGCGTCGAGCTGCACCGGCTCGCGGCTCGCCGCCCCCGCATAGGCGGCCTCGACCAGCGCCAAGGTCCTCAGATTGTCCGCACCCGAGGTTGCCGGCTCGGTCCCGTTGGCCAGGCAGTCGACCCAGTGCCTTTGAATGGCGACGACGCTTTCCTGGATGTTGTGCCATGGCCGCGATGCCCAGGGCAGCAGCGGCGGCGAGACGTCACTGACCGCCGTTCCGTTCCTGCCGGTGACGGTGAGCCGGTAATTGTGCTCGAGCCGGATCGTGCCGTCGCTGCCGTCGATCTCGACCAGTGTCTGTGGAAACGGCTCGATGGCGAGCTTGGTCGCATAGCTGCAGTCGACCACAGACGTTGCGCCGCTCTTGTGGTCCATCAGCATGGTTGCGACATCCTCGCCGGCAATTTGGGGATTAATGCGAGCGGTTCGGGTCGTGATCGTCGAAACGTCGCCCAGCAGGAAGCGGGCTATGTCGAGACTGTGGATGCCGAGGTCTTCGATGATGAAGCGCTTTCCTCTCGCCAGATAGGGCTGGCCTGAAAACACGTCATAGGCCGAGCGGAACGAGATCCGTCCGAAGAAGGGTGTGCCGATGTCGCCGCTGTCGAGCACGGCGCGCACCGCCTGGATCGGCGACTGCCAGCGAAAATTTTCATGCACCATCAACGCCACGCCGGCATCGGTGCATGCCTTCACCATAGCCTTGGCATCGGCAAGCGACGGCGCAAACGGTTTTTGGCAGATCGCCGGGACGCGGTTTTGTGCCGCCATCTCGACAAGCGGGCGGTGGCTCGGCGCGGTGGTGGCGATATCGACGAAATCCATCTTTTCGCTGGCAAAAAGTGCCGCCGCGTCTGTGTAGCGTCGCTCAATGCCGAACTGGTCGCCGACCACCGTGAGCCGTTCCGGGTCGCGGTCGCAGATGGCGACGATCGAGGCGCCTTCGATGTCGCGCCAGGCATGCATCTGGTTGACGGCAAAGAAGCCGCAGCCAATCAGCGCTCCACGCAGTTCCGCCACCATCAGCCTGCCTTTGCCATCTGCATCAGCGTCACCCGGCTCTGCAGCCGGCGCTGCGCCTGGTCGACGACGACGGCGACGATGATCACGAGGCCCTTGATCACCATCTGCCAGAATGAGCTCACCCCCATCATCACCAGCCCGTCGGAAAGGATACCGATGACGAAGGCGCCGACGATGGTGCCGCCGATCGTGCCGCGGCCACCCGACATCGAGGTGCCGCCGAGCACCGCCGCGGCGATGGCGTTGAGCTCGAAGCTTTCGCCGGTCGCCGGATGCGAGGCCATCAGTTCGGACGAGATGATCAGCCCGACGACCGCCGCGCAGAAGCCGGAGAACATGTAGACGAACATCTTCACCATGTTGACCCTGACGCCCGAAATCCGCGCCGCCCGTTCGTTGCCGCCGACGGCGAAGATGTGGCGGCCGAGCGGGGTGTATTTCGCCAGATAGGCCGCCCCAACTGCTACGACGACAAGAATCCATATCGAGACCGGCAGGCCGAGCAGCCGGCCGGCGCCGAGGAAGCTGAACCCGGTCGTGCCCAGATCGGGCTTGCCGACGAGGTTCGGAAAGGTGCGGCCATCCGACGACAGCAGCGCCAGGCCGCGTGCGACATAGAGCACGCCGAGCGTGGCGATGAACGGCGCGACATTCAGCCTGGTGATCAGCAATCCGTTGACGGCGCCGATCAATATGCCGACCGCCAGCGTGATCAGTGCGATCTCGAAGACGTTGAAATAGATCGTATAGCCGACCTGCAGGTCGATGCCGTTGAGTACGAGATAGCCGGCGACCATGCCGCACAGGCCGACGATCGAGCCGACCGAGAGGTCGATGCCTCCGGTGATGATGACGAAGGTCATGCCCATGGCCAGGAAGGCGTTCAGCGCCACGTGCTTCGACATCAGGATCAGGTTGGCGGCCGACAGGAAATTCGGCGCCGCGATCGAGAAGAAGATCAGAACGGCGATCAACGCGATGAACGTCCTCGCCTTCATCAGCGTCAGCAGGACGGAGCCGTTCGAGGCTGAGGCAACCGAAGCCTTGGCCGGGATGTCAGTCATGGGCGTGGCTCTCCGTGTGCGGGACCGGCCCGTGGCCAAGCGCCGATGCGGCGACAAGTGCCGCCTCCGTCGCCTCGGCGCGATCGAACAAGCCGGTCAGTTTTCCATTGCTCATCACCGCGATCCGGTCGGACAGCGCCATCACCTCGTCGAGATCGGAGGTGGCGAACAGAATGCCCAGTCCGTCGCGGGACAGTTTGCGCATGGTGCGGAAGACGTCGGCCTTGGCGCCGACATCGATGCCGCGGCTCGGCTCGTCCATCAGCAGCACCTTTGGTCCGGTGAGCAGCGCCTTGCCGATCACCACCTTCTGCTGGTTGCCGCCCGACAGCGACGAGACCTCCTGTGCCGGGTCGGCGACCTTGATCGCCAGCTCCCGCACCATCTGCGTCACCGCCTGGTTCTCCTTGGCGCTGCTGATATGGAACAGGCGCACAAACCGCGACAGGCTGGCCAGCGTCAGATTGCTGGCGACCGAGAGGATCGACACCAGCCCTTCGCGCTGGCGGTCCTCGGGGATCAGCGCCAGCCCGCGCCGGATGCGCCTCGTGGTGTCGCGTTCTCTGACCTTCTTGCCGGCAATGAAGATCGCCCCGGTGGCATGGCCGTGGCGCCCCATGATGCAGTCGAACAGCTCGCTGCGCCCGGCGCCCATCAGGCCGTATATGCCGAGGATCTCGCCGGCACGCAGCGACAGCGAGACGTGATCGACCGCAAGCCCGCCGGTCACGCGCGGCAGGCAGATGTCCTCGGCGCGGAAGATCTCTTCGCCCGGAACATGGCCGTCGGCCTTGGCGAAGTCCTTGGCGTCGGAGCCGATCATCTGCCGCACGATCCATTGCGTGTCGACGTTTTTCATCTTCTCCTGGCCGGTGATGCGGCCGTCGCGCAGCACGGTGATGGTGTCGCCGATGCGGATCAGCTCCTCGAGCCGGTGCGAGATGTAGACGATCGCCACGCCGCGCGCCTTGAGGTCGGCGATCACCTTGAACAGGATCTCGACTTCCGCCGCACTCAGCGCCGAGGTCGGTTCGTCCATGATCAGGATGCGCGCATCGAGCGAAACCGCCTTGGCAATCTCGACCAGCTGCTGCTGGCCGATGCGCAAATCCTCGACCAGCATATCCGGCCGGATGCCGGCTTGCAGGCGCTCGAGAAATTCGGCCGCACGTCGCTCCTGTTCCCGGCTGTCAATCTTGCGAAACCGGTTGGTGATCTCGCGGGTGGCGAAAATATTCTCGGCGACCGTCAGATTGCCGAACAGGTTCAGCTCCTGGAACACCATGCCGATGCCGCGGTTCACCGCGTCGCCGGATGAGGAGAAGGAAACCTCCTCGCCCTCCAGCAGGATGCGGCCGAGCGTCGGCTGTTCGACGCCGGCGATGATCTTCATCAGCGTCGATTTGCCGGCGCCGTTTTCGCCGACCAGCACGTTGACGGCGCCCTTGCGCACCTCGAAATTCGCGCGCTTGACCGCGACTGTGCCAGAATAGACCTTGGAGACGTCTTCCAGCTTCAGGATGACATCTTGATCGCCGGCGGCAGTCATGGCTTCGGCCCGATCTCTGCCTCCGCCGGGGTCACCAGCGGCAAGTCCTGGCCACTGCCCATGACATAAGCGCCGACGACCCTGACGCTGCGGCCCTCCAGCGCTTCGCGCGGCAGCTTGGAGAGCACCGTCTTGTCGGCATGGATGTTGAACGCCTTGCCGAACTGGGCGAAGTCGATCTGATTGGTGAAATCGTTGAACTGGATGAAGTCGAGGCTGTCGCGCAGCGCGGTGCCACGCATCGCGGGTCCGATCTGCACCCGCGCATCCGCCTTGCCGTCACCGTCGGCATCGACATCCATGGTTGCCGCGCGTGACTGTGTGTTCGCCGCAACAATCTTGCCTTCGAGGCGAACCGCGAAGGTCCACGGCGAATTCGCCTGCTTCCTGGGATTGCCATACTTGGCGCCGGCGGCGGCAGGATCGGCTTTCGCCAGGGCGTGAACCTCGGGAAACGATCCGGCCTTCTGTTTGACATAGGGCACCACCTTGGCAGCCCAGATATCGCCGACCATCTTGTCCGCATCGAAGGCCGGTGCATTGCCGCCATCTTCCGCGGACGGTGTCGGCAGGATCTTGCAGGCGGTCAGGCTGATGCCAAATATCACGGCAACGGTCGGCCAAGTCAGCTTGTTCAACATGTCGGCTTGTTCGGCATGGCGGTCAGGGCACCCACGAAATGAAAGCAAGGGACGAGCCGGGAGCTCGTCCCTTGCGATTGATGTCACACCGGCTCAGTTGGTCAGCGCGAAGGTTTCCAGCTTGGCGGCATTGTCGCCATTGATCAGGACGCAGTCCATCAGCTGCTTTTCCTCGGCCGGAGACTTCTTGTTCTTGATGAAGTCGTTGGCCTGCTCGACTGCCATCTGCGCCTGCGCATAGGCCGGCTGCAGGACTGTGGCCTTGATGCCGCCAGAGGCGATCGAGTCGCGCACGTCGTTCGATCCGTCGAAGCCGACGACGATAACGTCCTTGCGGCCGGCGGCGGCAAGTGCGGCATGGGCGCCCATCGCCATCGTATCGTTGCCGGAGATCACACCCTTGATGTCCGGGTTGGCCTGGAGGATCGATTCCATCTTGGCATAGGCCTCGGTCTGGCTCCAGTTGGCCGACTGCTGCGCCACCATCTTGAGGTCCGGATAGTCGTCGATGACGTCGTGATAACCCTTGGAGCGGATGCCGGCATTGGTGTCGGATTCCTTGCCGACCAGCTCGACGTAGTTGCCTTTCTCGCCCATCAGCTTGACGAACTCCTGCGCGCCGAGCTGGGCGCCCTGGTAGTTGTTGGAGACGATCTGCGCGACGGCGACGCCGGTGGCGTTGATCTCGCGATCGATCAGGAACGACGGAACGCCCGCGTCCTTGGCCTTCTGCACGGCGGCGACCGAGGCGTCGGCGCCGGCATTGTCGAGGATGATCGCCTTGGCGCCGCGGCCGATCGCCGTGTCGATCAGCTCGGACTGCTTGTTGGCGTCGTCGTCATGGACCAGCACCAGCGTTTCGTAGCCGAGTTCCTTGGCCTTGCCTTCCGCGCCGACGGCTTCGGCCTTGAAGAATGGGTTGTCGTGCGAGGGCGTGATGATGGCAATGAGATCCGCCGCATAGGCGGGTGCGGCGGCGCCAAGCGCCAGCATGCCGGCAAAAGCCGCAAATGTCATTCTGCGAGTGAGTTTCATGATTTCCTCCCATTGAAAAAGCCTGTGCTTCCGCGGCCCAGGCTGAAATGCATTCCAGTTTGTCAGGCGAATCGCGTCGGGTGTCGCGGATCGGGTCCTTTGCCGGCGGGCGGATCATCCGGGTCGGTCCGTCCTTAGGCTGCCCTCCACCTGCCACCTGCCCAATTTCAGCCCGGCCCCGGCTGGCCAAAGCCATTCCAACAGCTAAGACAACTGGTATAATGAGTCAACCACAAATTCAGATGATATGTATCTGATGAGAAGCAAGCGATTCCTGCATCAGCCACCGGCCACCGGAGAGTCATCCCACCAGAGCGATACTTCGTTCCCTACCATGCGCCTGCAGCTGGCCAAGCCGGAGAACCACCACCTTAAGGGGTATGATTCTCGGGTGAGGGCGCTATAAATAAGTAAGGAGGAGACACTCCTAAGCCTTATTCGGTGCTCAGCGATACGCGCAGGCTTTGCTAGTATCGCGTCGTGGTTGTGGAATTTCTCCGCGACCCCAGCCTGCGCGCGGTTTTCCTTATGAATCCGTTCGCGGCAAGGGTCGCGTTGCCGGTGAGGTGCAGCTATGACTTTCGTGCAGAGTTTCAGGCCGCCATCCTGCAGCCCCGCGCCAAGCTTTTCTGACCGACGACATTTGGCTTCATTGCGTGGCATGTGCGGCAGGAGCTGCAGCGCCATTCTGTGCCTCATTTCGTTGTGTATCATCCTGCTGCTGGGATCTGCAGCACACGGTCGGCCGAAGGCTGACGACAGACTTGCCCCGCGAGACACGATCGAACTGCACGTTTGGCAATGGACTGCCTTGCGCGATGGCGTTCTGGAAGCGTTGCAGCTCAACCATACTTTCACTATCGACTCGACTGGCACGCTTGACCTTCCATTGATCGGGAGCATTGCCGCCGCAGGTCTGCGTGAGGAAGAGCTGGCAAAGCTGATTTCCGATCGCTTGCAAGCCAGGAGCGGCCGTCAAGAACGGGCTGACATAACCGTCAAACTGATACAAAATTCGGCTTCTGATCTCACAGGTTCGGTGGAGGTCAAACAAGAAGCGCCCGAACCGCCGGCGGACGCAGCCAGCGACGGCTCTTCGGCCGTGGCTTCGCAACGCGCCAGTGTCGAGAACGGCCAGGCCGAGGCGCAACCGAGCGTGCGCGGTCCCCACACACCCTGGCAGCCTGCAGCGGAGCAACAGCAAGCTCTGCAAGGGGCATTGCTGAATGAGCTGTCCGCCGCTCGCATGGAAATTGCGGCAGCTCGTGAGGAAGCACTTGCGGCTCGCCAGACTGCTCGCAACGATGCCGTCCGACATAATCAGAACCTTGCGACGGCGCGTCAACGGGCTGACGCCTTGGTGCGGGAACTCGATGCGGTGCGGACTGACCGCGGCACACTGGAACAGCAGCTCTTTGCGGCGCTGAGGGAAGTCGACACGCTCAGGAAGAGCGTGCCGCCGGCTCGCGGTGACCATGACGGCCGCAAATTGGCGGCGGCGCGAGCGGAACTGGCCGTGATGCAGCGCGGCGCCCGCGACGCCAGCGCGCAGGCGCGTGCGGTAGCCGACATGATGGCTGAACAAGGACAGGCCCTAAAACAGCAGCGGCGAAGAGCCGAAGAGCTCGCGCTTGATCTGGAAGTGGCGCAACGCGAAGTCAAAGGCTTGAAGGCCAAAGCCATTCTCGCCGATCACGAGAAGGCCGCCATGCTTGAAGCGCGTCACTCTATGGAGGCCTCTGTGGCAGAGGCGCAGCGAGCGCTTGATGAAGAGCGGCACAAGGCTGAGCGCTTCCAACACGAACTCACCGCGGCGCGCCAGACTATCGACGCGCTTAAGGCAAGCGCGGATCTGGCTGTGGCCGCGCGCACCAGCGCCATCAGGGAACGACAGGTGGCAGAGGCGGCTTTAAAGCGAACTGGCGACGCACTCGAACTGGAGCGCGAACGGGCAGATTCAGCTGCGCGTGATCTCGACAGCGCCCGCCGGGAACGCGACGCGGCAAAGCAGGAAGCGAGCCGCGTCTCGATGGATCTGAGCGTGGCGTTGGAGCAAGAGCGCAACAAAGCCATCGGCCTGGCCCGCGAGCTCAGCGCTGCGCGTAAGGCGATTGACATTGAAAAGGCCCGGGATGAGCGTCGCACCGAGCGTATCAACCGCGATCCGAAAGCGCGTGCCGGCGCAACTTCGCGTGCAGATGTGTCCGTGCGCTCGCGACCAGCCCGTCAATCGGGGTTGCGGGAAAACCACAAAGTGAAGGCCAAAAGACCATCGCGACCAGTCCTGGTGGCGACCATCGCGCTTCCCGACGCGTTGCTCCCGACGCGGCCGCCGAAGCTCGGCGCTCACTAGCGAGGGCTGATCGTGAAGGGCATTTCCGTGGACCGAGATACATGCCGCAGGAGGAGTATAATGATGAACAAATACGTCGCAGCCGCATTGACAGTCGCGATCGCAATTGGCCCTGCCTCGGCTCTTGAGGCGGGGCTTGGTGGTAAACTTGGCGGTGTCGGGGTCGGTGCTGGCCTTAGCGCCGGCTCGAAAGGCGCCTCTGTGGCGGGCGGCTCGAGCGTCGACGGAGTAGGGGGAGCAAGCCTTGGCGGATCGCTCGGCGCGGGCAACGGATCGCTCGGTGCCGGACTTGGCGTCAGCGGCAACCTCGGCGGCGCAAGCGGGGGCCTATCCACAGGTGTCGGGGTGGGCGACCGTTCGTCCCCATCGGCCACCGCTCCAGGAGGTAAGCTAGGCAACCCGGCCCTGGGCGCCGGCCAAGCCGCGAGCAGCAATGCCGGCGTCACGCCAGCCACTACCAAGGCCATGGCCGCGAGACAATTCGCCATCCTGCCGCGCAAGCTCAGGCCTTCCGGAACTGGTCGCGACGCGTTGGCGCCGAACACCTATGGCTATCCGTTTATGGCGCCACTGAAAGCCAAACCCGGTATCCCACCAGCTGTGGTGCGCGCCTGCCGCACGGCGATCGCGTCGGCCGCGGCGCCGCTTGGCGCCGTGCGTGTTCAAGCGGTAAGCGCAGGTGCGTTGCAGCAATTTCGGGGCGCACTCACGGCGCGGATCGAGGTGCGCATACACTATGCAAGACAAGGCGGCGTCGAGGTTCGGCAGGCGCGAGTCGGCTGTCGCCTCGATGCGGCGGGCAGGGTCACCGCGGTGACATAGGACGCGCCTGGCGCAAATCAATCAATTATAAGCCGGCTCAATATTATTCCATGATTTTCGGCGGCTTCCGCCTCAGGTGATGCGCTGGATGCTCGCTGCAATCTCTTCCGGCTCGAAGACCCGCTTCCAGTCTTCGCGCATCAGCACCGGCTTTCCGAACTCGATGGCCTTGTTGCAGGCGTCGGAGAACACGCCCTTGGTCTCGCCGAAGATGACGGCGCCGAGCACATTCATATGGCCAAGCAGGAAGTCGAGCGCGGCCTGCTGGTCGACTCCGCGCGCGACGACCTCATCGACGGCTTCCTTCATGACGACCAGCAGCGAAGCGCAGACGGTCTCCGAAAGGCCCGGCTCGAGCAGCGCCATCTGGTCGACCGTGACGCGATGCGACCGCATCACCGGGGCCCAGATGATTTTGGCGATCGCTTCGCCCTTGGCGAAATCCTCCTCCGGTCCCTGCATCAGCGCGCTGACCATATGCTGCTTGGCCTTGACGCCGCCGAAATAGTCCTTCTTGGCCGCCATGTCGGTCTCGTCGTTGAAGATCGGCGGATGGCAGGGATGGGTGACGAAATAGGTCAGGTCCGGCCGCTTCGGCAAATGACCGGCGAAAGGCGCTGCGGCGTCGAGCACGACTACCATGGTGCCGGACGCAAGCTTGCCCTCGATGCTGGCCGCAACCTTGCCGATATGGGTGTCGGGAACCGCTAGGATCACCACCTCGGCACCGTTCAGCGCTTCATCGGCGCTGACCGCCTCGATGCCCAGCCCGGTCTTCAGCCGCTCGCGGCCGGCGTCGCTGACCTCGACATGGCGTATGATGTAGGGAGAGCCGCGAAAATTGGTCGACAGGCGGTAACCCATTTTGCCGCCGGCACCAAACAGCGCAATCGTTGTCATCTAGCCGTACTCCTGCTCTCCAACGATGGCCCTGCCGATCGTCACCTTAGTAACTGGTATAATCACACTACCAAGGATTGGCAATCCGATTTGGGACGAACGCGTTCACGAGAGCCAATTCCGCAGTTCCGTCGTTGGACCAGCAGGTGGCGGCCCTGTCGGATCATGCGGTGGAGCGACATCGCATTTGGCATTGCCCGCAAGGCCGGATCTTTGCAGGGGTCCGGCGAGCCGTCAGTCTTGATGTTTAAGGGCCCGCCGCCAACCGTTTCAGCAGTAACCCTGGGAGCAGGATCATCCCCGTCCGGGAAACATCGCCTTCAAGCCGTCGCGCGAAGCCTTGGCGACGCCGCGCTCGGTGATCAATCCGGTGACCAGCCGCGCCGGTGTCACGTCGAAGGCCGGGTTTGCCGCGGGCGTCGTCTCCGGCGAGATGCGGACCTGCGCAATCTCGCCATTCGCGCTCTTGCCCCAGACCAGCGAGACCTCGTCGCCGGAGCGCTGTTCGATCGGGATTTCGGCCAGCCCGTCACCAACCGTCCAGTCGATGGTCGGCGACGGGAGCGCGACGTAGAACGGCACGTCGTTGTCGGCAGCGGCCAGCGCCTTCAGATAGGTGCCGATCTTGTTGCAGACATCGCCGGCGGCGGTGGTGCGGTCGGTGCCGACGATGACCATGTCGATCTGGCCGCGCTGCATCAGATGGCCGCCGGCATTGTCGACGATCAGCGTATGGGGCACGCCGTGGCCGGCCATCTCCCACGCGGTCAACTGGGCGCCCTGGTTGCGCGGGCGGGTTTCGTCGACATAGACGTGAACGGGAATGCCGGCTTCCGTTGCAAGATAGATCGGCGCCGTGGCGGTGCCGTAGTCGACGGTGGCCAGCCAGCCGGCGTTGCAGTGGGTCAGGATGTTGACCGGCTCGCCCGGTTTTTTGCACGCCGCGATTTCCCTGATGATTTCGAGCCCGTTGACGCCGATGGCGCGGTTGAGGCCGACATCCTCGTCGGCGATTTCGCCGGCGCGCCGGTAAGCAGCCTCGGCGCGATGTCCAGATGGAAGCGGCCGCAGGAAATTGCGCATCTCATCAAGCGCCCAGCGCAGATTGATCGCCGTCGGGCGGGTTTCGTGCAAGACCTCCCAGACGCCGTCGAGTGCCGCATCGGAAGGGTCGTCGGCCATCTGCATGGCGACGCCATAGGCCGCGGTGACGCCGATCAGCGGCGCGCCGCGTACCCACATGTCGCGGATCGCCGTGGCGATGCCGGCAACGGTGTCGACTTTTTCGACGCGGAAATCATGCGGCAGCCAGCGCTGGTCGATGATCTCCACCGAACGCCCGTCGTCGCTCAGCCAGATGGTGCGGTAGTGGCGGTCGCCGACGTTCAAATTCTGTTCTCCCGTTCGATCAGCGCGGCCAATTTGCTGACCTCATCGATGCTGTGGATCTGGCGCCGGTTGACGGCGATATGACGGCCGAATTTCAGCGCCTTTGCCTCACATGTGGCGCGCAGATCGGCGTCGGCAATGGTCTCGAAATCGGCATTGTGCGCGAGGCCAAGAATGCGCCGGTGCACCTCGACGCCGGCAAAACCCAGCATGTCGGTCCAGATCTGGTGCAGCATGTGGTCGAGCGCCTGCTCGGCGCCGAGCCTGTCGCCCTGGTCCTCGAACAGGCTTTTCTGGTAGAGCATGCCGGTGCGCTCGGTTCGCCACAGATGCGAGAACTCGCTGCGGAATACCGACCATGTCTCGACCGTCACGTCGAGCAGATAGGCGCGCATGGCGTCGCGCTTGCCGTTCTGCTCGTGACCGCGCTGCGAGAAGAACGCCATCCAGAAATTGGCGAGCAGCATGCCGACGTCGAAGGCGATCGGGCCGTAGAAAGCGAATTCCGGATCGATCATCCGCGTTTCTGCCTCGGTGACCATGATCGAGCCGGAATGCAGGTCGCCATGCAGCAGCGTCTCCGCATTGGCCGCAAAGATATGCTTCAGCCGCTGCGCCTCGACCTTGAGGTCGCGGTCGGCGCGCAACTCTGCGACGATGCTGTCGAGCTGCGGGCTCGTATGCCGGTTCATCTTGGCGTCGAAATACGGGTCCGAGAACACCAGGTTCTCGGTGATGTCGCAGAGCTCGACATTGTCGGCGAACAGCGCCAGATCGGCCTTGCGATCCTTGGTCGCCATATGCAGGTCGGAGCCGCGAAACAGGGTGCGGGCCATGAACAGGCCGATGTCTCTCGCGATGTTCGGCAGTTGCCGGCCCTCGATCAGCGCCCGCCGCAGGATGATGTGCGGCGACAGATACTCCATGATGATCAGCGCCTGGCCTTCGTCGAAGTGATGGATATCAGGCACCGAGCCCGGCGCTCTCGCTTGTTGCCGCGTCAGGGCGTGATATTCGAAGAAGGAACGTTTCAGCGGCAGCGGCCAGCTGTCGCCGACCAGGCGGACATAGGGCAGGGCCTGCTTGACGACGGCCGCTCCCTGCGCACCCTCGACGATGAACACCAGGTTCAGATTGCCGTCGCCGACCTCGCGAACTTTCCAGCGGCTCGTGTCCTTGCCGATATGCGAGCACAGCGCCTGGTTGGCGCCGAGGCGTGCTGCCAGGGTGTCGACCGACAGTGCTTCGAACGGCAATTTCCCAGTCATCCTCACCCTCCCGCTGATGTGCTCCCATCATAGTGGGCCCAAGGCGGTTGGTCCAAGCTAGGAAGCTCTCTGGCAATTGTCAATCGTGTTGACAATTGCCGGAACAGCCCATAGCGTCGTCGCCAGGGAGGAACGAATGGGCAATGATGCCGTGTTCCGCGTTGACGGCCTGAGGAAATCCTTCGGCCCTATCGAGGTGCTTGGCGGCGTCTCGCTCGATTTGCATGCCGGTCAAGTGACCGTGCTGATGGGCGCCAACGGCGCCGGCAAATCCACCTTGGTCAAGATCATCAGTGGCGTTTACGAGCGCGGCGGCGGCACGATGAGCCTCGCCGGCCAAAACTTCGCGCCGAAAACGCCGGCGGAGGCAATCCGCGCCGGCGTCGTCACCGTTCATCAGAACATCAATGACGGTGTCGTTGCCGATCTCGACGTCGCTACCAATTTGACGCTCGACAGGCTGAGCGGCAGCGGCGCGCCGACCCTGTTCAATCCGGGCCGGGTGCGCCGCGAGGCAAAGGCGGTTGCCGACCGCATGGGGCTGATGATCGACCTCAAAGCCCGGATCAGCGATCTCTCGCTGGCCGATCGCCAGATGGTGGCGATTGCCCGCGCCATGGCGCATCGGCCGAAAGTGCTGATCCTTGATGAGCCGACCTCGTCTCTGTCCAGCGCCGAGGCCGACCGGCTTTTCGCGCTGCTCGACAGGCTGCGCGAGCAGGGCGTCGCCATCCTCTACATCTCGCACCGGATGTCGGACATCAGGCGGCTTGCCGACCGGATCGTCTCGATGCGCGACGGCGTCGTCTCAGGTGTCTTCGACAGCAAGCCGCTCGATTATGAAGGCGCGGTCAACGCCATGCTCGGCCGCAAGATCCACCTCGACCGGATCGTCGCCAGGAATTCGGCCAGACCTGTCCTGACGATTGACGGGTTGCGCATTGCCGAAGGTTCCGGGCCGATCTCTTTGACGCTCGGCGACGGCGAAGTCGTTGCCATCACCGGCCTCGTCGGCGTTGGCAAGACCGCGCTCGCCGAGACGCTGTTTGGCGTCCGCAAGCCGCTGTCCGGCACCATGGTGCTGAACGGCAAAGCCTATGCGCCGGGGTCGACAGGCGAAGCGATCGCCGCCGGCGTGTTTCTCGTCGCCAAGGACCGGAGCGAAAACGGGATCGTCGGCGACTTCAACATCCAGGAGAATATCAGCCTGCCGTTCCACAGGCGGATGTCGCGTCTGGGCGTCCTCAACCGCCGCGTCGAGCGCGCCATCGCTCGCCGGCAGATCGGCGAATTGGGCATCGTCTGCCGCTCGGAGAAGGACGAAATGTCCGCCCTTTCCGGCGGCAACCAGCAGAAGGTGATGGTCGCCCGCTGGACATCGCAGGCGGCAAGACTGTTCATCCTGGACGAGCCGTTTCAGGGCGTCGACATTTCAGCCAGGCGCGATATCGCGGCCAAGCTGCGGGCGAGCGCCAACGGCCGTGCGACGCTGCTGTTCGTCACCGAGCTCGATGAGGCGCTGGAGACCGCCGACCGCATCCTGGTGATGTCGGAGCAGACAATCGTCGGCGAGCATCGCAATGCCGACATCGACCTCGAGCGCCTGCTGGCCGAAGTGGCGGGCGGGCCGCTGCACAGCGCAGCGTGAGGCGGGCAGATAATGGGACGTGGAATGGAGAGGGCATGAGTTCGGGTTGGGTAAGGCTGGCAGCGGCGCGCGAGCATGCCATCCGCTATGGCTTCATCGTTCTGCTGTTCGGGTTGATCGCCTATTTCGCCATCGCCGCCGATGGCTTCGTCTCGCCGCAGAGCGCCGTCTTCATCTTCCAGTCCGTCGCCATCACCGGCGTGCTGGCGCTCGGCGTCACCGCCACCCTGGTCGTCGGCGGCTTCGACCTGTCGATCGGCTCCGTCGCCACCAGCGCCATGATGGCAGCCGCCTATGTCATGGTGGTGCTAGAGCAGAACGCCGTCGTCGCGGTCGTCGCCTGTCTCCTGATCGGCGCCATCGTCGGGCTCATCAATGGCTGGCTGATCGTCTGTATGCGCGTGCCGGATCTCCTGGCGACGCTCGGCATGATGTTCCTGCTCGTCGGCTTGCAGCGCATCCCGACCGAGGGCCGCTCGATCGCCACCGGGATGACGATGCCCGATGGCTCGGTCGCCAACGGCACATTCGGCGCCGCCTTCCTGGCGCTCGGCCGCCACCGCTTCGATTTCTTCATCCCCAACCTCATCCCGGTTTCGGTCGTCGTCCTGCTGGTGCTTGCGGTGCTGATCTGGTTCTTTCTCGAATACACCCGTTTCGGCCGCATGATGTATGCGGTCGGCAGCAACGAACGGGCTGCCGAGCTCGCCGGCGCGCCTGTCAAGGCATACAAAATCTGGGCCTACGTTATTTCAGGGGTTTTTGCCTCGATCGGTGGCATTTTGCTCGCTGCCCGGCTTGGACGCGGCGACATCGCCTCGGGTAATAATCTGCTGCTCGACGCTGTCGCGGCGGCGCTCATCGGCTATGCGGTCCTTGGCGCCGCCAAGCCGAACGCCTTCGGCACGGCTGTCGGCGCGGTGTTTGTCGGCGTGCTGCTGCAGGGCCTGACGATGATGAATGCGCCCTATTACACGCAGGATTTCATCAAGGGCGCGGTGCTCGTCGTTGCCCTGGTCTTCACCTTCGCCCTTTCCGGCAGGGGCAAGCGGTAGGATTTCGACGAATAGGATTTTCGGCCGGCTGAAATTTGACTTCAACAAGTGGAGGAAACACCATGAAGATCACAAGAAGACTTTTGGCGAAGGCAGCACTCGGGCCTGCCGGTGCCGCGCTGCTGATGCAGCTACCGGCAATGGCGCAAGACAGGCCGGCGCCGTTCGACAAGCCCGGCGCCGTCAAGATCGCGCTGGTCCGCTATCTCTCGACCGGTGACTTCTTCCAGGCCTATCTGTCCGGTGTCGAAGCGCAGGCCAAGGCGCTTGGCGTCGATCTGCGCGTCCTCGACAGCCGCCAGGATGCCGCCCTCCAGGCGGACATGGTCGACCAGGCCATTGCGCTCGGCGTCCAGGGCATCATCATCCAGCACGGCTTGACGGAATCGATGAAGGAAGCGGCCCAGCGCGCGGTCGACGCCGGCATCAAGGTCGTCGCCTTCGACGTCAATGTCGAAAACCCCAAGATACCGCAGATCGAACAGTCCGACCGCGACCTTGCACGCCTCGCGCTCGAGCAGGCGATCAAGGACAATGGCGAGAGCTGGAAGGCCGGCTACGTCTATGTCGCCGGCATCGCGCCGCTCGACCGCCGCAACGAGACCTGGGTCGAGTTCAAGAAGAAATATCCGGGCATCAAAGAGGCGGCGATGTTCGGCACGCTCGACAATCCGATCGCCAATTCCGTCGCCAACCAGGCCCGTTCGGTGTTGTCGGCCAACCCCGACATCAAGGTGATGTTCGCGCCCTATGATGAATTCGCCAAGGGGGTGAAGATCGCCGTCGACGAGGCCGGTCTGTCCCAGGACATCAAGATCTATTCGGCCGACATCTCGACATCCGACATCGCCGCGATGCGCGAGCCCGACAGCGCCTGGGCGGCGACGGCTGCCACCAACCCGGCCGTCGTCGGCCAGGTTTCGGTGCGCGCGCTGGCGCAGCTTTTGGCCGGCGAAGACCCCGGCCGCAACGTCATCGTGCCGCCGACGCTGATCACCCAGAAGGACCTGATCGACAAGGACATCAAGAACATGGAAGACCTCTCGGCCAAGCTGCCGCAGTTCGCCCATGCCGATGTCGCGATGCCGGCCTGGATGCCGAACCCGAACGCCAAGTAATTCGATAGAGCGGACAGCGCCCTCAACACCTGGATCTAGTTTCCTCTACACAGGGGATTTGGTTCTTTGACTGATGATGGCTGCCGGCCGGCCTGCAGCCATCATCTCTGACGCTGGTGATTAGCCAAGCCACCATGTCTTCGTCATCCCAGGGCGGAGCAAGGAGCGAAGCGACGCGGCGCAGACCCTGGGATGACGAAGGGATGGATATATCAGCCAATCCTAGCGTCAAAATCACTGTGTCGGGGATCTCTAGCCGCTTGCAACAAGTTTGTTGCAAGCGGCTCGGTTGTTTCACAGCCGACGTGCCGATAGCACTGCCTGTCTTGGTCGTTGAACAGATCGGGGCAGTTCACCCCCGGCGAGCAGTAGGCCTAACAACTCGCGCAGCTTGCCAAGATCTTTGCCACCTTTTTCCGCATGTTTCACGTCAGGGCGGAATTGCCCGGAGCGAACAGGCGCCAGCGCCAAATTCGCAAGCCGTTCGGTTCAATTCGTACCGCCCGAAAATGTGCGGCGTTTTGAGCGACATGCACTACCTCAACGCCGCCGCGATGTTGCCGCCATCCACTGTCGTCACATTCGCGGTGGTGCGCTCTGCCAGCGCCTGATGCAGGAAGGCCTGGGCCACGTCTTCGGCTGTAACTTCCTGGCCAAGCAGATTGCCCGCCATATATTCCTTTTCCGACACGCCGCGCGCGCTCGAACGGCTGGCGATCATGGCGTCGGTCAACAGCCCCGAACGGATGCGGTCGGCGTTGACGGCATTGGAGCGGATGCCATGGGCGCCGTAGTCGACAGCATATTGCCTGGACAGGAAAAGCGTCGCCGCCTTTGGCATGCCATAGGCGCCGAACTTCGGACCCGGATTGATTGCCTGCTTCGAGGTGTTGAACAGAAGCACGCCGCCGGTGCCCTGTTCGAGCATGATGCGCACCGCATTCTGCGCCGCCGACTGGTGGGCGAAGAAATTGAGTTCGAAGCTCTTGCGCAAAGTGGCGTCGTCGAGTTCGCCGATCCTGCCTTCCCAGGCCGCACCGGCATTCGACACGAGGATGTCGAGGCCACCGTAGACGGCGACGGCCTTGTCGAAGGCAGCGCGCATCTGCGCCGGATCGGTGATGTCGGCGCCGATTCCGATCGAACCGTTGCCGGCCTTTTTTGCCGCTTCCGCCGCCCTTGCCGCGTCGAGATCGACGACGACCGCATGAGCGCCGTTGTCGGCGAACAGTTTTGCCGTGGCGGCACCGATCGCACCAGCGCCGCCGGTGACCAGCACAACCTGGCCGGTCAGCGGCTTCGGCTTGTTGGAGGCGAGCTTGGCCTGTTCCAGCGACCAGTATTCAAGCGGGAACAGGTCGGCCTTGGACAGTGGATGGAAATCGCCGATTGCTTCGGCGCCGCGCACCGCTTCGATCCACATTTCACCGACGTCGGAGGCGATCTTCGCATCCTTCAGCGTGCGGCCATGACCGAACATGCCGAGCCCCGGCACCAGCGTCAGGCGCGGCATCTGGTCTAGCATCGTGCGCGTCACATCATCGAGCGCGTCGTTGGTTTCGAAGTAGGCGCGATAGTCCTTGGCGAATTTTTCGACATGCTGGCGAATGACGGATTTGTAGTCGCCGATCTTGTCCGCGTCGGGCGCCGGCAGCGCCATCGGCCCGGTCTTGATGCGGATCGACAGGTCGGGTGTCGACACGCCACGCCCGGCATAGTCGGCAATTTTTGCCGAATTGATGAAATCAACGATCGCGTCCGAGGTGCGGAAATCGCTGATCATGCGGTCGAAGCGGCCTTCGCCGCGCGCCACCGCCACTGCGCCGCGCAGCATCGGCGCAATCTCCGCAGGCTTCGCCAGCCTGGCCGGCAAGGCGGCTTTCTCGGTGCGTGGCTTGCCGTGGCTGGCGATGAAATCCTCGGCGACGTTCACATAATGGATCATCCGGTCGTAGGCCTGCTTGGCATCGTCGCCGAAGGTGAAAATGCCATGCTTGTCGAGGATCAGGCCTTCGACCGTCGGGTCGGCGTCGAAGACATCGGCAGCCGCCTTCGCCAGGTCGAAGCCCGGCATGATGTAGGGCACGAACCCCATCCTGTTGCCGAACACCTTCTTGCTCAGCGCCTCGCTGTCGTCCTGGTCGACGATGGCCAGGATGGCGGTCGAGTGCGTATGGTCGACGAATTTATGCGGCAGGAAGGCGTGCAGCAGCGTCTCGACCGAAGGGTTGGGCGAAGACGGATCGATCAGGTTCACCCGCTGCAGCGCCACCATGTCTTCGTCGGAAAGCTTTTTGAGCGACCGCGCCTTGAGCAGCGCGCCGAGCTTGACCGCCGGCAGGCCCTGCGGCTCGATGACGCCCATGTCCCAGCCGCTGCCCTTGACGCAGAGCACGTCCCATTCGTCGCCGACGAGGTCGGTGGCCTTTGTCTTGCACGATGTGTTGCCGCCACCATGCAGGACAAGCCGCGGTTCGCCGCCCAGAAGCCTGGTCGTGTAGACGCGCAGCGCCAGGTCGCGGGCAACACCCTTCATTGCATAGTCGGCAACCAGCTTTTCTGCGTCGCCGTCATTCCACAGGTTCTTCATGTTCGCTTCGTCCGATTTCTCTTCGTTTGTGAACAGGAATGCCGCGACGCCTTGATGACAATGCCTCCGCGGCGGCTTGTGTTCTCTAGGCGACCTTTTCTGCTGCCGGTCCGGCGTGATCGAGAAGCCGTCGCGCCATCCGGGCGCCGACCACCAGATGCGTGCATAGCCCACCCGCGATCGCCGCCACCAGCGGCCCGAACTTGCTGTCCTCCTGCACCACCACGAGACGCTTTTCAATCTTGCGCAGCGATGACAGCTCCGCGGAAATGATCCGCCTGTTGTAGCTGCAGTCGAGCGCCTTGCCTTGCGCGTCGATGATCTGACCGGCAATGACGCCGGCAGCCCCGGCACGACGCAGCGCCTCCATTTCGCTGGCAGTCAGCGCGCCGCACTTGACGACATGGCTGTCGGCGTCGACGGTGCCGACCGAGTAAAGCGCCAGATTGCATGCACTGATGCCCGACAACTGCTCGCGGATCACCGGCTCGGCGCGCAGGCCGCGCGCCAGTTCCTCTGTCGTCAGCACCAGCGGCGCATAGAAATTGAGTCCCTTAGCATTGAGCCGGCGGGCGATTTCCATGGTGCATTGGTCGGGTCGGTAGGAATAGGGGGCTCCGAGATTTCCGCAGAGCTGCACCACCGTGACATCCTGCAGATCGGCATAGGACATGATGTCGGCGATCGTATAGATGGTCCTTCCCCAGGCGACGCCGATGCGATCGCCCTTCTTGATCAGTTCGAGAAAGACGCTGGCCGCCAGCACCGCGATGTCGGTCGACGGATCGGCGACATGGCCGTTTTCCGGCACGATCCAGACGGCATCGAGCTTCAATGCGTCTTCGAGTTTGCGCGCCATGACGTCGTCGGTGAAAAGCTGAGTCGAGGTCGAGATGTTGACGATGCCGGTCTCGCGCGCCTTGCGCAGATACATGGCGACCGAGGCTCGGGAAATCTTGAGCTGGCGGGCTACCTGGTCCTGGCGCAGGCCATGGGCATAGTAGAGCCAGGCGGCCTTGTGGATAAGCTGTTCTGCCGGTCGGATCGCCATGCCATCTCCTCGCTGACATTATTCACGGCTGTCGACAAAAGTCAAACCGAGCGAGGGTAAACGATGCCCTTTCGCTTACTTTATCTAGATCATCATTGCGCCAAACGAGCCCTATCGTGGCATCGTTGGTGGTGACGGGCCGGAAGCCTGTGGTTAGAAGTTGTCGATCAGACATTACAGCGCCGCGCGTCCTTTCGGACGCGCAAAGGACGCTGTAACACTTTAGATCTTGCGCATGTCCCAACAATCGATTCCGATTTTGGGGGGCATGCGCTAGCGGAGGACGGGATGGGCAATCCCTACGAACAGGATCTCGACAGGAATCCAGCCAACCACCAGCCGCTGACGCCGCTCAGCTATCTCGAGCGGGCGGCAAAGACCTATCCCGACCATGTCGCGATCATCCATGGCCGCCAGCGCACGACCTATCGCGATTTCTGGCGGCGGTCGCTGCAGCTTGCTTCGGCGCTCTCCAGGCGCGGCATCGGCAAGGGCGACACCGTCACCGTCATGCTGTCCAACACCCCGCCGATGCTGGAAGCGCATTTCGGCGTGCCGATGACCAAGGCGGTGCTGCATTCGCTCAACACCCGTCTCGATGCCGCGGTCATCGCCTTCCAGCTCGACCATGCCGAAACCAAGGTGCTGATCGTCGATCGCGAATTCGCAAATGTCGTCAGCGAGGCGCTGGCGCTGGCTAAGGTAAAACCGCTGGTCATCGACTATGACGATCCCGAATACGCCACTGACGCCCCTTATCCCAAGGGCGAGCGGATCGGCACGCTCGACTACGAGGACTTCGTCGCCGGCGGCGACGAGGTTTTCGCCTGGTCGATGCCCGACGACGAATGGGACGCGATCTCGCTCAACTACACCTCCGGCACAACAGGCAATCCGAAGGGCGTCGTCTACCATCATCGCGGTGCGGCGCTGATGGCCTACGCCAACACCATCCATGCCGGGATGGGCAAGCACGCGGTCTATCTGTGGACGCTGCCGATGTTCCACTGTAATGGCTGGTGCTTTCCATGGACGCTGGCCGTGCAGGCCGGCACCCATGTCTGCCTGCGCTGGGTGCGGCCGAAGCCGATCTACGACGCCATCGCCGACCACGGCGTCACCCATCTGTGCGGCGCGCCGGTAGTGATGTCAGTGCTGATCAACGCCAAGGACGAGGACAAGCGGCAATTTCCGCAGACGGTCACCTTCAGCACCGCCGCGGCACCGCCGCCGGAAGCCGTGCTGTCGGGCATGGCCGACGCGGGTTTTGCCGTCACCCACCTCTACGGCCTGACCGAGACCTATGGCCCGGCCGTCGTCAACGAATGGCATGGCGAGTGGGATGGGCTCGAGAAGGGCCTCAGGGCGGCCAGGAAGGCCAGGCAAGGCGTGCGCTATGCCGCGCTTGAAGATCTGACAGTGATGGACCCCAAGACGATGGAGGAGACGCCGGCCGACGGCGAGACGATCGGCGAGGTCATGTTCCGCGGCAACATCGTCATGAAGGGCTATCTGAAGAACCGCAAGGCGAGCGACGAGGCCTTCGCCGGCGGCTGGTTCCACTCGGGCGACCTCGGCGTCATGCACCCCGACGGCTACATCCAGCTCAAGGACCGCTCCAAGGACATCATCATTTCCGGCGGCGAGAACATCTCCTCGATCGAGGTCGAGGAGGCGCTCTACAAGCACGGCGCCGTCGCCTCCTGCGGCGTCGTCGCCAGGCCCGATGACAAATGGGGCGAGGTGCCGGTCGCCTATGTCGAGCTGAAGCCGGGCAGGACGGCCACCGAGGCCGAGATCATCGATCACTGCCGCGCGCTGCTCGCCCGCTTCAAACTGCCGAAAGCGGTGATCTTCGCCGAAATCCCGAAGACCTCAACCGGCAAGATCCAGAAGTTCCGGCTGAGGGAGATGGATAAGGGATAGGTGGATCAGGACCGTTACCTAAGCGGATCCAAGTCGAAGGCGAGTGGCCGAACCACGTCATCCGCATAGCCCGCGCCAAATGGCGGGGCTCCACCCTGCGAACTTGTGGGACGGGCACTGGTTCGCTGCCTGCGCGCCACCGGATTTGCACCCTTCGACTAAGCTCCTCTTCACAAGAGGATTTGGTTCTTCGACTGGGCCTGAAAGCGACTGCGGACGGTCGCTGTCGGCCGGCTTCCAGCCGCTATCTCTGACGCTGGCGATTGGCCACAGGCCACCGCGCCTTCGTCATTCCAGGGCGGAGCAAGGAGCGAAGCGACGCGGCGCAGACCCTGGGATCCATGCCGTTGCATCAGCCGAAGAATGCAACGGCCCAGAACGGCGCTTGTATCCGCAACAGCGCCAGCTAGCCTTCCACCATGACCGGCTATGCCACCATGACTGCGAGCCGGACAGCGCGGCACGATCTACATCGGCGTCACCAATGATCTCGGCCGCCGCATGCCGGAGCACAAATCCGGGCAGGGTTTCGCTTCACCAGCCGCTACGGCGTGCAGCGACTAGCGAAGATGCGAGAGCACGTTGAGCAGCTTGCCGGTCGGGTCGGCAATGAAGAAGCGTCTTACCCCCCACGGTTCGTCGGTCAAATCATAGACCACTCTGCAACCGATCTCGTTCGCGCGAAGATAAACCGCGTCGACATTGTCGACCTCGATCGACAGATCCGGCACCGGGGTGCCTGAGCCGCCCTCGCTGGCGATGCTGATCTGGGGGACGGTGGTTTCGCTGGACGCCAGCGTGACGAGCCACCCGTGATCCATGACGGCATCGAGCCCGAACAAGTCGGTATAGAACTTCCGAACATCCGGAATGCTGTCTGTTGCGATATTCGCGACGATGCGCAGCACGGTCATTCCATATCTCCTTCACAGCTTGCCATATCTCCACAGCTTGGATGACAACGCATTGCTGCGCTGCGGAGCACGTCTCGAATAAAATAAGGCGCCGATCACCCGAGCCGCAGAGTGCCGGATTGAGTCTTGAGGACCGGCGGGGTGCCTGCGCACGCAGCAGGCTTCGTTAACGCTGTTCACGCCTAGGTTGTGGCAGCAGATGTCACCTGTCGCCCAACACAGGTAACATCGCCTGTTGACAGGCGGGCCATTTCGAATTACGAGTGACGAAATTCAAAATTCGTCACTCGTAATGAGCAATGAAACATGATGCATGACACCCTCGACACGACGGCTGACCTGGTCCGGCAGGAGAATGTAGCGCGCATCCTCGATTGCGCAGAGCGGCTGTTCCGCCACTACGGCTACGGCAAGACCAATGTCGCCGACATAGCGCGTGAACTCGGAATGTCGACGGCCAACATCTACCGTTTCTTCGCCTCCAAGGTTGAGATTCACCAGGCCGTTTGCGGCCGTATGCTCGCTACCTGCTACCAACTGACCTACGACGCCTGCCACAGTCCCGGAACGGCCAGCGAAAGGCTTCGCCGCTACGTGCAAACGCATTATCAGTGGACCCGCGACACCATGCTCGACCAGGAGAAGGTGCACGAAATGGTGGTCGTGGCCATCGAACGCGATTGGCATGTTATCGAGAGGCATATCGACAGGATCCGCGGCTTGGTGGAGGAGGTGATCCGCGAGGGAATCGCAACCGGCGAGTTTGCCGACCAGGACCCGGAAGTCGCTTCACGGTGTTTCGGCGCCGCTATCATCACCCTCTGTCACCCGCAAATGGTCGCCCAGTGCCTTGCCAAGAAGAATCGGGCGATGCCGGACGAGCTTATCGAGTTTGCCATCAGGGCTTTGAAGAAATGACCGTTTCCGCCCGTCGGGCGGCGATGTCGACAATCCATCTTCAGTTCGGGAGTACGCAAGTGCCTTTGTCCAAATCCATCATGAACAGGCTGCCGTCCATTGGTCCGGCTCTGGTCGTCGTTGCGGCGCTTGGGCTCGCCGGTTGCTCGCAAGAAAAAGTGGAAGTCAAGGACATCGTCCGGCCGGTCAAGGTCGTCGAGATCGCCAAGGCGAACGACACCCGTGAGCTTTCCTACTCCGGATCGGTGCGCGCCCGCACCGAAATGAACCTCGGGTTCCGCATCAACGGCAAGATCACCGAGCGCCTGGTCGACATCGGCCAGCGCGTGAAGCCGGGCGATGTTCTTGCCCGCATCGATCCCGCCGACTACGACCTTTCGGTCAACAGCGCCGAGGCCAGCCTCGAGGCAGCCGAGCGGCAGGTCGAGACGACAGGCCTTGCCCGCCGTCGCGCCGAACAGTTGTTTGCCAAGAACTTTGCGTCGAAATCACAGCTCGAACAGGCGACGCTCAGCTATGATCAGGCGGTCGCCACCCGAAATTCCGCCCGCTCATCGCTTGACCAGGCGAAGAACCAGGTCCTCTACACCGACCTCAAGGCGGACAGGAACGGCATCGTCACGGCAGTCACCGCCGATGTCGGTCAGGTGGTCGGCCCCGGCACGCCGGTTGTGACCGTTGCCGTCGATGGCGAAAAGGAAGTGCTGATCGCCGTTCCGGAAATGGATATCGCCCAGTTCAAGCCGGGCAAGGACGTCAAGGCAAGCTTCTGGTCCGACGATGCGCTGATGCTCGACGGCAAGGTCCGTGAAGTCGCCGGCAGCGCCGATCAGCAGTCGCGTACCTTTGCCGTCCGCGTCAGCCTGCCCAACGATCCGCGCGTGCTTCTCGGCATGACCGCGAATATCGAGGCTTCGGCTGCCAACAACAGCCCGCAGAGCGTATCGATCCCGTTGAGCGCGCTGGCGCAAAGGGAAGGCCAGCAGATCGTCTGGACCGTGGACCGCAACGGCGAGACCGTCCATGCGCGTCCGATCAAGGTCGCCGAATTCACCGCCGACGGCGTGCATGTTGCCGAAGGATTGAACCCCGGCGACGTCGTCGTTGCGGCGGGCACGCAATTCATGACCGAAAATCTGAAGGTCAAGCTGACCGGCGAAGCGGTGCAGCAGTCCGCATCGGCGGACGACAATGGCGACGCCGCCAAGCGCGTGCGCTGACGGCTAGAATAAAACGGCTTTTCCTCGCATCGGCGCAAGCCGCGAGGTCAAGCGGTTCATGGTTTCCGGGCGGCAGGTGCCCGATTGTCGAGACGGCAGGTCGATGTAACCCCCCACATCGATCCTCGCGTCCCCACAGCGATGAGTGTCTCTCCGCTCGGAAAGCCTCGCCGCCCGGAAGCCAGCATTAGAAGTTCGTGGCATGCCATGTGCGTGCGCTGACGATCAGACAAATGGACTGGCGCTATGACCACCGACACCAATGAAAAGCGGCCCTTCAATCTTTCGCGCTGGGCAATCGGGCATCCGAGCATTGCGCGGTTCCTGTTCGGCCTGATCATTGTTGCCGGTGCGCTCGGCCTGATGCAAATGGGCCAGAAGGAAGACCCGGACTTCACCTTCCGCGTCATGGTCGTCCAGGCGGTGTGGCCGGGGGCCTCGATCCAGGAGATGGAGGACCAGGTCGTCAACAAGATCGAGCGCAAGCTGCAGGAAACGCCGCATCTCGATTTCGTCCGTTCCTACACGCGCGCCGGCAGCGCCATCATCACCTTGCAAGTGGAAGGCGACACCAATCCCACGCAGGTCGCGGATGCCTTTTACCAGGTACGCAAGAAGGTCGGCGATATCGCCAATGAGCTGCCTCAGGGGCTGCTTGGGCCCTACTTCAACGATGAGTTCGGCGACACTTTCATCACCCTGCATTCGATCAGCGGCGACGGCTACAGCTATCCCGAGCTGAAGAAACTAGCCATCCAGGCGCGTGACATGCTGCTGACGACGCCCGGCGTCGAGAAGGCCGTGATCATCGGCGACCAGCCGGAAAAACTCTATATCAACGTTTCGTCCAAGGTGCTTGCCGAGCGTGGCCTGACGCTCACCGATCTGCAGAACGCGATCAAGGGCCAGAACAATGTCGATCCGGCAGGCTCGGTCGATACCGGCCAGCGTTCGGTGCGCATCTCGGTCGAAGGCAACGTGACGGAGGCGGCCGACATCCGCGAACTTCGCCTGCGCGCCGGCAACCAGGTGACGCGGCTCGGCGACATCGCCACCGTGACCACGGGTCTCGAAGACCCCTATCAACGCAAATACCGCTTCAACGGCCACGACAGTGTCCAGGTCGGCGTCGTCATGGCCAAAGGCTTCAACGTCACCGATGTCGGCAAGGACGTCGAGGCGACCTATCACCGCTTCGAAGAGGCGTTGCCTTACGGCGTTTCGGTCGATCAGATCGCCGACCAGCCGGAAGTCGTCCGGGAAGCGGTAAGCGAGTTCATGAAGGCGCTTGGCGAGGCGCTGCTGATCGTGCTTGTCGTCTCATTCCTGACGATCGGCTGGCGTTCGGGTCTGGTGATCGCTATCACCATTCCGCTTGTACTGGCCGCCACCTTCGCCATCATGTACGAGATCGGCATCGATCTGCAGCGAATTTCGCTCGGCGCGCTGATCATCGCGCTCGGCCTGCTCGTCGACGACGCGATGATCGTCGTCGAAATGATGGAGCGCAAGCTCGAGGAAGGACTGGTCAAGATCGAGGCGGCGAGCTTCGCCTATACCTCGACGGCCTTCCCGATGCTGAGCGGTACCCTGATCACCACCGCCGGCTTTATCCCGGTCGGCTTCGCGGCCTCGACGGCCGGCGAGTATGTGCGCACGCTGTTCTACGTCGTCGGCATCGCGCTGGTCGTGTCCTGGTTCGTGGCGGTCTATTTCACGCCGTGGCTCGGTCACATGATCCTCAAGCAGCGAAAACACGCCGGCAAGCATCACGATGTCTTCGACACGCGCTTCTATCGCCGGCTCCGCGCCACCGTCGGCTGGTCGGTGCGCCATCGCATCATCGTGCTGGTCGTGACGCTGGTGACCTTCGCCACCAGCCTGTGGGCGTTCCAGTTCATCCCGCAGAATTTTTTCCCGCAGTCGTCGCGTCCGGAAATTCTTGTCGACCTCTGGCTGCCGGAGGGCACCAGCATCAAGGAAGTCGAGACGCAGGCGAAGGCGCTCGAAACCAGGATGATGGGCGACAAGGACAAGCGCTTCATCGCCACCTATATCGGCGAGGGCGCGCCGCGCTTCTTCCTGCCGCTCGACCAGCAGCTTCGCAATCCGAACTTCGCCCAGCTTCTGGTGATGGCCAATGACGAACCGGCCCGCGAGCGGCTCATCGTCAAGCTGCGCACCATTCTGGCCGAGGATTTCCCGTCGGTCCGCGCCAAGGTCGACCGCCTGTTCCTCGGGCCGCCCACGGGCTGGCCGGTGCAGATGCGCGTCATGGGTCCGGATCGCCAGGAGGTGCGCCGCATCGCCGACGAGGTGAAGGCAAAGTTCCAGGCAAATCCGCTGCTCGGCGCCGTCCACGACGACTGGCTGGAGCCGGTGCCCGAGATGAAACTGGTGATCGATCAGGATCGCGCCCGTGCGCTCGGCGTCACCTCGCAGCGCATCCGCCAGATACTGCAGGCGACCATGTCGGGCGCGCCGCTCGATGATTTCCGCGACGGCGAGGAGACCGTTTCGATCGTCGCCCGCGAACCGGAAGCAAGCCGTCACCTGCTGTCGGCGGTCGACTCCGTCTCTGTCCCGACGGATTTCGGTGGCTTCGTGCCTTTGTCGCAGGTCGCCAAGGTCGTCCCGGTGCTGGAGCAAGGCGTCGAGTGGCGGCGCGACCGCCTGCCAACCATCAGCGTGCGTGCCACGTTGCCGGATGGCGTGCAGTCGAACGATGTCGTCATGAAGATGTACAGCGAGATGCAGGGCCTGCGCGACGGCCTGGCACCCGGCTACAACATCGAGATCCAGGGCGGCGCCGAGGATTCGGCCGAAAGCCAGGCCTCGATTGCAGCGAAAGCTCCAATCATGCTGGCCGTCATCGTCGTGCTGCTGATGATCCAGCTGCAGCATTTCGGCAAGGCGATGCTGGTGCTGGCGACCGGTCCGCTCGGCATCATCGGTGCAGCGGCGGCACTTTTGATCAGTGGCGCGCCTTTCGGTTTCGTCGCCATCCTCGGCGTGATCGCGCTGCTCGGCATCATCATGCGCAACTCGATCATTCTGGTCGACCAGATCGACCAGGATATCGCGGCCGGCATGGAACGCTCCGAGGCCATCATCGGCTCGGCGGTCCGCCGCTTCCGGCCGATCATGTTGACGGCGCTGACGGCGGTCCTGGCGTTGATCCCGATCTCGCGCGGCGTCTTCTGGGGTCCCCTCGCCTATGCCATGATGGGCGGCATCCTCGTCGCCACGGTGCTCACCATCCTCGTCCTTCCGGCAGGCTATGCCTTGTTCTTCGGCAGGGAGCGCAAGAAGGCCGAAGATGCGGAGCAGGCGGCCGAGGCGGAGCTGGCACAAAACGACGACAGGCCGCGACTGGCTCTGGCCGCCGAATAGAGCTGTTGGCAGATGTGACGTCCAAGGATTAAATCCGCCCACCGGCAGGAGCGCTGGAGGAGGACAGTCATGACCGTAGCTCAGATACCGGCGGCGCTGCGCCAGCCGATCGACGGACGCCACCGCCAGATGTTCGTCGATGGCGCCTGGGTCGACGCCCGCTCGTTCCGCACCATGGAGACTCGCAATCCGGCCACCAGCGCGGTCATTGCCACGGTGCCGCGCGGCGACCGCCAGGATGTCGAGCTGGCAGTGGCCGCGGCGCGCAGGGCCTTCGACGGGCCGTGGAGCCGGTACAAGCCCTATGAGCGACAGGTGCTGCTGCTCAGGATCGCCGACCTCTTCGAAAAGCACTGGGAGGAGATCAGCCGCTCGGACACGACCGACATGGGCATGCCGATCGTGCGCACCCGCGCCAACCGCAACCGCGTGATCGGCATGCTGCGCTATTACGCCGGCATGGCGACCTCCCTGCATGGCGAGACGATCGAGAACTCGCTGCCGGGCGAAATCGTCTCCCTCACGCGCAAGGAGCCGGTCGGCGTCGTCGGCGCCATCATCCCCTGGAACGCACCGACGGCCGCTTCGATCTGGAAGATCGGGCCGGCGCTGGCCACCGGCTGCACGGTGGTGCTGAAACCTTCGGAAGAGGCGCCGCTGACGCCGCTTCTGATCGCCGACATCATCAACGAGGCCGGCGTTCCGCCAGGCGTCGTCAACATCGTGACGGGCACCGGCGCCGAGGCAGGCGCGGCACTTGCCGAGCATATGGGCGTCGACAAGATCGTCTTCACCGGCTCGACGGCAACCGGCCAGTCGATCGTCCGGGCGTCGGGCGGCAACCTCAAGCGCGTCTCGCTGGAGCTCGGCGGCAAGTCGCCGGTCATCGTTTGCGCCGACGCCGATCTCGACAAAGCGGTGCCGGTCGCTGCGATGTCGGTGTTCGCCAATTCCGGCCAGATCTGCATCGCCGGCTCGCGCCTGTTCGTCGAACGCTCCATCTATGACGAGTTCGTCGAACGGCTGGCGGCCTATGCCAAAAGTCTCAGGATCGGCGACGGCATCGACCCGGCGACCGAAATTGGTCCGCTCGTCTCCGAAAAGCAGCTGCAGCGGGTCTCCTTATATCTCGAAGCCGGCACGGCGGAGGGCGCGACCCTCGTCACCGGCGGCACGCGCCTAATGGAGGGGGAACTGGCCGCCGGCAATTTCGTCGCGCCGACCGTCTTTGCCGGCGTTTCGGACGACATGAAGATCGCGCGCGAGGAAATCTTCGGGCCGGTCATCTCGGCATTGCCGTTCGATACGCTCGACGAGGCGGTCGAGCGAGCCAACAACACGCCCTACGGTCTTGCCGCGGGGGTCTTCACCCAAAATCTCGCCACCGCCCACCAGCTTTCCAGGAAAATCCGTGCCGGCTCGGTCTGGGTGAACACCTATCACGCTATAGATCCGGCCGTGCCTTTCGGCGGCTACAAGATGAGCGGCTACGGCCGCGAGGGCGGTGCCGAGCACCTCGACGAGTATCTCAACACCAAGGGCGTGTTCATCAAGATCGATTGAGCGATCCGCCGAATAATGCATGTCGCGCAAAAGTGTGCAGCGGT
Source organism: Mesorhizobium ventifaucium (assembly GCF_935822925.1). GTDB lineage: Bacteria > Pseudomonadota > Alphaproteobacteria > Rhizobiales > Rhizobiaceae > Mesorhizobium > Mesorhizobium ventifaucium. Next base: position 179,484 of record NZ_CAKXZS010000016.1, read on the forward strand.
TTTGCGAGATGCATAAAAAACAACCTAATGCGCGTCGCATGAGGCCGGTCAAACGCGACGCGCTTTAGGCCCTGAAACGAAAAACCCGCCTCGGCGGCGGGTCATCGCTGCCAATCGGCACGACAGCCAAATCACTAGCATAACTGCTGGCACAAAGCAAGAACAAACGTGCAAGGGATCGAGCGCGCATCGCGCGCTCGATCACTTGAGGCTGATGTCAGATGACGAACAGCCAGTTGGCAAGCAGCATCACCACGACGCCGGCGATCAGCGTCAGGTAGGGCAGGATGCCCGCCTTTCTGACGGCGAGATCGGATGAGGTCATGCCGAGATCAGCCAGCATGTGGTCGGGGAATTTGCCCTTGTCCTGGATGTAATGGCGGAAGCAGAACACCGGGATGATGAGGGCAGCGGTGATCAGTCCTGCCCACAGCGCCATCGGGTTCCAGACCTTTGCACCGGCGCCCATGAAGATCATGTTGACATAGGCAAGGATGGCGCCGAGGCCGAGCAACCAGCTCGGTGCCTTCCACGGCCGCGCGATATGGCCGTTGTCGATGCGGTGGATCCAGCCGGCATTGAGGTTGAGGAAGTTGAAGATGATGTAGCCGCAATTCGACACGGCGAGGATGAAGAAGAAGCTGGTTGCATCTGCCGAAGCGATGGCCAGCACGGCCAGGTTGAAGATCAGGTCGGTCCACATGGCGCGGGTCGGGGCGCCATGCTCGTTGACGTGGCTGAGATAGCGCGGCAGCCAGCCGTCGACCGAGCCCTGATAGAGCGTGCGCGAGGACCCCGCCATCGCTGTCATGATGCACAGCACCAGGGCCAGGATCATCAGCATCACCAGAAGGCTATGGATCAGCTGTCCGCCGCCTACCATCCCGGCCAGGGCATCGGCAACACCGGAGCCGTCGACTATCGGGGTCGCCAGCATGCCGTTCAAGCCGAGCACGCCCTGGAAGGTGAACGGCACCAGGATGAACAGCAGCATGCACAGCAGGCCGGAATAGAAGATCGCCGTGAAGGTGTCGGTGCCGGGGTTCTTGAACTCGGACGTGTAGCAGACGGCGGTCTCGAAGCCGTAGGTCGACCAGGCGGCGATGAACATGCCGCCGAGAACGAGCGTCCAGCCGGCAATGTTCCAGGCACCTGGCTCGGGCGCATAGGCGGCCGCCAGCGGCACCAGCGGCGAAAAGTTCGCCCAGTCGATCTGGCCGGTGACGATCGGCACGACGCCGACGATCAGCATCGGAATGATGACGAGCAGGCCGATATATTTCTGCACGTTGGCCGTGCCCAGGATGCCGCGATGCTGGATGGAGAAGATGATCAGCATCAGCACGGCGCCGATGAAGAAGGTGGCGTTGAAGGTGAAGGAGACCGGACCCAGCGTGTGACCGTAGAGCGTCCAGTTGCGGATCGCCGGTGTGGCGGCGGCGCTCACCGCCGCGATGGCATCGGCGGCACCCGCCCCAGCATTAGCCGCTATATAGGCGACGACTTCCGGCGAGGTGTCGGTAAACAGCGGCACCGGCGCCAGCGCGTTGAGGATGTAGGCGGCGGCGATCGAGCAGCCGAGCGACAGCACCGGCGACCAGGCGAACCAGTTGCACCACACCGACAGCGGCGCGATGAACTTGGAATAACGCAGCCAGGCGGTGGCGCCGTAGATCGAGGCGCCGCCGGATTTGTTCGGGAACAGGCCGGCGATTTCGGCATAGGTGAAGGATTGCAGGAAGCCCATGATCATGGACACCGTCCAGATCAGGAACGCCAGTTTGCCGGTCGTGCCGGCAATGCCGCCGATCGAAAACAGGACAAGAGCGGGAACGCCGCTTGCCACCCAGAAGGCGCCGCGCCAATCGATATTGCGGTGCAGCTGCCCTTCGGCAGGCGGCACCAGGGCAGAGACTATCGTGCTCATATACGTGGATTCCCCATTTTTGATGTTCCCCATCGGCGACGGCCGAGACCTCGCGATGCGTCACCGGCGCACGCGTTGAACGACCTCAGGCTTTTCCGCTCAGTAGTATTTTTTTCTTGCTAGTGAAGATTGATCCGTCACGCTTTCACGTCAAGCGTTTTGTGAAGCTGTGCACATCGCAGGTGCGGAACACGCGCCGGCGGCACGCGCCGCCAGGTGATTTCAGAGGAGGAATCGACTTTGCACAGGGATGACTTGCGCCATTCGCGATCCTTGAACCGCCGTCAGGAGCGCGGTCTGGTCTTTTGCGGATCGTAGTGGGCGAAGGGCACGACGCGCGCCGGCAGCCGCTTGCTGTGGCCGTCGAGCTTGCCGATCTCGACCTCGGTGCCGATCGCGGAATGGGTGACGTCGAGCCTGGCCAGCGCGATGGTCTTGTTCAGCACCGGCGAACGCATGCTCGAAGTGATTTCGCCGATCTGGGCGCGGCCGACATGGATGCAATCGCCATGGCCGACCGCGACATTGGCGTCGATGTCGAGGCCGACCAGCTTCCTCTGCGGGTTTTCCTTGCGCCGGATCAGCGCCTCGCGCCCGATGAAATCGTCGGCCTTGGTCTTCAGCGGCACGGTGAAGCCGATGCCGGCCTCAAACGGATCGGTCTGGTCGGAAAATTCATAGCCGGCAAAGATCAGCCCGGCCTCGATGCGCACCATGTCGAGCGCCTGCAGCCCCATCGGCTTCAAGCCATGCGGCTGGCCGGCCTCCCAGATGGCGTCGAACACCCTTTCGGCGTCGCGCGGATGGCACCAGATCTCGTAGCCGAGTTCGCCGGTGTAGCCGGTGCGCGAAACGACGACGGGAATGCCGTTGCCGCCGCCGATGCGGGCGACGGCGAATCGGAACCATTCGAGTTCCTCGATCGACGGCTGCAACGGCGAGGTCCAGATGATTTCTTTAAGGATGTCGCGGCTCTTCGGTCCTTGCACGGCGACATTGTGCATCTGGTCGGTCGACGAGCGCACCAGCACGTTGAGGCCGAGGCTCGTCGCGGTGTCGCGCAGCCATTCGCCGGAAAGATCGTCGCCGCCGACCCAGCGGAAATTGTCCTTGCCGAGCCTGAGCAGCGTGCCGTCGTCGATCATTCCGCCATGCTCGTAGCAGATGGCCGAATAGACAACCTGGCCGACGCCGAGTTTCTTGATGTCGCGGGTCAGCGTGTATTGCAGCAGCGCTTCGGAATCCGGGCCGGTGACCTCGAATTTGCGCAGCGGCGACAGGTCCATGATCACGGCGGCCTGCCGGCAGGCCCAGTATTCGTCGATCGGACCCGCTTTGGCGAAGGAATTGGCCAGCCAATACCCCCTGTACTCGACGAAGTTGCGGGTGTGCTTGGCAAAGCTCGAATGAAATGATGTCTCGCGGGTCATTTTCGGTTCCGAATCGGGCGTCATGCGTCTGGCGATCGCTCGCGAGAATTTGTGCTGACCGGAATAGGTCCGCACATGGATGTCGGTCAGGTTCCAGCCATTGGCCGGCGTTGTGTCGTCGGGACAGGCCGACGAGACGCAGACGATGTCGGTAAGCGCGCGCAGCAGCACATAGTCGCCAGGCCGCGACCATGGCTCGTCGGAAACCATGACGCCATGCGCGTCGATCGCCGTGTTGAAGAAGAAATTGATCGCCATCCAGCCGGCGCGGGGGTTCACTCCCTTGTCGGCAAGCGCCCGGTTGAAATTCTCCGAGCAGTTGGGATGACCGGGATAGCCGATGTCGTCGTAATATTTGGCGGCGCAGGCGAGCGCGAAGGCGTCGTGCCGGCCGCATGTGTCCTGCACCACCTCGACCAGCGGCTCCATGTCCTGGTCGTAATATTTCGAGTGCAGGCCGGGCATCGGATAGTTAGAGCCCATCAGCGTGCGGGTCGTCGTCACGTCGAGCGGGTGGTCGCGTCCCTTGTCGAGCTTGCGCGCCGAAAAACACTGGAAGTCGGTGCATTGGCGCCCGTCGACATCGATGATCTGCAGATAGTCGCCGGCTTTGACGAAGTAGGATTCCGCGGTCGCCGAATGGACACGCAGGTCGAGCACCGGGTCGGCGAGCGGGTCGCCAAGCCTGGACTTCGCCGCCGGACGGATCGTCGCGCGCCGGACGATGACGCTGAGCGGCGTAGCCGTGTCGTGGCCATTGACGAGCATCGGCCCTCCCGGTGCGGCAATGAGCATCGAGCCGTTGCGGACGACAGCAAAACTTTGTTCGGTGCCGGCCGGAGTGGCGCCACCGAAGACACGAACCGCCTTTGGTTGATCGAGTTGCACCTGGCGTCGCTCCAGCCCCCGGCGCAAGGAAGCGAGGCTGTCGTCGCCATCCGCCAGCAGCGCCTTGATGCCGGCGGCATTGCTGTTCGATTTCTCGCTGAAAATGTCGGCGTCGGTCGCGCCGCTTTTGTCCCATGCCAAAAGCTCGCAGGCTTGCCCGCCTTCGACATTGTGCACGCTGATCGTGTCGCCGGCCTCGACGTCGATAAGCACCGCGCCATTGCCGTGAACGAAATAGCGCTCCATGCCAGCCGGCAGCGCGATCTGGCCGGGCCGCAGGATCAGGCTCGGCCGGGGCGGTCCGGCGGCGACGGCGGGGTAGGGCGACTGGCTCATCTCAACCCCAGTTTCAAGTTTGCCTGTACGTGAAATTATTTTAGCGGCAAGAATAGCAGTGCTTGGAGTTTTGGCAAGCCGGAGCGACTAGGCGCGGCTCTCCCTTCTCCCCTTGTGGGAGAAGGTGGCCGAGCGCAGCTCGGTCGGATGAGGGGTGCTCCAGCTTGGCATCGGCCGCACTCCATCCAACACCCCTCAACCGTCTTGGCGCTACGCGCCAATCCACCTTCTCCCACAAGGGGAGAAGGGGAAGCAACCGCTACCCCAATTCCTCAGAAAGCCCGATGTCGACGCCATACTCTGCGGCGGCGTCGAGCATCGTGCGCCACAGGCTTTCCGCGAAACTTGCAAGCACCAGTACATTGAACACCGGCTGCCCGTCCGGCCGGTCATTGCCGCGCCAGAAATTGACGCTGGTATGGTCGATCGACGTCGCGGCAGCGGCGCCGATCGGAAACGCCGTCGGGTGCAAATCGATCGACGACAATTTCGCCAGCATGGTGCGCGCCTTGGCTCCCGCGACGCTGATCAGGGCGCGCGCATGCGACTGGTCGGACAGCGAGGCGGACTGCGAAAACGCATGGCTCAAAATGTCCATCGCGTGCTTGCCGCTCTTGGACAGGACGAGGAACTGATCCGGTCCCGACCAGATGAGCGTCACATCCGAAGCGCTGACCGCCTTCGGCACAGCCGGAGCCGCCACGCCGAAACGGGCTGTGGCGGCGCTTGCCAGTTCCGCCCCTTTGCCGCGCCGCGCCATGATCTGGATCAGGTTGAAATTGCGAACTTCGGTGAGCGAAATGCCCGACGCGACGTCGCGCGCGCCATGGGCGCCCACGACAAGTGCGTGCTCCAGCGGACTGCGAGAAAGCCACGAAAACTCAGCCACGCTGGCGCCCTCCATCCGGATCGTAGAAGACGGGATTGCACAGCTCGACATCGTAGCTCTCGCCGCGCAGCGGATCGTGCGCATGGACGATCTCGCCGATGCGCTCGCGGCCGCGCTCGACAAGCGCTAGGCCGATCCACTGGTCGAGCGTCGGCGAGAAGCAGACCGACGTGACATAGCCCTGGTCGTTGGCGGAACCCGGTATCTCGCCCTTCGGAATGACATGTGCGCCGGAGCGCAGGCGGCGCGTCTTGTCGGTCGGCTTGATACCGACCACGACCTGCCGATCCGCTGCCGCCAGCGCCTCGCGCCCGGCCATGACGCGGCCGATAAAATCCTTCTTGGTCGACATCATCTTGGCCAAGCCGAGGTCGGCGGCCGTCGTCGTGCCGTTCAGTTCCGGTCCGGCGACATGGCCCTTTTCGATGCGCATGACGCCGAGCGCCTCGGTGCCGTAGGGTGTGGCGCCGAATTGTTTGCCGGCTAGCATCAGGTTGCGCACCAGCGCGTTGCCGAAGCGGGCCGGAACGGAGATCTCGAACGCCATCTCGCCGGAGAACGAAATTCGGAACAGCCGCGCCCTGATGCCGCCGCGAAGCGCGACTTGCCGCGCGCCCATGAATGGAAACCCCTCGTTCGAGAGGTCCTCGGATTCCTCAACGAGTTGTTTCAGCAACGCCCGCGCGCTCGGCCCGGCCACCGAGAATTGCGCCCACTGGTCGGAGACCGACGTCAGTTGCACGTCGAGCTCAGGAAACAGCACCTGCCGGCAGAATTCGAGATGCTGCATCACTGGCCCGGCCTTGGCGGTAGTGGTGGTCAGGAAATAGTGATCCTCGGCCAGCCGCGACGTGGTACCGTCGTCATAGACCATGCCGTCCTCGCGCAGCATCAGCCCATAGCGGGCTTTTCCCACAGCAAGATTGGAGAAGGTGTTGATGTAGACGCGGTCGAGGAAGGCGCCGGCATCCGGTCCGTGTACGTCGATCTTGCCAAGCGTCGAGACGTCGCAGAAGCCGACGCCAGAGCGCACCGCCTTGACCTCGCGCGTGACCGATTCCAGCCAGTCCTTCTCGCCGGCGCGCGGATACCATTGCGCGCGCTTCCACAGGCCGGTGTCGACGAACACCGCGCCCTGTTCGGCTGCCCAGTGATGCGACGGCGTCAGCCTTGTCGCATGGAAGTTCTCGTCGCGATGATGGCCGGCAAACGCGCCGATGGCGACCGGCAGATAGGGCGGACGATAGATCGTCGTGCCGGTTTCGGGAATGGATTTGCCAGATACCGCCGCCATGATGGCGAGGCCGGCGACGTTCGAGGTCTTGCCCTGGTCGGTGGCCATGCCGAGCGTCGTATAGCGCTTGAGATGCTCGACCGATTCAAAGCCTTCGCGCTGCGCCAGTTCGATGTCCGACGCGGTGACGTCATGCTGGTAGTCGACAAAGGCTTTCCCTTTGCCGGCGACATGCCAGAGCGGGGTCAGCAAAAAAGCCTCGTCGTCGGCGACTGGCGGCGTGCCGGTATTGCCGTTGTGTCCGGCGCTCTGTGCCGCTGCCGCACCGGCGGCGAATCCCTGTCGCAAGCAGGCGCCGAGGCCGAAGGCGCCGTTGGCGGCACCGGCGGCCACCATACCCGGAGGCGCGCCGTCCGGCACGAAGGCCGATATATCGTCCTGCCATTTCGGCCGGCCGCGATGATAGGACGTCAGCCCGACCGCCGGGTTCCAGCCGCCGGAAACGGCAAGCCCGTCGGCTTCGACCTCAGCGCGTGCGCCGCCGGCGAGCGCCACCAAGATTTTCCGAACGCCGTCCTTGCCGCCGTCCACCCCGCTGACGGAACCGTTCAGCACGGGAAAGCCGGTTTTGCCGGCAAGCGCGCGATGCGCGGCAGACACGTCCGGCCGTGCGTCGACGACCGCCGCGATCTGCAATCCGGCGCCAAGTGCCGTCTCGACCGTGCGCCAGCCATCCTCATTGTTGGTGAACAGCGCGATCCGCCTTGTAGGGGTCGCCGCATAGCGCGCGACATAGGTCCGCACCGCCGAAGCCATCATCACGCCGGGCGTGTCGTTGCCGGCAAAGACGATCGGCCGTTCGATGGCGCCGGCGGCAACGACACAGCGTTTGGCTACGATCCGCCACAGTCGCTGGCGCACCTGATGCTCCGGCGGCGAGGGCAGATGGTCGTTGACCCGTTCGATCGCGCCATAAGTGCCGCCATCATAGACGCCGAACAGCGTCGTGCGGCTCATGATGCCGACGTCGGGCAGCGTGGCGAGTTCGGCCAGGGTGCCCGAAATCCATTCCGCCGCCGGCATCCCGTCGATCGTGCCGCCGTCGGCAAGCAGGCGGCCGCCGAGCGCAAAATCTTCCTCGCACAGGATGACGCGGGCACCAGATCGGCCGGCGGCGAGTGCTGCCCCCAGCCCGGCCGGGCCGGAGCCGGCGATCAGCACGTCGCAATACGCCCAAGCCTTGTCGTAATGGTCGGGATCGGCGACGCCAGCTGCGCGTCCGAGACCTGCGGCGCGGCGGATCGCCGGCTCGTAGATTGCTTCCCAGAATTTCGCCGGCCACATGAAGGTCTTGTAGTAGAAGCCGGCGACGAAGATCGGCGAGAACAGTTGGTTCACTGCCATCAGATCGTGGCGCAGCGACGGCCAGCGGTTCTGGCTGGCCGCTTCCAGCCCGTCATAAAGTTCTGTCGTGGTCGCCTTGGTGTTCGGCTCGCGCCGCGCGCCCGTCCGCAGTTCGACCAGTGCGTTGGGCTCTTCCGAGCCTGATGTCAGGATGCCGCGCGGCCGGTGGTATTTGAACGAGCGGCCGACCAGCTTGACGCCGTTGGCGATCAGCGCCGAGGCCAGCGTGTCGCCCTGGAAGCCGGCAAAGGTTTTGCCGTCGAAGCGAAAATTCAGCGGCGCCGAGCGGTCGATGAGACCGCCGCTCTCCAGCCGGTGCGACTGCGCGTGACTGACCATCAGGCGCCAACCTTAGCGGCACCAACACCCGCCGCCGGCTCGACCGAGGAAATCTCATGCGTCAGCGTGTTGCGGGTGACCTTCAGCCAGGCCCGGCAGCCGCCAGCATGGTACCAATGTTCGCTCATCGCACCGGCAATGTTGTCGCGTAGATAGACATAGTCGAACACGTCGTCTTCCGAGGCGCCGGCTGCCGGACGCGCCGGCTTGGCGTCGCCGAGATAGGTGAACTCGCCGAGTTCGCGTTCGCCGCAGAAGGGACAGACAATACGCATGCTTTTGGGCCGTCCTCAGTGCAGGTTCGGTTGGGCGCCGACGCCCTTTTCATCGATCACAGCACCCCGCCGGAACCGGTCGAGGCGGAACCGCGCCGCCTCCTTGTGCAGTTCGTCGCGGGCCAGAAGATGGGCAAAGACAAGGCCGGAGCCGGGCGTCGCCTTGAAGCCGCCATAGCACCAGCCGGCATTGAGATAGAGCCCGTCCACCGGCGTCTTGTCGATGATCGGCGAACCGTCCATCGACATGTCCATGATGCCGCCCCATTGGCGCAACAGGCGCACGCGGCCGATCATCGGCATCAGCGCCATGCCGCCCTCGCAGACGTCTTCCATGACCGACATGTTGCCGCGCTGGGCATAGGAATTGTAGCCGTCTATGTCGCCGCCGAAGACCAGCCCGCCCTTGTCGGACTGGCTGACATAGAAATGGCCGGCGCCGAAGGTCATGACGTTGGGGATCAGCGGCTTGATCGCCTCGGAGACGAAGGCCTGCAGCACATGGCTCTCGATCGGCAGGCGCAGTCCAGCCATCGCCGCGACGCGCGACGAACTGCCGGCGACGGCCATGCCGACCTTGCCGGCGCTGATCTTGCCGCGCGATGTTTCGACCCCGGTCACCTTGCCGTTGGCATCGCGCACGAAGCCCGACACCTCGCAATTCTGGATAATGTCGACGCCGAGCGCGCTTGCCGCATGGGCGTAGCCCCAGACCACGGCGTCGTGGCGTGCCGTGCCGCCACGCCGCTGCAAGAGGCCGCCTTGCACGGGAAAGCGTGCATTGTCGAAGTTCAGGAACGGCATCATCTTCTTGACCGCCGAGAGGTCGAGCAGTGCGGCATCGATGCCGTTGATGCGCATCGTGTTGCCGCGCCGCGCATATGCGTCGCGCTGCGCATCGGAATGGTAGAGGTTGATGACCCCGCGCTGGCTGACCATCGTGTTGTAGTTGAGGTCCTGCTCCATTCGCTCCCACAGCTTCATCGACAGCTCGTAGAAGCCGGTGTTGCCGGGCAGCCCGTAATTGGAGCGAATGATGGTGGTGTTGCGGCCGGCATTGCCGGAGCCGATCCAGCCTTTTTCCAGCACGGCGACGTTCCTGATGCCGTATTCGCCGGCCAGGAACCACGCCGTCGCCAAGCCGTGGCCACCACCGCCGATGATCACCACGTCGTAGTGATCCTTCGGGCTGGCGTCGCGCCAGGTGCGCTGCCAGGTCTTGTGGCCGGAAAACGCGGCGCGGGCGAGGGAAAAGATCGAGTACTTCATAAATCTATTCCGAGGTCGCTCGCGCCACGCAGGACCTTTCTTGACGCATCGGATTTGTCCGAAAGCCGGTTCACACTTTTCGGTCCGATGCTCTAGATATCCAGCGTGTGGTCACGCTCCCACTGGGTGAAGTGGGAAGCATAGGAATTCCATTCCTGGTGCTTGAGCTTTAGATAAGCCGACGAGAATTCCTCACCCAGCGCCGCCTTGAGCGATTTGTCGTTGTCGAATTCGCGCAGCGCATCGAGCAGATTGAGCGGCAGCTTCGGCGCACCCTCCACTGTATGGCCGAACTGGTACATGTCGATGTCGTAGCGCTTGCCCGGATCGGCCTTCGAGCGGATGCCGTCGAGGCCGGCGGCGATGATGACGGCCTGCAGCAGATAAGGGTTTGCCGCGCCGTCGGGCAGGCGCAGCTCGAAACGGCCGGGGCCGGGCACGCGCACCATGTGGGTGCGGTTGTTGCCGGTCCAGGTCACCGAGTTCGGCGCCCAGGTAGCGCCCGAAATGGTGCGCGGCGCATTGATGCGCTTGTAGGAATTGACCGTCGGGTTGGTGATTGCGGCAAGTGCGGAGGCATGTTTCATGATGCCGCCGAGAAAATTCTTGCCCTTCGCCGACAGGCCGAGCTCCATGGCGTTGTCGGCGAAGACATTGGTCTTGCCGTCCTTGTCCCACACCGAGATGTGGGCATGGCAGCCATTGCCGGTCAGGCCGGGAAACGGTTTTGGCATGAAGGTGGCGCGCAGGCCGTGCTTTTCGGCAACGGACTTGACCATGAACTTGAAGAAGGAATGCTTGTCGGCGGTCGCCAGCGCATCGTCGAAGGCCCAGTTCATCTCGAACTGACCGTTGGCGTCCTCATGATCGTTCTGGTAGGGGCCCCAGCCGAGTGCCAGCATGTGATCGCAGATCTCGGCGATGACATCGTAGCGGCGCATCACCGCCTGCTGGTCGTAGCACGGCTTTGAGGCCGTGTCGTATTCGTCGGAAATCGTCTTGCCGTCCGGCGAGATCAGGAAGAACTCGGCCTCGACGCCGGTCTTGACGTGCATACCGTCGCGCGCCGCCTCGTCAATCACCCGCATCAGCGTGTTGCGCGGCGCTTGCTCGACCGATTTCTCGTCCATGATGCAATTGGCGGCAATCCAGGCGACTTCCGGTTTCCACGGCAGCTGGATGACCGAAACCGGATCCGGCACCGCCAGCATGTCTGGATGCGCCGGCGTCAGGTCGAGCCAGGTGGCAAAGCCGGCAAAGCCGGCACCGTCCTTCTGCATGTCGGCGATGGCTTGCGCCGGCACCAGCTTGGCGCGCTGCCCACCGAACAGGTCGGTATAGGAAATCATGAAATATTTTACGCCGTTCTCTTTGGCAAAGGCGGCGAGATCGTTCCCCATTATAGTTCCTCGCTTATGGCATTCTTGGTGGTTTGATATCTTGTATCTTAGAAGCCGTTCTTCCCCGGTATCCAGTTGGTCCCGGCCAGCGGCACGCCGGCCATGGCGGCGGCTTCGATCGTCAGCGCGACGAGATCCTCGGGCTCGAGATTGTGCAGGCTGTTTTTGCCACAGGCCCGCGCGATCGTCTGCGCCTCTAGCGTCATCACCTTCAGGTAATTCGCCAGCCGTCGCCCGGCCGCTATCGGATCGACCCGTTTCATTAGATCGGGGTCCTGCGTGGTGATGCCGGCCGGATCGCGTCCCTCATGCCAGTCATCATAGGCGCCGGCGGTGGTGCCGAGCTCGTTGTAGTCCGCCTCCCAGCGCGGGTCGTTGTCACCCAGCGCGACAAGGGCTGCCGTGCCGATCGACACCGCGTCGACGCCGAGCGCCAGCGCCTTGGCGACATCGGCGCCGTTGCGAATGCCGCCGGAGACGATCAGCTGCACCTTGCGGTGCATGCCGAGATCCTGCAGCGCCTGCACCGCCGGCCTGATGCAGGCAAGCGTCGGCTGGCCGACATTCTCGATGAACACTTCCTGGGTGGCGGCGGTGCCGCCCTGCATGCCGTCGATCACGACGACGTCTGCGCCTGACTTAACCGCAAGGGCTGTGTCGTAATAGGGCCGCGCGCCGCCGACCTTGACGTAGATCGGCTTTTCCCAGTCGGTGATTTCGCGCAGTTCCAGGATCTTGATTTCGAGATCGTCGGGCCCGGTCCAGTCGGGATGGCGTGAGGCCGAGCGCTGGTCGATACCCTTCGGCAGCGTGCGCATTTCGGCGACGCGGTCGGAGATCTTCTGGCCAAGCAGCATGCCGCCGCCGCCGGGCTTGGCGCCCTGGCCGACGACGATCTCGATAGCATCCGCCCGGCGCAAGTCGCGCGGGTTCATGCCGTAGCGCGATGGCAGATACTGGTAGACCAGCGTCTTGGAATGGCCGCGCTCTTCCTCGGTCATGCCGCCGTCGCCGGTGGTCGTCGAGGTGCCCGACAGCGTCGCGCCGCGGCCGAGCGCTTCCTTGGCCGGGCCGGACAGCGATCCGAAACTCATGCCGGCGATGGTGATCGGGATTTTCAGCTCGATCGGCTTTTTTGCATAGCGCGAACCCAGCACCACACCGGTGTCGCAGCGCTCGCGATAGCCTTCGAGCGGATAGCGCGAGATCGAGGCGCCGAGCACCAGCAGGTCGTCGAAATGCGGCAGCTTGCGCTTGGCGCCGGCGCCGCGGATGTCATAGATGCCGGTCGCCGCGGCGCGGCGGATCTCGGAAAGCGTGTAGTCGTCGAAGGTCGCGGATTTGCGCGGCGTCGTCGGCGGGTTGCGATAGGTCATTGAGCCTCAATACGCGTCGGCGTTGTCGATGTTGAAATTGTAGAGCGTGCGCGCCGAGCCGTAACGCTTGAACTCCGCCGCCTTGACGCCGGTCGCGCCGGCACGGTCGAGCAGGCCCTGCAGCAACTCCAGATGCTCTGGCCGCATCTCCTTGGCGATGCAGTCGGCGCCGAGGCTTTCGACCTTGCCGCGGACGAACAGCCGCGCCTCGTAGATGGAATCGCCGAGTGCGTCGCCGGCATCGCCCAGCACCACCAGATTGCCGGACTGCGCCATGAAGGCCGACATGTGGCCGATATTGCCATGGACGACGATGTCGATGCCCTTCATCGAAATGCCGCAGCGCGACGACGCATTGCCTTCGATGACCAGCAGCCCGCCCCTGCCGGTGGCGCCGGCATATTGGCTGGCATCGCCTTTGACCGTTATCAAGCCCGACATCATGTTTTCGCCGACGCCGGGTCCCGCCGAGCCATGCACGGTGATGGTGCTGCCGTCGTTCATGCCGCCGCAATAATAGCCGACGCTGCCGCGGACATCGATCGTGATCGGCTGGTCGACGCCGACGGCGACCGAATGGCTGCCTTTCGGATGAAGCACTTCCCAGGCGGTTTCGTTGGAACCGGGGGCCAAATCGTGTAGCGCCTGATTGAGCTCGCGCAACGGCATTTCGGCCAGATCGAAAACCCTCGACGCCCGACTCTGCTCATGGTCTTGCTCGTGGGTCGCCTTGGAGACGTTGATTGCCGGCATGAGCTCAATGCTCCCAGAAATAGACGGTTGCGGGCTCGGGCTCCCAGACCTTCGCATTGTCGATGCCGGGCAGCTTGGTGAGCGCGCGATATTCCGAGCCGAAGGCGACATACTGGTCGGTCTCGGCCATGACGGCAGGCTTGCAGGCGATCGGATCGCGCACCACGCCGAAGCCGTTCTTGGTGCCGACGACAAAGGTGAAGAAGCCGTCGAGGTCGCTCAGCGTGCCTTCCAGCGCTTCGCCGAGATTCTTGCCGTGCGCCATCTGCGAGGATAGATAGGCGGCCGCGACTTCGGTGTCGTTCTCGGTCTCGAATTTCATGCCTTCGCGGATCAACTCGCGGCGGACATTGTTGTGATTGGACAGCGAGCCATTATGCACCAGGCACTGGTCGGCGCCGGTCGAGAACGGATGCGCGCCCATCGTCGTCACCGCCGATTCCGTCGCCATTCTGGTGTGGCCGATGCCGTGCGTGCCGGTCATGCTGCGCACGCCGAAGCGATCGACGACCGCTTCGGGCAAGCCGACCTCCTTGTAGATTTCGACGACGTCACCGGCGCCCATGATGCGGATATCGGGGCGCAGCGCCTGGATGGCCTCGCGCACTTCATCGATCTTGTCGGGCGTCGTCCTGACGACCGCATGCGTCGATTTCACCGCGATGTTCACCGGCGTCCCAATCGCCCTGGCGAGTTCGGCCTCGAGGTTGCGGAAATCGTGCTCCGGCTTTGCCGCCTGGATGGTGATCTTGGCCTCATTGCCGGATGGCGCTCCATAGATTGCGATGCCGGCGCTGTCGGGACCGCGATCGCTGAGCGAGATCAGCATCTCCGAAAGCATCGAGCCAAGCTGGGGCTCGAGCGACTTGTCCTTCAAAAACAGTCCGACGATTCCGCACATGTCAGGCTCCCGAGATGAGGTATGATTTAGGTGCTACCAGCTTCATGAGTCGAATTCAACTCGTATGAAAGTTTTTTTCATCTTGGACAAGTCGTCTGGCGCAAATGCGCCAGACGACCCGGCGGCGACTTAATGGCGGTCGATCGCCTTTCTGGTTTCCTCTCCAGTGCGATCCGCAGCCATATCGGCTTCGATTTCAGCACTCTCGTGGCGCGTCTGGAGGACGTGCCATCCGATCCAGAAGACGAGTCCGATGATCACCATCACGACTTCGGAACCCTGAAACGGGTAGATCGCGCCGACGTCCTTGAGGTCGAGCGCCCAGCTTTCCATTCCATTGGTAGACATTGCGGTTCTCCTTGCCCATTGACTATTTGATCATTGCCTTTTCGGCGGCTCCCACTTCGCGGACCGACGCCTCGAAAGCATGGTTGAGGGCAAAATCGACGCCCTCAAGTTCGACCTTCGCTGGTACGCGCAGGAGGTTCATGCTGTTGAGGATCTTGCAGACGACAAAGGTAGGGGCGAAACCGAGCACGAACATCAGCACTGCACCAGCGAAGTTGCCGAGCGGGTTGATATGCGCGAAGCCCTCATAGGGCGAGGACGGCTGTCCCCACAGCATGAAGCCCGCCACCACGACACCGAGGAAGCCGCCATAACCGTGCACGGCAACAGCGCCCACCGCATCATCGATCTTGAAGCGGCGCTCGACGAAATAGTGCAGCTTGTAGCAGATGGTCGGGACGATCGCGCCGATCAGCAGTGCCTGGATCGGGTGATAGAGGTCGTTGCCGGCCGACGTTGAGATAACGCCGCAAAGCCCCATGGAGAATGTCCAGAACGGGTCGCCTTTGGAGACGATGTAGCCGGCCAGCATACCGCCCGACAGCGACATCAGGAAGTTGAAGGTGATCGCCGAGAGCGTGGTCGGCGCGAGATAGATGTTGGTCGCCGTCCAGGTCTCGCCGGTGATCTGGCCGGCAATTGTGGCCGGGCTGATCAGCGGAATGTTGCACGCGGCATAGAAGCCCCAGAAGCCGGTGAAGATCAGAAACAGCCCGATCGTGACAAGCCAGACATTGTGGGGTGGGATGTCGCGCGCCGTGCCGTCGGCCCTGAACTTGCCGATGCGCGGACCCAGCACGATAAGAAAGGCGAGCGCCGCTCCGCCCGCGATTGCGTGCACGACTCCCGATGCATAGGCATCATGATAGCCCCAGAGCTTCACCATCCAGCCTTGCGGATGCCAGCCCCAGGACGCATCGAGGATCCACAGGACCGAACCGACCAGCACCGCGACAATCCAGAACGCACCCGAGCGCACGCGTTCTATGATCGAACCCGAGATGATCGACGCCGTCGTGATGGAGAACAGCAGGAAGGCGCCCCAGAACACGCCGTTAAGGCGATGCCACAGCGCGGCATCGGTAGGGGTGACCCCCGTCTCGCCTGGATTGACACCGGAGAGGTGGGTGCCCATCAGCGGATTCCATGGTTCGGCAAATGGTGCGGTGACAAGTCCGCCGGTGATGCCCGGCCCATTGGGGAAGCCGAAATAGATCCACCAGCCGAAAAAATAGAACGTGATCGTGACGAGCGGGATCGCCATCGCGTTCTTCATAAGCGTTTTCAGATGATTGCGCCGGCGCGACACGCCGACCTCGTACATGCAGAACCCGACATGGATCAGGAACATCATGACGATCGTCACCCAGTAATAGAATTCCGTGAAAATAGTCGTTAGAGCGTTGAGATTCCCTTCCATTTCATGTCCCCTCCGTTTAGTTGCGTTCCTTGCCTCTGAGTAAAACTTTTTGCATCTTAGTATTGCGCGCTTTTGGAGTTTTGAGTCAATATGGCGCGGACCGTCACTGGGCTTCAGTGCCCTTTAGCGGCGAAACGCCGGCAATCGTGTGAGGAGAAGCAAGTCCATGACCGCATCCTGGAGATTTTCGACCTTGGCGGATCGCCATCGTGCGCTCGGTTCGAAGCTCGAAGACTGGAGCGGGATGGGCACCGCCTGGACCTACGACAAGGACGCTGACGAGGAGTATGTCGCCATCCGCACCAAAGCCGGGCTGATGGATGTCTCGGGCCTGAAGAAGGTCCACATCACCGGGCCGCATGCCTCGCATCTGATCGACCTCGCGACGACGCGCGATGTGGAAAAGATCTATCCCGGCAAATCGGCCTATGCCTGCATGCTGAACGAGGCCGGCAAGTTCATCGACGACTGCATCCTCTACCGCACCGGCCCGAATGCCTGGATGGTCGTGCACGGTTCTGGCACCGGCCACGAGGAGTTGCAGCGGGCGGCCATGGGCCGCGATGTCTCGCTGCGTTTTGATGACAATCTGCACGACCTCTCGCTGCAGGGGCCGACATCAGTCGATTATCTGGCAAAGCATGTGCCGGGCATTCGCGACCTCAACTATTTCCACCACATGCAGACCCGGCTGTTCGGTTTTCCGGTGATGATCTCGCGCACCGGCTACACCGGCGAACGCGGCTACGAGATCTTCTGCCGTGGCCAGGATGCCGGCACGATCTGGGACACCATTCTCGACGAGGGCAAGAGCGCCGGCATCATCCCCTGCCGGTTCACCACGCTCGACATGCTGCGTGTCGAGAGCTACCTCTTGTTCTACCCCTACGACAATTCGCAGAAATATCCGTTCGAGAACGAAGGCCCCGGCGATACGCTGTGGGAGCTCGGCCTCGACTTCACCGTCAGCCCCGGCAAGACAGGCTTTCGCGGCGCCGAGGAGCACTACCGCCTCAAGGGCAAGGAGCGGTTCAAGATCTTCGGCGTGCTGCTCGAAGGCAAGGAGCCCGCCGACGAGGGCGCGCCGGTCTATCGCGACGGCAAAAAGGTCGGCGTGGTGACCTGCGCCATGTATTCGCCGCTGGTCAAGAAATCGATGGGCATTGCCCGGCTCGATGTCGACTGCGCCGTCCAGGGCACCAGGCTCGAGATCCGCAACAAGAGCGGCGCCATCAGCGCGACGGCTGAGCCGCTTCCATTCGATGATCCGAAGAAGACCAAGCGTACGGCGAAAGGCTGAGGCATACTGAGAGAATGGCAGCGAAAAGCATCATCAGCCGGCCGGTCTACGGAACCCTGTCCCCGCAGCCCGGCAAGCACCATCTTTTTGTGGCGGATGCAGAAGGAGCGCTGGCCATAACAGACCTGGCCGCCAAGGCGCCCTATGGTTTCTTTGCCGATGCCCACATCATCTTCATCCCCGGCCAGGATGGCAGACATGTCGCCGCGCTCGAAGCGCTGAAGCCGGCGCAGTTCTATCAGGGGCCTTCCTTCGCCAGTGCCTTGCCGCGGCTGAAACAGACCTTGGCCAACGCGCATATGGGCCTGCGCCTCTATCTCGCCGGCACCGAAGGGCTGATCGGCCAGGCCATGCAGGCGGCGCTCGAAGCCGGCATCGACCACACCGCGATCCAGACCGAGCACCGCGGCTCGCTGGCGCGCCGCATCCAATGCGTGCATTGCAAGGGCATCACCGAAAAGGTGACGACGCAGCCTGCAACCTGTTCGCATTGTGGCCTGCTTCTTCTGGTACGCGATCACTATTCCAGGCGCCTCGCGGCATTCCAGGGCGTTTGCATCAATGCGGAAGACCGCAGCGAAATTCCTCCGACGGAGGAGATCTTTCGATGAGCACCGGCACCACCAAGCTTGACGTCGTGGTGAGCGATGTCGTCCCGGTCAACGAATTGGTCACGCGCTTCCATTTCCGCAGGCGCGACGGGCAACTTTTGCCGACATTCTCCGGCGGCGCCCACGTCGTCGTCGAAATGCGCGATGGTGAGCGGACCCGGCTCAATCCCTATTCGCTGATGGGTTCGCCGCTCGACACGCGCGAATACACCATCTCGGTGCGCCGCGACGATGCCGGCCGCGGTGGCTCGCTGTTCATGCACAGGCATGTCAGGCCCGGCATGGAGATGGTGATCAGCTACCCCGTCAACCTGTTCTCGCTCGACCTGCGCGCCAGGAAGCACCTGATGCTGGCCGGCGGCATCGGCATCACGCCTTTCATGGCGCAGACCGCGCAGCTGGCAGCGGAAGGCGGCAATTTCGAGCTGCATTACACCTGCCGCACCGCCTCGCTCGGCACCTATGCCGATGTGCTCAAAGAGCGCTACGACCGCCGCGTCAGGCTCTATCACGACGACCGCGACGAGCGCATCGAGCTCGACCGGCTGCTGTCGTCGCAGCCGCTTGGCACGCATCTCTACGTCTGCGGCCCGTCGGGCATGATCGGCTGGGTGCGCGACCGCGCTGCTGCCTTGGGGTGGCCGACCGAGACAGTCCATTTCGAGCATTTCGCCGCTCCGCAGCCCGGCGCGCCGTTCGACGTGACGCTGGCCCTGAGCGGCAAGTCGATCCGCGTCGGCGAGCAGCAGAGCCTGCTCGAAGCGATCGAGGCCGCCGGCGTCGATCCACCCTATCTCTGCCGCGGCGGCGTCTGCGGCCAGTGCGAAACCAATGTCATCGCGCATGACGGCAAATTCATCCACAACGACCACTGGCTGAGCGAGGAAGAGCACCGATCCTGCAAGAAGATCATGCCCTGCGTCTCGCGCTTCGAGGGCAGGTCGCTGGTGCTGGAAAGATAGGAGGCGAGCTTGGGCATCACCTTTCGCAAGGAAACGTTCCGCGACGACTTCACCTTCAAAAACAGCCCGGAGCACATCAGGCGGTTTCCGTTCCCGTTCCACGAAGACAGCTACATGTATGCGGTCAATATCGAGCCGCATGTTCTGGGGCCGAAGGGCAGCGTGCTCGAAACCCTGATCGACGTCGACGAGCATTATGTCGCCGAGATGCAGGACCGCGCGCTGGTGCTGGCGGAAGACCCGCTGCGCTGCCAGTCGCTGCCGCATATGACGCTAGCCGGCTGGGACCTGCTCGAACTCCTGATGGAGCAGCAGGCGCTCGGCTATCCCGAGCATTTCACGCTGACGCGCGACGGCGACAGATGGCGCTGGATCAACCGGCCGCTCGGCATCGACGACAGCTTCACCTTCGGCGACGTATCGACGCTGCCCTATGGGCCGATGGAATACATCACGCGCCAATCACAAGGCGATTTCTGCATCCTCGACCAGCGTGACGGCAATCTGTGGATGGATGCCGGCATGGTCACCACCCAGGCCGACTGGTCGCTCGATTTCGACATCGGCATGAACTTCTTCGAGTGGCACGCGCCGGTGCCGCTGGCGCACGAGAAGGGCATATTCGTCCGGGCGCTGAAATTCCTCACCAACATCCAGCAAGGCAAGCCGGCGCGGCGGCTGAACTGGACGATGACGATCAATCCGCGCCTCGACACCAGCCCGGAAAATTATCACAAATGGGGTCCGGACCGGACAACGGTGACGCCCGAAAACGTTGGCGACAAGGTCCATCTGCGTGTCGAATTGCAGAGCTTCTGGCGGCTGCCGCGCTCGAACGGCATCGTCTTCCCGATCCGCTGTTATCTCATCAAGATGGACGAGCTGGTGACCCAGCCGAAATGGGCGCGGCGCCTGCACCGCGTCATCCGCGACCTTCCCGAAGAGCTCGCCAATTACAAAGGCCTGACACGCTACCGCGCGACGCTGGTCGAATGGCTGTCGAAGCTCGACGACGGCAGCCCGACATCGCCCGGCTTCGGGCCGGACTAAGGAGCTTGCACCGGCGCTTCCGATCACCTGAGAAGATTTTTGACCCCGCACCGATGATTTCCGACCGCCTGCGCTGTCCTTGTCAATGGGCGTGGCTGGATGGTCCAGCTGCCCGGACAGCAAGGTGGTCCATGAGATTGTTACAAGGTCAGAATGTCGTCGTCGTTGGAGGCAGCCGTGGTGTCGGCCGCTCGATCGCAGAAGCCGCCCTCAGCGAGGGAGCGACGGTCCTCGCAGTCGCCCGCAGCGAACAGACCCTGGCGGCATTTGCCCGGGAGACTTCGAGCGTGAAGGCGTTCGCGGTCGATGCGACTGTGGACACCGCTCCCAATCAGGTCTTCGCCGCGCTGGAACCGGACGTCCTGGTGATATGCGCAGGCGCTCTTGCCCCCTCCGCGCCCCTACATGAACAGAACTGGGCGGCGTTCTCCGCAAACTGGGAAACGGACGTCAAGTCGTCGTTTCTGTTTTGCAAGGCCGCGCTTCGGCGTCCGCTCAAACCGGGCGCCCGGATTGTCCTGATCTCCAGCGGCGCGGCCTTGACGGGGGGCCACCGAATTCCGGCGGCTATGCCGGCGCAAAACGCATGCAGATGTTCCTGGCCGGTCATAGCCAGAAGGACTCGGATCGGCGCGGTCTCGACCTGCGCTTCATGGCGCTTGCGCCTATGCGCATCATGCCAGGGACCGGCGTGGGCGACGCCGGCATCGAGAGCATTTCGGCCTATATGGGCATCCGGCCCATGGAGTTCATCGCGGGCATCCTCGACATGCAGACGCCGGCCGACGTCGGACGGGCGGTGGTGGCACTCGCCACCCAAAAACCGCAAGGGTGTTCCTTTGCGGTGAGCGCGAGCGGACTTGCGCCGGCCGCCTGAGACGCGCGTAATGCAAGCTCAAAATTGCCGGATCCGCATGACAGACCCGCAGGCACCTCTCAAGCCGGTACGTCAGCCGGGCCAGCCGATCCTCGATCGGCTGGCCTTAACAGTTCACGGCGGCCCATCGCCGGGAGCTCAAGCTCCATTGCTATCGCATGATGGGCTCGCTGCACGAGGCGGACGACCTTGTCCAGGAAACGCTTCTGCGCGCCTGGCGCGCAAGATCGGGAGTTCGATGGGCGGGGTTCGGTTCGCGGTTGGCTCTACACGATCGCGACCAACTCTCGCCTCAACGCGCTCAAGGCCAGGTCGAGGGCGAATCGCATTCTCCAGCAGCCTGGACGGCCGGCTTCCCACGGGATGGCCACCGGCGGCCCTGCAGCCGAGGTCACCTGGTTGGAGCCTTACCCGGACGCAGAGCTGCCAAGCCTCGCTGATGGTGAGCCAGGTCTGGAAGCGCGCTACGAGACCCGCGAAGCCGTCCAACTCGCTTTCGTAGCCGCGATCCAGGATCTGCCGCCCAGGCAGCGCGCCGCTCTACTGCTTTCCGACGTCGTGGGCTGGTCGGCTGTCGAAACGGCGGGATTGCTGGGCGGATCGACGGTTTCGATCAACAGCGCATTGCAGCGGACCCGCGTAACCCTTGCGGCGCGATATCCCCAAGGACGTCCCATCCATCGATCGAAGCCCAACCCCGAGGAAGGCCTGCTGCTCGAACGTTACATGCAAGCCTGGCAGGCCGCCAATCTCGACAGCCTGATCGAGCTCCTGCGTGAGGACGCCACCTATCGCATGCCGCCTTGGCGGGAATGGTATCGAGGACGCGGGGCGATCCGCGCTTTCCTCGAGACCATCTGGGGCAATTTTGCGGGCTTCCGCACCGTGGCCATCGGAGCCAATGCCCAGCCGGCGGTCGGGGTCTATTCCAGCAGCCACAATGACCCTGCGTGGCGAGCCCATTCGCTGCATGTGATTGAGCCCGCTGAGGGTGGTATCGCCGCTCTGACGATCTATGTGCCGCCGCTCGGCCCCAGTTTGTTTGCGGCGTTCGGCCTGCCGCCAGCCTAGAGCAATTCCAGGAAAAGTGCGAAACGGTTTTGCCGGGAAAGCGGATAGCGCTTCCCTAGGGAATTGCGCATAAACAAAGAGATAGAGCGGTTCTGCGTTTCCGTGAAACGATGACCGCTATGGTCTGGGCCTGTAACATTCCATCCGGCCGCTTCGCGGCCACGGGGCTCAATGAGGGGACTTCGCTTGCGTCCGAACCCGCTCAAACCGCGCTACTCTGCGGATAGCAGATGATCGAGAGATAGCGCATCGGCAGTTGCGTCAGCTGTTCCGGGCCGTGTGGCGCGTCGGCGTCGAAGAACAGGCTGTCGCCGGGTTTCATCGGATAAAGATTGCTGCCGTGCCGGTAAACGACCTCGCCTTCGAGCATGTAGAGGAACTCCATGCCCTCGTGCTGGAAGGTCGGAAACACGTCGGAATCCTCGGTCAGCGTGATCAGATAGGGCTCGACGACGACGCCGCTGGTGTTCGACCCGATATGGCCGAGCAGGTTGTACTGATGGCCGGCGCGCGTACCCCGCCGCTCGACATCGAGGCCTTGGCCGGCCTTGACGAAGACAGCGCTGCGTTCTTCCTCGAAACGGCGGAAGAAAGCGGTGACCGGAACGCCGAGCGCCCGCGACAGCGCCTGCAAGGTGGTCAGCGACGGCGAGGTGATGCCGTTTTCGATCTTCGACAGCATACCAAGCGAAATATCGGTGGCAGCCGCAAGATCGGCGACGGTGATGCCGAGTTTTTTGCGAAACGCCCGCACCTCGCGACCGATCGCCACCTCGAGGACTTTTTCGCGTGTGTCGCGAACGGCGTGCGGGTCCTGGGTCAGTGGCGTCGGGATTGTTGCTACGCCCTTCGGCGATGGCTTGGCCTTCGAGGGGGATGCCCCATTCCTGGAATTGAAAGCTTTTTTCGCCATGTCGCCACCCCGGGTTCTGCGGATTATTTCACTCGGGGTGAACATATTCGGCCCGGGGACCTGAGCGCAACCGCGAAGCCACTTTGTCGAACGGCGTGCTCTCCGGTTTTTCAGCCCGCAGCGGTTTTGGCCAGAATCCGATCTGGTGAACGTGGTTTCAGCAGAAGGCCTGTTGACAGCATCGAAGGGGCAATTACTGTCCTCTCAGTGAAATTTGTTTCGTTAGGGAAATGAGACCCGGAGGCCCGCAATGGAAAGTCGTGTTGCCGTCATTGGAGCCGGACCTTCCGGCATGGCCCAGCTTCGAGCCTTCAAGTCGGCTGCCGACAAGGGTGCGGATATTCCGGAAATCGTCTGCTTCGAAAAGCAGTCCGACTGGGGCGGCCTGTGGAATTACACCTGGCGCACCGGACTCGACGAGCATGGCGACCCGGTGCATGGCTCGATGTATCGTTACCTCTGGTCGAACGGACCGAAGGAATGCCTCGAATTCGCCGACTACACGTTCGAGGAGCATTTCGGACGGCCAATCGGGTCGTATCCGCCGCGCGCGGTGCTGTGGGACTACATCAAGGGCCGCGTCGAAAAATCCGGCGTGCGCCAATGGGTGCGCTTCAACAGCCCGGTGCGCATGGTGACCTTCTCCGACACGACGAAAAAGTTCACCGTCACCGCGCATGACCGCACCAACGACGTCACCTATTCGGAGGAGTTCGATAACGTCGTCGTCGCATCCGGGCACTTCTCCGTGCCCAACGTCCCCTATTTCGAGGGTTTTTCGACCTTCAACGGCCGCATCCTGCACAGCCACGATTTCCGCGACGCCATGGAATTCAAGGACAAGGACATCCTGATCATCGGCCGCTCCTATTCGGCCGAGGACATCGGATCGCAATGCTACAAATACGGCGCCAAATCGATCACCTCCAGCTATCGCTCGAAGCCGATGGGCTTCAAATGGCCTGACAACTGGAAGGAAGTGCCGCTGCTGCAGAAGGTCGTCGGTAAAACCGCGCATTTCAAGGACGGCAGCACCAGGGATGTCGACGCCATCATCCTGTGCACGGGCTACCTCCATTCATTCCCGTTCCTCACCGAGGATCTGAAGCTCAAGACCGCCAACCGCATGTGGCCGGACGGGCTCTATGAGGGCGTCGTCTGGGAGAAGAACCCGCAGCTGTCCTATATCGGCATGCAGGACCAGTTCTACACGTTCAACATGTTCGACGCGCAAGCCTGGTTCGCGCGCGACGTCATCATGGGCCGTATCAAGCTGCCTTCGGCCGAGGCGATGGCGGAACACGGCAGGAAATGGCGGGCGCGTGAGGAAACGCTGGAAGACGCCGAGCAGATGATCTGGTTCCAGGGCGACTACACCAAGGAGCTGATGGATCAGACCGACTATCCCGGCTTCGACGTCGAGGCTGTCAATCAGACCTTCATGGAGTGGGAACACCACAAGGTGGAGAACATCATGACGTTCCGCGACAATGCCTATCGCTCGTTGATGACCGGCACGATGGCGCCGCTGCACCACACGGCCTGGCTGCAGGCGATGGACGATTCGATGGAATCCTATCTGGAAGTGAAAGGAGTGGCGGCGGAGTAACGGCTTCCTCGGCCGCGCACTTTTGCGCGACATGCATCAGTTGCTGCGAGCCTCGCGCACCTCTTTCGTCGCTTCAATGATCCGCCCGAGCAGGGAATGGAGATCGTCGCGGTGGCCGCTGCGGCCGGCGGGGCCGTTTTCATCTGAAGTCATGACCACGGTCAATGCTCGCCCCGGCACAACATAGACCATCTGCCCGCCATAGCCCCATCCGTAGAACACCGCTTCGCCCGCGATCTGACGGATGAACCAACCATAGCCATAACCGTCACCGGTGAAACGCGAGGCGGTGCGTGGCTGCCAGGAGAGCTTGATCCAGTCGGCCGGCACGAGCTGCCGTCCGCCACGGCTCACTCCGCCGCTGCGGTAGAGCTCGCCAAAGGCGAGCAGCGAGCGCGGGCTCATGGCCATCTGGTTGCCGCCGAGATAGATGCCCTGTGGGTCGCGGTCCCAGGCGGTGATGGAAAAGCCCTGCTGCGGCCCCAGCCATTCGCGCGCCAGTTCCAGCGTTGAGCGGCCGGTCCGCCGCGTCAGGATCGCCGAAAGGAGATGGGTCGAGCCGGTGGAATAGAGCATGGTACCGCCCGGTTCGTCGTCGAAGGGCATGGCGAGCGCTGCCCGCACCCAGTTGTCGCTTGCCACCCAGCGCCCGTAGTTTGGGCCGGAGGTCCGACCCAGCCCTGCCTGCATGGAAAGCAGATGACCGATCGTAACCTGCTGGAGCCGCGGATCCACGTCGGCGGGCAGGTCGGCCTGAAGGAGCGGAGCGATCTTCTGGTCAGTGCCTTGCAGCACGCCCTTGTCGATGGCGATGCCGACGAGCGCGGAGATGATCGACTTGGAGGCCGATTTTATGTTGGCAGGACGTGCCGGGGAGTGGCCGCGATAGCCACGCTCCGCCACCACCGCGCCGTCATGCGCGATGGCAACCGTGCGCAGCGGCGTCAGGCGCTCGGCCTCGTCAAGGAGCTTTCCAAGCCGCTGCTCCAGGCCATCCGCAGCGTGAGCAGCGACGGAAAGGATCAGGAGAAAGGCTAGAATCACGGTGGGTCGCTTCAGCATGAAGCCAGCTTGGGATGCATTTTGGGCAAGACGAAGGTGGGGGCGCGAACCTCTATTTTCCGGCTATCCCAGCCTTGCGCGTGCCTTGGCCGTCCAGGCGTTGAACAGCCGGTCGGCGACGATGCCGATGAAGGCGATGGCCAGCCCGGCGACGATGCCGCGGCCTGAATCGGCCTTGGACAGCGCGATGAACACCTCCTGGCCGAGATCGCGGGTGCCGACCATGGCGCAGATGATGATCATCGCCAGCGCCATCAGTATCGTCTGGTTGATGCCGAGCATGATCTCGGGAAGCGCCAGCGGCAGCTGGACGCGCAGGAACGTCTGGCGCCTGGTGCAACCCGATACCTTTGCCGCCTCGATCAGTGCCGGCGGCACCTGCCGGAGGCCGTGATTGGTGTAGCGGATGGCCGGCACCACGGCGAATGCGACCGTCGCGATCATCGCCGTCACGTCGCCGACTCTGAATAGCATCACCACCGGAATGATGAAACAGAACGACGGCAGCACCTGCAGCGTGTCGATGACCGGGGTGACGATCTTCTCGACACGGTCGCTGCGCGATGCCATCAGCCCGATCGGGATGCCGATCAGGCAAGCGATGAAGGCCGAGATGCCGCAGAGATAGACCGTCGCCATGGTCTTTTCCCAGAGCCCGGTCACCGCGCAGAAGACGGTCAGCGCCGCGACCAGAGCGGCGAGACGCAGGCCGCCGAGCTGGTAGCCGGCAAGGCCGAGCAGGAACACCGCGCCCAGCCACGGGAAGCCCTCGCAGAAGGCGCGCACCGGGTTCAGCACATTGAGGATCAGAGCCACGCGGAACGCTTCGATCGTGTCGAAGAAGTTGATCGTGATCCAGGTCACCGCTGTCTTCCACATCGGCGCAGTGGTGAAGGTGATCGCCTTCGGCACCGCAGCGAAGGCCGGCACGAACAGGCCAAGCAGCGTCGTGGCGGCAAGGATGGCGACGGCCAGCGTCAGGTTGGGGTAGCGCCGCCAGAAGCTCGAGCTGACCTCCTGATAGACATGGCCTTTCGCGTGATTGCGCGCGATCGCCTGGCTCAGCCGGTCGAGCGCGATTGCCAGAGCCACGATGGCAAGGCCGGCTTCCATCGCCTCGCCGACCTTTAGCGCCCTGAGCGCCAACAGCACGTCGTAGCCGAGGCCGCCGGCGCCGATCATCGAAGCGATGATCACCATATTGAGCGCCAGCATGATGACCTGGTTGACACCGACCATCAGCGCTGGACGCGCCGAAGGCAGAAGCACGCGCCACAGTTTCTGGCGCGCCGTGCAGCCGGCCATCTCGCTGAAATCGTCGATTTCGGACGGCACCCGCGACAGCCCCAGCATCGTCGCGCGCACCATCGGCGGTGTCGCGAAAATGGCCGTCGCGATCATCGCCGAAACCGGACTGTTGCCGAACAAAAGAAGCATCGGGATCAGATAGGCGAAGGTCGGGATGGTCTGCATCAGGTCGAGGGCAGGGGAGATCAGCAGCCTCTCCGCCCATGGCTTGCGCCAAGCCCAGATGCCGACGAACAATCCGGTGACGATGCAGAACGGCACGGCGATGGAGATCAGTCCCAGCGTCAGCATGGCGCTGGTCCACTGGCCGAACAGCGCGATGTAGAGGAAACAGCCGCCGACCAGCGCGCCGAGCTTCCAGCCACCGGCGGCACGTCCGGCCAGGAATGCAGCGATGCACACGCCAACCCAGGACAGCCGCGGCAGGACGAGCATGTCGGCGCCATGGCCGATCTTGAAATTCTTGGCGAGCAGACCGAGCGCAAAGTCGAGCGGTACGCCGAGCACAGCGGTGATCGAGCGCGTCAGCCAGGAAAAATTCGACTTTATCAGGTTCATCAGCGCGCTGACCCAGTCGGCGACCGGAACGATTGCGCTCGCCGGGTAGTTGACCGCCCAGGGCAGCCTGTCCTGCAGCAGGAACACGGCAAGCACCGCGGCAAGGGCGCAGGCCCAGGCCACCAGCCAGATCTGAACCGGCCGCGATCTCGCCTCGCTGGTGCTTGCCGTCACAGTCATGCGCCGGCCTTGGGACGTTCGATGCCTGCCAGAAGATCGATCACCGCTTGCGGCGTGACTTCGCCGATCGGCTTGCCGCTGCCGTTGACGACGGCGAACGGCTTGCCGGCCGAGACGATATCAGCCGAGAAACTCGATATCTTGGCATCGGGCGCGACCACGCCGCCATGCTCGGCCCCGTCGCAGGCGCGCATCAGGCTTCGCGCCGAGATCACCTTGGCGCGGTCGACGTCGCGGGTGAACTCGGCGACATAATCGGTCGCCGGATTGACCACCAGCTCTTCCGGCGTGCCGATCTGGATGACCTCGCCGTCTTTCATGATGGCGATGCGGTCGGCCAGCCGGATGGCCTCGTCGAAATCATGGGTGATGAAGACGATGGTCTTGTGCAGCATGGTCTGCAGCCGCATCAATTCGTCCTGCATCTCGCGGCGGATCAGCGGATCGAGCGCCGAAAACGGCTCGTCGAGAAACCAGATTTCCGGCTTGGTGGCGAGGCTGCGGGCGATGCCGACACGCTGCTGCTGGCCGCCGGAAAGCTCTCGCGGATAGAAATGCTCGCGGCCGCGCAGGCCGACAAGCTCGATCACTTCGCGCGCGCGTTTTTCGCGCGTCGGCCGGTCCTGCCCTTGTATGCCCAGTGGAAAGGCGATGTTCTCCAGCACATTCAGATGCGGCAGCAGGGCAAAGTTCTGGAACACCATGCCCATGCGGTGGCGCCGCAGCTCGATCAGCGCGGTATCGGAGATTTTCAGGAGATCCTTGCCCTCGAACTCGACCTTGCCATGCGTCGGCTCGACCAGCCGCGACATGCAGCGCACCAGCGTCGACTTGCCCGACCCCGAAAGCCCCATGATGATGAAGATCTCGCCCTGGCGGATTTCGAGGTTAACGCCGCGCACCGCGCCGACCAGCCCGGCCGCCGCGACCTCCGCCATGCTGGCCTTGCCGTCGCGCTGGCGGATGAAGTTGGCCGCGTTCGCGCCGAACAGCTTCCAGACGTTGCGGCAGGCGAGCTTTATCGGGCGGGCATCCCTCGGCGTGCCTGCCGCTTGCAGCACCTGTTCAGTCGTATCGGCCATGCAGTCGTCCTTCTGGAATAGGGGATAGAGACCCGGCCATGAATGACCGGGTCTCGCAGTTTCCAGTTGGAACGGTCACTCGGCCCAGGCTTTCCAGTCGGCTTCGTGGGCGGCGATCCAGGCGGCGGCGACGTCTTCCGGCGTCTTGCCTTCAAGATCGATCTGGCCGCTCATCTTGTTGAGCTCGTCGGTGTCGATCGTGTAGTTCTTCGCGACCTTGTAGGCGACCGGCCATTTGTCCTTCATGCCGGCCCAGGAATATTTCCAGATCTCGCCATGCGGCTTGCCGCAGTCGTACTTTGCGTCGGGGTTCACGCCCCATTTCGGATCGGTGTAGCACTCCGGCGTATAGTCGGGGAATTCGACCCATTCCCCCTTGTATTTGGCTGGCGCCCAATGCGGCGAATAGACCCACAGCATGATCGGCGCCTTGCGCTGATAGGCCGAATCCAGCTCGGCGAACATCGCCGCGTCGGTGCCGGCATGGATGACGGTGAAGGGCAGCTTCAGCGCTGCGGCACGCTCGTCGTCAAAACCTTCCCATGTCACCGGGCCGCCGAGATAGCGGCCGTTCGGCGCTGTTTCCGCCGTCGAGAAGGCTTCGGCGCATTTCGGGTCCTTCAGCGCCTCCCAGTTCGGCAGGCCCGGGCATTTCTCCTTCATGTATTCGGGATACCACCATTCCTCCTTGGCCTTGGGCCCGAGCGCGCCGAGGCGTTCGGTCTGGCCGGTTGCATCCGAGGCCTTCATGGCTTCGCCGGCCGTCGTGTCCCAGAATTCCATCGCGACAGCGAGATCGCCATTGGTAAGGCCGGTGGTCAGGCTGGAAAGATAATCGGCCGTCGGATACTCGACCGTGTATCCGAGCTTTTCAAGAATGCCGCCGAGGATCTTTGCGTTCAGGTTGACGCTGGTCCAGTCGAACAGCGCGATCTTGATAGGATCGTTCGATTCTGGCGCCGCCGCTTGGGCCGAAGGCGTCAGTGCACTTGCCGCGGCAAGTGTTAAGGCTCCCATTGATAATTTCGAAATCAAACTCCGAAGTGACATGCCTGTGCTCCTGTCAAGCTCTGGTGGAAGTTATCGTTCGTTCCCTTCTTGCGTCTTTTTGATTGTGTTGGAAAAGCTGGTCATTGCGCAAGTCCATTGGCAGCAAATTGCTGTCGGCGCTGAAGTAGGCGCAGACGGGAATGATGCCCAATTCGATCAAGATGTCGTGCGACCGCGTCATGGCTGCCGTGCAGCCGAAGCAGTGATCTGCGGATCGATCGCCGGTCTTGCGGCGCCCTCAAGCTTGCGAGCCATCAAGTTCCCATGATGTCGGCTGCCGGCAGTCGCCGAAGCCATTTTCATGGGATGAAATTATATATACCAACATTCATATCGCGCAGCGACTAATGCCATTCGTAGGCGGGTAAGGACCGGGGTTGCGCCTCGCGCGCCTCTTCCTTCCCCCTTGCGGGAGAAGGTGAATTGGCACGCAGCGCCAAGACGGTTGAGGGGTGCTGGCCCGAGCGCTGTTAGTGCCAAGCTGGAGCACCCCTCATCCGACCGAGCTTCGCTCGGCCACCTTCTCCCACAAGGGGAGAAGGAAAGAAGCGGTGGCGCCTCACGACATGATCAGGCCGCCATCGACATTGATCGTCTGGCCGGTGATGTAGGCGGCGTCGTTACTGGCCAGAAAGCTGACCAGGCCGGAAACGTCATCGCCGCTGCCGGCGCGGCCCATCGGGATGTTCTTCACCCATTCGGCCATCAGCTCGCCGGGCTTGTAGTCGCCCATCAGTCTGCCCCATGCGGCGTCGTTGTAGGCCCACATGTCGGTGTCGATGATGCCGGGACAGATCGCGTTGACGGTGATCTTCTCCTTGGCCACTTCCTTGGCGAGGCTCTGGGTGATGCCGACGACGCCGAATTTCGAGGCGGCATAATGCGGCGTGTAGATGAAGCCCTGGCGCGCCTGGCCGGATGCGGTGTTGATCAGCCGGCCGCCGTCGCCATGTTTGCGGATGCGCACGATCGCCTCCTGGCAACACAGGAACACACCCTTGGTGTTGACCGCCAGCACCTTGTCCCATTCGGCCTCGGTCATCGCCTCGATCCTGGCGATGGTGATGACGCCGGCATTCTGCACGGAGATGTCGACGCGGCCGAACTGCTGTTCGGCCAGGTCGTAGAGGGCGGCGACCTCGTCCTTCTTCGTCACGTCCATGCGCAGCGATGCGACCTTGGCGCCTTCTGCCTTCAGTCCGGCGGCGACCTCTTCGACGCGAGGATCGATGGCGCTGACGACGACCGCAGCACCCTCCGCCGCGAAGCGCCGGGCTAGGGCCACACCGATGCCGCCGCTGGCGCCGGTGATGACCGCCGTCTTACCCTCGAAACGCTTCTGCATTTTCTCTCCTACCAGCAGACGAAGCCGCCATCGACGATCAGGTCGATGCCGGTGACGAAACTCGAAGCGCGGCTGGCCAGGAACACGGTCGGG
The DNA here is from genome assembly GCF_935822925.1 of Mesorhizobium ventifaucium. Classification (GTDB taxonomy): domain Bacteria; phylum Pseudomonadota; class Alphaproteobacteria; order Rhizobiales; family Rhizobiaceae; genus Mesorhizobium; species Mesorhizobium ventifaucium. The sequence goes on from NZ_CAKXZS010000016.1 coordinate 210,744, forward strand.
CCGACCATCTCTTCCGGCGCTGCCATCCGCCCCATCGGCGTGTCGCGCTCGAAGATCTTGACCTGGTCGGCGACCTCCGGCCGCTTGTTCATCGGCGTCAGCGTGTAGCCGGGGCTGACGACGTTGACGCGCAGGCCGCGATCGGCCCATTCCATCGCGAGGCTCTTCGACATGTGGATGACGGCGGCCTTCGACGAATTGTAATGCGCCTGGGTCAGGCCGCGATTGACGATCGAGCCCGACATCGAGGCGATGTTGATGATCGAGCCCTTGCGCCGCGTCAGCATTGCGCGCGCTTCCGCCTGGCAGGACAGGAACACGCCGTTGACATTGACGTTGTAGAGCTGCTGCCATTTCTCCAGCGACAGCGTCTCGGCCGGCTCGGCCGCGGCGACGCCGGCATTGTTGACCGCGATCGTCAGCGCGCCGAGTTCCTTCTCCGTGCGTTCGATCGCCACTGCCAAATCGGCCTCTGAGGTCACCGTGCCGGTCAGCACCAGTGCCTTGCGGCCGAGCGCCGAGATCCTGTGCGCGGTCTCGTCCAGCCCGCCCTTCGAGGCGTGGCCGAAACAGGCGATATCGGCGCCGGCCTCGGCCAGGCCGATGGCGATCGCTTGCCCAATGCCGCTGCCGGCGCCGGTGACGAGAGCAACGTCCCCATGAAGATCGAATAGTTTCATCGAAATATTTTCCTGTTGAGCCGCCGGTGCTGCCCTGGGAAGGAAGGGGGCGCCAGTCCTAGCTGGCGCCCCGCGCGGTCCGGTGCCTGGGAGGGTATCACCTGCTGCGCCTTATTCCGATCCTTTATGCTGCCCTCAGCTTGTGGCGAGCTCCATGACGGCGACGTTGCTCGCTTCGCTGCGGTCCAGAATGCCGCGCTGGCGGCCTCGGCTCAGCACCAGTACGCGATGCGACAGGCCGAGCACTTCCTCGAGGTCGGAGCTCACCACCACCACCGCCATTCCGGAGCGGGCGAGGTCGGCGATGACATCGTAGATCGCGGCGCGGGCGCCGACATCGATGCCGCGTGTCGGCTCGTCCAGGATGAACACCTTGGGCGGCCGTGAAATCCATTTGGCGATGATCACCTTCTGCTGATTGCCGCCGGAAAGCTTGCTGATCGCCTGGTTAGGCCGGCCCTTGACGCCGAGCCGCCCAATGCCGGCCTCGGCGAATTTCTGTACCGCCTTGGGAAATACCCAGCCATTCGGCGCGACATGGTCGAAATTGCCGATCGCCAGATTCTCGCCGATGGTCTGGTCGAGCACCACGCCTTGCGCCTTGCGGTCTTCCGGCACCAGCACGACGCCGGCCTTGATCGCCGCCGCCGGGCCATTGAGGTGCACCGGTTTGCCGGCGACACGCACCGACCCCGAGGAAATCGGATCGGCGCCGGCGATCGCCCGCACCAGTTCCGTGCGGCCGGCGCCGATCAGGCCGGCGATGCCAAGGATTTCGCCGGTCCTTACCGAAAAGCTAACATTCTGAAAGCTACGTTCCGGCGAGGAAAGGTTCTCGACCTCGAGCAACGTCTCGCTGCCCGGCTCCGAGAGCGGCGGGAACATCCGCTCGACGCTGCGGCCGACCATCTGCTCGACTATCGCGCGCACCGGAACGTCGGCGCGCTCGTGGCGGGCGACAATGCGCCCGTCGCGCATCACCACGACGCGGTCGGCGATCGCAGCGACCTCGTCCAGCCGGTGGCTAATATAGATGAAGGACATGCCTTCCGCCTTGAGCTTGCGGATCTGCTTGAACAACAGCTCCGTTTCCTCGCTGCCAAGTGCCGCTGTCGGTTCGTCGAAGATCAGAAGCTCGGCATTGAGCGTCAGCGCTTTGGCGATCTCGACCTGCTGCTGGGCGGCGATGCGCAGCGTGCGCACCTTGCGTTCCGGCGAGACATCGAGGCCGAGCCGCTTCAGTTGGGCCGATGCCCGCGAATTCATGGCCGCGCGGTCGATGCGGCCGCCGCGCATCAGCAGGCGCCCGACATAGACGTTCTCGGCAACCGACAGGTCCGGCAGCAGCTTCAGTTCCTGATGGATCATGCCGACGCCGGCGTCGATGGCCGCGGCGGGAGAGGCGGGGGAATACGGCTTCCCCCGCCATGTGATGCTGCCGGCATCGGATTTGGTCGACCCGGCGATGATGTTCGAAACGGTGGACTTGCCTGCGCCATTTTCGCCAAGCAGCGCCACGACCTCACCCGGCCGGACCTCGAAGCTCGCATCGGCCAGGACCTGCACCGGTCCGTAGCTCTTGCAGAGGCCGCTGACGAAGAGCCCGAGATGCGGGGTGTGCGTGTGGCTGGGATCCAAGGACATCGTTCCGCTCATCAACTGCCGGACTCTTTGTGATCAGGGATGCTTGGCGATGAACTGATCGACATTGTCCTTGGTGGTCAGCGTCGCGTCCTGCAGCTGTTCGGCGGGAACGGTTTCGCCGGCCACCAGCTTGATCGCCGCATCGACGGAAAGCCGGCCCATGCCTTGTGTCTGCTGCGTCGCGGTTACGTCGAAAACGCCGCCCTTCAGAGCCTTGAGCGCCGCCACGTCGCCGTCGAAGCCGGCAACCCAGACCTTGTGGCCGGGATTGGCGACCTTGACCGCCTGCGCGGCACCGAGCGCCAGCGCGTCGGCCTGGCCGATGACGATCGATACGTCGGGATGCGACTGCAGCAGGTCCTGGGTCAGCTTGAAACCTTCGTCCTGATGCCAGCCTTCGCTCCACAGCTCGCCGACCACCTTGATGTCGGGATAGGCGCTCAGCGCTTCGCCGCAGCCCTTCGACCGGTCGACCTCGGGCGTCGTGCCTTTCTGGCCATGGATGATGATCAGCTCGCCCTTGCCGCCGGCCTGCTTGGCGATGTAGTCGCACACCGCCTTGGCCGATGCCACGCTGTTGGTGGCGATGAAAGTGTCGCCGGGTGCGCCTTCGGCATTGCGGTCGACATTGATGACCGGGATGCCGGCGGCCTTGGCCGTCTTGGTCGGCACGGTGGCGGCGGTGGCGCCGGCCGGGATGTAGATCAGCGCATCGATGTTCTGCGTGATCAGGTCCTGCACCTGGCTGACCTGGGTCGCCGAATCGCCCTTGGCGTCGACGGTGACGATCTCGATGCCCTTTTCCTTGCCATAGGCCTCGACCGACTGCTTGATCTGGTTGAAGAAATCGGCCTGCAAATTGGCGACGGCGAGACCAAGCTTCTTGGCCTCCTTGGCCGAGGCCATCCCGGACAGTCCGAGCAGCGGAATGACGGCTGCAGCAGCAAGCAGCAGTGAACGTTTGGTCAGCATGTGTTTCCTCCGTTGATGTTCAATCTGTCCCGCCGGCGCATCACGGCGCCCCTTGGCCGAACAACTCCCAGTTTCGGATCACCGATCCGTTTTCGCCCGGACATCCGGGTGAATTCTTCATTGCGCCCCCGCTCTTCATTGAGCTCTGCGCCGCCATGTATCCGTGGCCACCGCCAGCGCGATCACCACGCCGATCACCACCTGCTGGATGAACGGCGACACGCCGAGCAGGTTCAGCCCATTGCGCAGCACGCCGATGATGAGCACGCCGATAGCGGTGCCGCCGATCGAGCCGACGCCGCCCGACAGGCTGGCGCCGCCGATCACCACCGCCGCGATCGTGTCCAACTCGTAGCCGAAGCCGGAGCTCGGCTGGACGGAATCGAGCCGTGCCGCAAGCACGATGCCGGCGAGCCCGGCCAGCACGCCGCAGATCGCGTAGACCCAGTTGGTCAGCGACTTGACCGGTATGCCGGACAGCCTGGCGACCTCGGCGCTGCCGCCGATCGCGTAGAGGCTGCGGCCGGTCGCGCGATAGTTCAGGAAGGTCGCGAAGATGATGGCCAGCACGATCATCAAGCCGACGGTGACCGACAGGAAGCCGAAATGGCGAATAATCGACAGGCTGGTGAACCAGTCGGGGAAGCCGATGATCTGGGAGCCGTCGGTGATCATGTTGGCGAGACCGCGGGCCACCGACATCATGGCCAGCGTGGCGATGAACGGCGGCAGCTTGGTGACGGTCACGAGCAGGCCTGAAACCAACCCGCAAAGTCCAGCAACGACAAGTGCTGTGACGATGCCGGCAGGCATGCCGAGATCGAGGTGGTCGGGATGGGCGACGAAGCCCATCACCATGGCGGCGAGCGCCAGCACGGAGCCGACGGACAGGTCGATGCCGCCGATCAGGATGACCAGCGTCATGCCGATCGCCATAATGCCGAGCACGGTGACCTGGTCGAGCACGTTGAGGATGTTGCGGACGGTGAGGAAGGTGTCGGTGGTCAGCGACAGCGCAAGGCACAGCAGCATCAGCCCGATCAGGGGTCCCATAGTTCCGGCGAACAGGGCCGAAAGCTTCGCGCCCGCCGCGGCCTGCGTATTTGGGCCGGCCTTCAACTCGCTTGCACCGTTGCTCACAGCCATTTTGTCTCCTCCATCAGCGATCCGGCGATGCGTCGTCGGCTCACTCTTGCTCACCAGGCACCTCCCTGTGAACAATTTATCTTTGATATGCAATTTTGTTCAGCTAAACTGTTCGTCGGAAAATTGTCAAGGCCCGCCGCATCATTCCACGCCGGTTTGCGCCGCCAGCCGGTTTGCCTTACGAAAGGCCATGAAATGCCGCGTTTCAGGTCCGGTCTCATCCTGCGATTTCATTTCGGCTGGTTGAGCAGGGCAGGACGGCCAAGACAAGGTAAATGTTGACCATTTTGGCTTTCATCTCGCGTTGTAGACGATATCCTGTCGACGTCTTAACCCTTGAATCCTGGGCACGCACAACGATTTGGTGTCGCTTGGCCGGATCACGCCAGTTGATGATTCGGACGACCGCGGGAGGGCAAAAAGATGGCGATGACAGAGAATGACAAGGCCTCGCGCTTCCCGGATGCCGAGCTGAAGGCCCGTGCCGCTTGGCACTATTATGTCGAGGGTCTGACGCAGGAGAGGATTTCGGAGATCCTCGGCATCGGCCGCATCAAGGTGCATCGCATCCTGTCCGCCGCGCGTGAGGAGGGCGTCGTCCAGTTCCGCATCCGTGACAGCGTCGTCGAATGCTTGGTGCTGGAAGAGGCTCTGAAGCAGCGTTTCGGGCTCAGCCAGGCCGTTGTGGTGCCGTCGGCCGCCGACCGAAGCAACGCGCCGCTGATGATCGGCCATGCCGCCGGCGCCTATCTGGCCGACAATGTGAATGCCGGCGATGTCATCGCGCTGGGCTGGGGGCGCACGCTGAAATTCGCCATCAATGAATTGCCGCGTCGGCCGATCGCCAGGACGACGGTGGTTTCCATGCTGGGCGGCCTCACCCATGCCCAGCCGCTCAACCCGACCGAAAGCGCCTGGGAATTCGCCGAAAAGATCGGCGCCGAGTGCTTTTTGCTGCCGGTACCGGTCTATGCCGACAGGCCGGAGCAGCGCGAAGCCTTCATGAGCCAGCGCAGCGTTCAGGACGTCGTCTTCCGCGCGCGCCGGGCAAACATCGCAGTGCTCAGCGTCGGATCGTTTTCCAATGACAGCCCGATCGCCAATTACGGCTTCATCAAGCCCAGCGAACTCGAAGAGCTTCAGGCGGCCGGCGCAGTTGGCGATATTTTATGCCATTTCATCGACGCCGAGGGCCGGCTCGTCGACCATGAGGTCAACCGCCGGGTCTGTGCCTATCCGCTGCAGGACCTGTCGGATATCCCGGCCATCATCCTGGTTTCGGGAGGGCAGGAAAAAATCGCGATCATGCGGGCGGCGCTCGCCAACACCAAGATATCGGTTCTGATCACCGACGAGGATGCGGCCAAGGGCTTGCTCAACCGCTAGGGCTTGAACCCTTATGCCGAGGACCCCCCTCTGTCCTGCCGGACATCTCCCCTCAAGTGGGAGAGTGGACTTCATCCCGGCTTTCGCCAACCACCAATGTCGCAAGAATAGGCGGAGCGCCGAAGCTGCCAATCTCCCCCTTGAGGGGGAGATGGCCGGCAGTCCAGAGGGGGGGCTGTCCCGCCGACATCTCACTATGCCGAGTCCCCGACATCACCAAGCCGCACATGGATGTCGCGCGTCGCCTGATAGAGGTCGCGGTAGATTGCCTTGCGCGCGCGGTAACCGGGGACCAGCTCGTCGACGGGGTCGACATGCCTGGTCGGCGGCGCGGCCATCGCCTCAGCCGCCGTTTCGGGCGAGGCAAACCATCCGATGGCGGAAGCCGCCAGCATGGCAGCACCGAGCGCTGCGGCTTCGTTGACTGGCGAGACGGAGAGCGGCCGCTCGAGCACGCTTGCCATGATCCGCATCAGCAGGGCGCAGTTGGTGCCGCCGCCGGCGGCTATCATCGCCGCCGGTTTGCCGCCGGCCTGAGTTTCCGTCGCTTTAGTTTCCGCGGCTTGAGTTTCCATTGCCTCGCTGGCGATCGCCTGCTCGAAGGCGATGCCTTCCAGAACCGCTCGAAAAAGGTGCTTCGGCTCATGGTCGAGCGACAGGCCGACAATGGCGCCGCGCGCCGCGCCGTCCCAATAGGGGCTCATGACACCGGCCCAATACGGCAAGACGAGCAGGCCCTCGCTGCCGGCGGCAACGTCGATCGCTGCCTTCTCCAGCGCTGCAGCCGACGGCGAGCCGGTGGTGCGAACGATCCAATCGACCAGCTGCATGCCCGAACGCAGCACGGTCTCCAGCATGAAGCCTGAGCCGGTCGGCGAGACGAGCGTTCGAAACGCGTCCGAAGTCGTGAGGCCATGGGAATAACAGCCGCTGACGATGCCCGAGCCGAGCGAAAGATAGCTTTTGCCTTCGCCATAGACGCCCATGCCAAGGCCCATCGCCTGGCCGTCGCCAGCGCCGGCGACAACAGGCATGCCGGCCTTCAACCCGGTCAGCCGGGCCACGCTTTCACGAAGGCCGCCGCAGATCGCGGCGGGCGCGACCAGTCGCGGCAACTGGTCCGGGCGCAGTCCTGCGGCCGCAACGAGCTCAGGACGCCAAGTGCCATTCTTGATGTCGAGCAGCCCGAGCGGATCCGCACTTGCCGTGCTGGTGACCAGACGTCCGGTCAGCCGGTGGACGAAGAAGCCATGCACGTCGACTAGTGCGGCTGCGTCGTCGAGCGCTTGCGGCTGGTGTTCCGCAAGCCAGGCGATCGCATAGAGCGCGGGCGTCGGGTCCGGCGGCTTGCCGCTCCAGTCGCGGATCGCCTCGCGGCCGAGTTCGGCTGAAAGCCTGATGACTTGCGGACGGGCGCGCTCGTCCAGCCACAGGATCGCGGGAACAAGCGGCTTGCCGGCCTGATCGATCAGCGTAAACGTCTCGCGCTGGTGGGCGATGGCGATCGCCGCTACTCGCGCAGCGCCAACCGCCTCAGTGACCTGCTTCAAGGCGCCGAGCAGCGCAGTCCACCAATGTTCGGCATCCTGCTCGAAATGGCCGGGCCTGGGATTTGAAAGCGGATAGGCTTCGCGCGCCTGGAACAGCTCCTCGCCGTCGCGCGTGAAGGCAATCGCTTTCACGGCCGTGGTCGAGGCGTCGATCCCGATTACGACATCGTCCATCAGGCGGAAATCCAGCGGATTAGGCGGCGTTCGTAACGAACCGTCCGTCCGACTGGTCGAGACGACGGCGGATCTGGGTTATCACCATCGAATCGTCGGGTACACAATTTTCATAGGTGAGGAAATCGCCTGCCTTGACCGGCTTGACCACCTTGGCGCGTTCGGCAAGACCGAGCGGCAGGGCGCCGCGGGCGCGCGCGTCCTCCCAGGTCATGGCGAACCCGCGATAGTCGTTCTCGCCGATCATGCCGAGCGACTGGCCAAGGGCAAGCTCGCTCTTGGCAACCGCCACTGCTTCGGCGACCGGATGGTCGAGCGGCTCCATGTCGGCGCGCTTGTAGACCACGGCCCGCGCCGCCGACAGCGGCACTTCCAGGCTGGTCAAATGATAGGGGCGGAAGATCGTGAAATACGGCCCCTTGCCGACCTTGAGGTCGATCATGCGCTCCAGCACCCGTGGATGCCTGGTCTCGATGATGCAGAACACGCCGGGCGCCACGCCCTTGCCGATCGAATAGTCGACGACGCCCTTGCGATGCAGCACGCCGCCATCCTCGCGCGGGCAAAGCACGCTGGCGAGTTCCTCCAGCGTCGCGGTCGGGCCGTGCATGCCCGGCACGTCGGGCACCAGGCCGGTGGCGTTGGCGATCGCCACCATCTCGATCGCCGTCTTCGAGCCGTCGACGAATTCGACCAGCATGCGCGCATTCATGTTGCGCTCGGCCGCCTCCTTCTCGTAGTCGGCGGGCAGGGCGTCGATCTTCAGCGGATTGTTCTTGCCCTTGCCGGCGGCGATGATGTTGAAGCCGAGGCTCTTGGCAAAGCCGATGATCTCCAGCGTGCAGGCCGGCTCGTCGCCGGCGGCACCCGTATAGACGACGCCGGCCTTGCGCGCCTCCTCCTTGAGGAAGCGGCCGATCGTGATGTCGGCCTCGACGTTGAGCATAACGATATGCTTGCCGTTCTTCATCACTTCGAGTGCGAACAGCGTGCCGATGTTGGGATTGCCTGTCGCGTCGATGATGACGTCGATGCGGCCTGCCGCCGCCAGCGCGTGCAAATCTTCGGTCACCGCGATCTTGCCGGCCTCGATGGCGCGATCGATCGCCGCCGCATTGCCGGCCTGCACGATATCCGAGAGGTCGTGGCCGGCGAGCAGCGCCGCATCGATCGCCGCCTGCGGCCTGACCTCGGAAATGGCGCCGATCCGCATGCCCGGCATCAGCGCGACCTGGACGACGATGTCGGTGCCCATCTGCCCGGCGCCGGCAAGCCCGATGGTGATCGGTCCCTGCTGGTCAGCGCGCTGCAAAAGTTCCGCTGCAAATTGCGGATGGGCCATGTCGCTTCCTCCAGTTCCTGACGCGCCGCAGCGCCGAAGTCATCATTGTGAACATTCCTATTTCCAAATGAAAAATATTTCAACCGGCAATTCGGCAGCCATCCCGGCAAACATTCTGTGATTTAGTTTGCGCAAGTCCTGGCTTGCGGCTTGGCAGCAGCGCAGTCAGTCAGGGCGCAGAAGGCGGTGATCTCTTGGGATGCATGCGGCGGCGACCGTAACATCCCTTCTCGCAAGCAAGCGAGTGCGACGAAAAAACTGTTCTCATGCCGCTCTACCGCTGCGCCAATCGCTAACGACGAAGCCGCGCAACGGATAGCGCCGCCGGCATGCTCGATGCATGCCAGTATATCATCTGCCGACCTCGAAGAAGGGCGCGCCAAGCAGGTCGGGAACAACGTCGATGCCGAGGCCCGGCCCGTCCGGAATGCCCATGCGGCTTCCCGAGACCGGCGGCTTGTTCGATGCGGTGCGCACCGTCACCCATTCGTGGAAGGCGATGGCGTGCAGCCGGCGCTCCTCCGGGGTCGACAGCGACAGATGCGCCATGGCTGATGTGTCGATCTCGGCGCCGCCAGTGTCCTCGACGGTGATCATGAAGCCCAGGTCGACGGCAAGGTCGCGGATCTGCCGCGTTTTGGTCACGCCGCCGAGCCGCGAGATTTTCAGCGTCAGCCCATCGGCCGCGCCCTTGCGGTGGATGTTGAGGATGTCGTCCAGCGAGGCGACGGATTCGTCGAGCACCATCGGCTTGTCGAGCGAGCGGCGCACCGACATGCATTCGTCGATCGTGGTGCAGGGCTGCTCGAACGTGTAGTCGATGGCACGCGTCGCGTCAGCGAACTGGCGCGCCTGATAGGGCGTCCAGCCGGCATTCGCGTCGCAGAAGATCACCGTGCCCTTCGGCACCGAAGCGGCGACCGCGGTGACGCGCTCGATGTCGTCATGGACGTTGCCGCCGACCTTGACCTGCAGCCGGTGAAACCCGTCCTTGACGATGCGCTTGGCAAGTGCGGCCATGGCGTCGACCGTGCCATGGGTGACGACCTTGTAGAGTTCCGCCGTCTCGCTCTCGCGCCCGCCGAGCAGCGTGACCAACGGCACCTCTGCGGCGCGTGCCGCGAGATCCGAGCAGGCCATGTCGAGCGCCGACTTGATGTAGGGGTGGCCCTTGAACACCGTGTCCATCAGCCTGCCGATACTGGCCAAGGCCCGAGGATCGTGGCCGAGCAGATGCGGCACAATTTCGATGACGCCGGCGCGAGTGCCGGCCGCGAATGCCGGCGAGTAGAAATTGCCGAGCGGCGCCATCTCGCCCCAGCCGGTCAGCCCGCTATCGGAGGTGATGGCGACGATCACCGCGTCGAACGCGTCGGCGACACGCCCCTTGGACATGCGGTAGGGCCCGTCCACGAAGGGCTGCACGACATGGTAGGCCTTGATGGTCTTGATCTGCAATTTCTCTGTCCGTCGCTGTGACGCCCTGACGAAGCCGCCAACCGGCATCGTCCGCTGGGCCCAACTGCCGTCAGGTCGGTTGCGCGTCAGGCCGGCGCGATCGGCCTTGGCGCCTCTCGAAGCACACTGTTCGAGGCTGCGCGCATAGGCAAGCAATTCTTCGGAAATCAAGATCGATAAGCTCGCCATGGGACGAGCCGGAGGCCCAGGACGGATTGAATTCGCCGCTTACTTTTCCTCTCTTTGGCGCTGCCCCTCACCCTTACCTTCTCCCCGTTCTCCACGGGGAGAAGTGCCCGGCAGGGCGATGAGGGGCTGCGCCGGCTACGGCAATTGAGAAACCCGGCGCCTTAGGCGGCCTTGGCGAACTGCTCAGCAAAACGGCGCCCTCGGCACAGCCGGGGGCGCCGCTGGACCGGGGTCAGGTGGCCGGTTTCTGGGGCAGCGGCGAGACAGGCATTCCCGGGCCGATCTTCTGCAGATTGCCTGTTATCACCTGGTCGCCTTCCGCTACGCCGCTCGAGATGGCCACCAGATCGCCGTTGGTCGGCCCGAGCGAAACAATGCGCTGGTCGACAGTATTGTCCTTGCCGACGACGTAGAGATACTTGCCGAGCTGGCTCGATCCCAACGCCGTCTGCGGCACCATCAGTGCATCTGGCTGCTGCTTGATGTGCAGCCTCACGCGAACATATTGGCCCGGCAGCAGCGTGAACTTGGCGTTGCCGATCGTCGCGCGTGCGGTGATGGTGCCGGTCGAACGATCGACCGTGTTGTCGATGAAGGTGAGCTGACCTCTCTGGCGCGGCTCAGTATCGCCGGGAAGCAGAACATCGACATCGATAGGCCCCGCCGCGCGGGCTTCCTCGATCTGTGCCAGATCCGTTTCACTCGGATTGAAGGTGACATAGATCGGGTCGAGCTGCACCAGCGTATTGAGCACCGTGCCGGCGACGCTGACCAGCGTTCCGACTGAAGCCTGGTTGCGGCCGACGCGCCCGGCGAACGGCGCCTTGATTTCCGAATAGCTCAGATTGAGCTCGGCTGTCCGCACAGCCGCCTGGTTCACCGCGAGCGAGGCCTGGGCCTCGCGCAAGCTGCTGGTGCGCTGGTCGAAGACATCCTTGGCGAGGTATCCGCTCTTGGCGAGCTCGGTGCCGCGACCAAGGCTGGAACGCGCATAGTCGAGCGTCGCTTCGTCGCGCTGGACCTGAGCCTTCGCCTGCTCGAGGGCAGCCTGGAAATCCTCTGGAGCGATCTTGTAGAGAAGGTCGCCCTTCTTGACGTCGCTGCCGTCGGGCGCGACCTGCTTTTGCAGATAACCCGGCACGCGCGATTGCAGCGTGATGCTGCGGATCGGCTCGGTGCGGGCGGCATAGTCGAGATAGATCGGTATCGTCTTCTTGACGACGCTCACCACCGGCACCGGCATGACGAATGCTGCGGGCTCGGGCGCTTCGGGCTCGGGCGTTGCCGCCCCTGCCGTACCGGCATTGAGGCCGAAATCGCCCATGTCGAGCAAGTGAACGCTGGCCACCGAGATCGCCCCGACGGCGACGGCCGCTCCCAACGCAATTTTCCATTTACGCATGATCAATTCTCCAGTCCTATTCAGCCGCTTCGGCCAATCGCGCGAAAGCGGGTTCGGCAGTTGGTTCAGTCGATTCGGCGACAGGCTCGCTCTTGCTGCCGCGCTCGCGCAGCTGCTCGATTACCGCATAGAAGACCGGCACGAACACCAGCGACAGGATCGTCGCTGCGACCATGCCGCCAAAGACGGTGGTGCCGATCGACTGGCGGCTCGCTGCACCGGCACCCGTGGAGAACATCAGCGGCAGCACACCGAGGATGAACGCGAAAGCGGTCATCAGGATGGGCCGCAGCCGCAGGCGCGCCGCTTCCATTGCGGCGTCGACGATGCTGAGACCTTCCTCGCGCCGGCGCCGGGCAAACTCCACGATCAGAATGGCGTTCTTCGCCGCCAGCCCGATCAGCATGACGAAGCCTATCTGCGAATAGACGTCGATCTGCATGCCGCGCATCAACAAGGCGACAAAGGCGCCGAACAGCGCAAGCGGCACCGCGAGCAGGACCATGAACGGCATGGCCCAGCTCTCATATTGGGCGGCGAGGATCAGGAAGACGAAGACCATGGCGAGACCGAAGACGATCGAGGCGATCGATCCGGCCTTGAGCTCCTGATAGGTGATCCCTGTCCATTCGTAGCCGAAATCCTTCGGCAGCGCCGTGGCGGCGGCGCGTTCCATCGCAGCGACCGCCTGGCCCGAGGAGAAGCCGGGTGCGGCACCGCCATTGATCAGGGCCGACGCATTGTTGTTGTAATGCGGGACGGTTTCCGGGCCGACGATAGGCACCAGCTTGCCGAGCGTGCTCAACGGCACCATGCCGCCGGAGGCATTGCGCACATAGAGCCGCGAAATGTCGGCCGCACCCGCACGCGCATCCTTGTCGGCCTGGATCGTCACCCGGAAGGTGCGGCCGAACAGGTTGAAGTCGTTCACATAGAGCGAGCCGAGATAGATCTGCAGCGTGTTGAACACGTCAGGCAGGCTGAGACCGAGCAGCTTCGCCTTGTTGCGGTCGAGGTCGTAGTTGAACTGCGGCGTCGAGGTTGAGAACGACGAGAACAATTGCTGCGGGTTGAGCTCGGGCTGTTTGCGCGCTTCGGCGAGCACCGCTTGCGTCGCGTCGTTGAGCGCAGCGCTGCCGCGACCGGTCAGGTCCTCCACCTGGAATTCGAAGCCGCCGGTCGTGCCGATGCCCGGGATCGAAGGCGGATCGAAACTCAGCGCGAAGGCCTCGGGGATTTCCATGAGCTTCGAGCGCACGTCGGCAACGAGCTTCGAGGCGCTCTGGTCAGGGCCACGTTGGTCCCATGGCTTGAGGATGGCAAATTCCACCGCCGAGTTCGACTGGGCGGCGCTGGTGAGGAAGTTCAAGCCGCTGATCGAGCCGACGATATCGACGCCGGGCGTGTTCTGCAGGACATCGCGTACCTTCCGGGCCACTGCGTCGGTGCGCTCCAGCGACGCGCCATCCGGCAACTGGATGACCACGAAGAAATAGCCCTGGTCCTCGACCGGAAGGAAGGTCGAGGGCAGGCGCTGCCAGACGAAATAGGTCGCGACAAGTCCGGCCGCGAACAGCCCGAGCATGATCCAGCGCAGACGGATGAGGATGCGCACACCATTGGCATAGGCATGCGACAGCCGGTCGAAGCCGGTGTTGAACCAGCGGAACGGCGCGAACTGCGTTGCCGGGCGGTGGCGCAGGAAGGCGGCGCTGAGCGCCGGGGTGAGCGTCAGCGAGACGAAGGCTGAGATGCCGAAGGAGATCGCCACCGTCAGGGCAAACTGGTTGTAGAGCCGGCCGGAAACGCCAGGTATAAAGGCGACCGGGACGAACACGGCCATCAGCACGGCGGTCGTGGCGATGATCGGGCCGGTGACCTCGGCCATCGCCGCGCGCGTGGCAGCCAGCGGTTTGAGGCCGGCCTCCAACTGGCGTTCGACATTCTCGACGACGACGATCGCGTCATCGACGACGAGGCCGATCGCCAGCACCATGCCGAGCAGGCTGAGCATGTTCAGCGAGAAGCCGAACATGTACATGACGACAAGCGTGGCCACCAGCGACACGGGAATCGCAATCGTCGGGATGATTGTGGTGCGCCAGCTCTGCAGGAAGATGAACACCACCGCGACAACCAGGACCAGCGCCTCGCCGAGCGTGACCAGCACGTCGTGCATCGACGCTGAAACGAAACGTGTCGTATCGTAATGCATGGCGTAGCTGACGCCCTTGGGGAAGCGGGCCGACAGTTCCTGCATCTTGTCCTTGACGCGCTGCTGCAGATCGAGGGCGTTCGAGCCTGGCATCTGGTAGACGGCGAGCACCACGGTCGGGTCCTCACCGAAGAACGCCGACGACGAATATTGGAGGGCGCCGAGTTCGATGCGCGCTACGTCGCGCAACCGCACCAGCGAACCGTTCGCAGCATCGGCGCGCACGATGATGTCGCCGAATTCCTTGGGATCGCTCAGTCGGCCGACCGCGTTGACCTGCATTTCGAAAGCGGTGCCGGCTGGCGCCGGCGACTGCCCGATCTTGCCGGCCGCGACCTGGACATTCTGCTCGGCGATGGCGTTTTGGACATCGACGGCGGTAATGCCGAGATTGGCGAGCTTGTCGGGATCGAGCCATACGCGCATCGAATAGCGCCGCTCGCCGAAGATCTGCACGTCGCCGACGCCCGGCAGGCGCTTCAGCGGGTCGACCACTTGCAGGTAGGCGAGGTTGCTGAGCGCGACCGGATCGACGGAGCCGTCGGGCGAGGTGAGATTGACGATCAGGACGAAGTTCGGGTTCTGCTTCTTGATCGTCACGCCGCCCTGGTTGACGATGGCAGGCAGCGAGGACGCCGCCTGTGACACGCGGTTCTGGACATCGACGGCGGCGGTGCTCAGGGGGTAGCCGACCTCGAAGGTGACGGTGATCGTCGAGGAGCCGTCATTGGAGCTCGACGACGACATGTAGGTCATGCCTTGAACGCCGTTGATCTGCTGTTCGAGCGGCGTCGTGACGGTGTCGGCCACGACTTGCGCACTGGCGCCCGGGTAGTTGGCGCTGACCACGACCTGAGGCGGCGTGATGTCGGGAAACTGCGAGACAGGCAGCAGGAAATAGCAGATCGCCCCGGCCAGCACCATGATGACGGCGATCGACGATGCAAAGATCGGACGGTGGATGAAGAAATTTACCATGACACGCATGCCTCATCCGATGCTCTCGCCTGGCCAAAGGCCTTGGCTACTCTGGACAGCCGTCGGCCGCGGCTTTGCCCGGGATCTTCCAGGAACCGAGGCGGCGCCTTGCGGCCGCGGTCCTGCGCATCTGCAAGGCTACGCAGCATCGTCTCGAAAGCGTGCGGGTCGACGCGGTCGGCCTTCATCAGCATCCGGATCATCGGATCCTTTACAACTTCGTCGATCGTCAAATCTTTGCGCTGCGACATCGTAGCGGCTCCTGGCTTGGCGATCTGTGGCGTACGCCGCAGATCGGGTGGTCTTCCTGTTCGCGGCCAAAGTCGCCTGGGGCGCAGTTTCATGCCTGGGCCGATTCGGCGGAGGCTGTTTACAGGCGCCTGCGAGATTGACACGAGGCAATGGGGGTGTTACCAGTAAGTAACATCTAAAAGTTACAGACCGGTAACACCCTAGTCAAGAGGTGTACCGAGGGATTTTTCGGAAACCCCGGAAACCAAGGAGGTTTTGATGGAAGACGGCACTGCGGAGCGCATCCGCCCCCGGGATCGCATCCTGGAGACGGCACGGGATATGTTCCACAAGCATGGCATCAAGGGCGTCGGTGTCGACGCGATCACTGAGGCCGCCGGTACCAACAAGATGACGCTCTACCGTCATTTCGAGTCGAAGGACGATCTGGTCATCGAGTGCCTGCGGGCGACCGCATGCAGCGCCAACGCGATGTGGCAAAAGTTCGAGGCCGAGCATCCGGGCGACAAGCTTGCGCAACTGCACGCCTGGGTCCGGATGGCAGCCGATTGCCTGATGATGGACGGCCGCGGTTGCGACATGGCCAACGCCGCCATCGAGTTGAGCGAGACCGACCATCCGGCCCGTCGGGTAATCAAGGAACTCAAGCAGGCTCAGCGCGACCGTCTGGTCGGCCTGTGTCGGGATGCCGGCATCGGCCAGGCAGAGCTTCTTGCCGATACATTGTCGCTGCTGCTTGAAGGCGCCCGTGTCAGCCTTCAAAGCGTCGGAGCCGAAGGCCCCAGCGCGCAGTTTGTCCGCATGGCGGAAGGCCTGATCACCTCGTTCAGGGCCAGATAGTCTCGCCAGCGGCGAAACGATCGGTAGCGTGTTCATTGCGCGCCGCGCCGCCGGCTGACCTTTTGTCTGTTCGGACGTGCCGTCATCGCGCTTCTCCTTCGCGGTCTGTCGCCGCACCATCGCTACCTGTTGCTTGTTGGTGAGGCAGGATAGGACCGACAACGAATTGGTGAGAGTGACAAGTGTGACGGGATTCCGGCGGATCCGCTGATCGCGGCTGCAACATGGCCTACCGCTCGCACCCTTGCGGGCGATCGGCATCAACCCTGGTGACAGCCGCCGCGATCCTCCGGAGCCGGAACAAAAAAGCCCGCTGCCGGGAGGAGGTGGCAGCGGGCTCGATTTCGAATACGGCACGGGAGGAGGTGTACCGCACTCAGCGTCGGCATCGCATCTGGGAGGAGTAAATGGCCGACACCTGCGAAACTAGCTGTTGCCCAATGATTCGGCAATACGAAAGATGCATAGCAGATGTGCAGATTTGCGGTATCAACGAAATTTTAACCATCGGGGCAAGTGACCGTGGCCGTTGCGCGGCATCACTGGACCGGCACGTTTTCCTTGAAGATAAGGCGCGGCTCGATGAATTTCCGCGTCAGATAAGGCGCCGAGGAAGCGATCGAGCCGAGCAGGCGAATGACCGATTGCTCGGCGATCAGTCGTGCATTCTGGTCGATGACGACATCGAGCAGATCGTCGACGAGATAGCCGCGTGTCGCCCTCGTCAGGTCGTGGCAGATGAACACCGGCTTCCTTTGCGGCTTGGCTTCCAGCAGCGCTTTCGCCACGCCAGAGCGTCCGGCGCCGACGCAATAGATGCCGAGCAGCTCCGGCTCGTTGTGCAGCGCCTTCATTGTCGCCGTGTAGCTGATATCAGGCTCGTCGTTGATCTCGACGGCGCTGGTCACGGTCAAATTGGGGAACTCCTCGCTGAGCACAGAGCGAAAGCCCATTTCGCGTTCCTCATGTCCGCGATAGGAGCGTGAGCCGACGACCATCGCCAGATGGCCCGTGCGCCCGCCCAGGAAACGTCCCATCAAAAGGGCTGCGGTGCGCCCGGCGACACGGTTGTCGATGCCGACATAGGCCGATCGCGGTGCGGCCGGAACGTCTGACACCAGCGTGACCAGGCGGATGCCGGCCTCGACGATCTCGCGCAGAATGTTGCGCGTTCTCGGGTGATCGATCGCGATGACGCCAACGCCGTTTGCCTTGAGCGAGAGATTTTCGACCGCCGCCTGCAACGCGTTCGGCGAGATGCCGGCGAGCTTGTGGATGCGGCAGGAGGCGACGAGCGGCAGGCGTGCCGCATAATCCTCGATATGATTTGCCAGATCCATCATGAAGGCATTGGAGCCGATCGGCAGGAAGAACTCGAGATGCGCCGGCCGCGAGGGCAACACGACCTGATCCACGACCGGCAAATAGCCGAGCTGCTTGGCCGCCTCCATCACGCGCTGCCGGTTGGCGGCGCTGGCGCCCGGCCGGCTGTTCAGCACCCGGTCGACCGTCGCGGTCGACAGCCCGCAGCTTCTGGCGATGTCCGCAACGGTGGCTTTCATTGTCGCAGTCATAGGAGCCGATGTGATCCTGTACCAGACATACGGCAACCGGTTTCCGCGTGGCCCGCTCAGCCCTGCGATTGTTTCCCCTGGACGATGGCGTCACGGATCTCCTTGTCGGACATGCCGGTGATGATCCGTTCGACTTCCGCGACGCTGGTGTTCTTCGGGTCGATGTCGTCGGCAACCACCTTGCCGCGGCGCATGACGACGATGCGGTCGACCACCTGGAAGACGTGGTGGATGTTGTGGGCGATGAAGATGCAGGAATGGCCCGAATCGCGGGCGCTGCGCACGAAGCTCAGCACGCCTTGCGTCTCGGCGACGCCGAGATTGTTGGTCGGCTCGTCGAGGATGATGAGGTCGCTGTCGAAATGCATGGCGCGCGCGATCGCCACGGCCTGCCGCTCGCCGCCGGAGAGCGAGCCGATCGGTGTGGTCGGCGGGATGTTCTTCGAGATGCCGACCTGCTTGAGCAGATCGCGGGCGACCACGTTCATCGCCTCCTGGTCCATACGGTTGAGGAAACGCGGTGGCTTGATCGGCTCGCGCCCGAGGAACAGGTTGCGCGCGATCGACAATTGCGTGACCAGTGCGGAGTCCTGGTAGATCGTTTCGATGCCGTGGGCGATGGCGTCGCTGGTGCTGCGGAAGTCCACCTTCTTGCCGCGGATGAAGATGTCGCCGCTGGTCAGCGGAACCGCACCCGACAGCACCTTGATCAGCGTCGACTTGCCGGCGCCATTGTCGCCGAGCAGGCCGACGATCTCCCTTTCATTGACATGGAAATTGGCGTCTACCAGCGCCTGCACACGCCCATAGGACTTGCGGATGTTTTCCATGCGGACAAGCGGTTCGGCCATGGTTCAAGTCCCCGCCTGATGCCGGCGTTCCAGCCATGAGTGGAGCGCCATCATGCCGAGGATGATCGCGCCGATGAAGATGTTGTAGGCAAGCCCTGGCACGCCGATCAGCACAATGCCATTGCGCATCACGCGCAGGATCAGGATGCCGAGCACGGTTCCGATGATGGTGCCGCGTCCGCCAGTCAGCGCCGTGCCGCCGATCACCACCATGGCGATGACTTCGAGCTCGTAGCCGGTGCCGCTGTTCGGGTTGGCCGCCGAGGTGCGCAGCGAACTGATGACGCCGGCAAGCGAAGCCATGATCGACGACAGGATGAACAGGCCGATCTTGACGCCGCTGACATTGACGCCGCGCGCCCTTGCCGCATTGGGGTTGCCGCCGGCCGCCTGGATCCAGTTGCCGGTCCGGCTCTGTGTCAGCACGTAACCGAGTGCGATCGCGGCTGCGATGAACCAGAACAGCGACATGTAGATGCGGAACGGCCCGATGAAGAAATCACCGACCAGCGCCTCGGCGAGCCAGCTGCCTTCGGCGCTCCAGGTGCGTTGCGGAAATCCGCTGGTGACGAACAGAGCGGTGCCGCGCACGACCAGCAGCATGCCGAGCGTCACCAGGAAGGATGGAATCTTGAGTTGCGTCACGAACCAGCCATTAACCAGTCCGATGAAGGCGGCAACCAGCAAGGCCACGACGAAGCCGGCTTCCAGCGAGGTGAGGCCGCTGTTGAAGAGCGTCCACATCAAGACTGGCGAGAAACCGAACAGCGATCCGACCGAGAGGTCGAATTCGCCTGAAGTCATCAACAGCGTCATCGCCAGCGCGATCAGGCCGAGCTCGACCGTGAAGGCCAGTATGTTGCTGATGTTCTGCGGCGACAGGAAGTCGTGGTTGAACCCCCAGAACACCGCGAGCTCGACGACAAGAAGCACGAAGGGTCCGAATTCCGGCCTGGCGATCGAGCGTTGGATGATGGAACTGTTTTCCACGTTGGACCCGCGACATGGTTGGAACTGGCCAAGCCCGGCGCCGCATGAGGCGGTTCGAGGCTCAGCGGGATGATGGGGATGATCGTGGCAGGCGTGCCTCGACCATCCCGATCGCGGTTTTATTTTCCGGACAGGATGTCGTCGTAGACCTGTGCGGTGTCCTTTTCGTAGAGTGCGCCGGTGATCACGTCGAAGCCGGGCGGAATGCCGCTGGCGGCCATGTTGGCGATCGAAAGCGCCACATAGCTGGTCGCCTGCGGATCCTGCCATTGTGCGGCATTGACGTAGCCGGTCAGCACCTCCTGGGTGGTGTCGAGCGAGTTGCCCCAGCCGACGACAGGGATTTCGCCCGGCTTGATGCCGGCCTGGTCGAACACCCGCTTGATCGAGCCGGTCACCAGGTCGCCGAGACCGATGATCGCCTTGACCTTGGCTCTGTTGGCGGTGAGATAGTCGACCATGCGGTTGATCGCTTCGGCCTGATCGAGCGTGGCTTCGGTGATTTCATAAGTGATGCCGAGTGGCTCGAAGACGCTCTTGATACCTTCTTCTTCCTGGACGCCATAGGTGGCACCCGGGATTTCGACCGGCATCCAGACGAAATCGCCCTTCTTCACCAGGCCCTTGTCGACCAGATACTGCGCCCAGTTCTTGCCGAAGGTGACGTTGTCGCCGCCAACATAGGCGTTGAAGTCCGCCTTCGGATCGGGGGTGTTGAAATTGATGATCGGGATGTTTGCCGCCCGTGCTTCCTTGGCGAGTTCGATAAGGCTGCCCGGGTCGGGGCTGGTGGTGGTGATGCCGTCGGCCTTTGCAGCGATGGCCGCGCGAACAGCCTCCTGCTGGGACGACACGTCGCCATTGTGGAATGAGGTGTTGACGGTGTTGCCGGTGTCCGTCGCCCATTGCTTGGCGCCGGCGAGGAAGTAGGTCCAGACCGGGTCGGCCGGGCCGCCATGCGAAATCCAGTAGAAGGTCTTGGCCTGTGCCGCCGCCGGAATCGCCAGCGCCACGATCAAGCCGAATACAAATAGTCGTAGCCTCGTCAGCATTTGATTTCCTCCCATTTTGAAAACTTCCTCCAGCTCCGGCGACGATCACGGCAAGCCCTGACCGTGTTCTTGCCAGCGTCGATCTGGATGCATCAGAGCATCCGCTTTCGATCGATGGCAAGCCTCCATTTGCTAGTGGTAGTTGGCGCGCGACGACGCGCCATCAGCCATCCCATCAGATTGCATCAGTTTGGCTGATATCTTTAGGGCAAGCGACACTCGGCGCCGAAGACGAGGCGCAGGCGAGACGGAAGCTAGATAAGACCGGCCCTGGCGAGGTCGCGCATCAGATGGCTGGCACCGTAGGTCCAGTGGGGACAGTCGGGTGACAGCCGTACCCGGTTGATCAGGGCGCCGAATTTCTCCGATGAGATGGTGACGATGTCGCCGACCTTGTGCGTGAAGCCCTTGCCCTTTTCGCCGCGATCCTTCGACGGCACGAACATGGTGCCGAGATAGAGCGCCAGCCCGTCCGGGTACTGGTGATGCGGACCCATGGCGGCGGCGACCAGCTCTTCCGGCGAGCGGCTGATCTCGGCCATCGAACTGGCGCCCTCCAGCGAGAAACCGTCCTCGCCCTCTACCTTCATGCGCACGATGGCCTGCTTCACGTCATCGATGGAAAAGTTATCGTCGAACAGCCGGATGAACGGACCGAGCGCGGCCGACGCGTTGTTGTCCTTGGCCTTGCCGAGCAACAACGCCGAGCGCCCTTCGACGTCGCGCAGATTGACGTCGTTGCCGAGCGTCGCGCCGACGATCTTGCCGCTGCCGGCGGCGATCATGGCGATCTCAGGCTCCGGATTGTTCCAGGTGGAAACCGGATGCAGGCCGACATCGGCCCCGAAGCCGACCGATGCCATCGGCTGGCATTTGGTGAAGATCTCGGCGTCGGGGCCGATGCCTACCTCCAGATATTGCGACCAGGCGCCACGCTCGATCAGCTTGGCCTTGATCTCCATCGCTTCCGGCGTGCCGGGCTTGAGCTTCGACAGATCGTGGCCGATCAGCCCGGCAATGTCGGCGCGAATGGCGTCCGCCTTCTCGGCCGAGCCGCGCGCCTGCTCCTCGATGACCCGTTCGAGCAGGCTGACGACGAAGGTGACGCCCGACGCCTTGACCGCCTGCAGGTCGACCGGAGAAAGCAGGTACGGTTTTTGCGGATCGCGCGCGGCCTGGAAACTGTTGGCGGCGATTGCATCAAGTGATCCGATCGGTTCGCCCCTGGTCGCCTGGACGTAGC
Organism: Mesorhizobium ventifaucium; assembly: GCF_935822925.1. Taxonomy (GTDB): domain Bacteria; phylum Pseudomonadota; class Alphaproteobacteria; order Rhizobiales; family Rhizobiaceae; genus Mesorhizobium; species Mesorhizobium ventifaucium. The sequence goes on from NZ_CAKXZS010000016.1 coordinate 232,682, forward strand.
CTGCTGGGTCCGGCATCTCGCAGACGTCGCGCACGGTTGGTGCCATGCTCGACGTGATGTCGAACACCGTGCCGCCGCGCACCGTGACCACCAGCGGATGGGAAGCTTCGCTTGTCCTGACGCGGCCGATGAAGAGGCCCTCGTCAGGCAGGAGAGTGGTGTTCGTCATGGCTTGCGGTCCTCTGCTTGTCTTGTTCTGCTCCGACGGTCGTCGCTGCCGGACCAACGGTTCATAAAAAGCCTGGCCAGCGGCGGCGGCACTTTCAACAAATTCCCGCCAAAGGTCTATCCCGCCCTCAAGGCAAGTTTTGTCAATCTGTCCGGGCGGTCTCCGCGTCGCTGGGCGGTGATTGACCTTGACGTGTCCAGGTGCGAAGCGGAAACGGTATTTCAAAATCGTGAAAATCGTCACTAAGGATTTTCATAAACGAACTGCGGCGGCATCGGGCGTGAAGATCGCCGATCACCAGAAGGTGACGCACCTCGACAAGAATGCCGGGGCCTTGGCGCATCTCGACGGAAGTTTGCTGTTCCCGGGTCTCTCCGTCCGGCCGATCCCGTTCCACGCGTTTCGGCAGGTTGGCGTCGCCGCGACGAACGCCTGGCTTCCTATGCGAGCGTTGATTTAATCGCGATGCAGGAATCAGCTTGACAGTTTCATGAATATGAAAAAATCCTATGTGATTTCAAATTTCGATGGGCAACCCGATGTCGACCATCGTTGCAACGCAGCCGCTGCCGGAGTCCCGGTCCTCGACGGGTTTCCGGTTGGCCATGCTGCTGCCGGGCGGGCTGGTCACCTTCTTCCTGATCCTGTTTGCCCTCGGCCTCGTGGTTTTCCTCGCCCTTCGCGGCAATGACGGTTCGCTGCTGGGCGTCGGTTTCACTTTTGCGAATTTCATCACCGTGGCATCCGACCCGCTGTACTGGGCAGTAACGCTGCGCTCGCTGGCCATTGCCGGCCTGGTGACGCTGGCGACGGTCGTCACCGCCTACCCGGTTGCCTACTATCTTGCCTTCCACGCCGGCCGGCGGCGCGGGCTGCTGTTGTTCCTGGTGACGCTGCCGTTCTGGACCAGCTATCTCCTGCGCGTCTTCGCCTGGAAGATCGTGCTTGCCTATAATGGCGTGCTGAACTCGGCGCTCATCGAAAGCGGCATCTGGTCCGAGCCGACATTGGCGTTTCTCAACACGCCGGCCGCCGTCGTCGTCACGCTGGCTCACGCCTATGCGCCATTCGCCATCCTGCCCATCTATGTGGCGCTGGACACGATCCCGAAATCGCTGGTCGAAGCTGCTTCCGATCTCGGCGCCAGACCGTTCACCAGCTTCCGCCGCGTCGTGCTGCCGAATTCGATGCCGGGGGTGCTGGCGGCGGCTCTCGTCGTCTTCGTGCCGACGGTCGGCGACTATGTCACCCCCGCGCTGGTCGGCGGCCCTGCCAGCACCATGATCGGCTCGCTGATCCAGGCCCAGTTCGGCAAGGCGAATGATTGGCCGTTCGGCGCCGCACTGGCCGTCGCCGTCATGTTGGTCATCCTCGCCGTGGTGCTGGTCGTGCGTTTCGCCGACCGCAGGTTTGGCAGCCGCACATGAACACGGCGCGTATCGATGCGAAGCAGGGCGGCGGTTGGCTCGGCGCCTATGTCCTTGCCTATCTAGTGTTTCTGTACTTGCCGATACTGCTGATCCCGCTGTTTTCTTTCAACAATTCGATCCAGGCGGCGTTTCCGCTGCAAGGCTTCACGTTCGAATGGTACGCGACGCTGTCCGGCAATTCGGCGCTGTCCGGCGCGCTTGCCAACAGCCTCGTCATCGGTGCAATTGCCGCCACCGGTGCCACGCTCTGCGGCATCACCGTGTCCTACATGGATCTCTTCGGCCGCTCGCCGCTTGCCACCGTGATAAGCGCCATCGCGCGGCTGCCGATCCTGATCCCCGGCGTCATCGTCGGCATCTCGCTGCTGATCCTGGTCAACCTTATTGGCTTCGGTCCATCGCGCACCGCCATCGTGCTCGGCCACATATTGGTGGCGCTGCCGACGACGGTGGTGATCATGAAAGGCCGCTTCGCCGCTATCCCCAGGACCATCCGCGAGGCCGCGCTCGATCTCGGCGCTTCCGACTGGACGACATTCAGGCGGGTGATGCTGCCGCTCAGCCTGCCTGCGATTGTGTCAGCGTTCATGCTGGCCTTCCTGACCTCCTTCGACGAATTCATCGTCGCCTTCTTCCTCGCCGGCACCGAGCCGACGTTGCCGCTTTACATCTGGAGCCAGCTGCGATTCCCGAAATCGCTACCGACCGTCATGGCGCTGGGCACGGCCATCCTGGCCGTGTCCCTCGTCATCGCGGCAATTGCCGAAATCCTGCGCCATCGCGGGCTCGCCGCCGCTCAGCGGCCGGTGCCCGCCAACCTGTCCAAACCAGAAGAAACCGAAAGAGGAGAACTGCAATGGCATTCGACCTGAAATCGATAAATCGCAAGACAGTTCAAGCCGGATTGGCCGCCTTCGCGCTGGCGCTTTCGTCGACCGTCGCGCTTGCGGCCGACAAGTTGCAATATTTCACCTGGTCGGGCTACGAACTGCCCGACTTCAACAAGAGCTTCCTAGCCGCACACCCCGATGGCGTCGAGGCCTCGATGTTCGGCGATGACGACGATGCCTTCACCAAGGTCAAGGCCGGCTTCCGTCCTGACGTCGCGCATCCCTGCTACGACAAGGTGGCGCGCTGGAACAAGGAAGGCCTGCTGCAGCCGATCGACACCAAGCGCATCAAGAACTGGGATTCGATCTTTCCGGTCTTCAAGAACCTGCCCGACCTGCAGGCCGGCGACGGCAAGGTCTGGATGGTGCCGTGGGACTGGGGCAACACCTCGATCCTCTACCGCACCGATCTGGTGAAGAACCCGGAACCGAGCTGGAACCTTTTGTGGGACAAGCAATATGCCGGGCGCATGGCAACGATCGACGCCGTCCACGACACGCCGGTGGTGGCGGCGCTTCTCGCCGGCGTCAATCCGTTCGACATGACGCCGGAACAGATGGACAAGGTGGCGGAAAAGCTGCGCGAGCAGCGCCCGCTGCTCTCGAACTACACCACCGACATGACCTCGGTCGAACAGGCGCTGGCCAGCGGCCAGCTTGTCGCCGCCATGACCTGGAACGCGTCGGCCACCTCGCTCAAGAAGCAGGGCGTGCCGGTCGAGTTCATGAAGCCTAGGGAAGGCATGCTGACCTGGGCATGCGGCTTCGTCATACTCAAGGACGCCAAGAATGTCGACCTCGCCTATGACTTCATCAACAGCCGGCTGGAGACGGATTCGGGGAAATACCTGATCCAGGCTTATGGTTACGGCAGCTCGAACAGCTCGGCCTTCGCCGCGGTCCCGAAGGAGGAATTGGAAAAGCTGCAGCTGCCGTCCGATCCGGAAGTGATGCTGAAGACCACCGTCTTCACCGGGCCGATGAAGCAGAATGACGAACTCGCCAAGATGTTCGAGAAGGTCAAGGCAGGCGGCTGAGTTCGCTCTTCCTTCTCCCACAAGGCGAGAAGGGAGAACCGCGCGGCGCCGCTCCAGGATACCGAAAACGAGGTCGGGAAACGGATGGATATACTGGACCAAACGGCTGAAAAGCCGAAGGACGACGCTGACGTGCGGGTCGGCCGGCGCGTGCGGGCGCTCAGGCTGGAACGCAATCTTTCGTTGGCCGAGCTTGCCGCCAAGGCCGGCGTTTCGATCGGGGCGCTCAGCCAGATCGAGCGCGGCCTGTCCTCGCTTCGCGTCAAGGTGATCTGGCCGCTCGCCGCCGCTCTCGACATCGAGCCGTCGGCGCTGATTGCCGACGGCAACGATGCAGTCAGCGATCTCTATTGCGTGCGCGCCAACAGTCGGCGCCAGATCCCGGTGAAGTCGGAAGGCATCGCCAAGGCGCTGCTGTCGCCGCCGGCCGCTACGCTCACCGGCATGCTGGTGACGGTGGAAGCCGGCGGCGGCACCGTCGAAGCCTACGCTCATCCCGGCCACGAATTCGGTTTCGTCCTGTCGGGCGAAGTCGAACTCGTCGTCGATTCAACCACCTATGGACTGAAGACGGGCGACAGCTTCGCCTTCAAGAGCACTTTGCTGCATGCCTTCCGCAATCCGAGCGCCGAGCGCTGCCAGATTCTCTGGGTCAACACGACCAAGCCGTCCGAGGTTCGCGATGGCGCCTGATCCTCTCGTCCGGCTTGATGCGGTCTCGAAGATATTCCCCGGCGGCGTCGTCGGGCTGGACGCCGTCGATCTCGACATTTCCCGCGGCGAATTTCTGACCTTGCTCGGTCCGTCCGGCTGCGGCAAGACCACCAGCCTGCGGGTGATCGCCGGGTTCGAAACCCCGTCAAGCGGACGGGTGCTGCTCGAAAGCCGTGACATCACTTCGCTGCGGCCGTTCGACCGTCCCGTCAACACCGTGTTCCAGGACTATGCGCTGTTTCCGCACATGAACGTCGCCGACAACGTCGGCTTTGGCCTGTCGCTGCGCAGGCTTTCTGGGGCTGAACAGGCAAAGCGCGTCGGCGAAGCGCTCGACATGGTCGGCCTTGCCGAAAAGCTCGGCGCCCGCGCGTCCGAATTGTCGGGCGGCCAGCGCCAGCGCGTCGCCCTTGCCCGTGCGATTGTCTGCGAGCCGCGTGTGCTGTTGCTCGACGAGCCGCTGTCGGCGCTCGATGCGCATCTGCGCGAACAGATGCAGGTCGAACTGAAGCGGCTGCAGTCGCGGCTCGGCACCACTTTCGTCATGGTCACCCACGACCAGACCGAGGCGCTATCGATCTCCGACCGCATCGTCGTCATGAACAAGGGCCGCATCGAGCAGATCGCACCGCCGGCCACGCTCTACGACCGGCCCGCCACAAAATTCGTCGCCAGTTTCATCGGCACGATGAACCTGCTGCAGTCGCGCTTTGTCGGCCGTGACGGCGATCGGTTGCGTTTCGCCGCCGGCGCCCTGCCGCTGGAAGCCACGTCGGAAACCGGCGAAGCGCCGGGAGAAGGCGCCGTGCGAACCATCGGTGTGCGTCCGGAGGATCTTTTGGCGACGACCGAAGCAGCGAGCGGCACCGCGCCGGTGCGGGTGAGCAGCATCGTCTTTCACGGCCGCACCTTGCGCCTGCACGCCGAATTGGGGCAGGGGATAACGGTGGTGATCGACGCGCCACGCCGGGCGGAAGGTTTTCAATTCAGCGTCGGCGACGTGGCGCATATCAGCCTGCGCCGCGGCGCTAACTGCCCTATGCTGCCCAGCTAATCTGACACCATCCTTCCAGAAAGCCGGAGCACCACCCATGAGCAATCACCTGAACTTCTTCATCGACGGAAAATGGGTCGCGCCCGTAGTGCCGGCAACGCTGGATGTGATCGACCCGTCCACCGAAGAGGCCTATACGAAAATCTCCGTCGGCTCGAAGACCGATGTGGATCGCGCCGTGGCAGCGGCGAAGGCGGCCTTTCCGGCCTTTTCGCAGACCAGCAAGGCCGAGCGCCTGAAGCTGCTGAAGCACATCCTCGAAGTCTACAACGCGCGCTACGAGGACATCGCGCAGGCTGTTAGCCAGGAGATGGGGGCGCCGATCACCTGGGCGCGTGAGGCGCAGGCCTGGGCGGGCAGGGCGCATATGGAATCCACCATCAAGGCGCTGGAGGATTATGAATTCAGCGAGAAGCGCGGCACCACCATGGTCGTCAAGGAGCCGATCGGCGTCTGCGCGTTGATCACGCCGTGGAACTGGCCGCTCAACCAGATTGTCTGCAAGGTGGCGCCGGCGATCGCCGCCGGCTGCACCGTCGTGCTGAAGCCTTCCGAGATCGCGCCGATCAGCGGCATCGTCTTTTCGGAAGTGATGGAAGCGGCCGGCACGCCGAAGGGGGTCTACAACATGGTCAACGGCACCGGTCCGGATGTCGGACAGGTCATGGCCGGCCACCCGGACGTCGACATGGTTTCCTTCACCGGCTCGACCCGGGCCGGCATCATCGTCGCCAGGACGGCGGCCGAGACGGTCAAGCGTGTGGCGCAGGAACTCGGCGGCAAATCGGCCAACATCGTGCTTCCCGATGCCGACTTCGAGAAGGCCGTGCGCAAGGGCGTCAACGCCTGTTTCGGCAATAGCGGCCAGTCCTGCGATGCGCCGACGCGCATGCTGGTGCCGGCCGCCCGCCACGATGAGGCGCTGGTGATCGCCAAGAAGGCGGCCGAGGCGCACAAGGTCGGCGATCCGCGCTCGGAAGACACCAGGCTCGGGCCGGTGGTCAGCCACATCCAGTTCGACAAGATCCAGCGGCTGATCGAGGCCGGCATCGCCGAGGGTGCAACGCTGGTCACCGGCGGTCCCGGCCGGCCGGAGCATCTTAATCGCGGTTATTACGTGCGGCCGACCGTCTTCGGCCACGTCACTCCGGGCATGACCATCGAGAAGGAGGAGATTTTTGGTCCGGTGCTTTCGGTCATCTCCTATGATGACGACGATGACGCGGTGAGGATCGCCAACGACACGGTCTATGGCCTCGCCGCCTACGTGCAATCAGGGGATATCGACCACGCGCGAAAAGTCGCCGGCCGCCTGCGCGCCGGACAGGTCTCGATCAACTATCCGGAGTGGGACACCTTCGCGCCGTTCGGCGGTTACAAGCAATCCGGCAACGGCCGCGAATATGCCGACTGGGCGATCCACGACTTCCTCGAGATCAAGGGCATCATCGGCTACGGCGCCTAGTGAAAGACCCCGCTCAGCGCCGCCGCCCAGGAAGGACGCGCGGCGCTGTAGCGTGGCCAAGCCAGACTATTCGGCGGCTTCGCGGACAGGGATCAGGCGCCGCTCGACCTGTTGGAGATGCAGGCGCATCGCTGCCGCCGCGCCGCCGAGGTCACGCTCGGCGATCGCCTCGACGATCCGTTCATGGTCGGCGAAGCTGTGATGGTCTGCCGGAGGGCGGGCGCCTTCTGAACGAAGACGTCCCCAGACCACGGTGCGGCGCACGGCGTTCAGCACGTCGAACAGGCCGAGCAGCACATTGTTGCGGCTCGCTTGCGCAATCTGCCGGTGGAGCAGATTGTCGACATTCTCATATTGCCGCCATGTGACGGCTTCCCGCGTCTGCACCAGCGATTGCCGCATCGCGGCGATATCGGAAAGCGTGGCGTGCAGCGCCGCTTCGCGCGCAATCTCGGGCTCAAGGATGAGGCGCGCGCGCATCACGTCGGCCGGATTGGTGCGCCCGGCGATTTCCGAAATGCCGATCGTCTCCTCGACCGGCCCGCTGCCGACGAAGGTGCCCCTGCCGACGTGACGCCAGATGCGGCCGTCCTTCTCGAGCACCGCCAGCGCCTTGCGCAGATCGCCGCGCGATACGCCGAGGCTTTCCGACAGTTCCCGCTCGGCAGGCAGCCGCGTCTCACCGGCATGATCCATCTGGGCAAGATAGGCCTGAAGCTGAACCAGGGCGGCGTGGCCGCCATTGCCGGGATCGTCCATCAATTTAACCAATCCGCGTATGATTTCCCTTGGTCGGTGTTAAAACGATTAGCGGAAACCGTCAACTGCCGAGTTTCTGGGCACACCCGTTCGACACGGTATAGTTTCTCCTTGACCAATCCGTCCCATAGCCTTAACCAATTAAGACAATGGTTACAAAAAACGGGAGGAATGACAATGGCCGGCGTGTCCAGACGTACCATCCTTGCCACCGCTTTCGCCGCGGTTCTGGCATTTGCAGTGCCCTTGTCGGCCGCAAATGCCGGCGACATGCGCATCGCCTTCGGCGACCTCCCCGGCATCGAATCCATCCAGACGCTCGCCGCGATAGAGCGCGCCAAGGAGCGCGGCGTGAATGTCGAGCTCATCGTTCTCAATGACGAGGACCTGGCTGCCCAGGCCATTGTCGGCGGCCAGGCCGATGTCGGCATCGGCGCGCCCTATACCTTGATCCAGAAGGTCGGCGTGCCGATCCGGATTTTCGCGCAGATATCGACGCTGCGCTTCTTTCCCGTCGTCAACAGCGAATTCTACAAGGAATGGAAGGATCTCGACGGGCAGGAGGTCGCCGTGCAAGCGCGCGGCTCCGGCACCGAGGCGGTCATGCTGCTGATGGCGAAAAACCACGGCATCAAGCTCGGCAACATCAGCTATGTCCCGGGTTCCGAGGTTCGCCGCAATGCGCTGCTGCAGGGGACCATCAAGGCGTCGATCGTCGATGCCGCCAACAGGCGCGCGCTCGAGGCCGAAGCCCCCGGCAAGTTCATCGTTCTGCCGGTCGAGGATCTCGGCGCCTCTGACGAAGCGCTTTTCGCGACCGCGGACTATCTGAAGAACAGCGCCGCCGACGTCGACATCCTGGTCGAGGAATTGATGAAGACCGCGCGCGAGATCACCGCGAACCCTGCGGTGGCGGTCGAGCTGCGCAACAAATATAAACTGCTGCCGGATCTCGGCGCTGAAGCCGACAGCGAAATCACCGAATACTACAAGGAAACCGCGCAAGCCGGCAGCCTTGCGCTGAACGGCGGTGGAGCCGATGCGGCCAAGGACGACTTTGCCTTCTTCAGCCTTGCCGGCCAGATCGAAGGCGATCCAGCCAGCCTAAAGGTCGAGGACTTCTGGGACGTCTCCGCAATCGACCGCGCCGTCGCCAAGCTCGGCAAGAAATAGGCGGCCTGCCGGATGGCCGTAAGCATCAGAACCGACGGCGAGGCTGCCGGCCTCGCTTCCCCATCGACTCGAAGCGCAACGGGCGCATCGTGGGACCAGCCGATCCTGCTCAGGCTGGTGTCGATCGCCCTGTTCGCGGGAATTTGGGAAGTGGCCGGGCGTATTCCCGTCAGCTTCGCCTTTCCGACTTTTTCCGACACCATCGTCGCATTTTTCGGACTGCTCGCCGACGGCAGCTTGGCAACCGCCTATCTCTCGACACTGCAGCCGCTGGTGCTCGGCGTTGTCCTGTCGGCGTTCCTGGGTGTCGGCCTCGGCACGATCTGTGGCCTGTGGCGCACCGGCGAATGGCTGGTGATCCCTGTGTTCATCGTGCTTCAGGCAGCGCCGGTCGCCGCCTTCATTCCGATGGTCACCTTCGTCTACGGAATAGGCATGACCGCCAAGACGCTCGCCGTCATGATCCTGGCGCTGCCGGTCATCGTGCTCAACACCTACAAGGCCGTGCACAACGTCAACGAGTCGCTGCTCGTCATGTGCCGATCGTTCCTCGGCACAAATTGGCAGACCGTCGCCAAGATCATCCTTCCGGACGCCAGCCCGGTGATTTTTGCCGGCTTGCGCCTCGGCGTCGCTGCCGGCTTCGTCGGCGTGGTGCTCGCCGAACTGCTGATTACCCCGACCGGAATCGGCGATCTCATTACCTTCCACCGCTCGCGCGCAGACTACGCCGAGATGTACGCAACAATTGCCTCGATCATTGCGCTTTCCACCCTGACGCTCGTCTTTCTGCAGTGGGTGGAGGTCCGTGTTTTCAGGCCCGAGAGCAGAGGTGTTTAGGATGGGCGCGACCGCATTGCGAAATGGACCGTCGCCGGTTCCCGCACCGATCGATTCAATCGTGGAAGTGAGAGGAATTTCCAAGACCTACGGCAACGTCGAGGCGCTGCGCAGCATCGACCTCGACTTTCCCAGGGGCAAGCTTACCAGCCTTCTCGGACCCAGCGGTTGCGGAAAGACGACGTTGCTGAAGATCATAGCGGGGCTGATACGAGCCGATGGCGGCACCGTTGCGATCAACGGCAAACACGTCACCGCACCCGGCGCCGAACGCGCTTTCGTGTTCCAGGATTTTGCGCTGATGCCGTGGGCGACCGTGATGCGCAACGTCGCCTTCGGACTTGAATTGCGCGGCACCAACAAGGCCGAGCGCGAGGAGATCGCCCGCCGCTACATCGCCGAGGTGGGGCTTGCCGGCTTCGAGGACAAATATCCGCATCAACTCTCGGGCGGCATGCGCCAGCGCGTCGGCCTGGCGCGGGCCTTGTCGGTCGACGCCGACGTCCTGCTGCTCGATGAACCGTTTTCGGCAGTCGACGAGCAGAACCGGCGGAAGTTCCAGGAAGACCTGATCCGACTGCGCACCAACCAGAACAAGACCTTCATCTTCGTGACGCACTCGATCGAGGAAGCGGTCTACATCTCCGACCGCATCGTGTTGCTGTCACCGAGACCAGGCCGGGTTTCGCAGATCATCGAACCGGAAATCGATCGCTCCGGCGACCCGGAGCGCATCCATCGCGACAGGCACTATCTCGATACGGTCGAGGAGATCTGGCAGGGGCTGAAGCAGTATGTGGAGTGACCGGCCGTGACCTTGTTTGGCTACCGTGTGCCAATGATGGCGTCCCTGCTGGTCTGGTGCGTCGTATGGGAAATCGTCGGCCGGCTGGACCTTGTCTTTCTGCTGCCGCCGTTTAGCGACGTGCTGGTTGCAGCGGTCAGTCTCGTGCAGACGCCGTCCTGGCAGATCGCGACAGTTACGACCCTTCGCGCCTTCGCCATGGGCATGGCCCTGTCGATCCTAGTCGGCGTGCCATTGGGCATCCTGATGGGACGCGTCAAGATTGCTGACGACCTGCTCGGCATGTGGGTCAATATCTTTTCAAGCGCACCGCTCTCGGCGATCGTCCCGGTGCTGATGATCCTGTTCGGCTTCGGCGAGAAGACGATCGTTGCGGCGGTGTTCCTGTTTGCGATCTGGATCATCGTTCTCGACACCCGCGCCGGGGTGCGCCATATCTCGCCGTCGCTGGTCGAAATGGCGCGTTCCTATGGCGCCTCGCGCCCGGCGCTCTATACCAAGATCATCCTTTGGGCGGCTCTTCCGGAAATCCTTGCCGGGATCCGCCTTGGCCTCATCCGCGGCGTCAAGGGCGTAGTCATCGGCCAGTTGCTCGTCGCCATCGTCGGCTACGGTGCGCTGTTCGAAACCTTCTCGCGAAATTTCCGCATGGCCGAATTCTGGGCCTTGACCATCATCCTTTTTGCCTTCGCCCTGCTGATCGCCGAACTCATCGAACGGGCCGAAGCCAAAGTCGAATATTACGCAGGAGCAAGACAGTGAACATGCACGGCACGACCCCGAGCTACGTCATCGAACCGACCGCAATCCCCAGCATCCCGGTGGCGGGAGCCGACAAGATGTTTCCGGTACACCGGGTCTATTGCGTCGGGCGGAACTATGCCGCGCATGCAGTCGAGATGGGACACGACCCCAACAAGGAGCCGCCATTCTTCTTCCAGAAGAATCCCGACAACCTCGATACGACAGGGGAATTTCCGTATCCTCCAGCCTCCAACGATGTCCATCACGAGATCGAAATGGTCGTGGCGCTGAAGAGCGGCGGCACCGACATCCCGGTCGAAAAGGCTCTGGACTGCGTGTTCGGTTATGGCGTGGGTCTCGACATGACGCGGCGCGACCTGCAAGGGAAGGCGAAGGACATGGGCCGTCCTTGGGAAGTCGGCAAGGCCTTCGAGGCATCGGCACCATGCACGCCATTGGTTCCGGCAAGCTCGATCGGCCATCCAACCCAGGGCGCGATTTGGCTGGACGTCAATGGCCAGCGAAAACAGACCGGCGACCTCAACCAGATGATTTGGAAAGTTCCGGAAATGATCAGCTATCTCTCAGGTCTGTTCACGCTGATGCCGGGGGACATCATTCTTTCCGGCACGCCGGCGGGCGTCGGCGCGGTTGTTCGCGGTGATGTTCTTCGCGGTCATATCGATGGTGTCGGCGATCTAGAGGTTCGCGTTGTCTGAAGCGGCATCGATTGTTGAACGGCTGGCGGCCGGAGCCGATGATGCGCCGGCGATTGCGGCGCCGGACAGGACCACGCTCACCCATGGCGGACTGCGCCGCCCTTGGTGATGGCAAACCCAACGCTCTGGTCGACATTGCCCTTCATATCGGTTCGCTGATACAGGCCAGGCCGTTCGATGTTTGCCTCGATCGCGTATCGGCTTTTGGCGGCTGGGCGCTGGTGCTTCGCAGTGGCGACCATTCGCCAGCGTTGCAAGCCTTTTGCGCAACCTCTTCGCTGTGGTCGACGACAGCCCGCTGAAGCCCTTCGTGACGAACTCGGTAGAGCCGCATGTGACGTTGCTTCGCGACAGACTGCGCGTGCCAAAGGTTCGGAACGGATCGTTGAGCCGATCTCCTGGACGGTGCGGAGCTTTGCATTGGTCCGCAGCCACCAGGGTGAATATGAATGCCCGGCCAGCTGGCAATTGAGTGGCCAGGACTATGCTCTGGCCGCGATGTAAGAACCTCAATTCGTCTTCACATACTCCGCGCGATATCCATCCTGACATGGCTTGTCAGCTATCGGCGGGCCGAACGATGGCAGGTCAGCCAGCAGTTCCCTACTTGGAAGGGGTCTGAACAGGAGGAACACATGACCAATGCGGAAATTGCCAAGGATTTCACAGAGCTTCTCAAGCAGGGTGATCACGAAAGGGCCGCTGAGAAGTACAATGCCGATGAGATCGTTAGCTACGAAGCAATGGAAGGGCCGATGGCCATCTGCAGTGGCAAGGAGGCCGTGAAGCAGAAGGGCCAATGGTGGCAAGAGAACAACGAAGTCCATGGCGGCTCGGTCGAGGGTCCGTATGTCAACGGCGACCAGTTCGCAGTGCGCTTCAAGTTTGACATTACGCCCAAAGCTACGGGCGAGCGTGTCACCATGGATGAGGTTGGCCTATACACGGTCAAGAACGGCAAAATTACCGAAGAGCGCTTCTATTATTGAGGCCGGAAACACCAGCGGCTTCCATGGCGGCTAGGACGACGCCCTGGCTGCCATGTGAGCACCTAAATCCTCTTCACATAGTCCGCCAGCTGGTCCGCTACGGTGCCCCAGCCGTCGAAAAAGCCCATCTCCTCGTGGTTCTTGCGTGTGGCTTCGTCGCGGTGGATGGCGGTCGCGATGTAGCGTGTCGCCTCGCCTTTCGGGTGCAATGATATGACCGCTGTGATGAATGGGTCCCCTGACGGCCGATAGCCGGGCAGCAACGCATCGGTCCATACCAACCGCTCGTTCGGCACGATGTCGAGGTAGCAGCAATGGCGGTCGCTGACCTCCCTGCCGTCGGGCGACTGCATGCGGGTCCTGAACAGGCCGGGCCTGAGATCGATCTCGCAATCGGTGACGATCCACGGCTTCGGTGTGAACCATTGCCGAACATGCTCGGGCATCGTCCAGGCTGTCCACAAAAGCTCGCGCGGCGCTTCGATGATGCGTTCGAGGACGAGGTCGAGTTTCGGGTCGGGTTTGAACAGCGGGGTCGAACTCATTTGTCTTTCTCCTTGAGTGTCATGACGTAGGCATCGAATTGGTCAAGGCGGCGTTCCCATAGGGCGCGCTGCTCGGCCAGCCAGTTTTCCGCAAGCTTCAGCGGCTCAGGTGCGAGTTGGTAGGTCCTGACGCGGCCGGCTTTTTCGGAATGAACAAGCCCGCAGCCTTCCAGCACCCTGAGATGCTCGACGAACGAGGGCAGGGCCATGTCGAATGGCTGCGCGAGCTCGCTGACCGAGGCGGGGCTTCTGTTCAGCCGCTCGACAACGCGCCGCCGGGTCGGGTCGGCCAGCGCTCGGAAAATGCCGTCGATCGGGGGGGGGCTTTCGGTCTGTAGGCTCGTCATGATCATTCCCTTGCTTCCGCCACTCAGCACGGCCAAAGTCGGCTAGGACATTACTTAGGAAAATTCCTTAGTGTTGGCAAGCCCGAAATCACAGATGCCGCAAGGCCGCTGGAAAAGTGAGGGGCGCGGTTTTAGAGTGCCGTCAGATTCGACCGGTCCGAGGATCCGTTTTGACGATCACCATATACGGCATCACCAATTGCGACACGATCAAGAAGGCGCGTGTCTGGCTGGAGAGCCACCATGTCGCCTATCGGTTCCACGATTACAGGGTCGAGGGGCTGGAGGCAGTTAGGCTCGATGGCTGGGCCGGCAAGGTCGGCTGGGAAATCCTGCTCAACAAAGCGAGCACGACGTTTCGCGAACTGTCGGACACGGACAGGCTGAGCCTGGACGAGAACAAGGCCAAGGCGCTGATGTTGGCCAACCCGACGATGATCAAGCGGCCGGTCCTCGATCTCGGCGATCGTATCCTCGTCGGCTTCAAGCCTGATCTCTATCAACAGGCGGTGGGCGGGTTGAAGTAGCGGAACGGACGCTTTTCACGCTCCAGTTCGCCAGGCGAATTGGGTCGCGGAAAAGACCTTGGCCTGCCTGGCCGACAGCGCGTCCCACGCTGCGCGGCAGCTGGGGTCCGGTTCGATCGTCTCGGCAATGCTCGTCATCGCATCCGCAGCCTCGGAAAAACTCTCGAACCATCCGACGCCGACCGCCGCGCTAATCGCTGCGCCGAGGGAGGAGGCTTCGGCATTGTGACCCTTGTGGATCGCGATCCCTGTTGCGTCGGCGATCATCTTTGTCCAAAGCTTGCTGTTGGCGCCGCCGCCGATCGCCACCATTTGCGCCGGCGAAAGACCATGGCTGCGCATCTCTTCGAGAGCCCGGGCGGTTTGCAGCGTCATTGCCTCTAGCCCTGCACGATAAAAGTGACCGAGCGTGTGCGAGGGGTGCATGCCGATGAAGCTCGCGCGTGCGCTCGGCTCCCAGTGCGGGTCCATGCAACCGACCAGGGTGGTGCCGGCGAGAAGTCCGTCGGAGCCGATCGGGACGGCCGCCGCTTCTCTTTCCAGGCGGTCGAAGATCGCCGGATCGGAGCGCCCGCCGGCAAACGTGTCGACGAACCAGTTGACGAAATAGACACCCGCCCGCTGCACTGCCTCGAGGAAATAGCCATCGCCTGTCGGCGAGGTCATGGTACGCCAGAAGGCGCCGACCACCGGTTCCCTAGACCAGATTCCCGCGATGATCGCAGTTCCAAGATTGAGATAGACGACGCCGTCGCGCATGGCATTGACGCCGAGCCCGGCGCATTGGCCATCGCCGCCGGCGGCAATCACCGGCGTTCCTTCGGCGAGGCCGGTTGCCGTGGCGGCTGCGGCATGAACGGTCCCGACCCGTGTGCCGGACCGCACCGCATTGGGAAGTTGCGACGGCCTGATGCCGAGATGATCAAGGATCGGTTGCGACCATGCCTTGCGCGAGATGTCAAAGAGACCGAACGGATCGGCGCTTGTCCAGCTCGCACTCGGCGTTCCCGTCAGTCTCAGCGTCAGATAGCCATGCACGTCGAGGATTTTGTTCGCCCGGTCCAACCGTTCCGGTTCGTTCTCGCGCAGCCATTTCAGGCGGTAGACGACCGGCGTCACATCGATCGGCTTGCCGGTGATCGCGTGCAGCCGCTGACGGCCGATCTCCGCCGCGAAACGGTCGACCAGCCCGGCGGCACGTTCGTCGAGCCAGAGGCTGGCGGGTCCGATTGGCGCGCCGGCGCCATCGATGAGGGCTACGGTCTCCCGCTGGTTGGAGATCGCGATGCCGGCGATGCGTTCCGCATCGACTGCGCCGACAAGCTGCCGCAGCGCCACCGTTGCGGCCCGCCACCAGTCGGTGACCTCCTGCTCGACATAGTCCGGCCTCGGCTTCATCAGCTCGAGCGGCGCCCGGCCTTCCGCCACGGCTCGTCCGTCCCGGCTCCAGGCAATCGCCTTGCAGGATTGCGTGGAACTGTCGAGGCCGACGACAAGAGGTCCGTCGCTGCTGCCCATGATTGTCCTCCCGAGACGATGAGTTCCACCGGTGCTGGTTAGTCCAAGTGCTGGTTAGTCCGAGCCGGTTATTCCAAGAGACTGTTCGCGGTGGCCATGTCGGTGACAAAATGTGTCGCGTATCCGCCGCCGAGCCCGGCCCTGATCGCCCCCATCTTGCGGCCGCCGGCGGCGGCGCAGATGCGGACCGGCACCGCTTTCAGTTCGTCGAGTGTTATGCCGACGGTGCGCCCGTCCAGCGGCGTTGCGAAGGCAGCTCCCTGGGCGTCGATGAACCGCCCGATGATGACCCCGAGCGCGCCCTGCTCGATCATGCCGGCAAGCGCGTCGGCATCCGATATCCCAGCTCGGGCATAGGTGCTCTCCGGCCCGATATCGCCGATCCCGAAGATGACCTTGCCGGCGGCACGGATCATGCGGAACTGGTTGACGAGCATCGGCTCCTGCATGAGTTCGTCGTGCAGTTCGTCGGTGGAGACGATTGCCGGGGCAAGCAGGTTGATGCAGCGGGCGCCGAGCCGATTGGCCATCAGCGAGGTGCAGAATTCCGGCGAGAAATCGCTGGTGCCGATCGAGCTTCCCGAGAGCTGGACGACGGTCAAGTTCCGGTCATGCCGTAGTCTCGGGATCGAGCGGGCGGCAGCGAGCACCGTTTTTCCCCATGCAACGCCGATCGTGTCACCCGGATCGACCATGGATGCGAGCAGCCGTCCTGCCGCTTCGCCGATGCGGCGGTCGGCATCGTTGGGGTCGAGGTCGGGGATGACCGCCGCGCCGCGAAGCCCGTATTTTTCCATCAGACGCCGCGAGGTCAAGGTGCGGGCAAAAGCGTCGTGGTCGACCTGCACGGCGACAAGACCGCTTTCGCGTGCCTCCTGCAGATAGTGCACCACGCTCGCCCTCGAGACGTTCATGACCTTGGCCACGTCGCTCTGGTTGAGCTGGTCGACATAGTAGAGCCAGGCAGCCCACGCCACCGCGCTGTCGAATTCGGGCGGCAGTGCCGAGAGCCCAGATGGTCGGACCATTTCGATGTCGGCATTGGCATTCATGTCCCTTTTTCCGCAGGTTTGCACAACGAAGTCAAGCGTCGAGGGCAAATGCTTGACAAAAGACAGTGATAGGTGACTATTGTTTCACAAACGCCAACGCTCCTGCGCCTCGATTACAGGGTCGCCAGCATGAGGACGTCATGACGAATCCGGCAGCCGGATCCTGGACGGCATTGATCGACGACATTCTGGACGGGCACTGGACCAACCCGGAGACCGGTAAGAAGGCCGTGGTGCCGTATGACCGGATTGTCATCGAAGAAAGCCTCGACGGGCGGGCGGCCGATCTCGTTGCGGAGCTCGATCTGGGGGAGCGGTTCACAGTCGTTGCGGATGCCGCCACCTATGAGGCGCTTGGCGAACGCGTTGCGCGCGAACTGAAGACGCTCGGCCCTGTCGATGTGGTGATCTTGGATCACCCGCATGCCGACATGGCCAACGTCGAAAGCCTGGCCGTCAAACTCGCCGATGCGGACGCCGTGGTCGCGGTCGGTTCCGGGACGATCAACGATCTCTGCAAGTTCGTCACCGGAAGGAACGGACGGCGCTATTGCGTGTTCGGGACGGCCGGTTCGATGAACGGCTATACATCGACGACGGCGTCCATCACACTTGAAAGCGGCCTGAAGGTATCGCTCCCTTCCCACGCCCCCTCAGGCTTTTTCGTCGATCTTGGCGTCTCCGCTGCCGCCCCGACCTATCTGTCGGCGGCGGGATTCGGCGACTGCCTTTGCCGTTCGGTCGCCCAGATTGACTGGTGGATGTCGCACCGTCTGCTTGGCACCGCCTACCATCAGGTACCGTTTCTCATCCAGGAAAAGGATGAGGCGGCGCTTAACCAGCGTGCGGCAAAGCTTGCCGACCACGATATCGAGGCCAATGGCTATCTCTACCGCGTGCTGACGCTCTGCGGCCTCGGCATTTCCTTCACTGGCGTCTCCAATCACGGTTCCATGGGCGAGCATCAGATATCGCACTACATCGACTGCTTCGCCGGCGAGCGTCACCCCGGCACGCTGCACGGCACCCAGGTCGGCGTCGCTTCGCTCACCATGGCGCGATTGCAGCAAGCCATGCTTGCAAGCGACAAGCCGCCGGTGGTGAAGGCGACGAAGATCGATCCTGACGACATGGTCCGCCGCATGGGCCCGGCTGTCGCCGCACAATGTCTCGACGAACTGACGAAGAAGGCCTTCGACGAGACGGCCGCCGCCGCATTCAACGAGCGGCTGCAGGAGCTCTGGCCGACACTCAGGCAGGAGCTCAGGCAATTCATGGTGCCTGTCGACGAGATGCAGCGCCTGCTGAAATCCACCGGCGGGCCGATTTCAGCGGCCGAATTGGGCACGCCGGCCGATCTCTATCGCGAAGCCGTCGTTCATTGCCGGGAGATGCGCAATCGCTTCTCGTTCCTCGACATTGCTGCCGATGCAGGAATGCTGGAGGATTTTGCTCGCGGGGAAGCCTGACCGGATGCGCGACCTCGCCGAATTCGGACCCGAAACTGCATCGCGCATTCGCGGCGTCTTCTGCGATATCGACGACACCTTGACCACCGAGGGTCGTCTTCCGGCCGATGCCTACCGTGCGCTCGAGCGCCTGCACGAGGCGGGCCTTGTCGTTGCCCCCATTACCGGGAGACCGGCAGGCTGGTGCGACATGATTGCCCGGTTCTGGCCGGTCACCGGCGTGGTCGGCGAAAATGGCGCTTTTTACTTCGCTTATGATCAGGCAACGCGAAAGATGATCCGGGTTTTCGCGGCAAGCGCTGACGAACGCCGGGAAAACAGGCGCAGGCTCACCGAACTGGAAAAGCGCATTGTCGAGGAAGTGCCGGGTTCGGCGGTATCCGCCGACCAGCAATATCGCGAAGCCGACCTGGCCATCGACTTTTGCGAAGATGTTCCGCCGCTGCCGATGTCCGATGCCAGGCGCATCAAGCAGATTTTCGAGGGGGCCGGCGCTGTCGCCAAGATTTCGTCGATCCATGTGAACGGCTGGTTTGGCCGATACGACAAGCTGTCGATGACGCGCCGCTTTGCAAGCGAGAGGCTGGGAACCGATCTCGATGCTGAAAGGCAGGCCTATGCATTCGTCGGAGACAGCCCGAACGACGCCCCGATGTTCGGGTTCTTCCCCAACGCGTTCGGGGTCGCGAATGTGATCGACTTCCAGGGACAGATCGACGCCGAACCCGCTTTCGTCGCCAGGTCGCGGGGTGGACGCGGCTTCGTCGAAATTGCCGACGTAATCCTGGCAAGCCGGAGGTCGGCGGTGGTCTGATCGGCCGGCGCAAAATGTGCCGATTGCAAAAGACGCAAAGGATGTTCTGCAGGCGATGGAACCGAACCAGGGACGGCTTAGGGAAGCGGGCGCGATGCACCAGGCAGCATCGCACGGCAGCTTCGGCTGCTGCCGCAATGCCGGCCGGTGGATGTCACAGCGAACTGCCTGTCTCCTGGTCGGTGATGAGGCCGGTGAAGAAGCCCTTTTCCAGGAGCTTGGCCATGATGCCGACCTTGTTCTTTCCGCCGGAAACGAGGATGCGTTTGGGAATGTTCAGCGTGTCGCGAGGATAGACCCCGACAATGCGCTCATTGACGGGATGGTCGATGAGTTCGGCGTTCCGGTCGAAGAAATAGCCGAGAAAGTTCCCGATCGGCTTTTGTCTCAGGATATCGTCGAATTCCTCGTCGGTCATGTAACCGACGCTCCGCAGCGTCGAACTGGTTGTGCCGCCGACGCTCATCAGCGCAAGGTCGGCGTTCAGCGCCTTCTGGATAACCTCGCGCGCGCTCGGTTGCTGCAGGATCGTCTCGCGGCTTTCGCGGCTGTCGCAGATGATCGGTCCGGGGAGATAGTAGGACTCGGCCTGGGTGCGCTGGGCAAAGACGGCGGCGGCGTCGTATTTGTCGATCGACGACCGGCGCGACAGCGAGCCGAGAAGCGGCACGACGGTAACGTTCCTGAGCGCCACCGGCTCGATGTTGGAAGCGAGCCATCGCATGGTTCGGCCCCACGCCATGGCAACCGTCATGTCGTCCCTGAGCAGCGTCTCGACCGTCTGCGCGGCATAGATGCCGATCACTTCGGAGAGCCCGAGCTCCGACCCGGTGTCATCAGGCGTGATGCTGCATATGTCGAGCCGGTACTTCCGCCTGAGCTGTTCTTCCATTTCGAGGGCCTGCGACGTCCCCGCGTTGATGCGGATCGAGACGATGCCGCGCTCCTTCGCCTCGGCCAGCAGCCTGTGGATCTTGGTGCGGTTGATCTGCAGCCGCTCGGCGATGGCCTGCTGCGTTTCGCCCAGCACGAAATACTGATGGGCAACCCGTGCCAGGAGACCGATCGACGTCATGAGGGTCCTCCGCTGCTTGTGGTTCACCCATCCGTATGCCGCTGTAGCCGGCCAACAAGTGCTTGCCACAGACAGGGCGACGATATAGCATTTGAACAAATGCACAAGATATGAACATTTGTGCATCGCAAAACGAACCGGTTCGGGAGGAACGCGTGCGGGTTGCCCAAGCCAGACGTTTCGTCATTTCGGATCACCCGCTGCCCTGGCTGCTGCCGCTGGTGGCGATCCTGCTTGTCTTCACCGTTTATCCTCTCATCTACAACATCTGGCTGAGCTTCCATGAGTTCGTCCCGCGCCGGCGGGCGCTCGAATTCGTCGGAACGGAAAACTGGGTGCAGCTGTGGAACGACACGCGGTTCTGGCAGTCGCTCGTCATCACCTTCACCTATTTCGCCATCGCCCTGGTCTTCGAACTGGTGCTCGGCATGGCGATCGCGCTGCTCCTCGACAGCGACGGCTTCGGTTTCGGGTTCCTGCGCGGCGTGCTGACGATGACGCTCGTCATCCCACCGGCCATCGTCGGCATGATGTATCTGCTGATGGAGGATCCGCAGTTCGGCGTGATCAGCTATCTCCTGCAGTCGATCGGACTGCTCAATTCGAACAACCCCATCCTCGCCACCGCGTCGACCGCGCTTGCCGGCGTTCTCGTCGCGGAAATCTGGCAGTGGACGCCGTTCATGGTCCTCATCTTCCTTGCCGGTCTCAGGGCGCTGCCGCCGGAGCCTTACGAGGCCGCGATGATCGACGGCGCCTCGTCGTTCCAGATTTTCCGGCGCATCACCCTGCCTATGATGTCAAAGGTGATCGCCATCGCCGTTCTGGTCCGCGGCATCGATCTGTTCCGCGTCTTCGACTACGTCTTCGTCATGACCTCCGGCGGGCCGGGAGCGTCGACTTATTCGCTGTCCCTCTATGCATGGCAGCAAACGTTCAGCTTCGTGAAATGGGGCTATGGAGCCACGCTCAGCCTCGTAACACTGGTGATCATCCTCGTCATTGCCAACCTCTTCATCCGTATCGCCAAGGTGAGGTGGTAGAATGAACGGCTCCTTCTCGACCCGCATGCTTCGCACCATCGCCGCCTGGGTTGTGGTCGCAATCTTCTTCTTTCCGATCTACTACTGGACGTCGGTGGCGTTCAAACACGGCAATGACATCTTCAACCGGCCGCCGAAACTGTTCGCCTTCACGCCGACCTTCGACAATTTCCAGAAGGTGTTCGGGATTTCGCTGGGCAGCGGCGGCATCACCGTGACGCCGGGCGGCGGCAATTTCTACATGGCGCCCCGCGTCTGGGATTCGATCGTGATCGCGACGCTGTCGACCGTGCTCGCTGTCGCCATCGCCACGCTTGCCGCCTATGCCCTGTCGCGCATGAACTTCCGCGGCCGGCACAGTTTCGTCGGCTGGGTGTTGTCGACGCGCATGATGCCGCCCGTCGCGGTCGCGGTTCCGATGTTCTTCATCTACAAGAATTTCGGTCTCATCGATACCTATACCGGCATGGTGCTGATCCACGCGCTGATGAACCTGCCGCTCGCCGTCCTCCTGATGAAGAGCTTCTTCGACGACATTCCCTCCGAGATCGACGAGAGCGCCATCGTCGATGGCGCCAGCCGCTTCATGATTTTTCGCAGGATCGTGCTGCCGATGGCCAAGGGCGGCATCGCCGCCACGGCGGTTCTCTGCTTCATCTTCAGCTGGACCGAATTCCTCTTTGCGCTGACCCTGACCACCACGTCGCTCAAGACCGTGCCTGTTGTCTCGTCGACCTTCGTCACCTCGATCGGCACCGCCTGGGGCAACATGGCCGCGCTTGGCGCCGCATCCATCATTCCCGCTTTCATCTTCATTCTGTTGGTTCAGAAGCACCTCGTGCGCGGTCTCACGATGGGATCGTTGAAACAATAGATGGGAGGCTCAAATTCGCAGCCTTGTGAAAATCGCGAATTAAACCGGAGGAGTAGACAATGAAAGACAGCATCAGAAAGGCGCATCTTGCTTCTGTCACCGACCGCTTCGTTCGCGGACGGATGGACCGCCGCTCGTTTCTTCGCGCAGCAAGCATTCTCGGCCTCGGCGCCGGCGCGCTCGGCATGGGTTTTGGACGACGTCCGTTCTACGGCATCAGCCAGGCATCGGCTCAGGAACAGGAACTAAAACCCAGCGCCGAAATCACCAAATGGCTCTCGGATGTCGGCAAGCCCTTTGCCGGAACGACACTTCGTCTCGCCACCGAATCGACGCCGCCGTCCAATGCCATCGCCACGCAGCTCAAGCAGTATTTCGAGGAGGCTACCGGCATCAAGGTCGAGATCGAAGTGCTGCCGCTCGAGCAGGTGCTGCAGAAGCTGACGCTCGACGTCGCCTCGAGCCTCGGCACTTACGACCTCTACTATATCGACCAGAGCTGGGCGGCGAGCTTCAGCCAGGACGTCTTCGATCCGCGCGAGCAGCTCAAGAACGCCGACCTGGCAATGCCGAACTACAACATCGACGACTTCCTGAAGCCACTCGTCGACGGTATCGCCATGTACGAGGACCGCATGGTCGGCGTGCCCTACGACATCCCGATCTTCATCATGCAGTACCGCAAGGACGTCTGGGACGAGCTCAAGCTGCCGCCTCCGGCCACGCTGGACGATTTGCTGAAGGCGTCTGCGGCGATCACCGACGCCAAGGGCCCGAACATGTACGGCACCAGCGGCCAGATGAAATCGGGCCATTACAGCCTCGAATGCGATTGGACGGCGTGGCTTTGGGGCCATGGCGGTTCGATTTTCGGCCCCGACGGCAAGTTCACCGGCAATGACGAGGCTGGCTTGGCCGCCATGGCCTACTGGGACAAGCTCAAGGCGACGATGCCGCCCGGCGTCGACGGCTGGACATGGGATGGTGAGGGCCAGTCGGTCGGCCAGGGCGTCGCCGCCTCGATGCTGTCCTGGGGCGAATTCTTCCCGTTCTTCGACGATCCCAAGGCCTCCAAGGTTTCCGGTCTGATGGAAGCGATGGTTCCGCCGAAACCTGCCGCCACGTTGCGCACCGTCGAGCAGACCGGATTCGGCGAAATTCCGGGCGTTGGTCACCAGGGCGGTTCTTCGCTCGCGGTATCGAAATACTCGAAGAGCCCGGACGCCGCCTGGATTTTCATGCAGTGGGCGACCTCAGCCGATACCCAGGCGCTGATAACCGTTCTGGGCGGCGGTACGGGGCCAACGCGCACCAGCGTCTATGATGATCCGCGCGTGCTGGCCAATGCGCGTGTCGGCGCCGGCACGACCCGCCATTTGCCGGTCGTGCGCGACACCATCGCCAACTACATGGGATCCGAGCCCGACCTGCCGGCGTGGGCAGAACTCTCGAGCGATATGATCCCGGTTGCGCTGGGCAAATACTTCGCCGGCCAGTCGGGCTCGGCCAAGGAGTCGCTCGACGCCCTGAAAACCCAGGTCGACGATCTCGTCGCCAAGGGCTGAGTGTCCCCCCGGGCTGGCGGCCTAAGGCCGCCAGCCCGGGGTATCGACAACTTCCATGAGGAAAAGCCATGGCTGGAAAACAGCTCATAGCAGTGACAGGAGCCAGTTCTGGTATCGGCGAGGCGGTCGCCAAGGCGTTTTCGCGCGCCGGCCACCCTGTTTTGATGATGGCCCGCCGTCTGGAGCGCATGGAGGCGCTGAACCTGCCCGACAGTATGGCTCGGCAGGTCGATGTCCGCGACCGCGCCGCAATCGCAGCCGCCGTGAAGGAGGCGGAGGTCGAATACGGACCGGTCGACATGCTGTTTGCCAATGCCGGCATCGCGCGGCTTGCCGACATAGCCCGCCAGCCGCCCGAGGAATGGGACGAGATGATCGACATCAACACCAAAGGCGTACTGAATTCGGTCCACGCCGTGATGTCGGGCATGATGGAGCGCCGTCATGGAACGCTGTTCATGATGAGTTCGATCGCCGGCCGAAAAATCTATCCGGATCATACGGTTTACTGCGGGACGAAATTCTTCGTTCACGCCGTGTCGGAATCGCTGCGCGACTATCTTTCCGACTATGAGGTCCGCGTGGTCGTGCTTTCGCCCGGGGTGATCGAAACCGAGGTTCTGAGCGGCGTCCTCGATCCGCAGACTCTCGCCAGCTACAAGGCCAACAAGCTCAAGATCGGCGGCGGCATCGGCCCGGAGCACGTCGCTGACCTCATGCTGCACACCTACCAGATGCCACAAAACGCTCTCGTGCAGGAAATCGTCATCACGCCGACCAGGCAGAAATACTGACGACCCGGATCCGGGCGTCTGGAGAGAGAGAATGGCCACCGTAGAATATAAGAACATCGCCAAGAATTTCGGGCATGTCGAGGTGATGAAGGACATCTCCTTCGGCATTGCCGACCGCGAATTCGTCGTGCTTCTTGGGCCGTCGGGCTGCGGCAAGACCACGCTCCTGCGCATGACGGCAGGGCTCGAGCGCGTGACCAACGGCGATCTTTTGATCGGCGACAGGCGGGTCAATGACGTTCACCCGCGCGATCGCGACATCGCGATGGTGTTCCAGAACTACGCGCTCTATCCGACAATGAAGGTGTTCGACAATATCGGCTTCAGTCTCGAAGTGGCGAAAGTGCCAAAGGCGGAGATCAGGAAGAAGGTCGAATGGGCTGCGGAAATCCTGAATCTTACGCCCTACCTCGGGCGCTATCCCAAGGAACTGTCGGGTGGCCAGCGCCAGCGCGTCGCCATGGGCCGCGCCATGGTGCGCAATGCCGCCGTCTTCCTTTTCGACGAGCCGCTCTCCAATCTCGACGCCAAGCTGCGCACGCATATGCGCGTGGAAATCCGCCAGCTTCACAACCGTCTCGGCACCACCACGATCTACGTCACCCATGACCAGATCGA
>NZ_CAKXZS010000017.1:0-20544 GCF_935822925.1 Mesorhizobium ventifaucium
GAGGCTGGCAAGCTGTATGCGGACTCGTCGCGTGATCACACCAAAAGTATGAGGCTTCTAGACCAATACCTTAGCTCCGCTTACATCCGTACGATCTCCGTCTACTTGCGTACAATGAGTGGTTCGTCGCCGGCAAACTATACTGACCTCAACGGTAAGGACGGCGCGAACCATGTTGCTAAACTACTTCCAGACAGATACTGACCCGATCGCGCCATTCGAAAGCAATGCTCCGCAATCGCTGCAGGAGCGCCTGCCATTGGCAGGGGATCGGTGCTCTCACTTCAGCAGCAGACAAGTTCAACGCACCGACCCCTTTGGCGACATCTCCAAGGGACAGACACTCCTTTCAACCCCGCACTGCCGCTTGCGGTACACTGCGTCACGCGCGCTCCGTGCGGACCGCAATTGGCCGTCTCCTGACCAGGGACCGAACCCCAGCGGCCGCGGCAGCGGGGGCGCGCACGTCGTTCCGGTCGCGATCGAAAAGCCGCCCAGGATATTCATCGGCCGCAAGCACTACGACGGCCCTCGTCCGGACGAGGCTCTGGCCGAGCTCCTCAATACTGTGCAGCGACAGACCCTCAGATTCTTCTGGGAGTTCGGCCATCCCACGAGCGGACTCGCCCGAGAGCGGAGCAACACGACACCGCATGTCGTCACGACCGGCGGTTCTGGCTTCGGCATCATGGCGATCCTTGCCGGTGTCGAACGCGGATGGATCGGCCGGCGAGCCGCTCTCGACCGCCTGATTAAGATGGTGTGCTTCCTCGGCCAGGCCGAGCGCCATCACGGCGCCTTTCCTCACTGGATGGACGGCGACAGCGGCCGAACCATTCCCTTCAGTCAGCTCGACGACGGCGGCGACATTGTCGAGACGGCATATCTGATGGTCGGGCTGCTTTCTGCGCGGCAATATTTTCGAGGGCCGGACGCTAAGGAACGCGTCTTGCGCAGCCTTATCAACGCTCTGTGGTCGGAGGTCGAATGGGACTGGTACACCCGCGGCTCCGAGGCGCTCGTTTGGCATTGGAGCCCGGTGCACGGATGGGCGATGGACCTCCCGATCCACGGATGGAACGAATGCCTGATTGCATTCATCCTCGCCGCGTCTGCCGCACGGCATTCGATCGAGCCGGATGTCTATCACCGCGGTTGGGCGGCGGGCCGGGCCTTCGCCAACGGCCGAAGCATTGAAGGCGTGCGGCTGCCTCTCGGGCCTGATCACGGCGGTCCCCTATTCTTCTCGCACTATTCGTTCCTCGGCCTCGATCCGAGGGCGCTTCGAGATCGCTATGCCGATTATTGGCATCAGAACGTCGCCTATACGCATATCAACCGGACGCACTGCGTTCGCAATCCAGGGAAATTCGACGGCTATGGCGCGGACTGCTGGGGGCTGACTGCGAGCGATAGTATCGACGGCTATGTCGCGCACGCTCCCGACCGCGACCTCGGCGTGATCACTCCATCCGGCGCCCTCGGCTCCTTCCCCTATGCCCCCGCAGAATGCGAGCTGGCGCTTCGCCACTTCGCTTCGCGCGGCGACCGGCTGTGGGGCGAGTATGGCTTCAGGGATGCATTCAGCCCTTCGACGGGTTGGTGCGCGGACTCCTATTTGGCGATCGATCAGGGGCCGATCGTGGTCATGATCGAGAACTACCGGAGCGGGCTTCTGTGGCGCCTCTTCATGAGCTGTCCGGAGATCCAGATCGGG
Organism: Mesorhizobium ventifaucium; assembly: GCF_935822925.1. Taxonomy (GTDB): domain Bacteria; phylum Pseudomonadota; class Alphaproteobacteria; order Rhizobiales; family Rhizobiaceae; genus Mesorhizobium; species Mesorhizobium ventifaucium. The sequence goes on from NZ_CAKXZS010000017.1 coordinate 1,718, forward strand.
CTCGCGAGGCTCGGCTTTTCCCGGCGGCCGAAAGCCGCCGCAGCCACGTCATGAGCACTGCGTATTCCCTGTCAAAAGCACCGCTCGCTATCATGCGCTCCGGCATTCTGTTCGGGCTGATCACGGTGGGATGGCCGGCAGGATCGGCCCACGCATCACCACCGATGCTGACGGGCGGTCTAGCCTCTCAGCCGATCGGTCACTACGAATTCTGCAAAGCCAATTCGGCCGAATGCACGACCCGCACCCGCGACCTCGGCCCCCTGCATGTCACCGGCACCGTCTGGAGAAAAATCATCGCAATCAATGCGCGGATCAACAGGTCGGTTCGACCTATAACCGATATCGAAGCTTATGGCAGGGACGAAGTCTGGGCCTATCCGAATGGCCACGGCGATTGCGAGGACTATGTGCTTGAAAAGCGTCGCGATCTCATGCGTGAGGGTCTTTCGCCTTCCAACCTTCTGATCACGGTCGTGCGCAAGCGGGGCGGCCAAGGCCATGCAGTCCTCACCGTCCGAACAGACAAGGGCGATTTCATCCTCGACAATTTGACGGACGGGATCCGCCATTGGGACCAGACCGGCTATGATTTTCTCAAGCGCCAGTCGAGTGACCACCCCGGCAGCTGGGTCACAATCGGCGAACGCCGGAACCCAATCGTCAGCACGCTAGTGGTCACTCCGGTCGCAAAGCAGCCGAGCGTCTTCGACCCTCGAATGGGCAAAACGATCGTCAGGCCAACAAAACGGTAACGGAGCGTGACAGCACAGCTGGTTGGTCGTTGGGCTATTCGCTCCGTTCGGTATCGGTTATTCGTGACAACCGGAATCGTCAGCGGCTTTACGACCTTCTCGGCGTTCCTGACAGAGTTGACCGTTCTGCTGCAGCGTTGGCCAGTGGAAGGAACGTTCCGCTGGACACGGGCCTATTCAGGCGCAGGAGAGACAACGCCCCAATTTCCCTCTGAGCTGGTCTGTCAATCGATTTGAAAAGAAGAGCGAGACGGCCCTCGGCATTGCAAGCCAGTTGCAATCTGGTGCGTCCGAGACCCGTACAGTGGATACAACGGCGATGCCGCCACCGCGTGAGCCCGTCGATTGCCGCGAAGTCGACTGCCTCCCCGGCGACACCAGCGGCGACAAAGGCACTACCAAATTGGTAGCCGCAATTTTGCCGCGAACGCCAGGTTGGGGCAACCAGTAGGGTGCAACAAGCAATCTTCTCGCGGAAAGCCCGTCACCCGACGTGGGCAGCGCCTAGACGGAGCATCGCCAGAATTTCCGTCCAGATACCATGTGGTTCACTCATCGCCGGTGGCACGACGAGGACACGGCCTGCACGCAAACGCGGCGACGTTGCCCACGGCTTGGTTGTGGAAAGGACGACGGCTTGTGACCGAGCCGTTTGCCTCTCCAGAGGCTGTTCTTTGCAGCGCCCCATTTCACAGCCGAGGAGGGCCGCCAAAGGGTGGCATAGGTGGGCCGCCAAGGCCTGACGGCACGTTGGGCCGCGGTGGGCCGGCGAGGCCTCCTGCGCCACGGATGGGCCGCTTGAATTGCGGCTTACCTCCCCTTGTCGGGCCGCGGTGGCGCGGACCGTGGGAAAAAGCGCCGGGATCGCGGCCGCGCATGATGTCACGTTTCGGAGCCGGGTGGCGAGGCCGCGCGCCGATGCGCGTTTTGGACTTAAGCTTTCCTGCCATAGGGTTTGTGCGGCTCCCGGCGAGCGGTTTTGACCGGGCGCCGGCTATCCCGGGCTTGCCGGCGAACGGCTTGGCGAGCGTGCCGGGGGTGCGTCCGATTTCGCCGAACCGATCGCCCGGAGTGGCGCTTTTGAGCCCCTCGAGTACGCTCTTGCCGTCCATGAGTTGACGACTGTCCGGCAGCGTTTCAGGTCCATGCAGTTTGAGTTCCGCCGCCCTTTTTGTCAGACTATTATAACCGTCCGCCTTCAGATTCCTGAACAGCGTGTTGTGATCGAGCCTGGTCAGCTGTGATTTGTCAAAAGTTACTCTGGAGCTATCGACCTTCGTCCAATCAACCCGGTTCAAACTGATGTCGCCGTTAAAGGTCCGATCGTTGAAGCAGTCGTCGCAGTTGATCTCGACATCTTTACCCCAGCGGCCGTAACCGCTCCAGGTTTCCCCCTCGTACCAGTCGACGGCGGCGGCCCAGGCAGCGCCGGTGACGTAACCGGCGTAGTAAGTGGCGGTCGGATCGTAGTAGGACGAGTAGGAGTCGGAGTAGTAGCTTACCCTTTTCGACGCATAGCCCGAATCGTAGAGGTCCTCTGATCGATAGACCGGTATGTAAACCTTGTCTGCCTGGGCCGACTTGATGATGACCTTTTCGTGCTCCTCGACGACCACGGTCTTGTCGTCGCTCTTGATGATGCCGTTGGCAACCGCTCTTTCGCGCAACTGCTGGATGGCCTCGAGCATGTCCTTTTGGTGATAGGCCACTGCCTCGCCGAGCTGTTGCGTCCACTTGAGATCGTCGCTCATCATTTTGACGATCTCGGGATAATTCATGAGCGAGATGACGCTCCCGTCCCAATCCTTGTCAGGCTTCAGCTTCGGATCGGTCTTGACCCGCTCCAAATTTCTTTCGGCCTCAACGATCTGCAGTGGATACAAAGATGCCGCCGCGATCGCGGCCACCAACTCGTCGGGATAGAGCGCGATGCGCGCCACCAACACCTCCATTTCCCTTTCGCTCAGCGGCTGGCGGTGAGGAGTCCCGGCAGAGGAGGTTTGCTCCTGGGCGTATGAATGGTTTGGGCTGGCTGCTGCAAGGACCAGCAACGACAGGCCCGCGAGAACGGCCGTCGCCCGCAGCAGCGCTTTTCGCCTGTCGATGCCTGCCCGCACGCTTGAGCTTGAATATGCCAGGCCGGCAGGCGTAGCGCTGATGAACTTGATCGGCATGGAAAGCTTCCTTGGAGTCAGCGCAGGTACGTCAGCTCCGCGCGGCAGGCATCTGCAAATTCCCGCAGGATGTCATGGGCGGTGATGTGGGAGTTCCGCGCCTCCAGCGCGGTCGAAGTCTTCTCGTATGTATCGACAACAAGTACCAGCACCGCCTCTGCAGCCCCAATTGTGCCTGGCGTCGCAAACAGGCGAAGCTTGTTCATGGCGGTATACATCGGAACCAGCTTGGCGGGGTCATCCAGGCGTTCCTGAACCACGCCGTCCGCATAGGCTTTCGATGCCTGGTCGATGAACTCGCCGAACAGCCGCTCTCGACGTGAGCCTTCTTGTCCGAGGCGCTGCGCATGGTCCTGATGATGCTGGGTAAACCAGGTCGTGGCCACGGAGGCCAAGGCGCCGATGGCGGAGCCGGCAAGTGCCGAAACGGCCGAGATGGTCGCTGGGTCCATAGTCATGGGGCTATTCTTGAATTTTTCCGGTCGGGTGCCGGCGTCGCGGAGGATTTGATGTTCGCCGAGGCCTCAGGGTGGCGGACAAGGACGTCGGCCAACGCGAGAGGAAAAGCGTTTTGGTATGGCGACTCGCATTTGCCCGCTTCGCCGCCATTCCCATCGGCCTCGTCACTGAGACCGGCCACGTTGAACGGTTCACCCTGGTCAAACATTTGCATGAACGAGAATTGCATAAATTGTCGTGGCGCCGATTCCGACCGTGAGAAGCGCGACGGCCGCCTGAAGACTGTGGTTCATCCCAGTGAGCAAACGCGCCGAGGCCACGAGCGGCACGGCAATGACGCTCGACAGCGCGCCCATCCCGATCATCGAGCCCAGGCCGAACAGCACAATGTAGGCCAGGCCCTGCAGCGGGTCTGCGAACTGGGACACGGCAAGGACCAGCAGTGCTGCCGACCCGGCCATGCCGTGCATCAGCCCCACGGCCAGCGAACGCCAGCGAAACCCATGCTCGTGCCGCTGCTCGGAGCTCCCATTTGAAACCCGGTCGCCAGCGCCGCTGTATGGGTGAATTTGCCGAACGCAACGGTTGCGTCGCCGGAGATGCAGGTGCTCGCGCCACAGCTGCCACAGCACGTGAGTTCCAAGGGCGACGAGCATGACGCCAACCGCAGCTTCGAGGGGCTCGGCAAGTAAGTCTGGAATTCTCCGACCCAGCACGATCGCAGCGCCGGCAAACAAGAACAGCGTCAACGTATGACCCAGTCCCCAGGTCAGGCCGTGCTTGAGGATGTCGGTCATCCTGGTTCGGCGCGCCGCGATACTCGAGACTGCCGCAATATGGTCTGCATCTAGCGCGTGGTGCATTCCCAGGAGGAAGCCCAGACCGAGGATCGGTATGTACGTCATCGGACACTCTTCGTCCCTATCGCGACATCGCGTTTTCAGGCGCTTGACAGCCCACATGCAGCTCGAGTTGGCGGGCCGCGCTGGCGGCCGCGTCCGCAAGGTTTCCTGTATAGGTAGGAAACGCGAGTGGGACCCGAGCCAAATCATCCACTCGCAATCCCGCAGAAATGGCTATTGCCGCGACTTGGGCAATCTCAACTGCTCTTTCACCAGCGACGTGACAGCCCAATATCTTTGCTGTCTTGCGATCTACAATAAGCTTGCAAAAGCCTACCTTTCGCCCATCGATAATCGTGCGGATGGTCGAGTCGAAATGGATGACCGCGGTCACGACATCATGGGTTTCACGGGCTTTTGTTTCCGTCAGGCCCGCGCTCGCATACTCCGGATGGGTGAATCCGGCGCTCGTATTTACGCTCTCTTCGAGCCGCACGGTGGGGCCAAGAACCGCGTTCGTTGAAGCCACGAAACCCTGCTGCAGAGCAGGTGGAACCAACATCAGGCGACCGGTCACATCGCCTGCCGCGAAGATATTGGGCACAGACGTCCTTAGGTAGTCATCGACTTTTACGAACCCTCGATGATCGGTCAGGACGCCCAGTCCGCCGAGATTGAGTTCGGCGGTATTCGCCACCCAGCCCGCCGCCACCACAGCAAGCGTGGCCTCGGCGGAGTCCCGTTCGCTGTTCTTGGAGAAATTCATCTGCACTCCCGCCGAGGTCTTCTCGAAGGAGTCGATGCTGCCGAAGTTCTCATGCACCACGATACCTGCCTCACGGAAAGCCGTGGCGACAGCGGCTGCGATATCCTCGTCCTCACCTGAGAGGATGCGTGGACCAGTCTCAAAGAGCTCAACCCGCGAGCCGAATGCATTGAATATGGACGCGACTTGCACCCCCGTTGCCCCGCCGCCTATGACCAGCATAGTCGGAGGAACCTCGGTCAATGAGAAGGCGCTGCTATGGGTGCTCGTGAACTCGAAGCCCGGGATGGGAAGCCGCCGGCCGACGCCGCCGACGCAGATGATCATCTTGTCGGCCTGAAGACGCAGGCCTGTTTCGGTAACGATGGTATGAGGGTCTGCGAAGCGCGCGGCGCCGGCCCTCTCGTGGATGGTAACTCCGGCCGAATCGATTTGCTCGCGCAAGGAGGAGTGCGCAAGCACTTCACTGACGACCCCGCGCACGCGCGCCAGCAACCGGGAGTAATCCAGCACCGGCTCGCCCACGGCAATACCGTATTGACCTAGTTGTCGAACGCCGCGGATCAGCCGGGCTGCGTGAGCCAGAGTGCGCACTGGGACCGGCCCGTCGTTTGCGGCCATGCCTCCAAAACCAGAGCTGGTGACCAGCGTGGTGCGCGCGCCCAGATCCGCGGCGCGCAGCGCGGCAACCGCTCCAGCCGGTCCGGCGCCGATCACGACAATGTCCGTCACCTTGTGGCTCCCTGAGGATGCCCAAACCGGTGCCCGGTCCCTCTTAGCGACATGAGATTGGAGACATGCGTGCTGCCCGCACCGGCCAAACTCGCTGCGTTGCGCAGCGCCTTGGCTAGAAGGTTCCGCGAGCGCGGTGTATCGCGGAGTTTCCGATTGGCCAATGCCAGTTCGACCGCCCGCTGCGGTCGGTTACCGATGCCTATGAAAAAGGCAGCCGCGTGGTCGGCGTAGGCCTCGGGGCGTCGCGCCAGCAACACTTCGTAGGCTGATGCCGCACGTTCCGCTTCGCTCGTAGCCTTGGCGCTGCCATGCGCGGCTAGGATCTCCGCATAGGTGGCGCGATATTCCGGATCGTCGGAGGTTTCGAGCAACGGCGTGACGAGCATAAGTGCGAGCTGCAATTGTCCGCGCCCGAGCGCAACTTCCGCGCGATGTCCTCGTCCTGGAACGTGCCCGGGCAAAATGGCCTCGAGTTCAGCGAAGATAGCGTCCGCCCGGTCCAAAGCACCACTGCGCATCGCGCTCACGCCCCATTCAAACAGCAACTGGCTGCACGGGAGCGGCGACACGCCATCGTCGGCATCGATTGCAGCCGCATAGGTGGCTTCCGCCGTCACCCATCGATCCATTTCCGCCAGGAGTGATGCGAGCGCGCCAAGTGTGTGAATCCCAGGATCGTCATCAGCCAGTCTTTCGCGCAAGACCAGCGCGTCTTCATGTCGTCCGGTCGCCTGCAGCAGCGCCGCCTTTTCGGCATCGATCTCGTTTCGTGGATATCCGGCCGCGAGCGCTTCATCGAGACGCGCGCTCGCTTCCTCGAAGCGATGGAAACGCCCCGCGAGCCGTGCACGAATATAGAGCGCGGTTGCGGTGTTAGGCGACAACGCAACCGCCTCCCTGGCGATGAGTTCCGCCCGTTCATGGTCCGCGATACGACCAAGCACGTCACCGCGCACGAACAGCAACTTCGATAGCGCGACCAGGCTGTCGAAGGCCGCACCTTCCGCACGACGAAGCTCCAGGCTATCGATCGATGCCGCAAGATTGGCGAGGGCGATTGGGCCGCTCGTATAACGTCCGGCATTGGTCATCATGCACTTTTCAAACCGGTCAGCAGTGCCGGATAGCCGCACGTCAACGAACCGCCATCGATAGCGATCGTATCCCCGTTGATTGATCTGGCGTTGTCCGACGCGAGAAACACGGCCGCCGCAGCAATTTCTTTCGCTTCAACCGCGCGCTTCATCGGGATGATGTTCAAGAAGAGCTCGCGCTTGGCGGGATCTTCCAACTCCTTCCGCGTCAACGGTGTCTCCACCAGGCCTGGCGCGATGCCGACGACACGGATGCCGCGACCACCCAGTTCCAGCGCGCCGCAGCGCGTGATCATGTCGACGCCGGCCTTCGCCGCGCAATAGGCTACTTGCCCCTCGCCCGGCTGCCGTCCATTCACCGACGAGATGTTGATGATTACGCCGGGACGTCCCTGCGCGAGCATTTGCCGGGCCGCGTGCTTTACGCCGTAGAAGACGCCGCCGAGCGTCACGGCCTGGACGGAATTCCACTTGTCGCCGGTGAGTTCGGTCAGCGGCACAATGGCGCCAAAGCCTGCACAGTTGACCACGACGTCCAGCGACCCGAATGCCTCGCGAGCCGCGTGCATCGCGCCTTCGACCTGTCTCTCGTCCGACACGTCGGTGACTCGGCCCACCGCGCGATCACCTAGCTCCCGGGCGGCGGCATCGAGCGCATTGGCGTTGAGATCACAGAGCAGTACGCTAGCGCCAGCTTCAATGAACCCGGCTGCAATCGCCTTGCCAATGCCGGATGCAGCGCCGGTTACGACGGCGCCCTTGCCCTTCAACGAATTCATACTCAATTCTCCTGTAGTGACGATGGGGGGTGGGCTCCGCGACTATAGGCGCGACGCCCCTTTTTCAGGTTGCAGCCTCAGAGGATCGTCGCCATCTCGTCGAATACGAACCGCGGGCCGCGCGGGAACAACTTGGCGTCGTTGCCGTAGCCTATGTTGATAATGACGTTGGCCTTGATTTTGCCGTCGGGGAAGAACTCCTGCTCGACCTTGGCCGGGTCAAACCCGGTCATCGGCCCAGCGTCCAAGCCGACGGCGCGCAGCGCGAGAATGAAGTAGGCGACCTGAAGGGTGCCGTTCTGCGCGGCGCTGCGTGCGGCGAACTCCGGATTGCCGGCAAACCAGCTCTTCGCATCGGCGTGCGGGAACAGGAACGGCAGCCGTTCATAAAAGTCGACGGCATGGCCCATGATCGCGACGACCGGTGCAGCCATGGTCTTTTCGACATTGCCGGGCATGAGCGCCGGAAGCAGCCGCTCCTTGGCTGCCGTCGAGCGCAGGAAGAGCGCGCGCAGCGGCTGCTGGTTCGCCCCGGTCGGACCCATCTTGGCGAGGTCGAGCGCTTCGCGCAGAAGCCCGTCAGGAACGGGAAGTTCGCGGAAATGGTGGTGGGTCCGCGCTTCAGTGAAGAGCTGGGCCATGGCGGCGGCGCCGAGCGGCTCACCGCGGCCAAGACTCTTTCGGTCGACAGTCATGGTCATTTGAAATTCCCAGGTTGCGGTTGGAGGATTCGTTAGGAGCGAGCCGCCGCGCTCGGCGGCACGCGTGTTACTGCGAGACGAGCGCCACCTTCAGCGCGTTCTAGGGGCGCTCGGTTTCCAGGTAGTCGTGCACGACTTGACCGTCGCTCAGCGTCATGTCCCAGAGATGCTGTCGGCCCTCAAGCACCCGCACGACCGGAAGCGCCGCGACCGGGCAGCCGACGTGCGGGACCGTGAACAGCTCCGCTGGGCCTCCCCAGGCGCCCTTCAATCGGACATTGTAGATACCGACGCGGATGAGTTGGGCGACCTTCGGCGTGTGGTTGTCAACGTCGGGAAGCAGCTTGAGCACGAGCTGGGTGGTCTGCAGCTCCTGCTCTATCTCGGCCAAACGGTCTGACAGGTCGACCGCGCGATACGGCATGGTCGCAAGCGCGACTTGCACGCCGCCATAATTGAGGGTGCCCGTCAGCACCTCGCGCACCGTCTTCAGGTCGGGCTCGCCGTACCGCTTGGGGAAGCCGAGGATCTCCCGGCCGGCGAGCGTGGGCGATTCGCTGTCGAGGAATGCCTGGAAGACGTAGATGGCCGGCTTGCCCTCGAAGGTGCACGCCACTGAATGGCCGACCTCGGTGTACGGCCCGAATCCGCTGACCTCGCTCATGCGCCGCCATTCTATGGTGACGCGGTTGCCGTCGGCAGGTTGGAGAGGTGCTGGGACAACCGCGCGCACGGCTTCCGCAGTGCTCTCGTATGTGACGACAAGCTGGTGCATGTCCTTGTAGTGCCATGGGCCGCGCGGATAGGCTGGCCTCAACGTCGGCATAACCGGATACTGCAGGAACTTGTCAGTCCGGGATGCAGCGCCCGCCACGACGGGGCTCTCGCCTGTCAAAGATCGCATGTTCAACTCCTCAGAAATTCCGGTAGGGGGAGGTCGGCTCGCCGGTTAGGCTCGCGTACGTATGGAAAGGTTGGGCTCGCCGGTTTGGTGGGGGCATCGACCCCGTCGCCCAGCCGCTCCCCTCGCCCACCATTCGCAAGCAACGTGAGCAGCTCGTCGAGAATGTCGTCGTCGAGCCAGCGACCGCCGGCGCTTTCGTGCGGCCGGTTGTCGATTAGCGCGCGCTCGATATCGAGGAAGCTTCCCGGTGCGAATACTTGCCCGAGATCGAGCATGAGAAAATCGTCCATGAGCAGATTGCGCAACGGGTGGCGCCCGTCTGACCCTGACGGCCATGCAGTCTTGCCGTCGAGACCATCCCAGAAGGCCAGGTTCGCGTCGAGACGCGACTCGTAAAGGGACCGATACTCCCTGGAAAGCGCGAAAGCGTCTTCGCGATTGTAGAGATCGCGAAGTTCGACCCCCCTCGTGCGTGGATCACGAGCTGAGTTTGCAATCATGACGTTCTTGATCTCCGGCCGCCCGAGGCGTTCGAGGCGGATCGGCTTGCCCCGGCGCGTAACGACGATCTCCGAGATGGCGGCGATCAGTGTCACGCCGTCGAATCGTTCAACTATTGGCGCAACCGGCACCTCGACGACGATCGACAAGACGTCGCGAAACTGAACGGTGTTTGTAGCTGTGTTGAAGGACAGCTTGCCCAAAATATCGGTGCGAAGGGTGGCCTCGACATCCATGAAGAACGGGTCGCTGACCAGTCCCGCGAAGACGCGCAAGCCATCCTGTTCGAACGGTTTCCCGACGACAAAGCTCGCCTCGCGGCCATTGGATGTGACGATGTGCCCTTTCTGAACCGCAGTTTCTTCCGGCACATCACTGAAACGGATGTCGATCGTTTCTTCTGCCGCTCCACAGGTAACGCTCCCGGCCGATCGCGTCAGCGGCCGCAGTCGAAACCGGTGGGTGACAACATCGCTGAAGTAGGACTGCGATGTCGCCATCGGAAACACATCCATGATCAGGACGAGATTTCCCGGTCGTTCGGGACTCGCAAACGCGTAGAAATCAGTGATGTCCACTGCTGGATCGCCCAATACCGCAGGGCCGCTGAAATGGTCTGACATAATACCTACTTCCCCAACTCTCAGAATTTCTGCTCGATCAAGCCTTCAAGGGCTTTCAGCCCTGGAACGAACAGATATTCGCCACCCTTCACTTTGATGAAGTTCGGCAGATCGAACAGGAACGGTTGGGTGGCGCCAGGCACCAGCATTTGCGAACCTTCGCCGCCGACGCCATTGATCGGATCCTGCTCGTTCGGATCAAGTCCGATGAACTCGCCGCCCTTCATCCATTCCTTCTGGACGAACTCAAACTGCCGTTCGACATCGGCTTGGATGAACATGTTGATCAGCCCGCGATCAACACCGTCGTCCTCGAGCGCGCCTTCCTTCAGAAGCGGGCCGTACTCGACGCCTCGCCTGATCAATCGGTGCCGCCTCACCGCGGTCGCGCGCTTCAAGGGCGTCGTCCGCGGATTGCTGCGACGCAGGTGCGAACCTAGCGGGCACCGCAGGCCTTCGTCGTCGCCGGCATAGGTGAAGTTGTTGCGACGCTGCGGGTCCGCCGCGATCGCCGGGTCGTCCTTGTCGGGCGACAGATCGAGCGGGCACCCGCTGCGCCAGCGGCCCATCATCTTGGCCGCAACCAGTTCCTGATGATTATCGTCGTCGGAACCGTAGAGCGCTTTCGCGGCCGTCGCCATATATCGCCGAAATGCCGCGACGTCTTGGTAGAGTTTGCGGAAGACGAGGTACGTACCGTTCAGCCGCAGTTCGAACGGCTCGGGCGCCTGCGCGCCGGCCGGGTCGGCCTCATCCTCGTAACCCAGCAGGAACTCGCCCGGTTTCAGCGGACGCCACGTGCCGTCTGGCTCCAGCACACCATCGCCAGGATAGGAAGGTACATTCGCCCCCTCTATCGGCGGCTCCGAGATCGGATCAACAAAACCGAAATGCTGGCCTTCCGATCCGATCCCGTTTTCATGCGCCAGCGCCATCGTATCCTGAACGAAGCGGATCTCGACACCGCCGGTCGCCTCCATCTCGGCGCGAAAGATTCGCATCGCCTTTTCGCGGCCGTCGTCAGAATCGGTGCGAAGCCAGGCCATCGCGTGGATGTCGGGACCGCCGAGGCCGCCCTGCCAGTGCTCCGGCGCGTGCGGCCCGACATCGCCCACGACGCGCGCACGGCCCCGCATCCCGACGCGGAACGCCTCGGGAAAGCTTTCGAGTGACGGCCGGGAGAGCCCGATCGCCTTCAGCCCCTCGTAGGTGAACGCGATGTTGACCGTGAATCGCGTGCCGTGCTCTTGCTGCCGCGCGTTGACGCGGTCGCGCAGATTGCGCAACCACGCGCGCGCCTTCGCGCCGTCGGTGAATTTCACGAAGATGTGGCGCCCGTAGCGCATCAGGATGGGCGCGACCACGTTGTCCTGGATATCGTGAAGGTGGTCCTTCAAATCAGCGGCGGCCAGACTTCGCCTCGTAGCTCGAGTGCTCATGATCGCGCTCCTTCCACGCCAGACCGTCTACGCGGCCTTCTTCACGCCCAACCTCTCGGGGACGTCGGCGAACTGCCACTCGTTGGTGACGTCGGCGTCGATGTCGGCGCCGCTCGGCACGAATGGGTAGGGCTTGGCCAGCTCGGCGAAGAAGGCGTTGACCTTGTCCTCGAGGTTGCCGTCGCCTTTAGCGACCGCGCGCTGGAAGGTCTGCGTCTTCTGGTACCAGTCGGCCATCTTCTGGATCTGGCCCAGGTTGAGGCTCGGAAGGGCGTCGTAACAGACCAGGGTCTTGATCTGCCCGCGAGCGACGTACTGCACGATATCGCGCGCCGTCGCGTCTGGGCCGGTCGGACAGCCGATGCACGTACCCCAGATCTTCTCGAGATTTGTCTTCCCGTTGAGCACGAAGTCGTCGAAGTACTTCTCCAGGCTGCTATCGAACTGCGAGACGAAGTAGAGGGTGGGACCGAACTCGGTGCTGGTGCCGACGAACCAGCGCGCCGTCCGGATCAGGCCAAGCATCGTCGTCGCCTCCGAGAATGTCTTTCCAGGCCCTCCCCAGAACGGGGCCTCGCGGCTCAGCGCATCTCTGAGTCCAACGACGTCGGCATCGGGCTTGAGGGGCCACATACCCAGAAACTCGTGTATCTCCTCGCCGTTGGCCCCCCTCATGATGCAGCCGGGGTGACGCAGGTCCCAGGAGGCCGGGCTTGTGCTTGGCAGGGACCGGACTGTTGAAGTGTCGTGCTTGTCAGTCATTGAGAAAACCTCGTTTGCAGTACCAGTGTGGATCGATTTCCACGGCTGTGGTTAGGTTAGTCGTTGCTTGGTCCCGACCAGGCAGTTTCTAGTCAAATTCGTGCAGACGATTGTTCCCGCTGCTTGGTCGTTGACCTGGTCCATATCAACTAAGTCAGGCGGGAGCAGATTGGGAGTTCTCTTTCGCGAACCCGGTGTTCGGTAAAATCGAACATTCAAAATGCGGCGCAGTGCTTAAATGTCAGGCGGAAACTTCTGGCGTTCTACAGGAGCTTGACGCCAACTTAATTTGCAGCAGGGATATCAAATGCTACAGCAACCAAAAGCCGACCACAGTGCTCAAGCCGTTGATACGGGACCATCGGTGAAGCCGAGCGCGCGTGAACAATCACCACACATCGTCATCGTTGGTGGTGGTGTTGCCGGCCTGATTCTGGCAACCCGACTAGGCGATTCGCTGGGCCGCCGCGGCAGGGCGCGCGTCAGCCTGATCGACCGCAGCTGGATCCACGTCTGGAAGCCGATGCTGCACACCTTCGCGGCCGGCACCTGGAACATTCACCAACAGCAGGTGCCATACCTTGCGCACGCGCGCGCGCATCATTTCGATTACGTGCCCGGACAGGTCGATTCAATCGACCGGACGGCGCGGCGCATACGCCTGGCGCCGCTGAAGGCGGGCAACGAAGAACTGGTCGCTCGGGGCCGCGACTTGGACTATGACGTGCTGGTCCTCGCCTTCGGCAGCCGCGCTAACGATTTTGGCACGTCCGGCGTGGCCGAACACTGCCACTTCATCGACAGTCAAGACCAGGCTGACGCCTTCAATACCCGGCTGCGCGCGCAGGTGGTGCGCAGCTTGGCCGAGGGCGATAACATCGACATTGCCATCGTCGGCGGTGGCGCCACCGGCGTGGAGCTGGCCGCTGAGCTGAGCCGGATGGTCGAGTTGGCGTCAGGCTACGGCAACACGGACATCCGCCAGCGCCTGCGGGTGACGCTGCTGGAAGCGGCACCACGCATCCTCGGCGCATTTCCGGAAAAGGTTTCCACGTCTGTGGAGTCCCAACTGCGCGAGCTGGGCGTGGACGTGCGCACTGGCGTGAAAGTCATGGCCGCCGATCCGGGAGGTTATCTGCTCGAGGGCGGCGAACGCGTGCCCGCGGCACTGAAGGTCTGGGCAGCAGGCATCCGCGCTTCCTGCAGCTTTCACGAGAGCGGGCTGGAATTGAACCGCGCTGGCCAGGTCGTGGTTGGTCCTAACTTTATGGCCAAGGGCGAGCAACACATCTTCGCTTTAGGGGATTGTGCGAGTCTTGTGCCAAAAGGTGCGGAGCGACCACTACCGGCCACTGCCCAGGTGGCCAGCCAGCAGGCGCTGCATCTGATCCGCCATCTGCCGGTTTTGCTCCGGAAAGGCACTCCGGTGCCGCCATTCAACTTCCGCGACTTCGGCGCATTGGTAGCGATCAGCGAATACAATGCCTTCGGGACACTGGGCCGCTTCGGGTTTTTCAAAGGAGGCTTCATCAAGGGCCGTTTCGCGCAGTTCAGTCACGCTGTGCTTTACCGTCGCCACCAGCTCTCGCTTCACGGACCATTCCGCGCGACCCTTCTGTGGCTCGCAGAGCGGATCAACGCACTGGTGCAGCCTAGTATCCGAATCAGCTGACGATGTTCGGCAGCGCATCTCAGGCGCAAAGATTTGCACCCTGTAGACGTGGTCACCTTGGAACGCGTCTCCACCGCGGTATGGGGTACCTGGTTCGAACTGCTGTCTTGCGTTCAGCTAAGCAGCGAAGGGCGTCCGTTCGGCGGTTCGGCTAATTCGGGGGTCGGCTGTCTCATCCATGTGCCGGTGCCAGGGCAGGGGCGGAACGAAAGCAGCAACGAGGTGGTCAATGAATTTTCGCACCTTGGATGAGACTTGACGGGTATACGGATAAACAGCCGAAATCGTATAGGCCCGAGGTGTAACGTGGGGCAGTGCCGAGATCAGACTTCCCTCCCGAAGAGGTCCAGCAGCCAGAAATTCAGGCAACAGAACCAGCCCTAATCCGGCGATCGCCATATCTCTCATTGCCTCGAAATTGTTGGCGACAATTCGGCTGCGCATCAGCACGGATATCGGTCTTCCACTGACGCCTTCACTCTCGAACTGCCAAAAATCGCTGCTGCGAACATGCGCGTAGCCGATGCAGGTGTGCTGCGCCAATTCCGCGACGCTTTTGGGTAGGCCGCAGTTCGTTGCATACTCTGGGCTGCAGCACACAATTCTTGAGCAATCACAGAGCTTGCGAGCCTTCAGGCTCGACTCTTTCAAATCGCCAATATGTATGCCGAGGTCATAGCCGCCCTGGGTCGGGTTCACTAGCCGGTCTTCAAAGTCAACGGCAATTTCCAGCTCCGGATGACACCTCGCAAAGTCAGCGATCACTTGCCCCAGAAAGTTGGTCCCAAACGACACTGGCGCGACCATGCGCAGCCTCCCGCTCAGGCCTTCAGTCCGCTCGGATACCCCTTGAGTCGCTTCAGTGATCCCTTGGACCAGCGGGACAACCCGCTCGTACAATGACCACGCAAGCTCGGTGGGCGTAAGCCTGCCTGTGGATCGGCGAAACAGCTCAACACGCAGCGCCGTTTCGAGATCACTGATGCGCTTGCTTATCACTGATTTCGAAATGTTCAGGCGTGTTGCTGCGGATGTGACGCTTCCGGCCTCTACCACGTTGATGAACGTAAGAATGTCCTCGAAACGCCACTTCATGTGAGCTCTCCGTTAACGTGCGCTGTGATTGGCACGTCTTCAGTTCATGCCATGGTAGGAAGGTGGACAGATCGGTTACTCTGCTTTCCGGCTGCATAGCTCAACCGGTGGCATCATGCTCTCGTTCAAATTTGCCATGTTCCTCATCAGGCGAGCGCGAAACTTCGAAGAAACTGCTCGCCTCCCAGCACGATGAAAGACACGACCGTCATCATCAGGCCGCGTTGGAAGCGCGCCTGCTTTATGATCCTGACGCGTGACGTTTTCAGCAACTCGGTGGCCAAAACCGAGGTCCAGTCCGACCTCAAGGCCTGGTGCATCAGGTCACGGACATCGGCAAAGTAGCTGGGGTCGACATAGTACACCGGTAGGGTCTTGGAACCATGAGTCGTCTTGCCATTGAATTCCCTCTCCGCGCGTGTCCGGCTCGGATAGAGCACCTGGCCGAACTGAAGGATCGGCATGATGACGATCCCCCAAACGACCGCATAGAACAGCGGCCCGATCGGCGCATGCGTCGGCAAAAGATCGCCGAAGCGCAGCACGAGGTTGAGGGCGAGGATGTAGCCTACGCCAACGATTTGCGCCTTGTTGTCATAGGAACGCGCCACAGTTTGTGTTTCCTGAAGCGCGGCGAGGAGCATCTTGTCGGCATACTCGCGTGTAATCTCACCTGGTCCGGCATACATGCCGGCATCCGATCTCAGAAAGCGGTCGACAAGAGAGGAGGTTTCCGGCATGGCAAGCCCTTTCTCAATGCTGGGCGGCGAGAATGGGCATTGCCGGAACGTCAGGCGCTGCTGCCGGTTCATGCTTTTCCCGAATGCCGTTGACCGCGACATAAAGGGCCGGGAGGAAGACGAGCGTCAGTACAGTCGCGACGGCGAGCCCGCCGACAATGGCGTAGGCCATCGGCCCCCAGAACACGTCGTGCATGATCGGGATCATGCCAAGGATGGCTGCAGCCGCGGTCAGCATGATCGGCCGGAACCTGTGCGTGGTCGCGTCGATCACCGCCTTCCAGGGATCGATGCCGCGGCCCCGCTCATGCTCGATTTGATCGACGAGGATCACGGAGTTGCGGATGATCATCCCTGCAAGTGCGATGATCCCGAGGATGGCGATGAAGCCCATCGGCGTGCTCGTGGTCAGCAGCGCGATGGCGACCCCGATGAGACCCAGCGGCGCCACGCTGATCACCATCGCCATCCGGCGGAAGCTGCCTAACTGCACGATGAGTACGGTAAGCATTAGCGTGATCATCAGCGGAAACTGGGCCAGCAGGGCGGCGTTGCTCTGGCCGCTCTTCTCGACCGTGCCGCCGGTTTCCAGCAAGGTGCCCGCCGGCAGCGACTTGGTGTACTCTTCGATCGCGCCCGCGAGTCGCTCGTGAACGGAGGCGGGCTGCTGCCCCGGCAGCGGTTCCGCCTGAACTGTGATGGTGGGCAGGCGGTCGCGACGCCAGACATAGCCCTCGTCGAGATCATACTGGAACTCGGCAAGCTCGCGCAGGGGCACCGAGGCGCCCGTCGCGGTGGGGATCTGAAGGTTGCGTAGGGCCTCAACGCTTGAGCGCTCGCTGTTCTCGGCCCGGGCAACGACATCGACCAGATAGATCGAATCGCGAAGCTGGGTGACTGTCGAGCCGCTGATCACCCGGTCGAGCGCCTGGGCGAGTTGTTCCGAGCTCAGGCCGGCCTGTCGCACGCGATCCTGATCGACGACGATGCGCAGCTCCTTGCTCTTCTCGGCCCAGTCGTAGTTGACGTTGCGCACGAGGCCGGATGACCGCAGTATCTTTGCGAGTTCCTCCGCGTGCTCCCTCGCCTCGTCGGTCGTCGGCGCGCTCACCCGGTATTGCACCGGCCAGCCGACCGGCGGCCCGAGTTCCAGGCGCGAGATGCGGGCCCTCACGTTCGGGAAGCTGTCGGCAAACAGCGTCTCGAGCTTCGCCTGAACGCGGTCCCGCGCCTCGAGGTCCTTCGCGACGACCACAGTCTCCGCCATGAAGTCGTTGTCGAGCTGGACGTCGAGCGGCAGGTAGAAGCGGATGGCGCCGCCGCCCACATAGGAAGAGAAGCCGGCGATGTCGGGGTCGCTGGCAAGCGTCTCTTCCAGCCGCTTCGTCTCCGTTTCGGTCGCCGCGATCGAGGCATTCTTCGGCAGCGTCATCGTCACCACAAGCTCGGGCCGGTTTGACGCCGGGAAGAACTGCTGCTGCACGAAACCCATGCCGTAGAGGGAGGCACCGAAGGCGGCAAGCGAGGCGGCGATGGTAAGCCAGCGGTGCTGCATGCTGAAGCCGAGCAAGCCAATGAAAGCGCGCATGAAGCGGCCAGGCCCATGAGCGCCGTGCGCTTTCATTTGGGAGGGCAGCAAGGAAAGCCCGATCACCGGCGTAAAGAGAACCGCTACGAACCACGAAGCAACGAGCGCCGCTGCGACGACTGCGAACAGCGAAAAAGTATATTGCCCGGTATTGTTGTCAGCGAAGCCGATCGGCAGGAAGCCCAGGATCGTGACCAACGTCCCAGTCAGCATGGGAAAAGCCGTGGACGTGTAGGCGAACGTGGCTGCCTTCAGCTTTTCCATACCCTCCTCGACCTTGGAGATCATCATTTCGATAGTTATCATCGCGTCATCGACGAGAAGACCGAGCGCGATGATGAGCGCGCCGAGCGAAATACGCTGAAGGCTGATGCCCATCGCCTCCATAAAGATGAACACGATGGCGAGAACCAAGGGGATCGAGAGGGCAACCACGAGCCCGGCCCTGAAGCCGAGGCTGAGGAAGCTGACAGCGAGCACGATGACGATCGCCTCGAACAGCGCCTTGGTGAATTCACCGATGGCTTCGCGCACGACCTCGGGCTGGTCCGAAACCAGGTTGAGCTCAATGCCGACGGGAAAACGTTGCATCAGACGCGCGGCCGCTTCGTGCAGGCCTTCGCCGAATTCGAGGTTGTTGCCGCCCTCGCGCATGTTCACGCCGATGCCGATGGCCGGCTTGCCGTTGACGCGGAACATCTTCGTGGGCGGGTCACTGTAGCCGCGCTGAACCTTGGCGATGTCGGTGAGTTTGTAGAAGCGTCCATCGATCCAGAGGTTGAGGCCGGCAACGCTCTCGGGCTTCAGGAGGGAGCCGGTAACGTCGACAAGCATGTTTTCGTGCGGCGTGTTGATGACGCCGGAAGGCACAACCGCGTTCTGCCGCGCGATCGCCGTCAGCACTTCGTCGAGGCTGAGCTTAAGATTGGCGAGCTTCTGGGGTGAGAAGCTGAGATAGACCTTTTCGTCCTGGTCGCCAAAAATATCGACCTTGCCGACATCGGAGGAACGCAGGAACTCGGTCCGCGCCGTCTCGGCGAAGTCTCGCGCCTCACGCGGCGAGAAGCCGTCGTAGGTGATCCCGTAGATGATGCCGAAAACGTCGCCAAACTCATCGTTGAAAAATGGGCCGACCACGCCAGGGGGAAGCGCCGCCTGGACGTCACTGACCTTCTTGCGGACCTGGTACCAGATGTCG
>NZ_CAKXZS010000017.1:20554-21094 GCF_935822925.1 Mesorhizobium ventifaucium
AGCCTCTCGTAAGCGCTGATGCCGCCGATGACGCAGACGAGCATGAGGAATACGACGATGGCCCGGTTGTGGACGGCCCATTCCGAAAGATTGAAGCGTGCCATCACTCGACCTCCGTCTCAGCGTTCACCAACTCACCGTCTGCCAGCGAATTGACGCCGGCGGTCACGACCTTCTCTCCTGCCGACAGCCCGTGGCTGACGACGACGGAGTCTGTATCGAATTGAAGCAGCTGGACGTTCCGGCGCTGCACCTTGCCGTCACCGCCAATTACCCAGACCTGCGGCTCGTCTCCGGACTGCAGCAGCGCGGTCGGGGGTAGCGTGGTGACCTCCTGGCCTCCTTCGCTTTCGACGCGACCTACGACGACTGCGCCCAGCCGCATCTCTGGCGGCGGCGAAGCCAGTGCCACCTTCACCTGATAGGTGCCGGTCGTGCTGTCGGCCTCGGGGGAAATCTCGCGGATCGTGCCGGTAACCGCGACGTCCGGCCGGCCCTGGATCGAAACGTTCACCGCCATGCCGAGCTCTGCCCCGGCGA
>NZ_CAKXZS010000017.1:21104-27249 GCF_935822925.1 Mesorhizobium ventifaucium
CGGCGATGTCTTCGCCGGCAACAGCGAAGACCGCCTCGCGCGCGTCATTGCGGGAGATCTCGACTACCATCTGGCCCGCGGCCACGACCTGACCAGGGTCCGCGCCAGCCGCCGTCACAATGCCGTCGTCGGGCGCAAGCAACTGCGTGTAGCCGAGCTGGTTTTCAACGATCCGGAGATTGGCTTCGGCCGCCTGGACGGCAGCTTGTGCGCTCTGCAACGACTTCAGCGCCTCATCGTACTGCGAACGTGTGGCAAAGCCCTTGCCGAGCAGAACACGGAAGCGATCCTCTTGGGCCACGACCTGGACGAGCGTGGCCTTGGTCGCCGTAAGATCGGCCTGTGCGGCGGTCACCTTGTTGCGGTAATCGACGGCACTGAGCTCAGCGAGCTTCTGACCTTTCTTGACCACGGCGCCTATGTCGACATCGCGCGAGATGATCCGGCCGCCGACCTCGAAGCCGACCTCGCTGACATAACGCGACTGGACGCGACCGGCGCCCTCCGCCACCGTGGCGAGCTTGTGAGGGGTCACCACCACTGCCCGCGCCTGCCGCGGAGCTGCTAGCGCTTCTTCTCCCTTGCCAAGTTAGTCAACTTCCTTAAGGGAAAACGAAAGAGCGCATCCGGCGCATATTCATGCGCACCAGGACAATTATACGTTGGTATACTTTATAGGACCGCTATTTCATGCGAGTCGGCGTTGTCGTCACACCCAGGCTGTCTGCCATTCGGACCAGATCGACGAGAGATTTCGCCCGCATCTTCTGCATGACGTGCCCGCGATGGACCTTCACGGTCACCTCGCTGAGACCCGCTTGAGCAGCGATCTGCTTGTTGACCCTGCCGGTGACCACCAGGTTCATGATCTCTCGCTCGCGCGGCGTCAAGGAATCGTAGCGCTCCCGAAGTTCGGCAATTGACAAGGCCTCCTGCCGCCGGGCGCGGTCCTGCTCGATCCCGGCGTGAACGGCGTCGAGCAACTCCTGTTCACGCACCGGCTTCGTCAGGAACTCGATGGCGCCGGATTTCATTGCGCGCACCGAGATCGGAACGTCGCCGTGGGCGCTGATGAAAATCACGGGAAGCTGGATGTTCAAATTTTGAAGCACGCTCTGGAATTCGAGCCCACTGCGCCCCGGCAGCCTAACGTCGAGGATAATGCAGCCGGGAGCGTCGATCCGTTTGCTGTCCAGAAACTCTTGGCTGGACGTGAAGGTCTGCACACCGAGCCCGACCGAACGTAAGAGATCGCAAAGACCCTCCCGAACCGACTCGTCGTCATCAATGATGTAGACGATCTCCTTCATACGCGCGCCCCAAGTTGAACCGATTGTGCCGGCAGGCCGGACGCTGGCTATTATTGCGCTTTCTCCTCAGCTGGCAATGTGAATTGAAATATTGCGCCGCGAGGCTTGTTTGGCGCGGCCCAGAGTCGACCGTTGTGAGCCTCAATGATGGAACGACTGATCGTGAGGCCCAGGCCCATGCCCTTGGGTTTGGTACTGTAAAACGCGTCAAACATTTCGTCGATCTTCGCGGAGTCGATTGGCGGGCCGCTGTCACGGACCGCCACCAAAACCGTATCTGGTGCCACTCGTTCGGTGCGTATGACGAGTTCGCGTGATCCCTTTGGAACCGCTGTCATTGCATCCTTGGCGTTCATTATGAGGTTGAGAATGACCTGCTGTAATTGGACCTGATCTCCCACGATTGATGGCAGGTCGTCCGCCAGCCCGGTGTTCAGCGAGACAGCACCCCGTTGAAGGTCCGTGAACACCAACGCAATCGTCTCCGAAACGATTGCGTTGATGCTCAGCCGATCCCTGCGCTCGGGTGATTTCTTGGCCATTGCCCGGATCCGGTCGATGACCTCCGACGCGCGAAAGGCGTCGCTGATCATGCGCTCGACGGCGCGACGGGCGGAGACGATGTCGCGCGGATCCGCGTCGAGATAGCGAAGACACGCATTGCCGCTGCCTACCAGCCCGGTGAGAGGCTGTCTGACCTCGTGGGCGATCGAAGCCGCAAGTTCTCCCATCGTGGTCAGCCGACTCATATGGGCAAGCTCGGCTTGCGCAAGCTGAAGTGCATTTTCCGCTTGCTTGCGGCTGGTGATGTCACGCGCCAATGAAAGCCGGAACCATTGGTCTCCTTGTTGGAATCTACCGGCGCGAACCTCGACCGGAAAGACGGTACCGTCCTTGCGCCGGTGGAGCGTCTCGAATGTCGCCGTCTGCCCTGCGTCCACTCGATCCACCACCGTCGCGAGTGCTTCGTGGTCGAGACCTCCATCAAAGTCGCGCGGATGCATTCCGATCAGCTCCTCGCGGCTGTAGCCGAGGCTCTCGCAGGCCTGTCGGTTCACGTCTATGACGGTCAGGTCGTCGGCATGCAGGAAAAACGCGTCGGTCGCGTGGTCGACGAAGGTTCGGAAGCGGGACTCGCTTGCTCTCAGCCTCTCTTCGGCCTCCTTGCGCTCGGACAAGTCGACCACGAAGGCCACAGCCTGGTCCCCGCTCCCTTCGAATCTTGCCTCGCCGATCATCACGGGTACGCGCCCGCCATCCTTGCGCTGGTACTCCTTTTCGAACGGCTGGACGCGACCGGTCATCCTCAGCTCGGCCTCAGCCTCGGCGTCACGCTCGCCCCATTCCGGTGGCGTCAGTTCCGCCCCGAGCCGACCCGCATTGAGATCGTCGCGGCTGTAGCCGGCCATGCGGAGAAATGCCTCATTGGCCTCGATAATTCGGCCGTCAACATCCTGGATGAAAATCCCGATGATATTTGCCTCGACTAAGCGTCGGATCCGGGCTTCGCGTTCTTCGAGATCGCGGTACAGTCGGGTATTCTCAAGCGCGGTCGCCGCTTGCGAAGCGAGGATCTTCATCACCGCGATCCGCGCCGGCACGAAGACGCGATAGGCAAGATTGTTCTCAAGGTACAGCACGCCCGTCAGCACGCTCTGATTGAGCAACGGCATGCAGACAATGGAACGGGCATGATGCCGAATGACGTATGGATCGTCGGCAAAGGCCTCGTGGGCAGCGGCGTCGTCGAGGATCACGCTTTCGTTTGTGCGCACGACATAGTGGAGCACCGATTCCGGCAAGGTGAGCGCGGTCACGGGTTCGTCACGCAGATCCATATCGATGGCATTGCCACTGGTGGTAGCCTCGGCGATCACCCGCGGCTCGGCCCCATGCGACAATATGAGAAGGCCGCGCTCGGCCCCCGCCTGCTCGAGGGCGATACGCAGCACTGTGTCGATCAGCTTCTCGAGGACGATTTCGCCGGAGACGGCCTGCGACAGCTTGATGACGGTGGCAAGGTCGAGGTGTTCGACGGGAGCTTCGATCGTGCTTGTCGCATCCGGCGGTGGTTCATCGTCCCGCAGGCGTGGAAAGAGCTCATCGAGTTGCCGAACCTTGCCGTCAGCCCCCCAGCGGAGATAGCAGCGTCGGGCGTTCTGCAGGTAAAGCGCAGCAATCTGATCGAACCCGCGCCCGCGATAGAAGGCGGAAGCGCGCTCATACGCGATCGCTTCGTCGTGCGAAAGCGCATTCGCATGGGCCAACTGAATCGCCTCTTCATACAGACGCTCCGCATCCAGGGCACGGCTTCCCAAGCGCGCGCTCTCCGCGCCAAGCAGCGCTGCGCGGCTCGCAAAATTCTCAGCGCAGTGCTCGGCCCATTGCTCGAGATGATTGCGGTGAGCTGCCAAAGCCTTTCGATATTGGGAACTCTCGGCGGCTGATACTTCGTCGCAAAGTGCAGCCAGCGAGAGGCCAGCGTAGAAATGGTAGTCGGCCCGCTCGAAGATAGCAGGAGTCATCCAGAGGAGACCTTGTACTTTCGCCGCTGCCGCAAGCGCGGCGACGTGGTCGCCGGCGAGAACGCGTGCCTGCAGCTTGCGGATCCAGTAAAGACAACTACCCGGCTTGCCGTCGGTCTGTCGCTCGAATTGCTCCTCGTCGAACCCAATGTCGTTGAAGCAGCCGAAGACTGGCGTCAGCCCGCGGAGCGTTCGAACGAGCTGTAGTTGCCCTGAAATGAAGCCGACGACAACACGAAAGCCAGCCTGGCGGGCGAAGTCCAGCCCGGTTTCTGCGTCGCGTTGAACCTCAGAGAGAGGCTCGCCGCTGGCCAGGAGATAAGTCAGGAGGTTATTGCGGCTCAAGACAGCATAGGTGAGATCGCCGACCTGCTGCGCCGTTTCAAATACGCGCTGCGCCAGTGGACGGCCTGTCCGGACATGCCGTGGCGAAGATTTTGCAAGGTTGCCGAAGGCGAGGTAGACTCGTGCCTTCAGGCGGTCCATTCCAGGCTGTTCCACCAGGTCCAGCCCGAGCAGGCCGAATCGAAAACCTGCCTCGTAGTCGCCAAAATACAGCCCCAGCACAGTGCCTACCGCGGTGTAGGCGTAGGGCGACGTGTCGCTGTTGCCGTGCCGCAGGCTGACGTTCCCCATTCGCCCGATCACGAGGCAACGCAGATTCTCGTCGGTAAACAAGGCTGGAGTCACGAGCGATGTGAGGACATTCATGGTCGCGAGCGCAACAGGATCTGCCATCGGGGGCGAGTTGAGCAGCGTTTCCATCGGGCGGTTTCCGAGCTGCCGCCAAAGCCGCGCGTATTCCTGCCGCACTTGTTTCCTGGTCGGATGCGCCGACCAGGTGATGCCGACGCGGCGCAGGTAGTCGAGGCCGAAAACGATGGCCTGATCGCTTCGACCCAGGCTCATGAAAAGGTCAACACGCAGCCGAGTGACGCGGGCCAAATCAGTGAGGCTGGCGGCACGGCTTGCCAATTCCGCGAGCCGCGCCTGCGCCTCAGCCGGCGCCCCGGCGAGGAATTCGCATTCGGCCCTGTGCAGATTGAGGCCGAAAGCGAGATCGTACCGGCGCTCCCACGCATCATCCGGCAAGAGAGCCGCACCCGTGCTGGCATAGGTCAGCGCCGAGGCGTACGCCGCTGCCGCTCTGGCACGGCGGGCGGCAACCAGGTTCAGATTCGCG
Organism: Mesorhizobium ventifaucium; assembly: GCF_935822925.1. Lineage (GTDB taxonomy): Bacteria > Pseudomonadota > Alphaproteobacteria > Rhizobiales > Rhizobiaceae > Mesorhizobium > Mesorhizobium ventifaucium. The sequence goes on from NZ_CAKXZS010000017.1 coordinate 26,123, forward strand.
AGGCGCTCGCGCTCCTTGGCCGACGCAATCAGCATGCTGCCTCGGTTGAGCTGGCCGACGAGCTCAAAGATATTCTCCTCGATTGAATTTGAGGGCGTGTGAGCGAGGAGAAGGCGGCCAATGCCGAGATGCGCGGCGGCCCGCTCGCTTTCGGGGATGAGCCCGTAGGCGGCCTCTTGAACCCGGTCATGGAGGAACCGGTACGTGCCCTGTTGCCGCAGCACCAGCCCGGCCCGCACCGCAGGCCAAAACAAGGCGTGAACTGCTTCTTCATTTTCGCGCCGGATAACGGTCAAGGTGGCGACCGTTGCGCGGTTGCCAAGATAGGCCAGCATGTTGAGGGCAGCCTGGGTCGTGGCGGGCAGGCGCTGCAGTTTGCTTAGCATAAGATCTGCGACGTTGTCGGTATAGCCTTTGGCCCGTATGCGCTCGAGGTCCCAATCCCAGCGCGCTTGGGCACGATCGAAGCCAAGCAGCCCTTCGTCTGGCAGTGCACTCAGAAACTGAAGCGCGAAGAACGGATTGCCAGCGCTCTTGTTGTGCACCAACCGAGCCAGCGGCTGGACCCGGTCGCTCCCGCAATGAAGAGCGTCGGCGAGCATCCGAGCCATATCCTCCAGCCTGAGCGGCGTCAGCGCTATCTCGTCAACCCGCCCCCCAGCCTCGCGGATCGCAGCCAGCCGACGGATCAACGGGTGCCTCGGCGTGACCTCATTATCGCGATAGGCGCCAATCAGTAAAAGGTGACGCACATCCCGTTGCGTGCACACATCCTCAAGCAGGTCGAGCGTCGCGGCGTCCAACCATTGCAGATCATCCAGGAACAGCGCCAGAGGATGCTCCGCTCCGGCAAACACTCCGAGCAGTCGCCTGACGATCAAGTGGAAGCGGCGCTTCGCGTCTTGCGGTGGCAGCTCTGTGACCGACGGCTGCGGACCGATTAGCAGTTCGAGCTCCGGGACGAGTGTCACAATCAACCGCCCGCTCGCGCCCAAAGCTTCAGTCAGGCCGGCCCGCCAAAGCGAGAGCTCGGCTTCGCTCTTGCCAAGCAAAGGCCGAATGAGGCCTTGCAGAGCCTGTGCTAAGCTCGCATAGGGAACGACCTGCTGGTTCTGGTCAAATTTGCC